>MKVR01000001.1 GCA_001899235.1 Nitrosospira sp. 56-18
AAACCCATGAACAGCAGCGCTATCGACCCGGTGATGGGATATGTCGATGGGGCTGGAACGTAATAGTGATCGTGACCATGATCTGCTGCGTGTTGACTCATGCTCTTTCTCCTGCGTATATTTGATTGATTTTAACTTGTCACCAACTTAACCACCAATACCACACCCAATACAAACAAGGCTGCTCCCACGATACCGGCGATTATCACCTGTCCCATTGTCAGTGTTGCCGCGTCATGATCGTGATCGGTGTTTTTACGAATCCCGAAAAATGCCCACGACACTGCCTTCATTGCCTGTAAAAAAGTACCTTTCTCCGGTTTTTCATTACCGTCTTTCAATTCCTGCCGTCGACCCCCGACTCATTTCCGCAACGGATAGTCTGATAGGGCTAGTCGCCTCCAAGCTCGAAAAATGTATATGAAATAGTTACGGTGTCATAATCAGTCGGCAGGCCCGGCTCAATCAGAAACTGAACCGGCATTTGCCGGACTTCATTCGGCTTCAGCACCTGCTTGCTGAAACAGAAACACTCCAGCTTCTTCAAGTGCTTTCCCAGCAATTGCGGCGCGTAGCTAGGTATCGCCTGCCCGGTAATCTCACGATCCGAATTATTTCGGACCTCATACACCACCTGCACCAGTTCACCCGGGTGGATCCGCACATTCGACTGCAGTGGCTTGAATTCCCAGGGCAATCCTCGGGTGTTCGAGTCCAACTGCACCGTCACCCATCGACCGGTATCCACCTGGGTATTTTCGGCGATGGTATCGGCCTGGAGCAGATTGTTGATTCCCGTGACTTCGCAGATTTTTTCATAAAAGGGAACGAGCCCAAAGCCGAAGCCAAACATGACCACTGTAAAAACCAGTAGTTTTTTCATTACGATGGAGTTGGCCTGAAGTACGCTCATTTCCAGTTTTTCACCAAAACGGTAACAAAAATTGCCACGACCATTGCCAGCAGAATCAGCCCGGTTCTTATCGCTCCGCGACGCCTTCGTGCTTCCTCTGCTGGCAAATCTTTCCGCACGTCGCTTATCTGACTACCGGAGGTGTTTCAAAGCTATGGTAGGGTGCCGGCGACGGCAGCGTCCACTCCAGTGTATTTGCCCCTTCCCACGGCTTCGCTTCGGCTTTCGCTCCTCCACGGATGCACTTCAGCACAATGTAAAGGAACAGCAACTGGGAAAATCCGAAACCGAATGCCCCGATGCTGGAGATCATGTTGAAGTCCGCGAACTGCAGCGCATAATCCGGAATGCGGCGCGGCATGCCCGCCAGTCCCAGGAAGTGCTGCACGAAGAAGGCAAGGTTGAAGAAGAACATCGACAGCCAGAAGTGCGTCTTGCCCAGGGTTTCGTCATACATGTGCCCGGTCCACTTGGGTATCCAGTAATAGACTCCGCCGAATATGCCAAACAGGGCTCCAGATACTAGGACGTAGTGGAAGTGCGCGATCACGTAGTAGGTGTCCTGCACCTGGATGTCGATCGGCACGATGGCGCAGACCACGCCGCTGAAGCCGCCGAGCGTAAACAGGAAGATAAAACCGATGGCAAACAACATAGGCGTCTCGAAGGTCATGGAGCCGCGCCACATGGTGGCGGTCCAGTTGAACACCTTCACCCCCGTGGGCACGGCAATCAGCATGGTCGCATACATGAAAAACAGCTGGCCGGTGACCGGCATGCCGGCGGTGAACATGTGATGCGCCCATACGATGCACGACAGGATGGCAATCGACGCAGTCGCGTACACCATCGAGGAGTAGCCGAACAGCGGCTTGCGCGCGAAGGTCGGGATGATCTCGGAGACGATGCCGAACGCGGGCAGGATCATGATATAGACTTCCGGGTGTCCGAAGAACCAGAAGATGTGCTGGAACATGACCGGATCGCCGCCGCCCGCCGCATTGAAGAAGTTGGTGCCGAAATTGCGGTCGGTCAGCAGCATGGTGACCGCGCCCGCCAGCACCGGCATCACCATGACCAGCAAGTAGGCAGTAATGAGCCAGGTCCAGACGAACAGCGGCATCTTCATCAGCGTCATGCCCGGCGCGCGCATGTTCAGTATGGTGGTGATGATGTTGAT
>MKVR01000002.1:0-179211 GCA_001899235.1 Nitrosospira sp. 56-18
TTTAACCGTCGCTGGAATATTTTTTCCCCGGATTTTTCAGCTCGGGATAGCGCCCGCGCGATGGGGAGAATGGCACAGACTTACCTATCTGTGGAATCTGCAAGGGGAAGAGGGAAAAGAGCAGCCGGATCAGACCAGGCCGTTCTTGATGGCGTAGCGCGTCAGCTCGGCATTGTTCTTGAGCTTCATCTTTTCCAGCACGCGCGCGCGATACACGCTTACCGTCTTTACGGACAGGCGCATCTCCTCGGCCGCATCGGTCAGCCCCTTGCCCGAAGCGATCAGACAGAGGGTCTGGTACTCGCGGTCGGAAAGCGTTGCATGGGGCGGTTGCTCGTGATTGACGCCAAGGCTGTCGGCCATCGCCTCGGCCAGCGCCGCCGTGAGGTATTTGCGGCCCCTGGCGACCTGCCGGATCGCGGCCGTCAGCTCGGCGGGCGCGCTCTGTTTCGTGATATAGCCCGAAGCGCCGGCTTTGAGGGAGCGGAGCGCATAAAGGCTTTCCTCGTGCATGCTGAGCATGAGCACGGGGATCTTGGGGTACTCCTTCTTGATCTGCTTCAGGACATCGATGCCGCTTCTGTCCGGCAGCGAGATATCCAGCACCACCGCATTCCACTCGCCCTCGCGTACGTGGCGCATCGCTTCCGAACCGCAATCCGCTTCCTTGATGAGCATGGGTTCACCGCTCTCCGCCAAAATCTGCCGCAGGCCCTGGCGCACAATGGCATGGTCGTCGACAATGAGGATATTCATGGTGTTAGGAATCTCTGAACAAGTCTTCGCTGGCGCGAAGGTAGCTTTGCGGGATGGAATGCGCGAAAGGCGACGACGCGAATGGTGCGGCCGCGCCAGAGCGGAGCAGTGTCTTCCGAAGGGAGATGCGACCCCGCAGCGGGATGCCTGCGCCCCAACAATATTGGGGTGCGGTCGAAGCATCCCCTCCGCTGCCCGATCCCCGCTCCGCGAGGCCCCTCGGGCCACGCTCCGGGGAGCCATGGCGTTGCGCTCCCTGGCATCGTAGTCCCGGCTACGACCTGCGTCGCGCGCCTCATGATCTTCCCGATTTTACCAGCAACGCGCTCAGCGAGAACTTATTCAGAGGTTCCTTAGCCTATTCATGCCAGGAGCCGGGGCGCGGGTCGCGGAGGGTGTCATTTTCTTCCGGCGCCAGCGGGATCGATAAAAGCACCGTGGTGCCCTCTCCCGGCGCGCCGCTCACGGTCAGCTTGCCATCCAGCAGGCCGGCACGCTCGACCATCCCGCGAATGCCGAAGGAATTCAGCTTTGCCTTGTCGAGCTCCGTAATGCCACGGCCATTGTCCCGCACCTCGAGCTCCAGCACGCACCCCGAAGCGTCGTTTCCAGATCCGCAAGTATCCAGCCGGACCCAAGCCTGCGAAGCTCGTCCATGCTTGGCGATATTGGTAAGCGCTTCCTGGAATATCCTGAATACGGCAACGGCGGCGTCCTGCTCCAGATCGATGTCTTCCTGCGCGCAGCTCACTTCGCAGGGAATCCCGAGGCGTTTGCTGAACTCGCCTGCCTCCCATTCGATCGCCGCGACGATGCCGAAATCCATGATGCCCGGGCGCAGGTCGCGCGACATGCGCCGGATGGAGTCGATAGTGCGGTCCACCAGCCGATCGATGGTTTGAATTTTTTCCAGCAATACGGCGTCATCCTCTCCGATGTGGCGGCTCAGCCAATCCAGGTCGATCTTGATCGCGGTGAGGTTTCCGCCCAGGTCGTCGTGGATCTCCTGCGCGATGCGGATGCGCTCATGTTCTCTTGCCGCCATGACATGCGACGACACCTCGCGCAGCCGTTCGTGGGATTCCTTGAGTTCCGCCTCCCTGCGCCGGCTCTGGGTGATATTGATGATGATGCCTTCCCAGATCACCCCGGTTCCTTCCTCCCGCCGCGGGCTCGCGCGCAGGCTGATCCATTTCACATCGTGAAACGACTCGATCCACAGGCGTCCTTCCCAGTTCCAAGTGCCGAGGCCGGCTGCCGATTCGGCTTTGGAGCGGCGCAGGCTTTCGCGATCCTCGGGCAGAACGATATCCATGAACAGCTCCGGGTTGCTCCGCAGCGTCTCGACGGGCAAGCCCAGCACGTTCAGGCACTGATCGCTCACGAACGGCAAGGCGTACCGGCCATCTTCGCCCTGAACATACTGGAAAACCATGCCGGGGGCGTTGGCGACGATGGTGGACGGCTGGGTTTCTTCTTCCGCTAGCTGGAAAGGTTCTATTTTCTTCTCCGGCAATGCTGTTTCTGGGACGAGACGAGATTGCCGAGGCTTCCGGACTCGGACTATGACACGAGAAAAAGGAAAAATCGTGGGTGCGTGCTTCCTCCACGAAATACCCCGGACTGCTGGTGGAGGCACCAAAGTGTAGACGATTACCGGCGAGTTTTTCAAGAGCTTGCCGGTTGGATGCGAAATTCTCATTGGGCAACAAAAAAGTTGCGTGCCAGTGTGGCCCGCATGGAGCCCGAAACGCTGTTTTCCTTCACCTGGCATCCTTATGCCGTGGATCCCGCGATAGACTATTCGAAGGAAACCCCTGCCCTGGTGGATTTCAGGTTGCAGCAAATCCCCGGCGGCACCCTGCTTCGCGTCACCGAATCCGGATTCGACAAAATTCCCGCCGGCCGCCGCATGGAAGCACTCCGCATGAATGATGGCGGATGGGAAGAGCAGATCAAAAATATGGAAAATCACGTCGATGCAAATGCTTAGCGTGGCCTCGGCAAAACAGCATGCCTATGCGAACGTATTTGCGGCTTTGGGAGACCCGACGCGGCTATCCCTGATCGCGAAACTCTGCGATGGCCAATCCCATTCCATTTCGCGGCTGGCGGAAGGGACTGTGCTTACCCGCCAGGCGGTCACCAAGCACCTGCGGGTATTGGAAAACGCGGGGATCGTTCACAGTGTGCAGAGAGGCCGCGAGAGCAGGTTTGCGCTCGATCCCGAGCCGATTGACGATCTCAGGGCCTATCTGGATGAGGTTTCCGGACAATGGGATCATGCGTTGGCAAGACTAAAGAAATTTGCCGAAGATCACTGATCGAACAGCAAACGGCTGTTTACACCTGGAAGTCCACCATGGACATGCCTGTTGTGCGTGATGCTGACAGTGGTCGCATAGGCTCCATGATACGTTGGGGCCGTGTTCCGTTCTGGGCCAAAAACCTGAAGAAGACATAAATAATGCCTGCGCCGTGCTGGATATTGCTTGCCCTCCTCAAATCTTATGATGCGCGCAACGACTGCAGGCACGGCTGGTATGGTAAAAAAGTGTGATTATTTTTACCCAGTTTTACCATTGATAACATATTTTATCATTCATGACGAAGTAATGAGTAGCGACATACAGAACGCATTAACTGATGTTGTGAAAATTCTCCTTGCGGCCAACGTTATCCACAGAGCTTTTACAAGAATCCTGTGGGTACCCTAAAGTAGGAAATTTGTAGCGAATATGAATACTGACAGTACCTAAACATAAACTCACCTCTACTTTTTCTCTCCCTGCACTCGTGTAACTCGCAGGCCGTCGATGTAAAGGCTTGCAAAGCCATAATGGTATGATGCTTTTCCAGACTTGGTCATTAGGAGACCTGACGCTTCCAGTTGACCCACAAATGCATCAAACGTTGAATAGAGCTCTTCCGACGTTTTTTTCCAGACTTTTTTCAGTTCTTGGATTGTGAATTGCGAGCGAAGAGATTGATTATCCTGAATGTCTTCCAGAAACCGCTTCAAGTTGGGATATTCGTTCTTAAGAGCATCTACGCGTTCGGCAGATGCAGCTTCTAGACCAGCTTGCATTGCCGGAGGGCTGAGCAATCGATTGCTTGGTATTGCCTTCGAATCGTTTTGTCCTTCAAGCTCATGGTCTCTAGCTTTCTGCAAAAGCACCGTCAATGATCTAGGATAAGTGTTGCCTTTTGCATCGGTCATTCGAGAGTAAACCCATCTTGCAGCAAAAGCATTTTTTCCCTTTTCTTGATTTAAACCCCACAGTGGTGCGAGCGCTTGGCGAAGCTGCTCTTCACTTGCAGAGTCAACCTCGGCTTCTGATAAAGGAAAGTGTCTTTGCGCAAGTGCAGAAAATTCAGAGGAACCGCCGGTTGCTAACCTATAAGCAAGTCTAAGAAAGTCTTCAATTTTCCATTGAAGAAGAAGAGTTCTCGGTTCTCCGAAATGACTTTTATTTGTAAAAACGAGCTTGCTCCAAATATCCTCTCGAAGAAATATCTTAAATCGAAGGTTATGCAAATCCTGATTATTAGAGTCATAAGCTAGACGCAGTAATCCGCCGAGGGCATCGCTCTGCCATGTACTTTCTTCCTTGATATCTTGGTCAAGGTCATCATAGAGTAGCCAAAGCTTTTTTCCGCTTTCACCGAGGCTTTGGTTCAAATCCACCATTAGGTCTCGACATAATCCATTTAATGGATCTTGCAGAACGTCCATAAGAGCAGTAGTGTGCTCTGATCGCCAACGTTCCGGTGCCCGGCTCCCAAAAGATGACGTAAGATGCGTTCGCAGGCCTTTCATCCCGGATTGTTTTAGCAGAGGTTCAAGCAAGCCCTTCCTGGTGGAAGTAAAAATTCTTACAATTGCATATGCGCGCCACAGTGAGAGCCAATCAATATTTGATTTTTCAAGCGCTCTTTGAAGCGATCCAAATTCATCAGTTGTAGGCCGAAATCTTGCATCAACCGCGGGCCCGTGACCAGGAAGTATGTAGATATGCTCAAGTTTTCCATAAGAGCGCTTACTGGCATTATCTCGGTGTTCGACAAATAAGTGGAACAACGTTGATTTTCCCGTGCCCTTGCGCCCTCGGACAACCCAACGAGCATCATCAAGGAATTTATCAAAATCTGATGTTTTCTGAAAAAAAGCATCGAAATCACTGGCTACAATAGCTCTAGCATCGCGTTCCGGAAACTTTAGAGATTCGACAATTTGCCAGCGGTTTGAATGCTTAATTGTCGTTTCTAAATTTTCTTCAACTTGAGTGTCGCGTATCTGATTAGCAAGACGAGCATAATTTGGCATCGCCGTTTCGACGGGATAAATTGAAGCCGACGCTATGCCTGGGCTATAAGGGATCTCAACCCTCTCCCCATCTTGTTCAAGGTCAAGGAGAGGAAGAAACCTTGCTACCAATTCTTGGCCGATGACCCCTTCAGGTACGGGTGACAAAACAATATGCGACTTTATCCCCGTTAAACCCGTTAATGTCTTTCGAACAAATCGGATACCGTCCATGTTTTGTTCACTCGGATAAAGGACCAAAAACGCCTCGTCAGCAAGACGCAAAAGCGATAACCCCCCCCAGTCTCCCAAGCCGGTTCGGGCATCGATTAGCAGGACATCTGGTTCGAGTTGTTCGACAAGTTCTTTCTCGAAAAGTGACCACGCATCATCTTCCCTCGAGAGGACGTCTTGATATGTAAGAGTGCGGAGACGCCGAACATAGTCAGGGCCAACTACGCCTGCGGGAATAACATTAATCTGTGCACGGGAAACAGGATCTTCAACCGCATAGGAGATGGCATTATACTGGCCAGGATTAACCTCGACTAAACGCGTTTCAAGTCCCTCACCAGTCTCGGGATCAAATGGCCTTACCTGCCGCTCCCAAAGATAGTCGACAAGGCCAGCAGTAATTGGACGCCCATCGGGCTTGGGCAATACGGCATGAAGTCCGGGAGCTTCTACGTCCATGTCTACTACCACAACGCGCGAACCGCTCCGCGCAAGATGAAAGGCAGTATGTACAAGCGCAGTCGTTCGGCCGACGCCACCTTTATATGAGTAAAAAACGATTCGACGTGGCCTGCGTTGATCACGAGTACTCGATGTGAACGATTGCCCCGATTCCACCATTGAGACTGCCTCATCCCAATTTGCTGGAATTTGGGTACCGATTGGAGTAAGCGATATTCCCATCTCTTTAGCCTCGGCGGGGGTGTAAAGATCGGTTATACCCATATTCAATCCGGCCTTTTTAAGCAACGGCTCAACCCTTTGCAAGCGCTGTTCACGCCGTTCCCCTGCGAAAGACGCGTCTATAATTAACACAATTGCGGTTTGGTCTGCGCCGACATCGAGTTCGTAGCACCCACGAAATTTCTCGTCGAGGTGTTTTCTTAGTTCAAAAACGTTGTTCATAGCAAGTTCTCATTTTTCTGCAACCAACCCAACACATACTTCAGGCTTTGCTGCCAAGCAGGCAACGCCCCTAGATCTAAATCATGGGCGGAATAGCGAAGTGCGATAAAGTTAATTTCCGTCGCGCCTATCGGGTAGCTCACACGTTCTAGGTGTTTTAAAAATGCCGGGTCCGCCTTTGCTTTACGATAAAGGACGTGCATTAACCGAACAGCGCCAACTAGATGATGCCCAGTGCGGGGGATAGGTTTCCCATACAAAGGGTCTTTTAGGCGCTTACTATTCTGGTCCCAAACCGAGATATTATGATAGAGAATTATGAGGGCTTTAAGGCGACACTCTACTGCTACTCCGCCGAGGTGCGCAGCAGTAGTAATTCTCTGATTTGGCCCTGTCAATAGAACATCAATGTCCAGAAGACGACATTTATGAGCCTGTTCATAATCTTCCATATCGCGTTTATTTCCCTTAGTATCTTAATGAGAAAAGTTGGTTTATCCGATTTTCTACTGCGTCAACTCGTAGTCCCCTGAAGATCCATGTGTATAGGCGATATTGAATTGCTCAACCGATGCCTCAACCGCCATGTTAGCGGCGAGTCTGAAGGCCTAAGGCACCTGAATTTCGCGGATGTGTTCTCGTTTCAGGCTATCTGGAAGATGTAACTAGAGGCAATCACTAAATGCAAGAGGTGGTAGCTGAAAGTGTCCACGAAAAAGAGTCAACTTCAACTCCATCCATCAGGTTTTCCATAGGGTTGTCATTTTCCGAAATGGCTTTCTCCACGCCTTTCCGAAGAGTTCGCAGATTAACGTAGCTGGGCGAGCCACACCGTGCGGCCACCACAAGTGGGGTCTTCCGCAACGGTAGCGACGACCTCAAAGCCTTGGCTGTCGAGTAGGTGCTTATATTCGGCGGCGTCGAGACTGGCATGGTAAAGCGGCTCCCCTTCAAGCCGCCCTATGGCTTCACCATGAGCAGGACCGCTTGTGAACATCAAAGCCGCGCGTGGTGCGGCGTGAGCTCGAAATATGGGGAACATTTGCTTTTGGTCATGATGATTTAAGTGGAAGAAGCTGTCCCAGGCGAGAACACCGTCAAAGGTGCGCGAGAGAGATAACAACCACATATCGGAGACCAATGTTTCCTGATCTGGGAGACGCAACTGAAACATCGAGATCATAACCGCTGAGGAATCGACTCCCATTACGGGGTAACCGTGCTCGACTAAATAAGTTGCGATCGGCTGACCGGCGCCACAGCCGATATCGAGTACCGATCCGCCTGCCGGGACTAGCCTACAAAAGCTTTGCAGCCATTTACGCTCATAAAGGTGCCCTTCTTGCAAGCGCTCACGCACCCATGCGTTAGCATGGCGTTGGTACAGGCCGACGATATTGTCCGCATCATTGCCCATCCCCTGCATGCCTGTCTACAATAGATCTTGCCATTGGCGCGCGCCGTGGGTTACCCGGACAATTTCCATTCCCTTATCGACTTGTTGGTAGAGAATCAGATAGCTGCCCGCTGACAGCATTCTCAATCCGGGCCGAATAGAGGGTTTGGCAATTCCCATGGCAGGCATCTCGCCGAGTTGTTGGCAAAGGGCATTCATGTCCTCAAGCCATTGGCACGCAGCCTGGACATTATCTTCGGCGATATAAAACGCGATATCCTCCAGGTCTGCTTCCGCCTGGGCCTGAGGCGAAACGTCATGCAGCGCCGTGGTCGGAGAGCTTGGCATCCAACCGGGCGCGGACACGGGAGAAGGCTTCATTGCCCTCAGTCACGGGACCGCTGGCAATACCCGCATCCCATCGCCGTCCCAGTTCAGTGATGATTTGATCGCGCTGCGCCCTGCGAAATTTCCAGTCACACAACGCTTCCCGCATTACCTCGCTCGCCGAGGCATACTCCCCGCTTTCCACCGCCTAGCGTATCATCGCCGCCATTTCCGCGGTCAGCGCGACACTCACTTTCTCGACATTTGCCATAACCCATTCTCCTTAATAAAGGAATAGTAGCAAAGCTTACTACCAATCACGGATTAAGGAAATGTTTTATCGATGAAGGCATGGCCACCGCCGAGAGAAGTACTTGGTAACAAGTCATTTGACATATATTTGGCTGTTACCGTTTTTCCATCTGGCGGGAGATATTGCGTGTTACATAGCGCGCATTAAGCCATTTTTCCCATAGAAGCCCAAACTAGGCATGTTCTGGCGATAATGGCGTGTCGTCATGCGCGGCGTTTTAAACATGCGCATGATGCTCAGATTCAACGGATAATCGTAACCCGACTGTCTTGAGAACCGCCAGCAGCGTTTTGAGAGTGGGGTTGCCTTTTGGTGATAACGCACGATACAGAGATTCTCGGCTGAGGCCTGCTTCGGCGGCAACGACCGCAAGCCCGCCATAGGCTTCAGCCACGGTGCGAAGCGCCAACAGGCCCGCAGCACGGTCGTCGGGATTATCGAGCGATTCCATTGCTGCCTTCAAATATTCGACTGCCAATTCGCGATCAGCGCTCAGTTCGGCGATTTCTCGTTCGTGGTGCGAGACGACACCTTTCAATTTGCTCATGCTTGCCTCCATTTCCATTCCATCCAAAGTGCCTTGGCCTGCTTGATATCTGCCGGCTGCGAACGCTTGTCGCCACCGCAAAGCAGGATAACAACCGATTTTCCATGCCTTCCAAAGTACACACGGTATCCAGCGCCGACATGAATACGCAACTCTGTTACCCCTTCGCCAACCGGTTCGCAGTCTCCGAAGTTGCCGGTTTGTATCTGGCGCAAACGAATTCGGATACGCGCCTGGGCGACCTTATCGCGCAGAGTATTGAGCCATTCAGTAAAAGGTTCGCGCCCATCGCCACGCTGATATCGGAGAAGTTCTATCATATACCATATTGTAGCTTAAAAGCTACTATGTCGTTTTCGAAAGACAACAACACGGAATATCAGGAATCGGCTGCACCCATCGCATGCAGTGCGGCGTATAGGATGGTTTTACCAACCTTGAGGCGTGCTGCAGCCTCGCGAACGTTCAATCCGTATGAATAACACCCCGACTTCGCCACATGCTCAGCGGTGATTCCGTATCTGGTCAGATCGGAAAGATATGTGGTCAGTAGTATCCGGAGATTTAGTTAAATAAATAAGATAATCCCCCGGCTATGCTGCAAAATTACTTTATTTATTTACGATTCAACACGTTATCTGCTTGTCGAAGTGGATTTAAAATCTCGATCCCGGGAAAATCCTTCTCGTTGTCCGTCACGACGATGCAATCGTTAGCTTCGGCGACCGCTGCGATGATGGTATCGAAGCCGCTGCGAGGTTTTTTTATGGCATTACCATCAGTCATGAGCCGAGCCCAGACAAGGCTGGCCTTCTCATCGAATGGCAGCACACGGCCCGCGAAGAGCGCCTGGGGGCCTTCCGGTCCTGAGAACCAGGCCTCAAGCTGATCACGCCGCCTGCCAGCCGGTTTTTCCAGTATGCCCCGCCGAATTTCCGCGATGGTCAGCGAAGCAATAAAGAGATCCTGATCGATCTGCTCGGCCATCCAGGCGACCAGGGATTCGGACGGGACCGGTTTCGTGATGTTGCTGATGATGTTGGTATCGAGGAGAAAGCGCATTAGAATTCGACATTGCGCCCTGCTTCCCGGGGACGGGTGAAACCGGAATCGACGCCCACGAGCGGAGAACGACGCAGCGCGGCGAGAATGCCCCCCTTTTTTGGTAGCTCGCCCGCCAGCGTCTGGCTGACAACGGCGCGAAGATGCGCAGCTTCCAGGCCTTCCTCCGCCAGGCGGCGCGCAAGGGAGCGGATAAGGTCTCGATCGGCATCGAGGCCCAGCACTTCAAAGCGCGCCATGCCTTGTTTGCCGAGGCGCGCGCGATAGTTCTGGATAGCGCGTTTCTGTGAATTGCTCATCGCCACCTCCGATATATTTCCAGTAATATAGCAGGAAATCCAGAGGGTGTGACAAGGAACGCTGCGAGCCCCCGTCTGCCTTATCCGCGAGAAGGGCTCAAGCTATGGAGAGGCATTAGACACAAGGCCAGCCGGCGGTGCTGGCGTGGATCATTTGATAAAATCGAACAGCGACAGCCCCTGCGTTTTCAGAAAGGCCTGTTGTGTCGCCTGCAAGTAGGTCTGCTGCTGCGTCAGGTCGCTGATGGCCTTGGCATAATCCACGTCCTGCAGCGAGGAAAGCTGCTGCTTGTACTGGAGGCCCAGGTCGTCTCCGGTATTGTTCAGCGTCTCCACTTCGTTCATCCTGTTGCCAACCCCGGAGCGAACGCGCAGCACGCTGTCCAGCGAGTTCGATAGATTGGTTTGCGCAGAATTCAGGCCATTGGCGAGCGCGGTCTTGTCGGCCGGGGTGGCGACCGGGGCCTCGAGCACGTCGATCATGTCCGACAGTGTCTTGAAGAGGCTCTGGTACCCACCTCCGGCAGCGGGTATGCGCTCGAATACTTCGCGCCCCGATTCGTTCACGGCAAGCTGCCGCGAGTCGCTGGCCTGCACCAGCCGCTGGCCATCATCGCCAAAATACTGCACGCCGCTGCCCATATCCGCGAACGGTTTGGTCGATCCCTGGAAGCCGGAAAACAGATATTGTCCGTTGGCGTCCGTGCGGTTGGCGAGACTCATCAGTTCGTCCAGATTGCCCCGCAATTGAATGGCGATGGCGGCCCGCCCGCTATCGCTGAGCGTGCCATTGCCGGCGTAAACCGCGAGTTCCTGCGCATTCTGGATCACCTGCGTCACGTTTCCCAATGTTCCTTCCAGCGCGCTCAGGCTGGTCGCCGCACTCTGCCGATTGGCCGCGTATTGCGTGTTGGCGGCGTCCGCCTGGGATACCTTCAACGCCTGCACATATGATGAGGGATTTTCCGCGGGAGTGAGAATGCGCTTTCCACTGCTGATCTGCTCCAGGTTTTTCACCTGCGCGGCTTGCTGTCGGTTGAGGGCGGCAAGACTGAGTTCGAAGCTGGTATTACTGCTGACACGCATGATCTTTCCTCTCGCTAATCTCGGTAAACCGAGTAAGCAGCCGCATCAAACGCCCGTTCCTGAATCCTGGGCCCGTCACCTTCCCAGGCTCAGCAAGGTATCGAACATCAGGTTGGCTGTCTGTATCACCTTGCTCGCGGCCTGGTACGCCTGCTGGTAGCGCAGCAGGTTGGCCGCCTCTTCGTCCAGGTTCACGCCCGACTCGGATTGCTGGTAAGCCTGGGTCTGGCTTACCAGGTTGGTCTGGGCCGCGCTGGTCACCTCCAGTTCGCGGGTCTTGCTTCCCATCTGGCTGATTATCTGTCCAAAGGCGTTCTGGTAATTCGCAGTGCCGCCCGCCAGGATATTCTGGCCCGGTAGCGCTCCCAGGAGCAGCGCGTTGCGGTTATCCCCCACGCCGTTGGTGTTGGGTTCTATGGTAAAGGTATCGCCGGGCTTCGGCTGACCGGTGATCTGCACGGTCCAGCCGTTGTAGCTGATCGATCCGCCTGGCGTGAATGAAACGCCCGCAGGGTTCCCGGTACCGGTTCCGCTTACGTCGAAAGTATTCGTTCCAGTGAAGGTCAGCGTTACGGGCTGCCGCAGGTTGGGATCTGGCGGCGCCGGGAGATTGACCACGCCGGTGCTGATGAGTCCCGTGCCAGTGTTGGCGAGCGGCGCGCCAGTGCGAATCGGCGCGGCTGCCGCGATCAGGCTGGGATCCTGTATGGCGACCTTGATTTGTCCTGCCCCATTGCGCGTGGGTTGTATCAGGAATTGGTCTCCGGCGGCCATCGTGCCGGAAGCCAGTGTCAGGCTGACGCCATCCATGGTTTGCGGAAACGTGGCGAACGTCTGCGCGGTCCCGTCATCCAGCCGCGTGAGCGTGTAATTCGCTCCATCGTAACGCAGGGAATAGTCGCTGGCGGTAAGGCTGTTGAACCCGGTAATATCCGCCGCAATGGTGGCGTTGCCCGTATTTTTTATGGAGGGAGCCACGGCCGGGCTGGGCACGGTGAAAAAGTCGCCACCCAGGTTGCCCTGCATATCCTGCCCAAGCTGATGCTGCTGGTTGAAGGTCCCCGCCAGGCCGATGGCGAGCCTTCCCAGCCCGTTGCGCACGGCGTCCAGCGATTCGCTGCGAAATTGCAGCATGCCGCCCAGTCTGCCGCCATCCAAGCTGGATTCCTTGATGGCAGCCGTATTGCCGCCGGAAACGTGCGCCACCTCAAGGCGGCTGGCGTCATCAGGCGAAGCAACTGCCGCGAGCTGGAATACCTGGGTGCCTACCACCAGCGACTGCCCGTCGCCAATGAAGATATTGTATGAGCCATCATTCTGCACCACGACGTTGGCGCGGATCTCCTGGTTGAGCTGGTTCACCAGCTCATCGCGCTGGTCGCGAAGATCGTTGGCAGGCTGGCCGCGCGCCGCATTCTCCGATTTGGCGATGGTCTCGTTCAGCTTGCCGATCTGTGCCGCATAAGTGTTTATCAGCGAAACGCTGTTCTTTATCTGCGCGTTTACATCGTCCTGGATTTCATTCAGGCGGCTGTCGAGCGACTGGAAGCGCCGCACCAGCACTTCCCCGCTGGACAGCATGGACTGGCGCGAACTGAGATCGGAAGGATTGGTGGCGACATCCTGGGCGCCATTGAAAAGACTCTGGAGCGCGGGCGACAGGCCAAGGTTGCCGTTAGGGTCCGCCAGCAGGTTATTGATCTGCTGCATCTGCGCGTAATAGGTATCAAGCTGGCTCGACTCGGTCTTTGCCTGCGTGAGCTGGTTGGAGAGAAACTGGTTGTAGGCGCGGCTTACGGTGTCGACCCTGACCCCCTGGCCGTAGAATCCCGTGCCGGTTGCCTGCGCCGGATTGGTGGATTGAACGATGGTTTGCCGGGTATATCCAGGCGTGGCGGCATTGGCGACATTATGGCCTGCGACCAGCAGCCCCTGCTGCGCGGCAGCCAGGGCGCTGAGCCCGATGCCGAAGATGCTGTTACCCATGCGGTCCTCCATCCCTGCCAAACATGCCGATGCATCTCTCCAGATGCATGCCGATCATCCTTACCGCACTCATATTCGTTCTTACGGCAGTGCCGGAAAAATATTTAGCTTTCCCGGGCGGCAGGTGCATTTTCATCGTGCCATCGTTCAAAATAATAGGTATCAGGACCAAGGCGTGGTCTTGATGATGCGGCTCAGCTTGTCGGCATAATTCGGGTCGGTTGCATAGCCCGCGCGTTGCAGGCCATGGGCGAACCCGTCGGCATCCAGCCCCCGCGCCGCCTGATCCATGATTCCCGCATAGCGCGGGTTGCTGCGCAACAGGTTGGCATAATCGCGGAAAGCGTCGGCATAGGAATCATATGCCCGGAATTTCTCCACGCTCTTCTGTGCTACGCCGTTGACATACTCGGTGGTAACTGCCTCCACTACCGCCCCTTTCCAGTTGGCGCCCGCCTTCACGCCGAACAGGTTATGGCTGGGGGTGCCGTCAGCCGCGCGGATCTCTCGCCTTCCCCACCCTGTCTCCAGGGCCGCCTGGCCCAGCATGAACTGCGCCGGTATCCCTGTTATCTGGCTGGCTGCCTGGGCATGGGGCATCAAGCGGGCCTGAAATTCAGCGGGCTGGTCTTGCAGATGGGATTGCGGGGATGTCCACTGCGGCCGCAGCGATTGCTGCAACGCCTGTGGAGCCTGGGTTCCCTGCAAATCCTGTGTAGCTGGAGCTTGCAACGGCTGCGGCGCCGCTCCCGCCGGGGATGGCGCGGAAATGTCCCGGGCGCCAGCCTGGGCGGCCTGCGCGGATATGTCCGCAGCTTCCGCGGACATGCCGCGGCTCAACTGCTGCACCATCATGTCGGCGAGCCCCACTCCCCTGGCGGCCATGCTCTGCGCGAGTTGCTGGTCCAGCATGGAAACGTATAGCCGGCTCTGGTCGTTATCCATCAGGCTGTCCTGCGGGGTGGCTTCGCGCATGCTCTTGAGCATCATGTTCATGAACAGCGCTTCGAATTGCCGGGCTGCGGCCTCAAGCCCGGCCTTGTCGGTTTTTCTTGCCTGCAGACGCAGCCCGTCTACCGCCTGGACATCGAGGGCAAGCTTGCCGGAAAGATCGGCGGATAGCGCCATCAGATGATCTCCAGGTCAGCGCGCAACGCTCCCGCCGATTTCATCGCCTGCAGGATTGCCAGCAGATCCTGCGGAGTGGCGCCAATCGCATTGAGCGCCTTGACCACCTCGGTCAGCGAGGCGCCCTCCACCATGGTGAGCATGCCGGATTCCTGTTTGATCTCTATGGTGGAGCGCTGCGCCTGCACCGTCTGACCACTGGAGAATGGGCCGGGCTGGCTGATGACAGGCTCGGTACTGATCACGACCGAAAGATTGCCATGGGCAACGGCGCAAGCTTCCACTGTCGCCGCCTGGTTCATGACCACGGAACCGGTGCGGCTGTTGACGATCACCTTGGCATAAGTCTGGGCCGGTATGACGTTCATGCTTTCCACCTCGGCAATGAATGCCACACGCTGGTCGCTTCCTTGGGGAGTGCGCACCTGTATGGTGCGGCCGTCGAGCGCCGCGGCGGTGCTGGCGCCGAAGCGCTCGTTGATCGCATCCACGATGCGCTTGGTCGTGGAGAAGTCGGTGTTGATGAGATCGAGGCGGATGGTGTCATCCTCTCCCAGCGCGACCGGTACCGCGCGCTCGACTGTCGCGCCGCCGGTGATGCGCCCGACGCTCAGGTGATTGACCTGGACCTGGCTGCCGCTGGCTGCGGCGCCAAAGCCCCCGACCAGCAGGTTGCCCTGGGCCATGCCGTAAACCACCCCATCCGCGCCCTTGAGCGGGGTCATGAGCAGCGTTCCGCCGCGCAGGCTGCGTGCGTTGCCCATGCTGGAGACGGTTACATCGATGACCTGGCCGGGCTGAGCAAAAGAAGGCAGCATGGCCGTGACCATCACCGCCGCCACGTTTCTCAACCGCAGGTTGGTGCCGGGAGGGAGATTGATCCCCATCTGCATCAGCATGCTCGTTATGGTCTGCACCGTGAATGGCGTCTGGCTGGTCTGGTCGCCGGTGCCATCCAGGCCCACCACCAGACCATACCCGATGAGCTGGTTGGGCCGGACCCCCTGCACCGAGGCGAGATCCTTGATGCGCTCAGCCTGGGCCTGCATGGGCATGACGGCCCAGCAGGCAAGCCAGGTCAGCGAAAGAATCAACCGGATGGGCTTGGGGAAGCGGCGATGCATTGCGATATATTGCATGGGTTGCATGCTTACCTCTCAAAATGGAGAGACAGTCAGGAAAAACCGCGAAAGCCAGCCCATCGTCTGGGCCTCGTCGATATAGCCATTGGCCTTGTATTCGATTTTCGCATCCGCCACCTGCACCGAGGACACGGTGTTATTGATGACGGATTCAGGCCGCACCACACCGGAAAAGCGAATGTATTCGGTGCCCTGGGTCATGGCGATCTGCTTCTCCCCGCTGACCAGCAGGTTGCGGTTAGGCAGCACTTTCAGCACCGTGACAGTGATAGTGCCCGTGAAATTGTTGTTGGAGGCGGCCTGGCCATTCCCGTCATACTTGTTGTCGGAAGAAGCACCGAGTTCCACCTTCTTGGTGATGGGCACGCCGAATACGATGGGCGGAACGCCGAAATTGAGGGAACCGTTCTTACTGACACTGCTGTTCGACTGCTTGCGTGCATTGTTTTGCTCGTTGAGCACAATGATCAGGATGTCTCCCACCATGCGCGCCCGCCTGTCTTCGAATAATGGCCGGTCGTGCGTTCCCGCCTGGAAGATGGCGCCATTGCTGGGCGCCGGTTCCGGCTGCGGGGTAACCGTGGTCAGGGGATGTTGTACGATAGCGGGCGGTGCCGGCAGGGTCACGCAGCCGGAAAGAGCTGTCAGCACGACGATGCCGGAGAATGCCGTTTTCAATGTCCGGGTGCACCGTGCGGATAGGCCGTACAGGCCAGACCTGCCGCCCCCGCCGCCCTTGCCGTTTCCGTTGCCGGAGATGAGCGTGTTCCCGTTCATTGGCTTCTCCTTTTTCCTGCGTCCTTGTATCGCTGGGCGATCCGTTACATTTGAGAAAGTTTCTGAAGCATCTGGTCCGAGGTCTGCACTGCCTTGCTGTTGATTTCGTAGGCGCGCTGCGTCTGGATCATGTTGACCAGCTCTTCCACCACGTTTACATTGGATGTCTCCACGTAACCCTGGTTGAGTATGCCGGCTCCATCGATGCCGGGCGTATTGATATTGGGCGGTCCGCTGGAGAAAGTTTCCACGTAGAGGTTTTCTCCCACCGCCTGCAATCCCACGGGGTTGATGAAAGTGGCGAGCTGCAGCGAACCCACCTCCACCGGCGCGCTGGAACCGGGCTGGGTAACGGAAACCGTGCCATCCCGCCCAACGGTGATGCTGAGCGCATTGACCGGGATGGTGATGTTGGGATGCACCTGGTACCCGCTGGATGTCACCAGTTGACCCTGGAAGTCGGACTGGAACGAACCGTCCCGGGTGTAGGCAGTGGTTCCGTCCGGCATCATCACCTGGAAAAACCCCTGGCCCTGGATGGCGACATCCTTGGAGTTGCCGGTTTGCTGCAGATTTCCCTGGGTGAACACCCGCTCGGTCGCCACGGGCCGCACACCGGTGCCGACCTGGAGGCCCGAAGGCAACTGCGTCTGCTGCGATGACTGGGCGCCGGGCTGGCGCAGGGTCTGGTACAGCAAATCCTCGAACACGGCGCGGGAACGCTTGAAGCCATTGGTGCTGACGTTGGCCAGATTATTGGCGATCACGTCCATCTGGGTCTGCTGCGCATCCAGGCCGGTTTTCGAAATCCAAAGCGAGCGAATCATGCGAATCTCCTGAGAGGGAATCCATATCGGGCGAGGCCGGGCGCCGGCATGCAGACACAGGCGAAATACCCATACTGCATTGTTTGCCGCATCATCTTCTGCATCATCTCCTGTCTCCTGCTGGCTGTCTGGACCGGTTCATGCCGGCCGCCACGTTTCCGTCATCTTATTGCAGCAATGCCGGAATCAGCGCCGGGAAAAGAGGGATGATTGCCTGCCTGTTTACGGGATTGACGGGATTGACGGGATGACGGGATGACGGGATGACGGGTTTGATGGGTTTGATGGGTCCAATGACTTCAGCTTGCCCCTGGCCGGGCAGGCCGGCATGGACCCGCGCATGCCAGGGTTAGGAACTCAGGTTCAGCAGGCTGCTGGCCCGCTGCGCATTGCCCTCCGCATTTTGCAGCAGCTTCATGTGCGTCTCGAACTGGCGCGAGAGCCCGATCATGTCCACCAGGGCATCTACCACATTGACATTGCTGCCCTCCAGCATGCCGCTGATCAAGGTGACGTTCGGGCTGGCTTCCGCCGGACGGCCGGTGCCGAGGCGGAAAAGGCCATCGGCTCCGCGCGCAAGCTGCCCCTCCGGGGGATCGACCAGCTTGATGCGCCCGGCGGTTATCACGACGTTCGATTCATTCGAACCCGGGCGAAATGGGACGGTGGAAACCGTGCCATCCTTGGCAATGGTGATGGTGGAATTGGGCTGGATGGCGATAGGGCCGCCGTCACCCATGATGTTCATTCCATTCCGGGTCTGCAATACCCCGTTTGCGCTGACCTGGAGATTTCCGTTGCGGGTATAGGCTTCTTCGCCATTCTCCAGTTGCACCGCGATCCAGCCCCTGCCTTCAACCGCGACATCGAGATCGCGCGCCGTTTCCTGGAGCGTGCCCGGCCGGAAATCCGATCCGGCGCTGGAATCGACCACGAAGGCGCGGGTTGCCAGCGTATCGCTGAATACGGGTACGGCGCGCAGCATGTTGTTTTCGGCGCGGTATCCGGTCGTATTGAGGTTTGCGAGGTTATTTGATGCGGCGGCCTGCTGTCCCAGGGTATGCTTTGCCCCGGTCATCGCCACGTAGATCATGCGATCCATCTTCTGTTCTCCATTCCAGGCGTCAAGATATTCGGGTGTTCAATCCAGGCATGGCGAATGGCTGAAAGGAAGGCCAGGCCTTCGCCGACCTTCCTTGGCGCGCTTCATTACCTCATGTTCACCAGTGTCTGCAGCAACTGGTCCTGCGTCTTGATGGTTTGCGCATTGGCCTGGTAGACGCGCTGCGCGGTAATCATATTGACCAGCTCCGACGTCAGTTCCACGTTGGATTCCTCGACCGCCCCCGACTGCAAAGCGCCCAGGCCGCTCGTCTGGGGCGCGCCCACCAGCGGAACGCCGGAGTCGGTGCTTGCTGCCCAGAGATTGTTGCCCTGCACTTGCAATCCTTGCGGATTGGCGAAATTCGCCAGTGCAACCTGGCCCAGGTTCAGGAACTTGCCATTCGAGTAGCTGCCGCGGATCATGCCATCGTTCCCGACGTCGAAACCGACCAGCTTGCCAGATGCATAGCCATCCTCGGCCAAGGAATTGACGCCGAAGCCCGACCCGAACTGGGTGGAGCCAGTGAAGTCGAGGTTGAATACCACGGGATTCGCCCCGTTGCTCACGGGTTTCGTCACATTGAATGTCGCCGTACTCAACGGGTCGAGCGCTCCATTGGACAGGTAGTTCAGCGAGCCTACCGGCGCCCCCCCATTGAGCAGCGTGCCCTCGCTGGAGGCGAATACGTCCCAGGTGTTGGCTGCCGTCTTGACGAAATAGGCGGATAGCGTGCTCGCGTTGCCCAGGCTGTCGTGAAGCGGCATGGGCGTGGAACTGGTGTACGTCGCGGAATCCGTTGGATCGAAAGCGGCCGGATTGAGCGTGGATGCCCGGGAATCCAGGTTGATCCCGGCGTTCACGAGCGTGGTGGCGCGGGGAGACAAGTCGGCCGTCGAGATCTTCAGGTCGGTTGGCGAGCTGGCGGTAATCTGGCCGGATGCGGTAGCGACGTAGCCGGTCAGGCGCTGGCCGCCGCTGGAGACGATATATCCATCCTTGTCCGGATGGAACTGGCCGTTGCGGGTATAGGCGATGTTGCCCTGGTCATTGAGACGGAAGAAGCCCGCGCCGTTGATGGCGATATCCAGCGAATTGCCGGAAGTGGTAATGCTCCCCTGGCCGAATTGCTGCGCCACGGAAGCCACGCTGACACCCATTCCCGCCTGGGTGGAGCCGCTTCCCGCGAGCGAATTGGCAAACATGTCGGCGAATTGCGCATGCGACTGCTTGAATCCAACCGTATTGGCGTTCGCCACGTTATTGCCGATCACGTCCAGATTCCTGGCCGCTGCATTCAGACCACTCAAGCCTTGCTGAAAACTCATGATACGCTCCTTGTCCTTGGTAAGCGTCTCGCTCCGGCTTGGGCGCGAGACAGAATATGATTAAACTGCTCCGGTTTCGAATACTCAGAAAATCTGCTTCACATCGGCGATTGCCGCTGTGCCCAGTGACCCGACATTGAGGCGCGCTCCCTGGCTATCCTGCGATACGCCCTGGACCATGCCGATGGCCAGCGGCTGCGCGTCGACCTTCTGACCGCCGCGCGTCGCCTCGACACTGATCGTATAGCCGCCATCGGCTGCCTGGGTTCCGCCCGCGGTTTTGCCATCCCATCCGAATGCAAGCGATCCCGCAGCCTGCGGACCCAGGTTCATGACCTGCATGGTTGCGCCGGAGCTGTCCTGTATCGTGACCTTCACCTCATCCGCAGGTTGCGCCAGATCGATGCCGAACGCGCCGCTGCCGCCGGCGAGATGCAGGGCCGAACCAGGCACGAGGACATTGTGCCCGATCATGCCTGCCGCCTGCAGGGACTGCCCGGCGGTGAAACCATTCGCCATGGCCTGCAGGGTGGTGTTGAGTTTCTCGATGCCATTGACGGTGCTAATCTGGGCGAGCTGGGAAGTGACCTGGGCGTTATCGAGCGGATTCAGGGGATCCTGGTTCTTCATCTGCGTGACCAGCAGCTTGAGAAAGCGGTCCTGCGGATCGTCCGCCGCGGGCTGCGTCGTGTTTTTTGCGTTGTACGATGTGAACAGGTTCGAGGCCTGTCCCGTTTCCTGGATGGAGCTCATGGCGGTTTTCCTTATTGTCCGATGGTCAAGGTTTTCAACAGCAGCGTCTTCGCGGTATTCATCATGTCCACGTTGTTCTGGTAGGAGCGCGAGGCGGAAATCATGTTGACCATTTCCTCCACCACATTGACATTGGGCATGGTCACGAAACCATCCTTGTCCGCCATGGGATGGCCGGGCTCGAACACTTTTCGCATCGGGGATTGGTCTTCGATTACTGCCGAGACGCGCACCCCGGCGGTGCCATAGGACCCATGCACTCCATTCATGCCATCCGCGGGCAATCCGGCGGCAGCCTGGGCGCCGACGGATTGGGTGGTAAATACCACCTGTTTTGCCTTATAGGCCTCGCCATTGGAACTCGCCGCGCTGTCGGCGTTGGCAAGATTGCTCGCAACAACGTTGAGACGCTTGTTCTGAGCGGTCATCGCCGAACCGGCGACGTCGAAAATGCTGAATAGCGACATGATCCGGTTTCTCCTTAATTTTGAAGGGCAGCCAGCATCATCCGCACCTCGGTGCTGATGAATGTCAGGTTGGCCTCGTAATGGATGGCGTTATCGGCAAACTGGCTGCGCTCGATATCCATGTCCACGGTATTGCCGTCCACGCTGCCCTGCACCGCTCCGCGGTAAAGCAGGGGAGCGCCGCCATTCGCGCTCGCGGGAGGCGCGATATGGTTGGGCGCGCTGGTGGCAAGCACGACGGCATTGCCGCCCGTCAACGCACCTTGCAGCGCCGCGCTGAAATCAATATCCCGCGCCTTGTACTGGGGCGTATCCGCGTTGGCGATGTTGGATGCGATCAGTTGCTGCCGCTGGGCCCGCAGGTTTGCGGAATCCTGATAAAACCGGAAGGTGCTGTCCAATTTGTCTATCACGGAAACTCCTCAAAAACTCCTCAAGTTATGCATCTCGCTGCTGTTCACCACTACGGATTGCAGCCACTGTGGACAGCATCCCGCATGGAGCGCGCAGCGTACGATGCAAGCATGGTAGGGCATCGCCTCTGGAATCAAACCAGGGAAAAGAAAGCCAATTACCCCGCATCTCGCTGCTTTGGCCCGCTGGCTTGGCAATGGGCGCATCATAGAGAAACCCGCTGGAAGGCAATCGGATGAACAGCGGCCCAAATCAGCCTCAGTTCCATTCAATGGCGCCGCCGGGATATGGCTAGAATTCCTCACGTCGCCGCGGCTCGCTCCGAAACGCGGAAAAAACTGGAGAAATCATCATGCCTGCAATCGGTTCGCGCCATTCGCGCACTTCGTCATCCGTTCCCGGCCTGCTCCTTCTTGTCCTTACGCTGGCGCCCGCGGCGGCACCCGCTTCGCCGGATGTCAAGCAGGATCACGGGCTCATCCAGGCATCGGTCACGCATTTCCTGCGCATGCAGACAGCCGGACTTCCCGGCGAGGTGGAAATCATTCCCGGCGCAATCGATACCCGCGCCAGCTTGCCGGCATGCGCTGCACTGGAGCCCTCGCTGCCGCCGGGAAGCCGAGCGTGGGGCAGCACGACCGTGGCGGTGCAATGCACCGTTCCCCACTCCTGGACGATTTATGTTCGCGCCACGGTAAGAGTCGTGGCGGATTATGTTGTCAGCGCCCGCCCGCTGAACCAGGGCCAGTTGCTGACCGCTGCGGACTTCGCAATACGCAAGGGAGATCTGACGCAGCTTCCCCCCGGCATCGTCACGGACCTGAACCAGGCGATCGGCATGACCATGGCCGGCAGTATCCCCTTCGGAAGCCCGTTGCGCCAGGACATGCTGCGCGCCCAGATCGCGGTGAAGCAGAACCAGCCGGTCAAGCTGGTTTCAAATGGACGCGGATTCAGCATAAGCGCCGAAGGCAGGGCGCTGGGCAATGCGCTGGAAGGACAGCGTGTGCAGGTCAAGAACCATTCCGGCCAGATAGTGAGCGGCATCGCCCGCGCGGGATCGATAGTCGAGGTGATCTATTGATGACGCGCCCTGGCATTCCGGATGCCGGACAGTCATTTCCTCCACCCGGAAGGAAACTTGTTCGAAGGCTCGCGAATGATCTACAATGGTTTATGCCAGCGACAGGAGTATCCGGGATAATGAGGGGATGAAGTGGCGGATGGCAGCATCAATTTACGCCCAATAGCGCCGGATTGTGCCGGATATTTCCGTTCATGTTTCCTTCTCAAGTTTTACCTGGGGCTGCCGTTAGATATCTACGGTCAACCGTAGGAGAGATACCATGAAAATCGATAATTCCGCCAACAATACTGTCACCGCCCTTCCAGGCGAATCACCTGTTCGATCGGCCAGGGCCGCGCAAAAAGCGGAACCGGAAGCAGTCGTGAATGGCCAGGGCGCCGCTGTGCACCTGAGCCCGCAATTGCAGACCATCGAGAAGAATTTCGCCAGCAACGAGGCTTTCGATATCACGCGCGTGAATGAAATCAAGCAAGCCATCAGCGAAGGACGCTTCACCGTCAATCCCGGCAAGGTAGCGGATGGCCTGCTCGATTCCGTGCGGGATCTGATCCAGAACCGGAACACCTGATTCGACTCGTCATCATGGCTTTTGACCCGGCTACGCGTATTGCAGCGGAACGCGATGCCACGCAGGATTTCATCCACCTGCTCCAGCGCGAGCAGGGTATCCTGCAGGAAAAAGATGTTTCCGAATTGCTGGCGCTGTCAAGGGAAAAAGGCAGTCAGGCCCAGCGCCTGGTGGAGCTTGCAAGCGAGCGCAATCGCTGGATCGAAAGCCTGGGCTGCAGCCACGATCACGCCGGGATGGAGCGCGCCCTGCAAGGCTGTCCGGAAGCGGCGCAAGCCTGGAGCCAATTGCTGCAGCTTGCCCAGGCCGCGAGCGAACTGAACAAGATCAACGGCATCCTCGTCAACCAGCGGCTGCGCTACAACACGCAGGCGCTTGCCGCGTTGCAGGGGCCGGTGCAAAGCGCTGGACTGTCCGGCCTTTACGGTTCGGATGGACAGCCACGGCTGTTCAAGGGTGGCCGCCGGCTGGGCGAGGTTTGATTCTTCATTTCGCTCTCCCGCCTCCGCATGCAGATGTATTGAATGGGTGGCACGGGAAGATGCTTTTACCGCTTTGCAGGCGCGCGGGCAAACCCGTTTTGATCATTCCGGTTGCTTCCCTAGGACTTTCCGCCTTATAGCGCGCAATGCGCCTGCAGCGATTGCTGGACGTCCAGCGCATGAATCTCATCCGATGTCTTGGTGGGCTACGCTGCGCTTTCCCATCCTTCCATTGCCGCTATTGTTGCGATTGCTTGCGGCAGGATGGATGGAGTGAAACGCAACCCATCGCTATAGCCTTGCTTTCAGCAACCCACACGAATTATTTTCTCGTCATCAGATCGCATATGCATGGGCATTTCCGGTGCTTCCGGGTATTTCGGGCACCGGCAGGAACGAGTGCCAAGCCAAAAAAAAGACTCAAGCCGATCCGGTTTCCGACTCCTTGCGATCTTCTGTCCGGACTTCATGCACGGGGCCGGCTGGCGAAATGCCAGCATCCGGCGCGGCTGCGTCTTCCGGAGTTTCCTCCTGATCTTCAGGCGCATCCGGCAAGCCGGACAGGATCATCAGGGTGACGCGGCGATTGCGCGTACGTCCCTCTTCGGTATCGTTCGATTCCACCGGATGATTTTCCCCATAGCCCACGGCGGTAAGCCGGGAAGCGGCCACGCCGCTGTCGATAAGCAGCCGCACCACGCTCGTGGCCCGCACCGCGGAAAGCTCCCAGTTGGAGGGAAACCTGGGGGTGGTGATGGGCTTGTCATCGGTATGCCCCTCGACCTGGATGAACTGATCGCCCTTTTGCAGAACCTGCGCCACCGCCCTGAGCGCTTTGCCGGATTCCTCATGCAATGTCGCCTCGCCGGATGAGAACAGCACGTTGGCATTGATTTCCACCCGCACTCCCCGTTCGTTCTGCATCACCCGGACCTGCCCGTCTTCCACCAGGGGAGCGAACGCTGCCACGATATCGCGCGCAATGCGCTGCAATTTTTCGTGCTGCCTGAGTTTCGCTTCCGCAAAACGCCTGGCTTTATCGCTTCGTGCATCCTCCCTGGCGGCTGGTTCCGGACGAGGCGGCGTCTCGATGCGTTGAGGCAATGGATCGGGTGCGACGATAAGCGGGTTGCGGCGCTCCGCTTCCTTCGCGAACGCGGCGATGAGCGAATTCGTCAGCTTGCGGTACTTGCCCTCGTTGACCTGGGAAATCGCATACATCACGGCGAAGACCGCCAGCAGCAACGTGATGAAATCGGCATAGGACACCAGCCAGCGCTCGTGGTTTTCCCGCTCTTCCGCCCTGTATTCCTTTCTCATGTTCCATCCTTCCTCATATGGTATTCACCTGCTCCGGAATCAAACTTCCAATCATGTATCCTGCATGGCAACGGTAGCAACGGTAGGATGGGTGGAGTGAAACGCAACCCATCAAAAAACTCCACCCATCCTGCGCAAACTGCATAATCCACAATGCATGTCATGGAATATAACGTTCCACTGGAACCAAATACGGGTTTTGCTCATACCCCATATCCCTTCAGCCTCCCGGCTATCAGCCTGGGATTCTCGCCGCTCGCGATCCCCACCAGCCCGTCCACCATCATCTCGCGCATCAATACCTGGCGTGAGATCAGGGTCTTCAGCTTGTTGGCCATGGGCAGGAATGCAAGGTTCGCCAGCCCCACGCCATAGATGGTCGCCACGAAGGCAACGGCGATCCCCGCTCCGAGATTCGCCGGATCGGACAGATTTTCCATGACCTGGATAAGCCCCATTACGGCTCCGAGGATGCCGATGGTGGGCGCATATCCGCCTGCCGCCTCCCAGACTTTCGCTCCCTGGCGGTGCTGGTCCTCGAAAGCCTGTATTTCGACTTCCAGCACCCGTTTCAATTCTTCCGGCGGGGTGCCGTCCACCACGAGCTGCAACCCCTTCCTGATGAAAGGGTCGTCGATTCCCGCGATGTGCGGATCGAGCGAAAGCAGCCCTTCCTTGCGCGCCGAGTTGCTCCAGGCGGAGACATGATCCACCAGCGCCCCGGCGTCCAGCAGTGGCGGCATGAATATCCAGCGGCTCATCCTCATGCCGAGCAGAAACTGGCGCACCGGGCTTTGCAGCAGCACGGCCCCGAGGGTACCCCCCACCACGATGGCAAACGCCGTGAACTGGATGAGCGAGCCCGGGTGGCCCCCTTCGAGTGTCTGGCTGCCGAAAACCGCTATCAGGGCAATGACGATGCCCGCTATGCTATTGAAGTCCATGCTCCCTCCTTGAGTTTGGCGCGCAACCGCGCAACCGCCTGGTTGTGAATCTGACATACCCTCGACTCGGATACGCCCAATACTGCGCCGATTTCCTTGAAATTCAGCTCCTGCTCGTAGTACAGCCCCATCAGCATCTTTTCCCTTTCCGGCAGATCGCCGATCGCCTCAATCAGCAGTTCGCGCAAATCGTCGTTCAGCAGGCTTGCCAGGGGATCGGACCCGGCGCCGGAGCAGTTGCGCTCCAGGAAATCGTCATCCCCCTCATTCACAAAATCCTCGTAATGGATGAGCTGGGTCCCATGGGCATCCATCAGCATCTGCTGGTAATCGGCAAGCGGCACCTTGAGTTCTGCGGCGATTTCCGCTTCCGCGGGCGGACGGCCGAGGCGATGCTGCAATGCCTGCACTGCCGTCTCGATCTGGCGCATACTTTTGCGCGCGCTGCGCGGCATCCAGTCGGTCTGGCGCAATTCATCCAGCATGGCGCCGCGGATACGCTGGGCCGCATAAGTCTCGAATTGCGCTCCCGGTGTTTCCTCATAGCGGCTCAGCGCCTCCATCAGACCCATCATTCCTACCTGGATGAGATCGTCCACTCCCACGCTGGGCGGCAGCTTCGCCATCATGTGGTTCGCGATGCGTTTCACCAGCGGAGCGTACTCGGCTACCGCGGGCTTTCTATCGATGACACCTGCTGCGTTATACATGATCACTCCTCGTTTCCTGGATGGTTGCGCTGCTTTGCCTGGCGTGTTGATCGGAATGGCTGGGCTGGTCGCCAGCGAGCCGCGTGAGGCTTTGCATGAACCCGCGCATGCCGCCGTTGTTCGCGTCTTCGGACGTCCAGTTGAAAAGCGATTCCGCCGCGCGGCCGAAGGCGACGGCCGATTCGGATGCGGGGAACAGGTCTATGACCGCGCGGCCGCGCCGGATCGATTGCCTGAGCTTGTCGTCCGGCGGTATGAAGCCGATAAAATCCAGCGATACCGAAAGATAGCGGCTCGCCACCCGGGCCATGTTATCGAATATCTTTTTCGCTTCCGTTGCCTCGTTGACCTTATTCACCAGCACGCGGAAGCGCTGGCTGCCGCCATTGCCGCTTATGTGCTTGATCAAGGCGTAGGCCGCGGTGATGGATGCGGGCTGGGATGAAACCAGGACCGCGATTTCGTGGCAGGGGAAGACAAGCGAGAGCAGTTTGCTGGCGTGGCCTGGCGCCGCATCGACGAGTATTACGTCCACGGGAGGCGTCAGGCTCCCGAACGAATCGACCAGGTGAGCCTGATCGTCCGGATTAAGCTTGTTCAGCACTCGCATGCCGCGTCCCGCCGGCAGGATGCTGAATCCATCGTAATGCTGGATCAGCACCTTGTCGAAAGCCATGTCGCGGCGAATCACATCCAGCAGATCCCGATGCGCGCTGAGTCCCAGCGTTCCGCCCAGGTTGCTGGCGCTCGCATTCTCGTCGACTATCAGCACCTTTTTGCCGCTTCGCACCAGGGCGGTCGCCAGGTTGATCACCGCGATGGTCTTGCCCGCGCCCACGCTGCCCGAGATCACGGTTGCGGCATGCAGATTGCTGTCCTGCACCAACAGGCGGCGCAGGCCCTCGGCCTGGTCCTGTATCGGATTAGCCAAGGCAGCCTCCATTCATTCCGAGACCGGCCATCCTCCCGGTTCCCTCCCTCATCAGCAGCGGAAATGCGTTTTCCGGCATGGCAAAGGGAGAAGCGGCAGGCAGGTTATCGAAGGCGTCACCAACAAGGTGATCCGCATTGCCGATATGCAGGTCCTCGGGAACTCTTTGCCCGGTAGCAGTATAGTAGAGCTTCAATTGATGGCGGATGACAGTATCGAGCACGCCGCCGGTGGTAGCCGCTTCGTCCAGCTTGGTAATGATCGTCCCCGCGAGGCCGCCGCCCTCGTAGGCAGAAACGACTTCATTCAGCGTATCTCCGCTGGATGAGGCATTGAGCAGCAGCAGGCGCTTGACATCCGTGCCGCAGCCGGAAAGCATCGCCACCTGTTCGGCCACCATCCTGTCGCGCTGGCTCATGCCGACGGTATCGATCAGCACCATGTGCTTGCCCCTCAGTTCCAACAGGGCCAGGGAAAGATCCTGCTGGTCCTTTACCGCGTAGACCGTGACCCCCAGGATCTTGCCGTAAATGCGCAACTGCTCATGGCCGCCTATCCGGTATCCATCCGTGGTCAGCAAAGCCAGCTTGTCCGCGCCATGGCGCACCACGCAACGTGCGGCAAGCTTGGCCGTGGTCGTGGTCTTGCCCACCCCGGTAGGCCCCACCAGCGCATATACGCCGCCTTGTTCCAGGATTTCGTTTTCATTGGCAATAGTCTGCAGGTTGGCTTTCAATACGGTCTTGATCCACTCCATGGCCTTGCGTTCTTCCAGGCCCGCGGGAAGCCGTTCCAGCAGTTCATGCGCCAGCGCGGCGCTGAATCCGGCTGCCAGCAACTGGCCGAGCACGTGACCACGGCTGGGGTCGCGGCGCTGCCGCTCGGTCCATGTCAGCGTAGCAAGCTGATGCTCGAGCGTGCCGCGCATCGACCTGATTTCGCTGAGCACGCTCGCTGCCACCTGGTCGGCAACCTGGCGGGAATCGAACGCGGGCTGGCCAGTCGCTTCGGATACCGCACCCTGCTCCCGCGCCTGCGATTTTACCGCCTTGCGGACAGTTGCCGTGGCGCGCCGTTTCCTGGGGCCTGCTTCCACCTCATGATCCCGGATATTTTCTTCCCTCGGCCCAGGAATGGCTGGCTCGTCGCCGTTTTCGGGCTGGCGCAACGCTCCATTGCCGGATGCCGTATCCACCATGCTTGCGGCAACGTTCTTTCCGGCCCCGAACGCAGGGAGGGTTGCGGCACTGACGTTCTCCGGCATCCGCTGGGTATTCCCGGCAGCGGGCGCCAAAGGCTGGCGCGCTGCATCGGCGCCGGTTGCGAAGGTCGGAATGTTCGATACCGGGGAACGCGGGGGCCGTTGCTGCTGCTTATCGAACGCCGGAAACTTGAATCGCGGCAAACTATGGGCCGCAACAGGATTGCTCCCCGCTTCTTCCTCCAACCACTCCTCCTCGGATTCCTCCTGCTTGTTCCGCCCGCCTTGTTCCGCCGGCGGCGCCATGAATGGAGAGATCTTCCGGGATTGCGCCGTTTCTTCCATTTTCACCGCCCGATAGACGGAGGCCTTGGCACTTTTTTGGCCTGGAACACGGGAGCCCGGTTGCTCCGGCTCCGCATCATTCCTGGATTCATCCAGCCGGGTTCTGTCCACCGCACCCTTCGCTGCGGCTTCCCCTGCTTGCGGCACCAGCGCCGTGATGTCTTCCGCGCCGAGGGCGAGGATTTCGACCCCGCCATCGACCGAGCGGTTGGAAAGGATGACTCCATCGGGACCCAGCGCATCCCGCACCATGCGTAATGCATCCCGGGTAGTGGCTCCAAAAAACCGCTTTATGCTCATGCTCTCGCTCCTAGAATGGTGGTGACTTTGATGTTGCTGGAATCGGGTACTTCAGCGTGCGACAGAATCCTGAGTTGCGGCAGCGCGCGCCGCAGGAAACGGGCGAGCAGCGTCCTGAGCGGCGCCGGTACCAGAAGCACCGGAGCGATGCCCATCTGCTCCTGGCGCTGGCTCGCGCCCATGGCTTCGCGCAACAGCGTATCGGCCAGCCCTGGCTCGATGCCGGTATTGTTGGGGCTGGCCTGCAATGCCTGGACAAGCAATCTCTCCAATCCGGTATCCAGTGCCATGACCTGCAATTCGCCCATCTGCGGCGCGATCTGCTGCACGATCGCCCTTCCCAGCGCAACCCGCACCAGGGCAGTCAGTTCGTACGGATCCTGCACTCGGCTCCCATGTTCGGCCAGCGCATCCAGAATCGAGCGCATGTCGCGTATGTGCACATTTTCGTCCAGCAGGTTTTGCAGGACCTTTTGCACCGTCGAGATGGGTAGGAGCTTGGGAGTGAGGTCTTCCACCAGCTTGGGAGATTCCTTGGCCAGCCGGTCGAGCAGTTGCTGCGCCTCCGTGCGGCCCAGCAATTCCGCTGCATGGCCATGCAGCAGATGATTCAGGTGGGTAGCCACCACGGTGCCGGCATCCACCACGGTATAACCGAGCATTTGCGCATGGTCGCGCTGGCCGGCTTCGATCCACAAGGCGGGAAGCCCGAATGCGGGATCGCTGGTGGCGGCGCCCGGCAGGCTGCCGGAGACATTTCCGGGATTGATGGCGAGATACTGGCCGATATTGACTTCGCCCGCGCCAATGGATACGCCCTTTATGGTGATGCGGTATCCGTTGGGGCGCAGTTCCAGGTTGTCGCGTATATGCACCGAAGGCGGCAGATACCCGATTTCCTGCGCAAATTTCTTGCGCACGCCCTTTATCCTGCGCAGCAATTCGCCATCCTGCGCTTTATCGACCAGCGGGATCAGGCGGTAGCCCACTTCGAGGCCCAGGATATCCACCGGCATGACGTCATCCCAGCTCGCGTCCTGCACCTCCGCCGGCGCTTTGGGCGCCGCCGTTGCTTGCGCCGCCACCGCCCGCTTCTCACGTTTGATCATCAGGTACGCGCCGCCGCCCAGCACCGCGGCCAGCAACAGGAAAGCAACATGGGGCATGCCGGGTATCGTGCCCATCAGGCCGATGATCGCAGCCGTCAGGATCAGCACTTGCGGCTTCATGAAAAGCTGCGTGATGAGCTGCCCGCTGATATCCTCGTCGGTGCCTACGCGGCTGACCACCAGGCCCGCCGCCGTGGAGATGATAAGCGCCGGTATTTGCGCCACCAGCCCGTCGCCGATGGCCAGCAGGGTGTAATTATGCGCCGCGGTGGAGATATCCAGACCGTGCTGCAGCACGCCGACGACCAGGCCGCCGATCACGTTGATGAATAGAATCAGGATGCCTGCTATCGCGTCTCCACGCACGAATTTGCTGGCGCCATCCATCGAACCGAAGAACTCCGCTTCCTGGGCAATGGCGCCGCGCCGCTTGCCAGCCTCCTCCTCGCCGATGAGGCCGGCATTCATGTCCGCATCGATGGCCATCTGCTTGCCGGGCATCGCATCCAGGGTAAACCGCGCGGCGACCTCGGCTATGCGCCCCGCACCCTTGGTGATGACGATGAAATTGATGACCATCAGGATGACGAACACCACGATGCCAACCGTGTAGTTGCCGCCCACCAGGTAGTGGCCGAAAGCCTCGATGACCTTGCCTGCCGCATCCGGCCCGGTATGGCCTTCCATCAGCACGATCCGGGTGGAGGCAACATTGAGCGACAGCCTCAGCAGCGTGGTCAGCAGCAGCACGGTGGGAAACGCGGCGAACTCCAGGGGTTTGTGCGTATGGATGCTGACCAGCAGCACCATGATGGAAAGAGCGATATTGAAGGTGAACATCATGTCCAGCAGGAAAGCCGGCAATGGCAGCACCATCATGCCCAGGATCATGAGTATCAGAAGCGGCCCTGCGAGGCCCCTTGCGTTCACGCCGCTGAAGAAAGAGGAAAGGCTGGCAATCGCGTTCATGGGTTAACGGGCCTCACTGTCGGTTTCTGTCGGGGATGCGGAGGATGAGCTGTTCAGCGGATCCATATCGGCCGGCACCGCAAGCGTGGCGGGCGGAACCGGCGCCTTGCGGCCAGCCATCGCATTCGGGCCGTATTCGCGATAGCGGCGCAGCTGATAAACGTAGGCCAGCACTTCGGCCACGGCGTTATACAGCGCATGGGGAATTTCGTCGCCCAGTTCAGTGTGGGTATAGAGCGCGCGCGCCAGGGGCGGCGCTTCGAGCACCGGGATGTCATGCTCCGCGGCGATTTCGCGGATTCTCAGAGCCAGCAGATGCGCGCCCTTCGCAATCACGCGGGGCGCGCCCTTCTTGCCATCCTCATATTTCAGCGCGACCGAGTAATGCGTGGGGTTGGTGACGATGACGTCCGCCTTGGGGATTTCGGCCATCATGCGCCGCCGGGCAATCTCGCGCTGCTGGGCGCGTATCCTGCCCTTGACCTGCGGGTTGCCTTCCGTTTCTTTTGCTTCCTGCCGCGCTTCTTCCTTGGTCATCCTGAGCTTGCGGTGATGGTCCCATAACTTATAGGGCACATCCGCCGCCGCGATCAGGATCATGGTGCCGGCCACGGCAAGAAAGCTCATCGCCACCAGTTCGCCCATGTGGCCGATCCCTGCCGCCACGGGCGCCGCGATCAATGAAAGCACGGCCTCCTTGTGATGCCAGATGGTCCATACTCCGGCGCCGCCGATCAGCGCGGCCTTGAGGAGGGCCTTCGACAGTTCGACCAGGCTGTGCATGGAAAACATCCTGCCCAATCCGCTTGCCGGGTTGAGCCGGCTGAACTTGGGGATGAGTGCATTCCAGGTGAACAGCCAGCCCGAAAGCAGCATGGGCGCGGCGAGCGCCGCCAGGAGCATCAGGACCAGAAAGGGAGCAAGTGCAAGCAGGGCGTGTATCGATTGCCCGAGCAGGCGCTCGGAAAGCAGTCCCGCATCGAAGCCGACGTCGCGGGACACTTTCATGCCGTCTTTGATCAGGCCGGCAAGCTGGCCCGCAATATGGCCACCCATGAACCACATCGCGGCGCCCGCAGCGATCAGGGTGGCAAAGGTGGATAGTTCCGGAGAACGCGGAACCTGGCCTTCCTCGCGGGATTTCTCCAGCTTCCTGGGCGACGCAGGTTCTGTTTTTTCGAGATCGCTCTCTTCGCTCACGCCTCACTCCGATATCTCGTTCATCAAGGCTGCCAACGCTACGATCGGCTACCATTGGCGAGCATTATCGAACGGCCCGGGCGCGGGTCATCGAGGGAAAAGAGAGAAATTCCCGCCGCTATTCGGCGTTAAGAAATATCATCAAAAAAAGGATCAGATCATGGAATGAGCGCATTTTCTCATCCGGCCTCGGAAGGCTCCAGGGTCTTGGCATTGATCGTGGCGGCATCGCTCTTGATATCCATGGTTGTCCCGCCTTCCTGGGTGACAGCCTCCGCCGCCTTGTGGCTCATCACGACGATGCTGATGCGCCTGTTCACGGGGTTGACGGGGTTGGCCTTGTCGAACAGCACGGCCGAACTCAACCCCACCACGCGCATGATCTTTTGTTCGTTCATCCCACCCATGACGAGCTGGCGGCGTGAAGCATTGGCGCGATCGGCGGACAGCTCCCAATTGCTGTAGTTTTTTTCTCCGCTGGCATAGGGAGTGGCGTCGGTATGGCCCGCGAGGCTGATCCTGTTCGGCATTTCGTTCAGCACTCCGCCAAGCTTCTGCAGTATATCCCGGGTATAGGGCTGCAGATCCGCCTTGGCAAGCGCAAACATGGGACGATTTTTATCATCGACAATCTGGATGCGCAATCCCTCCGATGTAATGTCCAGCAGCAGCTGATTCTTGAAGTCGCGCATGGTCTCGTTCGAGGCGATCAACCGTTCCAGCCGGCTCTTCAGGTCCTCGAGCTTGATTCTGTCCAGCCGTTCGAGCTCGGCCTGGGCCGCCTTGAGGTTGCGAGGCTTGCTCCTCTCGCCGCTTACCTTCCTGGCCTGGCCGACATTCATCGTAATATCCCTGCCCCCTCCCTGGATCACGCTGGCACGATCTCCGGTTCCGCGGGCCTTATCCAGAGGGGTCTTCACCGGGGTCTGAAAATACTCCGAAAGCCCCTGCAACTGCTCCTCGCTGGCCGAGCCCAGCAGCCACATGAGCAGGAAGAACGCCATCATGGCGGTGACGAAATCCGCATAGGCGATCTTCCATGCGCCCCCATGATGGCTGCCATGTTTTTTCACTTTTTTGATGATAATGGGGCGCTTCTCAGTCGCGGTCATGGTTTACTTCCTGGAATCATCCATCCTGAATCCCCCTGCAGTGAACTCGCCATATGGCTGAACCTCGAGTGCCGTGGAAAGTCTTCGTGGATCATGGTTCCAAACTGGAAATGAGCGGTCAATTGCCGGATGCAGATTCAAGATCGCCTATTTATGCCTTGCCTGCCTGACACGCTCTTCCAGTTCCACGAAGCTCGGGCGCTCGGTCGAATACAGCGCCTTGCGGCCAAACTCGACCGCCAGGGCGGGAGCGTAGCCATTGATGCTGGCAAGCAATGTCATCCGGATGCACTGCAGCATCTTGGTCGACTCCTCGAGTTTTTGCTCCAGCACGACGGCGCACGGTCCGACGAAGCCGTAGCCCAGAAGAATTCCCAGGAAAGTGCCTACCAGCGCCTGCGCTACCAGCACCCCCAGCTCCGAGGGCGGGAGACCAACCGACGCCATGGTATGGATCACGCCCATCACAGCGGCGACAATGCCGAATGCGGGCATGCTGTCTCCCAGCTTGGAAATGCAGTGCACCGGAATCTGGCCCTCCTGGTGGTGCGTCTCGATTTCATTATCCATCAGGTTCTCGATCTCGAACGCATTCAGATTGCCCCCCACCATCAGGCGAAGATAGTCGGTCATGAACTCGATTGCCTCATGATCAGCCAGGACGCTGGGGTAATGTGAGAAGATCGGGCTCTCGCCCGGAATGTCGATATCGGACTCGATGGACATCAACCCCTCCTTGCGCACCTTCGCCAGGAGATCGTAGAGCAGCGCCATGAGGTCCATGTAAAGCATTTTCGTGTACTTCGGGCGGTGAGCAACCCTGGGCAAAGCCTTCAATGTCGCCTTCAGCGCCTTGCCTGTATTGCCCAGCACGGAAGCGCCCACCGCGGCCCCCCCTATCATCAGAAGCTCCAATGGCTGATACAGTGCGGCAAGGTGTCCGCCCGCCAGTGCAAATCCTCCGAATACTGAACCCAGAGTGATGAGGCATCCTACAATGATCAGCATTTTTACCGGTACTCCGTTTCGATGATTGATGCTGCGTGTCCCCGCTCTTGCGGGATTTTCAATTCGTTGGCTCAATGCAGCCCGGCACTGCCGGCAATTGCGCGAAGGCCCGCCTCCAGGCGGCAGCCGTGCTGCATTGGAACATTCACTTCTGTAACGGCGGGAACCTGGCAAACTTTAACGGGAGCAAGCGAAAGAAGCGCTGAAAAACCAGGCGGATAAAGCGTTTTGGGCTTAACGGCGGGGCGCGAAAAAAATGCGGTGTGGCAGCCTCAATATAGGGGGATTGAGAATGCCCGCACCGCAGCGGAAATCAGGGGCCGAGCAAGGCCCGTAGAAGAGAATCAGGCCGCCATGGCGGTGTAGGTCAGCGTACGCGGCTTGCTGGTCTTGCCCGCGCGGGAAGGAACATTGCACAGCCCGCAGACGAAGCGATGGGTGAGATCATGCGCGTGAACCACGAAATGGCCGCTGCATTGCCCGCAGGAGGCTGTTTTCAACATTTTTCCTTCAAAAAAACGCACCAGGGTCCAGGCGCGAGTCAGGCTTAGCACGGGCTCCATCTCTGCGACTTCGCAGTGCTCCAGGTAGAGTTTGTAGCTTTTGATGATTGCCTCGATTCCGCGGCACTCGGCATGGGCTGTCAGATAGCTGTAAATATCGGCGAATATGGAAGAATGAATATTGGGTTGCCACGTCAGAAACCAGTCCTCTGAAAAAGGCAGCATGCCCTTGGGGGGAGAAACGCCCTTCAATTCCTTGTAGAGCTTGATCAGGCGTTCGCGGCTCAGGCTGGTTTCGCTTTCCAGCAGCTGGAGGCGCGCTCCGAGATGGATCATTTCCATGGCAGTCTGGATTTCCCTGGCTTCCGACGCTACGCTCTTTTTCCGCATGATATTTTCCCCTATCGTTGAAACACTGTTTCTTATCGATGAATCCTGTCGGCTTCGCTTGCCCTCGCCCGGGCGCCTAGGTGATCTCTTCCACCGGCTGGCCTGCCATGAGGATGGCCGCATGGGATTGGGACATCGTTTTTTCCTTGCCGCTATAATTCGCCAGCATGCCAAATACCAGGTTGTCGTCGAACCGGATACGGCACAGCATCATGTTGGAGTTGGATAATTTGAGAATCTGGCTGGGGGTCAGCACTGCCAATATGTCAGCGATGTCCTTGCTGATCCCCAGGCGGAAGATGGCCATGTCCTTGTCGGAAAGGACCATCTGCTGGGCCAGCATCAGGTAGGTCAGGTTGAGTTCCCTGATTTCCGTGGTCAATTCGTTCGCTTTCATTTTGCCCCCAATGTGTTGTTGAGGACTTCATTGTGCCCATCGGACGATGTTCCGGAAATCGGAAGGCCTCCGATTCGCGCGTAGGAAATGGATGCATTTCCATGTAGGAAAATTTCCTACATGCGCAGGAAAAGCAGCGCCACGTCCGGATGGCCTGGGAGAAGCTCCGGAAAATGGATGCCGGCGCGCAGAGTGATTTTTAAAGGAGCATGCCGACTCAACGGCACGGCTGCCCTCGAACTTTAGGGAAATTTTGCGGAATTCAGGCAGCCACTTCGCAAAGCACGACGGTTACGTTGTCCCTGCCCCCCGCCGCCAGCGCCTGTTCGATCAGTTTCAATACCTTTTGCTGGATGGATTTGTGCGAAACGAGTATTTCCCGGATCTCGGCATCCTCCAGCATGTCGGTCAGTCCATCCGAGCAGAGCAGGAAGATATCGCGGTCCAGCGCATTCCCCCTCAGCAGGTCGAAAGGCACGGCGGCATCCGGTGCATTCATGGAACTCCCGCCGGTGGAGCCCATGCTTCCGCCGAGAACCTGGAACAGAATATTCTTTCGAGGATGATGCCTTGCTTCCTCCGCAGTCAGCTCGCCGTTATCCACCTGAAGCTGCACCAGGGAATGGTCCTTCGTCAACTGGCTTAAATTTCCTTCCCGCAGCAGATAAACCCTGCTATCTCCAATATGGCCGATCACATAATCATTTTCATGGATTATCAGCAGGTCCGCAGTGCATCCCATTCCCTTGTCATGCGGGTGCTCCGCCACGTGCCTGGCTATGAGCCTGCTTGTCCGGTTGAATACTTTCTCCAGCAACTGCTCGTAATCCGCCACGGGCGAAGCGGCAGCAGCGGCGTGCCGCAATTCGCCATTCGCGTGCATCCCGGGAGTCCCGCCGGAGTCTTCGCCTCCAAAAACGCTACGCGCGGCCTCGATGAAATACTTGCTGGCGATTTCCCCGGCGGCGGCGCCGCCCATGCCATCCGCCACTCCAAAGAGGCCGATTTCCGGCATGACGCAATAAGCATCTTCGTTGTTGGTGCGCCGGAGCCCGATATCGGTGGCTCCGGCAGATAGAAGCCTGGTCATTCAGTCAGTTTTTCCTGCAAAAATTCAAGATCGGATCGATTCATCTACCTTCCTTCGCCAATTGCCTGTCCCGCACTTCTGCACTTGCGCCAATCGGTGTTCGCCAGAAGGAGTTGCTCACGGAAACTTTCGGTCCAATGCGGCATAGAAGGACTTGATCCGTGATTTTATGCTCGCTGCTCCGTTTCTGTCTTCTTTCGCCAGATCATCCACCAGTGCTTCCACAGCCGGCCGTTTCTGCCTGAATTCCGCCACGACAGCTGAAATATCTGCAGGCTTGAAGAAAGGATTGTTAAAATTTGGCAGTTCAGGAGCGGAATCATCCGGTCTCACCCAGCCGGCTAGGTCGTAATCGTAGGGAAAAACGATCCATTTGCCATCGGCTTCGACTACCTTCATATTCCAGAGGCCGCGGGAAGCGCTGGTATCGTCGGGTGAAGTGCGCAGGATCCAGTCATAGTTTGCGATCAATGACTGGAACAGCATTAGGCGGATGATACCCCGGGGGTCTATGGGCTCTATTTGCGAGCCTGCATTCCGCGCATCTTTTTGCGCTTCCGTGAGGCTGGTAAAAATGTACTGCGTATCGGAATCCTTGATGGGCGAATCCGCGGCGCGGATTTCCTTTCCTTTCGCGTTCTTCACGAAAGTCTTGATATTCTCGAGGAAGAAACCCGGCATGGGCTGGTTCACCGCGAACCCGCTGGGCTGCGGCTCGACCGGACCTCTCCCCGTGGTGCTGTCGATATAGCTGAAGCTTGTCGCCGCGGCCTGGAAACCGGGAACGCCCAGAAGCTCCTGCACCTTGTATACCAGCGCTTCCCGATGAGGCGACAGGCCTCCCCAGACGCGGTGGAAACGCTGGGATGCCCCCGGCTTGCCTCCGCAGTGGGTGCCTATCCCCACGGAATGGAGGCCGTCGAACAGCGTGCCTTTTGAAACCCGGTCATCCGTTGCACGGTCTTTTTCGAAACTGATCGTCATTTTCGGAAATGGGCATTCCGTCTTTGCCTGGCTGGTGTTCCCTCGCAACTGCACCTGCACCGGGAGATCATGCGAGCCGGAACCGTCCTTCCACGAAAGTCTTCCGGGAGCCGTAAAATCCCTTATGTCTTCCGGCACCTCGGCGTTTGGAATAGCGCGATGGTTCCACAAATCCCCGAAATCCGTCTTCAGAGTGAATACGATTTTCTCCTGCGTGGAAAATATCGGCGCGTTGCTATGGCCAATGCCGGTACTATCAGCTTGCGCCGGGAAAACAGCGCAAGCGGCCAGAATCGCAAGAGTTGTCCAGCTGATCAAGCACTTCTTCATGGCAGTTCTCCTAATATGGTCGGGATAATCGAGATATCCGAGATGATCGAGGCGCTTAAACCCAAGAAAACACCGGGTAAAGGAATACAGATTTCCAGGTCTCACGGCATGCATCAACCCCAATTGAAATATAGACGACAAATCGGGGGAATGTATGAATGCAAGGGCCGCGAGCAGCAGGCCGCATCAAAAGGAAGGGAAAAAGAACCTCTGAACATGCCCTCCGCCCCTGTAGCCACCCCGCTATAATTGACGTATTCATATAGCCGCTTTTATGCCCTGCCCACCCGGGAATTATTGTCGCCATTATCGATCAAATGCTCTCATATGACACCGATCAGCCTCATTCAGGCTGGCTGATCGAAGTCATTTTTCCGGTATTCCCTGAATGCTTTATCTGATATTGGCCTGTTTCATCGCTCTCCTGATCATCGGCCCGTCTTACTGGATCAGGCATACCATGGAGAAATATAGCGAACCCGCAGACCGCTACGCATTCACAGGAGCGCAACTCGCCCGCGACCTTCTCGACCAGGCGAATTTGCAACACGTCGGCGTGGAGCTTGCCGAATCGGGCGACCATTACGATCCCCTGGAAAAAAAGGTTCGCCTTACCCCGGATAAATTCAACGGCCGCTCGCTGACCGCCATAACGGTGGCGGCGCACGAAGTCGGCCATGCGATCCAGCACCGGGATAACTATGCACCCCTTGCCTTGCGCACTCAGTTGGTGCAATGGCTTGCTCCTGCCGAAAAGCTGGGAGCGGGCATCCTGATGCTGGCCCCGGCAATCATGGCGTTATCACGCTCTCCCGCCGTAGGATTGCTATTTCTTGCGGGCGGAATCCTGACTCTGGCGAGCGCGGCGCTGGTGCATGCCGCAACCTTGCCAATGGAATTGAACGCGAGCTTTGCCCGGGCGTTGCCCATTCTGGAGCGAAAACGTTGCCTGATCGACGGAGACCTGCCTCATGCCCAGCGCCTGCTTACTGCAGCGGCCTGGACTTACGTTGCGGCTTCCCTGATGACACTTCTCAATATGGCGCGCTGGTGGGCGATCCTGCGGCGGTAATGAGCCAGAAAGATGATTTGCATTTATTATTTCCTCGAGCACCGCTTACCTTCATCGCTTGAACCGTTATGCAGGAAATGGCGGCCATCAGTGAATCACAGCATGACCACATTGGCCTGTTTCCCGAATACCCGCTGGACGGATGGCGCCAGATGAGCGTGATGGGTCAGGAAGATGACCTGTGTTTGCCCGGATAATGCCTGCAGCGCTTCGAGTCCTGCTTCCGACCGTGCATCGTCATAGTTGATGAAAAGATCATCGGCAATGAACGGCAGCGGCATGGATTGCTCGAGATGCAGCTCCAGTGCAGCCAATCTCAGGGCCAGGTAAAGTTGATCCCGCGTTCCATCGCTCATTTCGGCGATGCGGACGAGTTTGCCGTTTGACCGCAGCCCTTCCAGGCTCATCGGTTCCCGCTCGAAATCCACGACCAGCCGGTGGAAAGATCCCAGGGTGAATTTCGAAAAAAGAACACCTGCACGGGCTAGCAAGGGTCCCTGCTTTTCCTCGCGATAGCGCTCGATAGACCAGCGAAGCAAACGCCCTGCGGTGAACACTTTTACATACCGTTCCGCAGCATCTGTCATGCTGGCAATCGCCTGTTGCCGCTGTGCTTCAGCCTTTGCAGCCGCATCCGATCCCCCGATTTCAGCCAGTGTCCTCGACGAATTTGCATGGTCGGCCGAGAGCGTGTTCAGCCTCGTCACCGCCTCCGAAAGATCGGTGTCGATCTGCATGAGCGTGACTGCGATCTGGGGCAGGTCGGCAGCGTCGCCCTCCTTCTCGATTTGCTCAAGCGCAAGCCCGTCGCCGACTTCGAGAAGGTTTATCCTGGCGCTGGTAACTTCCGCTTGCAAGCGGCGTTTTGCGTCGGATCGGGCGATGGCTTCCGCCAGCAAACCGTGGGAATCGACTCCCGCTCGCTCCATGAGGGGCCGAAGGCTCGCCCTTGCTGTTTTTATCGCTTTCTCGGCCTTTGCAGTTTGTTCCTGCGCGTCGCGCAAAACTTTCTTCAGCCGGGCAGTTTCCGCCGCCGCTTCCTGCGCCGCTGTTAAACGCCGCGTCAGTAACTGGATTATCTGCGTGGTGGGCTCACCTTTCACCTCGGGTGCACCTGTCAGCGCCAGCCGGCTGGCTTCCGCAGCCAGTTCGCCCAGGTCGGCGCGCATTGTGTCGATCCGCTCAACCTGGATTTCGCGCATCTTCCTGAGCTTTTCTTCGACATCCTGGATGAGTCCCAGCGCTCCCTCAACCGTGGCAACGCTGCTATCCGTGGGCAGCGCCATTTTTTCGAGCGCATCCGACCAGGTCTGCGTCCAGCGGTTTATCGCAGCCCTGGCGAGTCCACTGGTTTGCTGCAGCGTTTTTACCGACGTCTGCGCGGTGTCCAGCTGAGCCGCCAGCGTTTTGCGCTGCGTCTCCATGGTATCGACAGAACTCATGAAGGTTTCCACTCGGCGGCCAAGCATTGACAGGCTGTCACCTTCATCCGTTTGAATCCCGGCTTCCCGCAGTTCTTTCATCAGCCCGGTTTTCAGTTCCAAGACCGTCGTGGAAAGCAGGCGAAATTCATCGTCGGCTTCTTCGCAGGCCGTTCCCGCGAGAAGCGCAGCCTCCCTTTTTGCCAGCCACTCTCCGCTCTCCTCCAGCGGCAGGTCGGCCAGGCCCAGGCCCAGCATGAACTCCGCCCACTCCGTATCCCGCTTCCCGACCTCTTCGTTTAAAAAGGCATACTGGCTCTCCAGCGCGGATAAATCCTGCTCCTCCCTCTCCAGTTGATGCTGGAGACCTTGCAGCTCGGTTACCTTTTCCACGTTATCGAGCTGGATATCGGAAACCTCATCCGCGCGAAACAGGGCCGCCTCGAATTTATCAGCACCCTGCTGAAGACTCACCTCGTTTTCTTTAATAGCCGACCAAGCGGCGTTCCTCTCGGACCGGACCTGGAGCACTTCCTCCCGCGTCGAGATATGACCGAGCTTTCTGAGCTGGGATATTTTCAACCGGGTATGGGCAATTCCCATTTTCAGCTCATCCCTTCGCTTCGATACCGCTCTTCGATCAGCGACAAAAGTCTGCCGCTCCTGCATCAGCCGCGATATCGTGTTCTGGCCCGGCGGCTTTATTGCTGTCAATGCGGAAAAAGGCATGCACCATTGTCCCAGTTCCCGCAAGGCTTTCTCCAGCGCGGCGCTTTTCCTCCCAAGAGTGGCCTGCTGTTTCTGCATGGCGGCATCCGGGTCGCCCAGCCGCCTCACGTCAGCAAGAACTGCGTGAAGAGCCGGGCTGACTTCTCTCGACTGCAATCCAGAGAGCTGATCTGTCAAGGATTTGATTTCCGATAGTTTGACATCCTCTGCCTGTTCCGCAGCCCGCAAACCTTCGATAAGACCGCTGCGCTCGTGGGCCAGTTGTCCTAATTCGCGCCGCACGAGAAGCGTGGGAAGACGCTCGGCGACCGCTTCTTCAGATCCGGATTGCCAGCCAAGCTGGGTGCATGCCGTGCAGATATCGCGCCAAAGGATGGATTTTTCCGTTTTCTGGCGCTCGATATCTCTCTCATGCGCGCCGTACCGCAGCCGGAGTTCTCCAAGTTTTTCGATGTCGGCAGCAATCCCGAGCACCGCCTCATCCACCTGGATTTGCCCCAGTTCGTGTTCCGTTTTTCTTATTGCGCCGTTACCCAGTTCCAGCAATGCGCTCTCTTTGGCAATATCCTGCTCCGCGGCCGACAGTATGGACGCCGCATCGGCCGGCAAGTCGGCAGCCTCTCCCAGGGCATTCAACTGCTTTTCACTTTCCCTGAAAATCCGCAGCAAGGGAGCCAGCCTTCGAATGCGTTCCAGCCGATTTCTTTCAACCTGGAGCTCGGCATGGCGTGCGCGCTCATTGTCGATCATCTCTTGCAGACTTTCAGCAGCACGGCTGGCTTCCGTCCATTCCCGGGTTCTTACCGTAGCCTGTTTTAAAGCCGCGTTAGCATCTTCAAGCTGTTGGGCTGCAATGTAATAAGCCCTGTCAGCCGATTTTCGCGGCGCCCAGAGCTTGCCCGCTTCCTCAACCAGCGCATCGCGAATTTTTCCCAGGCTGCCTACACCTGCCGCGGCCTGGAACAATACCTGGCCCACGTCGTTTTTGGCATTCAGGATGCTGTTGCCCCCTTCCACCAGCTTTTTATGGTCAAGGCCGAACATCTGCTCGAAAAAATTCCTGTCAGCCGCGCCCAAAAACGGGCCCAATGCCGTATCCGCCAGTACGCTGTTCTGCGGCGAACGCAACGACTGTTTTTGCGCTTTGGCGCGGTGGAATTCCAGAGTGGCTGACTTATTGCTGATGTGCGCGCCCAGCCGCAGTTCAGTGAGCGGATGCAGGAAACCCATGGATGAAAAATGAGGCATGCCGAACAATAAATCCACGATTGCCGACCGCAACGTCGATTTGCCCGCCTCGTTGGGACCGACAATGAGATGAAAATCCTGCCTTCCCCCGGGAAAATCGATAGAGCAATCGGAAAATTTGCCGTATTTGATGAGATCCAGCCGATGGAATCGCATTGCCGCCCTACTCCTCCCGAGCCAGATGAGAAAGCAATCCCGGGCGAACCTCACGAACCAGCCGGGCCAGATCCCCGGAGCGTATTTCCTCAAAGTACGGCACCACGGCCTGAAGCTCGGGTGGCGCCTTGCTGGCCAGCATCAACAGGTCGTCTCGCAGGCTTTTGAGAAATTCCGGATCGCTATCGGCTGCTTCCAGGATGACCTGCAGATCTGCAAGCGCATCGCCGCGTGTTCCAGCGCCCTCGCCTTCATCCGCGGCGGACGTGGCAACCTTCACTTTTTCAATCCAGAGCCGGTCCATTCCGATTGCGGCGGCTATCGCCAGGATTTCGAGCCGCAATTGGGCTTCCAGTCCGAACAGATCGCCATGAGCGAGCGTCCTGCCAGTAACCGTCACTCTGACTGCAGCGGGAATGGCGGCAGGATGATGCGCTATCAGCTCTTCGAGTCCTTTTCTTGCAGCATCCACCACATCAGCCAGCGAATGGCAGTCCGTTGCATCGATCTCCAGGCTGTGCCAGCGAAGCACATCGACAATGAGCCGCTCGACCTGGTGTACCCCCGTTTCATCCGCCGTAACCAGCACCGCGCCGCGTGCGCCGGTCTCGCGGATATGGCGCCCCTGCAGATTGCCCGGAAACACAACGGTTGAAGCGCCATGCCAGACCTGATGTTCGTGAACATGACCCAGCGCCCAGTAATGATAGCCTTTCGCATGAAGCTCGCCGAGACTGCAGGGAGCGTAGCTTGCGTGAACTGCATTGCCTTCAAGGGCGGTATGAAGCACACCGATATTGAACATTCCCTGCGCGGGAGCCGGATACCCGGTAACCAGATTCTGGATGGTTTCCCTCTCCTTGAAGCTGTGGCCATGCAGCGCGACTTTTAAATGATCGATAAAGAAGGTCTGAGATTTGCGCGAATCGAACGTGAAGACATTGTCGGGCCACTGGAGTTTCTTCGTCATCTCGCTTTCGGCGTCATGGTTGCCGAAGACCAGATAAACAGGAATACCGGCTTTTTTGAGGCGTCCCATCTCCCCGCAGAAATAAATACCCGTATTGTGGTCTTTCCAGGTGCCGTCATACAGGTCTCCGGCGATCACCATGAAATCGGCCCGCTGCTCGATAGCCTCTGTCACCAGGTTGGTGAAAGCCTCACGCGTCGCGTTGCGAAGCATTTCCACTGGCGCGTCGCCGTAGGCGCTGAGCCCCATCAAAGGACTATCCAGGTGGATGTCCGCAGCATGGATGAATTTCATTTATTTCCTTTTTAGTAGGTCGGATTAGCGCAGCGTAATCCGACGCATCTAATGCCGCAGTATCCGCGTGGACGCATCTGGATACCGCCGATACTATGTGGGGGGTTTTGTCGGATTAGCGTACGTAATCCGACCTGCAAGCTACAAGCCATTCAGAGGTTTCTCCGTGCCTTGCCAATTATTACGAGCGTCTGGCGCCAAAGCCCGTGGCAAGGTCCATGAGGAGAGACCGGTATACTTCATTCATGTAGCCGACCATATCCGCATTTTTCGACTCCCATGTCGCGGACCATTCCACGAACGTCATGCTATCGGCTGTCACCGGCAGCAGATGCAGATTGCCCACATAGTCTTGAATCTCGCTGGAGGAAACCGGCGAGGGCCCTTCATCCATGGAATACATCATTCGCCTGCCGATCGAGCTATAGGCGATCAGCGTATCCAGGAATACCCCGTTCAGCAACCGCCTTGCACCTATCGAGTACCCGTCGCCCGGCCCTATTTTTTCGCATGAAGTAACCAGGGATGGCGCCCATGAAAAATCATGGAAATCGCACACTCTTGACCATACCGCTTCCACCCGGGCGGGGACGATAATGGAATTGTATACTTTTGGCATGGTATTCCCTCTATGTTCCGATGTTTGATGCGCTGGTTCGTTCGAAGTTCTTCTATCGCTTTCCACCGCGAAAGCGCGATATCGAGGTATCATTCAGGCGAGCTAAACCTGTGAACGAGCTTGCCACGTCCTTGCCAGCCTGCTCATATCAAACGTCGAACCCAGCTTGAAAAGAATCGACCGCCCATCCCTCATCCGCGTGGGCGGTGCACCATATTTCACCCATACCGCTAGATAATGCTTTCAATCCTGGCCCTGACAATCAAGAAAACCATCACGCTGTTCGTGCTGATGGGACCTGTTTCCATGATCCCGGTTTTTCTCGCGGCTACGGAGGGTTTTGATGCACGAAGCAAAGGCCGCTTTGCCAAGACGGTGGGGTTGAGCGTCACGGTGGCATTGCTGTTGGCGACGTTCCTGGGGATGCCTATTTTAGGATTGCTTGGCGTATCGCTGGGGGCGATGCAGGTGGGCGGCGGTGTCATTGTCCTGCTGCTGGCGATCGCAATGGTTCTTGGACAGGAAACAACCTTCAAGGGATCCCCCGGCATCGCCAATGAGGATGGAATTCGGGAAGCGGCAATCGTTCCTCTCGCTGTGCCATTGCTGGCCGGCCCGGCGGCCTTCAGTTACGTCATGGGAAACAGCGCCTGGCATGCCACCGCCGATTTGATTCACGTGGTGATGCCCATCCTTCTCGTAGGCATCGGGTGCTGGCTAACTTTTTATATGGCTTCTCACGCGGAGAAGAAGATTCGGCAATCCACGCTGGACGTAGTGCAGCGCATCGGAGGATTTATCCTTGCGGCTATAGCCGTGGAAATGATGGCCGCGGGATTGCGTAAACTGTTTCCGATGCTTGGTCATGTAATATCCAATTCGTAATCCATATACCTGGTTCGGAGAATCACGCCGGGAGGATTGTTTATTGATAGTCTCGCAACAACATCCCAGAATGCCTTACAGATAGAGATTTTTATGATTGAAACAATGGGTTGAGTTTTTCTGATTGTTTCGATGCTCGAACCGCCGATACGGATATACCCGCTTTCACCGCTCGGCAATTAGCCAGTTGTCATTTCCCGGCGGGTTGCTCCATCCCCATTCCACCTAGGCCTTTCATTTCTTGGGGCATACAAGCCTCATTAATTCTTCCGTCATGCTATTTTGAGCTATGTCTGTGTATTCAATCTCTTTTTCTGCATAAGAATACGAGAAAATACGAACTCCATTTTTACTATAGGCATACATAGCCGTCCTGGCAAACTTATGTTCATTGCAATTTATATTTCCCCTCGTTTCGGTATAGGCGTAGTTCTTGAAAACAGGATCCATTGCAATCGATTTTTGTAAAACATCATCTGTTACCGCAAATTTTTCCCATACGGAAATAACACCATTTCCCAACTCCCTTACTCTGCCCTTATCGTAATAGGCGGGTCCGGTGGTGCCAAGTGCAAACTGTACCCATTCCGCACTTGAGCTTGTGGAAAAGATAGCTATTAATATTGCTGCTAGATATCTCATTCTGGCATCTCTACCGTGTCGCGGAAAATCCCGCCAGGCACCCACCTGAATGGCGTTTCCATCTTCTCTCCTTTTTGCTGGCCATGCCCTATTGTACGGCTTCTCCTAAAAGAGAAAAACCCCGAGAACTGCTCCACCAGAGTCTTATCTCTTCGAATCGTCTCTTATAAAAAGGGAGTCACGGCAGGTAGATAACAATCATTCGTTCAGTGTTCAGTAACTTGTTGTTCTTTCCATAAGAGTGCCGAAATTACCCCTAAGTTATTGTTTTTATTTCGGAGCCGGAATCGAACCGGCATGGGCGATTAAGCCCGAGGGATTTTAAGTCTCTATAAGTCAAGTTTCTACCGCAAACCACGACAGGCAAGAACAATTATATCAATGAGTTAGCTCGTCGTACTTATTGTGTTTCGTTGCAGGTTTTGCTGGCTATTTATCTGCATTTGCCCCACCTGCGCCCCACAGCAGTCTGTGATGGTTATCCGAATTGGTCGTCCTATCGCCTATCGGCAAGAGTGCACGTTGCCAATTTCGGGCGGTTCGTCGAATACGAGCTCACCGGTAAACTTCTTCCCAGCCAGTTAATCATCTGCCGGAAGCGCTCGTAGAAAATGCCGTCTCTGTCAGGTCTGCAGCTGCCCGCGCCCGCCATCTTGACCTTCTTGGGAGTGCAAGGCTCGAAAACCGAGTTGGTGACGATCCGGCTTCGGCGTTCTCGGACTTGTCTAGACGGACTGCCGAGTCGTTGCGTTCGCCATTTCCAATATCGCCTGCGCGATGTCCTGCGACGTTATCGCGTCCGCCAGCATCGGGCGCGTTGATGTCCTTTCCTCCCCGTCCAGGTCGACCAGTATTCTTATCGCCTGCATGGGATTGGTCATCGACAGGGACACCAGTTCGTCCGACACCGTCTGCGCGTTGCCCTTCATTTCGTTGGTGTCCTCCACCGCCCACAGCAACAGCGCTATCAGCGCTGGCATTCTCAGGAGTTCCGGCAGCCGCTGCGACCCCGCTATCTTGAGCTTGTCCGTCGCCTCCTGCTCTATTGGCCAGGTCTTCAGTTTTTTCAATTGTTGGCTGTGGTCTAGCATTGCGTACCTCTTCCAGTAGTGGCAGCGCATCCTTGGGATGTTCCACCTTGTCGATGACGAGTAGCTGGATATCAAACGTCGTGCCGTACTTCGCGTAGCTCTCGCCCGAGACGCCGATGTTCGCACGCACATTGTACTTTTTCTGGATCTTCCCCCACCAGTCCTTGAATGCGGGCGATACGCCGCGATGCCATCACCCACGTTGGGCTCTGCGCCATGTTCCACATGCCCTTGATGGCGAGGGCCACGTTGGCGAACACTTCCCGCTTCTTGTCGGCCAGCTCGGTATCGGTGAGATTCACATAGGCGGTCTGCATGTCGCGCATGAAGTTGCGCTACTCCTGCTACCCATGACATCAGAAATCACTATTGCTGGCTGAAAGACTGCAATAGGGACTACGTCATCTGCTTACACCTCTAAAAGGACATGAAGTTGTCCGCCAAGCGGACAACTCCACCACGCCATCATTGTAAGATCTTGTTTTTCTGGACCTCTAAATGTGGCACGGTACTTGCAGTATCACGATTGAAAGTCATTTTAATCACCAGTCACCGGAGGCACCATGAAAGCGATCTGTAACTCCCATCTTGGGTTCGCCCTCGCAATCCTTTTTTCTTTCGCACCTGCCGCGTTCTCGAGGAATGGGGCCCACGTTCAACCACCGGAATGCCAGATGGATAAACAAGGCAGGGAAGGTACGATGGTGCGCTATCTTATCAATCCGTTCGGTGAAGTCGACGGGTTGTTTCTCGATAACGGCCTGCTGGTGAGCTTGCCGCCGCACATGTCAGCAGAGGTGGCGGACTTGGTCAAGCCCGGCGATGCCGTTGCACTTGCAGGCATGCTTGAAGACGGATCCCGCTTCGAAGCTTGCTCCATTACCCATATTGCATCCGACCGGACCCTGCTTCGACGCAAGCCGGCATGGAACGGCAAAGTCATGCCCAGGGAACTACGGAGGGCTGAGCTGGAGGAGTTGAATGTAAACGGGAAAATTGAGAGGGTAGTGACCGGAAAGCACGGCGAACCCAAAATCATCGTACTGGAAAATGGTACCAATGTTCGCCTGCCGGGGAAAATTCCTCCGGGCGCCCAGTTCAGCACTTCCTTCGATATGCGCGTGCTCCATCCAGGAGCACAGTTTGCCGCGAGAGGCTTGGGCACCGAAACCCGATATGGCAGCTCGCTGGAGGCATCCGCCATCAGCGCGGGCCCTGCATCGCCCGAGCCGCTGGTTTCTTCCCAGTCTTTTCACTGACGCGGGATGAGCTGGCGCTATAAGCTGACGCCGGGTATGCGCATTCGCATGTCAACGGCGGTGGAGGGACGATGGGCTGGCTTTGAGACGAACCCGTCCCGCCTGCGGCTCGGTACCCGCATGAACTCCCCGGTAGTCCTGTTCCATTTCGGGCTTCCAGCGGAGAGCATGAGGCGGGCTTTATTTTTCGCCTTTCTCTTTTTCAGCGGCGGTTCATACGCTGACGACACGCACCATTTCTACGAATTCAGAACCCAGATATCCCTTACCAAACAGGTGCTGGACCGATGGGATCTCAATATCTTCACTTCGGAGAATGCAAACCTGGTCGATAAAGCTTACGGAGGAGAACAACCTCCCACCAATGTCCAGAATTATCTGCTGATCGGCCCCACCTATAAGTACAGCCCCAATCTCAATTTTGTTTTCCTGGGTTATATCTATCAGCGGACGAGCCCGATCTACGATAACTTCGTCAACGAAAACCGTATTTTTCAGCAGGTCGTCTACAGCACCGATTTCGGTTTCGGCCTGGTAACCCATCGGGTGCGCTTCGAACAACGGTTTATCCATGATAAGGCTCCGGAGCAGAAGTTCCTGGGCACGAGGCTTCGCTACCAGCTGGGGATGATGGTGCCGTTGCAGGGCGAAGAATTGGACAACGGGGAATTCTATTTCAATACGTACAACGAATTTTATTTCATCACGTCGGGAGCTGGCGGGGCAACATATAATGAGAACTGGACGTACGCGGGAATCGGCTATAAAACCGCAAAATACGGGAAGTTTGAAGTGGGGCCCTTGCTGCAAAGAGTGATCGTGGACAAGCATGACATACGCTACTTCAACCTGCTGCAGTTCAGCTGGTCGCATAATTTTGATTGAAGTCTCGCCATGGCGCTCCGTTCGTTCCATCTCATGCAGACGGGGCCGGGTCGATGCGGATTGATGCGTTGTACGGCGGCAAGAGACTCGCCCTGCGGCTCGCGACCATTCTCGTTGCTTCGGTCATCCTGTTGTGCAGCGCTTGTACCACGGGTCCCGCCACCTCTGCCATTCCTGCCATCCCCATGGCAAGCGTCCCGCCTGTCCCCAAAGCATCCAGGGCGACGGAAGTCGAAGAACCCGTACGCCGCAGGGACCTGCCGGAGCCGGTTTTACTGGCCCTGCCAAAAGGGCAAGCATATGACGAACAGGAATTTACCTATAAACGCAGGCAGAAGGCTGGCGTCACTACTTATGATGTGTATTACGAAAAAGGCGGGAGTCAGTTCACCATCAATTATGATGCGCAGGGCAAGATACTGGAAGAGCAAAAGAGAATCCGGTTTTCCGACGTGCCGCGTGAAGCGCGAACAAGAATTGAGAAAACCTTGTCCGCTCATTATCCGGGGTACAAGGTCTTGATGGTGGAAGAGCTTTATCGGAGCGGGAAGACGCTGCTGGAAATATTTTTTTCCCACCCTGAATCGAAAACCGGACTTGTCGAAGCTATTTTCGAATTCGAAACGGGAGCATTGCGGGAGTTCGTCAATATCAGGATGAAATCCATTTCCACGTTCAATTAAGGTATCCAGGATAGGGAATCAGCATGCGGTTTGCTCTTGCGCTTCGCTGGCGATTGTTGCTGCTCTGGCTGGTCATGCTGGCGACGAGCGCAACACTCGCGTATCTGATACGTGACGTGTACCAGCTTGGCAACGAAGCCCAGGTGCAGAAATCCGCCGAGCAGACCCGCAGGGCATGCACTGAACTGGAGGCCGGATATGCGCGGGCGACCCAATTCAGCGAGAGAGCGGTGGACGTTGCCGTGATGGGCGCGGTTCTGAATCTTGTACTGGGCGAGCTGCCGGGGATTGAAGGGGGATTTTGGGAGGAAGAAAACGGGTTTATCGCTTACGCTTTTCCCACTCATGCCGGCAGCGAAGAAAAAAAAGACGTTCCACCAACCGAGCGTAAGCGCATCACAACACTTGCCCATAGCAGCATTGTCGAACGCTCACCCCTTTCTGATCTGATCCCTGGAATCCGGGAAACGGTGCTGCTGTCGGCTTGCCCAACGAACTTCGCGGGAAGCCGTCTAGTTGCCTGGACCATGTCGCGTTCACCCGCGGCCCTTGGCCAGGCTTACGATGAATTGAACCATGGGCTCGGGTTGCTGCTCGGATTTGTGGTCATTTCAGGCATCTGGCTGGGTTTCAGCCTGCATGGTTGGAGCCAGCGTTTCAATCGCATCGAACAGGCGCTGGGAGAATACTCTGGCAGCATGCCAGGAGAAATCCCCGCTACCGGGGATGCAGAGCTCGATCGCATCGTCGGCGCGTTCAACCGGTTTCGCGTCCGCCTCGGCACGGAACGCGCCCGAACCGCCGAGCTGGGCGCGAAACTCGCACACCTGGAACGCTTTGCAGCGCTGGGGCGGATGACAGCGGTGGTAGCCCATGAAGTTCGCAATCCCCTCGCCGCAATGCGCCTTAAGGCGGAGAACGCGCTGGCGCTGCCGGGGAGCCAGCAAGGTGCGCTGAAGTTCATCCTGGGGGAAATCGAGCGCCTCGATTCGACCGTGAAGGAAATGCTCAGAAAAGCCGAGCCGGTTCGCGTCCATCCCGCCGAAGTGCATATTGCGGACTGGCTCGCCGAGCGCCTGGAAGCTTTCGCGGAACGCAGCGCAGCCGCGGGGATTGAGTTGCAGCCGCAGGCTGATCTCGAAATATGGCGTTTCGATGCGCGGTCGCTCGGCCGGGCGCTGGATAATCTGATCGCCAATGCATTGCAGCATACCCCGCGCGGTGGAACGGTCACGGTAGCGGCCAGCAAAAACACGCGCGATGCCATGAGCCTTATAGTATGCGATACAGGTGTAGGCGTGGATGCCAGCATGGAGCCTCGCCTGTTCGAGCCCTTCGTTTCCGGGCGTACGGACGGTGTAGGGCTAGGGCTGGCACTGGTACGGGAAATTGCCATCGCGCATGGGGGCGAGGCCCGGTACATCCGGCAGCCGACGGGCGCATGCTTTGAACTGGAGATTCCTTGGCGCGCGTCCTGATCATCGACGACGATCGCAGCTTTCGTGAAAGCTTGGCGGAAACGGTATCGAGTCTCGGCTACGAGGCAATCGTGGCAGCCAGGGGCGAACAAGGCCTGGCGCTTCTAGGGCGTGGTGGAATCGACGCTGTTTTTCTCGATTTCCGCTTGCCCGACATGACAGGCATCGCGGTATTGCGCGCGATCAAGGGCAAGCCTGGGAGCGAGACGCCGCCGGTTATCATGCTGACCGCCCATACCAGCGTCGATAATACGATAGAAGCCATGAAGCTGGGGGCCTTCGAGCATCTCGCCAAGCCGATAGGACGCCGGACAGTCGAAAACATGCTGTCGGCGGCGATGGCTTCACGCGGCTCGGCGGCACAGCGCGCAACCCAGGTGGATGAAGGTGAGTTCATCGCATCGAGCGAGCGCATGCGGGAAACAGTCAAATTGATCGGACGCGCGGCGGCGAGCGAAGCCACGGTGCTCATCACGGGAGAAACTGGCAGCGGCAAGGAAATCGTCGCGCGCGCACTGCATCGGCACAGCATGCGCGCGGCGCATCCGTTTGTAGCCATCAATTGCGCAGCCATTCCGCAGGATCTGCTCGAAAGCGAGTTGTTCGGTCATATGCGAGGCGCATTTACTGGCGCCACCGCATCTCGCACCGGCATTTTCGCGCAAGCGGACGGTGGAACGCTGCTGCTCGACGAAATTGGCGACATGAGCGCCAACCTGCAAGCCAAGCTTTTGCGCGTGCTGGCGGAAGGCGTCATCCTCCCGTTGGGTGCGGAACGGCCGCAGGCAGTCGACGTGCGCCTGCTTGCCGCCACGCATCGCGATCTTAGTCAGCAGGTCGCGGCTGGCAGGTTTCGCGAGGACCTGTTTTACCGGCTCAATGTCATCAATATTCCGGTGCCGCCGTTGCGCGAGCGGCACGAGGATATTATCGCCCTGGCGGAATATTTTCTTGTGCTCGCCAGCGATACGCCAAAAACGCTGTCGGCAGAAGCCCGGCATGGTCTAGAAACCTATTCGTGGCCAGGTAATGTCCGCGAACTGCGCAATGTAATCGAACGCGCGACCATCCTTGCCCGGGGCGCTTCCATTGAAATAGCAGACCTTGGGCTGACTGGCACTGCTTTTACGCCTATATCGCACGAAGCAGCGCATCCGGCTCGCCATCTTCCCATGGCGCTGGCGCAGCTCGAAGAAAGGATGATTCGCACTGCTCTTGCCGAAACAGCCGGCAACCGCGCCGAGACGGCGCGACGCCTCGGTATTCGCCGCCAACTGCTCTATGCGAAACTTCGTCATTACGGCATTGAATAGTCAAGGATCGGACCGGGATGGTTTTGATCGCTTCGGGAAAAGAACAATGTCCACCTACTAGGGCGCGTTAACACTAACGTTCAAATTTGAGGTATGCCTCGGTTATGGAAATCACCGAAGCTCAATATCAGCAAATCGAGAGCTGTTTGCCTCGGCAACGGGGCAATGCAAGCCTTTCGAACCTGCAAGTTCTCAATGCCATCCTGTACGTTGCCGAACATGGCTGCAAGTGGCGCGGTCTCCCAAAGCGCTTTGGCAATTGGCATACAATCTATACACGCATGAATCGCTGGTCCAGGAGCGGCGTGCTCGACCGGTTGTTCGAGCAATTGCAGCATGCTCAGCTCATACGCATCAGGATCGAGGCGGTGTCCCTGGACAGCACCATTGTGAAGGTTCATCCGGATGGCACCGGGGCATTAAAAAAAACGGCCCGCAAGCTATCGGCAAATCGCGCGGAGGATGGAGCACCAAGATTCATATGGTTGCCGCGGATGCTCGAACGGCCATAACATTCGCGCTGTCGCCAGGACAAGCACATGATGCGCCTGAAGGGCGTCAATTGCTCAATCGACTGGGACCACCCAGCCGTCCCCTGTATCTGTTGATGGACCGTGCCTACGAAGGCGAGGAAACGCGTCAATTGGTGCTTGAACTGGGTTTTGTGCCGGTAGTTCCACCCAAGAGCAATCGAATCAATGCCTGGGAATACGATCACGCGATGTACAAACGTCGTAATGAAATAGAGCGTTTCGCAGACTCAAGGGCTTCCGGCGTATCTTCTCGCGCTTTGAAAAACTCGATGTGATGTTTATCGCATTTATCCATTTCGCTCTGATCGTCGAAGCGTTTCGTAGTGTTAACACGCCCTAGTTACTGCATCATTACGACAGTGCAATGCGCTAATGCACCAACGTCGTCATACTCCACGCCGGACTCGTGTATGGCCTTGATGAGTGGGTCGCGCTGCTCGGCCTCGAACTCGTCTATCTGCGTCGATGACCTGGTCCATCCGCGCCCGGAATGGAGCGATCGAAGGGAAGCGGGAAGGCGCGGCAGAATTGGCGACGGCAGAACTTGAGCGGGAGAAGCGGATATCAGGGGCCGAACGTGAAAAAGCGGGATTGCGAAGATCGTCCGTGCTGTATACAATAATTTCGTCAGAGGCCGCATTGTCTTGTGTGCAGCGGGAATTATATCTATCCGCCACTGTTAACAAGCCAATCGCGGCCTTTGCGTTTTTCGTAGCCAAGCAATAGCCCCGCATCCACCCATACATGCACTTCAGCATCCGGCCTTGGGTACATGGTGCGAATGTCGTTGATCGTTATATGGCTTCCCTTCGGCGTTACCTCCAACTCCAGTACCACAAAAGTACCACCGTTTGGAAGACTATATATTGGTTAACAAATTGTTTTATTAGCTAATGCTTATCCGTGGTGCCCGGAGCCGGAATCGAACCGGCATGAGCGATTAAGCCCGAGGGATTTTAAGTCCCTTGTGTCTACCTATTTCACCATCCGGGCAAAGGGAATTGAGTACCGGATCTCGGCCGCATTTGCTATCAGGAAAAGAAGAGAAAACACCCTGTAGCCGTCAGGATTTTAGCATATGGGGGTGAAGGGCATATCGGCTTTCGAGCCCACCTGCAGGATACAGCGCCATTCCGCCATAATCTCTATGGGATGTATATATGGATGAGGAATGCCGGGCGCACGATGCGTGCGAAATCACCGTGCTCGGTTAGGTTAGTTAAGGCAAATAATCTGAAGGGAATGCCGAATTGGCGGAAGCGCCTGACTTTGTGATCGGACAGGACAACCTCAACCCGCGTTGCTCGTATGACATGCGGGGGCGTTGAACCGAATGCCTGCACTCCCACTCAGAAAAGAGTACGCAAAAGAAATCATGCAAAGGGCCGTCGCCAGCCCCTTTTTGCCGGTATATTCTCCGGCTCAGGCCCGGTTACGGCGGCGGGCGATGGCGCCAATCAGGCCCAGCCCGGCGAGCAGCATCGCATAGGTTTCAGGTTCCGGTATGGGCGCCGCGTGTAGAAAGCCGCGTATTTCACCCATCGGGAAATCGGTGGAATGAATGTTCGCATAGGCGGTCCCAGCATTGAGGCCAGCCACCAATGCCTGGAAAGCCCCATTTACGCTGCCATTGGCTGTAATGAACGCGCTGTTGTAGCTCGAAGCCTGCGTCATGTCGAACGTGTGATCGTAGGTACCGCTCATCACGCCGGATGGAAAATCCGTAAAAGTGGGAGTTGTGGTAGCTACCCCGGCAGTACCCGTATCGGGAGCGCTTGTGCAGCAGTGGATATGGGAGGCGGTAACGCCAGCCGCAAGATTGCTGAAGCTTTCCTGGACCCGCATGGTCAACTGGTCGGAATCGATCGTGACGATTGCGGTGCCGGTTCCGGTGGAGCTATTTGGCGAAGACTCGCTCGAACCATCCAGCGTGGCTGTATACACTGACTGTCCCGCCGTCGCCGTTGAGGCCACGCCCGCGAATAAACCTGCAGCAAGTAAGGCATTGAGCTTCATGTTGAGCTATCCTTTCAAGATGACATCGATTCGATCGGTCACTTCCTCCAGTTCCCGGCAGCCTGGGACGAAAACCGGAAAAAATGCAACCCAAGGAAATAAACGGCTTTCCATGCTTTTTGATTTTTTAGCAGTGCTTGTATTCTGTCAATAGTCCATTATGTTTATCCTTGAACACATGCTCGCGCAAGAAGCTGGCTTTCTTGCCTGATACGCACGCGGAACAAACACCATGATTCACTGAAGGCGAACCAAGGGTTTTTACCTTTTTATTGCGTAAAGGACCTCTGCTGCTCCAGTTACAGGCGTAACGAAAACGCCTGACAACGGGAGAAGCAGCTTTGCAAAAAGCTTTAAAAAGACCATTAAGGCAATATTAAAAGGGTTATTATTTCCTGGATGCTCGCGAATCCCCGGCATCGGGACAGTCCACAGTGTCGCATCGGGGAAGTTTTCACGAGGACAGGTGCTTTGAAGAATTCGGGTTTTATATTCAAGAAGCTGACCATCAAGTCGCGTCTCATTCTTACGCTTTCGCTACTGGTGGCATTTCTGCTGGGGGTGCAGATGCTCGGCCTGGTTGGCATGAGCAGGGCTATCGATGGCATAAAAACGGTTTATCACGATCGCGCGGTTCCCCTGACGCAGATGTCGGACATCGAGACGCGCCTCCTGCACAACCGGCTTGCCATTACGTCGGCGCTGGTCATGCCCGACCCGGAAACCATCGCCACCAAGACTGCACTGGTGGAGGAAAATAGCAAGGCGATCAACCAGATCTGGGATACCTATCTTGTTACCTACCTGACGGATGAAGAAAAAAGCCTGGCGGCGGAATTTGCCAATGCCCGCGCCAAATTCGTGAACGAAGGACAGATGCCCGCGGTAGCAGCGTTGCGCGCAAATGAGATCGAGGAGACGCACCGCCTTGTCATTGAAAAAATCCGCCCTCTCTATATACCCCTGAACAAGAGCCTCAAAGCGCTTGTTTCACTGCAGCTGGACGAGATCGAGCAGGAATATAACGAAACCGTGAATAGTTATAAAAGCATACGCAATATCCTGATCGCATCCATAGTGGTCGCTCTATTACTGGCGGTGCTGATCAGCATCGTGCTGAGCGATGCGATTTTCCGGCCCCTGGAAAGAGTCGTCGAGATCGCCCGCAGCGTGGCGGCAGGCAACCTCACCCAGGAAATCGTCCCCCATTCGAGGGATGAGATCGGTCACCTCATGCAGGCGCTCAAGGAAATGCGGGATAGCCTGGTCGATACCATCTGCAAGGTGCGCGATAGCGAGGCACACACCAGCGCTTTGTTGCGAACCATGATCGATGGTGTTGTTTCCATCGACGAGCAACGCATGATCAGGACCTTCAATCCCGCGGCGGAGCAGATATTCGGCTACCAGGGGCACGAGATTATCGGGCAAAATGCAAGCTTGCTCTTCCCCTTGCCCGTCGCAGGCGAGAGTATGCAATCCGATTATTTTGAAACTCATTACGTGCAATGGCGAACCAGGGCATCCGGCGTGACACATGAAACAACCGGGAGACGCAAGGATGGCACGGTGTTTCCCATGGATCTGGCGGCGGTCGAAATGCAGGATGGAGAGCATCACACGTACGTGGGCATCATGCGCGATATCAGCGAGCGCAAGCAGGCTGAAGAGCAGAAAACCCGCCTGATGAGCGAACTGGAAAGTGCCAATGAGGAGCTCAAGAGCTTTGCCTACGTGGTTTCCCACGACCTCAAGGCGCCGCTGCGCGCAATCGGCGCCTTAGCGGACTGGCTTTCTCACGACTATTCGGAAAAATTCGATAACGAGGGTAAGGAGCATATGCGCCTGCTGATCAGCAGGGTCCACCGCATGGGCAACCTGATCGATGGCATTCTCCAATACTCACGCGTAGGCCGGGTGAGAGAAGCACTGGTCGCGGTAGACCTCAATCAGGCAGTTCGGGATGTGGTCGACTTGATTTCTCCGCCGTCCAACGTCACTATTACTGTGGAGAACTCCCTGCCCACCCTCGTTACTGAACGGACAAGAATAGAGCAGGTATTTCAGAACCTGTTTTCCAATGCCATCAAATACTCGGATAAGCCAAAATGCGAAATCCGCGTGGGCTGCAGCGCGGAGGGGGAATACTGGAAGTTTAGCGTAACCGATAACGGCCCCGGTATCGAGACGCGGCACTTCGACCGGATCTTCCATCTTTTTCAGACCCTGGCCCCGCGCGACCGCATAGAAAGCACTGGCGTGGGTTTGACACTGGTAAAAAAGATCGTCGAAATATATGGGGGATCCATCTGGATCGAATCCACCGTGGGACAGGGCGCGACATTCTTTTTTACTTTGCCCCGGGTTGCACCGAATCATTAACTTGCATAGGAAAGAAACAACGTGAAAATCACGAATAAGCCCATTCTCCTGGTTGAAGATGATCAGGTGGACACCATGACCGTCATGCGCGCGCTGAAAGAAATCCATGTCACCAATCCGCTCGTGCATCTGGAAAATGGCGAGGACGCAGTCAATTATCTCAGAGATCCTCAAAAGGAAAAGCCCTGCATCATCCTGCTCGATCTCAATATGCCGATCATGAATGGCATCGAATTTCTGCAGGTCGTCAAAAATGACAGCAAGGTGCGGTGCATTCCGGTGGTGGTGCTGACGACATCGGAGGAACAGCAGGACAAGGTGAACAGCTTCAATCTGGGCGTGGCGGGCTACATGGCCAAGCCCGTGGATTACCGGCAATTCGTCGAGGTCATGCGTTCCATCGACGCCTACTGGACCATCAGCGAGATGCCCTGACGACATTCAAGTGAGACATACGGTTCCAATATGAGCGGCTCCGCCTTGAATAAACCGATGATTCGCGTCCTCCTGGTCGAGGATGACGCCGTCGACCGCATGGCATGCCGCCGGGCGCTCACGCGAAACACGGATTATGAGTTTGTCCTTTCCGAAGCCGAGTCGGGGCACGAAGGATTGCAGGCGGCGCATGCGCAAAAACCGGATTGCGTGCTGCTCGACTATCATCTGCCTGACCTGAATGGCCTGGAGTTTCTTGCGGCCTTGACGAGCGATACCGGCGAAATTGCCATCCCGGTGATGATGCTGACCGGCGCGGACAATACCACCATCGCGGTAGAAGCCATGAAGCGCGGCGCGCGCGATTACCTGATCAAGGATGTGGAGCAGCAATACCTGCAATTGCTGCCAGCAGTCATCGAGCGGGTATTGAAAGAGCGGCGAATCCTCGCGGAAAAGAAACTTACGGAAGAAAAATTATCCCAGACCGAGGCAAAATATCGCTCCCTGGTCGAGAGAATTCCTGCTATCGCCTATATTGCCGAACTGGAAGGGACCCACCGCTTCCTTTATGTCAGCGGACAGATCGAAAAGCTGGGGTTTACTTCGGAAGAATGGTTGAACAATCCTGAAATCCTCCTCGCGCAAACTCATCCGGAAGACCGGGATTATGCGCTCGAAGAGCGTGCAAAGAGCGGCGCCACTGGCACGCCGCTGCGGTGCGAGTACCGGCTGCTGTCCAGGGACGGCAAGGTTCTGTGGTTCCGGGATGAAGCCAGCGTGGTGCGGGATGAAACAGGTCGCTCGCTGTTTCTTCAAGGCATTCTGGTGGATATCACCGAAAGCAAGCGGGTCGAGGCGGAATTGCGCGAACATCGCTATCGGCTGGAAGATCTCATTGCCACGCGCACGAAGGAACTCGCCCAGGTCAACGCGGAGTTGCGGCGCGATATTGCGGAGAGAAAGCTGATCGAGACGGAATTGATCAAGGCCAAGACCGATGCGGAAAAAGCCAATGTCGCGAAATCAGATTTTCTTTCCCGGATGAGCCATGAGTTGCGCTCGCCGCTCAATGTCATGCTCGGCTTCGCGCAATTGATGGAGTCGAGCACGCCTCCCCCCACGTTCAGCCAGGCAACCATGCTGAAGGAGATTACCAGCGCGGGGTGGTATCTGCTTGAACTGATCAACAAAATCCTGGATCTCGCGGCTCTCGAATCCGGCAGGCTCGTGGTTGAGCATGAGCCTGTGTGCATGGCCGAGGTCATGCCGGAATGCCGCACCATGATAGAACCCCTGGCTCAGGAGCGGGACATCCAGATCACCTTTCCGCCGCCTGATCTCCATCTGTATGTCAAGGGCGATCGGACGCGGGTGAAGCAGATATTGATCAATCTCCTGTCCAATGCGGTCAAGTACAATCGTGAAAGAGGTACGGTGGAAGTAGCTCTCGAAGCGGTATCGCCAGAGCGCATCCGTATCAGCGTCAAGGATAAGGGTCCGGGATTGTCTCCGGAAAAACTCGCTCAACTTTTCCAGCAGTTCAACCGGCTTGGGCAAGAAGCAGGCTCGGTGGAAGGCACAGGTATCGGACTGGTAGTAACGAAACAGTTGATCGAACTGATGGGAGGCGAGATCGGGGTGGAAAGCACCGTTGGAGCGGGGAGCGTATTCTGGTTCGAACTGCCGGCCGATGAGCCGCCTCGCTCTCCGGCAGGACAGGATAAACCCACTGCGGCGGCCGGGAAAGATTGATGCATCTTATTTCATCCAGCGGTTTTTCAGCCATACCAGATTTTCATAGGATTTCAGATTCGTCTTCTGGCTGTGTTTTATATATGCTTCCGAGAACTGGAACGCATTGAGAACGATCCCGCGCAGGCTGCTCTTCAGCAGGCTTTCATGAAGATCCCCGTATCGGATGCCTATCGAGATGAATTCGATATAGTTGAGAATATATCGAAGCGAGTTCAGCTTGTCCTGGGTGGCATCGCTTTGCGCTTCCAGCTCGGACTGCAGGAGTGGCCTGAGGCTTCCGTCAGGGGCTATGAAATTCCTGTTGACCACATCCGCATGAGCCATGTAGGTGGCGGAAAGCCGGGACTGTAGCAAGGCATTGATGGTATGCTGCTTGATGGAATTTCTCACGGTGACCATGGCCGTGATTATCCAGCCGGTGAGGGCGGAAGCCAGCGTGATGAGAAGAATCCATTTCTGCGTATCGAGTGCAGGTGGAGGATGACTGAAAAAGGTGAACTGGAACCAGACCAGTTCCCACCCTGCGAATAGCACAAAAGCGATCAGCTCCGTAAACAGTAAAAGACCGAGCACCCGGCTGGGCCGGAACCACAGCATGATACGGTCAAGCATCGACTTTAGCAGGGATGATGGGCGGGATAAAGCGGAAGAACGGACTGTACAAAGCAAAAGACCCAACGCAGAGGTTGGGTCTTTATAATAACACGGCGGAAATACCGTTACGCACCGCCGGTACCCTCGTTGTAATACTGCATATTTCCTCCAGAATGTCTCATTTGTAAGGCTTGCCGACCATTCAGGTTACCTTGGTAGAATACCGGAATTTTAGTCAATGTCAACCCGGAAATGCAAGCTTCTGGCCAGGATCTGTTCCGCTGTATGGGGCTCGCCTGGCACGAGAAGGAATATTGCTGAACATTATATCGCATCATCGGTCAGAGTAATTGTCAAAAGCTCTCGGGGTCAGGTCTGCGTCCTGGCTTCCAGTCCGGGCGCCGATCCCGTCCATCGTCATGAACGGCAACAGGAATCTACGGTGAAAACTGCTGTAGAACATGATCTCTACCCTGCCGGCAAGGCAGGAGATACCATCGAGGCAGTGCGCAAGGCTGCTGCGGATTGCCATGCCTGCCCCTTATGGAAAAATGCCACCCAAACCGTTTTTGGGGAAGGTCCATCTCATGCGCCCATCATGCTCGTCGGCGAGCAGCCGGGAGACCAGGAAGATCTCATGGGACGTCCATTCGTTGGCCCTGCGGGCCGGCTTCTGTCCCAGGCGCTGGCGTCATCCGGCATACCTCGTGAAGAGGCCTATGTCACGAACGCGGTCAAGCACTTCAAGTTCGCGCTTCGCGGCAAGCGCCGTCTTCACAAAAAGCCTGTGGATGACGAAATTATCGCATGCAATCAATGGTTAAGGCGTGAGATCGAACTTGTAACCCTCGCCTGCTCGTAGCCCTGGGTGCTACCGCAGCCCGCGCGCTTCTGGGCCGTACGACGCCAATCGGAGTAAATCGGGGAAAGATCCGCGAATATGCATCGAATATAGCATTATTGATTACGGTCCACCCTTCCTTCCTGCTGCGCGTGCCCGAGGAAAACAAGGACAAGGAATATGAGGAGTTTGAAGCGGATATCAGGCTGGCAAGACCCTACCTCCGCACCGCCTGAAAACTGTAGCCTTTTCAGCTGTAGCCTTCGTCAGGGCTTTCACGTTGTTTTTCGAACATGTGGCGATAGGTTGAACCTGCCGGAAAGATGGAGGCATGGATGAAACGGAAGAGCCCGCTTCATACGCTGAACTGCTACGTGCCGCCAGCCTGTACCGGCGGCGGAAGCAAACTGCCGGGCGGGCGGGGCTGATTACGAATGGATGGCATATTCATCGGAATCTCCGGCTGGCGATATCCCCCATGGCGTGGCGTATTCTACCCTCCGGGCCTGCCGCAGCATCGCGAGCTCGAATATGCTTCCCATAAACTGCCGTCAATAGAAATAAACGGAACATTTTATTCGCTGCAAAGGCCGGAAAGCTTCGAGCGTTGGTATCACGATACCCCTCCCGGCTTCGTTTTCAGCATCAAGGGTCCGCGCTATATCACCCATATCCGGCGGCTGCACGATATCTCCGGTCCTCTTTCCAATTTTTTTGCATCAGGCATTTTCAACTTGCGGGAAAAGCTCGGCCCCATCCTGTGGCAATTCCCACCCAGCTTTCGTTACGATCCCGAAAAGATGCGGGGGTTCTTCGCGCTTCTGCCCCGCGATACCTCCCAGGCCCTCAGCCTTGCCAGACACCGGGAGCCCCATATGACCGGCCGCGTGCACTTGGCGATAGACGCCGCGCGTCCGCTGCGCCACGCGGTCGAAATTCGGCACCAAAGTTTTGTCGATGAATCCTTCGTGCAACTGCTGCGCGAGCACAATATTGCATTGGTAGTGGCAGACACGGCCGGAAAATGGCCTCATTGCGAGGATGTAACGGCGGATTTCCTCTATCTTCGCCTGCACGGCGACAAGGAAATCTATGCAAGCGGCTACACCGATGAGGCTTTGTCGTGCTGGGCTGCGCGCATTCGCGCCTGGCATTCGGGATCCTGCCTTGACAGCCCCCACCTGATATCGGATGCGTGCCCCGGCCGCTCCACCCGGGACATTTATTGCTATTTCGATAATGACGTGAAGGTGAAGGCGCCGTTTGACGCCGAAAAACTGATTGCCCGGCTTGCTGCATAAATACCGGGACTATCGAAAACAATACCTATGAAGAGGGGCTTTCACCCCCTCACTTTCAAGCCGGACTGCCGGCGACCGGACTTCTAGCGATTCTTCCCGCTGGACGAGGATGAGCCGGAACCGCCGGCGTGGCTTCTACCGCGCGATTCACCACCTTTTTTGCCAGCTTCGCGAGCCTCGTCCGAGCTGAATTCGTGCGCAGTGCCCTTTTCATGAGCTGCATGCCCGCCTTTCCGGCCGGCCATACGCGCCTCTTCCGAATCGAACTCGTGAGCAGTGCCTTTTTCGTGGGCAGCCTGTCCGCCTTTCCGGCCGGCTGCACGCGCCTCTTCAGAAGTAAACTCATGGGCGGTGCCTTTCTGGTGGGCTGCCTTTCCACCCTGACTGGCTATTTCACGCTGCCTGCCTACGTCCATCGAGGCAAAACCCCGCCTGCTCTCGCCAGCGCTTCTGTCACTGCTGTGTCTATCTTTATCTGAGATCATGGTGAGTCTCCTGTTTCAAGGGATGGTTTTTTCCCCGGAACAGCCAAAAATATCGATATCGGCGCTAAACCCGGGAACTTTATCTCGTTTATTGCTATTAAAAGCAGAGAGTGATGCCATGGTAATGAGCTGGATTGCCAATGTTCTGTTCGGCAGCATACAGAACCGGGGCGGGGCTGGCTGCAGCGGAAGCCAGTCCCGCCTCCCCTTCACCAGATTTGACTTGACAGCATGTCAGCAACGGCGATATATAGTATGAAATACAAATGTTTGATCCTTCCAAATGGATGAGGCTCGTGCGGAATCACTGTATCGGCAAAACCCTGATAATGAGGAGTATTCAAAATGAAATTAAAATGGATATTGGGATTCGTAACGGCAGTTGTCTTTAGCCTGGGATTGAATGGGGCTCAAGCCGAGGAGCAACAACCCGACGCAACCATTAAACTGGAGGCAACTTCGTTTGCGCTCGGTTTTGGCTTCAGTTGGGGCAACGGCACGCTAACTTACCGGGGGAAGGACTATCCGGTGGAACTACAAGGATTTTCGCTTGTTGACATTGGCATTTCCAGTATCGACGCGGTCGGCAAGGTATATGGCCTGAATAACCTCGAAGACTTCGATGGCAATTATGTAGGAGCTGATGCCGGATTGACGCTGGCAGGCGGCGGCTCCGCCGCCGCATTGAGAAATCAGAACGGCGTAAATATCGTGTTTGTGTCTACAAACAGAGGCCTGGAGTTTGCCCTGGGTTTCAGCAGCGTGTTCATGAAGATCAATGTGCCGGAGAAGACGGCAGCAACCTCATCAACTGCTCCTGCCGATGCGTCTGCCGCTGCCCCCGTCGCTGCCCTTGCTCCCGTCTCTGACGCTTCCCCCGCTGCTGCTCCCACCACGTCAGAAGTGCCTGACAGGATACGCTTTGCCTCGGATGAGCTGTTCGATTTTGATAAAACCATGTTGAAGTCGGGACCATCGCGCGATCAACTGGATGAACTTGCGCTCAAGTTAAAAACGCTTCGTTATGATTCGATCAATATTGTCGGTTACACGGACCGCATTGGTTCTGAAGCCTATAACAATCAGCTTTCCCGAATTCGCGCCAGAGAGGTCAAAAACTATCTGGTATCGAAAGGAGTGGATCCTGAGAAAATCAGTATTGAGGGCAAGGGAATGGCTGATCCAATCACTGGTGACACATGCAAGGGCAGCGACCGGAACCCGACTTTGATCGCCTGCCTGCAGCCCGATCGCCGCGTCGAAGTCCAGGTGAACGGCATGCAAGCGAAATAGATCCGAGTTCCCCCGCGGAACGTTGCAGATAAATCGGAATAGTCATGAGGCACGCGACAATGGTCGCGGCCTCCAGCATTGCGATACCAATGAACGGCGCGACTGGCGCATCTACGCCGACCCGGAAAGTGTTGCCGCTGCCGGACTGACAGGGAAAATTTATGCCGCACAGTTGCTGCATTGCCCTGGCCGCGCTTATCGGGACATGTCAACTCATCATGTCAATCCATATGGCCGGCCGGCTTGATCCCGACATGAACACCAGACTGACTGATATTGCCGCAATTTGCCGCAATTGAAATGGCGGCTGGCGACCTGCGGACTGCCCGCCCACTTCCTATCCTCAATACACCTCAGTAACTCAGTAATACATCCCAGTACTTCCTGGCGGCGCCTCTCACCTTTGGCGGACTGTGCCATGAACTTCCCCACGAATTGCAGACGCAGCGTTTTTACGGCTGGATGCACCCCTTCCGCGAGCCTCTCCACCCTTCCTGCCTGCCGCGCGCGCTTCTTCGGACGTAAATTCATGGGCAGTTCCCTTCTCGTGCGCCGCTTTGCCACCCTTGCTTGCTATTTCGCGCTGCTTGGCTTCATCCATGGAAGCAAAGCCTCGTTTGCTCTCGCCGCCGCCTCTGTCATTGCCATTTCTGCCTCTATCCGAAATCATGATGCGCCTCCTGTTTGAGCAACGAAGAACTTTCCCGGCGCGGCCTCTGCCTGAGCAACAAGGCCCCGCCGGTCTTTATCCGCTCCTAACAATAGCGGGATGATGGGCATGCTAGCGAACACGGATGAACCGCTCTGTTCGGCAGCATACATAGAGCACATATGACGATGGCCTGTAAATTCAGGCGAAACGCATACTCCTGGTTCATCGCACCTGCTTCATCGAATGCGGGAAATATCATTTAAAAAAAAGTGAAAGTGCGAACCATGAATGATTTGCCCGGCGAGAAACGGCACAGTCAACCTTAAGGAAGCGCTGAACAAATCTCCACTGGCGCGGCGGTGGCTTTGCGGGATGGGATGCGCGAAAGGCGACGACGCGAATGGTGCGACCGCGCAGGGCGGAGCAGTGTCTTCCAGAGAAGATGCGACCCCGTAGCGGGCTGCTGGCGCCCCATGTATGCTTTGGCGCGCTCTGGCATCCCCGCCGCTGCCCGATCCCCGCTTTCGCGGGGTCCCTCGGGCCACGCTCTGGGGAGCCATGGCGTTGCGCTCCTTGGCATCGTAGTCCCAGCTACGACCTGCGTCGCGCGCCTTATGATCATCCCGATTTTACCAGCAACGCGCTCAGCGAGGATTTGTTCAGCGCTTCCTTAATATACAGGTACGGGGTATTTGACTCATACCCCGATGAGGTATATATTGAACACACATACATCATTCCAATGCGGCTTGATGCAGTCGAATAAAGATCAGTCATGCGGGATTACTCATGAGTTCGCTTACTTTCAAGCAAATAGAACTGCCTATCGAAGGCATGACTTGCTCAGCCTGCGCGGCGCGGATCGAGAAAACCCTGAACAAGCTTCCCGGAGTGCATGCCAACGTTAATTTCGCCAGCGAAAAAGCAAGTGTGGAGTTCGATGAGGCCAGGACACAACCAGAAGAACTTGTCCGTTCAATCGAGAAAACCGGTTTTCACGTGGTTCCCCAATCCGTGCAGCTGCAGATCACAGGCATGACATGCGCGGCATGCAGCGGCCGTATAGAGAAGGCGCTGGGCGAGCAGCCCGGCGTTACCGCCACTGTCAACCTTGCCACCGAGGTGGCAAATGTCAGCTTCATACCCGGCACGACATCAGTGGATGGCCTCATCGCCGCGGTAGCCCGGGCAGGCTATGGCGCCAGTGAAATCACTGAAAGCAGCCGGGCAAAAGAGAAAGCGCGAAGAATGACCGCTTATCGGACGGAACGCCGGATGTTCTGGATTTCCGCCATCCTTGCCCTGCCCCTGATGGCCCAGATGATTCCCATGCTCTGGGGCGAGCATGCCGAGCTGCCGCGCTGGCTGCAATGGGCGCTGGCGACTCCGGTGCAGTTCTGGGTAGGCAAGCGCTTTTATACAGGGGCCTGGCATGCGCTGCGTGGCGGAAGCGCCAACATGGATGTGCTGGTGGCGTTGGGCACCAGCATGGCGTATTTTTTCAGCGCAGCCGTGACCCTGGTGGGAATGGATCAACATGTCTATTTTGAAGCAAGCGCAGCCATCATCACGCTGGTGCTTCTGGGCAAGCTGATGGAAGCGCGGGCAAAAGGCAGGACCTCGGCTGCGATAGAGCAACTTGTCAGCCTGCAACCCAGGATAGCCCGAATAGAACGTCAGGGCGAGATCATCGAGGTGGATGCGGGTTCGCTTAAGGGGGGCGATATTTTTATCGTGCGTCCGGGAGAGAACTTCCCGGTGGATGGCGTGGTGATCGAGGGCGCTTCCAACGTGAATGAAGCGATGCTGACAGGAGAAAGCCTGCCTGTTGCAAAACAGGCAGGGGCGAAAGTGTATGCGGCAACGACGAACCAGCAAGGTTTGCTCAAATGCCGCGCTACCGGGGTTGGTGCGCACACCCAGCTTGCCGCCATCATACGACTGGTCGAAACGGCGCAAGGGTCCAAGGCGCCCATCCAGCGCATGGCCGACAGAATCGCGGGGATATTTGTCCCTATAGTGGTCACGCTAAGTGCGCTGACCCTGATCTTGACATGGTGGCTGGGTGGCGGATTCGTGCCGGCACTCATCAACGCCGTGGCGGTAATGGTCATCGCCTGCCCCTGCGCATTGGGATTGGCGACCCCCACCGCCATCATGGTCGGCACGGGGCGGGGAGCCCAGGCCGGTGTGCTGGTCAGGAATGCCGCTGCGCTGGAACTGGCGGAAAAAATCCAGGTGCTGGTAGTGGACAAGACCGGTACGCTGACCGAAGGCAGGCCCGTGGTTACCGATATCGTTGCAGCAGGATGGACGACAGAGCAAGCGCTGATGCAGGCAGCCGCCACGCTGGAGCAGGGATCGGAGCATCCCCTGGCCAGAGCGGTAATGGAACGTGCTGGCGTCATGGGTATTCGTCCCCAGCCAATGAGCGATTTCAATGCCATTCCCGGTGGCGGCATCACCGCCCGAGCCGATGGGGTGAAATACCTGCTCGGCTCGCCCAGCTTCCTGCTGGATCACCGTGCAGGCATCGATGCCGGCACGATCGCCAATCTCCAGGCCGAAGGCAAGACCGTCGTCGGCCTGGCAGCGGAAGCGTCAGCCCCGCCCGCCGGGAATAAACCTGCTGGAACCACGGTTCTGGGTTATATCGCCATTGCCGACCGGCTGCGGCCCAGCTCAGCGTCGGCAATATCGCGGCTTCAGGCACTTGGCATCGAAGTCGTCATGCTTACCGGCGACAACGCCGCGACTGCCGCTGCCATAGCGAAACAGGCGGGCATAAGCAACTACCGCGCGGAAGTGCTGCCGCAGGACAAAACAGCCGAGGTCGACCGCATGAAAGGCAGTGGCAGGCTCATCGGAATGGTGGGAGATGGCGTCAACGATGCGCCGGCGCTGGCGGCCGCCGATGTGAGCTTCGCCATCGGCGCAGGTTCCGACGTGGCGATCGAGGCGGCCGACATCACGCTCATGCGCAGCGACCTCATGAGCGTGGCAGACGCCATCTCGCTTTCCCGGGCCACGCTGAGAAAAATCCGCCAGAATCTTTTCTTTGCCTTCATTTACAACATATTGGGGATACCGCTGGCGGCCGTGGGGCTGCTCAACCCTGTCATAGCGGGCGCCGCGATGGCGATGAGTTCGGTATCCGTGGTCAGCAACTCCCTGCTGCTGCGCCGCTGGCAGGCAGGCGGCGGAGGGGATTGAATCGTGAAAATCATGAAATGCAAAGGAGTGCGGAAATGCAAGCGGAAGTCATGAATATCGAAGGGATGACATGCATGGGTTGCGTCAATAGCGTCAAGAACGTGCTGGAGAAGATTCCCGGCGTGGCCGGCGTGGAAATATCGCTGGATCAAAAACAGGCAACCATCCACTATGATGATGCCGCAGCTAACACGGATCAGTTCAGGAAAGCAATCGGAGATGCCGGGTTTGAAGTCGTCATCTAGAAAGGGGCCCCGCGAATCCCTGGCAGTGGTGCAGCCAGGCAAGGAAGCCTTGATCAAGCGCCTCAACCGTATCGAGGGCCAGGTACGGGGTGTCAACAAGATGGTATCGGAAGACCGTTATTGCGTTGACATCCTGAACCAGATCTCCGCGCTGAAATCCGCGCTCGACGCCGTGGCCATGCTGCTGCTGGAAAATCACACTCATGGCTGCCTGCAGGGAGCCATCAAGTCGGGCAAGGGAGACGAGGCGATAGACGAACTGATGGCAGTGGTGCGGAAATTCGCGCGTTAACCATTTCATGATTGCTTGTCAGCGTTGCCCGGTTTGAGAAAAGCCAGGGGAACTGCTGCGCGAGGAAACGCTGAACAAATCTTCGCTGGCGCGACAGTGGCTTTGCGAAATCCCTACACTCACGGATCAACCCCGTGAGCCCTGATCCAGAATAATTTGCATGCGAGTGAAGGGTAAATCGAGAACAGAAAAGATGGTAAAAAAATCTGTATTGTTTTTTTTCGTGGTTTTGGCGGCCGTGCCTGGGCTGGCTCTGGCGAGGTCAGATCTGCCCGATATTCCTTCCGCCATCATCCCGGTCAACGCACCGGACACGATGGCGGAAAGGGTAAAAGCCTGCACCGTTTGCCACGGCCCGGAGGACAAGGAAGGCAGGGACGCCTACTATCCGCGTATCGCAGGCAAACCGGAAGGCTACCTGTTCAATCAGTTGCGCAATTTCCGGGATGGAAAACGCCACTACCGGCCGATGGCACTGCTGCTGGAGGATTTACCTGACCGATACCTGCGCGAAATGGCGGCGTATTTCTCATCCTTGCGGCAGGCGTTTCCACCCCCGGAGCCGATGAACCTCTCCTCTTCCGAAATCAGGCTGGCACGCAGGCTGATCACCCAGGGTGACCCAGCCCGAAAAATTCCCGGATGTGTGGAATGCCATGGGAAGGACCTGATGGGTACGGCGCCTTATATCCCGGGTTTGCTGGGCCTGCCACGCGTTTATATCATCGCGCAATTCGGAAACTGGCAAAACGGCGGCCTGATGCGCGGCCAGACTCCCGACTGCATGTCGGAAATCGCGAAGCAGCTCTCGACGGATGAAGCAGGTATGATCGCAGCCTGGCTGGCGGCGCAACCTGTGCCGGAGGCGCTCATGAAGAGGCCGGACACAGTAGCCACCCTGCCGGAAAAGCTGTCCCGGCGCTGCAGCAGCATCCTTCTGCCGTCCGGTACGCTCCCCCCTGGAACCATCCAATGAAACGCACTGTCATCGCCTCTCTGGCAGGAGCAGCCATAAGCCTGGCCATATGGCTCGCGCCTGAAGGCCGCTCCTCCATTCATGCGCGACCCTCGCAGGCGCTAATGGCACCCGTGGTGGAGGAGCAGGCAGACACCGCGGCACAGCCGGCATTGGCGGGCCTGGTCAGCCGCGGGGCCTATCTCGCGCGCGCAGGCAACTGCATGGGTTGCCATACGGCCCGGGCCGGAGATGGAGCGGCTGGCCGCCCGTATGCTGGGGGCCACATTCTCGCCACCTCTATCGGAACATTTGTTACTCCGAACATCACTCCCGATACCGAGACCGGTATCGGTGGCTGGAGCGAAGAGGATTTCTGGCAGGCGCTGAATGCGGGTAAGTCACGAAACGGCGCGCCGCTGTATCCAGCCTTCCCCTACACCGACTATACAAAAGTGACGCGTGAGGACGCGAATGCAATCTTTGCCTACCTCCAGTCGCTGCCACCGGTAGTGCAGCACAATGCACCCAACCGAATCGATTTTCCTTTCAATTTCAGGCCGCTTCTATATATCTGGCGCGCACTCTATTTCACTCAGGGGGTATATCGTCCTGCTTCCGGAGAAAGCGATGAATGGAATCGTGGCGCCTATCTGGTACAAGGGCTCGGTCATTGCAATGCCTGCCACACAACCCGAAATCCACTGGGCGCAAGCCAGGGGAACGTGCTGGGCGGCGGCCAGATCATGGGATCAAACTGGTATGCGCCTTCGCTGACGTCATTCCAGGAGGTCAGCACGGCCGACTGGACCATTCCGGAAATCATGCGATTGCTGAAGACAGGACTGTCATCGCGGGCAGTGACTACCGGACCAATGGCCAGTGTCATCAGCGACAGCCTGCAGCACCTCACCGATGCCGACGCGCGCGCGATGGCGGTATATCTCAAGTCGCTTCCTCCGGGCGCACCTTATTCGCGGGGCGCCGCCCCGGCGCTGACCGAGGAAGTGGACAAGCAGCTCCGGCGCGGCGGGGAAATCTACGAGACTCACTGCCTCGACTGCCACGGAAACTTCGGACAGGGGCAGCCCGGAGTCTATCCCGCGCTGGCAGGGAATCGCGGCATTACGCTCGCCTCCCCCATCAACGCCATACGCAGCATCCTCAATGGCGGCTACGCGCCGGTAACCGCCAGCAATCCCCGTCCCTATGGCATGCCGCCATTTGCGCAAATCCTTCCTGACGAAGAAATTGCCCTGGTCTTGTCGTACATCCGCAACGCCTGGGGAAACCGCGGCAGCATGGTTACTGCGGTGCAAGTCGACCGAAGCCGGAAGGGGGCGCAATAACCGCAGAAAATTCAGGAGCAGGAATAGCTGCGGCCGCTCTCAGTCCACGCCCCCATTGGAGGAAAACCGTTTCAGGTACTTCCTGATTATGACCATGCCGGGTATCTTCCCGGCCTGGTTGAACACGACATAGTTGATCAGGCCATGCACTGCGAGGGCAATCAACAGGCCTTCGAAAATCCCCATCTTGTAGACCAGCAGGGCGCAGGCTACCGCAAGCATCAATGCGTACTGGCCGTAATGCGCCACGCGCCACAATCCTGCAATCATTTTCCATCCTGAAAAAATCATGATCGCCGCCAGCGAAAACTTCGGCAGGTATTCGAGATACGCCGTGTTCAGAACAAAGAAAGTGACAACGATCGCGATGACCAGCACCGAAAATTTGGTCATCGCTCCGGCCAGCTTGTTCGTGGTGCTTTTGGCCAGACCATCGAGATTGGTCATCCCCCCAAAGAAACTCGAACCCATGTTGGCTATCCAGATCGCAAACAGACTGTTGTTGGTATTGCACTTGCGCCCCAGCGGATCTATTTTCTCGATGGCTGCATTGCTCATCACCTGCTCGATGACGTTGATGACCGCCAGCATGGCGGCGAAACCCACGACGTATAGCCAGGTCAGCGCTCCGCTGAAATTCGGCACCGGCAACTCGAGCCCGAGATCCACGTCATCCACATGCACCATCGGCATTGGCAAATAGCGCGCCAGCACGATGCTTGCGCCAACAAGCAGGAAATAAGGCACGGCGGGCTGGGTATTCTGCAGCCTGGAAAACAGCCATGCGAAAATGGCAAAGCCGGATATCGATATGAGCATCATCTGGATTCGGGCAGCATTCCAGAATATATCGGCGGTTTCCAGCTCGGGGGGAATTTCATAAGTAAAGGTGAAAAACTTGACAGCTATCGTCAAGCCAATTCCCGCCAGCAGCCCTTCCACCAGATAACTGGGGACGGCCAGCAGAATATAGCGCTGCCAATTGAATTTCCATATCAATGCCTGCAGGCTGGCAGTCAGGAAAATGACGAATGCCATGTTCTCGATTCCAAAGCTCGCAATGCCCAATGCCAGGACGGAGGCCAGTCCTGCGGCAACGCCGGGCACGCCGACGAAGTTGCCCGGTTTGAAAAAGGCACAGACCCAGCCTACCAGGCAGGCGAATACCACGGTGAAGAGGGCAACCTTGATGGGATAATCCGACATCAACGCGATCCCGACAGATAGCGGAACCGCCATTGCCCCCGTTATGATTCCCGCCAGCAAGTCCCGCGCAAAGAACCGCATCTGGAAGGCCGGCGATACCGATCGAGGAGTAGCTGGCGCCGGGCGCCTGGGCGTCTTGCCCGCAAAATCACGGTTTTGCAAAGGAACGGGGATCCCCCGGCTTCCCGGCGAGGACATGTTATCGCCTTCCGGGCGAACTGCCCGGTAATTCGGGCCGAAATCCGGCATCGGCGACCTCGGGTATCCGGGGAAACGCGGGATCTTTACCGCCGTATCCCGGTATCGTTTCCGGGCTGCAGCATGAGAAGAAATTTTTCAAGCTGTGCATAGCATCGATATGTTTCGGCCTTGGCTGAGCCATGACCAGCATCTACTGTCCGTGAGCTTTCCGGCGTTGGGTTGGTGGAGGGAGATGGGTTGTTTCATCGGAAAAGCAGGAGAACCGCTTTCATTATTTCCACTCCTTCCAGTAATACTTCATTTTCAAATGGTGATAAAAAAACCCAGTTTAAAACCGGGTTTCCCACAGTATACCGGCAAATCCCCGGTTGCGTCAGCGGTATTATCTGCAAAATGGTTTTCCGCTGCACCGCTAACTTCCCTCATGGCTCTCGATTTGATTGCCCGCGCGCGGCAAGGTTCGTTCCTCTCATGAACTTTCTGGCAAAGCCGCAACAAGTGTTAACGGACCCCGGATTAAAAAACATAGCTGGCGTTGATTCCCACCATATAATTGCGTCCCGGTGCTGGTTCGTAGAACCGTCCGTTACTCTCGTTGACGATAACCGATCCCACATACCGGATATCCGAAATATTGTCGATCCGGACAAACTCGCTGAATTTCCATCTGCCGTGCTGATGGGTATAGGCAAACCGCATATTTGCCAGAATATACTGTTTTGCAGCTTCCGCATTGATGTCATTCGCGAAAATCCTGTCCCGGTAAATGGCTTCCAGCACCGCTGAAAAGCCGGGCAACCCCCGCCGCCATGCGAGCTCCCCATAGGCGGTGTTGCGTGGCACCCCAGGCAGAAAATTGCCCGCAACCACGGTTGCCATGGGTGACGATGGCGAGGAGCGGTAGCTGTAGGCGTCGCGGAAAGTGGCGTGGAGATAGGTATAGGAGAAATAAGCAGAGAGACTGGACCCGAAACGGGAATCGGCGGAAAGTTCAACCCCATGCCGCATGGTGTCAGACGCGTTCTGAAATGTTGCCCGGCCGCCGGAATTGGTGGCAGGCAGAATCTCGCCGGAAACGCGTGTTTCGAAAAACGCGAGATTGATGCGCGTAGTATCCGCCGCCAGCCATTTGAGACCTGCCTCGATATTGTTGCTCCTGCTGGGGCGCAAGGCAAAGTTGAGGCCGCTCGCGCCATCCGGCCGGTAGCCGAGCTCCGCAAAAGTGGGCGTTTCGAATCCCCTGCCGGTGCTGACATACAGATTGAGCATGGGAGTGGCTTCATATAAAAGCCCCAGCACCGGATTCAGGTTGCGATAACTTATGCTGCCGCTGTCATCGGGATTGCCGGGGCCGATAAAAAAGTCCTGTGAACTGAACTTCACCTCGGTATTGCGAAGCCCGGCTGAAAGCCGCCAGGTGGGCAGGAATTGCCATTCGCCCTGGATATACTGGCTGAAACTGGTGACAGTGTTGTTCTCGTTGCGGCGCAAATCGCCCCGGACGCCCAGGACGGAGCCGGAAAAATTTTCGAACCCCTTGCGCCGCTCTCTGGAGCCCTCGTAGTCGATACCCGTGGTCAGCGTCAGCGGCCGGGGGCCTTCGCCGCGGTAAGTCCACCTCAACCCCAATCCACCAAATTCACGATCCAGGTCGACTACGCCGCCCGAACTGGTCACCGGAATCTGCGCACCGGCGGGCACCGCAAGAAACTGGAGAATCTGCCTGGTCCCGGCATAACCGATCAGCTTGATGGAATGCGCAGCGGAAAACCGGTAATCGTAGACTGCGCCGCCCTGGGTGTTGTCGATGCTTTTTCGCGTGTTGAACAAGGTTGCGGTGGCGTTGGCCTGCCGCGGGTTGGCGAGGACCTCGGCGCGCGTGAGACCCAGCGGATCCTGCGTATTTCCCTGGTGAAGCTCGTTGGCGACCAGCATCAGCGTGGCGTCCTGGCTGAAACGATGGGTCAGCTTGGCGCTAGCCTGGTAGCGCGTCGCGGCGCTATGTTCGCGATAGCCGCTGGTCTGGAAGCGGGAAATATCGGCCACGTAGTTGAACGGCCCGCGTGCCGCGCCTGCGCCTGGACCGCCGGTTCCACCCAGCGTGCCGCCGAGCTTGATCTCGCCACGGCTGGTGCCGTAACTTCCGCCCAGCAGCGAGCCGGACAGTGTCGTGCCCGGTGGTCCATCCTCGGTGAATGCCTGTATCACGCCACCCGAAGCATTGCCGTGGATGGCGGAGAACGGGCCGCGCAAGACCTCGATGCGTTTCACCGAGCCCAGGTTGATGGTAGCCGCCTGGCCCTGTCCATCCGGCATGCTGGCAGGAATGTCATCCACCACTATCCGTATTCCCCGAATGCCAAAAGTGGATCGGGCGCCAAAACCGCGGCTCGATACCTGCAGGTCCTGCGCATAGTTCTGCCGGTTCTGGATGACCAGCCCCGGGATACGGAACAGCGCTTCCGTGAGGTTGACTCGCGGCTGGGCCTCCTGGATGACGGAACCTTCCACTGCATCGACGGACATGGGCAGCATGAAGCTCGATTGCTCCACCCGCGTCCCGGTAACGACAACCGGGTTGAGCGCCGGGACAGCCGGCTCAACCGTGGAAGGCCCCGCAGATGGCGAAGCCTGTTCCTGCTGTGCGAAGGCAAAGCCGGAGGCCAGCAGCATAGTGATACCCGTCGTGATGCTGGCGCACAGCCCGTGATTGTGCCGATCGATCAAATCGCCTTTACATCTCCCTAAAGCTGATATAGCATTGAGACGCATTCTCATTATGGAGATAAAAAATGAGTACTGAGGCACCTACGGACATACAAGCATTTGAAGCCTGCGGAACCGCGTTGAAAGCCCTGGCGGTCGCCCTGGGCTGGCAGATAGACCCCGTCCGCCTGCATGCGGACCTCCAGGCCATGGCCGGGCTCGCGAGACAAAAAGGACAGGGAGCCTCGGCCGGCATGATAGACGAAATGGCCAACGCGGTGAAGACTCAGCTGCTCACCACCAGGATGAGCATAGAGCGCACCATCATTCCCTTGCGCTGATTGGACCCAACGTCTCCGTCCCGGCTTCCATTCCCGCCCTGGACAGAAGGTTCATTGCTTGCGGCAAGGCCGGAATACAGGAAGCCGTAACAGCAAACCAGTGACCCATCCGGCCAGGATGAACTCCGCGGCGCAGCGCCGCTTTCAATCAAGCCGCTTCAGTGCGCGTGCGGGGGTGGCACGGAACCGTCCTGGTCGTAGGTCGTCAGCTTCGCTCCCGTCGGAGCAATAATGGTGGCGATCAGGCGCGCCGGTACCGTTTTGCTGGGGTTTTCCATATACGAATGGACGCTTCCTGGCGGCTCATTCCAGCTATCGCCGGCGCGATATTCTATAACTTCCCCATTGTTGAGCTGGGAGCGAACCGTGCCTTCAAGCACGTGCACGAATACGACACCGGCATGGCGATGACTGCTGGTGCTGGCTTCGGGTGCCAGGTACACCATGAAGGCAGTCAGCGTCTGCTTGGGATCGTCCGGCAGAACCTGCGCGGTCACGGCCATGAGTGTGACTCCCACCGATTTTGTATCTCTTGCGCCAGAAGCGCCGGAACGCGCGTCGTCTGCATTCGCCATTCCCGCAACCGAAAGGAAGCCCGCCATTATCGATGCCGCGAGCAGCCTGGCATATACCATGATATTGGATTCAACCAATCTGAATTTCATCGACCCTCCTCCTCGACAATTCTCATATCACTTTAGCCGTAAGCCAGGCTAAGGATTTCTCCAGCGCTTCCTAAAGCGTCGCTTCAAACGGGAATCGCTCGACGGTTAAAAGCATTTTCAAGTTTATCACGGCTTAATAACCGATAGATAATCAGGTTTTATATTCCCGCAACGATCTGCTATTTTTATGGTGCGGCGCAACATTGGCCGTAACACAGATAACGGAAGAACGATCGATTGAATGGGAGAATGGGATAGAGGTCCGTGAGCGCGTCGCCATCGCATGGGTGCCGGGCGGCAGCGAAGGCTAGCACCGAGATGAAAAGACAGTACCAACGGCGCGGCAATCCTTGGCGCGGCAAAACGGGTTTGCGTCCGGAATACCATCGAGCCAGCGCCGAAAAGTGATCGAACTCTGCTGGATATCGCCCGGCCGCTCAAAGCCGGTATCCAGGATTTGCGCCGCTTGCACCCTAACTCATTTTCCGTCCGGGGCGCAGCACCAGACCTGATTTAGGGGATGTAAAGAATGCTCGCCCATCACGCCACCCCAGGCCGCCTACATGGTGCCGCCTGCCGTACCGCCTGTGGCCAACCTTCTTTTGATGAGCCGGGGTGCGGGAGTATCTGCTGTCGCTGATGCGGAAATCAGGCCAGTATTCATTCTTCGCCGGCAGGCCATGCTCCCATGTGCCTCGTCCACCGCCCCAGGTCTGGGCATCGTCCGATGCATTCAGCAGCCAGAAATAGACTCGCTTCAGCCACTTCGCACGGAAGCGAGTCCCTGCCAGATCCGTGTAGCCTCCCAAATAGTACAGCGTCCATGAGGCTGCCCATCCGATGAATTTACGCATGACTTTTTCCCGAAAAATTCATGCTGCGGCGAAAACCGCAGTGAGAAATATCATACGAGCATGGATGCTGCCAGCAATTGGACTCTGGTACTAAGAATGGTCTGCGAACTCCTGACAAAGGGCTAAAAAAGGACTGAGCGTATTGCGATGCCCTCTTCCCGCTTCTCTTATTTCCCTGAAGCCGGAAGAATGAAAGTCAGCGTGGCGCGATGGCGTACCGCCTCATAGTTTTTTCCTTCAAATTCCCCCGGCTGGGTTTCCCGGTGAATGACCTCCAGCACATATTGTCCTGCCGACCCGGTTGATATCGTCGCCTTCCCGTTTTCATCCGTGGTTTGCTCTTGAGTGGAAAGATTCGGGCCATGTATTTTGATCGTGGCTTTTACCAATGGCGAATTGTGGAAATAAACGGTGAACGTCCTGGATGCACTTCCATTCGTCGACTCCGGCAGGATATCGAGGCCAAGCTCCGGCTTGCCTGGCGCCTTTACTTCAAATGAACTATAGCGGGCGTAAAACATTGGCTTGACAACGCCATGTCCGTTCTTGCTCCAATCCTTGACTTCGTATCCGCGCTCTTCGGCGATCACGGTCGATGCGCCATGCCGGATTACGCCAAGATCGAAATGATCGGCTCGCCGGGTTACTTCCAGCGCCTTTCGCTTGCCGCCCGCCTCTATGGTCCATGCTTGCGGTTTTTTGATTTCATCCAGCCTTCCCGGACTTTTCTCCCTTTCTCCTTCCTGGTATTCGCCGAAAAAAAGACGGGATTGATGCGACCCATCCTGTTCGATCCATATGTAATGCGCGGAGGCGGGAAGCGCGGCAAAGAGCGCGGCAAACACAAAGAAAATAAACCGGGTGCAGGAAATGGCATTGGTTGGCACGATTACTCCTTTCAGAAAATAAGAAACCGTATTGGATTGTCAGGAACCAGGACCATATATCTACTATTACACAAGCCAGCTACTGTACAGGGTATCAGGAACGGAAAGCAAAACCATTCCGCCTTCTGCGAACCGCCGCTGCGCCGATCAATAATTTGGATTCTGCATCATCTGGGTATTTGGATTTTGCATCATTTGCGGTGTCGCTGGGGCGGGAGGTGAAGAATCCACCTTGCTTCTTGCCGCGGTCGCATCCGCGTTGACTTTCTGGATCGCTTCGTTTATTTGCATCTGTTCGGCGTTTGCCGCGTGGTTGATTGCCGCCGCATCTGCATTGGCTTCCTTGATCAGGCAGTCATTATATGACTGCAACTGCTTTTGCCAGACATTGACCAAGCCAACGCTCCGGTTATACGCCTCCGGGTTCGTCGATTCGATGACTGGGGCCTCAGGCCGGGCGCCACATCCGCGGGGTGCCCAGCTTCCGTTCTCCAGCGCTCCCGCATGCGCCGCCAAGGAAGCACCCACTGCCAATCCGGTAGAGGTGATGATGAGAAGGACTTGCTTCATCGTTTTGAATATCGTCATGTATCTCCTCCAAAAATATTCATTCTGCTTATTTTCCCGGTTCTTCATTCTCAAGGAAGCGCCGAGAGGAGCATATCATTATACGCTGGGGCGTACGTAAGGAGATTTTAGAAGTGAATGGCGGACAGCAGATGTTGAAATCATGTCGCGTCTCAACCCATACCTCTGGATTGCGGTCCCCGACAGGAAGTCGAAGTGATGCTAAAGGGGCTTGCGAGCCGGCTCTCGTGGCTTTGGCGTGCCAAAGCCCTCGTCTTCCGCCGATTTGCCCGATTCGAGATGGGCTTCGGTATGGGGATGCGAATGGATCAGATCGCCGTGGCGATGAAGCGTCACGCTCAGCGCGAATTTTTGCTGCGCGAGCTTCGCCAGTCCCGCCAGGCAGAACAACAGCGCGCCAAACAATACGATGGCCGCTCCCGAGGCAACATTGAAAATATAGCTCAAATACATGCCGGCGACACCGGTCACGGCGCCGATAAGGCAGGCATAGAGCAGCATGCGGCTGAAGCTGTCTGTAATCATACGTGCAGTCATTGCCGGCGCAATCAAGGTAGCTGCAATCATGGTGACGCCGACCACGTTCATGGAAGCAATGACGGATAGCGTAAGAAGCAACGAAAAGATCAGATGGACGGCCCCGGTCCTGATTCCGAATACCCGTGCCGCTTCATTGTCGAAGGTGGAAAACAGCAACGGGCGATACAGCAAAATGACGGCAGCGATATTGACCGCGGTAACGCTGCCAATGACGACCAGATCGCCATGGGTAATTCCGAGAATATTGCCGAACAACGCCGCTTCGAAGCTCAACCCGGAAGTGCGCGCCTGGCTGATGATAGCAACGCCAAAGGCGAACATGGCCGTCGTGACGATGCCAATAGCCGCATCCAGCTTGACCTTGCCGCTCCTGGTGATCCGGTCGATCAGCAGCGCGGCAACCAGTCCCATTACCCCCGCACCGGCATAAAAATTGAGGTTCAGGAAAAAACCGGCTACCGCACCGCCAAATGCGGCGTGTGATAGCCCGTGCCCTACGTAGCTCATGCCCCGCAGTATCACGTACACGCCGATCAGGCCGCATAGCGCGCCGATCATCAGCGCCGCCAGCAGAGCATGCCTGAAGAATTCATATTCCAGCGGTTCGAGGAGAATTTCCATTACTGGGCATCTCCCTTGAAACGCAGCGGGGTATTGTTGGCGATGAGGAAATGGCCCTCATGCCTGACTATGACGATATCTCCGCCATAGGTCCTGGTCAGGATATCGGCGGTGAAAATATCCTGTGGCCGGCCCTGGGCTACGATGCCGTTATTGAAGCAGATCACCCATGGCAAGTGGGAGGCTACCGCGTTCAGATCGTGCGTGGTAAGCAGAATGGTGATGCCTTCACTGTTGATATCGCCTAGAAGATGCAGCACTTCATGCTGAGTCTTGATGTCTACGCCTGAAGTAGGCTCATCCAGCACCACGAGCCGGGGATTGCTGATCAGCGCACGCGCGAGAAATGCTCGCTGGCGCTGGCCGCCGGAGGTATGCACAATGTGGTGGCGCAGGCAATCGTGGATTCCCAGTCGATGCGCGAGGTCGCGGACTCGCCGGCGCTCTTCCCTGCTGGGCCAGGGCCAGACGCGCCCGCTGGTGTAGAGGCCCATCAGTATGACTTCTTCCACTGTGACAGGAAAACTCCAGTCCACACTCCCCAGTTGCGGCACATAACCGACCAGGCCTGGCCGGATGGTGGCTGCGGCCTGCCCGGCCACACGCACTTCGCCCGAGAAAGCCGGCATAGTGCCGAGGATGATCTTGAGCAGCGTGGTCTTGCCGCATCCTGTTGGGCCGACAATACCGGCGAATTGACCGGCGTGAATATCCAGCGACAGGCGGGTAAAGACGACATTATGCTCGTAGCCCGCGCTCACTCCGGTCAGGCTTACCGCAGGCTTCGTCCCAGGATCTCCTGGGTCAAGGCGCGATATTGCTCGTGTCGACATTCGCCACGCAACCGTCATTGCCACCCAGCGCTGCCGTCATGATCGCCATGTTATTGGCCATCATGCCGATAAACGAATCATTCGGCGCCGCAGGCAACTCGTCATCCGAAAGCTCATCTATGAACTTGACGCCGGTTTCCCGGGCAATCTGGGCCATGACTTTGCTCGGAAAAACCTCGGAACCGAAAATTGCCGGTATTTTTTCCTTCTTTATCTGCTTGATGATCCGCGCGACATCCCTGGGACCCGGTTCCGAAAAATCGGACGGCTGGATGGCCGCCACCACGGTCATGCCATAGCGCGGGGCAAAATAGGCAAACGAGTCATGATACGTGACCAGCTTGCGATTTTGCGAAGGTATGGTATTGACGCATTTGAAGATCGCCTGGTCCAGTCCCCGCAGCTTGCCCAGGTAGGCCGCCGCATTTCTCGCATAATCCTCCCGGTGCGCCGGGTCGAGCCCGGCTAGCGCGTCCCGCGCAATTTCCGCATAACGCATCGCCAGCGCGATATTGGGCCACAAATGGGGATTCGGATGCCCCTGTTCCCTGGGAAAGCTGAAATCGTACCGCCAGTCTTCCTTGCGCAGCGCACGATCGCCGAGTCGCAAGATGGAAACGCCACGATTCTTGACCTTCTCCGCAAGCTTCACCGTAGGCAGTTCCAGATCCAGCCCGTTCACGATGATGATGTCCGCTGCCTGCAGGATCTTGGCATCGGCCGGCGTCGGCTCGAAGGTATGGGAATCGGTTCCATCGGGAACGACCCCTGTCACCTCGGCGTAAGTACCCGCCACGTTCCGGACAATATTGGTGATGGGTGCGACGGTAGTAACGACACGGATCGTTTTTTTCGGATCGGCCGCCTGGGTCACGCTAGAGAGCAGAAACGGCAACAACGCCGACAGGAGGAAGGGGCTGATGAGTCTGATGAAAAACCGGGTTATCAATCCATTCATGGTTGTTCCAACTGGCACCGAATACCGATGCGCTAGTTTAGCGCTCCTCCGAAAATATGAAAAGATATAAATATTTCATACATTCGATAATGTATGATAATATCAGAAATATTCATACGATTGCTTTATCACATTGAATTCCTGTGATTTCTTCATCGGTCTCTGAAAAACTAGCGTGAGCGCGGGCACCACAGGCAGGTAAGCCGTGCAAATGCTGAAATATTGGGAAGGCCGCTGGCTGCCAGCCGCTTGCCGGACATAAAAATTATAATTTTTCGTGTGCAATATGCTTCTGAGCAGAACGTCCGGAATATCGTCCTGGTATAAGACCGGGATATCAACCCTGCCCATCCTTATACCATTACTGGTTTTTTCTCCGAGCGGAATCAACGCTTATGCGCAAGAAGTTCCGGGTGCATCCGGAAAACCCATGCCGCCTGAGCGCATTGACCCAGTGGAGAAACAGGATTCACCTGCTGCCGTCCAACTCGCCGATACCGTCTCGCAGAATGCCTTGCGTCCCGCTAAACCACGAAACGACGGCGCAACCGCGCAACCCGTGGTCAAGCTCAAGGAAGTGGTGGTACTGGGCAAAGAGCGCGGGACCAGCCTTGTAGGCGAAACCCAATCCGCGTCCCAGGGATTCATAGGCCAGGAGCAGATTAAAAATCGCCCGCTGTCACGCGTCGCCGAAGTGGTTGAGTTCATTCCCGGCATGATTGCTACCCAGCATAGCGGCGATGGAAAAGCCAACCAGTATTTTTTGCGTGGATTCAACCTCGATCATGGCACCGATTTCGCCACATTTATTGACGGAGTACCCATCAACCTGCCCAGCCATGCCCATGGCCAGGGCTACATGGATCTCAATGGCCTGATTCCGGAACTGATAGACAATGTTCAATATGGGAAAGGACCTTATTATGCAGATCAGGGAGATTTTTCCGCGGCGGGCCACGCCAAGATTACCACCTTCAACTCGCTTCCCCAGGGTTTTGCCAAGTTTACCGGTGGCTCTTTCGGCTTCTACCGAGGGGTGGCAGCGAATTCAAACAGGGTAGGAGGTGGCGATGTGCTCTACGCCATCGACGTGAATACGTATAACGGCCCCTGGGTGCTGCCTGAACATGCTCTCAAATTCAACGGCATGCTCAAGTATAGTGTCGACTATGGCAACTGGGGCGCAAGCGTCGGAGCTCACGCATATCACGCGAAATGGCGTCCGACCAACCAGATTCCGCTGTTTGCGGTAACTGAAGGCCTCATCAATCGCTTCGGAAACATAGATCCCACCGATAACGGCGAAACCGGGCGCTATACGCTTCACGGCAACTGGTGGCAAAAAGAAAAAGACTATCGCCGGGAGGCCTCGTTTTATCTGGTCAGGTACAATCTCAACCTCACGTCCGACTTCAGCGGTTTCGTCAATTCCGTCGCCGACAACATAGTGCTTCCTGGCGGAATAATTCCCAGCGACCAGGTGAATCAAACGGATTCCCGCATCTATTTTGGCGGCAGGGCACAGCAAAGCTGGCTAGGCAACATCGCTGGTTTCGACATGGAAAATACGGTTGGCATCCAGGTCCGCAACGATTTGAATCGCGTTTTGCTGAACAATTCCAATCGGGGAGTCGTTTATCATAATGTAAGCAGGGATCAGGTCACGGAAACGAGTATCGGCCTGTATTTGCAAAATCAGACATTCTGGTTGCCCAAACTCAGGACCATTGCGGGCCTGCGAGGTGACATCTTCAATTTCAACGTACATGCCTATACTGTTCCCCAAAACTCCGGCAACAAGACGGATGGACTGATGAGCCCCAAGCTCAGCGTTGTTCTAGGGCCTTGGTATAACAGCGAGATTTACTTTAATATCGGTGAAGGTTACCATTCCAACGATGCCCGCGGCGTCACCGCGACGGTCAATACCAATCAGATTGGCAACAATAATTTTGCGCCTCAATTGGCCGCCAACGGGCTTGTGCGCGCGAAAGGCGCGGAGGTGGGTTTCCGTACCGAAGCTATCGAAGGCTTAAAGTCCACCCTGGCAATCTGGTATCTGCATTCAGCGTCGGAACTTGTATTTAGCGGAGATGCGGGCACCACGGAAACAAGTGGCGCCAGCACCCGCTACGGCATCGAGTGGGCCAATTTTTACCGGCCCTCCAAGTGGCTGATCCTCGACGCCGATTTCTCATTTACCCATGCGCGCTATGATCAGGCTCAACTGAACCAGGCGAGCGATCCCTCAAACCAGGCGTATGGATTCCACATTCCCAATGCCGTGGGACGCACCATCAGCGCGGGGGCGACATTGAATCTGCCGCATAACCTGTTTACCACGCTTCGCTTGCGCCATTTCGGCGATGTATCGGTGGATACCAACAATCCCGTCAAACCCTACAGCACGACGATCGTCAATCTCTCGACCGGATATGAGCTGGCCAGAAGATTCAAGATCCAGCTCGACGTATTGAATCTGCTGAATGCTAAAAACTTCGATATCGCATACTACTACGGATACCAGACGAGTCCATCGGCTATGGCAAGAGATGGTCTTGTCTTCCACCCGATTGAATCGCGCATGTATCGTGTCAATCTGACATATCAGTTTTAAAATTGACGCTCCTTCCTTGGGAGTATATGGACGAGACTCGCAAATCCGCTCCATAAAAATTAATCCATATTTACCGCTGCAAGCCGGAAATCAATCACAAATCATGCAACGCGGGTATAACTCCATGGTAAGCTTTCTCAATGTCGACATTCCATATGGGAGAGCTTTCTTCCATGTCGATGGCAACCACGTTGAATCCGGCTATTTTCCCGGGACCGCGGATATTCCATTCCACCTGATTGAATACTATGTACCATGGAACGCCTCACCATATCGCTCGATAACCAGCTCTGCGAGCAGTTCGACCAGTTCATACACGCGCGCGGATACACCAATCGCTCGGAAGCGATGCGCGACCTGATACGCGATGAACTGGAGGCCGCGCGCCTGGACAAGGGAAACGAGGGACACTGTATCGCCACTCTCAGCTACATCTACAATCACCACGAGACCGATCTCGCCAGCCGCGTTACCGCGGTGCAGCATGACCATCACGACTTGACGCTGTCCAGCATGCACGTGCATATGGATCACGACAACTGCCTGGAGGTGGTCATTCTCCGCGGCGATATCCGAAGCGTCGAAAGTTTCGCCAATACGGTGATGGCGACTCGCGGCGTCCGGCACGGCAAGCTGCATATGGTGCCGGTAGAAATCAGGCACGAGCAGCATTCTTCCTCCTCCGTGCCCCATACGCACAGCAACCCTCTCACCTGATCCCATAACCTGACCATAGCGCGGAACGGAATACGCATGTGCGATGCGCATCATAGGGACGACAAGGCCAACGGGATTGCCGCGGCTTCCCATGACCGGCGACGGTTTCTCAGGACGGCAGCCGCCGTGAGTTTCGGGACAGCGCTTGCCGCGGCCGCGGCAAGAACAGGATTTGCCGCAAAAAAGAAGGGACCGCTGCCTGAAAATATCATAGCGCCGGATGCCGCGCTGGAAAGATTGATGGCTGGCAACAACCGGTATGCATCGGGACAATCCAGGCCGCTGAATTTTACGAACGAACGCGCCCTGCTGGTTGGCGGACAGAACCCTTATGCATGCATATTGAGCTGTTCCGATTCGAGAGTAAGCCCGGAGTTCTGCTTTGACGAGCAACGGGGCGACCTGTTCGTGGCACGCGTAGCCGGCAATTATCTAACGACGGATTTTGTAGCCACCCTGGAGTATGCGGTTGCCGTGCTGCATGCACCCCTGATCATGGTGCTGGGCCATCAAGGCTGCGGAGCGGTGGATGCCGCCATCAAGGCGGTGCAAAACAACGAGCAGTTTCCCGGCCACATCCAGTCCCTGGCAAGCGCGCTGGCCCCCGCGGTCAGGGCTGCCAAAAACATGCCCGGCGAACTGTTCAGCAACACAGTCAAGGTGAATGTCATCCGTACGGCGGAAAAACTGAGGAAACAGCCGCCCATTCTGAGCAGACTGGCCTCAGAGGGGAAAATACTTGTAGCGGGCGGCGTTTACAATCTTGAAACGGGAAAGGTCGACCTGGTCACCTGAGCACAGCCGTTTCGCTGCCGGCTCACATTCCGCGCATTCCGCCCGGATTTACCCCCAACGCGTTTAGCGATGGCCCATCCAGGGGTTTCCGAAGAAAGAATGGAGCTCATCGCGAGGCCTCCTTCTCCTTGCCTTCTTTTCCCCCCTCCAGTATGTGAACAAAGACCTCTTCCTTCCTGATCATTCCCAGCTCGCTCCGGGCACGCTCCTCGATAGCTTCATGGCCCTGCTTGAGGTCCCGCACCTCCGCATCCAGCGCGGCGTTGCGGATTTGAAGCTCCTGGTTGATTTCGTGTTGCGTCCGTATCTGCTGGCCAACCTCGCGTACCTTGAGCCAACTGCCCTTCCCCAGCCACAACGGATACTGCAGCAGGACAATAAAAGCAACCAGCACAAGACTCAATACTTTCACAGGGCATCCATTGGTCAGCTATCCGCTTGCCTGCAGTTCTCGCAAGATTACCTCAACTGATAGTATGCCCCTCGTCCGGGATAGCTTGCGGCATCCCCGAGGTCTTCCTCGATTCGCAGCAGTTGGTTGTATTTCGCCAGGCGATCGGAACGGGAGAGCGAACCGGCCTTGATCTGCAGCACATTGGTGGCTACCGCGATATCCGCGATGGTGGTGTCTTCCGTTTCTCCCGAACGGTGAGAGATCACCGCTGTGTAGCCTGCGCGCTTGGCGGTTTCTATGGCCGAAAAGGTTTCGCTGAGCGTGCCTATCTGATTCAGCTTGATCAGGATCGAGTTTCCGATTCCCTGCGCGATGCCTTCCTTCAGGATTCCGGTATTTGTGACAAAGATGTCGTCTCCCACCAACTGCACGGATTTCCCCAGTTTCCCGGTTAGAAACCGCCAGCCATCCCAGTCGTGCTCGCTCATCCCATCTTCGATGCTGAGGATGGGATATTTGCCCACCCAGGTACCGAGGTAGTCGGCAAACTGTTCCGGCGTGAGGGTCAAGCCATCCGCGGCAAGATGATACTGGCCGTCCCTGAAAAACTCGGAACTGGCGCAATCCACTCCTATCGCGACGTCGGGCCCGGGCATATAACCCGCCCGCTCGATCGCCTCCACCAGCAATTGCAATGCAGCCTCGTTATTGGGCAGGCTGGGCGCGAACCCGCCTTCGTCTCCCACCGCCGTATTCATGCCCTTGTTGTCCAGCATCCCTCTCAATGTATGAAAGACCTCGGCCCCGCACCGCAGCGCTTCCCTGAAGCTTTGCGCTCCCAGCGGGATGATGACGAATTCCTGCATGTCCAGCTTGTTATTGGCATGGGCGCCGCCATTGATGATGTTCATCATCGGCACTGGCATCGACATGGGGCCCGCTCCGCCCAGATACCGGTATAGCGGCAATCCGGATTCCTCTGCCGCGGCTTTCGCTACCGCCAGCGAAACCGCGAGCACGGCGTTGGCGCCCAGCCTTGATTTATTGCCGGTTCCATCGAGATCGGTCAATGTCTGGTCAATAAAAAACTGCTCCATCGCATCCAGCCCCATGATGGCCTCGGCGATCTCGGTATTGACGTTCTCCACGGCCTTCAATACTCCCTTGCCAAAATAGCGCTGCGCATCTCCATCCCGCAGCTCCATCGCTTCCCGGGTTCCCACGGAAGCGCCAGAAGGCACGGCCGCCCTGCCCATCACGCCGGATTCGAGCAACACATCCGCCTCGACGGTAGGGTTTCCCCGTGAATCAAGAATTTCGCGCGCGATAACATCTACAATTGCACTCATGCTATTTTTCCCTGGTCGTTTATGAATTATTTTTGTTGCTTGATAGTTTGAATATCTGGAGACTGGAGACGCTTTATTATAAAAAGCGTTTTGGCTCTCACAGGCATATACCCCGGAGATAAAAAGAGCCGGTATTCGATATTCCGGTCTGTATGGCTAGCTCGTTCTCTTCCTGCCGAACAAGGGGTCGCCTCGACGACGCCAAATTCATGGATTATGCTTATGCGATATTTTTTAACCTGCCGGAAGCCGTGGATTCAGCCGTATTGCGCTTGCGCGCAAAATCGACCGCGGCCTGGATGAAGGCCGTGAACAGCGGGTGGCCCGCCTTGGGAGTGGAGGTAAATTCCGGGTGAAACTGGCAGGCGACAAACCAGGGATGCTCGGCTTGCGGCAGTTCGACCATCTCGCATAGCGCCTCCCCCGCGGAAACCGCGCTTATGCGCAGCCCCGCCTGTTCCAGGCGGGGGATGTATTCATTGTTGACTTCATAGCGGTGGCGGTGCCGTTCGACGATTTTCTCCATCCCATATATATGACGCACCAGCGTTTCCGTTTTCAACAGGCACTCCTGCCCCCCCAGGCGCATGGTGCCCCCCAGGTCGGATCCTGCGGAACGAACCTCCAGCCGACCTTCGCGGTTACGCCACTCCGTGGTGAGCGCGATGACGGGATAAGGCGTATCGGGACCGAATTCCGTGCTATGCGCACCTTTCATCCCGGCCTTGTTGCGCGCATATTCGATTACCGCCAGCTGCATGCCGAGGCAAATGCCGAGATAAGGAATACGGTTTTCGCGCGCATGGCGGATGGCCATGATCTTGCCTTCCACCCCCCGCTTGCCGAAACCGCCCGGAACGAGTATCGCGTCCATGCCCGAAAGGCAATCCGTCCCCGCTTTTTCGATGCTTTCGGAATCGGTGTAATGGATATTGATGCGGCTGCGCGTGTGGATCCCGGCATGGGTCAACGCTTCCGACAGGGATTTATAGGACTCCTTCAAATCCACATACTTCCCTACCAGCGCGATTTCTATCGCCCGTTCCGGATGCTCCAGCGCATAGACCAGATTTTTCCAGGTGCTCAGATCCGCCGCCTTCGCCAGAATGCTCAGCTTGTGGCATACGATTTCATCCAGCATCTGGTCGTGCAGCAGCGCGGGGATCTTGTAGATGCTGTCCACGTCCACCGCGAGGATCACCGCTTCCTCGCGCACATTGGTGAACAGCGCGATCTTGCGCCGTTCCTCCGTGGGCAACTCGCGCTCCGCGCGGCACAGCACCACGTCCGGTTGAATGCCGATTTCGCGCAATTCTTTCACGGAATGCTGGGTGGGCTTGGTTTTCAATTCCCCCGCCGTCGCGATATAAGGCAGCAACGTCAGGTGGACGAAACAGGTGTCCTCGCGCGGCAGTTGCACCGCCATTTGCCGGATGGCTTCCAGGAAAGGCAACGATTCGATGTCGCCGACCGTTCCTCCTATCTCGACGATGGCAACCTGCGCATCGCCCGCCCCGGCCTTGATATGCAGCTTGATTTCATCGGTGATGTGCGGAATGACCTGGACGGTGCCGCCCAGGTAGTCGCCTCGCCGCTCCTTCTTGATAACGCTTTCGTAAATCTGGCCGGTGGTGAAGTTGTTGCGCTTGCTCATCCGCGAGCTGATAAAACGCTCGTAATGCCCCAGATCGAGATCGGTTTCCGCCCCATCCTCGGTGACGAATACTTCGCCATGCTGGAACGGGCTCATGGTGCCGGGATCCACGTTGATATAGGGATCCAGCTTGAGCAGAGTGACCTTGATTCCGCGCGTTTCAAGTATGGCCGCGAGCGAGGCGGCCGCGATGCCCTTCCCGAGGGAAGACACGACGCCACCCGTCACGAATACATACTTTGTCATAACCCGCAATGATATCGCAAAAGGCTCCTCCGAACAAATAACCGTGATAGCAACATGGCTTTTGTCCCGTGAAATCCGACCCCCATGGCTCTCCCCGCTCTACTGGCCTCGCCTGCCTTGCCGTGTCCAGAGACTCTTCCTCAAACAGCAGCCTTGCCAAATACATTCTTTATACTTGCCATTTGTTACAGCCCTGCCGGAACCGGTAAAGTGTGACGCAGTCTATCAAAGCCCGCGCCACCATACCGCATCCTGGTCGAATATCGGCCGATTCCGCTCCGATCACCCTTTTTTATGATTGCACGGTTCATGGCTGGTGTGGACTGTGGAGACGATGTGCTGGATGCTCCAGAATGCCTGTCAGCAGCCAATATCGACCTCGGTCCCGGCATCCACCAGGTCGAACAATTCCACCAGATCCCGGTTGCGCATCCGGATGCAGCCGATGGACCCCGGCTTGCCCATCTCCACACTATCCGGACTTCCGTGGATATAGATAAAGCGGCGCATCGTATCCACTGCGCCCAGCCGGTTGAAGCCGGGCTCGCGTCCCGAAAGCCACAGGATGCGGGTCAGGATCCAGTCGCGGCGGGGAAAGGCAGCGCCCAGTTCGGGACTGTAGATCTCGCCCGTAGGACGCCGCCGCACGAATACGGTATTGACCGGCTGCCCGGCCCCAACCTTGGCACGAATGATGTGCCTGCCCAGGGGCGTGCGGAAGCTGCCGCGCTGCTGCCCGGTGCCATACCGGGCGGAGGAGATGCGGTAGCGCCTGAAAATATCCCCACTGTCGTCCAGGAGATCGAGTTCCTGGGAAGGAATATGGATCATGATTTTCATCCGCAGCTCCAATGCGCATTCATTCCCGTCCGGCGCCGGTCCGCGAAAAATTGCCTTAGCATCCTGGCGCACTCCTCTCCCAACACTCCGCTCGCAACCTGAACATGATGATTGAGGCGCTCCTCCGCAGGCAGGTTTATCACGCTGCCGCAGGCGCCGGTCTTGGGGTCGGGCGCGCCATAGACCAGCCGTGCGATGCGGGCATGGAAGATCGCGCCCACGCACATGGCGCAGGGTTCGAGCGTGACATAGAGCGTACAGCCGCCCAGGCGATAATTGCCCAGGTAGCGCGCCGCCTCGCGCAATGCCATGACTTCCGCATGCGCGGTAGGATCCACCGCCGAGATGGGACGATTATATCCCTGCCCGACGACCAGCCCATCTTTCACAACGACGGCGCCGACGGGTACCTCGCCCGCCTCCCGCCCCGCCTCTGCAAGCTCGAGCGCAGAACGCATGAAATCAGTATCGCCCGGGTCAGGTTTGTTCATTTCGGATCACGTAAAAATTCCCATATAAACATTGCCAACAGCTTCATTTACAACCAGGTGCCAATGATAAGCCTCTTTAGGTCTGAGTACCTGAGTACCTGAGGCGGATTTGAAATTAATCCATTCATACCCGTGAAGAATTTTTTATGGGCTTGCTATTCCACAATTTCATAGCTATAAAAAATCGAGGGGGAAGTTAGGAATCTGTTAGGAATCTAATTAGAAACGATATCCAAGAAATAAAAAGATAAAAATAATAACGCGGGCTGATAAATATAAATTTCCCGAAAGGAGTCCATACGTGATTAATCAAAAGCAAAATCCTTCGTTCTTCCGCCGTCGTTTCCACCAAATCCTGGCAGCCTGTGCAGTACTTGGCTCATTACCGGCAAGCGCATACATACCAGATTTAAATGATAACTTTCAGTTGCATAACATAACCGCCACGCCCGTATATACATGGACTGCAACCGCCACCGGCAAGGTGCCTGTCAACAACGAACTCAGACCGAGCTTCGAGGTGAATTACGATTTATCCCCTTTGGAAGATGCCCTTCGTCGACGACCGGGTGCTGCGCCATTCAAGGTTACCGAAACCTTCTTGCTCGTAAATGCTGAGACCGCCCCTGACACGGTCGTAAAAGCCACTGTGGCCACCACGACAATTACTGCCAAAAACCAGAGCTTCATTTATAACCCGAACTGGGGCACGACCACACTGGGCAACGAACTGGCGGCCAGCGGAAACAATACGGCAGAATATCGCATCGAGCGCAGGCGTCCTTTTCTAAATGAGAACAGCAACATAGTTACGCTTTCTGCCGGCGCTTTGGCCGGGGGTGCCGCCTCTCCAGAGCGGGGGAACTCTGCCGGCATCGTATACAATGCCAACGGCGGAGCCCAGGCAGCAGCGTTAGCTGCTCCAATCGGCGCCGATATTCCTCCCGTAACCGTCTCGTTTGGGGCGCCTCTGGAGGTCTTTGCCCTCAGCAGTGCCGGGGGCGATCAGGTGCTGATCAAGGGCTTCAATGATACCGGTTATACCTTGCAGTTAGCTTCCTCCGGTGCGCAAGAGCGTGTGCAAGCTAACGCAACTAACGATGATTCCACGATTCAATTTGCCTCAAATGTGACGTTTAACGATATCTGGTCGGCCAACTCATCTTCCATCGGTGAGTTCGCTTCCAGCGGCGGCGTATGGGCCGCGTTCGATGGCACAAATCCCTCAATCGCCTATAACGCCTTTACCACTGGTGGACGGCCAGCCATTCTGCCTGGCGACGGTGGAGTTGTTTCATTTGATTTGTCCAGCAACCATACAGCTGGCAATAATGCATTATGGCTGTTTTTCAACACGCCTTCATCCAGCTTATCTGGAGAACCGATCGGCTTCCTGATCACCCCGATACCTGAGCCTTCCATCATTACATTATTTACTGCAGGTCTATTTGTCACATTCGGTTATGGATATTCGCGGAGACAACAACACGTGACTTGACGCAATCGCAACGATCAGCAGTCTGTCATTTGTTTCACGAAAGGCTTTGTGGATCAAAGCTTCAGACCGGAGGAAGTAAGCGGTCAACCGCCGGATTTAGGATTAATGGGTAATAAAATTTCGAAAGGATAATTTTGCGATACTGAACAATCTGGCCTGGAAAAAATTTCACGGCCACTTAATTTGAACAGGAGAATTTTGAATATGCCTAAATCCACGAAAAAGAAATTGAAATCCCTCATACCTCTCAAAGGCCAGGATCGGGAGCGAATGGGCCGTTTATTCGAAGAAATCACGGGCAAAGTGCAGGAAATGAGCGCCATAATGAATCGGCTACATGGGACGCCGGTTCATTGGTCAAATTTCAGAATCTCATCTTCAGGCTCACCGGAAGCGGATGGCCCTTCCGTACTTATAGTCGTGTGCAACGAAGATACGGGAGAATGCGGCTGCTACGATCATGAAGCGGGAACATGCGGGCCTTGCCCGGATCTCGGCTGACACAGTTTCACAGTGTGCTGATAGCGGATGAGCAGCCGGTCCGCCTGTCCACGGCGATCGGCCTGTATCCGAGGGTCAAATGGTTAATCGACGACGCGCGCGATGACAGCATGATGCAGTGTTTCTTGATTGAAGAGGAACGATCATGACAGCAGAAAACGCGCCTGATACACGCGATGCATGGCCAGAACTACAACCGCTGGAAAACTGGCAGGATACCTGCAGCACCGTCCACATGTGGACACAGATCGCCGGCAAAATCCGGCTGACGCTCTCTCCGCATATCAATCATTGCTGGGGTAGCACGCTGTACGTCGCCTCGCGTGGCCTGACGACCTCGCCTGTTCCCTATGGGTCTTTCACGTTCGCCATCGATTTCGACTTTGTCGAACACAGGCTGCTCATCACCACCTCGTCAGGGGAACAGCGGGCATTTCCTCTGGGTCCCATGATCGTGGCCGAGTTCTACCGCAAAATCATGCGGGCGCTGGACGAACTGGATATCCACGTCAGGATCCTCGCCCGGCCGGTCGAAATGGAAGTGGCGATACCCTTCGAGAAAGATACTCAGCATGCAAGCTACGATGCCGATGCCGTCAATCGCTTCTGGCGGGCGCTGGTGCAGGCCGACCGCGTCCTGAAGGAGTTCAGGGCGGGATTCATAGGCAAGGCAAGTCCGGTACACTTTTTCTGGGGAGCGTTCGACCTGGCGGTGACGCGTTTTTCCGGAAGAACCGCGCCGAAGCATCCGGGCGGAGCGCCCAACGTCGCGGCGTGGGTAATGGAAGAAGCCTATTCGCATGAAGTGTCCAGCGCCGGCTTCTGGGCGGGTGCCGGCCTGGGCGAAGCGGCCTTCTATGGCTATGCCTATCCGGCTCCTCCCGGCTTCGACAGCTACCCGGTCCAACCGCAGGCCGCCTATTTCCATGAAAAACTGGGTGAATTCATCCTTCCCTATGAAGCTGTGCGCACCGCGGAGCAACCTGATCGGGCATTGCTCTCGTTTCTGCAGACCACCTACGATGCCGCCGCCACCCTGGCGCATTGGGACCGGGCGGCACTGGAACGCCATCCCCCCGCGCCGTAAACCCATGAGTACCTATCCGCCTTGCCACAACACAAGGCGGAAGCATGCTGCATGGGGAATGGCTCAGTAGCTGTCCCGCCGCCGCTGCCCGCTCTCATCCATGGAAAGATACCGGCACCGTCCGGCAATATCCGTCGCAACCCGCCTTGGAAGCAGCCGAGCCAGGGCCGCCTTTCTTCTGTCCTTCTGTATGCTGACTGCTGTTCATGCCGACATTCAATACGGGCGGGTTGCACCGATGCGCTATAATGCCGGTTTTTTTGGCCCGAATAAATGCCGGTGCTGCAAGGAAAAAGCCTGGAGTGCGTGCGGGGCGACCGCCGCCTGTTCCATGGCATAGATTTCACCCTCGAGTCCGGCGGGCTGATGCAGGTCCAGGGGCCCAATGGCAGCGGCAAAACCAGCCTGCTGCGCATGCTGTGCGGGCTGGCGCTTCCCGCGCAGGGCGAAATCCTGTGGGATGGCACGAGCATTCGCGCGCTCAAGGGAGAGTACTATGCCGCGATGACTTATCTGGGCCATCTGGGCGGCGTAAAGGATGACCTGACCGCGATCGAGAACCTGCGCGTTTCCAGCGCGCTGGCTGGCGTCGATATCGATGAAAAACAGGCGCACGACGCCTTGCAGCACATGGGGCTGGGCGGCCGGGAACTGCTGCCCGCCAAGGTCCTGTCGCAGGGGCAGCGGCGCAGGGTGACGCTGGCGCGGCTGCTGGTTTGCGGCACGGCATTGTGGATACTGGACGAGCCGCTCACCGCTCTGGACACGGCCGCGGTCAAACTGGTGCGGGGCCTGATGGAGCGGCATCTGGAGCATGGCGGGATGATCGTGATGACCACCCACCAGGAACTCGAAATTGCCGCCGGCGCAACCCAGCAACTGAAGCTCGCCTGACATGTTTTTCTGGATAATCCGACGTGATCTCCTGCTTGCCATGCGGCGGCGCTCGGACGTCCTGACGACACTATTCTTTTTCATTATCGTGGTGAGCCTGTTTCCCCTCGGCGTGGGGCCGGAAATGAACATGCTTCGCACCATGGCCCCCGGCGTGGTCTGGGTGGCGGCGCTACTGGCCTCGATGCTGTCGCTGGGACGGATGTTCGCCAGCGATCATCTGGACGGTACGCTGGAACAGATGCTGCTCTCGCCTCAATCGTTATCCATGCTGGTGCTGGGCAAGGCACTCGCCCACTGGCTGGTTACCGGGGTGCCGCTGGTGCTGATGGCCCCGGTGCTGGGGATACAGTACGACCTTACGGGAGAGGCGCTGCTGGTGCTGACCGTCTCCCTGCTGCTGGGCACGCCGGTGCTGAGCCTGATCGGCGCCATTGGTGCAGCGCTGACCCTGGGGCTGCGCGGCGGCGGTGTCCTGGTTTCGCTCCTGGTATTGCCGCTCTATATACCCGTCCTGATTTTTGGTGCAGGCGCGGTGGAAGCGAGCGCTGCTGGCCTGGGGGCCGGGGCGCATATGTCCCTGCTGGGAGCGTTCCTGCTGGCCTCCGTGGTGCTGGCGCCCTGGACCGCGGGCGCATCGCTGCGCATCTCTATGGAATAGGAATACGGCCCGTATGGCGCAGAGAACCGGAAGGAACAGGATCGGCGGCAATGTGGCAGGAGAGATAGCCCCGGGAAAAAGCGCCGCCGAGCCTTTCCGCCGGGGCTCTTCCCCGAATAACTCGCTCACCGGTGTCCCGCGGCGACGTGCACGATTCATGAAGAAACCAATTCTGAATTCAAGATTTTTAGGTTAAAATTGCGAGTTACTCACTGAAGCACTGCATCCAAGCTATGGTTTTTAGTATTTGACATGGCGATAAACTGGTTCAAATATTCGTCTCCCGCGAGTTTCTACTTTCTCGCCGGCAAGATGATTCCGCTGTTTTCCATCGCTGCGATCGTCTTGGGCGCGGCAGGGCTTTATATCGGTTTTTTCGTGGCTCCGACCGATTTCCAGCAGGGGGAGGCCTACCGGATCATTTTCATCCATGTGCCCGCCGCCTGGTTGTCCATGTTTCTCTATGTCATCATGGCAATATGGTCCGGCATCGGCCTTGCCTTCAACACCCGCCTTTCATCGATGGTCGCGACCGCCATTGCGCCGACGGGAGCAATGTTCACTTTTCTCGCCTTGTGGACGGGCGCGCTGTGGGGCAAACCCATGTGGGGTACCTGGTGGGTATGGGATGCGCGGCTTACGTCCGAATTGATCCTGCTGTTCCTGTATATCGGTTTCATGTCCCTGCAGGCCGCAATAGATGATCCGCGCCGCGCCGACAAGGCCGGGGCCATGATTGCCCTCGTAGGGGTGGTGAACATCCCGATCATCTATTTCTCGGTGAAATGGTGGAATACGCTGCACCAGGGCGCCACCGTCAGCCTGACCCAATCGCCGAAGATGGCAACCACGATGCTGACCGGCATGCTGATCATGTCGCTTGCCTGCTGGATGTATGCCATCGCGGTGATATTGATACGCACCCGCGCCATCATCCTGGAACGGGAACGTCATACCGCCTGGGTGGGAGAATTGCAATTACAGGGAGCCACACGTTGAACTGGGCCAGCATGTCCGATTTTTTTTCCATGGGCGGGTATGGGCTTTACGTCTGGGGCTCCTATCTCGTGGCGATTGTCTGCATCGCCGGGGAGGTTATTCTTGTTTTTAACCGCAGGCGAACTTTGATGAAGCATCTCAGTCTGATTCATCAGTCAAACAAACAAGAGAAAATAAATGAAACCGCGTCATAAAAAACTGGCAATTATCGCTTCCGGCGTGACGGCACTGGGGGTTGCCTCGATACTTGTGCTGAACGCGTTCCAGAGCAATCTCGTATTCTTTTTCAGTCCCAGCCAGGTGGCCGCCAACGAAGCTCCCGTGGGAAAAAGCTTCCGGATCGGCGGACTGGTGGAAGAAGGCAGCGTCAGGCGTCAGAATGACGGCGTGACCGTGAATTTCGTTGTAACCGATACGGCAAAAGTGATTCCGGTGGTCTATACGGGCATTCTCCCCGACCTTTTCAAGGAAGGCAAAGGCGTGGTGGCCCAGGGAAAACTGGCAAGCGATGGCGTTTTCCGCGCGGATGAGGTCCTTGCCAAGCATGATGAGAACTATATGCCTCCCGAAGCGGCCAGTGCGCTCGACCAGGCGGAAAAGGCCCGAAAAACGGTGATGCAATAAGCGCTGGAGAGGATTCGCATAGCAGGCCGGCAGGATTTCTGTAATCGCTCCTTTCTTCCATATCCGAAATATCCGAATTTTTCCAATTCATAACGGACAGCCACTACCATGATCCCAGAACTCGGTAATTTTGCTCTGATCCTTGCGATGCTGCTGGCGCTGATACAGGGCACCCTGCCCATCATCGGCGCGGCGCGGGGAATTCCCTCATGGGTTGCGCTGGCCCGGCCGGTGGTGCAGGGACAGTTCGTATTTGTCGCCATCGCCTTCTTCTGCCTCGCCTATTCGTTCGTCAACAATGATTTTTCCGTGATGAACGTGGCGCAGAACTCCAATTCGAAGCTGCCCCTGGAGTATCGTTTTGCAGCCACCTGGGGTTCCCACGAAGGTTCCCTGCTGCTGTGGGTGTTGATGCTGGCGACCTGGTCGGTCGCCGTAAGCGTATTCAGCCGCCGCCTGCCGGATGACATGGTTGCCCGCGTGCTGGGTGTCATGGGCCTGGTAAGCGTGGGATTTCTGCTGTTCCTGCTGTTCACCTCCAATCCTTTCGACCGGCTTCTGCCCGGCGCGCCGGAAGGCAGCGACCTCAATCCCCTGCTGCAGGATCCGGGCATGGTGTTCCATCCTCCCATGCTCTACATGGGTTATGTAGGTTTCTCGGTGGCATTCGCCTTCGCCATTTCCGCCTTGCTGAGCGGACAGATGGATGCAACCTGGGCGCGCTGGTCACGTCCCTGGACCACGGTTGCCTGGCTTTTCCTCACCATCGGCATCATGCTGGGGAGCTGGTGGGCATATTATGAACTGGGCTGGGGCGGCTGGTGGTTCTGGGATCCGGTCGAGAACGCATCCTTCATGCCCTGGCTGGTGGGCACCGCGCTGGTGCATTCACTGGCTGTCACGGAAAAACGCGGCAGCTTCAAAAGCTGGACCGTGCTGCTTGCCATCTGCGCATTCTCGCTGAGCCTGCTTGGCACCTTCCTGGTCCGCTCGGGCGTCCTGACATCCGTCCATGCTTTTGCCACCGATCCGAAACGCGGTATTTTCATCCTGGCCTTCCTCGTGATCGTGATTGGCTTCTCCCTGCTGCTTTTTGCCTGGCGCGCGCCGAAAATCGGGTTGGGCGGCAAATTCGAGCTGGTCTCGCGCGAGTCTCTCCTTCTCGCCAACAACCTGCTGATGATGGTGGCTGCCGGCAGCATCCTGCTCGGCACGCTTTATCCGCTGATCATGGATTCGCTCGAACTCGGCAAGATATCCGTCGGCCCGCCCTACTTCGAGGCAGTATTCGTGCCATTGATGACACCCGCGATTTTCCTGATAGGCCTCGGTCCGTTGGCACGCTGGAAGCAGGCCAGCCTGCCCGAACTGGCCATACGGTTGCGCTGGGCTTTCGCGGTGAGCCTCATAACCGCGCTGCTGATGCCTTTCGTGATGGGAGAATGGAAGCCCTTCGTGAGCTTCGGCCTGCTGCTGGCCTTCTGGGTCATCGCCAGCATCGTCGCCAGCATACTGCACAGGGTTCGCAGCAGCGGCAAGGAAGGGGTTTTCGCGAAGCTGGCTGCCCAGTCCCGCAGCTACTACGGCATGCATTTCGCCCACTTGGGCATAGGGGTGTTCATCATAGGCGTGACCCTGGTCGGGGGCTATGAAACGGAGAAAGACGTGCGCATGGAAATCGGCGATACGGTCGAGGTCGGCGGCTACACCTTCCGTTTCAATGGAGCCAGCAAATCCCAGGGACCTAACTATATTGCCGATATCGGCAACATGGATGTACTGCGTAACGGCCAGAAAATCCAGGCCATGCAGCCGGAGAAACGGGTCTACAACGCTTCCGGCATGGCCATGACGGAAGCGGCGATCGATACCGGCATTTTTCGCGACCTCTATGTCGCACTGGGCGAACCGCTGGAAAACGGCGCCTGGGTGGTTCGGGTCTACCACAAGCCATTCGTGGACTGGATCTGGTTTGGCTGCCTGCTGATGGCGTTCGGCGGCGGGCTGGCCGTATCAGACCGGCGCTACCGCCTATCCTCGCGGAAGGAACGCGAGCCCGCGGATGACAAGAAAGCTTCCGGCAAAAAAGCGCCCTCCGGCAGGAAGGCTCCGGTTGCGCCCGTGATCGCGCGGAGCGGGAAGGTCTGATGCGTTTCCTGCTTCCGCTGATCGCCTTTATCGTCCTGGTCGGGTTCCTGCTCGTCGGCCTCAATCTGAATCCGCGGCAGGTTCCTTCGCCGCTGATTGGAAAGCCTGCTCCCGAGTTCCAGCTGGAGGAGCTCCATGCATCGGACAAGACGCTCACATCGAAGGACAATCTCGGGAAGGTATGGCTGCTGAACGTATGGGCCTCCTGGTGCGTGTCATGCCGCGAAGAGCACCCGCTGCTGGTCGAACTGTCCAAGGCCGGGATAGTCCCGGTCTACGGCCTCAACTACAAGGACGAACGGGATCTGGCCCTGCAGTGGCTCAGGCAGTTTGGCGATCCCTATGTAGCGAGCGCCAGGGACCCGGAAGGCAGGACAGGCATCGAATACGGCGTTTACGGCGTGCCCGAAACCTATGTCATCGACAAGAACGGCGTCATTCGCTACAAGCAGATAGGCCCGGTGACCGTGGATGCGCTTCAGAACAAGATACTCCCGCTGGTGAAGGAACTGCAAGGATGAGCGTTCCAGGGTTTTCAGGCTTGAATAAATTTCTCCTGTTATTTGCGCTCTTATTTCTCCTCCTGCCTTACGGCTGGGCCAAGGAAGCCGCGCCTATCGCGGAAGACCCGGAAATCGAGCGGCGCATGATCGCCCTGTCCGAGGACTTGCGTTGCCTGGTATGCCAGAATGAATCCCTCGCCGGTTCCAGAGCGGATTTTGCCAACGATCTGCGGCGTGAGATACGCGAGCAGATGAAAGCGAACAAGAGCGACAAGGAAATCGTCGATTTTCTGGTCGCGCGCTATGGCGATTTCGTGCTCTACCGCCCGCCGATGAAACCCACCACCATCCTTCTGTGGTTCGGTCCCTTTGTATTCCTGATAATCGGCGCGATAATACTGGTCGTCTATCTCAAGCGCCGCCGCAAGCAGATCGAAGAACCCATGCTATCGGAACAGCAACGCAAGCAGGCTGAAGCCCTGCTGGAGGAAAGCAAGGGTAACAACGCATGACGTCATTCTGGGTTGTGGCCGGCATATTCATTGTCGGCGCCTTGCTGTTTGTCCTGCCTACCTTGCTGAGCAAACGGAATCGTGAAATCGGCGGGGAGCGCGACTCGACCAATGTCTCGGTTTATCGGGATCAACTGGCCGAGCTCGACAATGATTTGCGCAGCGACATCCTTACCAGGGAACAATACGAGCAGAGCAAGCGGGAACTGCAGCAGCGGATGCTGCAGGATGTCCCGCAGGAGGAAACCACGGCTACCGCGATAATGGGCGGGAGCCACAAGAATGTAGCCACGGTAGCCTTGACAGTCCTGGTGGTGCCGCTGCTTGCCGTGTCCCTGTATCTTTGGCTGGGGAATACCAAAGCGCTGCTGCCCCAACCGGCGGCTGAGCAAATGCCGATGGCGGGCATGGGGGAAGAGGAAGGCGGCCATGCGAACATTTCATCCGTGCTGGAGAACCTGACGGCGCGCCTCCGGGAACAGCCGGACGATGTGGAAGGCTGGCTCATGCTGGGACGGACTTATGCCATCATGCGCCGTTTCACCGACGCGAAAAGCGCCTACGAAAGGGTGATGGCGCTGTCCCCCGACAACGCCGAATACATCACCGACTATGCCGACATCGTGGCGATGGTCAATGACGGAAGCCTGATAGGCAAGCCGGAGGAACTGATCAACAAGGCCTTGCGCCTCGATCCGGGGAACCCCAAAGCCCTGGCATTGGCAGGTACCGTCGAATTCGAGAAGAAGCGATACAAGCAGGCAGCCGGCTACTGGGAGAAATTATTGGCGCTGGTCCCGCCGGGCACTCAACTGGAACAGTCCATCCGCGACAGCATTGCCGAAGCGAACTCACTCGCCGCCGGCAAGGGTTCCATCGCCGCAGGCAGGATGCAGGAGCAGTCGCCTCCCGGCACTGGCAGCCAGACCACGCCACCGGGACAGAATCGATCTGCGTCCGCCGCGGCCGCGGGAACTGGGGGAGCATCCTCGGGTACGCTTTCCGGCAAGGTGACGCTGGGCCCGGCCATGGCTGGCAAGGCTTCCCCGAACGACAGCCTGTACATCTTCGCACGCGCCAAGGTCGGTCCCCGTGCGCCTCTGGCAACCTTGCGCCTGCAGGTCAAGGATCTTCCGGCAAACTTTACCTTGAACGACTCCATGGCAAGATCCGGCGTGCAGCTATCGACCTTTGGAGATGAAGTCGTGGTGGGCGCCAGGATATCGAAATCCGGATCTCCCATGCCCCAGCCAGGCGACCTGCAAGGGCTTAGCCAGCCAATCCGGGTCGGCGCATCGGGAATCAGTGTCGTAATCGATCAAACACTGCCCTAAGAAGCCCTGAACAGGAAATCCTGAACTCCGGTGTTGCCATATTGGCAAAATGGCAATACCGGGAATTTCCGTATCCCTCCCCGCGTCGTTGCTTGTCCCTCCTGCAGCGAGAAGTCCGGTTTCGGGCTCGCCCCGAATATATCCATATCCCGCTTTTCCGCATATGTACGCGCATATGTACGGTGAGGAACGTGTTGTCGGTCTGTCCTCCCGCGCGGTACTCCATCCTCTTATCCCAGCCGGTGCCTCACCCACAGAGCCGCGGTAAACAACAGCAAGGCTCCGGCCTGGTGGGCTGCCGCCAGGTGGAGTGGAACCACCAGCAACAGCGTGGAAATTCCCAGGCTTATCTGCACCACCAGCATGAACAACAGGAAATTGCAGGCCATGCGGGTGGAACCGGCGAGTGGAACACCTCTGGTTTTAAACCAGAATATCGGGACCAGAATCGCCAGCATCCAGGCGATCAGCCGATGGTCGAATTGTACCGTTGCCATGTTATCGAAGAAGTTGCGATACCAGGGCTCCAGCATGAATATCTCGGGCGGTATAACGTGCCCGTTCATAAGGGGAAAGGTGTTGTAGGCGAGGCCCGCCCGGATTCCGGCCACGAATCCCCCCGACAACACCATAATGAATATCAGCACGGTAAGGAAAGTGGAAAAACGCCGCAACTCGTGGACTTTGCTGTTGACAAGAGATGAGTCTGGGCGGGAAAGCAGGCCGAGCGCCACCCAGAACATTGCGGCGTAAATGATGAACGCAAGCCCCAGGTGGGCTGTCAGGCGGTATTGGCTGACATGGGGGTTGTCCACCAGGCCGCTCTTTACCATGTACCATCCCATCGCCCCTTGCAGCCCCCCCAGTACGAAAATGCCAGCCAGCTTGAGGCCAAGCGGCCCATCGATGCCCTTCCTGGCGATGAAATATAAAAAGGGAATGAAAAATGCCAGACCAATGACACGCCCCAGCAACCGGTGAAAGTATTCCCACCAGAAAATGCCCTTGAATTCTTCCAGGCTCATTCCGAGGTTGACTTTCTTGTATTGCGGTGTCTGATGGTATTTTTCAAAAAGTTCGTTCCAATCCTCGCTGCTGAGAGGAGGAATGGTTCCAATGAGAGGCTGCCATTCGACGATGGACAGCCCGGAATTGGTAAGCCGGGTGACGCCACCCACTACCACCATGGCAAACACCAGGGCACAGCAGGTCAGTAGCCAGGCTGCGATTTGTTTTTTCATATGAAATAGAACTCGCTATACCTATTGTTGGTGCAGATGCATGATGAACAGATAGGCCGGAAAACCAGACCGGCTTGCATCGCTACTTTGCACGCATCAGGCGCTGTTTTTCCCGCACCCACTCCTTCTGCTTCTCGGACTCCCGTTTGTCATGCTGTTTCTTCCCCTTGGCGAGACCGATTTCCAGCTTGATCCTCCCCGACTTATAGTGCATGTCGAGCGGCACCAGCGTATAGCCGGCGCGCTCCGCTTTCCCGATGAGCCGTTTGATTTCATCCGCGTGCAGCAGCAGCTTGCGGGTACGGACCGGATCAGGCTTGACATGGGTGGAGGCAGCCAGCAGCGGGCTGATATGACAACCGATAAGAAACAGCTCGGCTTTACGGATGATGACATACGCTTCTTTCAGCTGAACGCGGCCTGCACGGATCGCCTTGACCTCCCAACCTTCGAGGACCAGGCCTGTCTCATATCTTTCCTCGATAAAATAATCATGAAAGGCTTTTTTATTCTGGACGATACTCATGCAGGAGAAGAAAAAAGGTGAGTTCCACGCGGAGTTGGTGTATTTTAACAGCTTTCAGCGCTGTCCCGCCGGACGGGGCGGTTTATCTTTTTATCTTATGGCTGACATTGAAAAGTCGGTGCTGATCGGTTACTCCGCGAGCCAGATGTTCGCGCTGGTGGATGCAGTGGAAGATTATCCCAAGTTCCTGCCATGGTGCGGAGGTTCATCGGTCGAACCGCAGGACGAGACTGTTACCCATGCCACCATCATGATCGATTATCACCACATCAAACACAGTTTCACTACCGAGAACACCCGGCATCCGCCGGAACTGATCAAGATGAAGTTGCTGGATGGACCTTTCCAGAACCTGGACGGACATTGGCGCTTCGTCCCCTTGACGGACAACGCTTGCAAAATAGAATTTCGTCTGCATTACACGTTTTCGCACATCTTCCTGGAAAAGCTGGTAGGCCCGGTTTTTTTCATGATCGCCAACAGTTTTGTCGAAGCCTTCATCCAGCGTGCGGAAGAAGTGTACGGCAGTTCGTGAACCGGCATATCGAGATCGAAGTCGTTTACGCCCTGCCGGAAAAACAGGTCATGCATCAAATTCGCGTGCCCGATGGCACCACCGCACAACAGGCAGTACGGCTTTCGGGAATTCTCGAAGTGTTTCCCGAAATCGATCTTTCCCTTAACAAGATCGGCATATTCGGCAAGGTGGTAAACCCCGGGAGGCTTCTGCACGATGCGGACCGCGTTGAAATTTATCGGGCGCTGGCCGTCGATCCCAAGGAAGCACGCAGGCGTCGCGCCAAAAAAGGCGCTGCCGCTCGATAACAGCCTGAAGAAACAGAAGGGATTTCCCCTATCCACTTTCCTGGCGGCTATCCAGCCAGACTGCTTTCCCATCGCCACGACGTTTCGTTATAATGCCGCTTTGTGAAGGAATCTCTATGCGACTGGTTGAGAAAGCCCTGACCTTTGACGATGTCCTGCTGCTTCCCGCGCACTCCGTAGTATTACCGCGCAATGTCAACCTGGGTACACGTCTGACCCGTTCGATATCCCTCAATATTCCCCTCGTTTCCGCCGCGATGGACACCGTCACCGAGGCGCCGCTGGCGATCGCGCTTGCGCAGGAGGGTGGAATCGGCATCATCCACAAGAATATGCCCATCGAAGCGCAGGCGGCGCATGTAGCAAAAGTCAAGCGCTTTGAAAGCGGAGTCGTAAAGGAACCCATCACCATCCCGCCGGACATGACGGTACGCGATGTGCTCGATCTGATCCATAAATACAAGATTTCCGGCCTGCCGGTGGTGGAAGGGACAAAAGTGGTCGGAATCGTAACCAACCGGGATCTGCGGTTCGAGACCAATCTCGATCAGCCCATCAGGAACATCATGACACTCAAGGAGCGGCTCGTCACGGTGAACGAAGGCGCCACCCGCGAGGAAGCAATGGCGTTGCTGCACAGGCACCGGCTGGAGAGAGTGCTGGTGGTGAACGACGATTTCGAATTATGCGGGTTAATTACAGTCAAGGACATTGTCAAGACCTCCGAGCATCCCAACGCCTGCAAGGACAATTTCGGACGCCTGCGCGTGGGTGCAGCCATCGGTGTTGGCGAAGGCAGCGACGAGCGCGCGGAAGCGCTGGTTGAAGCCGGCGTGGATGTCATCATCGTGGATACGGCGCATGGCCATTCGCAAAGCGTGCTCGATCGGGTGGAATGGATGAAGAAGCGCTTCCCCCGGCTCCAGGTCATCGGTGGCAATATCGCGACCGCCGCCGCCGCCAGGGCATTGGTGGACTGCGGAGCCGATGGCGTCAAGGTGGGCATCGGGCCGGGCTCGATCTGCACCACCCGGATGGTTGCCGGGGTAGGCGTGCCGCAGATCACCGCCATCAAGAACGTGCATGCGGCGCTGGCGGATACCGGTGTGCCGCTCATCGCGGATGGCGGCATTCGCTACTCGGGCGATATTGCGAAGGCCATTGCGGCGGGAGCCAATTCGGTGATGCTGGGAGGCCTGTTTGCCGGCACCGAAGAATCGCCGGGAGAAATCGAGCTCTTCCAGGGAAGATCCTACAAGACCTATCGCGGCATGGGCTCGCTTTCCGCCATGAGGCAAGGATCGAGCGACCGCTATTTCCAGCAGGCCGAACAGGAAGCCGAGAAGCTGGTGCCGGAGGGAGTGGAAGGCCGGGTTCCCTTCAAGGGGAGCGTCATCTCGGTAATCCATCAACTGATAGGCGGCTTGCGCTCCGGAATGGGATACCTGGGCTGCGAAACGATCGATGAGATGCACGCAAAAGCCGAATTCATCGAGATTACCTCCGCCGGAATTCGCGAATCCCACGTCCACAATGTGCAGATCACCAAAGAGGCGCCGAACTACCACGTAGAGTAGCAGAGTAGCCGGCAGCAATGCAGAGCCTGTTCCCGGAAAGCGATGAAGGCGCGCGAGGGCAAGTGCAAGGGCAGGTGCAAGCACGGGCTTGAAACCGGCCATGCCGGATGCCGCATAGGCAAAACCTGCCGCTCGCCTAAGAACACCATATCCCGCCGCCCTGCCCTGGAATTCCCTATTCCTATATTTGAATCTTCCCCTGGCTATTACCCGCAACCGTGCATCAGAAAATCCTTATCCTCGACTTCGGCTCCCAATATACCCAGCTGATCGCGCGCCGCGTCAGGGAAACGAACGTTTATTGCGAAATCCATCCCTGTGACGTCGATTCCGGCTTCATCCAAGGGTTTGCGCCGGTTGGAATCATCCTTTCAGGCGGACCTGCCTCCGCTATGGAGGATGAAACGCCACGGGCGCCGCAAATCGTTTTTGAACTGGGCATTCCTGTCCTCGGCATCTGTTACGGCATGCAAACCATGGCCGCGCAACTGGGTGGTTCCGTCGAAAACGCCCGGATACGCGAATTCGGCTATGCCGAGGTGACAGCCGCCGGCCAAAACAGCTTGCTGCGCGACATTCGGGACCGTACCGGCCGGGAAGATAACGGAATACTCGACGTATGGATGAGCCATGGCGATTCCGTGACCGCGCTGCCGCCGGGATTCCAGGTGATGCTGCGCAACGCGGCCACTCCCATAGCGGGAATGGCGGACGAGGTACGGAAATTCTATGGAATACAATTCCATCCGGAAGTGACCCACACCTTGCAGGGCAAAGCGATCATCGCCCGGTTCCTGCACGACGTTTGCGGTGCGGGTCATGACTGGAATATGCCTGACTACGTGGAAGAAGCAATCGGCAGGATCCGGTCGGAAGTGGGCGCGGATGAAGTGATTCTGGGCCTCTCCGGCGGCGTGGATTCGTCGGTGGCGGCAGCCCTCATCCACCGCGCAATCGGAGCGCAGCTTACCTGCGTATTCGTCGATAACGGCCTGCTCCGGCTTGGCGAAGCGGAACAGGTAATGAATATTTTCAGCAAAAACCTGGGCGTCAAAGTCATTCATGTCGATGCCGGCGAAGCATTTCTCGGCCAATTGTGCGGCGTGGCGGACCCTGAAAAAAAACGGCGCATCATCGGGCGGGAGTTCGTCGAGGTATTTCAGCGCGAGGCCGCCAGAATCCCCAATGCCCGCTGGCTTGCCCAGGGAACGATCTATCCGGATGTGATCGAGTCCGCAGGCAGCAAAACGAAAAAAGCGCAGGCGATCAAGTCGCATCACAACGTGGGCGGCTTGCCCGAGACCCTGCATTTAAAACTGCTCGAACCCTTGCGCGATCTGTTCAAGGACGAAGTCCGGGAGCTTGGCCTTACCCTGGGGCTGCCGCACGATATGATCTTCCGCCACCCGTTTCCCGGTCCGGGACTGGGTGTCCGCATCCTTGGCGAGGTCAAGCCGGAATATGCTGAACTGCTCAGGCGAGCCGACGCAATCTTTACCGAAGAACTGCGCATCTCCGGCTGGTATGAAAAAACTTCCCAGGCTTTTGCCGTCTTCCTGCCGGTAAAATCGGTGGGCGTCATGGGCGATGGGCGCACCTATGAGTACGTGGTGGCGTTGCGGGCGGTCCAGACGGAAGACTTCATGACGGCCCACTGGGTAGAGCTTCCCTATACCCTGCTTGCCAAGGTCTCCAACCGTATCGTTAACGAAGTTCGCGGCATCAACCGGGTAGTTTATGATATCTCCGGAAAACCGCCTGCAACGATTGAGTGGGAATGATCCTGCCCTGGCATGGCCAGGCATTTGAAGGCATAAAAAGCCGCTAAGCCCGCGTAATTGCGGGTTTTTTTGTAATTTGGTCTGGCATAATCTGGCAACCTGAGGAAGCGCCAAGCAACGTTTGAGCATGGTTTTTATCAAGTTATTGTTTTTATTTATAAAATAAACTTTTTTTCCAGGGCGTGTTAACACTACGGAACGCTTCAACGATCAAAGCGAAGTGAATGAATCCGACAAACATGACGTCAAGTTTCTCGAAGCGCGAGAAGATGCGTCGAAAACCCTTGAGTCTGCGGAACAAGCGTTCAATTTCGTTTTGGCGGCGATACATCGCGCGATGGTATTCCCAAGCGTTGATTCGATTGCTCTTGGGGGGAACTACCGGCACAAAGCCAAGTTCAAGCGCCAGTTGACGTGTTTCATCACCCTCATAGGCACGATCCATCAACAGATACAGGGGACGGCTGAGTGGACCGAGCCGATTCAGCAATTCACGGCCTTCGGGTGCATCGTGCGCTTGCCCTGGCGACAGCGCGAACGTTATAGCCGTTCGAGCATTCGCGGCAACCATATGAATCCTGGTGCTCCATCCTCCGCGCGATTTGCCGATGGATTGGGGTCCGTTTTTTTTAATGCCCCAGGTGAATGACCGGGAAGGTCTTTATGTGGTGGCAAAGCCAAACTACAAGCCGAGTTGAACGCCAAGAACGAACCAGCGCAAGGGGCGTGGTCGATAGTGCTTGATATGCTTGAATGCAGTTCGTATAATTGATTTCACGGAAATCAATAGGAGATTGCAGACATGAAAGCAGTAACGATCAGGAATGTGCCGGAAGAGGTGCATCGAGCCATCCGAGTGAGGGCGGCGCAGAACGGCCGTACATTGCAAGCCGAGATGTGCGACATATTGGCTGCCGCCGTGAAGCCGGAAGGCCGGGTAAAGCTGGGTGACTTGCTAGCAAGCATCGGGCGCAAGGTGAAATTGACCGACGAAGAAATGGCGGTTTTTGACCGTGACCATTCACCAGCCCGCGCAGCGAGTTTTGAATGATTTTGCTGGATACAAACGTTATATCGGAGCAGTTTCGAGCCGTGCCCAGTGAAACAGTGATTGACTGGTTGAATCGTCAACCGTTGGAAACGCTTTATCTGGCGTCTATGACGGTGGCCGAACTGCGGGCCGGTGTTGCCCTGATGCCCGGTGGCAAGCGCCGGACAGTGCTTAGTGACAGCATTGAACACCAAGTGTTGCCGGTATTTGTGGGCCGGGTGTTGTCGTTTGATATGGCTTGCACACGCGCCTATGCCGATGTGCTGGCTGCAGCCCGTAAGGCCGGCAGCGGCATCGAGGCGGCTGATGCCGTCATAGCGGCGATTGCTCTGGATAGCGGTTTTAGCGTGGCTACAAGGGACGTAAGCCCTTTCCTGGCGGCCGGCGTGAAAGTAATCAACCCGTGGCAGGCATGAAAGTTCGCATCCGCTGGCGTATTTCGCCATCAACCAAATTGATAACGGCTAAAGCTGGCGTGCGTCCGTGAGAACAGTGTGTACTGTGAGACTCATCCAAGCGATGGATATACCTTTGCTTTCCTGGAGATCCAGGGACATTATCCAAGCTTCATTCTGGATATCCGAGACTTGATACTTTCCTCGTGTATGCGATGCGATACGCTGAAGATCTCTCTTTCTTTCAGTGATGAATTGCTCAAACGCCACCCGTCTCGCCCTTCAAGAGCAGGCATCAATCTATTGCATCACCTATTGCGTCACAGCGGCCTGCGTCCGCTGATGATTCTCAGCAGAACAGCCACGATCGCAATGACGAGAAGAATATGAATGAAACCACCCATGGTATAGGAGCTTACCAATCCGAGTAACCACAGGATTATTAAGACAACGGCAATAGTGTAAAGCATGATCGCCTCTCCTTATGGTGAGCCTGTCGGTGAACCGGCAGCCCGGCAATTATTTTCAGCCGGGGGCATCATCAAGATTGCCGTGTGTTCACCGCTTCTTCTGCCTGGAATGAAAGTTGCGGCTTCCATTCCTTTCCGTTTTCCTGCATTCGCCTACCAGCTCTCGGGCAGTTTCCCCGCCTCTGCCTTTCCTGGTAACCAGATTTTTAATTGCTCCGGGTGCCCGCTCATCGAGCGCCTTTACGAGCGGCCACCAGGAGTGGGGAGTAGGAGCAGGACTGCTCGGCTTCAGCCTATGCCGGCGATCAACTATCCTTCTGTTTGCGCTCCCAGACAGAAATCTGCTTTTCGGCCTCTTCCTTGGTGATCCCATAGGACTCCTGGATCTTTCCGGCCAGTTGATCACGCCGCCCGGCAATGGTGTCGAGGTGGTCATCGGTCAACTTTCCCCATTGCTCCTTCACCTTGCCCTTGAATTGCTTCCAGTTGCCTTCCACTTGATCCCAGTTCATCTTCAGCTCCTTTCGTGTATATATTCAAGATGGTTAGAAACTAAAATTACTTTTTGACCGCCAACTCGTTGATGACGTTTTTTACTCCCTCCACCCCTTTTGCGACTCCCGTTGCACTGTCGATCTGGGCCTGGCTACCCACGAAGCCGCTCAGCTGAACCTGGCCGTCCTGCGTAACCACGCCGATCTCCGCACCCTGCATGCCCAAATTGGTCATCAGCGCCGCCTTGACCTTGGTAGTGATAATGCTGTCATCAATCTTTTCGCCAACGGTAGTCTCCGTGGTTTTTACGTTCATGTTGTTCTCCACGCTTTTTACTCCATCGACCCCCTTGGCCACGGTGACAGCCCGATCGATCTGGCCCTGGTTATCCACGAAACCGCTCAGCTGGACTACTCCCTTGCTTGTCTCAACCTTGATATCGAAACTCTTCACATCCGCATCGGCCATCAAGGCAGATTTCACCTTGGTAGTGACGGCGCTGTCATCTATTTCCGTTCCAACTGTCGTTTTTGCCTCCGGTTGCGGCGCCGCGGACGGGGCGGTTTTTTCGCCGCTTTTCCCGCAGCCTGCGATAAATAAACCGGTGACCAGCACGATAGCCAGAGCAGCAAACCTATTTGGTATAGACATGTTGTTTTTCTCCACAGTAAAGGTTGAAAATGCCAGTTCTCCCGCTCATCGGTATAAGCCTAAATCCAGCAATTGACCGCTCGTTTCAGTTTGGAGTCACGATCCACAAAGACTCTCCGCGGTACTCGACGTTCACCTGTATGGTCAGTTCGCTACAGGCGGATTTAGGATAAAACGATAGAAAGCAGCCAGCAGGTCAAAGAATCAGCTCGCTATTACACCCCCGCTGTCGGCTGACTATCGATGCCTGCAATAGTGCTCTCCTTGCGCCTATTGCTCAGTGCGTTGGCACACATAATCCAGCAGGGATTGGAATGGACATTGATTGCCTCTGGCATCCTGCCTGCGGAGGCGTTCGATAGGCTGGTGTGATGACTTTCCGGGATGCCGTGATAGCCATGCCCGTTTCCTGTTGGCCCGGCTGGCAGTCGAGCCAAAGGAGCGCGGCAGGAAATCCAGCTATGAATTGCCCTGGATCTTGTCGAAAAAGGCACCAGGGGCAAAATGGGTGAGCTGTGCCTGCTTCCAGCCGCCAAAAACGTCGTCGATGGTAATCAACTCCAGCGGTGGAAGCTGGGCAGCGTATTTGGCCGCTACCCTGCTGTCCCGAGGCCGATAAAAATGCCTTCCGGCAATATCCTGCGCCTCTACCATATGCAGATACTCGATGTATGCCTGGGCGAGTTCCTTTCCTGCCTGTTCATCTGTTCTCTTTAGAGCCACGCTCACGGGAGACTCCGCCATGATCGAGACGGAAGGCGTGACGACCTCGAATTCGCGTCCGCCAGAATCTTGCGCAAGATGATGAGCCTGATTTTCCCATACGAGCAACACATCGCCAGTACCGCGTTCAGCGAAAGTCTTGATCGAGTCCTCCAGACTGGGATCACGTGTCTTGACGTTTGCGAACAGGCTTTTCATGAACTCGAATGCCTCCGCCTCGTCCGCGTTCGTGCTCGCGTTCCGGGCCGCGTATCCCCATGCCGCGAGATAGTTCCAGCGGGCATCCAGCGAAGTTTTGGGGTCCGGCGTGACGATCTCCACGCCAGGCTGCACCAGGTCATTCCAGTCTTCGATTTTCCTGGGATTGCCTTTGCGCACCAGAAATACCACCGCGGTGGTAAAAGGCCGATTTTTCTGTAGAGAAGGCTTTTGCTCCCCCGGCAATGAAAATCGGCTATTCTTTTTCAATGCATCGACATCCAGGGACAAGGCAAGCGTGACGACATCGAGTCCATCCAGTGTGGCGCGTATCGGAACCCCCGATTTACTCCGGGCCTGATTCAGTGCAATCGGGACGCCCAGGCGCGCTTTCCAGAGTCTTGCGAAGGATCTGTTGAGATCATCATACATTTCCAGCGTTGGATTGGCCGGACGTTTGCCATGCAAAGCCGCTACCGCCGCACCCAGACTGAGCAGAAGAATGGCAACTGCAAAAATAGCGCAAGAACGATATGTACGCATGTTTCTTTCCCCCAGACCGAAAGATCAAGAAAGAAAAGCTAGCATCCGCATGTTTCAGCAGCATTGCGGGAATAAGAAACCAGGATTCCTCGCTCTCCGCAATGCCGGGCGGGAGACGCCTCTTCAAGCTGACAAACCATAATCGCCATCCCTTACAGGGGATTGAAATTATTATTGTTTGACTGATCCAAAAGGCGGTATACACAAATTTCTGTACTATGGTAAAAAGCGGGTAGCAGCAGCAACAATGGACCGTGGTACCCAAAACCATGAATATCAAAAATTTCACCAAGCTTACCAATTTTGCTCTGCCGCTGCTGCTGCTGACCATGGGCGTGCTGGTATTTCATTCCCTGAGCATTCGTGAAGATATTACGGAAAATGAACGGCACCGCTACAAGGCGCTGCTGCTCGCCAATGAACTGCTGCAAAGCTCCGATGACCTCACCAGCATGGCCCGCGCCTATGTGATCACCGGCGCTCCCATCTACCGGCTTTATTTCCAGCAGATACTCGACATCCGGGCTGGAAAAAAACCGCGGCCGCTCAATTATTCCGCTACCTACTGGCATCTTGCCGCCGCCGGAAAACCGCCTACGGTCGAGCACGTCGAAGCAATCTCGCTGGATGAAATGTTTCGGCGCTCGCACTTTCGCGAGGAGGAATACGACCTTCTGCACCGCGCGCTGGAGAATTCCAACCAACTGGTCAACTTTGAAAAACGGGCGTTTGACGTCGCGGAAGGCCTGTCCGACGACGGACGCGGCGACCCGGTAAAAGAAAAGCCCGATCGGGAACTGGCGATACAAATGCTCGTCGGGCCGGAATATCTCGCCGGGAAAGCGGCCATCATGGAGCCGATACAGAAATTCATAGAGATGTTCAGCAGTCGCATGGAAACCCAGGCGAACCTGGGAGTAGCACGGCTCGAACGCCAGATCATTTTTGAAATGGCGGTCATTTTCGTTGCGCTTATCGCCACCATCGCCATCATTTTTTATACCCGCCTAGGCATACTGCAACCGCTGGCGGAGCTCGCCCGCCAAGTGGCGGGGATCACGAGAGGAGCTCGCCCGAACCGTTATGGCGAGCCCACTGAAAACGAAGTCGCCAAGCTGGGTGAAGCATTGGCGTTGGCCGACGCGGAGAAACGTCAGCTTCTCGAAAACGAGCGTATCGCGCGTAACGAGGCGGAACGGGCAAGCCGGCTCAAGGACGAATTCCTGGCCACCCTCTCCCACGAGCTCAGGACGCCGCTGAACGCGATCCTGGGCTGGGCTCAGCTCATCCTGAGCGGGAACATGAAACCGGAGGACGTGCACCGGGGCCTCGAAACCATAGAACGCAACGCACGCGCGCAGAACAAGCTCATCGAAGATCTGCTGGAGATGAGCAGCATCATCTCCGGAAAAGTAAGGCTCGAGATGAGGGAAGTGGACGTGATTGACCTGGTCAGGGCCGCGATTGAGTCGGTCAATCCTACTGCACAGGCCAAAGGTATCGCTCTATCGGCAAAAATCGGCTGCCGGCACGGCCTTATCTGGGGCGATCACAACCGGCTGCAGCAGATATTCTGGAATATCCTCTCAAACAGCATAAAGTTCACTCCAAAGGGCGGCGGGATAGAAGTTTTGGCCGAGCGGGCGGGTTCCTACCTGGAAATCAAAATCAACGACTCGGGCCTGGGAATCGCCCCTGATTTCATGCCCTATGTGTTTGATCGTTTCCGCCAGGCGGACCCCTCCCTGACCCGCCAGTTCGGCGGCCTTGGCCTGGGACTTGCCATCGTCAAGCAACTGGTGGAGCTCCACGGAGGAATGATCAAAGCGGAAAGCGAAGGCGTGGGAAAGGGAGCGACCTTCACCGTATGCCTTCCGCTGGCAAGCACGGGCGGCAATACGCGGGACAGGGAGAATGAAGCTGTTCTCAAACCCGGCGTTCAGGTAGCCAGCAACCTCATGCTCGCTGGAGTGCACGTGCTGGTGGTCGATGATGAGCTGGATTCGCTCGAACTTATCAAGGGAATACTGACCAGATGCCATGCAAGCGTATTCACGGCTGCCAGCGCTAGCGAAGCATTGCGGCGCCTCGAAACCATATGGCCGGATGTCATGGTCAGCGACATCGGCATGCCGGAAAAAAACGGATATCAGCTCATGCAGGAAGTGAGGAATCTTCCTGAGGAGAAAGGCAGAACCATTCCCGCCATTGCGCTTACGGCATTTGCCCGGCCGGAAGACCGGACCAGGGCGATCGAGGCGGGCTTCCAGCTCCACCTCACCAAGCCTGTCGAAGCGCTTGAGCTGATCAATGCCATACGCGGGTTAACGAGACATCCTGAGCCAGGTAAAAATTAGCTGAAGGCAGCGTGCAAGACGCTCTGAAGACGATCTTAGGACGCCCTGTTTTCCGTAGCCAGTCAAAAATTGTTGACGATGATCTTGCCCCCGGAAATAACCAGATCAGGATATTCCAGAATTTTCGGGTTGCGAGTGGGATCGCCCTTCACTGCGATGATGTCGGCCGGAGCACCCTGCTGCAAAGTACCCAGTAGCGGCAGATCCAGTTGCTGGCCCGCTTTCGATGTCGCGGCGCGCAGGACGTCGATCGGTCCCATCTTTCCCATCTGCATCATGTAAAGAAGTTCCTGCGCGTCGATGCCCCTGGGGATATCGGGATGCGCAATTTCCGCGCCATACAGGAGTTGCCCCCCCAGACCCGTCCAGATGCCTGCATTGCCCGCAACACCGGAGCACCTGGACAACGTATCCAGCGTGGTGACGATCCTTACATTTTGCGCCACCGCCTTTTTCAACAGTGATTCAGGAATGGGGTCGCAAGGCACATGGGCCCATTCATCCACACCCGCGTCGATGGCTATTCGCGCACCCCGCTCCTCCGCGATGTGCGCCGTCACCTTTCGATTGTTCCTGTGCGCTTCATCCACGATCGCCTTCACTATGTTTTCCGGCAATAGCGGCCACGCCGATTTCGGATGGAAAGCATGGTGGGCATGCTGGGGATGGGCATGCGCAGGTTTTGCGCCGGCATGGCCGTGATCGCCATGATCATGACCGGCGCCATGCCCGGATGACCAGGGCGCCCCTGCTTCGCCACCGGGTTCCAGCGCGATTTTAATGACGACAGCCCCGCCGCGAACAAGATCGCGAACGGTTGCCCGCGCTTCTTTCTCCGTGGAAACGGCCACGGCAATATCCGCGTCCTCCCCCAGCATGGGGATGGGATAACCTCCCGGTGCGGTGATAATCGGCCCGGATGTCAGCACGCGCAGACTCCCGTCGCCGCCATACGGCTTATGCAGAGGCCCTCCCACATCCCGGATCGTCGTGATTCCATGCTTCAGCACGGTATCCGGGGGAACATGCTGAAATGCGAGATGCGCATGCAATTCAATGAAACCCGGCAGCAGCGTGGCGTCCCCCAGGTCAATGACTTTTGCATGGCTGGATCCGAAGGATTCACGCGGACCGATTCGCGCCACCTTTCCATTTACCAGCAATACCGACGTATCGGCCCTGATGTTATCGCCATCGAAGACCCGCGCGGCGTGCAAAATAATGGATTCATGATCCGCTTCCTGCGCCATGCCTGGAGGTGAAATAAAAACGGCCATCGCCAGGACCAGGCATGGCATGATCCGGCTGATCGGTTCGAAGTGCATATTCATCATTTCATTCCTTTAAAAGTGATTTGGGTCGCAAATGCCAGCAAGAACCGAGACTGCCGCCATGAGAAAAAAACTTCCCCAGGCCGACTCGACCAGTTCATTCCTTCCTGGATGAGTTTTATAGCAGCAGCCCCGGAATATTCCTGGAGCCGGCTCGTCTCCACATCCGGCATGATCATTATTCCCGGCGAAGCCACTGAAATACCGGCTGCGGATGATTGCCGCAACTTGCCGCAAGGCCGCGTCATGCCAGCGACCGCCATCCGGGGTCAGGTCAGCCAGGGAAAGCATCGCCAGGGACGCGATTACGGTTGACGAGGGATCGCGGGGCTGTGCCGGCTGGTTCAGCCGATCCGGAGGAAAGGGCGCCGGACGCGAATGCTTCCAGTACTCGCAGGCAGAGCGGGCATGGGTCAGATAAGGTTCTCCCCAACGTGCCGCCGCCCGCGTCAACCCCAGCATGGCCCACGCCTGGCCGCGAGACCATGCGCCAGCATAATCAACCGGCCTGAAACCACCATCCTGGAAGCAGGCACCGGCATGAAACGCGCCGCCATGGGCATGGCAGACGGCCAGCAGGGTGTCTGCATGACAACGGGCTATATGGCGATAAGCGGCATGCTCGCTGTGGTCCAGCAACTGGATCAGGGCGGCAAGCGTATCTATCGTTACTCGCTGGTTTCCCTCGCTTCCGCCGCCCATCCCGGTGCCAAGCGGGATGCAATCCATTTGCGGATCATAGGAAGCGGCAGTGGCGGCTGCAGCTTCCCTGGCCAGTTCCCGTGCGTCGATATCACCGAACCAGAGATCGCCAAGGGAAGCGCCATACCAGAAGATCAGGCTGCGGTTGATGGAATCGGCATCGATTTTCGAGGATAGGCGCCTGCAGATATCGGATGCCTTGCGCCTGTCCGGCGCGGCCCCGGTTATCCGCGACCGCAACCACCACCAGCCGCCCCAGAATCCGCCGACCCAGGAACCTCCCATGGAAGTAGCCCACTGGCCGGCACTCCCCGGCGAGTAAAGGGGAAAGCCGTCGGCGCAACACGAATCGATGGCATCCATGCGGCGGATCATCAGTTCAAGTGCATGCACCATCTCCTTGCGGCTCAGCAGCGGCGTGTCCGCACTGCCAGCCTTCTCCTCTAAAATATGCATGGATAATATTTCCTCAGAAGACCAGATTGAAATCGATGTAGATCATGTCGATATCCTTTTTCCCTTGATAGATATTCTTGACGACATCGCCGCCGAAAGCATGCCCATAATAGAATCTCCATGACAATTGCTTGTTGAGCGTGTGTGTGAAACTGATATCCACCAATTGGCCCACATCGCTTTTGCCGCTGGAAGGCCTGCCTGAATAGCCGAATGCTCCCGAGCGCGATGTCGGTCCCAATCCGCCGTAAAACAGGTCGCCCGCATTATTGAGCGACAGGTGATGCGCATCGATGGTTACACGGGTTTGCGCAGTGGGCGATACGATCATCTGAACATAAGCATCCTGCAGATTCATCAGGTTGTAGAAGGGCAGCTTGGCATAGGCGCGCCCGCTGGGAAGAGCCGTAAAGAAAGTTCTATGTTTATCGTCCTTCGCATTATTGTCGCCCGAGCTCAGGAAATAGAGCGCGCGCAGCCATGGCCTGAAAGGGAGTTTCGTCCACTGGTAACCGGCCTCGGCAGCGATCGCCCAGGCCTGATGATCCTGGTTGGTCCAATCGCCGAACTGGTAGGCTCCCCACAATAATGCATCCATGCTTCCAGCATCCCTTTGCTGAAGGGTCAGCAGATGCGCCCCCAGGGTGTGGATATTCAGTTTCTGGCTATTCAGCCAGGGCCGATCCGTGCCGGCCCGGTTGTCTATCACCTGGGTATTACGCTTGTCGTCGTAATTCAAATAGAAAAGCCGGCCTTCGGTTCCGGGCAGCAAAGTGTCTTTCTTGCTGGTGAGCGCGGCATAAAAAAGGTTGATATCGCCGATTTCATCCTGTCCCTGGACGGTAAACCCGCCCTGGGTGGGACGAATGCCGGTCACCGTCATATTGAAACCCGGTTGATCATAAACTGAGCTGAAGCCGTCGAAGCTTCGCCCCACATGAACCACATTCGATGCGAGGAGGCGTTGCGCGATGCGCGCCCTTTTTATTCCATCGAATTTGTCCACGCCGGTTCTGTATTCCATTCCATCCATGAATTCGAACCGGCCAATCTTCAGGAATGCTCCCGGCAGGCCCAGGGAATCGAATTTGAAGTCGAGGTAGGCCTGCCTCAGGAAAACGTTACTGGCGTTGGTGGCCTGATTCGCCAGAAAATAAGCACCACCCAGCCCCAGCGGCCCGCCGGGAGAAGCCACGGCGTTATCGGGCAGCCCGTATAGACCGATATATTGGGCCTGCGCATAACCATCGACATAGGGAGTAGTCAACAATGCGCCGAATCTGGCGCGTACCGACCATAAGTCGTAGGCATTATTATTGTTTATCGCTGGACTGGGCCGGAAGTAATCCCACGCCTCGTAGCTGCCATAAAGCTCTCCCGTAAGGCGCAGGTGCGGATGGATCTGGCCCAGGGAAGATCTGCCTTCTTCCGCGCCGGGGGTGCCGTGAATTAGCAGCATGAAGCCTATTCCCATCCAAAGAATGAGCCGCTTTAATCGCTTCACGCGCATGCGCTCAAATTCTTCCACGTGGCCGATCCTGCTTCCCGTTTAGAAAAATCCGGTATCATAAAATCATGGACCTGGTCTCCTCGAAGGATGGCACATCCATCGCCTGCTGGCACAGCGGCGCGGGAGAGCGCCTGCTGCTCGTGCACGGCACCTCCGGCGACCATCTGGCATGGACCCCTGTATTGCCCGCGCTTGAACGCCATTTCGAGGTGTGGACCCTCGATCGGCGCGGCCGCGGGCAAAGCGGCGATGCCCAGGGTTATGCGTTCGAACGCGAGTGCGAAGATGTCACCGCGGTCATGGACGCCATCGGGGGGACGGTGCATCTGCTCGGGCATTCCTTCGGAGGACTCTGCGCCCTGGAAGCAGCACTCCTGGCTCCCGGCATCGGCAAGCTCATACTCTATGAACCCCCCATCTCATTGGCAGGCAGTGGCTGGTCTCCCGCACTCGATGCGAAATTCGAAGCCCTGCTGGAAGCAGGCGAGCGGGAAGAAGTCCTGCTGCTTTTTTTTCGCAAGATCGTCAAAATGCCTCCCCATGAGATTGCCGCCATGCGGGCTGGTGTGCACTGGCCTGAACGAATTGCCGAGGCGCATACCATTCATCGCGAATTGCGCGGGATCGATCGCTATGTCTTTACGCCCCAACGGTTTCATCGCCTCAAAACTCCGGTTTTGCTCCTGCTTGGCGGCGAAAGCCCGCCCCGCCGCCGCCATATTGCGGAAATGCTTCACCGGGCGCTCCCCTCCAGCCGGATCAGGATCCTGCAGGGGCAACAACATGGCGCGATAAGGACTGCGCCCGATCTGTTTGTCGATGCAGTGGTCCATTTTCTGGGTATCCAGGCAAGCGAGCGCTAGGCGGCGCGCGTGGCTGCGCCTGGCATCCCCGCCGTGCGCCGGCGAGCCGATGCCAGTGCCAGCGACAGGATGCAACCGCATAAAAGCACGCCAATCAGCATAAGCCATCCCGGCTGCGGATCTCCCGAATGGCTCGATAAGGCGCCTCGAAGCGGAGGACCCAATGCGAAGCCGCCAAAGAAGGCAACCGAAATAAAACCGGATGCCGTGGTCACTGCGCCAAATGCCGCATCTCTTACCAGCATGCTCATCGCTATCGCATTGGTTCCCACAGCGGCAAGTCCCATGCCGATGGCCCCGGTCCATAGCCGCCAGTGGCTTTCGGGGCCCGCGTGCATCGTCACCGCCACCGAGCAGGCCGAAATGGCAATCAGCGCAAGCAGAAGCAGCGACTCATCCTTGAGTTTTGCTCCCATGGGTGTCAGGACTATCCTGGAGAGCATTCCCATCGCGCCAAAAACCGCGATCAAGGTGCCGGCAAGGGAATGGGACATGCCTTGCAGGGCGCCAAAGGTTGGCAGAAACGTGACGAAAGCGGAGAGCGATATGCCAACGCAAAACTGGATGCCCATCAACCGCAGCAATAGCGGATTGGGCCTGGAGAAAGTGAAGCTCCCGCCGGTCTTGCCGTGTTTCCCGGGAGCGAAAAAAAGCGTGGCAACCAGGAATAGCATGGCTACCGGAGCAATTCCGCCGAACGCCGCGCGCCAGCCATATTGAAACGCGATACCTGGCAGCGCCAGGCCTGCGAACAGGGCTGCGACCTGAACACCGGATTGCTTGAGTCCTACGACTCCTGCTTTTTTCTCTTTGGGAATTCGCTCCCCGATCAGCAGATTGGTGACCGGATTGGCAAGGGCTTGGCCGATTCCGCAGATCGCTGCTGCCGCAACCAGCCCATGAAAGCTGTCGATCGACGCAATCAGCATGAAGGCCAGCGCGATGGCGAGAAACAACGCCATCAGCGCATGGCGCGAGCCGAGCCGATCGACGATGGCGCCCGCCCAGAACGACAATACGGCTGCCAGGCCGAATGAGCTCATTACCAGGTAACCGAGCAGCGCCGGATCAAATCCCAGGTCACGGCTGAGCATCGGTCCAAGCGTGCTGACGGCATACAGCATCAGCATGGGCAGGGCCATTGCGGATACCAGGACGATCCGGAACAAAATATCGGCAGCCGGCATATGCAAGCGGGTCCAGCGGGACATTAGCGCCGACGCCTCCATCCTGGACCCGCGGTTGCCTGCTGATGCCGGCACATCTGCAAGAGCAACGGGGAATATGTATATATCATATCTTGTCTCCCCTGCGGGAGCATGGCTTCCGTAAAGGGTTGGGGTTGGAAAGTGCGGCAATCGGATCAGGCAAAATGGTATGCATCCTGCTCTTTGTAGAAATCGATGAGCCGCCGGCCCACAGAGCTGATAAGCGACTCGTCGGTGCCGTCGAGGATGCGTGAGGTGCGCGCTATCCTGAAAATACCTGAAAGGGGAGTCAGGTCGCTGATGCCTTCCGCGCCGTATAGTTGCACCGCTGAATCCGAAGCAAGGCACAAGGCTTGCGATGCTGCCATCTTGGCGACATTGATTTCGACATCATCGGCACGCCGGGCATCGACCCCCCTCGCGGCCACCCGGATCAGTTCACGGGCACCTGCAATGGCCTGATACGCGTTGGCAACGTGCTGCCGCACCAGCTGTTTCTCGGCTAATCGGGCGGATCTGCCGCGCCCGGAATGGATTCGGGCGCCCATCAGGTCGAAGCACCGCTGCGCCAGTCCCACCCAGTTCATGGCACGGAGCAATCGCCCCATGCCCAGCCGTCGCTTCATCAAATCGATGCCGCTGCCGCGCGCCCCCAGGAGATGATCCTCGGGGACCCGCACGCCCCTGAAAGAAATTTCGCCCTGGCCCAGTGAGCGTCCCATCATGCTGATGGGGCGTTCGAACCGGAACCCCGGCGAATTGGTGGGAACGACAATCATGGAAAGGGCGTTGCCGAGCGCGGTGTCTTCGCCGGCCGTGCGCGCCAGAACAGTGATAAAAGTGGCCCGTTCGGCGTTGCCGACAAACCACTTTCCGCCATCGATTATCCAGTTGCCGCCGGACAGGCGTGCGAAAGTCGTTATCAGGCCGGGAAACGACCCGCCATGCTCCGGCTCTGTCATTCCGTAGCCGGGAATGGCCTCTCCCGCCACCATGGGTTCCAGAAAGCGCCTGCGGATTTCATCCGTACCGAATTCCAGGAGCATATGCGCATCGAGTGCGGTATGGCCGCCAAAGATTGCTCCGGAGTATTCCGTACGCCCCTCCTGTTCGGCGACGATCAGATAGTCTTCGAGCGAGACGATTTTGCCGCCGTGGGAGAAGGGGTAAAACAACCCCCAGAGTCCGGCATGCCTGGCCTTCTCGATCAGCTCCGACTGCAGCCGCGATGATGCTTCGCCGTCTTGGGCAAGGCGCGCCTCATTGGGTATGATTGTTTCATCCACGAACTTTCGCATCTCGATGGAGAGCGATCTGGCCAGCGCGGTATGGTCTGATTTGTTATAGGCTTGCGGCATCAGTGCGCCTGGCGGGCAAGGCCGGGTACCGTCATGCGTTGGGCAAGCTCGATCTCCGCCGCTAATTGCTTTTTATCGATTTTCCCGGCGGGACTGAGTGGCAACTGCCGGTAATAACGCAGATACTCCGGAAGTTTGTTTATTTCCAGGCCCTGTTTGTGCAGGTAGCCAGTGAATTGCGATAGCGATGGACGCTCCATTCCCTCCCGTAATACCAGGCAGAGGCAGACCCGATGCCCCAGGTCCGGATCGGCAACCGGTACACAGGCTGCGCTGACGACAGCCGGATGGGAAGCAGCAATATCTTCGATCTGAGCGGGGCTGATATTGACGCCCCCACGAATGATGATCTCTTTTTTCCGCCCGGAGAGCACGAGATAGCCCTTGTCGTCGATCAGGCCAAGATCCCCGGTATAGACCCATCCTTCTCCATCCCGGTATCGTTCGTCCAATTCTGGCGCACTGACGTATTGCATGGGACTCAGCGGACCCCGGGCGGCAATTTCACCGATGCAGCCCCGCGGTATTTCCTGTTTCTGGTCATCGACTATCCGGATGGAGCAAACCTCGGGATTGGGACGTCCTGCTTTGCGGAAAATGGTTTCCGGATCGTCGTCGAGCATGGTATGGCAATTAATGCCATCCGCCGAACCGTACAAGCCGATGAAGCCGCATCGGAATGCCTCGGTACAGCGGCGGATGGATGCCTCATCGATTTTTGCCCCGCCGCTGATGATGGCGACCAGGCTGGAAGTATCAGCCTTGGCCAGCGCCGGATCCGCTGCGATACGCTGGAACATGGTGGGAACGCCCAGGATATGAGTGGGCCTCAGCTTTGCAATGGCTCGAATGGCGATGGCAACATCGAATTGCGGCAGTACGGCAACCGATCCACCCAGCCAGGATAAAACACCAGACGTCGCAGTCGAGCCGAACGCCGTGCCCAGCGGCATCAGGTAGAGCCCGCTGAAAGTGCTTCCTTGGGGATGTATTCGCCGCAGAAAGCGCCCTCTTCCTCCGGCCAGCGCGTTGTGGGAATATGCAACCCATTTCGGCTCTGATTCCGTTCCGGACGATATCAGGAAGCGAGCGGGCGAATCGGGATAAACCGCTGGTAATTCATCAGGTTCGATAGATTTCGCGCGAAGCAGATCTTCCAGCGTATGCCAGCCTTGCCGGGGGTTCCCATCCACGACCAGAATGCGAAGCGACAGCAGCGTCGGCCGCAGTGATTCGATCAATTCGCAAAGATCGGTCTTTGTGTGTTCCTGCTCGACAATAATGACGCGTGCATCACACCGCCTCAGCAGGGACTGTATATCGAGGCGGCCGCGACCCGGCGGAAAGGGGGCGGCAATCGCGCCAAGCGCCGCGGCGGCGAGATCGATTGCGCAACACCGCCAACTGTTGGGAAGCTGGTATGCGATAACGTCGCCCGCGACAACCCCTCGCGCCCTGAAACCGTTCGCCAGCCGATGGACTTTGCTCAATAGCTGCATGTAGGTGACAGTTTCATCGAGGCTGATTACTGCCGGACCGTCGGGATGCCTCCACGCATGCTCGACAAACAGCTCATACAGGGATTTATTGGGATAGATTCCATCCCTGACCCACTGGCTGCGAACCTTCTCGGGAACCAGATCCACGATGCCTGAATGATTCATTTGAAGCTCCAGGGAGAATTGACTTTTGTGTAAGAACCGGGACTGAGGCCTGGCTGCAGAAGTTCTATGCCATGCAGGTCTGCGAGGTCTTCGATAACCACGGCTGCCGGAACATCCGCCTCTCCGAGGATCTGGACCCATTCGTCCGCTGTCCTCGATAGAAACAGATCCCTCAGGTGCGAAAACCCTTCTTCCTCCATGCCGACACCCGCTCCAAGGGTCGCTTCGAGGGTTTCAACCAACCGCGTCACCATCTTCCGGTCGCGGCACTCGACGGCAATTTTCCCCTGCCTGGTGGCATAGATGGCGTCGATCATGCTTTGCGGGGGCGGACTGATGCGGGATAGGTTGTACAAACCATCAAAATCATCCGCGCAAAGCAGCGTTGCTGCACTCATCAGTGACGACGTCACTCTCCCAGCGACATTATTCATGCATCGGTTGAGTAGCGCGACCGTGATTCCCTGTGCCGAAACCACGCCTCCGAGCACATCGAGAATGGTAAAAAGGGAACCGCAATGCGTACCCGAGGCTTCGGCGATCTTCCCGGCTACGCCTGAATAGGCCTGAGCCATGAAATCCGTACCGGGCATTGAATTCGATGGACAGAGCGCCGGCCTGTCCGTTGCCCAGCCGGCGGCATAGGCATAAATCAGGGAAGGATTGATGGCAGTCAAGGCTTCCTCGTCCAGATTCAATAACAACGCCTTGCCCGGCGCCCAGTTATGCAGAAATACGTCGGCCCCCTGCGCCAGTTCCTTGATTTCCGTTTGTCCGTACGGAGACTTGATGTCGATTTCCCGAATGGTTTTTAGCCGGTTGAGCGCATCGAAGCGAGCGGAACAGCCCTCGGCCATGGGCGGCATGCCTCGGAGTGGATCTCCCCCAGGCGGTTCTATGCGGATAACCTCCGCACCGAGGAGAGCGAGCAGGTGCCCCGCGAGCGGACCTTGTATCCTGCGGCAGGATTCGACGACGATGATGCCGCTCAGGGGCAGATCACTGGTGATCCTGCTCAATGGCCTGCCGCTGGGGTTTCCCTCGAAAACAAACTCCCACGGGCCTTGAGACCAGATGTGCCTGCTGTCGTCATCCCCTGCCCTTTCCTGGAGAGAACGCACCGGGCAAATAGCCATGCCGGTACTGGCACAGACCTGAGCAATGTGGTGATAGGTGAAATGCGATATGGCATCGACTAATTCATCGGGCAGCGGGGACATGGCCTTCGCATATCGCATCAGGAAAGCTGTCCACCCCTTGCCGGCAGCCGCCGCACTTACGCCGAGTTCCGACCAGAATTTTTTCCAGGGTCCGGCATCGAGTGTTTCCAGCTCGAAAACGACGCCATCCAGCGAGGTGAAGGGAGGACAGGCCCGGCTTGGGACACAGCCTGGCGACAGCCTCTCCGGGGATTCCGAGGCGGTTGCCCCCGCGATATATTGCCCCACGCTCAGCAGGGCCGCGGAAGCCATCGAAACATTGCTGCTGGATACCGAAAGGCCGCGCAACTGGCCAATGGAAGCGGCAGCGCCCCCCTGCAGCGCCAGTGCGGCGGTCAGCGTCGAAACGTAGCGGAGGTCCAGCGGCCGGGACTTGCCGCCGGCTCGTCCATGGACGGACATCAGCCCGCAAGCTGCCTGCATGGTATTTTCGGTCACTGATGCCTGTTTCGAAGCATCGTGCCACCTCGTCACCCTGCACGCGACAGGCATGGTGAGGGGAGTTTCGAATTCAAAGGAAAACACCGCGTTGTCCGGACAGCTTTCGATCGATCCCACTTCCATGCCCAATGCGGCCGACTGGTAAAAAAGGGAAGAGGCCATGGCGGCAAAATCAGGCGCCGGGCTTTTCAGTCCCGTTATCGCACAGCCACTCAGCGCACGATCCGGATGATTCATATTCCTGTTTCCCTCCATTGAGGCCGGCCGGATCAGCATCCCCCGGCGACAGCGGGCAGGATGGTCAATAAATCTCCGTCCTTCAGGCTCGTGAGAAGGCCTTCGCGAAAACGGATGTCATCATCATTCACGTACAGGTTGATGAAACGATGCGCCTTTCCCTCGGCGATCAATTTCTCCCTGACGCCGGGATACTGCTGCTCCATCTGTTCGATGACTTCGAGAACGTTGAAACCGGTGATTTCGACGCGTTTCTGATTGTCGGTAAGAGGCCTCAAGATGGTCGGGATATTCACGGTTACTGGCATGGCTGCTCCTTCCTGGAATTTTTAATCAATTTTTTAATCGGTAAAAAAGCTGCTATTGCATAATAAGTAGCTGCGTATCGAGGATCCGGGTTCAGGAAAGCCGGCCGGCATGTGCACGTTCATTCACGGCTTCCCCGGAATAAAAGGCAGAAATTGAAGCCAACGCGTAATTTGAACGCTCAGGTCATCGTTGCCAGTTCGCCATCCGATTGATACAAATTCAGCATCCTGATGCGCTCTTCGGTAACCATTCCGTCCGCGATGCGGAAGCTGCGAATTTCCTCCTCATACCTGGAATCCGTCGGAATAATCACGTAGTGGGCACTGGGTTCCATCGCATGCTTGACATCGGCATGGCTCGGATAGGCCGGTGCATGGGTGTGCGAGTGGTAGATCACGACCGGTTCTTCTCCCTGGGCTTCCATCTCCCTCCATACCTGCAGTTGCTGCTGCGGATCGAATGTAAAAAACGTTTCGGATTGAGCAATGTTTCGCATCGGGATCAGGCGTAGCGGAACATCGGATCCTTCGCAGCCCGCTATGATGCCGCAGGTTTCAATGGGATGATCCTTGCGTGCCTGCGCGATCATTGCATTTACCAGCCTGGCGTCTATCGTCAGCATAATTTTTAGCCTCCCTGATGTCCGTGCATTCAAAAAATGAGATAAAGCATCTCCTGTTCCGCCAAAAGGCGGTTTCTTAAAAAATCATGAATTGCGGAAAACCGGTTAATGCGCTGCGAGAAGCAAAATCTGATGGAAGCGAAACAGTTTCGATAAGAAAGTGAAGCCGCGGAGGCTCTTCCGTTTCAACTAATGATGCTTTTCAACTAATAACTCGGCAATGATTGATCGACGTCCTTTATCCACGCCAGGATTCCGCCATCGAGGCTTTTGATGTTGGTGAAGCCCTGCTTCTGCATTTCGATGAGAACATCCCGCGAACGTGCTCCCATCTTGCAATGGACCACGATGAAATCGTCTTTGTTGAGTCGGGACAAAACCTCTTCCGACATCATTTCATTCTTGGGAATATGGTCGGCGCCCTCGATACGAACGATATTCCACTCCTCCAGCCCACGGACATCTATCAGCCGCAAGTCCGCATCGTTTTCCCTCATTTTCTTGAGTTCCAGCGCGCTGATCAGGGGAATATCCGTTTTGTTCCCGGGAACAGATCGTTTTTGCCCGCAAAATTCCCGATAATCGATCAATCCAGTGATGGGCGCCCGCACGGGCGCGCGCCGCAGCGGGATAAACCGGAATGTCATATCCAGGGCATCGTACACGGCAAGCCGTCCAAGCAGGGTCTCGCCCAGGCCGGTGATCAATTTAATGGCCTCCGTTGCCATGATGGCGCCGATCACGGCGCAGAGAACGCCGAGGACTCCTCCTTCGGCACATGAGGGCGCCATATCCGGTGGCGGGGGCTCGGGATACAAGTCCCTATAATTCAGGCCGCGTCCGTCGGGCGCGTTCTCCCAGAACACCGAAGCCTGTCCTTCAAAACGGAAGATGGATCCCCAGACGTAGGGCTTTCCGGCAAGCACGCAGGCATCGTTGACGAGATAGCGCGTGGCAAAATTATCTGTTCCATCCAAGATCAGATCGTAGCCTGAGATGATTTCCAGAGCATTGGCCGCTTCCAGGCACTCATTGTGAAGTTGCACATGGACACAGGGATTCAACTCGTTGACCGAGTCTTTCGCGCTTCTGGATTTGAGCCTGCCGATATCCGAGTGTCCATGAATGATTTGTCTTTGCAGATTGGATTCATCGACAACGTCGAAATCGATGATCCCCAACGTCCCCACTCCCGCTGCCGCAAGGTACAGGAGCGCTGGCGACCCCAGCCCGCCAGCCCCTATCACCAGAACCTTGCTGGTTTTGAGGCGTCTCTGGCCTTCCAGGCCCACATCGGGAACCAGCAGATGGCGGCTGTATCGTGAAATCTCCTCCTTGCTCAAGGCTGCCGCGGGATTTACCAACGGTGATAGCTGCATCAAAACCTCCCTGTTTAAATCAACCTAATCCCTTTCGCTATCCTGCCGCTCGGGAATGAACCGGCAGATAAATGGTGAATCCTTGTTCTGGATGCTGCTGTTTAGAGCCCTGTTGCTAGAAGCTTGCGGAGACGCCAACCTGGCCCCAGCGTCCCGGCATCGGATATCCCGGGCGATAGGCATAGTTGACGTCCAGCAGATTTTCCATGGCCACGAAAATTTCTCCCCTCTTTCCCAGCATCGGCAACCTGTAGGAAACGCGGGCATTCATGATCGCAAATGAATGCACGCTCTCGCTGTTAACTGCTCCGGCAGCGCGCGGGCGATTGAGCGCCAGCACACTCGACTGATACTGGGTATCGACCGTGAGGCGGATAGGGCCTATCTGTCCATTTATGCCCGCCGTGACTGCCCGCTTGGGGGTATAGGGTAAAACGTCGATACTGGGATCGAGCAGGGTCAGGCCGCCGAATACCGTCCAGTTCGGCGTAATATTCTGCCGGATGGCAATTTCGGTACCGCGCATCACATAGGTGCCCAGATTGAGGAACTGGGGAGGCGGAGGAACATTCGGCGGAAAACCGAAGATATAACGATTCTTCACCTGATCGATAAACACGCTGATATCGATTTGCGTGGCATCGAAGGGAATCAGTTTCACGCCGACTTCCGCATGGTTGAGTTCTTCCGCCGAAAGCTGTTTCCAGCTTTGCCCGAGGGGAGGAATCAGGAATGCGAGAAGCGGGGTTTCCAGCCCCGGATAGTTGATGCCGCGCGAGACATTGGCGAATAGCGTGGCTCTCTCGGAGACCAGGGACAAGCCTGCATGGGGCGAGGTTTTGGTCTGGAACTGGCTGTGGTCATAGGCGCGAATCCCTATGGCCGGCACCAGCGCCCAGTTCTCGCTGATTTCGATTCTCTGGCTTAATGCGACGTAGGGCGATGTGACACGGAAGGTCGGCGCGCTGAAACGCGATTGTGGCGCTCCGAGGGGAATGGAACGCACGTCGCCGCTGATCCAGTCGCTGTCCAGTCCGGCGGTGATGTTTCCACCCGACCAGAGAGAAAACTGCTCCTTCCAGCGCAACCCCGTCATCTCGAAATTGGTGAGCGAGGTCCCCTGCACCGGATCGTTGAGCCAGTTGCCCTCCCCCCTGCTGTGATAAACGCGAAGGTCGCCACGCCATGCGCCATGGTTGTGCGACAGAAAAACAGTCACCATCCCTGCGCTGGTATTGTATTGCGGCGCCACCGCAGGGCGAGGCAAGCGGACATCCCCCGGATCGCGAGCCTGATTATCGACATACAGGAAGCTCGTTCCAATCGACCAGTTGGAATTCAGCCGCATGCCGATGCGCCCCATTACGTTATTCAGCTCACCACTCGCGTTCGGCCGCTGACCATCCGACTGGGCGTGTCCTTGAGCCAGCATGAAATCCACGTCGCCCTTGCGGCCAACCATGTCCACCTGCTCGATGAACGTGTTGAAATACCCCCCCGAAACCCTTCCTCCCACCTGTATGCCTTCTTCGGTGGCGCGCTTGGTTTCGAGATTGATCGAGGCGAAGTTGTTGCCATTGATCTGCGGCTGAGGGCTTTTGTAGACGGTGATGGATTGCATGCCGTTGACCGGCAGCAAATCGAGCAAGGGATGGTTCCACACTCCCATGTAAAACGGTATGCCGTCGATATAGGTCTTGATCTCGCTGCCCGGTCGGCTGACCCCCATGCCGCGAATGAAGACGGCGCCACCCTGGTCGCCCCCAAATGCGCCAACCGGGTTGTAGCGCGATATCTGCACGCCGGGAGTCCGCCGCAAAGCCGTGGCGAGGTCGAACGCATTCTGGTCGCGTAGCTGGTTTTCCGTAACCACTGCGGACGTGCTGGAAAATGGATCGACGCGGACACTGTCTATGATTGGATTGGACATTACGACAACCGGAGACAGCGTCACAGCCGGTGATTGTGTTTTATTCGGAGAAGGTGCCGTGCTCTGTCCCATTGCAAATTCTGGAATACCTGCTGTTGCGGTCGCCGCTATCACGGCCACCAGGATTCTTCTTATTCTCATTTTTATTTACATCCGGATTACCTGTATCGATGCAAACAGAGCAACTGATACGGCAACGTCATATATTTTTTATAGGAAAAGGTTTATAGCAAACCAGGTAACGTTATGAAAAACGTTTAAATGGAAGCGACGTGAAATGTAAAGCAAAAAAATAATATTAGGAATGTGGCATATTGTCGCATGCGACATATTGTCGCATGTGGCAATCACCAGGCCATTCAAGACAACAGGTTATGCGAATTGAATTGAATGGGAGAGAACGGGATACGCTTCATATTCCAGGATGCATTTCCAGAAACCGGATCAGGGCTTGTTAACACCTGTTTCGCACCCGCGTTTATTCATGTGCAACCGGGGGAGATGGTCCGATTGAAATCCGCTGCCATACTGGGTCGTGGGCGAAAAACAAGTGTTAACAGGCCCTGATATCTTCTCTTCGGATGCGGGCTATGCAGGCAGGCGAAACCTCTTCCCATGAGTGCGAGATTCCCGGCACCAAGGGTTGTCCGCCGAACCGTTTTCCGGTTGGGTGGGTTACTTGCGCGGTCTGTTCAGACTCTGTGGGAAAATGCTTTAAAAAAACAGTGATATATTTCTTAGATGCTATCAGGCTCATTACGCCGGCGAACGATGGCACCCATCAAGCCCAGGCCTGCAAGCAGCATGGTGTATGTTTCAGGCTCCGGCACCACTGCCACAGTACCCGATATGCCATATTGAAGCTGCGGAAAAACATTCTGATTGGCATAATCCGTCCCGCCCACAAATATCGAGTAATCGCCCGTCGCCAGATGAAAAGTTTTCGAAACCATATGGTCAGCTACGCCGTCAGCACCGGCAATGAGGCCAGTGCCGTAGTTTATGCCGGTACCGTCATAGGCGGAGCCAATATAAGTGAATACGCTTGGCGGATCATTATTATCGTTGGTGATGCTCCAGTCGTGCTGCGCCCGGAATGAACCCTCCGTCATGCCAACACCGCCCACCGCATCCCGGATTGCGGTAGAACCGGCGCCAAAATCATGATCCAGTAAGGCCGGAGGCCGATGAGCAAGTCCCTCATAGAGCGAAAAACCGGGATTGATCCCTCCTTGCACGGGCACGGGATTGGGGGCGGCAGCCGTAGGGACAGGCGTGAAAACCTGAGCCTGGAACGTGATCCTTACATCGGCGGCATTGGTTAGGTGAAAATCGTAAGGCCGCACCTTGTGGCTATCGCCCCAATCGGCATCCGTTCCATCGATCCAGCCGAAGTTGCCGGTGGCGGAATTATACGAAATGGTGTTGGTTTGCCCGATCGTTCCATCAAAAGTTCCAAAATCGCGACCGCTGTAGCTGATGTGCGCCATAGCTGGCAACGAAGTCATGCCAGCAATGAGCAGCGTATATTTGAATATATTTTTCATGGCTGATCCTTTTAATATTCCATTAAAGAAAAACGAAAGACGATATATGTGTAAAGCATATCCATGCACATCACGCACCCGGAGTATTTATCAGCCATGCAAGCAGGTCAATGCGGCAAATTGTCGCGCGCGGCATTTTGCCACACTGAAAAAATTGTCGATCCGGGAATATGAGACACAGGCTTCCACGTCCCATTTTACAATTTTGTCATATTGGAATAAAAGAACATCAGCATATTATCCTGTTTGATGGCATGAGCATGGTTATCCCGAATCCAGCCGCAGGTACCGCTCTGTCCGCTCTGGAAAGGCAAAAAAAAAAAAACGGAAATCCCGGGTTGCCAGGGAAAGATTCGAATGGCTTTCACCAAGCTTGGGAATAATTTGGCAGGGATAAGAGTGCGCCCATGATGGGCGCACATAAAAAATCCGGCAGCGATGGACTCGCTGCCGGACGGGGTGTCTCCCACCGAGGGCACAATGGCGACACCGGTTACATTATGCGCTCAGTGGTAAAAAATTCTGTTCGTTAACACACATTCAAAAAAGCCGGAACAGTCAAGGCCCGGATGAATTCGGATCTTCATGACAATGTCAGACGGAAGCGCAACTAGGCGGGGCCGGCGGAACCGCCCCGGATCATGATTACATTTCTTCCCACATGACATCACGGCGCCGGGTCTTCGCCGCGGTGAGAAGCTCGATCAAAGGCAGCGCGCGGTGGCTCAGGCTCACATCCTCTTCCGGGCCCTCCCCTTGCTCCCCCTGCCTGTCGTTGCTCACGTCCGTATTCTCCGCAGAGCTTTCCTTGACACCGCGCTGCAGACGCTCCAGCGCGGCAGGAACATCGTCCGCAAGTATCGCACCGGGCACTGTCCCGCTATGACCCATCATTTTAAGCAGCCGCGTGGCAATATCGCCGAACATGGTGATGTCGGCATACGCATCGCTCTTGAATTTGATCAGCATATGGCGCCTTGTTGGCGAAGCTCATTTTTCTCGCTGGCTTGCCACATCCGCGCGATGCGATTCAGGCGCGAACCGGATTCGAAAGAGGCAATCCGCCTGCACGCAGGCGAACCTTTCCCACTTGCCGCCTTCTCGCGCTTGCGAGACCGAGAATGAACAAACCTGCAACAAGCATGGCAAAAATCTCAGGCTCCGGCACGGCAGTGGCAAAAGCGGCCGCGAGCAGGAGATCTGCCTGAGTGGTGGGATGGAAATCGTCCCAGAAAAGATGCTGCCCCGCATCGCTGCACGGTATGAGACCACCAATGCCACCCAGGCAGGAATGCGTGACATCTGTCAGGCCGTGGCCTGCCGGGTCCTGGATAATGCTATTCACGAAGGAAAAGGTATCGAAGCGAAAAATATCAGCCGACGGAAATTGCCCATCGAGATGATTCAGTTGCGCATCGAGCGCGGAGTTGAAAGTAAGGGAAAAATCCCGCGCAGCCGCCTGGAAAGCAGGTCCGTTATCTATGGATGTTGGCGTCGCCCCCAGATCAGGAAGGTTGGGCACAAAAAAATGCCGCGCCCCCGCCGCCGCCAGTTCGCTCACATAGCCTGCTACATTCTGGGCTGCCACAGTCGGGGAATCCGTGGTAAGGAAATCGTTTGCGCCTCCCCACACCATATACAATGCGTTTGGATCAGCCTGCGCGCCATTCAGGTTGCCAAGGTAGCCGCTCACTTCGTCGCGCATGCCCGGCAGGCCGAAAATACCGGTCGAAGTAGCGTGTCCGCCATCTCCGTAGTTGCCAATACCGCTGGTGGCGCCGGCAATCGCGTAGCTGCGAAAATTGTCAGTCGTTACCTTTCCATCCCCGAAGAGGGCTACCGCCAGCCGCTCCGATGCGACTGGCCCATTCGAGATGCGTCCACCGTCATAGGGTGGGCAGGGATGCGCGGGATCGCATATTCCTCCCAGCGTCTTGTTGAGGCTACGCACGGCGAAAGGGCTGTCGCCAACATCGGAAAGACTGTCGCCAAAGGTGTACAAAGCGCTGAAAGAAGCGGCCCAGGCATTGCCTCCCATTATCATCAACGCGGACAGCCCGGCAATAAACATGCGTATTTTCATATCGACTCCTGCCAGTCGGTTTTAACAAGAAGCACTGCCACTGCCTTGGCCGCAGCGCTTAATCCCGGTCTCTGAGCAGCAATCCGATGATCAAGCCGATACCTACCGCAACGGCTACGGTGCGCCACGCATTTTCATGGACATACTGGTCGGTTACTCTTGCCGCCACCCTGGATTTATCGACCACCGTTCCTTCAAAGTCCTGCAGGTATTCCTTGGCAAGCTTGAGATTCCGGTCGAGCTTATCACGCAGCACGACGGCTTTTCTCTCACTGTCGCCACTGACCGACTTCATCAGTTCCTCGGTATCGGCAATAACGGAATGAAAATCCTCGATAAGCTTGTCCCTGCTCCGCTTGGCGGCAGATCTATCCATGATTCCCTCCAGGTGAATTCATTTCCTTGTCTCAAGATACTTGTCCGGCCCGTCACTCCGCCGGAAAGCAGCGCCAGACTTTCGCCAGACCATCCTCGTTCCGGACATGTCGGACATGTTCAGGAAACTTCTAAACAAGCTTTGCGATGATAGAAGGATGCATAATGATCATCGACCATGAAGCTTGCCGAAAGTCCTTCCATTTATAGTAGAGCAACCTCGTTTTTTCTGTCTGTCACCGCACATACCGGTATTTTCTCGCATGCTAAGGTGACTCGACGTACGCCACCGCCGTACCGCCGTACCGTACTGATGGCAGCATACACGATTATCAGCATGATTAAAAACCTTTCGCCCCTCGCAACAGACGAGATGGCGGAATCAGCGAGGATCCCGATGTCATCTCTTCATACTCCCAAACAGAATCTTTTTCTTGCCATGCTTCCCGAAAATGCTTATGAACGGATGAAATCCTGCCTCGAACCGGTATGTCTTCCGCAGGGATGGGTCGTTTATGAAAGTGGGGGCGAACTGGATCTGGTGTATTTCCCCACCACCAGCGTCATTTCCCTGCTGGCGCGTACCCCCGGCGGGGAACCGGTAAAAGTAACGATTATCGGCAATGAAGGGGTATTCGGAATTTCGATGCTTCCGGGACAAAAGAAAACTCTTGACCGCGCAGTGGTGCAAAGTGCGGGCTACGGCTATCGGCTCAAGGCTTCGCACCTGAGAAAAGAATTCGAACTGGGCGGACCCCTTCGCTATCTCCTTCAACGCTATACGCAAAACCTCAACGCCAGAATCGCGCAAAGCCTTTCCGCCATCGAGGTGGCAAGGACCGTCAACCCCGTCCGAATGGATCCTGTTCCTTCTCTTCCGGACGCTGCGATTTAATCGTTCCCCCGCCCGCGGGGCTCCTCGGGCGGCGCCCGGCAGGAAGTCGTTCAGAGCTTCCCAGGGAGCGGGGCATCGGCGAGGACCGGCAGAGGATGAACCCGGACTTCGACATGATGATCCACGCGATCATCGACAAGCGTAATCGCCGGAGCGATCTGCTTCATGCCATCGATGGTTACTCCGGCATCTCCGGTCATGCCGGTATCCCGCTTCTCATCGGGTTTCCCGCCGGTTTCCTGCACGACCCGGATACGATAAGTCGTTTCGCCATAGCGATAATGGATCTTGTATTCCTTCCAGTCCGCCGGAAGGCAGGGTTTGAATTTCAGCGTCCCTTCCTCCAGCTTGAGTCCCAGCAGCGTCTCCAGCATAAGCCGATACATCCATCCCGCGGAGCCGGTATACCACGACCATCCGCCGCGCCCGGTGTGCGGAGAAACGGCGTAAACATCGGCTGACGCCACATAAGGCTCATTCTTGTAGATAGCCGTCTTTTCCGGAGTCCGGGTATGATTGACCGGATTGATCATCGAGAGCAGTTCCCACGCGCGCTTGCTGTCGCCCCTCACGGCGAAAGCCATCGTTGTCCATATCGCAGCATGGGTGTATTGCCCGCCGTTCTCGCGCACCCCGGGAACATACCCCTTTATATATCCCGGATCCAGAGCCGACTGATCGAACGGCGGATCCAGAAGCTGAATCAAACCCGCTTGCCTGCGAACAAGATAGTGATCAACCGCGTCCATTCCCTGGCGTTGCCGTTCGGGAGCGCCAACCCCGCTTAATACCGACCAGCTCTGTGTGATTGAATCGATGCGGCATTCAGGGTTGACGGAAGATCCGAGCGGAGAACCATCATCGAAGTAAGCGCGAAGGTACCATTGCCCATCCCAGCCATGCTCTTCGATATTTTTTGCCAGGCTATCCGCCTCTGTTTCGCAGCGTTTTGCAAAAACCACATCGTTGCGGCGCCTGGCCACGCTGGAAAACTGAACCAGAACTTCATGCAGGAAAAAGGCCAGCCAGACACTTTCCCCGCGCCCATGAAAGCCCACCAGATTCATCCCATCATTCCAGTCACCGCTGCCCATCAGCGGAAGGCCGTGCTCGCCGAATCTCAAGCCGTGCACGACCGCTCGGACGCAATGGTCGTACAGGCTCGCAGCCTGCTCCGAGCGAACCGGCAAATCATAGTACGACTCCTCGTCCGCACCAACCTGGCGGCCTTCCAGAAACGGAATCACCTCATCCAGAACACTCGTGTCACCGATCGCCTGAACATAGCGGCAGACTGCCAGGGGCAGCCATAAATAATCATCGGAACACCGGGTCCGCACGCCACGGCCTCCCGGCGGATGCCACCAGTGCTGGACATCGCCTTCAACAAACTGCCGTGCCGCCGCACGCAGCAGATGCTCGCGCACGAGCGCAGGTTCGGCATGAACGAGTGACATGACGTCCTGCAGCTGATCACGGAATCCGAAAGCACCGCCCGACTGGTAGAAACCGCTTCGCCCCCACAACCGGGACGCCATGACTTGGTATACAAGCCAGCCGTTGGCCAGCACGTCAAATGCGGGATCGGGCGTTTCCACGCGCACTGCGTCCAGCGTGCGCTTCCAGTAGCCATATACGCTTTCCAATACCTCATGCGCCACGGCTACGCCACGAAAGCGGCGCGCAAGCGTGATCGCTCCTTCCGCATGCATCCCGACTCCCAATCGAAAGACTGTCTCCTTCATCTGGCCATCCATCAGTTCCAGCGGGACACGAATCGCACCGCAGGGATCGAGTCCCGGCCCGACTCTTCCCGAAAGCGGCTTCATGCTCATGGCGGCGGGATTTTTCAATGTGCCGTTTCTCCCGATGAATTCGGTGCGGTCGCCGGTTACGCTTCGGCCCGCCGCGTCATCGGCATCAAAAAATGCGGTTCTGCCCGGAAACTCGTGATTGTACGGATTCCGCGCCAGCAAAATGCCGCTTCCCGCATCAATTTCGGTCACGACATGCATCCTGCTTTTCTCGGGTAAATCTCCCAGAACCCATTCGATGCACCCGGTCGCGGAAAGCCTGCGCCTGCGCCCGGACTCGTTGCGGATTCTTAGCAGCGCAAATTTGACCGAGGCATCCAGCGCTACATAAATAATGAATTCCGTGTAAATACCATCCTCGATGTGCTCGAAAGCGCTGTAGCCGAACCCGTGGCGCGTGACATAAGGTGTGGTTCCCCTTGCCGGCAACGGCGTTGGCGACCAGAAATAGCCGCTTTCTTCATCGCGCAGATAATAGGCCTCTCCGCCGGGATCACAAACCGGATCGTCGTTCCAAGGAGTCAGGCGAAACTCATGCGCATTCTCGCCCCAGGTATATGCCTGGCCGCTTTCCGATATCACGCTGCCAAAATCCGGGTTGGCAAGAACATTTACCCAGGGCGCAGGCGTAACCTGGTCTCGGCCCGAGATGACGATATATTCCCGCGCGCTATGCGTAAATCCACCCAGGCCATTGTTGAATAGCAGCGGCTGGTCTGGCAGCTTTACCTGCTGGACTGGAGCGGCGCGGCTGGTCGGCGCCAGCCGCGCCGGCACAACTGGAAGCTCCGTGGGAATACGGCGGATCAATTGTTCCGGCAGACTGCCCTTCGAATCCAGGATGATGACGCGAGCCACCGTTTGCAAAAGAATCCGGTCCTCGAATGCGATCTGCTCGGCCCGCCGGATGAAAATTCCTCCGGGACGATCGAGCAGGTGGCCCTCCGCGCTTCCAGCGATCAAACCCATTATGTTGTCGTGCAGGAGCTGGCGGTAGCTCGAATGATCCTCGTTCCAGATCACCAGGTCGACGGCCAGCCCCTTGACGCGCCAGTAGGCGTGGGCCTGCACCAGTTGCCGCACCAGGCCGATATTCCCGGCGTCGCTGATCTGCAGCAGCACGATGGGCAGATCACCGGAGATCGCATATCCCCATAGGCCGGACTGGCCCCTCTGGTTCTTGCTCAGTATTGCCTCATCGGCTCTCAGATAAGCATTGGCATACAAGACGGACCCTGCGAGCCGCCCAAATAGCTGGGCATCCGTCTCGGTTGCGTTGAGCTGGCGCAACACCACCAGACTATGGGTCCACGCAAGATCGAAAACGCGGTTGGTCAGATGCTGGTCCTGGTATTTATCGACCAGGTTCATGGCCGCGTGGCGGGAGTCCCCCGCTCCCGTTACGATATCGATGACGGCGGACTCCCCCGGTTCGATGGTTACTTGCTGGCGTATCGCCACGACAGGATCCAGCACCGAGCCGGAACTGCCGGAAAGCGGTCCTGGCGCCGTTGTCAGGGCAAGCGGGGCAGATAAATCGTTTCCCCGTCCTATGAATGCCATGCGGTCTGTCTCATACGAAACCGATTCGGCAATATTTCCATGGACCCACATCAGGTGAAACATCCAGGGCACGGGATCGTTCTGCGAACGAGGCCGGCGGTTGCACAGTATCGCATGCCGGTCCGGCAGGATTTCCGTCTGCACGAACAGATTTCCGAATGCCGGCGCCTGGGCGTCAGCCGCCGCTGTCGCCAGCACCACCTCGGCATAAGACGTTATTTCGATTGTGCGGCGCGTCCAGGCACGATTGGTGATATGCAGCCGGCGCAATTCGATATCGTCTTCGGGCGACACGGTAATTTCCGTATGCGTATCGAGATCGAGATCGCGCCGGCGAAATTCGACTCGCCCTTCCGAAAATATCACGCCATAGCGCTTCGCCTCCTTGAGCGTTGGCTGATAAGTATTGGACCAGAACTCTCCGCTGGCGGTATCTCGCAGATAGCAGAAATTTCCACGGTTGTCGCAGGTGGCATCCTCCCGCCATCTTGTTACTGCGAGGTTCTTCCAGCGGCTGCTTCCCGCGCCGCTATTCGTCACCATGACATGGTACCTGCCGTTGGATAATAGCTGGACTTCCGGAATCGGCGTATTGGCCGTGGAAAGCATGCGCATGGGCATGTCCGGAAGCTCTTTTGGCATGCGGATATCCGGCAGCTCCGTGGTATGCGTAAGGATAATCGAAGGCTTGGGAATCCGTTCCTGCAGCAGCAGCATGGTCGCCTGGAACGAAGGATCGGACTCGAATCGGCGCTGCATCGGACGATCGAGCAGCAGATAAGCCAGGGATAGCAGGCTCATCCCCTGGTGGTGCGCCATGAATGAGCGTACTATGGCGCGGTTTTCTCCCCGGCGCAGCCGCGCCGGCGTATAGTCCACGGCCTCGTAGAATCCGAATTTGCCCGATATTTTTTCCGCTGCAAGCCTCTGGAGGTTGGCACACGCAGCCTCCGGCGCAACCATCAATCCCAGCACGGAAGCATAGGGAGCGATAACCATATCTTCGCCCAGGCCACGCTTCAATCCCAGGCCAGGAACGCCGAAAGCCCGGTATTGATAATTGAAATGGATATCCACGGCGTTATAGCCGGATTCGGATATGCCCCATGGCACGCCCCGTTCCCTGCCGTACTCGATCTGGCGGTTGACTGCGGCCTTGTAGGTCTGGTCGAGAAGCGTGTTGTCGAAAGTGGGCATCACCAGCAAGGGCATGAGATACTCGAACATCGATCCGCTCCACGATATGAGAGCAGTCTCGTGTCCCACACTGGTCAGCATCCGCCCCAGCGCGAACCAGCTTTCCTGCGCGAGCTGGCCCTGGGCTATCGCCACAAAATTGCACAGCCGCGCTTCCGATGCGAGCAGGTCGTAATAACTGGAATCCAGCCGCCGCTGGCCGACGTTATAGCCGATGGAGAGCTGGCGTTGCGCGGGGTTGAAAAGAAACCCATATTCCATTTGCGCCATCTCCCCGGCCTGTTGCGCGAGTTGTTCGAGCAGGGCCAGCCGGCTTTCCGCCCCGTTGCTGCCTCGGCTGGCTAGCTGGCGCAAGCTGGCGGTTTCCATGGCAGGCCCCGGCATATCGGTATTGCCGTTTCCATATGAGGAAAGAGACTGGGGAGCGAGGCTGACCAATTCGTCGAGATTCCTTTTGCATTGCGTAGCCAGCGCCTGCGCCCATTCACCCGCTTCACCCGCAGATGCGTGGTTCGCGCCGCCAAGTTCCTGCACCAGTTCCTGCGCGCAAGCCGTCAGCCGGTCCAGATTGACTCTCGCCTCGGCCAGGCTGATCCGCTGGCGTTGCGCTGTCACCCCGATGAGCATTTGCTCGAATTGAACCAGGGGACGGGAAGCCGAACCCGCGACGGTGGCGTGAAGAATCTGGAGCGTATCGTTCAGCCCCAGAAATACACGCTCCATGGCAATTGGCGCATCCGCAATTTCCATCAGGCTGGCACGCAACGTCAGCAGGTGAGCGGCAAGATTCCCGCTATCCACCGTTGAGATATAGCGGGTCAGGGGCGCTTTGGTCTGGGTATCGTACCAGTTGTAAAAATGCCCCAGGTACCTTTCCAGCGTTTCCATCGACTGCAGCGTATTCGATGTCCGTTCGAGGAGCTGGCTTATCCCGATAAATCCAAAATCGTAGGCGGCGACATTGGCCAGCAGCGAGAGGCCCATGTTGGTCGGCGATGTCCGGTGAGCGACGGTGGGAACGGGATGCTCCTGGAAATTGTCCGGCGGCAACCAGTTGTCCTCGGACGTGACGAAAGTCTCGAAGAACAGCCAAGTCCGCCGTGCGACCTGCCGCAGGAAATTTATTTGCCCCGCAGCCAGCTCCGCGCGGCGGGGCGGCGGCGTGCGGCTCATCCACCAGGCAATGGCAGGCGATGCCGCCCATAGCAACAGGATCGGCGCGGCAAAGATCAATATGACCGGATCCGAGAGTGCGATGCCGAGTGCTGCCGCGGCCGCCACGGCGGGCGCAATCCACATGGTGCGGAACGATCCGCCAATGCCGGCAGGTTTTTGCCCCGCTGCCGGGCCTTGCTCTATTTCGGCATCATGGGAGGGGCTCCATTCGAGAAGCCGCCGATGAGTGATGAAAAGACGGAAATGCGTCCGGATGATTGCGTCGAGACTGTAATAGGCTTCGTAAGGAAGGCAGGCCAGATTGAACAATATCTGGCCCGAATACTTGCTGGCTTCGCGCCGCAGGATAACGAGATGCTGGCGCCACGATATATCGGACTGCTTGTTCAGAAAATTGGAGACTAGTGAAATCCCGGGAGGAATCGCGAATACGCCAATCACGGCCATTGTCCAGAACCAGGGATCATGCAGCCCGATCCATCCAGCCGCAAGCAGCAGCGTCAATGCCAGCGGCATCAGGCTGCGCCGGAGATTATCCATCAATTTCCACCGGGCAAGCGGGGGGAGTGGATTGGGCTGGTAACTTGCATCCGGCCCGGGCACGCGCCACAACAACCAGCTCGCAAGCTGCCAGTCTCCCCGGATCCAGCGATGCCGGCGTTTCACATCCGCCAGGTAGCGTGTCGGAAATTCCTCGTACAATTGCACGTCGCTCAGGAGGCCAGCCCTGGCGTAACACCCCTCCAGGAGGTCGTGGCTCAAGACCCGGTTTTCGGGGAAGCGGCGGCAAAGGGCGTGCTCGAACGCATCGACATCGTAAATGCCTTTACCGACGAATGATCCCTGGTGGAACAGATCCTGATAGACGTCCGAAACAATTCGCGTATAGGGATCGATCCCCGCTTCCCCTCCGAAAAACCAGGCGTACCGCGATTCGTTGGTACTTGAGAGACTTGTCGCAACCCGCGGCTGCAGGATGCCATAGCCTTTCTTCACCATCCTGTAATTTTTCGCCCCGCCGGCTTCCTCGAGGCGAGGATGATTCAGCGGATGAGCCATGGTGCCCACGAACTGATGGGCTGATTCCCGGGGGAGCTGCGTATCGGTATCGAGCGTGATGACGTATTTGATCTCCGGCAATATGGAAGTGTTGCCGACGATCAGCGAAAAGGCATCCATTGCCCCTCCGCGCAATAGCGCATTCAACTCAGCAAGTTTTCCGCGCTTTCGCTCATATCCCATCCACAGCCGCTCTTGCGGATTCCAGCGGCGCGGACGATGAAATAAAAAGAAGGGGCCATGCTTCCTGTCCTGTGGACTTGCCGCTGTATTCGCTGGCATATTCCCGGTTTCGGCGTCTGCGGCTGCAGCCGCATATTTCCTGTTCAGTTCTTCGATTCCCTTGCGGGTAACCTGCAGCAAGGGTCCGTCCTGCGGGAGATTTTCCTCATCCGCATCCTGGAAATCCGTCAGCAAGCCAAAGCTGAGATTGTCGTCCGGATTCGCCAGAAACCTGACTTCAAGCGCTTCCACGAGATCAATGACGTTTGATTCCCGCGTAAGCATTGTTGGAACCACTACGAGAGTGCGAAACGTTGAGGGTATCCCCTTCGAAAAATCGATGCGCGGAAGCGAATGCGGCTTGACCAGCAACTGAGTCATCCAGTTGACCAGCAACAGCGACAACTGGCTCATGGCGAACAATGACAGAACGCCGATCCCGGCCAGAAACCAGGTGCCTGCTCCCTCCTCGCGGGCTGCTGCAACCAGGCTTCCGGTCAAACCGAGCGTGATTGCCGCTATGCTGCCAAGATAATAAAGAAGTGGTGAGCGATGCAGCGCCTTCGAGATTCTTTCGTGAACGGGCAGGCGCACCTGCGCCGCGCTCTCGAGTTCCGGCAATCCTTCATCGATGAGATAGAAGCCAACATGCGCGCTGACACCTCCTTCTGTTTTTCTCCCGGCCTCGGTTGCCAGCCGAACCGCGTTTCGGGCAATTTCCACCTCGGATACAGGACTGGTCCTCGCCAGACGTTCCACCACATGGCGGTAGCGGTCGCGGGTGCCGAAATCCATGCGGCTGTAGGCCCCGGCGGGGTCTTCGCGGAGTACGCGTTCGACAATGCTCGTGCTTTCCACGAAATCCCGCCAGTCGATGGCGCCCAGCATGCGCAAGCTGCCGATGCTGTTGGAGATGGAAACCTGATCCGCCGCCTGCTGTTGATTTTCGGACTGCACCATCTGATCGATGGTCTGATTCGATTCCGCCAGCCGCTGCTCGATCCAGGTCAATGGCAGCGCCAGCGAAGGCCCCTGCCCCTGCAAGCGCCGCGTCAGCTCGGATACGAAGGGAGTCGATATCGGCGGGTCGGATCGCGCCATGTCCGCAATGACGAGAACCAGGCTCTTGGGATCCTTTTCGGCGATGCGAGTGATTTCGGTTGCCCAGGCGCTAGCGATATCGCGGTCGGCATGCCCGGACGAAACATACACTGCCACGCGGCGAAGATTCTCGATCAGGGCCAGCCTCAGCATGATGGGAATCGCCCATAATTCGCCCAACTGCAGGTTGCTCACGCCCTGATACGCGGCCACAAAGCGCCTGAGGCTTTCCGTATCCACCCTGCCATCTCCATGCGCAATTGCCTGCAAGGCGATATCATAGACACGTGGAAGATTGGCGGAGGAACCATGCGCAAGAATGGGCAGTTCGCGGCTATAGTTCTTGGGAAGATGGCGCTTGGCAATGCGGATCTGCTCTTCGATCAGATAGAAATTGTCGAAAAGCCACTCTCCGGCCGGAGTGAGCGGGCGACCGGCGGAAACCGCCTCGGCCAGCACGCCACATACGCTGAACAGGATATTCTCGTTTTCATCGAGGCGCGCCAGAAGCTGGTCCGTGCCGCGGCGCGCTGCCAACTCATGCGAAGCCGCCAGAATGCCGCCGTACAACTCCATCTGATCGGCACTAAAGAGTTCCGAACGGAGGGGGAATTCTTCGCTGACGGCCGGCCGCTGCTTCCCGAACCCGCGAAACTTGCGTGCAAAAGAAAATAACCATCTTGAAACCGCTGTTTCGCTCGCTCTCAATTCAAATATTCCCTTAAGCCATGAACTTCATCCTTTGACTTCACCCGTTGCGCCATATGAGAATACTCTCGATGGCGGCTCCGGGATTTCTTGACGTGATGGTTTGCGCGCGCAACGACATCGGCTCCAGGATGCCAGCACTCGCAAACATTGAACCGGGCGGCTGGGCGTAGGGAGGCGAAATCGTGGCCGGATTGCTGCCACGATCGCTCTGCAGCATAATCCAGTTTAACGAAATTGATGAAAGGAGACACCACAGTCCATCCTGGACTGATATGCATGGCTCAATAATAAAGCTCAGCTCATCCATAGTATGTACGCTAGCGCACAATAAAATACCGCAGAGCCAGATATTGTCTTATAGTGCCACGATAGACATATAGGAAACGCGCATACGGGAAGAAGCCGCCTGGTGAAAGAAAGCGGCTACGCCGATGTGACTCATCCGCCGTTTTTCTGGCTATGCTTCATGCCGTCGCCCTTATTAACGGATGCTTAGTCCCCCTCCAAATCAACCTGCTCAAAATCATCTTCTTGCCGCCCTGCCGCCGGCGGAATTCGAACGTCTGCAACCCAATCTGGAATTGGTTCACCTGCCTCTCGGCGACGTGCTATGCGAATCGGGGGGACGCCTTTCCTATGTTTACTTTCCCGTTTCAGCCATCATCTCCCTGCACTATATTCTTGAAAACGGTGCATCTTCCGAGATTGCCGGAGTGGGGAATGAAGGCATGCTCGGGATATCGCTTTTCATGGGGGGAGAAACCACGCCAAGCTGGGCTACCGTTCAAACCGCGGGATACAGTTACCGGCTGAAGACAAGCATCATGCTGCAGGAATTCAATCAGACCCTCTCGGTTCAGCGTCTGCTGCTTCGTTATACGCAGGCCCTGATTACCCAGATTTCGCAGACAGCCGTCTGCAACCGGCATCATACGATCGAGCAGCAACTCTGCCGATGGCTGCTTCTGACCCTGGATCGCTTAAACTCCCAGGAACTGGTCATGACACAGGAATTAATCGCCAGCATGCTCGGCGTACGGCGGGAGGGAATAACAGAGGCCGCGGGCAGGCTGCAACAGGCTGGGCTTATCCGCTATCGCCGCGGCCATATTACAGTCCTGGACCGGTCAGGTTTGGAAAGCCGGGTCTGTGAATGCTACCAGATGGTGAAGAAGGAATTCGACCGCCTGCGCTCCGATGTATGCAGGAACTGAAAGCAATTCCCCCGTTTTCCGGATTTCAGCCGAGGTGGCGGGGCTTATGAATGTAACATCATCCCTCCGCAAAGCCTGGGCCTGAATTCGCCCGGGGAGCGCCACCCCACACGCCTACCCGCCTCGCGTCACCCGATTGCCGCATCGCGCTGTGTGCGATGACGAACCGAACATACTCCCGGATTAACGCATTATCACTATGGCATCGCTCGTGCCATAGCACCAGCATGCGTCTTATGTAAATGACATGATGCTGCCCCTGTTCATTATCATGAAAGAAACCTGATGAATATCCGCTCCAGGACTGCCGGGAAAGTGCTGCTGATCCTCGGGGCAATCCTTGCGCTTATTGCCATATTTGCAGCATTGTTCGACTGGAATATGACAAAGCCCTATATTCAACGGCAGGTCGGCGAGAAAACCGGCCGGGATTTCATTATTGCAGGCGACCTCGATGTCCGGCTGTCGCTGAATCCGCTTATCAGCGCGCAAGGCGTGTCGCTCGCTAATGCTGGATGGGGAACGAAGCAGCCAATGCTGGCTGTCGACAAGATCGCATTTCGGATCAGCTTGTGGGACTTGCTGAAGGGAGATATCGTGTTGCCTGAGGTATCGGCGTCTCGACCGAAAGTTATCCTGGAAAAAAGCGAAGATGGTAAAAAAAACTGGGATCTGAAAAAAGGGAAAGAAAAGGAAACGAAGTTGCCAACTATCGGCCGCCTCGTATTGGATCGCGGAGCGGTCATGTTCCGGGATCCCAGGACGGAATCCGATATAACCGTAAAGATCGTCACCAGTTCGGCTTCCGCCGATGCGCGGGAAACTCCCCTGGATGTAGCTGCGGAAGGAAAATTCACGGGGCTGGAGTTCGTAGCGGAAGTGCATGGTGGCGCCGCAATGGCGCTTGCCGACGAAAATTTTCCTTATCCGGTCAAAGGAAAAGTGCAAATCGGGAACACGCATGCGGCATTCGATGGCACGATTACCGGCCTCGCCGCGATGAAAGTAATCGATCTCAATCTGGAATTGCATGGTGACGATTTGTCCGCGCTTTATCCGATCACGGGAATTGTCGTCTTTCCCTCCCCTCCCTACCGGATATCCGGAAGGCTCATGCACCGGAAGACGGAATGGGGGATGCATGGATTTTCCGGCAAGGTAGGCTCCAGCGATCTCGGCGGAGACATTGTATTCGATACGGGTGGGAAACGCCCGATACTACGGGGGGATATCGTATCAGAACAGCTTGACCTGAATGACCTGCAGGGCTTCGTTGCTGCGAGGCGCGGGCCACAACCGCAGGATAGTCCTGCGAAGAAACAGGAAAAAAAGGCATCCGCCAAGGCCCAGAGCGGCCGCCTGCTGCCAGATCAGAAGTTTAAGGTCGATAGATTGCGGGCTATGGACACCGACGTGAAGTTCACTGGAAAATCCATCAGAAACAAGGACCTGCCCGTCGAACATCTCTTTACCCATCTCAAAGTCGACGACGGACTGATGACGATAGATCCAGTGGATTTTGCAGTTGCTGGCGGCGACATCAAGGCCAGTGTCACCATAAATGCGCGTGAAGAAATTCCTCAGGGAGCGGCAAAGCTGGAGGTAAAGAGACTTCGGCTCCCCAAACTCTTTCCCAAGCTGGAGTTGACCAAGGACAGCAAGGGCCTGATCGGCGGTGCGGCTAATGTTAAAGGCAAGGGTGAATCGGTGGGAGCGCTTCTGGCCTCGACCAATGGGCGGTTCGGGATGATCATGTCTGGCGGGGAGATCAGCGACACAGTACTCGCGGCTATAGACCTCGATGGAGCCAAGCTTATCAAGCTCCTGTTCACGGGCGATAAAAGCGTGCCTGTACGGTGTGGCGTTATCGATTTCGATATCAAGAACGGAATCATGAAGAATGAGACTTTCGTTTTCGATACGGCTGAGACCAATCTGCTCGGCGAAGGGCAGATAAGTCTCGTCGACGAATCGATCAAGATGAAGCTGTCCCCGGAGCCCAAGGATCCCAGCATATTGAGCTTCCGGACACCCGTGCACATAGCGGGAACGTTTAAGGACCCATTGATATACCCGGACAAAATCCTGGCCATTCGCGTGGGCGCCGCCGTTCTATTGGGCGTTTTTGGCACGCCGGCCGCGTCTCTTATTGCGCTGATCGAGACAGGACCCGGGGAGGATGCCAATTGCAGGGAACTGATGGCCTCGGTGAAATCATCACGGCCGTTGATAAAGGAAAACTCCGTTTCCAAGAAAAATTCCTCGCTAAAACGCTGAAGGCCTGTGTGCGCAAGCGAACGGAATGAAAAAACGGGCTGCAGGAAATTATCCGTCTGGATCTGGCATACCGATCCCTCCGATTCATGAAAGGGTTTCCCAAATCCAGGATAAGCTGATTCTCGTCAACGGACTTGTTTACTGAAAATCTTCTTCGACTGCTGAACTTGATATTGTTGAGTTACACACGTGGATTGGCCAAAGGAGAATGCGGGAGCAGGGAGCATATTCGACCTACGCCCCAAAGAACCCGTGATAGCGAAGGCTAGCATATCGGTTGAATGTTCTTGCAGCGATATTTTTCGATATCTGGGGGACGGGTTCTTCGAAAACTATCCCAAATGGTCCCCAGAAGTTGTCGAACTCGAACAACTCACTGAGGGTCCGGTGAAGTTGGGGACAATAGCACGCCAGGTTCGTATCGATCGGGGACGGCGCACTGAGACTAAATTCACCATCAATTCCTATGAGCGCGATAAACGCCTGGAATTCACTGGTGTGGATGACCCTTTCCGTTGCACTTATGAGCTGGAGGAAATCGAACCAGGAAAATCAGCCAAATTGACCTTTATTTTCGAGTTGACCGAAATTCAGATATTCATGCGCCCTTTTGAAAAGCTCATCCGGGAAGTGGTCCGGGAGGGCGCCGAACGCATGGTAAAAAATTTGAAACGGCTGGCCGAAGCAGATAAAAAGCTTTGACCTGGTATTCAATTCCAATTGTTATCGAGAAAAAAGTACAACTTTCGCCGTGGAAAAAGATCCCGTATTTATTCCGCAGATTCTGCTCCAGATACTCGACAGTTCCGTGAATGGCACACCTTGTTCGAACCCGATCAGGAAGACATATCCTTTGTTTATGCCGAGAGGCAGTTCAAGCTGATAACGGGGTAATCCCAGGGGGAAATATTGGGCACAACGGCGACCTACAGGTGAACAACGTGGTGAGAAACTACACCTATTGATCTGGCCAAAAAATACTATGAATCCCGTCATTCCGGACAGTAATGGGGCTTGACCCGGAATCCAGCTCCCAGTCAGTAAATACGACGTTTCGAACGCCACTGGATACCGGCTTCTGCCGGTATGACGTTTATACTGTTTGCTCACCGGATCAATAGGGAAAATACTATTCAGGCTGGAATTGTCAGGGATGCTGGGAAGGGCGGAATTCAAGAAAACCCGCGTATACTCCACATTCGGCTATTACAGCATCGTCATCGGCATTGAGCGTTAACTGCGAACGTTAATGATGTGAATTGCTTGGGACCTCCTTCTTTCAAATAAAAGCTACAGCGCCTGACGGTGCCCATCGACCCCCTGCTTCATTCTATTCAAACTCGCACTTGAGACAAAATATGAAATTGAGATCAAACGGACACGCTTTTCTATTGACTCTGCTTGTCCTCGCTAATCCGGCCCCGTTGCATGCCGAAGAGGAGGATCACGAAAAAAAAGCGCTCGAACATCTGGAGAAAGCGATCCGTAGCGGAAAGGAAGGCAATATCAAAGGAATAAGCAGTCATACGGAAGAAGGGAAAAAAGAGCTGATCGAAGCCAACAAGGAACATCCTTATACCAATCTCCAAAAACCCATATATGGAGAACATGAAAGGGCCGAACACGACAAGGAGGCTTTCGAGGAAATGGATGAGGCCATCGGCGAGGCTCAGGAGGGGCACGTGGAGGAAGCCGTCGAGGCGGTGGAGCGTGCATCGATACATTTGAAGGAAAAAATAGACTCGAAGTAATTCCCGTCATCCCTACCAGGAGATGACTGCGCGATATGAATCACGTGTAGTAGTCGCGACTGTCGATTTCCGGTTGCATTCCGGCAGATTGCAGGTCTGTCGGTTCCTGATCTCGACATACATCAGGCTGAACGAGCACTCCAGCGTCGTCTTTTATTTCCCCGGTTTGAATCCGAGAATTTTCATGGCGGGCGATATGGACTGCTTGAGCGATTCATACTCCCGCCATGGTTCATTACCCTTGTCCAACCGCTCATGTATATTGGAAACAGACCAGCGCGCGCCGCTCGTGAGTGATCCCAGCTCTTCCCAGGCCAGAGGCACCGAAACCCCCAACCCAGGCCGCGCGCGAACTGACCAGGCCGCCACTGTAGTGGCCCCGAAGCCATTGCGCAGGTAATCGATGAAAATCTTTCCGACGCGATTGCGCGGCCCGCTTTTTGCCACGAAATGCTGGGGAATGGTTTCAGCCAGATGCCGAACGATGACTTGGGAAAAGTCTTTCACGCTATCCCAGCCGTTCAGCCTTTTTATCGGCACCACGACATGCAGCCCTTTTCCGCCGCTGGTCTTGAGAAAGGACTCCAGTTCGAGCTGCTTCAGGAATATGCGGACTAGCTGCGCGGACTCCCGGATGCGCTCCCACTCGACCCCTTCCCCCGGATCCAGATCGAAAGTCATTCTGTCGGGCTTATCGATCAGATCTTTTTTTGCATTCCAGGTGTGAAATTCCAGCACATTCATTTGCACCGCCCCTAACAGCCCTGCCGGAATTGCAATCTCAAGCAGGGGTTGATGGCCTGGATCAAGACCTGGATCGAGTTGATTGATGCCGTCGATATGCTCCTTTTCCCAATGCTTCTGAAAAAACAGCTGGCCGGAAATGCCATCCGGCGCGCGCACGAGCGAAACCGGCCTTCCCTTGAGATGCTCCAGCATCAAAGGGGCAACCAGTGCATAATAGCGGACAACCTCGATCTTGGTCGTACCGCCGGAGGGGTCCACGATCCGCTCGGGATGGGTCACTTTCAACGACGAAGGAATCGCTGATGCTCCTTTCGGTCTTGCGGCCTGCGCTGCGGTCCCTGCGGCTGAGGAATTGCCTGGCGGATGTACCGCTTTTTCGCGGCTCACCGCGGCCGGTTCCTTGTCCATCCTCAAACCTTGAAAAACCGAGTGCCGGATATGCCCGTGCTGCGTCCATTCGCCAAAGGAAATTTCGGCCACCAGCACTGGCTTTACCCAATGCGCCTTCCTGTCGATCCCGGCTGCCATGTCGAAAGGGCTCCGGTCGACCGTAATCTTGTCCAGCTTTTCCTTCAAATCGCGTAGCGCATTGTCGCTGAACCCTGTCCCCACATTGCCGGCATACCGGAGTTTTTTCTCATCATCGTAAAAACCCAGCAGGAGAGAGCCTATACCGGTTCTCGAACCTTTTGGATCGGTATATCCTCCGATGACGAATTCCTGCCGCTGGCTGCATTTCAGCTTTATCCAATCCTCCGACCGCCGCGAAACATAGGTGGAATTCTTGCGTTTGCCGATGACGCCTTCCAGTCCGAGGCGGCATGCCGAGGCGACGATATCCCCAGGCGGCGCCTCGAAAACATCGCTGAAACGCACGTCGTCAGAAACCGTTTTTTCGAACAGTTGCCTGAGCAGCGCTCTTCGTTCGATCAAAGGCACGGACCGCAGATCATAGCCGTCGCCAAATGGCATATCGAAAAGATAGTAGATGATATCCCGTGTTTTTTCGCTATCGAAGGCGTTCTGCAAGGCCTGGAAATCTGGCATGCCATTATCATTCAACATCGTGATTTCGCCATCCAGCCATCCGGATCTCAGTTTCATTTTGCTTATCGCCTTCACCAGGTGCGGCAACTTATGGGACCAGTCGTTTCCGTTGCGGGTAATGAGACGAACCTCGGCATCCGTTTTCCTGGCCAGCATGCGATATCCGTCGAACTTGATCTCGTAAACCCAGTCTGCCGGATTTCCCGGCGGCTCATCGACCAGGGTAGCCAGTTCAGGTTGCAGAGTGAGCGGCAGCGGGGCTTCAACCGCTCCTTCCGCGAGTCCCGAAGAATTTCGCTTTGGCCGTGGATCGTCATTTTCCCGCAGTGGCAATTCCAGGCTTCCCTGAGATGCACGATTCTTCACGCTGCCAGGCATTTCGTCCACTACACTGAATTCACTCGCCGGGCGCACATACTCATCCCTTTCCTTGATGAGCAGCCAGGGTTCCTGTTTTTCTCCCTCCCTGTTTTTCATGCGCACCAGAGCCCATTTACCCTTGAGCTTCAGCCCGCGCAATTCGAACTTCAGCTTTCCGTCACGGTAGCCTTTATGAGGATCTTCCAGGGGAATCCAGTAGCCCTTGTCCCAGATGATGACCTTTCCCGCGCCATACTGTCCCGCTGGAATCTGGCCCTCGAACCGGTTGTACGAAATCGGATGGTCTTCCACATGGACTGCCATCCGTTTGTCGTTGGGATCGAAACTGGGTCCCTTCGGAACCGCCCAGCTTTTCATTGCTCCTTCCAGCTCCAGCCTGAAGTCGTAATGCAAGCGGGTAGCCCAATGCTTCTGGATGACGAAGACCCGTTCATGTCGGCTCTTGCTTTCGCCTCGATCTTCTCCGCTTGGCTCCGTCGTCTTGGAGAAATCGCGCCTGGCCCTGTAGATCTTAAGAAGATCTGCCTTGGACATATGTTCCTTTTACGTCACGCGCGGCGCTTATGGCTGCCATCATGGCTGCCGCTCCCCGCGTCCGTAGCGCTACCCGGGCGCGGCTTTGACGGGGATTTGTCAGACGTTCTTTTCTGGCCTCCCTCGGTTTCCCTGCTTTTCAAGCTGCGCTGCAACAATTCGGTAAGATCGAGGATCTGCGCTCCGCGTGGGGATTCCCCCTCCTCGGGCTGAACCACGGACTGGATGTCGCCGGTTTCGACCTTCTGGTTTACCAGCTTCATGATCTCATCCTTGAAAGAATCCTGGAATTGTTCCGGCTGCCACTTTCCACTCATATCGGTCACCAACTGCTCGGCCATCTTCAGTTCCTTTTCCGTTATGCCTGCCTCCCCGGTTCCCTCGGACGGAAAACTCAGATTTTCCGGGCTGCGGATCTCATCCGCCCAACGCAAAAGATTCAGGACGAGCGCGGGACCAGACGGCACCAACGCCGCCAGGTGCTGCTTGGTCTGGATAACCACTCGCGCCACCCCTATCCGCCTGGTGTTGAGGAGAGCTTCCCGCAGGAGTGCGTAAACCTTGCCGCCCTTGTTGATCGGAACGATATAATAAGGCCGCTCCAGATAAGTGAATGGAATGTCGGTAGCAGAGACGAATGTTTCTATCTCGATTGTTTGGGTGGTTTTGGGATATGCCGCAGCAATCTCCTCCTGGCTCAGGACGACGTACTTTCCGTTCTCATATTCGATACCCTTGACGATGTTCTCCTTGTCGATTTCCTTGCCCGTTTTTTTGTTGATGCGCCTGTAGCCCACTGGATCCATGGTCCGTTTGTCCAGCCAGTCGAAATTCAAGCTGCCTTCCACAGTGGCTGCGTGGAGCGCAACGGGTATGTGCACCAAACCAAAACTGATCGCTCCCTTCCATAGTGATCGGCTGCTTACGGTAGTCATGATGGCTCCTGTCCTGATATGCGCGACCTTCCGCCTCTATCCGGCTGGTCGGCTAGCCGGCTAATGTGGCAAAGTGGAAAAAACCGTATAAGTGTTTGTCTTGTTTGGACAGTCTAGGATTGGCTGGGGACGCTGTATGTTCGATTGCACACAGATTGAGCCAAAGCTGATCCGTATACTCAGGAGGCTTGATCATCCGGCGGGATATGAGCGGAGGCATGAGCCGGCTGGTTATTTGCGGGGATAACGGCTTCTTTGCAAATTCCACGCCGGACGAGCAACTTTCTTGATCGCAAAAATTTTTGATTTCCACTCCGGCTACCCGACTATTATGGAGCAAACCTTCCATGGATGATCTGTCTCTGCTGCAGTGGCCCGCGATGCTGGTGAATATCCTCTCGGTATGGCTACTGACGTTTCCGACCAAGCACATGCGCCATGCGGGATTTCTGCTTTCTCTCCTCAGCAACACCTTATGGGTGGCATGGGGATGGCATGCCCATGCACTCGCGGTTATCGTACTCCAGTTTGCGCTGGCCGCCCTCAACATCAGAGGTATCCGCAAAACCGATTAGAAGAAAAAATCCTACCGATCAGTTCCCGCTTTCTCAGGGAAGCGGGAGCGGACACCTCTCCCCGAGCAGGCTGAAAACATGGAAAAACGTCCATTGATCCGGGCAAGCAAGATTATTCTGGTAGCCGGCATCGGCTGCCTGGCCCTGCTGGTGGCAATCAGCAATGTTCTCGACTACGAATCCAATTTCCGATTCGTCCAGCATGTCATGTCGATGGATACGGTTTACCCGGGAAATGCCTTGAAATACCGGGCAATCGCCGAACCCGCGCTACACACGCTATCCTATGTCACCATCATTTGTTCGGAATTTGCCACTGCCATATTCTGTCTTGTGGGCGCGGTGCGATTGCTCCAACAGGTCGGGAGTGATGCGCAGATCTTCAACCGCTCGAAGTCGCTATCCATACTGGGGCTGACCGCCGGCTTCGCCCTGTGGTTTTTCGGATTCATGGTAGTGGGCGGAGAATGGTTCTGCATGTGGCAGTCGCCCGAATGGAATGGACAGGAGTCGGCATTCCGTTTTGTCGCATGCATCCTTTTAGTGCTCATCTATACCGCGCAACGTGATGATTAGCCAGTGCTCAACGAATGCCGCATACCGGTCTCACATCATTTCAGGAATTCAGGGTTTAAAACGTGCATGAAAACTTGGGCCTGTTAACATTTGTTTCGCGCCCGCGTTTTTTGTGCGCAATCCGGAGGGATGGAACGAAATTTCACCCAACCCATCGTTACTCACCGCTTACAGAGCTTGCTCTGCTGCGCAGCTCGTGCCTTGTTTCAGCTGAAATCCGCCATCATCCTGGGTCGTGGGGCGTAAAACAAGTGTTGACAGGCCCTTGTACGTTCTTCCCTCGTCATTTATCAGGCAAGCCGGATTATCCAGATCGTCTGGCATCTATCTGGTTTGCATAACCACTATCTTCCGTTCGGCTTCATTAGCCAGCAGGACAATGAATTCCTATTTTTCCCGCCTTCGAGAATAATCGGGCACTCGAGAAGCTCCCTGGACAAATCTTCCACGGGTTGTATATGCCGATAAAGTCGGTGTTCCTTAAGACCTGTGCCTGATTTTGAGATATGATTGGCGGCGATAATTCCAGAAATTCCGGTCATGCGAACTCTGATCACCTATTGCATGCTCTATCCCCGGCGTACCGCTTATGTGCTGATCGCCCTGCTGGCGGCAGGCGTCGCCGAAGGACTCAGCCTCACAGCCTTGCTTCCATTGCTTTCGGTTGCCGTCGGCAGCCCCGAAGACTCCGATATCGGGCGGCAAATCGTGAAAGTACTTAATGGCGTGGGCATTGAACCCACGATCGGCGCCATGCTGTTGGTAATCGTGGGCGGCATGATCCTGAAAAGCGTCATACTGCTGGTGGCGAACAGGCAGGTTGGCTACACCGTCGCGCATGTTGCGACTTCGCTGCGCCTCGAACTCATCGGGGCGCTTCTGGCAAGCCGGTGGCAATATTATTTGCGCCAGCCCATGGGATCGCTCGCCAATTCCATTGCCACTGAAGCCAATCGGGCCGCCAATGGGTATGAGCATTGCGCCACCGTACTTGCGTTGTCGGTACAGGCGCTGGTTTACGGAACGGTTGCCATGTTCATTTCCTGGGAGGCGACCCTTTCCTCTTTCACCGTCGGTTTCCTCATGCTGCAGATATTGAGCAGCCTGATACGCGCCACCCGCCGCGCTGGCGCGAAACAGACCCACCTGTTGCGCCATTTGCTGACCTATCTTTCCGATATTCTTGGCTCGGTCAAATCGCTCAAGGCCATGGCACGCGACAATGTCGCCGACGCGATTCTGCGGGACCAGACCAAGCAGCTCGAAAAAGCCACCCGGCGCGAGGTCATGAGCAGGGAAGCGCTCCTGGCGCTGCAGGAACCCATTCTCGCCATCCTGATGGCTTCGGGATTGTATATAGCGCTGGTGATGTGGGAACTTACCCTTCCCTCGGTAATGGTCATTGCATTTTTGCTGGTGCGCATGCTCGGGTTGCTCAACAAGATACAGCGGCGGTACCAGCAACTGACAGCACAGGAAAGCGCGTACTGGGCCTTGCGAACATCGATCGAAGAAGCGCGTGCGGCGGCTGAACGAAATACCGGCTCCCGCCGGCCTACGCTGAAAAACGGGATCAGCCTGCGGCATATCCACTTCGATTACGGAACCAAGACGATATTCAAGGGCCTGGACCTTGAAATACCGGTGCGATCGTTCACCACGATTTCCGGAAGCTCGGGCGTCGGCAAAAGCACGCTGCTGGATTTGCTGTGCGGTCTCGCCGAACCTAAATCCGGCGAGATTTTCATTGACGGAATTTCGATGCGTGAAATTCATCCGCGCGACTGGCGGCACATGATAGGCTACGTATCGCAGGAAACGATATTGCTGCACGACACCATCCTCAGCAATATCCTCGTGGGTGCTCCGGCCCTGGGATATGCCGATGCCGAAAGAGCCCTGCGGCAGGCTGGCGCATGGGATTTCGTCAACGCGCTCCCCGACGGGCTGCATACAATCGTCGGCGAACGCGGCGGCCTTCTTTCCGGCGGCCAGCGCCAACGCATCGCAATCGCCAGGGCGCTGGCCCACCAACCCCAGTTTTTACTTCTCGACGAGCCGACAAGCTCGCTGGATCCGGAAAGCGAGCGAATAGTTTGCGAGACCTTGCAGGAGCTGGCGAAGAATCTTACCGTCATCGCCGTATCGCACCAACCTGCGCTCATCAACGCGGCTGACACGATATATGCGCTCTCGAAAGGCAAGGCGGAACGAGTGCGATATCCGAACATCCTGGAGAATGGCGCTCATCTTGCTGCCACCTGAACAGGGCAGCCTGCTCCCCTCGCTGCCAGTGACACGGATAGGATAGTCAATGGCGAAGCGGCATCGGTACCACGATACCGGCCGTGCGTCCTCCGCATCTCGACGTTGCTGCGTCGTCGCCGCCTTCCGGGCTTTCAGATGCTCTTTCAGATCAGATGCCCACAGGATCGGCCGCGCGCTTCAACCGCCCCGTCCGGGGGAGCAGCAGAAAAAGCACGATGATGAGCATGAGGCCATGCAGCCACCAGAGGCCCGGGACACGCCCCACGTCGCCGCGCAAAACCCAGTTCTGCGCCAGCACGCTCAGAGCATAATAGAGGGAAGAAACGCCGGCAGCGATCAGATAGGTCCTGGTACTCTTGTCCTGGCGCGGGGAAACGCGACTTAGCGGAACGGCGATCAGGGCCAGCAGAATAGTAGCCACCGGACGCGAAAGCCGCCATTGGAACTCGGCGATATCCTTTGGCCGGTCCGATAGCGATAATGCCGCGGTAGTCGTTGCTTTGCGATTGATTTCCGCAACCACCTTGTTATCGGTGAAATAGATCAGTTTTTCAAACTTCACGATGGTGTCTTTTTCGCCGGGCGAGCTCATGAGCTGGTAGATATAGCCATCGTAAAGATGGATCTGGGGCCGCTGGTCCACTACGGGCGGCTGCTGGCGAGCCTCCTTGGCAACGATGATCTCGCTCCTGTCGGATTTTCTCATATAGTGGAATACGCCCTCCATCTGCTTGGCGGGATCACCCTTCGACTTCGATTCGATATAGATCACCCTGCCGCTACCCTCGCTGCCATAGAAACGTCCGGCTTGGAACCGGTCCGTATTCAATTCTCCCTCGGCCTGGGAATTCAGGCTATAGCTTTCCTTGTAGGCCCATGGACGCACGTAGATCGACAGCACTCCGCTGACGATCCCCACGGGGATGACGATCAGAAGCACGGCATATATCAGGTGCTTCTCGCTGACCCCAGCGGAGCGCAATACGACGATTTCCTGGTCCCGATGCAACCTGCTCAACGCCATGACGATGGCGATATAGATGGCGATGGGCATCACCACTTCGAGAGCGATCAGCGTCTTGAGCAGCAGCAGCTTTACCATGACGACGACGCCGAGCGTATTCGTCACTCCTTCGGCCAACAAACGGGCACTGATGAAACTTCCATACAGGCCCATGAAAGTGACGCTCACCACCATGAACGGTCTTAACAACTCACGAGCGATATAACGTTCAATTATTTTCACGTAGTGCCCTGCACGAGGGTTAATCTCAGAAATATTTCACCGATATGGCAGGAAGCTCGTTCGAGTGCGACCGGGGGTGGTTATTGTAACCATTCGCCTCCACCTTAGGCCGGAAAGAGCCAAAAAAACCATTACGGAAAATGGAGAAACGAGGAAAATAGACTAATCCCCGAGCCGGCTCACTGCATGCGTTAAATTATGGAAACCCTCTATGGGAACCCTATTTTCGGGGACGCCAACCAAGCCTGGAGCGCTGGAGAAGGAAACAATGCCGGAAGCAGGGGCAAGAATCGTGCAGCATCCGATTAACCAAGCCAAGTCAAGAGGAAATAATATGAGAGCAACCAGAAGCTACAAAATCATCTTCGCCAATAATCAGGGATCGTTTGCGGTAAACGCGCTCTCCCTTGCCTGCGACGGCTCGTGGCGGGATGCGGTCCAGCGCTACAACGGCAAGCATGATCTGGCGTTTATCGACGTGGAAGAAGAGAACGTGGCGCATCTGGAGGAAATGCTGGAGCAGGACGACAATGTTCTCTCCTATTTATGTATGGATCATTAAACCCAAATCCAGCTGTTGACCGCTCACTTCCAGTTTAAAACTATGATCTACAAAGACTTTCCACGGTATTCGACGTTCACCTAAATGGTGAGTTCGCTACAGGGCGGATTCAGGTTAAAAAGAATCCGCGAAACCCGGCAATTCGCTCGGGCTGACGGAGCCCGGTTCGGGCTACTCCTGCATGCGACGGAATGCTCGGTGTGCATGCGGAAGAGCGGGCAACAACGCAAGACTTGGTCCAGCGCATCATGACTGAGCGCGGATTCGAGCATATTCCTGCTGCTCGATCGGGAGAGTTTTACTGAAAGAAAGGCTGCTTCAGGAAAGCGAAAACGCAGAGGTCAGAAAAGATCGGAAAAGCCAGAACGGAATCATTAATGCGGGAAATCAAGCTACTCGATCCAGCATCAAATCAGCGGCTTGTTGGTTGCGGGGGCAGGATTTGAACCTACGACCTTCGGGTTATGAGCCCGACGAGCTGCCAGACTGCTCCACCCCGCGATTCGAATTTTAGCAAAATGCCCGCATTGGCGTCAAAGATTTTCCTGCGGATCAATCAGCAAAGATCATTGACATGGCAACGAAACCCATCCGGGCCAGCATCGCCTGGAATACTCGATAAAAAAAATCAAAAATCACGCTTATGAGATATAGCGCACAGAGCAGATCTGATTTTGGTCTCTAAAATAAAAAGATAAAAAGCAAACGCCGAGAGATTCAAGGAACTCAAGTCTTGACAGCTCTACTCATGTTTCGCGGATACATTTCGAGTGAAATCGGTTGACGGATTTCCTCCCGGATGCATGCAACTCTGCGAATGGCGCTCCCGCCCCCTTCCGCATATGACAACGCCGAAACCAGGATAAACGAGGGCCGCGCGGCTCACCATTGCTGGCCTGTACACTTCCCGGTTTCGTTGATGCAGGCCAGCCGCATCAGCGAAAAGGAAACGGCATGCGTATTGGACATGATTACTGAGACAGAAATTCGAAGCGCAAAAATATTGATTGTGGATGACCAGGAATCCAATATTCTACTCCTGGAACACATGCTGGCCGTCGCGCAGTACACATCGGTTTCCTCGACAACGCATCCCGAAGAGGTCTATGAATTGCACCGCCAGAATAACTACGACCTGATCCTGCTGGATTTGATGATGGCAGGCATGGACGGGTTTCAGGTACTGAAAGCACTCAAGGAAATAGAGAAGGATGGATATCTCTCGGTACTGGTGATCACGGCAAATCCGGCATCCAAGTTGCACGCGCTCGAGGCGGGAGCAAGGGATTTCATCAGCAAGCCGTTTGACGTGACCGAGGTATTGGCGCGCGTTCGGAACCTGCTTGAAGTGCGTCTCCTGCACCAGCAGGCATACAGCTATGCCAAATCGCAGGAGTTCATGGCGCTGCATGACCCATTGACGGGTCTCGCGAACCGGCGGCTGCTTACGGAAAGGGTTTCCCAGGCCATTATTCACGCAAAAAGGAACAAAACCAGCATGGCGGTCGTGTACCTGGATCTGGATGGTTTCAGGCAAATCAATAATACCCTGGGCCACGACCTGGGAGATCTGCTGCTGAAAACCGTTGCCGCAAGGCTGGTGATGGCGGTGCGGCAGGAAGATACCGTGGCACGCCTGGGAGGAGATGAATTTGTGGTGGCGATGCCTCACGTAAACGGTGCAGGAGGGATATCGCTTGCGGCGGAAAAAATAATCCAATCATTGTCGGAGCCCTATGCCATCGGGGGGCATGAGGTCAGGGTAACGGGCAGCGCAGGCATAGGCCTTTTCCCCGATAGCGGGGCCGATGTTAAAACATTGCTCAAGAATGCGGATATGGCGCTGCTGAAAGCCAAGCAGGCAGGCAAAAATACTTATTTCATCGCGGAGCGCAAGAAATAGAATCTGGAATTGCGCGAAATACAGGAGCAAAACGGAAGAACCGGATGCGAGCGTTGCCAGCCGCATGATAGCAATTGCATACTCGTAAAATATTAGTTGCTTTGATATCTCATCCATTAGAATCAGACAAGCTGAACGAGTCGCGCCACGATGATCAATAGCGCTAGACAGGGTAGGAATAATGATTAGTAAATCCGATATCCAGAATGCCAGAATCCTGATCGTCGATGATCAGGAGGCCAACATCAGATTGCTCGAGCAGATATTGAGCGATGCGAACTATACCTCCATTACTTCGGTCACCGATCCGCGCGAAGTCTGCGCTCTCTACGCTGAATACCGCTACGACCTGATTCTTCTGGATTTGCAGATGCCCGGAATGGACGGCTTTCAGGTGATCGAAGGCCTGAAGAAAATCGAAGCGGGGGGCTATCTTCCCGTGCTCGTCATCACTGCCCAGCCAGGGCACAAACTGAGAGCGCTGCAAGCAGGGGCAAAAGATTTCGTGAGCAAGCCTTTCGATCTGATCGAAGTCCAGACGCGCATCCACAACATGCTGGAAGTGCGCCTGCTGTATAAAAAGCTGGAAAATTACAATAGGGAGCTGGAGCAGATCGTGGCTCAACGAACCGCGGAACTGCGTGAAAGCGAGGCGCGTTTCCGGCGGCTGACCGAATTGGCTTCCGACTGGTATTGGGAACAGGACGAGAAAGGACACTTTACCAAGATCTACGGACCCGTCCTCGAAATGCTCGACATTTCGGTGGATAGCTTGCTGGGGGAAGCCAAGGGGAATAATGAAATGCACTGGAACGAAGCCGAGCATGCGCAGTTCAAGGCGAATATTACGGCACGGCGTCCTTTTCTAGATTTCGTTTACAGTCGAACCCGCGCCGATGGCTCGCGGCAGTTCCTGATGGTCAGCGGCGAGCCCATGTTCGATTCGTCGGGCCGCTTCACCGGTTATCGAGGAATAGGGAAGGATGTAACCGAAAGCATGCAATCCAAGCAAAACTCATAGGACCTCGGCCGCTACCAGCCCGTTAGCAACTCGTTACCAGCCTGTTACCAGTCTTAGGGGCGCTATTTCCATTTCCGGCGTCACTTCTCCCAGGCCGAGAAAGCAGTTCCTGCCGTCGTACAACCGAAGCCTTTGTCCTTCCTCAAGATTCGAAAAGTCTGCGAGACCCGCGTCCTTTTCCTCATTTGTGCGGTAAAGTCCAGCCTCGATCTCCCTGATCTTCCGCCCGTGCAGCAAAGCCCCGACCGATCCGTCAGCGAGAACGGCTGCAGGGTAGCGATGCAAAAGCCTGTCGGCAGGCAGCAGGCAGGCGTCCCGCTGCGACAATGTCATTTCTTCCAGATCGCCCAGGGCGTGGGATTGTGAAATATCAAAATCGCCCAGGGCAACACGGCGCAAGGCAGCGAGGTATGCGCCGCCGCATCCCAGCGCAACGCCGATATCTTCGCCGAGAGTGCGTATATAGGTCCCGCTGCTGCACTTGACAAAGATGCGCATCTCGTTTTGTGCGAGGCCCAGCATCCGCAAGTCGTGGATATGGATCTCGCGCGGCTTGCGCGGCAGTTCCACTCCCTCCCTGGCGTAGGCATAGAGCGGTTTGCCCCGCACCTTTATGGCACTGTACATCGGAGGCGTCTGCATGATCGCGCCGGTAAGGCTTCTCAATACCGGCTCGATCCGCCCAGGTTCGAAATGCAGATCACGGACATCGCGCTGCTGCCCATCCCGCGCTACCGAGATCTCTCCTTCGGCGTCTCCCGTCGTGCTGGAATAGCCCAGCACGAGCGTGGCCTCGTAGCACTTGTCCGCTCCCAGCAATTCAGATGAAAATTTCGTCGCCTCTCCCAGGCAGATCGGCAGAAGGCCGGTAGCCATGGGGTCGAGCGTACCCGTATGGCCGGCCTTGCGGGCCAGAAATAGCCGCTTGGCTTTTTGCAGAGCCTGATTTGAGGAAATATGAGGAGGCTTGTCCAGCAACAGCACGCCGCTAACAGGGCGCTTTTCGCTTTTATGCTGCGCGTTATCGAAAGTATGGAAAATCAGCGGATCCAGCCTGAACCTCGATAGGAAAGGTTTCCGTCGCGGAGCGCCCGGAGAACCGGGCTATCCCGTCTGATGGAAAGATGCTGCATTGTCATCTGGGAGAAAATACGGGGGAGAAAATGACGTTATCGGAAGACGACCATGGCATATGCGAGAGGCAGCCCGTTCATTTCGCCATTGTATCCGTTATTCTTCGGCAGAGCCGTCCCGTGCCATGGCACGATCGATGAGTTGCGACAGGCGTACTCCGCGCTCCACCGATTCGTCATAGATAAAATGGAGCTGGGGAATGACCCTTAATTTGAGCCTGTGGGACAGGTGGCTGCGCAGAAATCCCGCCGCATGCTCCAATCCTCTGGCCGTAAGAAAATTATCGGCTTCGCTGTGAAGGGTGGTATAAAAAACCTTGGCGTGGGAGTAATCATGGCTCACCTCCACGCTGGTCAGCGTGATCATTCCGATACGCGGATCCTTCAGCTCGTTGCGAATCAAGTCCGCCAGTTCTCGCTGAATCTGGTCGGCAACCCGCAGCGTACGTGAATAATCCCTCGGCACGATATATTCCTGAAGTCTACGGAATCGAGACGGCAACGCTTTATGGCACTACAGGCTGCGGGCGATTTCAACGATCTCGTAAGTTTCCAGCAAGTCGCCAATCTGGATGTCGTTAAAATTCTTCAGCGACAAGCCGCAGTCGAACCCTGCCCTGACCTCCTTCACGTCATCCTTGAAACGCTTCAGCGAGTCCAGTTCGCCGCTGTAGATGATCGCGCCATTGCGTACCAGGCGCGCCAGCGATCCCCGCTTGACTATGCCTTCCAGCACATGGCAGCCCGCCACCGCGCCCACCTTCGAAATACGGAACACCTCGCGAATCTGGATCATTCCGGTGACATTTTCCTTGCGATCCGGGGCCATCATCCCCGACAGCGCCGCCTTGATTTCATCAACGGCCTCGTAAATGATGCTGTAATACCGCACATCCACGCCAGTCGAAGCGATAAGCTTGCGCGCAACCGTATCCGCACGGCTGTTGAAACCGATTACCACCGCCTTGGAAGCCAGCGCCAGATTGATGTCCGACTCGGTGATGGCGCCCACCCCGCTGTGGATGATGTTGACCCTGACCTCGTCCGTGGAAAGCCTTTCCAGGGCGTGAGACAGCGCCTCGTACGAACCCTGTACATCGGCCTTGATGATGAGCGCCAGCACCTTGACCTCGCCCTTCTGCTCGAACACGTTCTCCAGCTTGGCTGCCTGTTGCCGGGCGAGCTTGACATCCCGGAATTTGCCTTGGCGAAATAGCGCAATTTCCCGCGCCTTGCGTTCGTCGGCCAACACCAATACCGCCTCGCCGGCAACGGGTACTTCCGACAAGCCCTGAATTTCCACTGGAATTGAAGGACCTGCGGATTCAACCGGCTTGCCATTCTCATCGAGCATGGCCCGGACGCGGCCAAACACCGCGCCCGCGAGCAGCACCTCTCCCCGTTTGAGCGTTCCGGACTGCACCAGTACGGTTGCCACCGGTCCGCGCCCCTTGTCCAGGCGCGACTCGATGACGATGCCTTTGGCAGGCGCCTCGACGGGCGCACGCAACTCCAGGACTTCAGCCTGAAGCAGCACGCTCTCCAGAAGCCCATCTATTCCCTGCCCGGTCTTTGCCGAAACTTCCACGAACATCGTGTCCCCGCCCCAATCCTCGGGAACGACCGACTGTGTCACGAGTTCCTGCCTGATACGCTCGGAATTCGCCTCGGGTTTATCTATCTTGTTTACTGCCACGACGATGGGCACCTTGGCTGCCTTGGCATGGTGTATCGCCTCGATAGTCTGCGGCATCACGCCGTCATCCGCAGCCACCACCAGTACCACGAGATCCGTCACCTTCGCCCCGCGTGCGCGCATCGCGGTAAAAGCTTCGTGGCCGGGTGTATCGAGAAATGTCACCATGCCACGCTCGGTTTCCACATGATACGCGCCAATATGCTGGGTGATGCCTCCCGCCTCCCCGCTGGCTACCCGGGTGCGGCGAATATAATCCAGCAAAGAGGTCTTGCCGTGATCGACGTGGCCCATCACCGTAACCACTGGCGCACGTGGCTCGGTCTTGAACTCCGCAGCCGGCACTTCGGTATCCGCAAGAAATGCTTCAGGACTATCAAGCGCGGCATATTTGGCGACGTGGCCCAGTTCTTCCACCACGATCATCGCGGTTTCCTGATCAAGCATCTGGTTGATCGTTACCATATTTCCCATTTTCATCAAAGCCTTGATAACTTCAGCGGCCTTGATCGACATCTTCTGGGCGAGCGCTCCCACGGAAATCGTTTCCGGTACCGTGACCTCATGCACGACAGGCTCGGTCGGAGCGGAAAAACTATGAGCAACCTGATCTTCGGCAGGCTTGCCGTGCCTGTCCCGGCGCGTGCGCCATCCTTTTCCTCCGGTCAGGTCTCCGCGAGTCTTCAGCCCGCGCTTCTCCACCCGATCATCCTTCCAGACGACCTGCTTGGTCTGCTTCTTTTTCTTCTCCGCCTTTGCCGCCTTGTCTTCGGCATTGACTACCGGTTTATGCAAGGTCCCTTCAGTGGAGGCGGGCTGTGCCTGGGGCGTTTCCGTACCGGCTCCAGCCTGAACGCCAGGCGCAGCGGCGGACTCCGCCGGCGCCGCCTCCGGAGCAGCCGTGGGAGTGGCGGAGGTGGCAACAGCGCCCGGGACGGCAGGCTCGGCTTCGGGCTCCTGCTCCCTGGATTCGGGCGTGCCGAGCTTGCGGCGTTGTTTCTCCTTGAGCTCAGCGGTCTGCCGGGCGATCAGTTCAGCCTGCTTTCTGGCTTCCTCTTCACGCAGCGCCTGCTGCGCGGCATCCACCACTGGCCTGGGCGCCGGAGAAGGAGCAGGCTGGACGGCGGGCGCTGCAGGCTCCGCGGCGCCCGCTCTGAGCGCCAGCCTGTCGCTCGAATCATCTTTTAACAATACCCGCTTCTTGCGCACTTCCACCTGAATGCTGCGAGGCTTGCCCGTGCTATCCGATTTCTTGATTTCCGAGGTCTGCCGGCGAGGAGGGAGGCTGATCTTGCTCTTCTCTCCTCTCGAACCGTGAATCTTCCGAAGATATTCAAGAAGCTGGGTCTTGTCTTTCTCCGTGAGACTGTCTTCCGTCAGATGCTTGCTGACGCCGGCAGCCCGGAGCTGCTCCAGCAGTACCGCCGGCAACACTCCCAATTCACTAGCAAATTGTTCTACATTCATTGGAGGCACTAATAACCTTTAATAGCGCTGTCTACAGCACTTGTCCCATAAAAATCAGGCAAACCATGGCGCCCGCGCCGCCATGATCAATTGCCTGGCGCGTTCGGCATCCATCTCCACTATTTCCACCAGGTCATCCACCGCCAGGTCGGCAAGATCTTCCTGGGTATTCACCCCCTTGGCAGCCAGTTCGCGCGCTGTCTGGCTGTCCATGCCTTCCAGAGAAAGCAGGTCTTCCGCAATATGCTCCACCTTTTCCTCGCTGACTATCGCTTCGGTCAAAAGTGCATTGCGCGCCCTGGTACGCAGCTCGCTGACAGTCTGCTCATCGAAGGATTCTATTTCCAGCATTTCGCCGAGCGGTACATAGGCCACCTCCTCGATTGTGGTAAACCCTTCCTGCACCAGTATATCCGCCACCTCTTCGTCGACATCCAGTTTTTCCATGAAAAGCTGCCGCAGAACCGAAAACTCCTCTTCGTTCTTTGCCTGGGACTCTTCCAGTGTCATGATGTTGAGCTCCCATCCGGTCAGTTCGGATGCAAGCCGTACATTCTGTCCCCCCCGGCCAATCGCCTGGGCGAGGTTATCCTCGTCCACCACGATATCCATGCTGTGCTTTTCCTCGTCCACCAGTATGCTGCTGATTTCCGCGGGGGCCAGCGCATTGATGACGAAAGTCGCGGGATCCTCCGACCAGAGGATGATATCGACGCGCTCTCCCGCCAGTTCGCCGGTCACTGCCTGTACCCTGGAACCACGCATGCCGACACAGGTACCGATTGGGTCCACCCGCTGATCATGGGATTTGACCGCGATCTTCGCGCGGGAACCCGGATCCCGGGCAGCAACCTTGATTTCCAGCAGACCCTCCTCGATCTCCGGCACCTCCAGTTCGAACAGCTTTATCAGGAACTCCGGCGCGATTCGCGACAGTATCAGTTGCGGCCCCCTGGCGGTGCGGTCCACTTTGTAGAGATAGGCGCGAACCCGGTCCCCCACCCGCAGGTTTTCCTTGGGAATCATCTGATCGCGCGGCAATGCCGCCTCGACTCTTCCAGACTCGATGATCGCATTGCCGCGCTCCATGCGCTTGATGGTCCCGGTAACCATGAATTCCTTGCGCTCGAGAAAATCGTTCAGGATCTGCTCACGCTCCGCATCGCGTATTTTCTGGAATATCACCTGCTTGGCCGCCTGCGCTCCGATCCGGCCGAATTCCACCGGTTCCAGCACCTCCTCGATGAATTCCCCCGGCGTGATGTCCGGATTACCCTGCAAGGCGGCACTCAAGGCTATCTGCCGCGCAGGGTCCTCCATGGCATCATCCGCCACGACCTGCCAGCGGCGCAACGACTGATAGTCGCCCGTCTGATGATCGATGGACACACGCACATCGGCGTCTTCGTGAAAACGCTTTTTTGTAGCAGACGCCAACGCCAACTCCAGTGCAACGAAAACAATGCCCTTTTCGACATTCTTTTCGCGCGCCAACGCATCCACCAACAATAAAACCTCGCGGCTCATGTTACCTCCCGCCAATCTCTCAAATAGTTACAATTTGGGAACCAGACGCGCCCTTTCAAGATTATCGAGCTCAAGATCAAGCATTTTTCCGTCTACTTCCAGCTTTAACACGCCATCATCCACCCCACGCAGGATGCCAACAAAATTTCTTTTCCCCTGCAACGCCACGCGCAATTTCAGTCTAGCCGACTCTCCGGCGAACCGGATGAAATCAGACGTCTTTTTCAAAGGCCTGTCCAGTCCCGGAGATGAAATTTCCAGCCGCCCATAATCGATATTCTCGACCGCCAGCAACCGGCTCAGGTGATTGCTCACCGCAACGCAATCGTCGACACTCACTCCTTCGGGTTTGTCGATGAAAACCCGCAGCAACCTTCCATGCGGCGAACGCTCCACATCCACCAGTTCATAACCCAACCCGATCACGGTCGATTCAAGCAAATCATGCAGATCCATTTGCCTTCCTGGTTCCCCAGAAATAAAAAATGGGCTGAAAAAAGCCCATGAAGATAGCGCTATCTTAGCAAATTTTAATAATTAATGAAACAGACAGTTGGCATCGGGGAACCCTGGACAAGCCTGTCTTGCGCCGAAGAAGACCTAAGCGGATGACATCGCCGCCCGGCTGCCCTGCCGTCATCGCGGACTGCCGATCTTCCAATAAAACCCGGCCGCCGTGGATGATCGGGGTGATACAATCTGGCGGTCCGATGCATTCAGAAACCACACACGGAGGCGCCAGGTGGCTGCGATAAAATCGATTCTTCAAGAAACCCGCGTATTCCCGCCCCACCCTGAATTTGTCCGGCAAGCCAACATTGCTGGAATGGAGGCCTATCTGGCGCTCTGCAATGAAGCTGAAAAAGATCATGAGGCATTCTGGGGAAAACTGGCCTTGGAGCATATCCTGTGGCAAAAACCCTTTACCCGCATACTGGATGAAAGCAATCATCCTTTTTTCAAATGGTTCGAGAACGGTGAACTGAATGTGTCATACAACTGCCTGGATCGCCACCTGGACACCCAGCCGGACAAGCCGGCCATCATATTCGAGGCGGACGACGGCAGCATAACGGTTTCGACATACCGCGATCTCTACCGCCGTGTATGCCAGTTGGCCAATGGCCTCAAGTCGAGAGGCATCGGGAAGGGCGATCGGGTCGTTATCTACATGCCCATGAGCATCGAAGCAGTGGTGGCGATGCAGGCCTGCGCGCGCATCGGCGCCACGCACTCGGTGGTTTTCGGCGGCTTCTCCGCCAAGAGCCTGCATGAGCGGATCGTCGATGCCGGAGCGGTGGCCGTCATTACTGCGGACGAACAGCATCGCGGCGGGAAACGAAACCATCTGAAAGCCGCGGTCGATGAAGCGATCGGCCTGGGCGGGACGGATTCAGTGAAATCGGTCGTGGTATACCAGCGCGGCGAGGGCAACGTATCCTGGAATCCGCACCAGGATGTCTGGTGGCACGACCTGGTCAAGGAGCAGAACGACACGTGCGAGCCCGAATGGCTCTCCGCCGAGCACCCGCTGTTCACGCTTTACACCTCGGGGTCAACGGGCAAGCCGAAGGGCGTGCAGCACTCATCCGGCGGCTACCTGCTGGGTGCCGTCATGAGCATGAAATGGATTTTCGACTATAAACCTGCCGACGTTTTCTGGTGTACTGCCGATGTCGGCTGGGTGACGGGACATAGCTACGTGGCCTATGGCCCACTGGCAGTCGGAGCGACCCAGGTCGTGTTCGAAGGCGTTCCCACCTATCCCGATGCGGGGCGCTTCTGGAAAATGATACAGGACCATAAGGTCACGGTTTTTTACACCGCACCCACGGCGATTCGCTCGCTGATCAAGCTCGGCGCGGATCTTCCGTCAAAATATGACCTTTCCTCCTTGCGGCTGCTCGGTTCCGTGGGCGAACCCATCAATCCGGAGGCATGGATGTGGTATTACACGGTCGTGGGGCAATCCCGCTGCCCGGTGGTGGACACCTGGTGGCAAACCGAGACGGGCAGTCACATGATCGCTCCCGCTCCTGGCGCGGTTCCGCTGAAACCGGGCTCCTGCACCCTGCCGCTGCCCGGCATCAAGGCCGCTATCGTGGATGAAGCCGGACATGACGTGGAAGATGGCAAGGGAGGATTCCTGGTCATCAAGCGGCCTTTCCCCTCCCAGGCGCGGACGTTGTGGGGCGATCCCGAGCGCTTCCGCAAAACCTATTTTCCACAAGAGCTGGGCGGCAAGTACTATCTGGCTGGAGACTCCGCCAATCGGGATCTGGATGGCTATTTCTGGATAATGGGACGCATTGACGACGTGCTGAACGTCGCCGGCCACCGCCTGGGGACGATGGAAATCGAGTCTGCGCTGGTAGCCAACCCGCTGGTCGCGGAAGCGGCGGTGGTAGGCAGGCCGGATGAAATCAGGGGAGAAGCGGTCGTAGCGTTCGTGGTTCTGAAGGGCTCGCGCGCCGAAGGTGCAAAGGCGCATGAAACTGCGGCCGAATTGCGCAACTGGGTTACGCGCGAAATCGGCCCTATCGCCCGTCCCGACGAAATCCGCTTTGGCGACAATCTTCCGAAGACCCGTTCCGGCAAAATCATGCGGCGCCTGCTGCGTACCCTTGCCCGGGGGGAAGAAATAACGCAGGATGTTTCCACGCTGGAGAATCCCGCGATACTCGATCAGTTGAAACAGCCCTGTCGCCCGGTTTAACCGGCTTATCCTCTTCTTATGAACGAAAACCCGATTCAGGGAAAGGGGTTGTGATCGCACCCGCCTCGGCGCCCCTTTCCGGGGCCATGTCCAGGGTTACAGCGTATGGCCATGGGATTAGCGCCATCGACGCAGACTATCTTCGTCCCGGACTTGCCGCCATTCATCTGATCGTCGAGGGAAATAGAGCGGCACTCGTGGATGCCGGAACATCGTCTTCCGTTCCCGCCGTGCTGCAAGCGCTGGAAGCGGGAAATCTGGCCCCCGCCGATGTGGATTACCTGTTTTTGACCCATATCCACCTCGACCATGCGGGAGGAGCGGGCGAATTCATGTCCCGGCTGCCGAATGCGAAACTGGTGGTCCACCCTCGCGGCGCCCGCCATATGGCCGACCCCGCCCGTCTCATCGCGAGCGCGAAGGCGGTATATGGCGAAGCCGAATTCAACCGCCTGTACGGAACCATACGCCCGGTGGATGCGGCACGCATCATCGAGGCGCCGGATGGTTTTACCCTGGATTTCCACGGCAGGCCATTGCTGTTTCTCGACACGCCGGGGCATGCCCGCCACCACTACTGCATTTTCGATCGGGAAAATCGTCTGTTTTTTACGGGTGATACATTTGGCCTCTCCTATCGCGAGTTCGACGTGAATGGCATGGAGTTTGTGTTTCCGACCACTACCCCGGTGCAGTTCGACCCTGTGGCCGCGCACGCTTCAGTGGAACGCATCATGAGCTACGATCCGGTTTATGCCTTTCTGACGCATTATGGGCGCATCGGCCACCTGTCCGCCCATGCGGCGGAATTGCACGGCTTGATAGATGCCCATGTCGCGATAGCGAGAAAGCTGCGCGGCGCGTCGGATCGGCATGCCGCCTTGGTGAAGGAGATCCAGGAATTGCTGCTGCAACGCATCCTTGCCCATGGTTGCCAACTGCCGCATGAGGAAATCTGCGAACTGCTGAGCCTGGATGTCGGCCTGAACGCCCAGGGGCTCGAGCACTGGCTCGATCAGGCGGATGGAAGGTAGAAGGAAACCGCCATCCGGAGTTCGAGCCCCGCGCGCCACGCCGCCAGCCTTCAATCGGTGCGGTGTGCAAATCTCGAAAGTATGTTGCAGCTCCCTTCCATCGTATAAACAATAAGTCAAATACCACCGGCAAAGCCGGTGGCTTGAGATGGTGAGCGCCTCAAAGGCGCCCATAAACCCATGAGCCGCCAAAGGCGGCTTATCCCATGACGAGCTTCATTTGATCGTACCGCTCATCCTCTTCTTCCTGGTTGCGGATGTATGCTCGAACCATATTCTCGTCCAATCCAACCGTCGAGACAAAATATCCGCGAGCCCGGAAATGCTCGCCCGTGAAGTTCTTCTGCCGCCTTCCAAACTTCCGTGCAATCTGAATCGTACTCTTCCCTTTTAAATATCCCACGACATTTGATACCGCATACTTCGGCGAAATGCTCAAGCACATGTGAACGTGATCTCCCATCATGTGCCCCTCCACAATCTTTGACTCCTTGTGCAAGGCTAACTCGTGAAACATCTCCCCCAAATGTCGCCGCAGTGCACCAAATACTTCCTTCTTGCGACGCTTCGGTATGAAAACAATGTGATGCTTGCAATCCCATCTCGTATGGCTCAGGCTCTGATATTCTTTCATCGTGAATCTCCTTTCTCCTGGTAGAGATCAGAAATTCACACCGACCGTCGTATAGGTCAAACCCCGGTGAGTCCCCCGGCAGAGCCGGGGGCTTACCTCTATGAGTTAAGTACACAACACTTCGCGCCATCACAGACACAGCAATACATCCTCCCAAGTAGATCAACCCACGACGCACTCTGCCACCATGGCGATTTATTGACACAACATCGTTGCGCAGATCGGCCGGGTAATCGTTCGAATGCAGAAACTGCGGCGTTGCTCAAGCGGTAGCGCGGGATACGGATGGTCGCTGCTTTCTCAGGCGGCGCAGAAATCGCGGTTAACATCGGCCAATACACCATCTTGACTAGGATCAGAATGAGTTTGCCGATGCAATCTCCACAGCTTCCTCTTCGCGTTTGGGTTCGTCCGCAGAGTAAACCAGAGGCGGAATCTCTATGTTCGAGATCAGAAGCTCCGTCGCTCGCCGCGATGATTTAACGTTGTAATCTAAATAAATAGGCTGAATTTTGTTATGAGCATATAGCTCTTGGATGCGAGGATGGTCGTCGTAGCTAATTAACCACGGATAACCTTGCTCCCCTATAAAATTAGCTAAATCGACATGGTGCTGATCTTTATAGAAATAACGATAAAGCTTTTTACCTTGGATATAATATGGCGGATCAATATAGACAAAATTAAATCCCATTGATATTTTTTCTGCATTCTTACGCATAAATCCAATTGCATCATCATAGTGCACTTCGATTAAATCGCTGTACGATGATACAACTTGAATTTGCTCAATAATTCGACGTTTATTGAAGCGGCAGCCAATGCCATATTTAGAGGACTGATTCCGCCCACCGATTGGCCCGGCACCAAGAATTCCCGAGAAATTGGTGCGATTGAAGAACAATCCCGTAACGCCCAATTCAAGCAACGTAAATTCATTGTCTTCAGGGTGCCGCACCTCACGGTAGCGCTGGAAATCCTGCCATGTCTTTATCGTAATATCGAGATCATCAATAGCTGCGCATATACCTTCTGGATCAAACAAAACAGAATGCCAGAATGCATAAACTAAAGGATCGCGCTCTACCCAAACAGCGTTAGAAATACACCCTTTACCCAATAGCCCAAGAGAAACCGATGCTCCACCCAAATACGGTTCGTAAAAAGTGCAGCCCGTCAATAAATGGGCTTCGAGCACATCGGCGATATAATTCGTAAGAAGCGCCTTGCCGCCAGGGTACCGCAGCGGGCTTATTGGTGTAGGGTTAGGAATTTTCATCCTCCAAATCTTGGTCGCCACCTTGAACAATATGAGTAATTAGAGGCCTCAGTAATCGTGCTGCTGTTTTAACAACAGAGCCTTCTGCATCGACCCAACGCCCGTGAACGATAAAATCGAGGTGGTCTTTTAAGCCAGAATTTTCAAACGACTTCAGAAGGTCAGCGGCACGATGATGAGAAAAAATCTGATTCTGATTATTTGCACAGAATGAGATGAGAGCCTGCAACCCAATGTCCTTGCCATTATTCTTTTTATTAAGTTCTTTTATCCTGCCGGCTTTTTTAACCTGATATGTAAGCGTCGATTCAAATAATGCACGCAACAACATTGCTGATGATATTGGATAGTTATCTGGCAGGATCGTAGTAATCTCGCGAGTTAAAGCAATCAGTCGGTCATCATCGACTGCACATATCAACTTCTCAAAAAATGCAGAAGCCTTTGCCGACTGCGGAACGTTGGGCTTATTGCCCTTCCCGGCACTTTTCCCCCCGCCACTTCCTTGGGCCGAACCTGATGCCGTAGCACCAGCTTTACCTGTACCGCCACTCGAAGAGTGAGAAGCGCTATTTCCTCCTGTATTACTTTCGTTGCCTCCCGACTGCAATTTACTTTGCAATGTAAAAATTGAAAATACTTCTTCTACGGTGGTGCGTGTATTTGCCCATGGCTTTTTAGCCGGCGGCGTTGGGATAAAGAAACACCGAGCGATATGGTGCATGTATTGGTTAAATTCATCGGACGGCAGCGTAGTGGTTACATGGTCATGCTCATCGAACGAAAGACCGAGCTTGTCCTTAACACCGGCCAACGTAAAAAAGCGTGTGAACGGGTTTGTTTGTAGTGTCTGATCGGTAAGTCGTTCTAACTCACTGGGACTCCAGGCCTTGTGATCCAAATCCAATACGTAACGGAGCAAGCGATAGTCCCTAATTGATGTTCGCAGAATTGATTGTCGTGCGCCGAGCTTCTCCGCGATCTGAGATAAGTCATAGCCAGCTTCCAGTAGTTTTGACGCACGGCGCATTTTAGCCGTTGTTCGCCATTTCTCAATCCCCGGCTCTGTGTGGCGCTTGGTGATTGTCGGCTCCGCTGCATCACGACTTGGTGCTATGTCTGCCTTAATTTTTATAATCGCACTCTTCAGTTCTTGGCTTGCCAAGGGGAATTTCTTTTTGAATTTCTCCGGTACAAGTTCGGGCTTGAGAAGCAATTGGCAAGCGCAGACGCGCCGATTCCCTTCAACAACTACGTCTTTATGATTTTCTTTGCAGATAATGATGCGTTCGCCCGGCATCAGGCCACCAAACTCTATGATCTGTGTTGCTAGTTGTATAACGTTTTCATGGGCAAGTAATTTCAGACGAATTTCATTTTGAGTGGCGTCGCCAGCGACTTCGATACGCGGATTCTGGGCATCAAGGTTCACCTTGAGTGGGCTTAGAACGGATTCCGTCCATTTTTTCTGCGTCATATACTCCTTCCGCTTAATTCGTTTGTCGCTGCTCAACACTAGGGATTGTTAACACTACGAAACGCTTCGACGATCAGAGCGAAATGGATAAATGCGATAAACATCACGTCGAGTTTCTCAAAGCGGGAGAAGATACGCCGGAAGCCTTTGAGTCTGCGAAACAAACGCTCTATTTCGTTACGACGTCTGTACGTCGCGCGGTCGTATTCCCAGGCATTGATTCGATTGCTCCTGGGCGGAACTACCGGCACAAAACCAAGTTCAAGCGCCAATTGACGCGTTTCCTCGCCTTCGTAGGCGAGGTCCATCAACAGGTACGGAGGACGGCTGGGTGGCCCCGGTCGATTGAGCAATTGACGCCCTTCAGGCACATCATGTGCTTGTCCTGGCGACAGCGCGAACGTTATGGCCGTTCGAGCATCCGCGGCAACCATATGAATCTTGGTGCTCCATCCTCCGCGCGATTTGCCGATAGCTTGCGGGCCGTTTTTTTTAATGCCCCGGTGCCGTCCGGATGAACCTTCACAATGGTGCTGTCCAGGGACACCGCCTCGATCCTGATGCGTATGAGTTGTGCACGTTGCAATTGCTCGAACAATCGATCCAGCACACCGCTCCTGGACCAGCGATTCATGCGTGTATAGATCGTATGCCAATTGCCAAAGCGCTTGGGCAGGCCGCGCCACTTGCAGCCGTGTTCGGCTACATACAGGATTGCATTGAGAACTTGAAGATTCGATAGACTTACATTGCCTCGTTGTCGAGGCAAATAGCTTTCGATCTGCTGATATTGGGCTTCGGTGATTTCCATAACCGAAGTATACCAGAAATTTGAATATTAGTGTTAACACGCCCTAGATTCGTCGCCGGCCATTTTTCCTCATTCACATACCACCCGAACAATCTCTTGATCATCCAGCATTGCCAGCAGATTCAGTAAAAACTTCATGGCTAACGGCGCGTTTATTCTGTGCTGATATTCCATATACGTCCGGGAGCCAACGTCACGCTATGGTAACTGCTACATAATTTTGCAAATGCCGGAATCAGCTTCCGGTGTCTTCCTTTTCAGGGAAGATATTCCGTGAGAAATTTTTCATGAGGACAGATTACCCGGCCATGCCTGACCAGGCAGGTCCGGTTTCGGCCCTCATGCTTGGCCTCATAAAGCGCCCTGTCCGCCGCATTCACCATGGTCTCGGCATCGACCATACCGAATTCCTTGCACGCCACGCCGATGCTGACGGTGATACGGATATCCGCGTCGCCCACCCTGATGTTTGTGGATCCCACCTTTTTTCGCAAGCGTTCGGCCATGTTATATGCCGATTTCAAATCCGTATTGTGGCAGACAATCAGGAACTCTTCGCCGCCAAGGCGACAAACGCTGTCATCCTTGCGGGCCATGTTCTGGATTGCTTTTGCGGCCTCCTTGAGTATGACATCTCCTATCGCATGCCCATAGTTGTCATTTATCGATTTGAAATGATCGACATCGATCATGACAGCCGATAGCGGCTGGCCAGAACGATTTGCCCCGCTCCATTCCTGTGACAAAGCATGCAGGCCCGCGCGGCGGTTCGGCAGGCCCGTGAGCAGATCCGTCAACGCAGCGTGCTCGAGCTTTCGATTGCTGATCGCCAGTTCCGCCGCGAACTGCTTGAGCTGGGCACGATCCCGCTCCCACGCACCCAGCAGCTTGACGTAACGCAACGCAGCACGCATCCTGGCCCTCAAAGCGGGAATATTCACCGGCTTGGTGACGTAATCATCCACTCCCGCCTCAAACGCTTCGATGATCGCGTTTTCCTCATCCATGGATGTCAACATGATGACATACATGGATTGTCCCCAGTCCGTAGCCCGCAGAGCGCGGCAAAAGCCTATTCCATCCATAACGGGCATGAGCCAGTCCGTTACCACTATCTGAGGCATCACTTCCAATGCCATTGCCAATGCTTCCTGGCCATTTGCCGCCGAATGGACCGGGTAGCCAAGCAGGCGGGCAAGTATGGCTTCCATCGTGATGCGGCTCGTGGCATCGTCCTCCACGAGAAGAATGCGCAAGCCGGACAAAGTATCTTCTCCATCGGACTTGGGAGCCGGCGCGAGCGCCAGTTTGGCGAACGAGGGAAGCGTATGGGTTGGCACTTTGAGCAATTCGCCCCATCCCCTCCATCGCAAAAAAATCTCGTCAACCAGGGTCCCCAGGGTATCCACGTCCAGACCGATTTTGCCTCCAAGCAGCATAAGCTCGGGAATTTTGCTATAGCGCTCCTTTTCCGGGGTCAGGCCGAGATCCGCCAGACACTTGGCGTGATAGAAAAGATGGGCTAGTTCGTAGGGCCGCGAACCTTCGGAAAAGCCCGAAATCCCGGGCGCTTCGTGATGACAGGCTGGTTCGGCGAGAGAAAGGGGAATACCGCAGTCGGCCAGGATGACGGCAGTGAGTTCATTATGGTCGACGTGGAGTCGCTCGCGCTCCCGTTCCAGCAAAGACGTCCCTTCCTGTTGCGCCAGCAGGCCGGCATATTCAATGGGGTAAACGGTTGCAAGGGCCAAACAGCCGATGCGGGCAAGCAAACCGCAGGCGAAGAGTTCATCCGGGGATCCGTCTCGGGTAAGGCCGCCCAACTGCTGGCACGCCACTGCCATCAAGAGCGAGTGAGACCAGAAACCGGGATAATCGAACCCCTGGCATGGGCCGCTCGGATACTGGTCCACCAGGGAAAAACCCATCGCCAGCATGCGTGCGGTGGAAAGACCCAGGCGCATGACTGCATCGGGCACGGAAGCAACCGGCCGCCGGGAATGTGCCGCCGAATTGGCCAACTGGAGCAGGCGGGCGGATAGTGCTGGATCGGTCATTACCAGCTTGGCAATTTCTGCAATCGTTGCATCCTCGCGCCGGCAAACCTCCATGATGGCCAACGCCACCCCTTTGGGGGTGGGAAGCCGCACACCGGCTTCAAGCTCTTCCATTTTTTGCATTTCCGATCACGCCTGATCGCCCCTATGCCGTCAGGTTATATTCCCGACCTCTTGGTTCTCCTTGCAGACCCTGTCTTTCCAGTCAACGGAAAAATTCCTCTCGCCGCTTATTCGCCAAGCATTATCATGCGTCATTCGCGCCCGCTCATCCGCCCGTCTTCTTCTGCCTCACTCTCTCGAAAAAACAGACCGCTGCCGCTGCCGCCACGTTCAACGATTCGGTTCCGCCGGGCATGGGGATGCGGATGCGTTCCATGCAGGCTTGCAGCAACGCTTTGGAAAGCCCCGCTCCCTCGTTGCCGAACACGAGGGCGACCGGGCCCGCAAAATCAGCCTGATAGAGGGTTTTCCCTGCATCCAGTGTGCTGGCGATGACCTTGCCCTTGAATATCCCTGCCACCTCCGCAAGATTGGATCGCTCGTAAATCTGCAAGAGAAAATGCGCACCCATGGCGGCGCGCAGCGTCTTTGGGGACCAGGGGTCGGCGCAGCCATCGGAAAGATAAACGCGGCTTGCGCCGGCAGCCGCGGCGGAACGAAGGATGGAGCCAAAATTGCCCGGGTCCTGTATCGCTTCGAGCAGCACCCAGAACTCTTCCTTGCCGTTGTCATTATATTTCATCGCGCGAACCGATCCTGGCGAGGGGATGGGAACCACCGCCATGATGCCTGTCGGTGTGCGGACTGAAGAAATATCGTGGAACAATCCATCGCTCAGTACAGTTATCGCCATTTTCGCACCTGTACCGCCTGTACTGCCATCCGCTTCCGCCAGCAGCTTTTTGATTTCCCGACTCTCGCGGCCGGTCTCGCTGACGATAATGCTTTCAGGTTGCCCGAGAGGCAGGTAGGCTTGAATGAGATGCACGCCGTCGAGGAGCGTCAAACCGGCGGCTTTTCTTTGATGTGAAGAGGCCGCGAGCTTGGCCAGGCGCTTGAAAAAGGGGTTATCACGCGATGTAATGACCTGCTCTGATTTCATGCCGGAGCTGCCGGCTTGCCGGGATGGGTATGGGATTGCGATTCCAGTGGCGCGAATGGCGCCATTGGAACTGGCCGGTATTTGACCTCCAGGACTTCCAGTTCTTCGATTCCCGCCGGCGCATGCAGCATCACCACCTCTCCTTCGCGCGCCTTGATCAGCGCGCGCGCGACAGGCGAAACCCAGCTGATATAGCCCCTGGCGGTGTCGATCTCATCCACGCCTACGATGGAAACCGTTTTTTCCTCGCCCGCCTGGTTTGCGAATCTTACCGTTGCACCGAAAAAAATTCGCGTTTCGTCTTCCCTTGGCGCGGCTGGATCGATTATTTCCGCGATATCCAGGCGCCGCGTAAGAAAGCGAATGCGCCGGTCGATTTCGCGCAGGCGCTTCTTGCCATAGATATAATCGCCATTCTCCGAGCGATCGCCATTGGAGGCGGCCCAGGATACGGTTGCCGTGACCTGGGGACGTTCCCTGTTCATCAGCCAGAGAAACTCATCCATCAATCTTGCATGCCCCCCTGGAGTGATATAGTTCCGGGTTCCCGAAGGCAGGGATGAAATGGCGTTGCCAACCTCCTCCACGCTGGAATCATCGTCCGGATCGGTTTCTTTGGTAAAAGCCTTGCTCATGATCCTGCATGCTTCCTTAGAGTAAAATAACAGGGAAAACTTCCGGATCAAACATTCTGGAATCCACCTCGTGCTCCTCGTCATGAACCGGACATGAATAGTTCCACACCCCCTTGGCGTAACCTCGCCTCCGCGCCGCATCGCGGCATGTTCCTGGCCGGCTCGCTGCAAGGCGTGATGACGTTGCTATGGTGGGTAATGGACCTGGCAGGACGCTATGGCATTGCCGGCAGCGCTGCCGGATGGGGCATGGCGCCCATGTGGGCACACGCCTTCCTGATGATCTACGGATTTTTTCCATTCTTCATTCTGGGTTTTCTGTTTACCACATTTCCCAACTGGTTGAATGGCGAGAAAATTCCACCACGGGATTTCCTCGCCTCCTGCCTGCTGATGGCCATCGGTATTCTGCTTTTCTATCTGGGTCTGCTAACCGGGAAACAGCTCGCGGCAGCCGGCAGCGCGCTGCTGCTGGCTGGGTTCAGCGTGGCGATTCGCGCGCTTGCTCGTGTTCTGCTGCGGGCGAAAGACCAGGACCGGCGTCACGCCGCCGCAGCCATGGTGGCGCTCATCTCCGGCTGGCTGGGAATGGCCGCCTATCTGCTGTGGCTGCTGGCGGACGCTGCCGTCCTGCTGGATTTTGCGCGTTCCGCGGGGATCTGGTTCTTTCTGCTGCCTATCGTCATGATCGTAAGTCACCGCATGATCCCATTTTTTTCCAGCCGCGTGCTGGATGATTATGTCCTGGTGAGGCCATACTGGATGCTCTGGCTGATGCTGGCCTGTTCCTTCGTCCACGGCATGCTGCAATTGTCGGAAGATGCGTTTTCTTATCTGTGGCTGGTCGATTTTCCGCTGGCTGCCTGTGCGATCTACCTGTCTTTGACCTGGGGATTGTTGCGTAGTTTTCGCGTCCATCTCCTGGCGGTGCTGCACATTGCGTTTGCCTGGCTGCCCCTCTCCATGCTGCTATATGGCGTGCAAAGCCTGGTGTTTTTCACAAGCGGTGGCAGGCTGTCGCCATTTGGCCTTGCTCCTTTGCACGCGCTGGCCATCGGGTATTTTGCCAGCATGGTGCTCGGCATGGCATCCAGGGTCACGCTGGGGCACTCCGGGCGCCCTCTGGCATTGGACCGATTCAGCTGGCTGCTGTTTATCGGTTTCCAGGCTGCCGTCGCGCTCCGCATCGCGCCGGATATTCTGCCTGAATCCCTAGGCGAAGCCGGCCCGGGCTTATATGTGCTGGCAGGATTATGCTGGCTGGTCTGTTTCTCTCTCTGGACAGGCCGCTATGCCCCCATCTACTGG
>MKVR01000002.1:179221-227126 GCA_001899235.1 Nitrosospira sp. 56-18
TCGATGGCAAACCGGGATGACCGCGACTGGCCGGTCATGCTGCCCCTACCCTCTATCCTCCAGCTTTTTTGACAGCGTCCGCCGCGCCTCATGCAGCGCGCCAAGCAGCCCGGCCGTCGGGTTCATCACCACATGGACGGGGATTTCCTCCATGAGCGCCGCAAACCGGCCTTTGTCACGGAATGCCTTCAGGAATCCCCCTTCCCTCAGTTTGCCGATAATCCTTGGCGCAATTCCGCCTGCGACATATACCCCGCCGTGGGTAAGTCCCGCCAAAGCCAGGCTTCCCGCGTAAGCCCCGTAAACCGAGACGAACAGATCCATTGCCTCCAGCGCGACCGGATTACCCTCCTGGAAGGCGAGCTCGGTTACGCGGGGCGCGTCATCGGCATCCATCTGCATCCGCTCCGATACGGAAGTACGGGGATCCGCCTTGCTGGAAAGAAAATTAAAAACATGGGTCAATCCGGGGCCCGACAATACCCGCTCTACCGAAACATGCCCGAATTTCGCCCGCAGATACCCAAGCAACTCATCCTGCAATTCATCGGCAGGCGCAAAATCCATATGACCTGCCTCACTGGATAACGCAGCATATCCGCCTTCCTGCCAGGACGACCACGCGCCCCCCATGCCCGTTCCCGCCCCAAACGCCACGCGCATTCCCCTGGCGAGCGGCTTTCCTGCCTGCAACGTGACCAGATCGTGCCCGGACAATATCTCGATGCTGAGCGCTACTGCAGCAAAGTCATTGATGAGCCTGACGCAGCGAATGGAAAACTCGCTCGCGAGAGCCTCCTCATTCATCAACCACGGCAGGTTCGTGAGGCTGGCGCCCTGTTCGGTTATCGGCCCCGCTACTGCAAAGCAGGCCGCGGCAGGGTTCCGGTCCGCCTCCACAAGTTGCGGCTGCTTCAGAAAATCCGCAACGATATCCGAGAAACTCGCGTACTCGCGGCTGGCATAACGGCGCTCGCAAAGCACTCGCATCTGCGAGCCATCTTCCCATTCGGCTGCCTGCAGCAGCACCTTGGTTCCGCCAATATCTCCACCGATGAAATAGCCGCTCATGATTCACTCCATCGTCGCGCCGGGTCCTGCCGGTAAAAAAGGGCCAATTGCTCATAAACTGCTGGAAAACACTGCCTTACCATCAAAGGCCTTTCAAAAAAGGCCTCGCTGATGACAGCAAAAAATTCGGCAGGGTCCTCCGCGGCATAAGGGTCAAGGTAGGAGCCGACACCAAGCCCGATATCGTGCGGAACGTAAAAATCGGATGCAATGGCTTCCTCAGCCTCCGCATCCCCTACTTCCAGCCGAAATTTGGCATAGGCCGCACCGAATGCGTCGCTCCAGGCGCGCTGGCTCATGCCGGGGTGCAATGGCGGAAACCCATTGGCTTCCCCATTGAGCATATCCAGTTTATGGGCAAACTCATGTATCACCACGTTGTATCCTGCATCGGATTCAGCGGCTGCGGTATCTTCCCAGGAAAGAATGACTGGTCCGCCCAACCATGATTCCCCCGAGGCAGGTTCCACCAGATCGTGCACCACGCCATCATCGTCGACATATTCGTAACGCCGGATGAACTCTCCGGGATAAACAATGATTTCCACCCATCCGCCATAATAATCCAGATCCAGGTTCAGGATCAGGATACAGGCTTGCGCCGCGATGAGCAGGCGCATTTCGTAGGTGACAACCAGCCCGTGCGCGCCGCTTATCTGCTTGCCGTGAAGGAATAGCGCAACGCATTCACGCAGGCGCAAAAGCTCATCCAGACTGAGGCCGCGCAGGAAACCCAGGCGATCCACCACACGTTGCCATGAATCGTCGGGTATGGGCTCGCTCTTGAGAATATGGCGCCGGCGCCAGCTTTTGATGTTCCACGCCATCAAGGCAATCCTGGACAAATCTCCACTGACGCGACGATGCTATTCCTTATGTTCAGGAGTTCCCTTGGGAAGCGCTGAATGAATCTCCGCTGGCGCGGCGGTAGCTTTGCGGGATGGGATGCGCGAAAGGCGACGACGCGTATGGCTGATCCCTCCCGGTTCACGACCACTGTTCTTCATGTTCAAGGCATCCCTTGAGTATCGGTCGCGGGCGAGTCCGGTACCGCCTCGCTCCCGGCTTGCCTGATGTCCAGCTCGACCGCATCGATACGGGCGAAACGCTGGCTGATCTTCCTGCTCGAAACATGCACCTCCTCGACATCCTGGTTGGCCTGGCGGATATGATCGGCCAGCTTTTTCATGCGCTCGTCGAAGCGGACAAAATCCTTGCCGAGCCGGGCAAGTTCATGCTTGATGACATGCACCTGTTCGCGCGTTTCTATATCTTTCAGTACCGCGCGGGCGGTGTTCAATACAGCCATCAGGGTGGTAGGCGAGACTATCCACACCTGCTTTTGCATGGCGTAGTCGACGATGTCTGCATGATAGGCATGGATTTCGGCGAACACCGCCTCCGCCGGAACGAACATCACCGCACCCTCGCAGGTTTCCGGCGGCAGGATATATTTGCCGGCGATGTCATCCACGTGCCGCTTCACATCCGCCTTGAATTGCTTTTGCGCTGCAACCCTGCTGGCGTCATCCGCATGCTGATCGAACATGCGGTGAAAATTTTCCAACGGGAACTTGGAATCCACGGCCACCATGCCTGTAGGCGGCGGCAGGCGCAGCACGCAGTCCGCGCGATGGCCGTTCCCGAGCGTGTACTGCATGGCGTAGGCCGACACCGGGAGAATATTTCGCACCAGCGCTTCCAGCTGTACCTCGCCAAATGCCCCGCGCGAACGCTTGTCGCCCAGCAATTCCTGCAGGCTGACCATGTTCGTGGTCAGGCTGTCTATTTTTTTCTGCGCCTCGTCGATGGTCGCAAGCCGCGTCATGACGCTGGTGAACGTCTCGTTGGTTTGCTTGAATCCCTCGTCCAGCCTTTCGGTGACATGCCCGCTGATCTGGTCCAGCCGTGTTTCCACCGTCGAGCGCAACTGCTCCGAAGTTTTGCCCAACGCTTCCGACAACCGGTCACCCTGTTTTGCCAGCCCTTCGTGCAGATCCTTGAGCATGTCGCGGTGCTTTTCCTCCATGACTCTCGTTTGCTGCGACAGCAATTCGCGCACCAGCGTCGAAAGCATGCCCAGCCTTATTACCAGGAAAGCCATCGTGACAAGCAGAACAGCGGAAGCGGAAATGACGAGTAGCGTTTCGGACATAGTGTTTCGAGTATACCGGAGAATCTTGCTGCCGGGCGTTTCCCCGTTCATACATGCCGATCATGCAGCATCACCGCGTGAGGGATGGGCCGGAGGATCAGCGGCCTGATGGCCATCCTGGCTGGACGGCAACGCACCTAGGGAAGCGCTGAATAAATCTCCGCTGGCGCGGCGGTGGCTTTGTGGGATGGGATGCGCGAAAGACGACGACGCGAATGGTTGATCCCCTTCGCCAGGAGCCTGACAAGGCAGACCGCCCGCAAAGCCCCGCCCCATAAGGGTTGCGGTAAAATCTGGCGAGACAACGCAGGGCGGAGCAGTTTCTTCCAGAGGAAGATGCGACCCCGTAGCGGGTTGTTGGCACCCCAACAGTACTTTGGCGCGGTCTGGCATCCCCGACGCTGCCCGATCCCCGCTTCGCGGGGCCCCTCGGGCCACGCTCTGGGGAGCCACCGCGTTGCGCTCCTTGGCATCGTAGTCCCGGCTACGACCTGCGTCGCGCGCCTTATGATCATCCCGATTTTACCAGCAACGCGCTCAGCGAGGATTTGTTCAGCGCTTCCCTAGCGAGGATTTGCCCGAGGAGTTGCAAACCCCTGAGCAGGAATGTATACGCAGACAACAAGAAAAAATACAGGAGTAGAATCGCCGGTACCAGCAATCCATTTCTTATCACGACGACTTCCTTTTTTAGCCGGAGGCAAGCAAATGAATAAAGGCATATGCGTTATCGTCGGCGCCGGTCCAGGCAACGGCGCCGCCATGGGCGCTGAATTTGCCGCAACCGGTTACCGCGTGGTGCTCTGTGCCCGCAGCAAGGAAAAATTGAATGCAATCGCGGAGAAGATTCCGGGCGCCAGCACCTATGCATACGATGTCAGGGATACGCAAGCCACACCTGATGTCTTCGCCCGCATCCGCGCCGAGGTCGGCCCGGTGGGCATACTGATCTATAACGCTGGCGCCGGCGCGTTCAAGAATGTGGACAATTCGACTTTGGAAGACTTTCAGTCCGCCTGGGAGGTGAATTGCAGGGGATTGTTTCTTGCCGTGAAAGAAGTGCTTCCCGACATGCGGACGGCGGGAAAGGGCAGCATCATCGTCATTGGCGCCACCGCGTCAATAAAAGGCGGCGCCAACTTCGCGCCTTTTGCATCCGCCAAGGCTGGTCAACGAGGACTTGTCCAATCGCTGGCCAGACACCTCGGCCCTGAGAAGATCCATGTCAGCTACGTCATACTCGATGGAGTCGTCAATTTGCAGCGGACACGGCAACAGATGCCGGATAAAGCGGACGAATTCTTTCTGGAGCCTTCGCAGATAGCAAAAACGGTTCTCTTTCTTGCGCAACAGCCGACTCAGGCGTGGAGCTTCGAACTCGATCTTCGCCCTTTTGGAGAAAAATGGTGAAATCTGGCAGGAAGCCATGAAGCAGCCTCACGCCAAGAAAGCCACACCGGAGGAATGCATATTCCTGTTCGACGTGGACAACACGCTGCTGGACAATGATCACGTCATCGAAGATCTGAAACATCACCTCACACAGGAGTTCGGCCGCGAGAGCAGCGATCGGTACTGGACCCTGTTCGAGGCGCTGCGAACCGAACTTGGCTATGCGGATTACCTCGGCGCCTTGCAGCGATACCGGATGAACCACATCGATGAACCGGAACTACTGCTGATGTCAGGCTTTCTGCTGGAATACCCTTTTGCCGAGCGCCTTTATCCGCATGCAATGGATGCCCTATCCCATGTCCGTCGCTGGGGAAAAACCGTCATTCTGTCGGATGGCGACGTCGTTTTCCAGCCGCGCAAGATCCAGCGTTCCGGATTATGGGACGCGGTCGAGGGCCGGGTATTGATCTACATCCACAAGGAAAAAATGCTGCACGCGGTGGAAGCACGTTACCTGGCCCGGCATTACGTGATGGTCGACGACAAGCTGCGCATTCTGGCTTCGATGAAAAATAGCATGGGAAGACGCTTGACCTCCATCTTTCCCCGGCAGGGACATTACGCGCACGACCCCAATAATCTCGTGCTATACCCCTCGGCCGATATCACGCTCGAGCGCATCGGCGATCTGGTTCATCACGATTTCGATCCCTTCCTCCCTACCTGACGGATTTTCCCTCTCCCATCCCTCCGTTCTGCCCATTCCGGACCATTCTCGCTGCCTATCGCGCACCGATGGGATAGTAGCGCTGGCTTCCCATCTGGTTACGGCGGCGCTGGGATACCCGTTCCTTGTAGCTGCCCGAGTCATTGGCGCTTTCCATTTTTTTCTCCTGCCGCTCCCTCTCCTGCCGCTCCTTGCGCGCTTTCCTTCCGACCCGCCGGCCCTCCTCCTGTCCCTTCTGCGCCCACGGCCTCGTCTCCCAGGGTTTTTCCTCCGCCTGCTTTTCCCAGGGCCTTGCCTCCCACGACTTTGCCTCGCCACTTTGCAGCCTTGACTGCCTTGACTGACCCTGCTGCCTGCTGCTTCGGTTATAGCGCGGATCGCTCCTGCGCGAATCATCCTTTTGCAATTCACGCTGGCTCGACAAACCGCTTTCATATGCCATGGCGGATCGCGAATCCAGCCCCGCCAGGGCTGCCAGGACCACCGGGACGGTGAATGCCGCGTGGAAGATTTTCATATGGTTCGACTCCTTGGTTATCTATGCGCGTAATATTCTTCTGCCGCCCGGGGGCTTCCTCATTTCCGGGGATCCTCGAACAAGTCTGCCTGGGCCTCGCGTTGCGGCGAAGGATAAGTGATGTTCAGCCCGTCGGTTCGCGCCCACGGAGTCATCGAATGCACTTTTCGAGGCCCCTTGCCGATGATGTCCTCTACCCGGATTCCCCGAAGGACGAGCGCATCCGCGATGAGCGAACGATGGCACCGCCAGGGCAGCGCTTCGGCGCACATCAGCACACAGCGCTCGCGGCCGCCAAGCTCCGCCACGGCCTGCACATTCCCGGCAAATTCAGGCGTTTGCATGTAATCGGCATATCCGCGGAAAGAAGCATTGCGCCAGCCATCATTGAGCGACTCCTTGCGGGCATGGCGAAGTCCGCCGAGGCCCGGCAGATGGCTATAGCCGATGCCGGCTGTTTGCAGGGAACGGGGCAATGTTTCCTTATTGAACTGGGGGTTTTGCCGCGACCGGGGCACTGTGCGCACATCCAAGACATGTCTGACTTCATTGTCCCTCAACAGATCGAGGAACTCGTCCAGGGGATGCGTGGAATGCCCGATAGTGCAGATCATGGGGCCGGGAAGCAGCTGGGTTTTCTCCATTTGCCTCGCTTGCTCGCTCATGGGCCAGTGCTCCGCTTTCAATGGTCAGCCTAGGGAAGCGCTGAATAAATCTCCGCTGGCGCGGCGGTGGGTTTGTGGGATGGGATGCGCGAAAGGCGACGACGCGAATGGTTGATCCCCTTCGCCAGGAGCCTGACAAGGCAGACCACTCGCAAAGCCCCGCCCCATAAGGGTTGCAGTAAAATCGGGCGCTCATCGCGTTGCGCTCCTTGGCATCGTAGTCCCGGCTACGACCTGCGTCGCGCGCCTTATGATCATCCCGATTTTACCAGCAACGCGCTCAGCGAGGATTTATTCAGCGCTTCCCTAGCTCACTCGCTTGCGCGTGGTTCACGCATCACTCTGGCGGGGGGCAAGGCCACGCAGCCAAAGCGCGAAGAATTGAGCTCCACATCGGCTCGCGCCCACGCCTCTTTGAAGCGCGCCTCGACGAGCGCCGCCCGATCGTTCTTGTTTTGAACACGCAACGCCTGTAGCAAGCCATACAACGCCCAGCCGTTGTTGCGGTTTCGCCTCAGATCCTCCCAATACACGGTTTCCGCCTCGGCCGGCCGTCCCGCTTCCAGAAGCATGGCGCCCAGCGTAAGCCTGGCAGGGGCATGCAATTCCGGCGGCTCGGTGTAGGCCAGCTCATCCTCCAGACGAACGGCACGTTCGAGATGGTTGATGGCGGTTTCGAATTGCCCCCGGGCGAGCGCGATTTCCCCTGCGAGCACTTCGGGCCCGATAACGAGCACAGCGCGCCCCGTGTTGAGCGACATCAGCGGCACATCGAGGCCCGGCCCCTTGACGATCTCCCGCAGAGCCGCCAGTTCCTGCTCGGCCTGCTGCAATTGCCGCGTTGCGGAAAATGCCAGTCCCCGCACATAATGCCAGCCGCCCTTGAGAAATGCGTTCGTCGCCGGCGGCGCGGGCTCCTGCAGGATCTGGTTCCACCTGCCAAACCTGGCATATGCCCAATAGGGCACCACGCGGTATATGGCGGCTGCCGGCACCTGCCGCAGTGTTGCATCATCTATCGTGCTGGCAACCTGTCGCGCCGCATCGATCGCCAGCTGGCTTTGCCCGTCCATCGCGGCGGCTGCCCAGAGAACATGAATATTATGCGGAACATACATCACCGGATATATTCCAGACGCATGCCGCTGCGCGAGGTATTTTTTGTCCGCCGCCATGGCCATCTGGTTGCTCTTTATAGCATCCGCATATCGTCCCACCCGCAGGTAGATGTGAGAAGGCATATGCACCAGATGCCCTGCCGCGGGCATCAGGCCGAGCAGGGTGTCCGCCGCCGCCTCTCCCCGCTCGGGCGTGCTGGTCGGCTCGACCAGATGGATGTAAAAATGGACGGCTCCAGGGTGTATCGGATTACGCCGCATGACGGACTCGGTAAGCGCCACGATTTCAGTGGTTTCAGGCATGGGATAGCCATCACGCATCCAGTAGCCCCAGGAGTTGAGATCCATCACGGATTCGACATACAGCATGGCTATGTCGAGATCATCGGTAAAGCGCGCGTGCGCCTGGCGCATGGCATCCGCATAGGCCTTGTCATTAGCCTTGCGCTGATCGGGATTGCCCGTATAGCGCTTCTCCAGCGCGGCGATGAGCACCCGCTCCCGGGGAGATGCGCCAGCCTTGAGCGAAACGGCCTTTTGTATGTATTCCAGCGCCGGCCCCTCGGCCTCCGCCGGCATGGGTGCATTGATATTCGGTCCAAGTACGAGGGCCTGTCCCCAGTAGGCCATCGCAAGCGTCGGATCGAGCCGCGCCGCTTCCTCGAAAGCCCTACCGGCTTCGGCATGGTTGAATCCGTAGGAAAGATTCATCCCCTGGTTCATGTATCGCTGCGCCAGTTTATTCCGCGTCGATACCGGAAATGTATGCGGACCCAGGTCCAGCAGTGCAGGCGCGGCGCGGCCGCCTCCGGTACTCCCGGCACCGTCTTCCTCCGGGGGTGAATGATGCGCATGCGCTGCCGATATGCGCATGGCAGCGGATGCATCCGCCACGCCGGCCCCGGCGGATCGTGCGATTTCTGATGCCCGGGCAGCCTGGACAAAGCCGGCGGGAACGCAGACGGATGCGATAAAACATCCCGTAACGAATGCAGCGGGCAAACAATCGCCGCTCAATCGCATGATGCCGTCTCCCTGTTGACCGTCATCGGGGCGCAGGATGCCGTAGCGCCGCCAACTGCGCCAGACCGAAATGAATAAAGGCCAGCGCCGCCAGGACGGGAGCAAAAAGATTAAAAAACGGTATGAACTGCACCAGACCGGTCAGCAACCCCAGGCCCCACAATGACGCCTGATGGGTGGAAAATATGACACGCATTTCCTCGTGGCTGGCATGCTCCAGCAACGCATCGTACCGGAACAGCCGCTGGTTCAGATAGGCTGCGGCGACAAAGGGTATGATCACGCCCAGGCCGAGCAGCCAGAGGGGAAGCGTAATCAGCCATATGCCCAGAAAGATGCCAACCGCGATTGACGCATTGGCAAGGCTGCCTGTGAAGCCGCTGCCGCCCTTCAGTTCAAGCTGGGGGTAATCGCGATCCGCTACCAGTCGAATCAGGGCAGTCATGGCAAACAATGCGGTAAGCACCAGTGCGGTAGCAAATACCAGCGGCACGAAGAGCATCAGGTGTATCGTGAGCTGGATGCCATGGGCAACCCAGCTCGGCTTTATATCTTCCAGCCAGGTTTGCATCCCTATGGCGTCCAAGCCGCTAACGAGCCATCCGGAGAAGATGTCCCAGGATGCGATGCCCAGGATTATCCATGACAGGGACGCCGCGAGAACGGGCCAGACGACGATCCATAACACCTGAAACTGGAATAAATCCCGAAACGCACGAGTAAGCGCATCAAGGACGAGAGCCATGGAGCCTCCTTTGCCGGATATCCCTCGGGAGCAATAGCCAGGGCCCTGGCTATTGCTCCCATGGTAGCACAATAGACTGGCTCTCTCGTCTTATCACGCCTCAACAGTTTTCACACTTGCCCGGTTCTCCAAGCGACTTGCCGCTCTCATGATCCTTGCAGTTGTGGCAATGCCAATACTTCCTCTTATAAGCCTTGCCCTCGCAATTCCGGCCCGACCAGCACCTGTACCCACCCTTCGCGGTTGCTTCTGCTTCTCCCCCTTCCCCCTCCTCCGCAGGAGCAGGAGCAGGAGCCGGGGCCGGTACGACCCGTTCTTCCCAGGAGAGATTGTATTGAGCAGTAGCATATGCCCAGTTCACATCCCCATCGGTGCCCCAGAACTCGTTCTCGCTGTCGGCAGCCAATTCGACGTAGGCCACCAGGTAAACGTCCACGCTCTTCCAGGCGCCTCCGCCCGGCTGGTCCCAGTTCAATGGCATGGATTCATTCAGCACTGCCAGTTCGCCCTCATCCGTCTTGCTCAACGGAATTTTCACATCGACCGTCGCTTCACCCACGGGAAGCGAAACATCGACTTCGCCGATGGACGACTTCTTCGCTTCGCTGCGCCCGCCGTCGTGAATGGGAGGAAACAGCGATTTTTGCGCGGGGGCAGGATCCCCAATGGTTCGCACCGCCACATTTCCGGCAACCGCCGCGCCAGCCTGAGCATAGTGCAGATCGTCGGCTTCCGCACCTCCGAAAATGCTGGCCCCTCCCCTGAGGGTGAGCAGGTTGTTGTCGGTTCCGGTATGCACGAAGGTATAGCGCGTGTCGCGCCGCATCAGCAGATGGGCATTCCCGCCGTATATTTTCCAGAAACCCGCCACCTGCCAGGACTTGGCTTTTCCATAGACGCCCGTCGCGAGCGCAACCGCCAGATTGCTGGCGTTGCCGCTCGTACTGTCGCCGATTATCGGCTTGGTATTGGTGACCGTCTCGGTCAGTGCCCAGGCGCCCTGCATGACGTGGCCGTTGGTTCGCCCGCTGACATGGGGCAGTGCTGACGAACGTTGCACCCTATTCTCCGCCCCATCCGCAGACAGGATGCGCTGTGCCTGAATGCCGCCGGAGAAACCGGATGCTGCCGATTGCTCTTTCTTCTTTTCCGCTTCGCAGGCGGAGCAGGCGCGCTGCAGGGAAGGGGCAAAGCTGGAACCGAGGCCGGCCTGTTCCGTTTGCGGCTTTCTTTCCGCCTGCAGCGGCGCTCCCCCGGTCTGCTGCACCACATGCGTGAGTTCGTGCGCGGTCAGCGCCAGGTCCTCCGGACCGTGCCCTGCGCCATAGTAGATGTCTGCCCCATGGGTGAAAGCACGCGCTCCCACGTCCCGATTCATCTGGATGGCATCGGCTCCAGTGTGGGCGCGAACCTGGCTGAAATCCATGCCGAAGCGCGGCTCCATGAAGCTGCGCACCGCTTCCGGCAGAGGGTTGCCGCCGCCCTTGCTGCGGTTCAGGCTGGATTCGACATCTTCTCCGGCCTCGAAGCTTTCTGACAGGGAGGCAGGCTTGGCCTGCACGGCCTGGGTCCGTCGGATCGGCTGGGCCTGGTCTTCGTCCGCTCCAGCCTGCCGCATGGTCCCCATGCAGCTTCGCTGCAAGGCGGCTTCCTTTTCCGGCTCCTCTTCTTCAGGCTGGCGCTGGGGTTGCTGTGCCTGGACGAAAGGGGTAATAGCCGCGCCAAGCGAACCGGACCGGCTGGGCTGCAGCAGTTTGTCCCTGTCCTTGTCTTTTTCCGCTTCTTCCGGTGTGTGGTTCCCCGGGATGCCCGCGCGCTGGACGGAACCGGCCCCGAAGGATGGGAAGGCATCGGGCATGCTCATTACCTGGCGGGAAACGCGGTCGGCTTCCTGTTCGTACTGGTCGTCGGCAGCCCCCACGGTAAGCTTGGGCTGGATGCGGCTCATCCTGCAATCCATGATCCTGCCTTCGTGGGTGAGGCGTTTCGCCTGGATCAGCTCCGCTACCCGCCGATTGCCTAGTGCACGCTGCAACTGGAGGAACGGTGCGGAGCGCCCATCCTGATGCGAATGAAAAAAGGGGGGCTGGGCTCTATGATGAGCGAGCGGCTGTTTTGCTCTCTCAGGTGGCTCGGGCGAAAACTGTGCGGACATGTCTCATTTCCTGTATCGGCACTTGCATGCCATGATGGCGATTACGCTCGCCTCCCTGCTGACGCTTCGGCGCGAAGCGCATCCCTGTCTCGTTAAAATCCAGTCTAAACATAGACAATAGATCGCACGTAATCAAGTTTGAAGCGATTAGGAAAACATCGCTCGTCAGGTCTCCCCGATCGCCGCCAGTTCCTTGAAAGGAGCAACGAAATCGCTCTCGGAGACGAGCTTGCCCATTTTCTGGTACTCGCGCTGGGTTGCGCGGACGAGATGGCGCATTTCCACCACGCCGGTATCATCCGCTGCCAAAAACGCTGCGGATAGCGCGATGTTTCGTATGTTGCCTCCTGTTATCTGGAACCGCCGCGCCAGGAAGTTAAGGTCCAGGCCAGGGTTGCGCGGCGTGGCCTCTGGCCAGACGCTCTCCCAAATCCTGCTCCTGTCCTCCTCCGCCGGAAACGGGAACTCGACGGTAAAATGCAGCCGGCGGACAAAAGCCTCATCCATGTTCTTGCGGAAATTGCTTGCCAGGATGACGATGCCCTCATGCTCCTCCATGCGCTGCAGCAGATAACCTGTCTCGATATTGGCGTAGCGGTCGTGCGAATCCTTGACCTCGCTGCGCTTTCCGAACAGGGCATCCGCTTCGTCGAAGAAGAGGATTGCATTCGAAGTTTCGGCCTCATCGAAAATCCGGGAAAGGTTCTTCTCGGTCTCGCCGATATATTTGCTCACGACGGTTGACAGGTCGATCTTGTACAGGTCCAAGCCCAGTTCGCCTGCGATGATATCCGCCGCCATGGTCTTGCCGGTGCCGGACGGACCTGCAAAAAGCACGCACAGACCCTTTCCCATTGCAAGCTTGCGGTCGAAACCCCAATCGCCATAGACGCGATCGCGGTATTTGACATGGTTGCAGATTTCGCGCAATTGCTCGGTACGATCGCGGGGAAGAACGATGTCATTCCAGGAGTACCTGGATACGATCTTGTGCGCCAGAGCGGACAGCTTCTGGTTGGAATGCAGCCGGCACGCCTCATAGAGTTCGTTCAAGGTGATACGCGGCCTATCCGGATTCCGCCAGCGCGCGAGGTTTGCTGCGGTCTCCACCGTGCTGCGGATTTCGCTGCGCGAAAACTTGAATTTCACCGCAAGCTCGTCAATACCATGTGGGCTGGTATCGGTTTCATACGCAGCCAGCGCGGACCGCCATATCTGGCCGCGCTGGATAAAACCGGGCCGGGGCAGCACAACCGCGTGGTAAATGATCCCGAGCGGCACATCGGCCGGATTCACGCCAGCCTCGCTGTCCACAAAAGATAGCGGACAACCGTGTTTCAGGCTCTCCATGAAGATCAGGAATGTACTGCGGCGCTGGTCGGCGTTCAATGAATGCGCGCCTTTCCAGAATAATGCCGCATCCCCCAGGCGCGCTTCGCGCCGAATCAGGACAATCATTCTATTGAACTCGATATCGGATTCCACTGCGAGCCGCTCGAGATCGGCAACCAGCAGGCGCTGGTTTCGGTAGCGGCATGACGCCTGCGCCATGCGCAGCTTGTCCGGTGCGCCGGCACCCTGCAATTGCAGCACCAGGGGATGCGATTCCGAAGCAGCCGCTGCGAAGCTCATCATCCCTTGCCTGGTCTCCTCGTTCAGTTCGAGGGGATCGTCTTCCGCGGCGTCGCCGCTATCCATGAATTCCGCAAAAGGGCGAATGCGCTCGTCGATGCCATTTGCGCCCAGCAGGTACTGAACGATGCGATCATCCGTTTTCAGATACTTCGACAGCAAGGGTGGGCGGGGCTGGGCAGGGTCCTCCAGCATCTCGACCAGATGGAAGCGCAGCAGCGGCGATTCCGGCTGAAGATTCCGCCGTGCCGCGATGCTTTGTTCGAGCGAAGGAGCGAGGAGGTTGAATATCAAGCCAACACCGGGCCTTTTCTTGCTGACATCATCCTGGAGGTAGGCGTACAGTTTCTCGTAGCGCAGATCGAATTCCACCGCCATGCAAACCAGCAAGACATCGATGTCGAAGGGGTCGAGTTCAAACAGTTGCCGCACACGCTCCAGCCTCAGCTCGATTCCCTGTTGCAAGCTCGCCTGCCTGCACTGCTCTATGCGATGCTGCAGCATGCCCAGCTCGGAAGCCAGATCCTCGGGCCATGCCGGCTCGGGGGAGAGCCACTGCGGCAAGCCGATGGGCTTGCGCAATAACGCATCGACTTCCTGCTCATAAATATACAAGCCGCGAAACTGCTCGTCCTCGCCCGACAGCTCGCGCTGATGCGCGATCTGGAAACGCAGGAGCAGGTCGATGCGCTCCATTTCCGCCAGGAGATGAGACAAGGAGTCAGGGTAGGCCTGCATGAGCTTCTGTTATCGCTTGCTATTCCACTTCGCCAGTCGCCCGCTCAGTATGATATCTCGACCGAAACCAGGGATATCCTGGCATATCCGCTGCTCCTGATATCCAGCGAAAGCGTGCCGCACTCGGCATCGAGCTCTCCGCTTTTGATCACGCAGGTTTCGTCATAGGGTCCGCCGGAGATCTCCTTTTCAAGCAGCTTGTTGCCTTTATCCTCCCGCCCGCCGACATGTTTTTTCCCAACCGCGTCCCAACCGCCCCGGAAAAGGGTGATCGTCAGCTTTTTTTCATTTTCCTCACCCGCAATCCTCAGCCGGTGGACACGCGTCACTCCGGGGGGCAGCGGAATTGCCATGGTTCCCCCCGCACCCTTGGTATTGGGCTTGCCATCGAAATCGCGATGCGCTCTGGCTTCCGTCGCGCCGATCCGGAAAGGGGGAGGAGGCGCCTCTTCCTTCGGATCATTATCCTGGGGAATGGCGGTCGGCCGGAATGGAAGCCGCAGCCAGCCCTTGCGCAACCCCGGCTCCAACATGGCGACGGTGACCGATCCGGGCGAAAGCACGTTGCGCAACTCCCGGCGATTCACGATACTGATCGATTCGGCAGACAGCTTGCCATGATCGTCGAGCTGCACGGTGGCAAGTGGTACCGCAGCCTCCTCGATTCCGGTCGAAGCAGCGAGTACGCCATAATATTCCATGCGCGAATGGTCCTTCGAAGGCTGCTCGGTTTCATAGCTGGCGGTGATCTGGACCTGGGAGGACGGCGGGAAAGCGGACAGATCGAGTGTCTCGGACTGGCCGAAAACCACCTCGCGGCCCCGGCCATCGATCGCATAGCCGGAACTGACGCTGACCGCTGTATCGCCGGCGCGTATCACGTCGAGTCCGCGCACCACTCCCCATCCGTGCAGGTTGAGACTGTGCCGGGCCCGTTCATGGGCATGATATCTCTGTTCATCGATAAAATCGTCCTGCAGCAGCAATTGCCCATGGAAATAGGCCGGCTTCTTGCCGATGATTTGTCTTTTACGCATGATCATCCTCCTTCTCCCCTGAGAACCGCTGGGGCTCCCTCGATGAGCATTCCTCGGAAACAAGCATCCTTATCATTTTATCTGGCCCTTTTTCGTCAAATCATTCAGGTTCTGATAGCTTCGTCCGATTGCGGAAACCGCAGCCGCAGCTCATAGGTTGTATGGGCCGGCTTGGCGAAATCGATGATCTCGCGCACCCGCTGCCCGAATTGTTCCCTGGACTCCCTGTTTTCCTGCTGGAATTCGCGTTCTTCCACATCGATGGCAATGCAAAACCAGAATGGGCGATCACCGCCGAGCAGCGTATCCTCGCCCACTCTCGCCTGCCCGACAACCAGTCCCGACGCAGCCTGATCGTCTATTGCCACCCGTGAAATTTCCGGGAAACAGATTTTCAGCAACTGTTCCAGGTAAGGGCGCGTGCCGCGCCTGCCATACAGGGACGCAATGCGGAAGATAATGCTTCTCAGCTGCTGGGGCGGAAATAACGCGTGCGGCGTGAATGCGACCCAGGTAGCCAGCCAGGGCAGGAACCGGTCTGGCGCCTGGTCCACCTGCAGCCACCCGGGAACCTCGTCGCCGTGGGGAGAGAAGAGGCCGGGAATCGCTTCGATCTGCTCTTCGATTCCGGCCGGCTCCTGCTCCCTGGCGCGAAAAAGCATTTCCTCGAAAACACCCAGCAGGCGGCGAAGATTCCCCGTGGAATCCGCAGCGCGGTAGATGGCGGGCAAGCTGTCCAGCAGCCGTGTTCCCACCTCACCCATCGTAGCCTCCAATTCCTTGCGCATCGAGAATGCGCACATCCTCCGCGGCCAGGCTCAGCCGCAGGAGCTCCCAGGGCCGCAGAAGGATAGACACAAGCCTGCCTTCATCATTGCGAAGCAGGCGTCCCGAGCCCAGCATTTTCCGCCCGCCCAGCAGCGTATCAACCCCGATGGTCGAGCGGATTCCCACCTGGATGCCCAGCGCGGAATCCGGCTGGGCCAGGTCTTTCTCTCTGTCGCTCATCTGAAGGACGCGAACATGCTCGACATAATCCACCCCGGCTGTTTCATCGATCGCCTCGATCAACTCCCCGATGCGCAACGGTTTGCCAAACAGCAAGCCGCCGGGACTGCCATCCATCTCCCTGGTCTGGAGATCCTGCCGCGGCAAGCTGAACCGGCGCCACAGGTTTTCGCTCAGGGCGGCTGACAATTGCTGCGCCGATTGCCCGGGCTGGGGAGCGATGGCTGCGCCGATGGCGACATGAAGATAAAGCGGCGCCACTACGTGCACGCGCGTCGTGAGAAGAGATCTCGCGAGCAGATCGTGCTTTATCTTTTCGCGCAGCTCCGCCGCCGAGGCCTCATCGAGTTCGCGTTCCGGCGCAACAATGACGCTGACGTGCGCCCGCTGATCGGGGGCGCCCGGATCCATGCGCCCCACCCGATCTGCTTCCAGGTTGATGCAGGGTACGCAGTGCATGCTTACCGGATACTCGGGCCCAAGGTGATCGCGAGCGGTATTACGCGCGATTTGTTCGAAATCCCGGGTGGTAACGGCGCACTCGTTGCCCATCAGATCCCGAACCACATAGCCTATCGCCGCGTCGAGTTCGGCAGCTCCGGCTAGCGCTATCGCACAATCCATTTCCTTTTCGAGGTCGATGGAACGAGACCGTGCAAGACTTTCCCCGCCTTCGCGCTGATCACCAGCGAGCAGAGCGAGAAACTGCGCCTTGCTCTCTTCCTCCAGGCCTTCCCAGTTTCCCCCTTTCAATAGCTTCAGGAATTGCAGCTTGCTTGCCGGAGTGATCCGGCCAATCCGGTAAACCAGCATCTCGGTGAAATAGGCCAGCAGCTCTACCAGCGTGATGCCGGGATCCGAAGGATTGTGATTGGTCCATCCCGGCGCGACGACTGGCAGCAGGGACAGGCCCTCCTGCAAAAGGTCGTCATAACTCCGGTCGTCGAGTTTAGGCGTCAGCATAGGCTGACCTCATGCCGCCCCGCGCAAACGAGAAAAATGCCTGCCGCCAGGAGGCCTGGCCGCTCCTCCTCGCTGTGCAGCTCCAGCGACCGGATATGATCCAGCCCACCGATCGCAGCGATCACCGGGTAAATATCGGATGCATGCGGCTGTTGCCCGAATCGCCAGCCTTGCCCGTCCAATCCGCCTGTCAGCGGATGCAGGAAGCGGTTCAACCGTGTTTCGCATTCGACTATCGCACCGGCCCGGGAGGCATCCGCACACCATGCGATTTCCATAATGACGGCGATACTGACATACTCGGGACCGGTTACGATCATATCCACGCCGATCGGCCGGCGATCATCCAGGAATGCCTTCACGGTCCGCAGCAACTCAAACGAAGGCCGGGGACGCGGCTCTGCTTTGCCGGGCACGATGATCACGCCGATCATGCCGGGCTCCGGCCGCCCTTCCAGGGAATCGCGCGGCAGGTCCTCGCCTGGAATGCATCTGGCATGGGCGACCAGGGGCGAAGCCATGCGGGCAAGATCCGCATAATCATCCATGCAGATTGCCCGGCCGCGATGCCTGATCTGGGCGGCCGCCCGGCGTCTCAGGGCCTCCTTGTCCTCCTGATCCTGGCCACCGGCCGCGGCTTCGGCATTCATTACCGCTTCCACATAGGGAATCGTGGTATGCAATTGCGTGATGGCGCCAGCCGCTACATTGCCGCGCGCACCCCCTCCGGTATGATATTCCCGCAATCGGATGTTGTTGGCTCCGGATGGAGGAATACGGCCATGCCTTCCATCTCCGAAGCGGATGCTGCCGGTGCGGCGGTCCACTACATAATGCGGCGAACCGGAGCTGGATACCGAGAAATCCTCGACCTCGATCCAGGTTACCCAGGTTATCCAGGTCTCACCGGCCGATGCTGGAATTCCCGCAGAGCCGGGCGCACGGAACCATTCCTGCCGCGAATGGACCGCCCCCCATTCATCCATCGCCATGCGCGCTTCACGCACCTCGCACACTTCCAGCGCCAATTTCCCGATGATGGGGCGGCGCAGCGCATGGAATACCTGATTGGGCCTGCCGTTGCTGGACCCGAGAATCTCGTTTTCGAGCCGGATCGTCTGGGCTGCCAGGACGGTATTCAGCAATAGCCGGCGCGGCAGATCCGGATGCGGAAACCCAGGCTGGCGATCGGGCGCCGGACGAACCGGACCATTCCAGACCAGGCGCAGCCAGAAGAACCTCCGGCGCGGATCGAGCACCGATCTCTCCCATAGCGATATATCCTCGGGGAACTGCAATTCCACTATGCCCGGAATACGGAACCCCTGCGTCAGGTCCGTGACCGTGCAGTCGTTCCAGCCTGATGCGCCGCGAACCTGCCAGCGTGGCAAAGGAAGGGCATCCGGGCGGCCTGCGCATGACAATCGAATGTCTCCGCCTCCGGGAACCGCGTAAAGGCTTACTGTGCGCCCGGCTAGTTCCACCGCGCTGCGGGCGGCGAGCGCCAGGTAAAGCAATAGCCCATCTTTTCCCGGCGCTGGAAACGGGTTGAATGGTTGCGCCGGCAATGGATCGACCTCACGGTATTCGAGATCGCTTTCAACGATCAGATACTCGGGGGGAAAGGGCCCTAGCTCGGAAAAGGAGGAGAGCGATAGCTTGGCGATGGAAGGCGGATTCACGGAAGGCCAGCCGCCCACGGCTGCCGGTTGATCGCCGGCATAGTGTCCGCTTGCCAGCCGCGCACGCACCCACCCCCCTCTCGCCGCGTTCACCATGGCGGGAACGGCATCGTCCGGGATCAGCAAATCGACTTTACCATCCTGGGTCAGCGACAACGTCCCATCGGAACACTCCAGCCGTACCCAGCCTCGCTCGGTATAGCCTTCCCACCGCAACTGCGGATTACCCACCCTGCTCACGGCAGGAATGGGAGAATCCGGGGCGCCCGCCGGGTTGGTAAGCCGGATATCCAGAACCGCGTGTGTCCGCGCCCTGGCGAAGCTTTCGGAGCGGACATAAAACACCTCTCCGAAGCGCGGCCTTTCGCCCAAAGGGAAAAAATCCATGCTGGTATCGAGTGGAATGCCGCCATGGAAAACGCCATCCATTTTCTCATGCTCGGCAATGAAACATCCGGTGATCTCGATCCGCCTGATGGAAACCACGGGACTGGAATCCGCGGGACCGCTGCCCGCCGAACCGGAGCCGGGAACAGATCCGGAAGCGGCATCGTCGTGGAGACTCCGGCTTTGGTATAGGCGGCACGTCAGCCAGGGAAGAGTTTCCGCACCGATCATCCAGCCCGGCCATTTTTCTGGTGGACTGAAAACCACCTCGCCGCTGCAGGACAGGCCGCGGGTCGTGTCCACCTCGGGCTGGAGAGGAAAAAAGCCCTTTTCATCCCGTATTCCCCACTGGATACGCGTCCCCTGAGGTTGGGCTGGCTGGACCGGCCCATCTTCCAGTTCTATACCCAGCCGAAGCCGGTTGATGCCGGACACACCGATAATTGCGGGTTGCCCGATATGCAGCGCCCGCTCCAGCGGGACTGCTTCGGATGAAACAGGATAAGGGGAGCCCGCGGCGCCGTCGGGAGATATCATGCTGCTCACGTCGGCATGAACCCGCCTTTGCCCATCTGCCGCCACCGCACGCACCAGTTCCGCCCGCGCCAGCGGCAGATCCTTCACCGTTTCGAACATCACCGCCCCGGCCCCGTCTTTTCCGGATGCGGAAACCTGGGTGAATTTCTCCACGACGGCAGAGAAATTCTGCACGGAACCGGCCGCCTTGAACGTCAGCGGCACCCATGCGGGCGCCGCCGGCATGGGGGTGGCATTGAGCATGTCGATAAAGGCCTGGTGATGGCTTTCAGGCACTTGGTTCAAACGCTGGACCAGGATTCCGCAGTAGCGCGTAAATATGGCTGCCAGGGCATCTTGCAGAGGATCCATTCCCGCTGGCGCGAAGCCTTGCGCCGCGAGACGCGCCGCCACCAGTGCGGCAATTTCCCCTTCCGACAGGACATGTTCCCGCACCAGCGGCGCCTGGATCGACTTCACGTGAGCGCCCTTTCCAGATAAAAGGGATAAACCAGGTTGAAGCGGTTGTCCGTGGTTCGCACCCGGTAATCAATCAAAATCATCAGTTGCTCGCCCCTGTCCCCGGCGCTGGAGACGTCCACGCCCAGCACCTCGATCCTCGGTTCCCAGTTTTGCAGGGCTTCACGTACCTCGAATGCGGCCATGGCATGCGTCGTCGAATTGTTGATGGCAAAGGCGAGGTCGCTCAGGCCGCTGCCGAAATCCGGCCGCATTACCCTTTCGCCTTTGGCGGTGGATAGAATGATCCAGATGGACTGGCGCACGGCTTCCTCGTACTCGGCAACGGCAAACCGCGCCGACTGCTCGGCGCTTTCCTCCAGCGCCACCGGAAATCCCCATCCAACCCCGAGAACAGATACCGGCATCAGTTTTTTTCCTCGCTATCGATCATCTTTTCGATTCATCCTTCGGCTTGTGCACGCGTAGCGGCCGATTCCTTCAATTGATATTGACCAGCGCCCCCTTGATATTGACTTGCGCATTGGCGGTAATGTCGATATTGGCCTGCGCCTTCAACTCGATGCCGATCGCATTCAGCTTGATGTTCCCTGTTTGGGATGTGATTTCGATATCCCCGGTCGCTTCCACCGCGATCCTGTTGCCCGACGCGCTGATGACAATCTTGTTGCTCCCCGTTTTGTCGATGATTTCGATCTTCTCGTCCCCCGCCTTATCGCATAATCGGATGACATGTCCGCTGCGCGACTTGATGCTGCGATTGTCGTTCGCCCCGTCCGGGTTGCTTTCATGCGCCTGATCCCTGCCATTCCATAAAGACCCCACCACATAGGGATGCTCGATGCTGCCATGCTCGAAGGCGAGCAACACTTCATCGTCGACCTCGGGTAGGAAATAAGCGCCGCGGCCGTTGCCAGCCATGGGGCTTGCAACCCGCGCCCAGTTGCTCTCGTCGTTCTGGCTCAACCAGGGAAAGCGGACTTTGACCCGATGCATATTGTCCGGATCGCGGTTGTTCGTCACGATACCCACTACCACGCCGTAGCATTTGCCGTCCGGATCATGCGCAGCCAGCATGCGGCGTAAGAGCTCATCCGGTATCATGTCGCATTCCTCCGGGCGGAAAAACCGGTGCGATATCCCTTTTGCATCGAATAGCGGTGCTCGACCGAACACAGGTAGTAAAGCCCGCTGAAGCGATTTCCTATGCCTTCGACCTTCACCACCGTTCCGGCGCGCAGCGCCGGATCTCCTATGCACGTTCCCTCGGCGCGGATATAACCCAGGGCTACTCCGGAAAGCCACTGGCGCGCCATCTGGTCCGCCTCTTCCTGGCTTTGCACCGGTGTGGCCGCCCACGTGGCGCCCGTATTGGAAAACAATTGCTGCACGCTGGACGGGCCCGAAGTCGCCCCGCCCATCAAAGTGGGTTCGCTGCCCGCGACGGCGTGCGCGACAATCTCTTTCTTGTCCTTCGCATTCCATCCCTGGACCACGAACTCCTGCACCTGGCCCATGGTCGTCATGCGCGGGCGGAACTCCAGCAGGCCGATGTCCCGCCGCAGCGTAAGCGTGGCGCTGTCACGGATTTTCCTGGAACGAAACAAGAGCGACCTATCCTCCACCACCACTTCGTAATCGATGCGGCGCGCACGCGCGAGCAGGAATTCCAGATCCGTCTGGTTGTGCTGGAGCACATAGGGAAGCACGACCTTGCTATCCTCGACCTCCGGTTTCAAGCCGGATCCGTTCGCCAGTTGGCTCGCGATATCGCTGTCCTTGAGATTGGTGAAGGAGCGCGTTCTGCGCAGGCGCATCATCCTGTGGCGGCGGTCGTAGCCGCGCACAGTCAGGGTGGGAGGGCGAGCCTCGGGAAAATCAGGTTCCAGCCCCGTGATTTCACCACTGAATATCACCTGGAGCTGGTCGCGATACCCGATCTGGATCTGGACCGGATTACCTTCCCGAAAAAGCGCATCATCCATCCACTTTACTTTCATCTCGACCGAATCCCACCCGGAGAGCGTGATGGCGAACATGCTGGTTGCATCCACGTCCTCCAGTACGTGGATCGAGATGATATCTGCGACCGCGCCGTTGGGCAGCGGCGATCCATTGACCTGTATCCGGAATTCCGGAGCGAGCGTGTCGAATTGGTCTCTGGCTGCCATAGTGGATGTTCCGTCAAATATCGTGCAGGGCCGGCAGCACCAGGACTGCTCCCGGACGCAGGCTCATCGGATCATCGATTCCGTTGGCCTGGGCGATGGGCCGCCACTTGCGCGGGTCGCCATACTCCCGGCTGGCGATCGAAACCAGGGTCTGGCCATGCCTGACCACCCAGACCTTGGCGACGTCGGCCGACATGAGGTTCTGTTCCTTGAGATCGCTGGTATTCGATTGCCACTGCCTGAAGGTGCACGTTGCCGTCGCGCGGACCGGGGTGCCATCTTCCATGAAAAGCGTGAACTGATTCTGAAGCTGCTGTAATACGCCCTGGAAAAATACGCTCATGCTGCCCCAGATCAGCCTGCACACCGGCGGCCTGTGCTTGTCTCCGTGCTCCTTGACTGTCGTCAGGAGATGCAATTTATTGGTGTACTCCCGGACGCTTTTTTTCTTTTTCTCCGGGTCATCGTAGGTATCAAAGAATAGCTCGACACCAAGGGTACTGGGCTCGGACCCTGTGTACTGGGTTTCCGGACAGTCGCGCTTCGCCACTTTCTCGCTTTGCCACTGGACACTCCGGCTCAGCGTGAGCCGGTTGGGATTGAACTTGGCGATGATCACGCTCTCCGGATTGCTTTCGCTGAATTGAAGCTTGCCTCCCTCCAGCTCGACCAGGATTTTCATCTGTGCCATGGCGCCAATCCCCTTCGTTCCTGTTCAATCACCAGCCGCTCCGAGATCAATCGCCAGGTCTGCGCAGCCATCTCATCGGTATCGGGTTTGCCTGTCGAAGTTTCAGCGGCAGCCACTTCGCTCCCCGGCGCGCCATGGACTCCCGCCGGGCCCTGAGAGGGCGCCGGCACCACGCCGTACCGGTCTTCCGGTGTTTCCTGCCGGGCCAGGGGAAAGGAATGGGCTGATCCGCCACGGGCATCATCATCCACCCGCATGATCCGACCCCAGGCAGCCTCCCCGTCCCCCATCCCTGCCTCCATTCGCTGCATCTGCGGCATTTGTGGTATCCGGGGTATCAGCACGAGCGGACGCCCGGCTGTGGCTGTATCTGCCCGGCTGCTGGCAGCGCGAGAAGGATTTGCCGGCGTTCCTTCATCCGGGCCTGCTTCCAGCCTGCCGCGCCCTCTGCTCCATGGGTGGGCCTGCATCGCGAATATCCGGGATGCCGGCGAAAGGACGGGCGAAAGAGCAGGCGATCCGGCAGGAGCGGAATTGGGCTTGCGTTGCACTGCCTCCTGGTTGCCATGCCATAATGGCGTGGCGGCTGGCCACGACTCTCCGATTCCTGCTGCTGGCACATGAACCGGGACTGCAATGGAACCCGATGCGGAAACAGGGCTGGCGATAGCCGTGCGGCGAAGCGCGGCATCAGATCCCCGCAATTCCCCCATCGTGCCGGGACGCTCTCCGGGAAGATGCACGAGTCCGGCGAGAATCGACTCCCCGCCGGATATCCTGCTTGCAGAGAGCGCATGAGACGCGAGGCCGGGTGTCCGCGCGAGAAAACTCCTCTCTTTTCCTCCGCTACCTGATATGGCTGGGGCTATGGCGGGGACCATTCCGCTTACCCTGTCTGCCCGGTCCACCGCACGCAGCACCGTATCCGGCATCGCATGCCGTAAGGGAAAATGGGAATGCGTGGAATCGCCGTGCCGGTTTCCCTGTTCCCTTGCCGCCGGGCTGGCGGGCTGCTCCCATATCCGGGAACGGGCTATTCCGGATATTGCCTCCACGCGGGTCGGGCGTATCGCAAGGGCATCAGCCTGGGAGCGCAACGGGAGCCGCCCGGCGTGATGCGCATCCATGAATCCCTTTCGGGAAAGGTGTTGCGGCTCAACCTGGCGCAGAACCAAGGTAGACGATGAGGCCGGAAAAACAGATGGAAAAACAGGTGGAGAAACGATCGGATCCGATGCGGAACCGGCATGCCCATGCACGGCCCGATTGCCTGGCGCATTCGTGTCCTTGGAAACCACCTCCGTGCGTGTGATGCTGTCGGCATTTCCCTCCCCATTATGGATTTTCTGGGCCTCATTGGGCATGGATATATCGGGAATGGATTGCCGCGCCAGAACCGGGGCACGCGCAGTGCTTGGAGCATATTCCTCGTTTGCGCTGCCCGTCTGCGTACCCGGTGTGACAACCTGGGCATTTCGTTCCGGCCTGGCTATCGCGACATCCGCGCTGATACGCGCTTCGCCGCGGGTTCGGGCCGTCTGTACGAGAAATTTTCCACGATATGGCAGGGACCGTTGCAGCTTCGCTGCTTCAGGCGGAACGTGCCGTTCGGCATGCATGCCGATGGGAGTGCCAGCGAGCCGATTTGAATTTGAATCCGCCATGCCGCCTGCTTGTCGCGCAACAATCCCGGAGACCGGGGAAATCGCGGAAATTCCACGATTTCCCCGGTCTGGCGCCAAGGGCAGACGTGAACCGGACCCGATATCCGCGTGACGCCAATGGCTCACCGATAATGCGGATGCCGGCATTTCCGAGGAAGCGGGCGGCATGCTTCCGGACGAGCCTTGCAAGGCCGCGTTACCGGACTCTGCCGTGGCCGGCATGACAGGTATCCGGATAAGCGCTGCCGGTATGCCAATCGATTCTGGGCGAACGGGGAATAGCCCTGTTTCTGGCGCCGCCAGTTCGTGTCCCCGTTCTCCGGATCGGTCATTGCCAGCCATGACCCCACCTGCGGCGATGGAAGCGGATCGCGGGGAACCAGGCAATGAGGCGGAATCCTCAGGTCTGCCCCTGGGAATCCGCGGACTGATCAGGCTGCTTACGCCGTGAATGGCCCTGCGCACGGCATGGTCCCTTTGAACTTGCTGTGCCTGTGCCACCGCTTCCAGTGCAGGTGGGGAGCCAGATATCCGCGCAAATCCGGATTTTTCAGCCGTGGAACGGGTCAAACCTGTCCGGGCAGATGCGCCGGAACTGCGCGCCCTTCCGGATCGGCTCGCCAGATGAACGAACTCCATGTCGAGGCTATCCTGCCCGCCATGGCCGCCGAGACCATCAGCGGCGGGAGGAACAATTTTTCGCGCCAGGATATGGCCAGCAAACTCGCCATGCCGCTCGAATGCCGTCCTCAAGCCACCGGCCGTTTCCCGCACCAAGGAGCTGCGGGCTGCCGGGCTTGCGCACAGGTGGCGTTGCGAGATGGAAAAACCCAGCGATTCAGGTTGATTCCAGGCCATGTCGGTTCTCGTTGTCGCGGAATGGGTCATCTTTGCTTGCCGGTCCTATAGGTTCCTGTGTCCCGTGTTCCCGTGCCCTGGCTTGTTCCAATACGTTTTCCCGTCGCCTGCCACCCTATCCGAGGCCGCGATGAACCAGCTCGAGTGATTCGAATGCGATAGCGGAAGTGCTCGCGCGCAGATCCGGTCCGGTCCATTTGACCGGGCAGGCTGCCTTGAACAGCCATGACCTCAGCTTTTCACCCTGTTCGTCGTTAAGCCTGATGTCGATATCCTTCCGGATGACCTCTCCGCGCGCCACCAGCAGGTACCAGTCCCACAGGAATCCCGCATCGCCGAGCCCACGCTTGAGCACCAGGCGCGCAGGAAACTTCGCAGGGCCGGCGAGTTGAAGCTCCTGATCGTTCATGCCTCCCACGCGCAGCGTATGGACTTCCGTCTCGAAAAGCAGGCCCGATATTTCATTGAATCCGCCGATGGCCCCATCCAGCCTGCCCTCCTTGTCCCTGTCTCCCCCCACGACCTTGAGTGAAAAACGGAAAGCGGAATAAGGATCGCGTTGCATGACTTGTATTCCCCATCGATTTATGAAAACTCCGGGTACCCGGACTTATTTTCATCAACACTTTCGCGATTGATGCGCTCATTGATCCTGGCGATTTCCTGGAGCCAGCGGCGCCGCTCGAGATGGTCGAGATTCATCAGCTCGGTATACGGCCAATGGAAGTGATAGGCGACATAGGCTACCTCCTCGAACAGCTCGGCCGAGGGGTAGCCTATGGCTCCCCCGAACTCTGCACCTCGACCTGAAAATTGGCGCTGCATTCGGGACAGGCAACCGCAATCCGGTTATCTCCATTCGCGTTGATGCGGCGGTACATCTCTTCGAGAAACGCAAAATCCGCCGCAAACATTTCCTCTATGACGCGCGGGTTGACTTGAGGCAGGTCTCCCAGCCGGCGTATGACCCGTGATAGAAGAATGATCGCGAGATATCCGGGATTGGATTGCACGCGCGGATCTTTCATTGGCGCAATTTCATCATTCGCCGTCGCAAGCCGCATCACTCCCTTCTTGTGGATATTTCCCTCGGCATCGACATATCCATGAGGAAGCGTGAAATCAAATTCCGTTTGCAGGCTCATTTCGTCCGATCCAGTCCTTCATGGGTAAGTTCGAGCGTGTCGATGGCGACGTCGGGGGCGGTCGCATTGAATGTCGGACCAGTCCACTTGGTGGGCCACGCCGCCACGAAGTCCCACTGCGCGGCGTCATTGCCTTCGTCATCCATCAAGATGATGGAACCGTTCTTCCGCGCATCTTTTATTTTCCCGTCCATGACCTGCTTGCGCCATTTCCAGAGATCCAGATCGTCTGTTATGCCCCGCTTCAGCGTGATATTGGCGAATTTCTTCAACCCCGGCAGCTTCGAAATGGTCATCGTCTTGTCGTCTCCCACGCGGTAGTCGACCGAGTCCGTCGCGGAGTCGAGGCCGGATACCTCGCGAAAACCAGCCCGCTGTATCCCGTCGATCTGGACCCTGAACTTGAATCCGCGATAAGGATCTCTTCGTTCTCCTGTGCTTGCCATGCTGTTTGCCTCCTCGATTTATGAAACATTCAACCCAGTCACAGCGATTGCGCTGGCGCTTTGAATAATACGAACCACAACAAATTCGGCGGGAACAGCCGGCGCCAGGCCGACATCGGTGACGATGGCTCCCGCCTCCCGGCTATCCCTGGCGTTGGTCTCGGCATCGCACTTGACAAAGAATGCCTGTGCCGGGCTGTCCCCCGCCAGCGCGCCCTGGGCAAACAGATCCTGGCAGTGGACGGTAAGCCGCTGGGCAACCCGCTCCCATAAAATCGGATCGTTCCCCTCATAGACGATGTCCTGCATGTTTTGCCTGATCCATCGGGCCAACGTAAGGAACAGCCGCCGGACGTTGACGTATCGCCACTGCGGCTGTCCGCTGAGGGTTCTCGCTCCCCAGATCCGGATTCCCCTTCCTGCGGAACCGCGCAGGCAATTCACGCCGGCATCGTTCAGCGTCCCATGCTCCGTGTCTGTCAGGTCGATGCCTGGTTCAAGCATGCCTTCGACCACTTCGTTCGCTGGTGCCTTGTGCACGCCAGTCCGGGCATCCGTGCGGGAGTAGATGCCGGCGATGTGGCCGCAGGGGGGCACCAGCACCGGAGCATGGAAATCGGCATAGCCGTTTCCGCGATATCTGTTTTCCATGATCAGCCGGTCACAGGGAAGTGCTGTCTCCGGCCTCGTATCGGGCCATGTTGAAAGCAATTTCCTCACGTACATCCAGGGGAAATAGAGCGCGCCCGGCCCCGGCGGCAGGCTGCGCCATTGCGATATCGCCTGGGCGGTTCGGTCATCCGATGCCGCAGCAAGTCCCCGCCCGCTTTCCGGCCCATCCAGAATGGCAAAACGATCGCCCATCCTGGCGCAATGCTCCAGCACTGCAGACTGGATTTCCTGGACAGCGCGGGCACCCGCTTTGCGAATAGGGGCCGACATCGCGTCGGGCACGCAAACGAGATCCGCATCTTCGCAGCTATCCAGCGCCGCGCCAGGAGCAAGCAGGCGCAGGAGGGCATCGCTCATTTTTGCCGCGCCATTTTCACCACTTGGAACAGGCACCACGAAACAATGCTCTCCCCCATTTTCGAAAAACCCACGCACCGCATAGCCGAGGTAGCTTTCAGGCGATGGTTTGCAGAAATGCAGGAACTGCTGCCAGTGGTCGATACGATGGATTTCCGCGGAAGAGTCTCTGCTCCGGGATATCGAATCGCCGAATCCGGCAAAGATGGGCACGGCAGTCTGAAATGCGGCTTGCGCACGCACCGGACCCGGCATCTCGTAGTACACGCCTGGCGTACGGTAGCGCGTGGGCATTTCGCGATGGCCGATTCCGATTTCCATGGTCAGCGGCGGTTACCGGACGTCACCCGGCCAGCAATTGTCATGGCGGGCCGCATCAGATTTTTTCCTGGCCTGTGGATTGGGAAATCCGGAAAATGACAAATTCCGCCGGCCGCACGATAGCCACGCCAATTTCTGTAATCACCTGTCCCAGATCGCGCACTTCCGGCGGATTCAATTCGGCGTCGCATTTCACATAAAATGCTTCTTCCGGGGTCAGGCCGAAAAGCGCGCCGCTGCGCCAGACATTGGTCAGGAACGCAGTCACGTTGAGGCGGATCTTTCCCCACAGCATATAATCGTTCGGTTCAAAAACCACCCATTGGGTGCCTTTGTCGATGGATTCCTGCAGGAAAAGGAAGAAACGGCGCACAGGGATATATTTCCATTCCCCATTGCGATCGCCGCCGATGGTTCGGGCGCCCCATACGGTAACCGCTCCGTTGATGGTGCGTATCACATTGACTCCCTGGGGATTGAGGATTTCCTGTTTCGGCTTGCTGACGTAGTACATGACGCCGGTGGCGCCGCGTACCACACAATTCGCCGGGGCCTTGTGCACGCCGCGCTCCTCGTCGGTACGCGCGTATATCCCCGCCATATGGCCGCTGGGACCTACATAGGTGCGTCCCCGGTATTTCGCTTCGACTCCGCGCACCGGATCGGTATCCTGCAACTGCTTCGCCGGATCCACCACTTCGATCTGCGGAAAATAAAAAGCCGCATTCTCGCTCGGGCGCGGTATCGGTTGCTCGCCGGATTCGGAATAGGTCAGTTTCTCGATATCGAAGTCATTAGGATCGCCGACCACTTTCGGACTATCCAGGATGGCAAAAACATTTTCGTGGTTCTCATCCTCGCTGTAATCGATAAGGGCGTTCCACACATCCGGCGTCTTCGGCAAGCCCGGCGCCGCGATGATGGCGACTTCATCGATCGACTCGAAATTCATCAGCACCTTTTCGAGCTCGGCGGGAGATCTTACCCGGGCCACGAAGCAACGTGACCCTCCATTCTTGAAAAACCCGTGGACCGCATGGGTCAGCTCATAATGGCCGGGATACATTGGCCTGGAGGCGTCCGCTCCGGACCTGAATGCAGAAAAAGGCCCAAAGCGTTTCGTATATTCCGTGAAATTCGTGCAAAATTTGGTGTCTCCCGGCGCAACATCCACATCAAACCTTTTGAGGTAGTACGGACGCTGATCGACCGGTTTCAACAGGTCGGCATCGGGCTCGCCGTGATCGTAGGTGAGATCTTCGTTCTCGACAGATCCCGCCGCCGGCGCGGGAACCGCGGACACCTCACTTCTGGCGGCGGTTATTTCCTTGTCCTTGTCTTTTATCTGCTTCGCAAGCCGCTTCTCGTCGTCGCCGGGCGCCACAGTCGCCTGTGCAGCCTTGAGATCATCCATTTCACGCTGCAGCCTGGCAAGCCGGGCATCCGGCGTTTCCACGGGCGTACCTGCCGGGCCTGGAGCGGTACTCGTTTTTTCGATTTCCTGGCGGGCAACGACAGGATCGTAATCGTCATTCACCACCGGATAATAAAGCGTATCCGGCACGATGCCGATGAATGCCGCCGTGTTGGTTCCCACCCCGGCTATGGGTTGTCTGGCGGAAGGTATTTCCTCCACGTAAACGCCGGGGGCGCGATAAGTCGTTCTTGCCATTTTTCCTCCCTTTCGGATATGAGTCCTATGAATCGGTATGAGCCGATAACCCAGTTCTTCGAGCCGCAGGATCCCGTCCTGAAAACAGGCCTCAAAACAGGTACCCGGTCCACAAAAAATCCCTTGATCCCCTACCCCAGCGATTGCGGCGGATCGCAGGCCACGCCTGCCGTTACTGCTGCGGCTGCATGACAAGCTCTATCCGATACCCATCTTCAGCCTGGCGATCCTTTACTTCCTTCTTCCTGGCGTCCTCCTGCACCGAGACGATCTGCTCGGCACGCATGCCGGACTTCCTGTCTATCGCAGTGATCACATACCGCCCGCCGGGACAATCCAGGAAAAAGAACAGGCCGTCCGCGCTCGATTCCGCCTGCCGCAGTGCCTTGCCGGCTGCAATCCCGGCACTTGCCGGCTGCGATCTCCCGGTACGCGGCGCTGCCTTTTCCATGGCTGGGCGGATATCGAGCTGGATGCCCGGCATCGGGTTGTGCTTTGCATCGGTTACCCGGCCGCAAACACTGACGTAATGGCTTATCCTTTCCCGGCTCGTCCATGCGCTCATGACGCGTTTCCAGCCTGCATGCGAAATTCGAGCACTTTTTCAGTAACCAATCCCACCACTTCCGGCTGCGCAGCATCCACCGCCAGGGTAACGGTATAATTGAGCGCCGCCTTGGGCTTTCCTCCTAGTGCCTGCCAGAATTCCCCAAGGCTCTGCAGGCGCCCAGGCTGCAGGGTGCTGACCGGAAGAGGCAAGTCCTGATCCAGGAGGCTGCCCTGAAGCACCTCTTCGGGGAGAGTCCGGTAGCGCAGCAGCGCCCGTATCACCTCCCCAAGCAGCCGATGCTCATCCTCAGATGGATCCGCAACGCTCTGGCTTGGCCACGCGGTTATGAGGTAGGACGCGTCTATCCGCACAGGGGCCATTGTTCGTGTCGCCGTCCCATCCATATGCCGGTCCAGATACACCTCATTGCTTCGCAACTCCAGGTTTTCGCGTATGTCATACAGAAAGAGATCGATCGCCGGCAAGGTAACGGAAGACGGAGGAAATTGATCGTCTGGAGCACCGAAACTAACATGCACCTGCTCGGCCAGCCCCTTGGGCAACTCCCGCTTCAACAGCACGGCCAGCGTTTCATCCAGATCATTGATCATGATTGCTTTCGATATTTCCGATTTATCGCGTAAACCGCATGCATAGCTGATTGACTTTGACAGATGCAACATCCGTGCCAGCAGAGTCATATAAAATAGAGTTTGGAATCAGTAAGTTAAACAACCTATCCGATCCACTATAAGTTGCGGCAGCCGCCGGAATCTCCTGCCGCATCGATAGAAATCGTCGTTCTCTATCCGCTAATCCCTTTCAATCAGTGACTTATATGCATGGGTTATTTCCAACCCAGGGTGGGTCATAGTTGCGGGACTAGCAGCCCGTCGGACTTGAAGAATCGAAGCGAAAATGTGACTGGGCGAGGGTGGGTTTTGACGATTTTGAAGGCCAATAGTCGTTCTATTGGTCGAAAAAGCGGCGAAATATAGACCAGCCAGATGCTTTTGCAGCCGATTTCCTTTAAATCCGACAGGCTGCTAGAGCCGGCAAATCTCCCTTTCCGCCCCCGGATACCGAAACAACCATCCACGCCAGCAGCCAACTGCAAGAAACGCGCGGGAAAAAATGCATTGGAACTGTATGGAAGCATGGCGCGACTGATGGGGAAATCGGGCAAATCGAAAAAGTGGGTGGACTTTGACCCATGTTGGCATTCTGTCAGTAGCGGCACAAGCAACTGATTTACCGTGAAAAATAATTCCTGATCACCTATCCGGTCCGTGCCGTCCCCGATCGGTGGACAGGTATACCCCACCCCCGCAGGCGAATCAAAAGTTGATTAATGCCTGATTTCAAATGTTTTATTTTTGTAATATCTCGGCATGAAATTTGCTTTGGAGTGAATCATGGAACCTGAAAATCCCTATCCGGATAGTTGCCGCTGGTTTCAGGGAAATAGGGAAATATTCGCTTCAGAAGATCTTTATCGGCAGCCAATAGCAGCCATCGGATGGTCGGCATGGATTATTTACGGAGCTTATGGAAAGCGCTTGCGGGCGGCCCTGGTTCTACTGGCTGCAAGGCCGCCATCGTTCCTTTATTTTTCGCATACGGATTTCTCCCGTATGGGCTCACGCATGCCGGCGAGTTCCAGCTTTTATCGGTCAACGAACACCCTCCCGGCACGGTAGCGGCAACCGTTGCGATCCTGGCCGGGGACAATCCTCGCGCAACCGCCTTCCGGCTGAAGGTGAATGAGCACACCGTCGACGCGAACGATATAAAGCCTGCTTCAGCAGTTGCGTTCGATACGTCGATTATTCTCGAAATCGACCAAAGCGGATCGATGGGACCCAACCGTATCAGGCAGATCCAGGAGGCGTTGCGGACGGTTCTGGGCAAGCCCGAGTCGAAACCGAATCTCGCCCTGTGGGCTTTCGACACCGAGGTAAGAAAAATCCATGGCTTTTCGAGGGACCCAGCCGAGATATCGAAAAGCATCGCTGAAATCAGCGCCAGATACGGGCGGGACAGCAAAACCAAGCTGTTCGAAGCCATCGAGCTGGGTCTCTCGGAGTTGCGCAGCCGCGATGGCAAGGATCTCAAGCGCCTGATCGTCATCACGGATGGAAGGGATGACGGGAGCAGCATCACGGAGGACGTGGTCGCGAGCAAGGCCAACGCGCAAAACATCGCCATCGATGTGATCGGATTCGGCAATGTTGCCGCTCCGGACGCTGAACTGCTTGCGCGTCTGACGAAAAACACCGGGGGGTATTTTATTCCTGTGCGCTCCGCGCAGGATTTGTCGCGGGAACTCTATAAATTGTTCAATATGGTCCCGCCCCGGACATTTGACGTGACATTCCGCTACCAGCCTTCCCCCGATGGACGGCAAGCGGATTCCGCCCAAGTGGAATTCAACCCGTCCGGCAAAGCACCTGCGATACAGGCAGTCACGCAGAGGCTTTCGGCATTTCAAGCTGTGGGTTCGCCAAAACCCGCTTCCAGCGATAAAACCAGGGAGGGAAATCTCGACGTGGGAACGCTACTGGGTATCCTTATAGGCATCATTGTGGCCATTGTCCTGTTCGTGATGGCAAGAAAACGGCCGTCTCCTCCCCCCGCTCCGCTGCCGCCGCCCGTGACCCCGCCTGCGCGGCCTGTACCCGTACGGCGTGCGCGGACATCGGTGGGCTTCACATTCCCCGATCCTGCCCCCGGACGGCCCGCGGCTTTCCTGTACTGCACTGCCGGTCCCCTCAAGGGGCGGAAGATTCCGGTGGAGCAGCCAGTCTTCCGGATTGGATCGGGGGAAGACAGTGAACTGCAGCTGAGCGATGATTACGTGTCGAACAGGCACGCTGTCATAAAGTATGACGAAGGCAGTCTTTACCTGAGCGACAGCGAATCGCGCAATGGAACCTGGCTGAATGATGCAAGACTGGACGAAACCGCCCGGGCGCTTAGTCCTGGCGACCGTATCCGGACCGGAAGATCGGCCTTCGAACTGCGAGCCCCGAGTGAGGAAGCTGCGGGCGAGGTTTACCAGAAAGATGAGGGAGAATCCCTGGTGCCATGAACCCGACCATGCCGTATCAGGGAGAATCGCATGGGTAAGGAATCCCGAGGTGCGCTCACCAGGGAATGGTCGGTAGGCGCGCGTTCGGAAACAGGTTATGTCCGTAATGAAAATCAGGACAGGATGAGTTGCGTCGGCACGCCTGCCGGTTATGCTTATATCGTATCCGATGGCATGGGAGGACATCGCGCCGGTGCGCTGGCGGCCCAAATGACGATCGAAACCTTGACGCGGGCCTTGCCCGGCATCCAGTCCATTCCATGCGCCCCTGCTCAAATAAAGCAGGCACTGGAGGAAGCTAACCGGAGAGTGTACGAGCAGGGGCATTCGGGCAATGCCGAAACGCAGGGCATGGGCGCAACCGTTGTCGTGCTGTTCGTAGCCGGCCCGCAGGCGTTGATCGCCCATGTGGGAGACAGCCGGGCTTACATCCATGCCGGTGGCACGCTGCGGCAGCTCACCAGGGACCATAGCTGCGTCCAGAAAATGGTGGATGCAGGCCTGCTTGCCGCAGCCGACGCGGCATCGCACCCGGATGCCGGCGTATTGGACCGGGCAATCGGGGTGCTGCCGGATGTGAAGGTGGAACTTTCCGGCTGGATACCCCTGCACGGCGGCGATCGCATGCTTCTGTGCTCGGATGGCCTCCACGGATATGTCACGGACAGCGAAATCATGACCGTCCTCGAATATAAAGCCAGCCCGCAAGAGCTGACAAACCGCCTTGTCGATCTTGCGCTGCAGAAAGGGGGGGAAGATAACATTACGGTCCAGTTGCTCGAGTACGGACGCTCCCGGAAAAGTGCATGGTCGAAAATAATCCGGCGTATTGCCTGCAAAAAGACGAGGCGGGCAGCGAAAGCTTCCGGAATACAACATTCCGCACCATTCCCACTGCCTGCTTCAAGCAGGCCGATAGTGCCAATGATCAGGAATTCTGCAAATGGACTCCAGATCAAAATCTGAGGGCATTTTCGGGTGGTGGAAGAAATTTACCGGATCTGATTCGTCTGACAGTCCCCGCGTATGCGAAAAAGGACATCCGATGGATCCCAACTGGAAGATCTGCGCCTATTGCGAGGCCGAGAACCGCGCCCACCAGAAGACAGCTCAGGAACCTTCCCAACCTGTTTCAAGCGAACCACTGCAAAGGAGCACAGCCATGGAAAGAACAACCACGAAGGTAGAGGGCGCGATATCGCAAGAAGGCCAGGGAGAAACAAAATTCGATACCTCCGGCTTCAATCCATATGAGAATGCCCCGCCCCCTAGAAGACCCTCCCCCACCCATCAACGGAGACTTACCGGCGTGCTGGTCACGTTCAAGTGGAGGCTGCAAGGGGAATTGTTTCCACTATACGAGGGACGCAATGTCATCGGATCGGGCGAGACCTCCGATGTGCACGTCACGACGGACAGGATGATGTCCGGCGAACATGCCGTGATTCTCTGCCGCGCCGGCAGGGACGAATTGCATGACATGCTGAGCACCAACGGCACCTTTCTCAATGAGAAATATGTGGAAAGGGATGGCGCAGACCTGGTGGATGGTGCGTTGATCAAGGCGGGAGCCACTATTTTCGAGTTCCGGAAATTTACCAGCGGGGGCGAAAGGCGTCCGGAAGGAGAAAGAACCGGCTATTACGAGGATGAAGGCGGCAGCGGGCGATCCCGCTCCCAGGGAGAAACATCGATCTGACAATGAGGCTACGGCAAGAGGAAGCACATCTGGCGGGATTTGCGGCAATCGATGGAGGGAACATCGTGAGGATTAGCGCTGTAATGCTGTTGGCCGTGATGACGGGGTGCAGCACCATGGGGGAAAAGCCGGGAAGCTCGGGAATGGCTGCGCTGGAATGCGGCGCAGTGGGCGCCGGCCTCGCCACCGCAATATGCATCGCGGCGGGCGGCAGTGCCGCGGCCTGCGCCGGCGCCGCCGCTGGCGGTGGGGCGCTGGGAGCCGGGATCTGCTATACGTATGCCCAGAAGTATGAAAAGCGCCGCCAGGAACTCGCCGGAAAAGAGAATGACCTGGACGCGCGATTGAAATATGTGCGTGGGCTGAACGCAGACTCCGAAAAACTGAACCAGGACCTGAGCACGCGCGTAGCACAAGTCTCGAAGCGCACCGACAAGATCGTGGCTCAAATAAATGAAGGCACCATTTCCCAACAGGAATTGGTCAGGGAAAGAGAAGGACTGCTCAAGGAGGAAAATACGGCGAAAGACCAGATCGCGCTTGAGAAAAGCGCACTGGAAGACATGAAGCGGTTCCAGGTGCGCCAAGCCAAGGCAGGAAGCCAAAGCGCGGAACTGGATGCCGAAATCCGCAGGCAGGAGCATCTGCTGGCCGAAACGCAAAATGCAACCCGGGCGCTCGCGGCACAGCGCCAGCGGATATAGCCTGGATATCATGCCATTGTGGCGAATGAGATGACGGACGGAAGAGCAGGCATCGGCACATTGACAGCGGCAGCGCTTTTAGTAGCCGGGGTCGGCGGCTGCACCGTCATGCAACTCAAGAAGGACGTGGAGGCCGATGAGCTGCGGGTGGCGACCAAGGAAGAAGAGCTCAAAACCCAGGAGGCGCGGCAGGCTTCGTTGCAGGAGCAGATCGCCTCGCTGCGCAAGGACCTTGAAACCCGTCAGGTCACGATGGAAGACTTGCGGTCGCGCCTTGCTCAATTGCAGCAGGCAAACATGAATATGCATGCCCGTACCCAGGAGCAGCAGGCGCTTAAGCGCCGCCGGGAAATAAAATTGACGGCGCATCAGAAAGAACTGGCCGACATCCAGCAAAGCGACGCAACTATCGAGGAGAAGAAAAGAAAGCTGGAGCATCTCAAGGAAGAAATCAGGAAATCCCTCAATCTCCTGGTGCACTCCTGATCCGGCATGAAACAGATATGCATCCGCAAAGAAACCGCCATCCTGGTATTGATGGCGGCCTTCCTTGGCGGCTACGTTGCCGGGCCTGCTCTGCCCTGGATGAAGGAAGCAGACGTTCCGCCAGGTGCGCGGCCGTCTGAAACCAACGAACCGGCAATCAGGCACTACGCGGAAGCACTGGTTCACATAGAGCGCGACGCAATGTTTTCAACACCTGCCGACAGCCCCCAGGAAATCGTCGCTTCATCCCTGAGAGCTTATCTCGGGCAAAAAGATCCTTACTCGGATTTCCTCACGAAGGAAGAATATGCAAAATTCATGGAAGCGAGCCGCGGGGAGCAGACTGGGATTGGCATGGATATCGAAAAACGGCGCAATGGAGACATCCTCTGCTATCCCATCCCGAATGGTCCCGCCGCACAGGCGGGAGTCAAGCCGGGAGAGCAGTTGCTTTCGCTCGATGGCGTTGCCACGCGCGGGAAATCCCTTCCCGCTATCGTCTCCCTGGCTGCCGGCAGACAGGGAGTCCCCATCGTGGCCGAACTGGAGAACAGTAGCGGCAACCGCAGGCTGGTGTCCATCATTCGCGCCAGATTCTCTGCCCAGCCGGTATCGGAATATACCCATCGCTCCAGCCGCATTATCAGGCTTGCCAGCTTCACGCCCAATACCAGGCAGGAGCTCGACTACCTCGTTTCGAAACAGCGCCAGCATGACTATATCATCATCGATCTGCGCGGCTGTGGCGGAGGGGATTTTTATGCCGCGGTGGATTCGGCAATGCTCTTCCTGGCGAAAGGCGAAGAGATCGTTTCGGTAAGCGGGCGGTCCGGCAGCCAGGATTATTCGGCCACGATTTCGCATGTGCCTCCCGCGCAGCGCATTTTCCTGTGGCAGGATGAATTCACCGCCAGCGCAGCGGAGATATTCATCGCCGCGCTCACGGAAAATGATCGCGGCATTTCGGTCGGCACGGCAACTGCCGGAAAAGGAACCCGGCAGGACATCATCAAGCTGCAGGATGGCGCAGCATTGATTCTGACCACCGGGTACCTTCTGACCCCGCGGGGAGTCGAATTCGACGGCTCAGGCTTGAGACCCATGCATCAGGTCGAGGGGGATGCTCCCGATGAGGATGATTTTTTAAGCAAAACGGCGATGTTGACGGGTTGAGCGAGCCTGAAGGAATGGAGCGATGGCATGGAAAACGATGACCTGGTCGGCACGATAGTTCATGGCAGCTATGCCATCATCTCCAAGCTCGGCGAAGGCGCGATGGGAAGGGTTTACCTGGCCGAAAATGCCCTTGTGAAGGACAAGAAATACGCTATAAAAGTTCTCAAACGGGAATTGACCCGGAGTCCGAATTTCAAGCAGCAGTTCTACGATGAGGCCGCGCACCAGGCGCAGCTTTCCCATCCCAATATCGTTCAGATGTACGATTATTTTCAGGTGGGCGAGGACTATTTTCTTGTCCTCGAATACGTCGACGGCCGCTCGCTGGCCGACATGATCGATGCGCTGGATGGTCCGATGCCGGAGAAGCAGGCCCTGGCCATCTTCAAGGGCATCCTCGCGGGTCTCAATTGCGCGCACGAGAAAGCCATCCTGCACCGCGATATCAAGGCGTCGAATGTGATGGTCGATAGCTCCAATCGCGCCCTCCTGACCGATTTCGGCATCGCACGGCAGATTGGGGGCGAACATGCGGCCAATCTGGGACGCGTCATTGGCACTCCCGAATACATGAGCCCGGAGCAGTTCGTCAATTCCGACAAGATTGACCACCGGTCGGACGTGTATTCGGCAGGCATTCTCCTGTTCGAAATGCTTACCGGGCAGCTTCCATTCAAGGGCGCCACCCAGGACGTACTCAAGGCGCAGCACGTAGGCACGCCCATTCCCAATCCTCGCACGATCAATCCCAGGCTCAAAAAACCCCTGGCTGAAATGATATTGAAGGCGACCGAGAAGAATCCAGACGCCAGATATCAGGGCTGTCTCGCTTTCCTGAAAGCGATCGAATCGTATGAACGGGGCACAAGCTGGAAAATCTGGGGACTGAGCCTGTCCATCCTCCTCGCGGCAAGCATATGGTATTTTGTGCAAAACCTGAAAGCAGTCAGGACCCTGGCAACCCTTGCAACCGATAACTATGCGTTGCTGTGCCGGGAAGCGGAGATATTGAAGCGCAAGGAAACAGGCTTGCATGTCGCGTCGGAAACCGGCAACGCGGAGATGGTGGAAGCATTTTCACGACATGTGAAGGACCATAATGCGAATATCGAGAAATTTTATGAAGACTATGCCAATGCACTCCGCGAATTGGCAAAATTCCGCACAGCTACCGCACACAAGGTATTTGCCGCGCCGGAACAAATAGATGAAGCGCAGCGTGCGCGATACGAGCAGGCCGATGAATTGAAGCGGGCGCGATTCTGGGAACTCACCGGCGGGGACTACGAGAGATTCAGGAATAGCGGCGAAGATCCATCGAAGGCAGCGATGCTGGCGCAGTGCCCGCCCTGACGGCAGCCTGGAGCAGGGCAGCGGTCTGCCGGTCTTTCTATTCGAGATAAAAAGGAGAATTGAAATGGAACTGCAGGTAAAACGGACGGATTTCTTCGATAACAGCACGATAGGCGAACTGTCGGTAAACGGACAATTTGAATGCTATACGCTGGAAGACAAGGTCAGGCCGGTCAAAATCAAGGGAGAGACTGCGATTCCGGCCGGACGCTATGAGGTCATCATCAACTACTCCCAACGTTTCGATCGTCTGCTCCCGCTTTTGCTCAGCGTCCCCAATTTTGAAGGCGTGCGTATCCATCCCGGCAATACAGCGGCCGATACCGAGGGGTGCATATTGGTGGGTGTGACGAAAGAGCAGGAATTCATAGGTCAAAGCAGGGTGGCGTTCGAACAGCTTTTCGCCAAGCTGAAACCCGCGTCCGAAACTGAAAAGATATTCATCGAGATAGCATGAAAGTACAGGCACTCCGCCAAATCACACTGGGCTTCCTGAAAACTTTCGCTCTTGGCTTTGCTATCCTGGCTTCTTCCGGAGCCTCGGCGCAAGAGGCGCCCACCCCCTTCCTGCACGACAAGACATATATGCTTCCATCGGGGAAAAAAGTTGCAGTGAAATTCCGCGAGCGCCGCTGCGCCCCTGGCGAATGCCGCGAGGTCGACGCGGGCGTCTGGGGGATGGATGGAGGCATACCCCGATTTGTCACCGAAACTTTCTCGGTGGTCATCGACGGCAAGCAATTCCTCATTCCCGAGAAATTCTACAGGGACCTGACCAATACCACCCATCTCGCCGTTTCCGAAATGCATGAGCAAATCATCATGGAGCTCCAGGGAGGAGAAGGCACCGGTGCCTACAAGGCCAAGTTCATGCTCGGCGGCATGTGCGGATTCGAGCGAAAAATTTGCGGTGAAATATGCAATGAAATCTGGGAACAAAGTGTGTGGCATAACTCGTTCGCATACACGTCCGATCCATTTTGCAAAAGCGGAATTCAGTGAAAACCCATTCCGCAAATATCAATCGAAACTCGACAAGGAGACCCGGCCATGCCGAATCACGTTTGTAATGGCGCAACGCTGACATGCAGTTTCGGGCTCGCACCGAGTCAGCTTGCCGTATTGCCCGTCAACAGGATGATGACAAGCAGCCAGCCCGCAGCCACCATCATGGATTACAAGCCCATGGTAAATATCCTCCCCTTTGGCGCATGTACCAGTCTCGCCAATCCGGCCGTGGCCGCAGCCACATCCGCGGCTTTTGGCGTGCTTACCCCGCAACCCTGCATCCCCTTCACGGCGGCCCCCTGGGTGCCGGGCGCCGCAACTGTCCTGTTGGGAAATCAGCCCTCCCTGGATAATGTCTCGACGCTCAATTGCGTCTGGGGAGGAATCATCCAGGTTGCCGCTTCCGGACAATTCAAGGAACTCATTCCATAGTATTGAACCTGGCTGTATTCGAACCGCCCCGAAAAGCCATCCACCTCTTTCGCGTTTCCCTTTCCCATGTTCCTCCAGTTTTCTTCTCTGACGGGCATGCTTCTTCCCGGATACTCCGTTCCCCCCGGCATTTTGTACGTTACCGCACAGACCGGGAAGACAGGGTACGAGATTCTCAATTCCCTATATTTAATATAGGTATTAGCGCGCTCGAACAAGGTTTTCGGAAAACACCGGTATAGGCGAACTTAAAGGGGATGGCATGAACTACGAAGAGTATGAGCCTTGCCGCAGGGGAAAAGCGGATGCGCAAAGACTGTTTGCCGCGGAAGACGGCATGGCTGAATCAGGAATCAGGACGGACAAATTTCTCCTTCTGGGCCGCTCCGAGGCCTTCATCCGCATGATTGCGTTAATCGACAAACTTGCAAAAGTGCAAGCGCCGCTACTCATCGAAGGCGAAACCGGAACAGGCAAGGAAATGGCGGCACGCGCCATACATTATCGTGGAGCCCGGCGCGACCAGGCATTCGTTCCGATAAATTGTGGAGCGGTTCCGGATAATCTGGTCGAAAGCGAACTTTTCGGACACATCAAGGGCGCATTTACCGATGCCCGGATAGACCGGCCTGGCCTGGTGGAAACCGCCGCGGGAGGAACCCTGTTTCTCGACGAAGTCGATGCCCTCACGCCCCGCGCCCAGGTGACGCTGTTGCGATTTCTCCAGGATGGCAGTTACCGCCCCATCGGCGCCCGTGTAGAGCGCAAGGTGGATGTCCGCATCATCGCTGCCACCAATAGCCGCCTGGAGGATCTGGTGAAAACGGGGGCTTTCCGCCCGGATTTACTGTACAGGCTGCGAATTCTCGGGATGAAGCTGCCGCCGCTTCGTGAGCGGGAAGATGACGCCGCATTATTGGCGAATGCCTTTTTCGAGCGCTGCAAGCAGCAGTTTCCCTGTAATGCCAGGGAGATCGATGAGCGGAGTTGCAACTGGTTCCGAAGCTATCCCTGGCCGGGGAATGTCCGCGAACTGGAGGGATTGGTATACCGCCAGGCGGTCATCTGCGATGATACCACGCTGCGATTGACATGCCCCGCCGGAGTCGACTCCGGAGTTGAGGATGGAATCGGCCACCGCATGTCCAACCTATGCACACACAGCTATTCCACCTACTCGTCGGCGAAATCCGCGGCACTGGAACAATTTGAACAGGAATATCTCAGCCGTTTGATGACGCGAGCACATGGCAATGTCAGCCAGGCTGCCCGTCTCGCAGGAAAGGAGAGGCGCGCGCTGGGCAAACTGTTAAAAAAGCATGGAATCAGGGCGCGCGAGCTGTGACAAAACTGACCCAGGTGGGTGATATTTGGCACACTTGCCAGAACCCGTTAAACAGGCCCCGCACCTGGGTTTGTTCAGGTGATCGCTTCCCGGTTCGGCATCCGGACACGCATCCCTCTCGCATGAAAAAACTGATGTCCCGCTTTGTCAACGCATGCAGCTGCCAGGCAGTTTCTTATTCAAGGGCACAATTTTTGCTTCTGTATTGAACAGATCAATTGCATATCATCGCACGTTCAAGGAAGCAATGCCGATGACACCCGAGAGGACGAAGTCCGAACCCGGACCGTATACAGGTACGGATCCCCGCCTGGAAATAATAGAGTATCTGCATCTGCATCCCTACGCTGCAGACACCGTGGATGGCATCATCCACTGGTGGCTCTCCCGCCAGCGATACGAGACGGCGAAGGCGGTGATACAGCGCGCCCTCGACGACCTGGTGAACCAAGGCGTCATCGATTGCGTGCAAGCCGCGGACAATACCAGGGTTTTCCGGCTATCCCTGGATCGCAAATCGCAGGAACCGCCGAGGAATGAGTAGAGAAGATAAAAAAGAATCAGGAAGCACTGAATAAATCCTCGCTAATACGGCGGAGATTTGTTCAACGCTTCCTTAGGAGATCCGCTTAGCCTCTGCGCCAGCTGGTGCCTTGAGGACCATCTTCGAGAACGATGCCTGCCTCGAGCAATTCCCTGCGAATACGATCCGCCTCCCCGAAATTCCTGCTCGTCCGCGCAACGAGGCGTTGCTGGATTAACTCATCCACGCGCTTCGGATCCAGGCCGGTGCCGCAACCCGTCGCCTCCTGCAAGTAATGTTGCGGATCCTGCTGCAGCAATCCCAGTATTCCCCCCAGGGTTTTCATTAAGACGAGATCCTTGCCCGACCCGGTTCTATTGGCCTCGCTGGCTAGCTCAAACAGCACGGCGATGGCATCGGAGGTATTGAAATCATCGTTCATCGCATGCCGGAAGCGCTGCGCATACGGCTGCTCCCAGTCCGGCTCCGCCGTGACGCCTTGCGCTTCGACCGCCTTCAGTGCCGTGTAAAGCCGGTCGAGCGCGCGCCTGGCGTCTTCCAGATTCTGGTCGGAATAATTCAACGGGCTGCGGTAATGTGCCCGCAGGATAAAAAACCGCACCACCTCCGGCTGATATCGGGCAAGAATCTCGCGCACGGTAAAGAAATTTCCCAGCGATTTCGACATTTTCTCGTCGTCGACCCGAACAAAACCATTATGCATCCAGTAATTGACGAAAACATGATCGTGCGCGCCTTCGCTTTGCGCTATTTCATTTTCGTGATGGGGAAATTGCAGGTCCTGTCCACCGCCGTGTATGTCGAAATGCCAGCCCAGGCAATGTTCGCTCATGGCGGAGCATTCGATATGCCACCCTGGCCTGCCCATGCCCCACGGCGACTCCCATTGCGGCTCTCCAGGCTTGCCTGCCTTCCAGAGCACGAAGTCGAGCGGATCCCGCTTGTGCACGTCTACGCCGACCCGTTCACCCGCGCGCAGATCATCCAGCGATTTACCCGAGAGCTTGCCATAATGGGGAAATTTGTGCACCGCGTAATACACATCGCCGTTATCTGCGCAATACGCAAGATCCTTTTCGAGCAATGCGCGAATCATGGCGACCATGTGCGCCACATGATGCGTAGCTCGGGGTTCGCACGTGGGCGCAAGCACGCCCAGAGCAGCCGCATCTTCCTCCATTGCCCGGATAAAGCGGTCCGTGAGAACTTCGATCGGCTCGCCGTTCTCAAGCGCCCGCCTGATGATCTTGTCGTCGACATCGGTAATGTTGCGCACGTAGGTGACATCGAAACCGCTTGCCCGCAACCATCGCACCACCATGTCGAACACGACCATCATGCGCGCATGGCCAAGATGGCAATAATCGTAAACGGTCATGCCGCAGACATATATTCCGACCTTGCCGGGTACTATGGGCACAAAGTCCCGTTTTTCTCTGACAAGGGAATCGTGGATTTTGAGCATATGGCGAGATTGTGGACTGAGCAGGCTTCTTGTTAGAATTTTGGGGTAGAATCCGGGGAAATATTGAGGTACCTTGAAGTCATGCTCAGACGCGACGCCAGGGAATCCGGCGGCCGCCAAAGCGGGATGCGGAGATCGGCACGTCGCTCCAGCCTGGCGAAGCAGTCCTTCCGGAAGCAATGTTCAATGCGGCTTGCAGCAATATCAAACCCCCTCCGCGCATGTCTCCAGCACAGGAGGCCGAGCCGCGATCTCGCCATTTCCTGCTGGCCATTCCGGTCCAGGAAATAATTCCTTCCGCACCAAGCCTTGGTCAGGAGCTTTCTTCGACACCCCATGAACAAGAGGGGCAGTATAGCATAATGAAAACACGTAATTTTCACCGGATAAACGTACCCATGGCCATTGCTGCCTCGGTTGCCGTCGCGCTGCTGGCGGGACCCGCTGCGTTCGCCGATGAAAATGAGGACGTTTCCAAACTGTACAAACAGGGAAGCCTGAGCAAGGCGCTGGAGCGGGCGGACGCTTATCTCGCATCTCATCCCAGGGATGCGCAAATGCGTTTCCAGAAAGGGCTGATTCTAACTGAGCAGAACGAGACCGATGATGCGATAAAAATATTTTCGGCACTGTCCGAGGATTATCCGGAACTGCCGGAACCCTACAACAACCTTGCCGTGTTATATGCCAGCCAGGGTGATTATGCCAAGGCGAAGACAGCGCTGGAAATGGCGATGCGCACCCACCCCAGCTATTCCACGGCACATGTGAATCTGGGCGACATTTACGCGAAAATGGCGAGCCAGGCTTATGGCAAGGCTCTACAGCTCGACAAGGAAAATACTACGGCCCAGACCAAGCTTGCCATGATAAAGGATCTGTTCACGCCGGGCAGATCCAGGGAAAGCCAGACGGCATTGGCGATGTCCGGTGGTGGCGCAGCTCCCGCCGTCACGGAAGAAATTACAGATAAAGCACCAAAAAAAGTAGCAAAAAAGGTCCCAGAAAAAATCCCGGAAAAAGTACCGGAAAAATCATCGGGCAATGCCTTCGGGAAAACAGCAGAAAAAACACGGGAACAGCAGGCTCCGGGGAAACCCACCCTTGCGGAAAAACCAGCGCCGGAAAAACCCGCTCCTGCGGATGATTCCGATAAAATCCTCGAAGTCCTCGAAACCGTGTCCTCCTGGGCAAAGGCTTGGTCCGACAAGGACGCCGCCCGGTATCTCGGGTTTTATTCCAGCAATTTCCATCCTCCGCATGGAACCTCCCGCGCCGCCTGGGAGAACCTCCGGAAGGAGCGTATTGACAAGCCGAAGTCGATTCATGTATCAATCATCCATCCCACCGTCAGCTTTAAAGACGCGAGACACGCCAGGATCCGCTTCAAGCAATTGTATCATTCGGATAATTTAAAAAAAGTCATGACATCCAAGACACTGGAAATGGTCAAGGTAGGAGAAAAATGGCTGATTCAGCAAGAATCGGCAAGCAAATGATGCGCTGCGACAGTATGGCTGATCGCAGGCACAGCCAGTTCGGTTTGGCGGTTTCCACCATATTGGCGGTCTTCTTCCTTTCGCCAGCTGGCGCTTTATCCAGCGATAGCTTCGGAGCAACCCCGGCTCCGGCGAGACCGGAAACCATGCTCGTCAAGAGTCTGCAGGAAATCGCGGAAAACCGGATCGACTCCGCGCTGAACGGTATCGAACAGCTTCTCAAGGCCAATCCCAATTTCCGGCTTGCCCATTTGATCAAGGGAGATCTGCTCCTCGCCCGTGCCCGGCCCATCAATAACATTGGCGAAATGCAAGGAGTTTCGCAGCAGCATATTGATGAGCTGCGAGAGGAAGCGAAGGCCCGGATGCAGCACTATCAGGATCCGGTGCCGCTCGACAAGGTTCCCCGGTTTCTGCTGCAGATGCAGTCCGAACAAAAATATGCCCTGGTCGCGGATACGCACAGAGCCCGGCTTTACATATATCGGAATGTCGGCGGTGAAGCCCATTATGTTGCCGACTACTATATCAGCACTGGCAAGAATGGCTCCCAGAAGCTGAGAGAAGGAGACAAGAAAACGCCTATTGGTGTTTATTTCGTCACGGCCAATCTGCCCCGCCAGAAACTGGCCGACTTTTACGGAAGCGGTGCATTTCCTATCGATTATCCCAATGATTGGGATAAACGCCACGGACGCAATGGTTCTGGAATCTGGCTGCATGGCACGCCTTCGAATACCTATAGCCGCCCGCCCCGAGCCAGCGACGGTTGCGTGGTGCTCGCAAACCAGGATCTCGATGCCGTGGGGGCGACACTGCAAGTCGGCGTTACACCCGTCATCATCAGCGACGGGATGGAATGGGTCAAGCCGTCTGAAAGTCTCCCCTTGCGTGAGAAACTATCTCGTTACCTGGAAAATTGGCGCCAGGACTGGGAAAATGGCAATATTGATGCTTATATCCGGAACTATGGGCAAGACTTCGCCAGCGGGAAGCAAAACCTGGATGAGTGGATAAAGCACAAGCGCGAGGTAAATGCAGCCAAGCCACGGGTGAAAGTAAAAATCAGTAATGTGGGTATGTTTTCGTATCCGGGCAGGGACGATCTCGTTGTAGTCAACTTCGACCAGGAATATTCAGGCGACAACCTTTCCAGAAAAATGAAAAAACGGCTATATTGGAAAAAAGAAGACAAGACGGGGCATTGGAAAATCGTGCACGAAAGCGCGGTCTGCCGAGCCGGCAAGATTGATATGTTATTCTTTTCAGGGGAACCATGCACATCACCAGGCACATCATGAAGCTTATCCCGGTCCTGCTGCTTCTTTGCAGCACGGCATCCTCCGTTGCCGGCGAAATCACGCATCCCCAGGTCGAAATAAAGACCAATCTGGGCAGCATGATACTGGAACTGTATCCTGACAAGGCGCCGAAAACCGTTGAGAATTTTTTGCAGTATGTAAAGGACGGCTATTATGCCGGAACGATTTTCCACCGTGTCATTCCCCGGTTCATGATCCAGGGCGGCGGAATGGATAAGGAATTCAGGCAGAAACCCACAAGACAACCCGTCGGGAACGAAGCGGCCAATGGCCTGAAAAACGACATTGGCATGGTTTCCATGGCACGAACCTCCGATCCGCATTCGGCTTCGTCGCAATTTTTTATCAACGTCGCCAATAATGCATTCCTGAACCATACGGCGCCCACTCCGCAGGGCTATGGCTATACCGTATTTGGCAAGGTGGTGAAGGGAATGGATGTCGTCAACAGGATCGCCGGGGCGCCCACGGGACCGGGAGGCCCCTTTCCGGCAGATGTGCCGCGCTCGACGGTGATCATCGAGGATGCGCGGCTCCTCCCGGAATCCCCGCAGCGGGCGGGCACTCCCGGGGAAACCAGCAGTAAGACAAATCCGTAAAAGGGAAAAATATGATCAAACTTGAAACGACTCTCGGCGATATCACTCTCGAGCTCGACAGCGAAAAAGCGCCGCTCACCGCGAAGAACTTTCTGGAATACGTAAACAGCGGCCATTATGACAACACCGTGTTTCACCGGGTCATAGATGGCTTCATGATCCAGGGAGGAGGATTCGAACCGGGCATGAAACAGAAGCAGACCCGCGCCCCAATTCAAAATGAGGCTGCCAACGGCCTCAAAAATGAAAAATATACCATCGCCATGGCCCGTACGTCCGACGTACATTCCGCAACCGCGCAGTTCTTCATCAACGTCGCGGATAATTCCCCCCTGAATCATGCTTCACCCACGCCCCGCGGCTTTGGTTATTGCGTGTTTGGCAAGGTCGTGGATGGCAAGGACGTGGTGGACAAGATCAGAAAGGTAAAGACAGGCAGCCGAAGCGGTCATCAGGATGTTCCGCTGGAAGACGTGGTAGTGCGTAAAGCCTATGTGGTTTGAAGCGCATCTTGCAGAGTTCTAGGGAAACGCTGAATAAATCCCCGCTGGCGCGGCGGTGGCTTTGCGGGATGGGATGCGCGAAAGGCGACGACGCGAATGGTGCGACCGCGCAGGGCGG
>MKVR01000003.1 GCA_001899235.1 Nitrosospira sp. 56-18
CATAAAGCAAAAAGGACAACGAACAATCCAATCAGTTTTCAGTCCAGGTTATTTTCGCCGAGCCTCTACTAATTCGAACTGCCATCCTGAAAGGAAAGAAGAAAACGATCAGTCTTGATCGTGATGGACTGGCGCTTGCTGCCGCAGTCAAGTTATGTCCCGGGTCAGGATATTGGGCGGAAAATCTCGAAATGCATCCGCTATTCGCCGGATGCCGGCACGAATCTGGTATTCATTGAGAGATGAAAAACCGAGTACTAGCGTGCGTGCACTATAGTCACATTTCCCGAAATCACAGGCAGTACCGGGGCCAATGGAGTAAATGCCGACTCCTTGACGTAAAGCCAATGCCTGGAGTTGAAATGCGTCCGGGTAGCTTTCCGGTAAATGCCAGGCGAGATGCAGGCCACTTTCCAGGCCAGAAAGCTGGACAGGCCCGAAATGTTCGTGTAACGCTTCCACAAGGCAATCCCGCCTCTTGCAATAGAGATTACGCATGCGTCTCAAATGGTTGCCATATGCGCCACTGCGAATGAACTCAGCCATTGTAGCCTGATCGAGCCAGGCATGCCCATTGTTGAGCAATGCCTTGGCCGCACGTGCTGCCTGCACCAGGCTTTTGGGTACGACCAGATAGCCCAAGCGTAATCCAGCTCCCATGGATTTAGAAAAAGTACCCAGGTACATCACGCAACCGTAATCATCCAGTCCCATTAGAGCAGTCAATGGCGAACCGCGATACCGGAAATCCGAATCATAATCATCTTCAATGATGTATGCTCCGCAACGCCTGGCCCAATCGAGCAGCTTCAGGCGGCGTTCGATAGGCAGTGTGAAGCCCAGGGGATACTGATGAGATGGAGTTACATAAAGAAGTGCGACGCCCTCCTTGGGCAATTGTTCCACATTCAGTCCCGATTCATCCACTGGCACTTGTATCAATCGGGCGTAATAGCTCTCGAAGAGGAGAGCTGCTCCCTGGTAGCAGGGGTTTTCCGTCGCGACGAGAGTCCCGTCTTTGACGAGAAGGCGGGCAGCCAGATTCAGCCCTTCCTGCGAACCAGCGGTAATGATGATCTGATCGGATGACACGCTGATTCCACGCGCTACCCCCAGGTGGTCGGCAATAACCTCTCTTAGCTGGGATAATCCGCCTGGATCACAATATTCGGTGAAATTGAAATGAGTACTGGTGGAGGTGAATGTCCTGTTGATAAAGCGACGCCATATCTTATGCGGGAATAGATCAGGATCAATCCTGTCAGGATAGAAATCGAAATCCAGATTTCGTGGATTTCGCGCCGGCACTCGTCCGATAAAGGGTATTACAGGCCGATCTATCGATTCCCCGCTGATGGGAACTGAAGTCGCGATCCGGCGCGTGGCGGCAAGGCAGGTTTCAGGAAGCTCAAGGTTTACATAGGTTCCAATTGCCTTTCGGGCTTGAAGATAGCCCTCCGCAATCAGCCGATCGTAAACCAGCAGAACCGTATTTCGGGATGTCCCCAGTTGCTCGGCGAGCACCCGGCTGGCAGGAATGGGAGTACCTGGCTTCAGCCTTCCGGCCAGGATCAGGTGCCGGAGCTGCTCAAAAATCTGTCCTTGCAGGGACTGCCGGCTGCCGTGGTCCAGCACAATGGGAATTGCCATAGTCTTTTTGCGGCACACGCGAGTGCCGATCTATAATCAGGGCCTGTCAACACTTGTTTCTCGCTTACGACCCAGGAAGGTAGCGGGTTTCAGGTGCGAACCGCACAGCGGAGCAGGCCCTGGCAAGTTCTGGCTAAAGCTCCTTCTGGCGCAGATTGACCGTAAGAGCCAACAAGAACGTGGCAAGCCTGATTTTATACGGTTAAAGCGGCTAATAGCGTTGCGCCTGGCGAAGGCAGACTATTCCTCCTCCTCTTCGTCGTCGTCCTTATCTTTTTTCTCGGGTTTCAGGACCATTTTGCCTTCCTT
>MKVR01000004.1:0-34705 GCA_001899235.1 Nitrosospira sp. 56-18
GAACTCTATCGCTCGCGCTTTCCACCCCGGACGCAGCCAGAACAGTCCCATGATCCGGCCGCTTCCCCTCTGCACAGTGAACAACTCTTCCCCAGAAGCCATACCTTCAGGTTCGTGCAGCGTCACCCGTATGCCGCCGCCCTGGCTGCTGGCGTCCTGATTGCGGCAATACCGGGAGGAGCGGTAAAAAAGGCGGTGAAGGGCAGCGCCGTGTTTGCAGCGGGAATGATAGGAAGCCAGGCAAGGACGTTGTTGGTGCGGGAATTGCTGCCATCGATGATCCGCTTGATGCACTCACGGAAGCAATAGTTCCGTCCCTGGAAATTCCAGCTACCGTTCCGATAGCCATTCTCTCTTGATGAGCCAGCTATTTTTCAGTAAGGGGAATATCGTGAGAATCCCGTCAATATCGCAGGAAAAAGCATTTCAATTATCGATTTCCGCCCTGCTGCTGACCACCTGCGGGACGGTTTTCGGCGAATCCAGGCTGGAAACCAGGGATAAGGCAGTGACACCCCCAATGGAATTTTACGACACAGACAAAGACGGATATGTCTCTGCGGAAGAAGCGGCGGCGCAACGAATGTCGAGCCGCGTTTTTCAAAGCCTGGATATCAATCATGACGGAAGGCTGAACAAGGATGAGTTCAGCAAGATGCCGCCTCTTGGCATGGAAGAAAGATAATCCTGCCCCGCACTACTCTGCACGTTACGGCACCCAGGCGTAATCCAGGGAACCGCTGAACAAATCTCTGCTGGCGCGACGGCGGCTTTGTGGGATGGGATGTGCAAAAGAGCGGCGACACGAAGGATTGAGCCGCGTCTTCCGAAGCAAGATGCGGTCCCGCAGCAGAATGCCTGCACCCCAACAATACTGTAGTACGGTCGATACGGCTTTCATCGCTTGGCACCCGGCGGAACTCCGTTCGTCGATGATGGCAATTCCGTTACAATTGCATGATGGAACCCTTGAACACGCCAGGAGCGTCTAGCTATCCAATACATACATTGTCCGGCGAAGTGCGGAGAAACATATTTCTGATAGGAATGATGGGGGCTGGCAAAACCACCATAGGTAAACTGCTGGCCCATTACCTGGATAAAACCTTTTTCGACTCGGATCGCGAAATACAGAAAAAAACCGGGGTAAGCATTTCCGTCATCTTTGAAATAGAAGGAGAGGCAGGTTTCCGCAAGCGGGAAACCGAGGTGCTGTCCGAGCTGGTGAGAGGCGAGAATATCGTGCTTTCAACAGGAGGCGGAGCGGTATTGAGTGCAGCAAACCGGGACCTGCTGGCTCGGCATGGCACCGTTATTTATTTACGCGCCACCATCGACGATCTGTGGCGACGAACCCGTCAGGACAAAAACAGGCCCCTGCTGCAAACCACGGATCCCAGAAAACGCCTTGTCGAACTTTATGCCCAACGCGATCCGCTGTATCGGGAAACAGCGCACATCATCGTAGAGAGCGGAAAACGCGGCGCGCGCCACCTGGCTCAATTATTGGCGCAGCAGATTGCGTGCTCCGCCATCAGGACGGGTCAGGAAGAAGGCAATCCAGACGAGAAAACGGGCGCTTGACGTTATTGCTGACGCAGATCCAGGCAATCTACTCGTCCATTGGCGCGCCATCCGGGAACAGGACATCGGTAAAGCCGAAGGTGCGAAAGTCGGTCATCCTCATCGGATATAAAATACCGAGCAGATGATCGCATTCATGCTGCACCACGCGAGCGTGGAAACCCTCGACGCTGCGATCTATCGTTTCCCCATGCTGGTCCTTGCCGGTATATCGAACTCTGCTGTAACGCGGCACCACGCCTCGCAACCCCGGAACACTGAGGCAACCTTCCCATCCCGATTCCATTTCCTGCGTCAGCGGCGTAATCACAGGATTTACCAGGACGGTATAGGGTACCTCTTCGGCATCCGGATAACGCGGATTGCGTTTCACGCCGAATATGACGACTTGAAGGCTGACGCCGATCTGGGGAGCAGCGAGTCCAGCGCCATCCAGGGCTGCCATCGTATCATGCATGTCCTGCACCAGCGCCTTCAGCTCCGACGTGCCAAATTCCGCCACCTCTCGAGACACGTCCAGCAGCCGGGAATCACCCATCCTCAACACGGGCTTAATCGACATCCAGCTCCACCGCATACTCGAGGATATTTCTCACTTCAACCATCGCCTTCTCCAGAACCGCGTGCGCGGCCTCCAACCGGATCTCACGAACACTCGTTTTTCTACCGGCGGCATAGTTAGCCACCACTGCAATCGTCGCGTAGCACAAGCCCAGTTCCCTGGCAAGCGCTGCTTCCGGCATGCCCGTCATGCCTACCATGTCGACACCGTCGCGCTCGAACCGATTGATTTCAGCAGCCGTCTCCAGGCGCGGACCCTGGGTAGCGCCGTAAACACCGCCATCGATCACTTTTTTACCGGCATGTCTTGCCGCATCCAGCAAGCGACTGCGCGTCAGCGGACAATATGGCTCGGTAAAATCTATGTGGGTGATCGGTTTTTCTATGCCTTCGTAATAAGTATACTTGCGGCCGTGAGTGTAATCAATTATCTGGTCTGGAATGGCTATTGCACCGGGAACCAGATCATCGCGTATTCCCCCGACCGAAGCCACGGAAATGACACGCGTCAGATCGAGCGATTGCAATGCCCATAAATTCGCCCTGTAGTTTACCGCGTGGGGCGGAATAATGTGGCCATAGCCGTGACGAGCCAGAAACACAACCTGGTTGTTCTTGATTCTGCCGAAGGTCAGCGGCCCGGAAGGTTCTCCATAAGGCGTTCTCATGACTTTTCGATGCGATATTTCAAGGCAGGGTAGCTGAGCCATGCCCGTGCCGCCAATGATTGCAAGCATATTCAGGAAAACTGGTGGAAAATTGAGAAAATAAACGCTAAAAGCAGTCCAGCGTGAATCTCTTGGGCCTCGGGGCTATCCATCCCTCAACGCATATATCGCCGGCAAATTCCGCCAGGCGCCGTAGACATCCATGCCGAAGCCAAACGCATAGCGGTTCGGCAGCGTCAGCCCGACGAAATCGGCACGGATTGGCTTTTGATGGCCGATATCCTTTTCGGCGAGAACCGCGCTGTAAAACGCTGCCGCCCCTTGCCGCATGATGCGCTCGCGTATCGCAGCCAGGGTGATCCCTTCATCCAGGATGTCGTCGAGCACCAGCACCACCCTGTCTTGCACACTGTCCGGCGGCGCAATTTTCCAGTTGATTCCACCCCCCCGGATCTTGTTATCGTAGCGGCTGACATGGAGATAGTCGAAACTGAGCGGAAATGCCAGCAACGGCAGCAATTGACCGGTAAATACGACCGCTCCTCCCATCACGGTCAATATCAGTGGATATTGACCGGATAGCGCCGCCGTGATGTCCTCGGCCATCCGCTTTACCGACTGCGCCACTGCTGACGCGGAAAATAGCTGGTCTGCCTCATCGAGAATTTTTTTGGCGTTACTGGATGTAATCATCAGGGCATGGTCTCTGGTGAACACTCGGCATACTATCAGCGCGGCACTTGCGAACCTTTCAACCTGAATCCGGTAGTTGGACAGGGTGGAGCATGTGGTTTCTGGAGTGCAGGGCAAGATGCTGCGGCGCGGAATGGCCAATTCCATTCCAGGGAGTTGCAACGCTGCCATGTGCCGCAAAAATAGCGCAATCCGCCCTGAAGCGAACTCGCCATGCAGGTGAACGCCAAGTATCGCGGAAAATCTTTGTGGATCATTGCTCTAAACTGGAAATGAGCTGTCAACTGCCGGATTTAGGTTCAATACCATCAGTGGCCGGAACTACGCCAGCCTCGTGCCTTGAGGTATTGCGCGAATTCCCTGCCCACCTCGGGATGTCCGAGTCCCAGCTCGATCATGGCCTTGAGATAGCCTATCTTGGTCCCGCAGTCGTAGCGGATACCCGCAAATTCATACGCCAGGGCCCGCTCTTCCTGCAACAGGGATGCGATGCCGTCGGTGAGTTGAATCTCTCCACCCGAGCCGGGTTGGACTTGTTCCAGATGTTCAAAAATTTTGGGAGTCAAAACGTAGCGCCCCACCACGCCCAGTGTCGAGGGCGCATCTTCAGGCCGGGGTTTTTCCACGATACCTGTCATGGGATGGAGGCCATTCATTCCCGGCCCGCACTTGACAATGCCGTAATTGACGGTATCTTTCGGCTGCACGTTCTGTACTGCCAGAATGGAACAGCCATTCTGCTCATATACGTGGCAGAGCTGCCGCATGATCGGCTCCGGTCCCAGCAACAGATCGTCCGCAAGCAGTACCGCAAATGGCTCATTACCGACTGCGGGACGCGCGCATAAAACCGCATGCCCCAGCCCCAAAGCTTTGGACTGTCGGATATAAATGCAGTGCGTCTTTTTCGGGAGCATGTTTCGCAGCATTTCCAGGGTATCGCCCCTTCCCCTGGCTTCCAGCTCCACTTCCATTTCGTAAGCTTTATCGAAATGATCCTCGATGGCCCGCTTATTGCGTCCCGTGATGAAAATCATTTCGGTAATCCCGGCGGCGATGGCTTCTTCCACCGCGTATTGAATCAGGGGCTTGTCCACTATCGGCATCATTTCCTTTGGACTTGCCTTGGTCGCCGGCAAAAAACGGGTTCCCATGCCTGCCACCGGAAAAACGGCTTTAGTAATTTTTGGCATAAACTGTCCGGCAAAAACTCGGGGTTTCGGTAAGATGCCGGGCGAATTCCCCGGGCTCCAGGAAACTTCGGAACAAATCTTCGCCGCGTGTATTGCTGGTAAAATCGGGATGATCGGTCATTCTGCCGCCGCCTTTTGCGCACGCCGTCCTGCCAGACTGCCATCGCGCCAAGGCAGCTTGGTCAAAGATCCCCCAATAGTCGCAAGAGCCCTTCCTCATCCAGCACGGTAACTCCCAACTCAACCGCTTTGTCATATTTACTGCCGGGATCGGCCCCGGCGACGACGTAATCGGTCTTTTTCGAAACCGTTCCTTTAACCCTTCCACCAGCGGCTTCGATTTTCTCTTTTGCACCCTCCCTCGCCAGATTGAGCAAGGCGCCTGTCAATACAAAGGTTTTACCGGCAATTTCGCTGGCATGTAAACTATCGCTGCTTTCCGGATGGGCTATCGCCGCCCGACATGTGCCATCGCCTTCCTTCCATCGTACTCCGCAAGCGCGCAATTGCTCGATGACTTCGAGATTGTGCCTTTCGTCAAGAAAGTCAGCAATACTTTCCGCCACTACCGGGCCGATATCCGGTACCTGCTGCAGAGCTTCCACGTCCGCCGCTATCATGGGATCAAGCCCTCCAAAATACCGGGCCAGATCCTTGGCCGTGGTTTCACCAACATTGCGGATGCCCAGAGCATAGATGAATCTCGCCAGTGTCGTATCTTTGCTCTTTTCGATGGCTTTCAGTATATTTGTGGCAGACTTGTCCGCAATCCGCTCGAGGGTCGCCAGCGCAGCTATGCCCAATCTGTAAAGGTCCGCAGGAGTTCGGACAAGTGCACTCTCGACCAGCTGATTTATCAGTTTCTCTCCCAGGCCATCGATATTCATGGCACGTCGCGATGCAAAATGCAGGATCGCCTGTTTCCGCTGCGCCGGGCAGAACAACCCGCCCGTGCAGCGCGTCAATGCTTCACCGGGCAGGCGCACTGCCTTGGACCCGCATACAGGACAGTCATCGCGCATGACAAAGGGCTTGGCATCGGGCGGCCTTTTCTCTTTCTGTACAGCTACGATTTCCGGAATCACGTCACCCGCCCGGCGCACTATTACGTGGTCCCCGATCCTCACATCCTTGCGCTTGATCTCGTCCTCGTTATGCAGTGTTGCATTGGTCACCGTGACGCCGCCGACGAACACGGGCTTGAGCCGCGCGACCGGCGTCAAGGCTCCGGTGCGGCCCACCTGCACCCCGATATCGAGCAACTCGGTCGAGGCTTCCTGCGCCGGGAATTTATGTGCCAGGGCGAATCGCGGGGCGCGCGAGACAAACCCGAGCTTTTCCTGCTGGACGAGGCTGTTCACCTTGTAGACCGTGCCATCTATGTCATAGGGCAGGGATACGCGGTTCGCTCCTATTCGCTGGTGATAGTCCAGCAATCCTGCCGCGCCCATGACGACACCGCGCTCGCGCGCCACCAGAAAACGCAGGGATGCCAGATAATCCAGCACATGATCGTGCTTATCCCGCGGCACCTCGCCCTCTTCGGAAATACCTATGCCGTAAGCATAGAAGGTCAGCTTGCGGTTTGCCGAAATGGCGGGATCGAGTTGCCGCAGCGAGCCCGCCGCTGCGTTACGGGGATTGATGAATTCTTTTTCCTTTCTCTCGCGCTGTTGCAGATTAAGCTTTTCGAAATCGGCTTTCAGCATCAGCACCTCCCCGCGCACCTCCATAAACCGTGGCGGACGCCGACCACCGGCAGGACTGCCCAAAAGCTGCAATGGAATCGACTTGACGGTGCGCAAATTCGCGGTGACATCTTCGCCAATGTAGCCGTCACCCCGCGTTGCACCGGTCGCCAATAGCCCATCCACGTAGCAAAGGCTTATGGCCAGGCCGTCGAATTTGGGCTCCACCGCATATTCCACGTTATCCAGCCCCAGGGTCTGGCGCACACGCCGGTCAAATGCCTCAACCTCGGACACATTGAACGCATTGCCGAGCGAAAGCATCGGCGTACGATGAAAAACCTGAGAAAATTCCTTAAGAGCAGATCCGCCTACGCGTTGGGTGGGGGAATCGAGCGTAACGAGTTGAGGATGGCTTCGCTCCAGTTCCTGGAGTTCCCGAAACAACCCGTCGTACTCGGCATCGGGAATGGCCGGGGTATCCAGCATGTAGTAATTATAATCATGCAGCTCTATTGCATCGCGCAATTCCTTTATCCGCTGAACGATATCTTCCGGAATACTCATTCACGCAAACAATCTCAAGGCGGTCTCGCTGCCCGCGGGGATGCCGCGTGCCGTCATCATGGTCTGGATCGCACTCAGCTGCTGCCTGATTTTTGCAATGCCACTATCGTTCAACTGGAAGCCATTGTCGTCCACCAACACTCCCCCGAGGTCATCGGCGAAAGTATTGGCGAGATGAACCATCTGGGCGAAAACAGCTTCGCCATTTGCCACCTTCGGCACATCGAGAAGAAAAGTGACGCCCCGGGTGGTTAGCGTCCGGATACTGGCAGGAAGAAAAACGGAAGACTCAAAATTACCAAGTGAAAACAGAGGCAAGCCACTTTCATCATAATAATCGAAGACACCTTCTGTTCCCAGTTTCAACCCTGCCGCCTCAGCCAGCATGCGGATTTTCGTGCCCGTAAATACCGCCGCGTCCCTGCTGATAATATTGATGCCGATCATGACATCGACCTCGGTGCAGAACTCATCGAGCGATACGGCTTGAATATAGGCTTCGTGAATGTCGGGGCAGGCGGCGGATGCATTGATGCGTTGCGCAAAGGATTCCGCCATGTCCCGGAACTCGGAAAGGCTGACCTCGCTAATCGGACCGGTACGGTCCACGAGCTTCAGGCGGCCTTTCAGGCTGTGATAGCCTTTGCTCTCCCTTGCGTTGCTCTCCGCCGTGATTTCTTCCCAGCCAGCATCCGCCTCCCTTTGCCCCAGCCATCGCAAGGGCCTGCCAAAATCCATTTTTCGCTGAAGCAACTCCGCGAGACTATGCCCGGAAATCGGCTGGTCGCCATTTATGCTGACAACATAATCCACGATCTCGGCATTTTTGTTTTCCTGGAACTTTAGAGGCGCCGGTGCAACTGGTGCAACTGGTGCCGCTGGTGCAGCCCGCGCAGTTGGTGCAACTCGTGCAGTTGGTGCAGCCCGCGCAGTTGATGCAGCACGCGCAGTTGGTGCAGCACGCGCAGTTGATGCAGCACGCGCAACCGTTGCTGCTGGTGCAACTGGTGCCGCCGCCGGCATTGGGGAAGCCTTGGAATCAGGCGGAGAAACCTCGACCGCGTCCGGTGGAACCAGGGGCGGCGGTTCCGGTGGCACGGCATCCGGCATGGCCGGATCCTGCAGGATCTCCTTGCCCAGTTGCGGTTCGATCCGCCCATTGTCGTCGGCGGTGGCGCCGGTTTTCAGCAGCACATCTTCATGTCGGGAGCCAAACGCCTGCTCCGCGCCCCGCCGATAGCGCCGCTGCTGCATCCAGTTGAATAATACGACTCCCATCACTACTATGAAACCAATAGCGATCAGGCTGATCTGCAATTCACTCATATTCGCAAGTTGATCAGAATTCCAGGGCCACATGCGGTTTGATTGCTTCCTCGATTTCCACCGCAACCACTCTTGAGACACCTTTTTCCTGCATGGTTATCCCTACCAGTTGCTGCGCCATTTCCATGGTGATCTTATTATGCGTGATGAACACGAATTGGGTGTAGCGCGACATTTTTCGAACGAGGTTACAAAAACGCTCGGTGTTGCTGTCATCCAGGGGCGCATCGACCTCATCCAGCAGGCAAAAAGGCGCCGGATTGAGCCGGAATAGCGAGAACACGAGCGCAAGCGCGGTAAGCGCCTTCTCGCCTCCCGAGAGCAGATGAATGGAACTGTTCTTTTTGCCCGGCGGCTGCGCCACTATTTGCACGCCTGAATCGAGAATTTCCTCGCCATTCAAAACCAGCTTCGCCTCGCCGCCGCCGAATATCGTGGGAAATAATTCGCCCAGATGATCGTTTACCTGGTGAACCGTCGCCAGGAGACGCTCCCTGGTTTCGGAATCTATTCTCCGGATTGCGCTTTTCAGCGTTTCCGATGCCTCATTCAAATCCTGTACCTGCGAATCCAGATAGCTCTTGCGTGTCTGGCATGCTTGCAACTGCTCCAGCGCACCCAGGTTGACGGCACCCAGACCTGCTATTTCAAGGTTGAGCCGGTTGATCTCAGCCTGGAGGGCGGAAGGACGCGTCTTTCCCAGGGCCGGCAGCAATTCCTCCTCATTGGCTCCCGATTCCCTTAACTGTTCGCCAAATTGATTTTCGGTAATTCGTGCTTCCTGCTGCTTGAGGCGCACGCTGTTGATGGCCTCGCGCAAGGGATGACATTTTTGCTCCGAAGCCATGCGCTCCTGCTCGATTTCACGCAATTCATTTCCCAGGGTTTCCTGGGCATTGCGCAACTCTCCGAGCCGTCCCTCCCGCTGCTCGCGATGCGCCAGCCATTCCTTCAACATCTCATTCAACCGGGTATCGTCAAAGGCCTCCTGTTCGGTTTGCAGCCGCTCCAGATAGGCCTGGAGCGCCACCCGATTCTCGTCAATGCCGCGAGCGGTATTTTCCAGTTCGGCGATATTATTCTGGCAAGTCTTTTCGTGGAACACCGCCTCCTGCATTTCCTTCCTTGAACTCTCGACAAGTTGACGTTGTTCTCGAAGGAGTTGTTCCGCAGCCTCAGCTTCGCATGTATCTTTTCGCAGTTGCTCCCGCAGCCGCTGGATTTGATGCCGATGTTCCGCCAGTTTTGTTTCGCTGTGGCCTTTACGCAAAACCTCTGTCTCTGCCTGCTGCCCGATTTCCGCCAACTCGGCATCGATCTGCCTGCGGCGCTGGCCAGTGCGTTCATTCAACTGGGTGAGCTTCAGTATCTGCATCTGGACGTCATGCTGCAAAGGCAGAAGCGCGTCCACATCGTGGCGCAGCCGAGATATGAGCGATTCCAGTTCCCGACAATCTTCTTCCGCAGCCTCCAGAGAGGATTTTTCGTTTATCAGACGATCTCCAAGTGGACGCATCTCTGTCTCGGCCTGGGTTATTTCGCGCTGCCGCGCCAACACGCCGTGCAACTGCGAATCAGGTGCGTAATAGGTAAGACTATGCCGCGTGACAATGTGTCCATGCCGCGTTACCAGCATTTCTCCCAAGGCAAGCGAGACTCGTTGCGCCAACGCTTCCGGGATATCATCAGCCATGAAAACGCCGTTCAGCCATTCGTGCAGCACCGGTTTTATTGCGTGACTGTTGCAGGCCACGTAGTGCCGCAATGACATCTTTTCCCCTGCCTTTACTTCCCCCGCTTCTCCTGCTTCTCCGTCTTGCGCTCTTTCCGCCGCAAGGCTTGCCACAGAACCCAGCGACTCGAAAAGCGTCCACTTGCCAGGAGGCGGGTCGGTCAACCAGCGACCTGCAGCCTCCAACTGATCAAGTTGCGTGCCGTTCAGCCGCTCGCGCAACACCGCCTCCAGCGCATCTTCCCATCCGTCGGCGATCTGCAGACTCTGCCATAAGCGTGGCAAGCCATGCAATTGGTGCCTGCCAAGCCAGTCACTGAGCCCCTCGCTGCCTTCCAGGCGGGACTGCAAGCGCTGCAATGCATTTACCCGAGCCTCTGCCTGAACGATACGCTGCTCCGTTGCTTGCACGTCGCGGACATGCTCATACCGGACTTCTTCGGCATCCCGCAACCGGTTCTCCGTATGCGCAAGTATCCGGCGTTTCTGCTCCAGGTCAACCGCGGCGCCTTCCGCTTGCCCCTGCAGGCGCGCCAGCGCCTCGGTTTCAGGCTGCGCCAGCGCTTCTCGCTCGCGCAGCAGGCGCGTGCGCCGCACCTCGAGATACCGAAAGTTTTTTTCGGCATGATCGCGATGACTTTCTTCCAGCTTCCCGGCCTGTTCGACGAGCAACAGATCATGCTGGGCTTCAATTACCCTGCCATGATGCAAACGGGCCGCGGCATCCGCCACGGGCAGTTTCTCATTTTCCATCGCGGCCTTTCGGGCGCAGGTTTCGCGCATCTCGCTTGCGAGCCGAAGTTCCGCGGTCTTCCGGTGCAAGCCGTCGATCGTGTCGGCCGCCTGTTTTTCGTGCTGCTCAAGCCGGGTTTTTGCTTCGCCGATTTGCTGTACCACGCGTTCCCGATTATCGCGCAGATGCCGTATTTGCTGCTCCACCTGAGCTACCTGCGCATTTGCAGCGTAAAGTTCTCCTTGTGCCTGATGCACGGTATCGCTGGTGGCATAGTGCCGGGCGCGCTTCTCTTCGAGATGTTTTTCAGTTCGGCGAAGAGTTGCAATTTCAAGCTCCAGACTTGCCTGGACCGACTGGAGCTCTTCTTCTGCAAGAATGCGGCGCGCGACGGCCTCCTGTTTACGCGCACACCATAAAAGGTTTTGCGCGGTCCGCAATTTCACCTTCGCCTCATTGAACTGGTGCGCCACCCTGGCCTGTTCATCCAGATGTGACAGCTGCTTTTCAAGTTCCTGGCAAATATCGTTCAGCCGCAACAAATTCTCCCGCGTGTCCGCCAGGCGCAACTCGGTTTCGCGGCGCCGCTCGCGGTATTTGGAAACACCCGCGGCTTCCTCCAGGAATAGGCGCAGATCTTCCGGCTTCGCCTCTATGATACGCGCAATCATTCCCTGCTCTATTATGGCGTAGCCACGCCCGCCTATGCCCGTACCCAGAAAAATATCGGCTACATCCCGGCGACGTACGTGAATATTATTGATGTGGTAAGTGGATTCGCCATCCCTCCGCAATATCCGCTTGATTGAAATTTCCGCATAGTTCGACCACTGGCCTGCCGCCTTGCCCAAACTATTGTCGAAAACCAGCTCCACGCTGGCGCGTCCCACGGATGCCCGATTGGCGGATCCGTTGAAAATCACATCCTGCATCGATTCACCCCGCAGCGCAGCCGCGCGGGATTCACCCAGAACCCAGCGCACCGCGTCAATAACGTTGGATTTCCCGCAGCCGTTGGGACCGACCACCCCTACCAGAGTACCTGGAAGGGAAATTTCGGTGGAATCCACGAACGACTTGAAACCGGCCAGTTTGATGTGAGAGAGGCGCAATTTAAGGTCTGCAGCAAGTATAATCGGCGGCTTGTGGCACTTTTTCTGAAGAACGCCTTCGGGCAATCCATTCTAACCGATTTGACAGAGATAAGAGAATGCCCAGTAAGCCTTCGAAAAAGCTGGAAACTTTCCCCAATCCGGCAACCCGTGACTTCCATATCCACATGGAAATTCCGGAATTTACCTGCCTGTGCCCGAAAACCGGACAGCCGGATTTTGCAACTCTCATCCTGGACTACATTCCGGATAAAAAATGCGTCGAGCTTAAAAGCCTCAAGCTCTACATATGGTCTTACCGCGATGAAGGCACTTTTCACGAAGCGGTGACGAATCGCATTGCCGATGACCTGGTCAGCGCAGTGAAACCAAGATATTTGCGTCTTACGGCGAGATTTTATGTACGAGGAGGCATTTTCACCACGGTCGTGGTGGATTATCGCAAACCAGGATGGGAGCCGTCGCCTGCGGTAGAACTGGCAAGATTTGACAGTCAGCATTCGACGCGCGAATGAATCCGCCGATGCTGGCAGACGGATGGCATGGAAATGGCCATTCCCGGCTTTTATCCATTGCCCGAAGCCTTGCTATCGCTGCTCTGGATTCATGCCCAAGCAAAATCCCGGTCCTGCTGCTATTCCGCGCGCTCCCGAATCGATCCCTGTCATAAAAAAAGCATGTGAGCTGTTGCCCCGGTTTCGGGGATGACAATCAAACGCGGGCAATTTCCCCATTTTTTCCGGAAGCGTCCTTCAGCACGCCCACCTTCTTTGGCCTCGCGTGCAATACATGCAGATGAAGCCGAGCAGCAGAAGGACTCCTGTTCCTGGCTCTGGCACCGGCTGGACCTCCCTGCCGCCTCCGCCGATTTCTCCATCTCCCGTGCCCATGCCGGGAGTGGCGCCTGTATCAGGAGCACTGCCGCTTCCGCTCCCCCTCCCCTTATCGCCATCGTCTCCGCCAGAAGAAGTAGTTGGAGTGATCCCGCCGCTGGCGCCGCCCGGGGCGCCTCCGCCGGGACTATTGGCGGTATAGGCGGGAACAGGATTATTTCTCAAATTGGAATTGGCGTTATTGCTATTCACAATAGCGTCAAGGCGATTTCTGCCGGCGCTACTACTGATGTTCGCCAGACCGCCTTCTCCGAAGCAATCGTTATCGTGCAACTCCGATTTTCCTCCAAAGTAGCGCTGGCGTTGCATGCACTCTTTCCGCTGGCCCGGCCTGGCAATGGTCTGGCCATCAGAAAGGGGAGCCGCATCATGGCCGGACATGTGCTGGTTTTCTACCATCGCGCGCCAATCCACGATATCGATGCCCAATGTCGCGAAAAACTCTGCCATGGCCATGTCATCGTAATCAAATCCAAAACCGGAAATGACGATATCATCATGAGATCCGGAGATTGCCGAGGCAATGAATTTTTCCATGCTCCCGTCCTGCATCGAAAATCCGAAAGGGAGATGAAATTCGGGAAGAAAATCGAATGGTCCGTGATATTTACCCAGCAGCGCACTAATGCCGAGGCTTTCTGCATTCCACGGCAGCATGCGAACAAACGGCTGCATCTCATCGGAACCCGGTCTGCTTTTATTGGCGCCAGCCATACTGATGGATCCCGCGCCATGATCCTCGGCCTCCCTCGAATTTGCCAGTCCCATCGTTATGGGAATAGCGTAGCCATTCTCCGAAAGCAGAAATGCGGACAACAACCCTAATCGCAAAATGAAGTTTTTTACGTCCATGCCAAGATAATCCAAGACAATCCAAGACAATCCAAGACAGCCCGAGATATTTCTTCTGAATCTTTGCTTGCTACCGTGCTTGTAGCCATCAGGCAAGCCATTCCTCAATGGGCGCATCTTAACAATTCTGGCGATAGGGACAATTGGACCTTGGTACATCCCGCTCTCCGTCCGGTATAACGATTTAACGATTGCCGGCTTTGGAGGGCACGCTTGTCCATGCTATTCCCGATTTGCAGTGACGTGAACCCAGCCCGGCGGCCTTGACTCATTGCTTGTGCGTCAACCCGGCGGGCAATACAACTGTAGGATGGAATGACGAGAAAGGGCCTGGTGATGGACGAGTCAGACAGGAGCAGGAAAAGCTGGAAAAGGACAAGCAATCGTTACTAAAAAATTACCGCCGCCGCATATGTCCAATTTATGCTTTACTCAGTTATGCTTTACTCAGCTGTCGTCTTGGAAAAACCGTTCAGGACGATCACCCCGGCAACAATCAGCGCCAATCCGAGGATGGCCGGAGCGTCCAGGGCTTGTCCCAGTACCAGCCATGCCACGAGGGTAATAAGCACGATGCCCGCGCCGGACCAGACCGCGTAGGCGATGCCCACCGGGATGGTATGCAAAGCCAGGGACAGAAAGTAAAACGCAGCCCCATATCCCGCTATTACGACCAGCGATGGCCATAGTTGCGTAAAACCATTGCTGGATTTCAAGACCGAGGTGGCGATCACCTCGCTTACTATGGCAATCGACAGGAAAAACCACTGGTTCATATCGGACCCAAAAAAATAAAACCCGAGCGGCACATCCGATGACATCAAGAATATTTTGTGCGCGCTTTGGCTGATCGATTACTGGTTGCGTCAATGCATCTCCGGATTCGCGCCAGCACGGGTTGGGCAACCTCCTGATTCCGTGCTATGCCGAACGACCACCGCAACAAAAATATTTTGCTGCATGAACGCACACAGGGCAAGCAGCGCAAATGCTGGAAATAGATGGCGTGCGCGACGGGTGGATTACGAATGATAAAGGAGGTTGTCACTCATTATTGAGGTAGCAGGAATTATTTCAGTATCTGCAGAAGGTATACTGGGCATAACTTCGGTTCTCCTATTCGACTCATGCCCGATACCATCGGCCGATCTTACCCAACACGAGCATTTGATACGCTCGTCAAACATGGCGTGCATCCGGTGCTTGCCCGGATTTATGCCGCTCGCGGTATAGAAGAACCGGAGCAGCTCGATGTAAGCTGGCGCCGCCTGATTCCGTTTGATCGCCTGAAGAATGCTTCTGCCATGGCCGCGCTCCTCGCCGATGCCATTTTTGCGGAAAAACGCTTGTTGATCGTGGCGGATTACGATGCCGACGGCGCCACCGCCTGTGCGGTCGGTATTCGCGCATTGAAGAAATTTGGAGCCGTGGTGGATTATCTTGTACCCAACCGTTTTGAATTCGGGTATGGCCTTACCCCCGAGATCGTGCGCCTCGCCGCTGCTGGCGCACGCCCTCCGGACATCATTATCACGGTGGACAACGGCATTGCCAGCGTTGAGGGCGTAGCTGAGGCCAGCAGGCTCGGCATCAAGGTATTGATTACTGATCATCACCTGCCGGGGGAAGAACTGCCAGGCGCCGCAGCGATCGTGAATCCCAACCAGCCCGGCTGCATTTTCCCGAGCAAGCATCTCGCGGGAGTGGGCGTCATGTTTTACATGATGCTGGCGCTAAGAGCCGAACTGCGTGCCAGGAACGTATTTTCCTCTTCCCGGATCGAACCCAACCTTGGCAGCCTGCTCGATCTGGTCGCGCTCGGCACCATCGCAGATGTGGTAATGCTCGATGACAATAACCGCATTCTCGTGCACCAGGGATTGGAGCGCATCCGCCGGGGCCGCGCCTGCGCAGGGATCAGCGCACTGCTGCGGGTCACACAACGAAATTGCCGGAAAATATCGACCTATGACCTGGCTTTCGTTCTGGGTCCACGATTGAACGCGGCGGGACGCCTTGATGACATGGCGCTGGGGATCGAGTGCCTCATCACGGACGATGAAACCCGGGCCGCACAAATTGCCCTTCAACTCGACGCGCTCAACCGCCAGCGTCGGGAGATCGAAGCAGACATGCGGGAAACGGCGGTCTCCATGGTCGACACTCTCTTTTCCTCGCGTGAACCGCAACCTTCCGGCCCCTTGAGCAGATATAGCCTCAGCCTGTTTGATCCCGGATGGCATCAAGGCGTCATAGGCATCCTCGCATCGCGCCTCAAGGAAAAATTCCACCGCCCGGTTATCGCATTCGCTCCGGGCAGCAATGACGAGATAAAGGGCTCGGGGCGATCCATCAAAGGCTTCCACCTGCGCGATGCGCTGGACCTCGTATCCAAGCGGCATTCCGGCCTGTTGCTGAAATTTGGCGGGCACGCCGCCGCGGCCGGACTCACGATACGGAGCTGCGATTTCGAAAAGTTTCGCGATGCTTTCGAACAAGCTGCTCAAGTATTGCTCAAGCCCTCCGATCTCATATCCATCATCGAAACCGACGGTGATCTCGACGAATCGGAAATAAGCCTGGAGCTTGCCCGGCATCTCACAGTCCAGCCGTGGGGACAAGGTTTTACGCAACCCGCCTTCAATACCCGCTTCCTTGTAGCAAATCAGCGGATCGTCGGCGACAAGCATCTAAAGCTAAAGCTGAAAAGGCGAGGTTCCGGGCTGGTGGCATTCGAAGCGGGACCCGAACCAGCGGGGGAAGGCCGTATATATGACGGCATGTTATTCTTTCATACTGGTCCCCTGCCGGATGTCATCGATGCGGTCTATCGGGTGCAGATAAACGAATTCAACGGCGATGACAATCTTCAATTCATTCTGGAACATTGGAAACAATGTGAGGCTTGAAGCCGGGCTCTTCCCCTCGGCGGCTTGATCGGTACCTGCAACTTCATCTTCCTCATCCACAACCCGCAACAGACCCCGGGAACGGCTCGGACAACTGGCATATAATGTCCGTCTTTTTCTGAATGATGCGGTTTATTGCCTCCATCAGTAACAACCTCAGATGCCTTCTTCACCAACCATTCCCTCGCAAGGCTCGATAGCCCGGTACCCCCTTTTTGACGGATCCGGAGATGCCCTGGCTCTTGCGCGGCTGGCGCAGCGGACAAAACCCCTTGCCATCATTGCGGCCAGCGCCCTTGCTGCGCAGAGACTGCTGGAGGAAATCCCATTTTTTGCGCCAGAGCTGAAGACGAGCCTGCTGCCGGATTGGGAAACGCTGCCTTACGACACTTTCTCGCCACACCAGGATCTCATTTCAGAACGGCTGGCCACGCTTTACCAGCTCATGAGCAGAACCTGCGATGTGCTGATCGTGCCCGTGACCACGGCGCTCTATCGCATGCCGCCCCCGAAATATCTTGCGGCGAATACGTTTTTTCTTGAACGCGGGCAGGTAATCGACCTGAATGCGCTGCGAGCCCAAATGACGCTGGGAGGCTACACCCACGTGACCCAGGTGATATCACCCGGGGAATACAGCCTGCGCGGCGGGCTGCTCGACCTGTTCCCGATGGGAAGCGCGCTGCCTTACCGGATTGATTTGCTGGATAATGAAATAGAAACGATTCGAACTTTCGATGTGGATACGCAAAGGAGCGTGTATCCCGTCACGCAGATACAAATGCTGCCGGCGCGCGAATTCCCCCTGGATGAAGAAGGGCGCACGCGCTTTCGTGGCAAGTTTCGCGAAAAATTCGAGGGCGACCCCTCAAAAAAACGCATTTACAAGGATGTGAGCAAAGGGATCGCGCCGCCCGGTATCGAGTATTATCTGCCGCTGTTTTTCGAGCATACCGCAACCCTTTTTGACTATTTGCCGCAAACGACGCTTCTGTGTCTTCATCATGAGCTCCAGCCGACGATCGAAAATTTCTGGCGCGACACCCAGTCGCGCTATCAGTTGCTGCGCGGAGACAACGAACATCCGCTTTTGCCTCCCGCCGATTTATTCATCTCTGCGGATGCTTTCTTTGGGGCGCTAAAACCTTATCCCCGTGTCGAGATTCCATCCGATGGCACAAGCACCCTGCAGGACGGCGAAAAATGGACCGAGCAACTCCCATCCCTTCGGATAGACCGACGGGCTGAGCATCCCGCTGGAAATCTTGCCGCATTCGTTTCCCGATTCGCGGGCGCATCCAGCCTGCCGGAAGGCCGCATACTGCTGCTGGCGGAGAGCCTGGGCCGCCGGGAACTGGTGGCCGACCACCTGAACCAATTCGGCCTGCATCCGGATACCTGCAACGATTATGCGCAGTTCCTGGCTGGCACGCAGCCGTTCATGCTGGGGGTTGGCCCGCTGCATTCGGGTTTCATACTTGCGGGCGAGGGGATGGCGTTCGTCACGGAGAACGAGCTCTACGCCCGCCACCTGCATGGACGCCGCGAGCGGGATTCACGCAAAGCCACTGCCGCAAGCGATGCCATGCTTCGCGACCTCTCCGAGATCAAATCGGGAGATCCGGTGGTGCACGAGCAACATGGCATCGGTCGCTACCTGGGATTGGTGAGCATGGATATGGGAGAAGGCATGACCGAATTCCTGTCGCTCGAGTATGCGGGGGGAGATAAGCTTTATGTGCCGGTCTCGCAATTGCACCTTATCGGAAGATATAGCGGCGCGGCGCCGGAAGCCGCACCCCTGCACAAACTGGGAAGCGGCCAGTGGGACAAGGCAAAGCGCAAGGCAATGCTGCAGGTGCGCGATACTGCCGCCGAATTGCTGAATCTTTATGCCCAGCGCAGCGCGAGGCCAGGCCACGCCTTCAAGCTCAAGGAATCTGATTACGAGGCCTTCGTTGACGGCTTTGGCTTTGAGGAAACGCCGGATCAGGCGGCCGCCATCGGTGCGGTCATCGAAGATCTGACCGCCGGCAAGCCCATGGATAGGCTGATATGCGGAGATGTGGGTTTCGGAAAGACCGAAGTGGCGTTACGGGCTGCTTTCATTGCGGTTTCGGATGGCAAACAAGTAGCGGTGCTGGTGCCAACCACCTTGCTGGCCGAGCAGCACTTCCAGAACTTCTCCGATCGCTTCAGCCTTATCGCGGATGAGTGGCCGGTCAGGATCGCGGAACTTTCGCGTTTTCGCTCTCCCAGGGAGCAAACCCAGGCGCTGGCGGGATTGGCCACAGGGCAGATAGACATCGTTATCGGTACCCATAAGCTCATCCAGAAAGGTGTAAAATTCAAAAACCTGGGCCTGATCATCATCGACGAGGAGCACCGTTTTGGCGTGCGCCACAAGGAACAGCTGAAAAATCTTCGTTCCGAAGTGGATGTATTGACCCTTACCGCCACGCCCATTCCCCGAACCCTGGCCATGTCACTGGAAGGTCTGCGTGATTTTTCCGTGATTGCAACTGCTCCTCAGAGGCGCCTCGCCATCAAGACATTTGTCACCCGCTTTTCGGAGGGGATCATCCGCGAAGCAGGTTTACGCGAGCTGAAACGCGGTGGGCAAATATATTTCCTGCATAACGAAGTAAGCACTATCGGACAAATGCAGGAAAAGCTCACCCGGCTGCTGCCGGAGGCTCGGGTATGCATTGCGCATGGACAGATGCGCGAACGCGAGCTGGAGCACGTGATGAAGGATTTTTATCAGCAAAGATTCAACCTGCTGCTTTGCACCACGATAATCGAAACCGGCATCGATGTCCCCACTGCGAATACCATCATTATCAATCGCGCGGACAAGTTCGGCCTGGCCCAACTGCATCAGTTGCGAGGAAGAGTTGGCCGTTCGCATCATCAGGCATACGCTTATCTGCTGATCCCCGACGGGGAAGCGCTCGGGGCCCAGGCGAGAAAACGCCTCGAAGCCATCCAGGCAATGGAGGAATTGGGCGCCGGCTTTTTCCTCGCCATGCACGACCTGGAAATTCGGGGTGCGGGAGAGGTATTGGGAGAATCGCAAAGCGGCGAAATGCATGAAATCGGCTTTAATCTCTACGCGTCGATGCTCGATGCAGCCGTTTCGTCACTGAAAGAAGGCAAGGAACCCGACATGCAGCACCCGTTGGGAATTACCACGGAGATAAATTTGCATGTGCCTGCCCTCTTGCCGGATGATTACTGCAAGGACATACATGAGCGACTGGTACTATACAAACGGATGGCGAATTGCGGGAGTGATGATCAACTGGACGATATGCAGGGGGAGCTGATCGATCGCTTCGGCTTATTGCCCGAGGCTGCCAGGTCGCTGCTGGATTGCCATAGGCTGCGCATCGCCGCCAGGCCGCTTGGAATCACGCGCGTTGAAGCCGGCGCTGATGCTATTCAGGTCCATTTTGTTCCCGACCCGCCGGTGGATCCCTTAAGGATCGTCGCGCTCATCCAGCGCAACCGCGAATATGAATTCTCCGGACCTGATCGCCTGAAGGTTCGCGCAAGGATGGCAAACGTGGCGGAAAAAGTAAAAAAAATAAAGAATTTGATCGCCGAGCTAAGCGGCAAAACTGTCTGATACGAAAAAATGAGAATGTGCGCGGCATCTCAATCACATTCCCCAATGGTAGCGCCTGTATCCCCCTATTCAAGAGCCATGGCTTGTTACGTCGGCAATCGGTACCGCCTGATCGCCAGCATGGCCCTTCCCGGAAATCGATCCCGATGACACTGCTAAACAGTATTAAAAGCAAAATCGTCGTGTTTTCCATTCTTGCAACGCTGATACCGTCTCTGGGACTGGGATTGCTCTCATTCCGGCAAAACGAGGCGCTGATCTCGGAAACTGTCACAAGGGAGCTGCGTACTCTTGTGAGCGATGCCGATCATGAGATCGAACTCTGGCTCGATAGGCGCATGCATGAAGTACGCGTATCCTCCACATCAAACGCGGTAATGGACGGACTATCCGCGATAGCGCGGCCTGCCGCAAAACCGCGAGCAGGCTCGGGTGCCGGAAGCATCCAGGCTTTACCCCACTATTTGCGTTCGGTGAAGGAAAAACTCGACACTCTCCAGGAGCTTACCGTGGTCAATCCTGAAGGGCGGATCATCGCCAGCAGCACGCAGGCGCCCGTTGCGGTGAAGCTCCCTCAGGAATGGTCCCAGGATGCGCTCACGGATGGTCTCGTGGTTGTGCCGCCGCACTGGGATGAGCAGTACGGTGCCGCAACCCTCGCTGTCGCGATTCCGGTTTTGTCCTACGACAACCTGGTGCTGGGCGCCCTGGTCGCGGTGCTCGACTTGAGCACGCTGCAACCCCATCTAAAAAGCGCCACGAAATCCCCGCCGGGAAATGTGCTCCTGCTCGACGCCGACGGCAAGGTCCTTACCAGCAGTTACGAGGACGGCAAACGGCTGGTCTCCCTGGAAAGCTCCGTATTCCGCCAGCTAAAAGCGCATCCCGGAGAATCCCTGTTTTTCAAAGGGATGGCCAAAAGGGAAGTTATCGGGCTGGCTGATACGTCATCGGAATTACCCATTACCATCCTTGCGGAGCGCGATCGGGGGGAGGTCTACGATGCTTGGGTAAAATGGCGCAATATGTTTCTCGCACTGGTAAGCGGATTGGCAATAGTGGTTGCCGCAGTGGCTTTTCAGATGGGACGCTCCATAGTGCGCCCGCTTCAAAAGCTTATGGCGGCGGCCGACCGGATTGCGGATGGGGATCTCGAGATACGGCTAACAGCGACGCGAAACGATGAACTAGGGCATCTCACCCGGGTATTCAACGAGATGGCAGGCAGGCTGCGCCAGAATCATGCGGAAATCATGGCGGCAAACCAGGCGATGCAGCAACAGAATCGCGTGCTGGAAACCCTTTCGATCACCGACAGCCTCACCGGCCTGTACAACCGCAGCAAGCTGGATGCGATCCTCAGCGATCAGCTCGCGCGCTTCAGACGCACGCAGCGGGAATTTACGCTGCTCATGATGGATATCGATCATTTCAAAACACTCAACGATACTTACGGCCACCTGACAGGAGATGAGGTTCTTGCCGCTGTAGCGCAAATACTTTCCCAGTCGATCCGCAGCATCGATTACGCTGCACGTTACGGAGGCGACGAGTTCATCATTATCCTGGTTGAAACATCGGCTGCGCAGGCATTGAAGACCGCCGAACGCATCTGCAACCAGGTGGAAGGCATGGTTTACAACATCGATGGCTCGTCGATAGCGGTAACGGTGAGCATTGGCATCGTCCAGTGCCAGCCCGAGGACGAGACGCCAATCGCGGTTCTCGCCCGTGCAGATATGGCTCTTTACGAAGCGAAGCGCGCCGGCCGCAACCGCGCCCATTACGGACTATAGGAAACCTCCTTTACGGTTTTCCGACAACCGCCTCGACCAATGTGTTCAGCACCCAGCCTGACCGCCCATCTGCAGTTTGCACCAGCAGCCAATCGCCTCGATAAGCTTCTGACGTAATCAAGGAACCTTTTTGCAGCATGCTCGCCACCATTCCCTCCGGGCCAGGCTTGTGCCTGAGGTTTGCATTGGCGATAGCACGCATGGGGATGGGAACTTGCAGCGACACCGTCACCTGGCGCGGATCGGAAGCTTTTCGCAACCGGCTATGCTTTGCCATCTCGATAACCTCTCCAGCTTGTGCCGCCTGATCCATCGCCGCGCCATAGTTATCCTCGGAATAGGAGGTGGCGGCTGCATCCAGCAAGCGCTTTGCCTGCACACTCAGGCCTTGTTCAGTGGCAGAAAGAGGTGTTGATTTCAAGTTCTCCAGCGCTATTTCTACTTCCGCAATAGTTGATGCCGCGGCTGGACGCGTAGCCAGCCGGCGAAGCCGCACCTGGGCATAGGCCGCCTGGTTGGTGGTTTCCTGCAAGGTTTTTGCCTGATCCTGCTGACGGGCCTGTTGCGTCCTGATCTGTGCTTCCTTCTCTGCCAGCAGCTTCTGCAGCCGCTCGATTTCATTCTGCTGCGCTTCTTTTTCCGCCAGCAATTTCTGCAGGCGTCCTATTTCCTGCTGCTCATCGACGCACAAGGCGGGGAGGATGGTTGGTGCCGGCACTCCAGTCGGGGCGGGCTTCATGATGCTGCTGCACCCCATGACATTCAAGCCTACCACGATTGCCACTACCCAGCCTGGCATCCGGCTGATGCAAGCCATGCGCGTACTGTATGGCTCACGCCGCTGTATCAACAATCTTCCCACCTCGATCCCCTGATCCCGATATCCGCAACAGGCACATGTCATCCTGCAATTCCCGTTTCACTATTCGGCTATATGGTACAACCACGATGGCTCCATTCTGAAAAACAGCGGCTGCGTAACTATACCAGCCCACCCAGCTCAGGCTCATGTTTCCCGGGCGTTTCATTTTCAAGCAGCGCTTCCTTGATCGGCACTACGCGGCTTGCAGCAAGCTTGGCACGCGCTCTCGCCTGGGTAGTATCGGCGCCGTTGGCCAGCGCGACGCCCATGCGGCGCCGGACAAATGATTCAGGCTTGCCGAAGAGACGCAAATCGCTTTGGGGAACACGCAATGCATCATCCACTCCACGAAATGCAATCGCCCGATCCTCCAGTGTTCCGTAGATGACCGCGCTTGCCCCCGGCGCACGCAAACCCGTGTCTACCGAAAGTCCCAGGATGGCGCGGGCGTGCAGCTCAAACTGGCTCTGGACCTGGCTGCACATCGTTACCATTCCGGTGTCATGAGGACGCGGGCTGACTTCGCTGAACCATACGTCATTCCCCTTGATAAACAGCTCCACGCCAAAAACACCCCGTCCTCCCAGGTCCGCCGTAACCTTTTCGGCAATATGGCGCGCACGTTCCAATGCCAATGGCGGCATTGGCTGAGGCTGCCAGCTTTCCACATAATCGCCGTTAACCTGGATATGGCCGATGGGTTCGCAGAAGTAGGTTTCCGCCTGGCCGGCCGGATTGGCCGCCCGTACCGTAAGCTGGGTGATTTCATAATCAAAAGGAATGAATCCTTCAACGATGACTCGTCCCTGGTCTACCCTGCTGCCTCTCCCGGCATAGTGCCAGGCCGCCTCCAGCGCTTCCGGATTATCGACCTTCGATTGCCCCTTGCCGGAAGACGACATGACCGGCTTGACCAGACAAGGGTAGCCGATACCCTTCTCCACGGCCTGCCGTAATTCCTCCAGACTGCTGGCAAAAGCGTAAGGCGAGGTGAGCAAACCCAGGGTTTCGGCTGCGAGGCGGCGGATTCCCTCGCGATTCATTGTCAGATGCGCGGCACGCGCGGTCGGTATGACCCGCGCCAGTCCTGCCCGCTCGACTTCAATCAGGGCACCGGTATTGATAGCCTCGATTTCCGGCACGATGATGTGAGGCCGCTCCCGCATTATCAGGCCATGCAACGCCTCGCCATCCGTCATATCGATGACATGAGCGCGGTGGGCGACCTGATGGCCCGGCGCATCCGGATACCGGTCCACCGCGATGGTTTCGACGCCGAAACGCTGCAGGGCAATGATGACCTCCTTGCCGAGCTCGCCGCTGCCCAGCAGCATTACCCGGATAGCGGTGTGACTGAGCGGCGTGCCGAATATATATTGTTCAGCCATGGGATGAATTCCTCGTCAATGATTCTTTTAAAGGATACGCCAGAAAATTCCTAATCCTACCGCGACGGCCTCCTGCATGGCTACCGTTATCCCTAGGCCTGGCATTTCGGAGCTAATGATGGCAGGAAACCAGTGGTGCCGACTGCATGGCATCCGCTGGCGATTGGCAGCGATTACTGGCAAAATACACTCGTCTATCGCTCCGCCATTTTTTGCCGGCAAGCCAGTGCCAAAGTTCCTGGCACCGAATACATCATTGCCCCTCCTGCCGGCAGGACACGCAATCCTCGAAGGACAACCAACATCCGGCAAGCCTGCTCGTAGCGAGCAGTGCCAGGAAGCATTTTTAACAACAATTTATCTATCTATTATGAATCTCATTATCCAAGGCCTCGATATTGCGAATTACGATTTAAGGGAGCTGGCAAAACTCGCCGGCGCTGACCAGATCGAGCGCATTACCGGCGAGGCGTTCCGGCTGAGAAATGCCAGCCGGCACGAACACGTCGCGGAATATTGCGCCGAAGCTGGGCTGGACTTTGCTTTTGTCGGGGAAGCTGTACGGCTTGCGGATTTCGGGCTGGTGGCAATGGATATGGATTCCACCTTGCTCGCAATCGAATCGATAGACGAAATAGCGGATATGCAAGGCATCAAGCCGCAAGTGGCGGAGATCACCCAGCGGACCATGCGCGGCGAGATAGTTTTCGCGGAGAGCCTGCGGCAGCGCACCGCCCTGCTTGCGGGACTGGATCAGCGCGCGCTGCACGAGGTTTACGAAAACCGGGTCCGGCTGAGCCCCGGGGCAGAAAAAATGCTGCGTGGAATGAAATCCGCCGGACTCAAGACGATGGTCATCTCCGGCGGATTCACATTTTTTACCGACAGGATCAAAACAGATCTTCACTTTGACTACACGGCCGCCAACACCCTGGAGATCGTCGATGGCAAACTGACAGGAAAAGTACTAGGGGAAATAATAGGGGCGGGCGGCAAGGCCGTGGCACTGGAACAAGTCCGGAACGAGCTTGGATTGAAACGGGAGCAGATCATCGCCATAGGAGATGGCGCGAATGATCTCAGGATGATGGAGGCGGCTGGGGTCAGCATCGCTTATCACGCCAAGCCCATCGTCCAGGAAAAGGCGACTTACGCACTCAATCACGTCGGCCTGGATGGGGTGCTGAACCTGTTCGCGTAACTGGCACCGCCATCCATTCAATTTTATCGATCCTGCATACGCCGGCCAGGTTTGGAAAATCAGGCTGTCAGGAGGAGAAGCGCATCGGGATATGCGCTCATTCAATATGCCATGCTCAATAGCTGAAGGCGGCCTCGACCAGATAAGTGCGTTGCGGATAAGGATGGAATACGAAAGCCTGATCGTTATTGATATTGGTAATACCGAATGAAACCCGGCTCTTCAGGCCATTCTGCAGCTTGAATCGGTAACTGGTCTTGAAGTCCATGAAGAAGAAGTCGCTTTGCGCGCCGAAAACGTTGTTTACAAAATCCTTGTTATCCAGATCGTTGAATGAATCGCTGGTGTAACGCCCGGAGAACGATATGTCCCATGCTTCGGTAGCATTGTAGGTGACAAAGAAGTTGGCACGCCAGTGGGGCAGGCGGATGCGCTGCTTGCCGGTGAGATTAAAACTATCTGGTCCCAATGGATTCAGATCGGTTAGAGTGGGAGTGGGCGGGACATGGTTGGGAGCTGTGAAGTTGATCAACGGTCCCTTGTCCACCTTCGCATTCATCCAGGTCCCGTTGAACATGAAATCAAATTTTGAACCGAAGATGCGGCGCTGGTCTAAAATCAACTCGACTCCTGTGGTGCTGGTCTGGTCGATATTCTGGAATGAGCTCTGGGTCAACACTCCCGAGGCGCTAAGCACCTGCTGAATTGCATCCTTGATATCGTCGCGGAAGGCATTCACGCGGATATAACCGCGCGGCAACCCATATTCCACCATGAAGTTATGGTGCACACCGTTCTCAGGCTTGAGATTGGCATTCGCTGCAACAATCATCGTCGGGCTGCTGAGCGACTGGAACAGCTCCGCAATGACGGGAAACCGATGCGCCCGGCCGAAGGAATAGCGGATTTTCCAGGGTCCAGGTTCGTAGCCCAGCGAGACCTTGGGGGAAAGCGCGGATACTGCCCGATCCGGCACTGGGGTGCTTTGAGAGGAACCGCTGCCAACAACACCGTTCATGGCTGACCACCACTCCTGGCGAGCGCCCACGGTCACGTCCCAGTTCGGCAGGAAACGATATGCCGATTGGGCAAAAATCGCATGGGTCGAGGTCTGTCCGTCATTATTCCTGCCGGCTTGCAGCGCTCCCCGGGTCATGGTGGCATAGTCCAGCAAGGAATACTGGCGGAAGCTCAAGGTATACAGGTCAAAGTGATACCCGCCGAGCAGGGAAATCTTTTCGTTCCCGAATAATGCCGGGGTGCTTATCTTGAGATCGTAATTCAACCAGCTGAACTTCTTGAAATCCTGAAGCTGGCCCGTACCGTTCCCATCTGAATCAGCGGGATTGAAGAATGCGGTTGCGCGAACATCTTTGAGAACGTCAAAGTGGCTGATGGTGCTATCGATGTTCCAGTTAGGGGTTAGCGCACCACGAAGTTGCAAGCCGAGATTCAGAGTCTCGCGCTTGTCCGAGCTAAAACCAAATCCCCGGTTAAGGACATCAAATGTCGAACCATCAAAATTTGCATTAGGCAGTGTCTTCGGCTGAGTTTGAGCAGCATTCTGCGGCCCGCCATAAAATGGCTGCCCTGCATTGTCCTGCAAATAATTACGCGGATGATTCTGGTTGCGCGTCCTGTCTTCATAGGCCACCGTGAAAATTGTCTGGAGATCGGAGGTGATATCGTAGCCCAGCTTGCCCTTGAACAAATGCGTGTTTACTTTTTCTGGTCCGGTATCGCCGTAAATGATGCTCGGCGTGCCGCGGGTGTCAGGTGTGCGAATCCCGCCGTTGACCGCCGTCGTGCCATCGGTAGGTATATGCCCTCCCAGTCCCGTATTGTCGATAAAATAAGTCATGGGATGGCCCTGCGCTTCAAGACGGTTGTAGGACAGGAATACCGTCAGCACGTCCTTGATGCGGTTGCCATAGGACACGAATTGCCGGTCACCAATGAATGTTCCCTTATCCGGCCCGTAGAGGTTGTAGGGCTGAATGAAGAGGCTGCTTTCCATGTAAAATTCCTGCTTGCGCGGCATGCGGGTTTTGATATTGACGACCCCGCCAATGGAATTGCCGCTGTATTCGGCCGAGAAAGGGCCATATACGACATCGACCGCATCGATTTCGTTGGGACCGACCAGCGACCAGCGCGGCGCGCCGTTGAATGACGCTTGCAGAAAATTATGCAGCGGCAACCCGTCGGCATAAACCATGTTGCGCGCGGTCGAAAACATATCCGCGCCGCGAATGCCGAGAACCCCGTTGGGATCACCGACATAACGCTGGCGGATCTGCAGGCTGGGCTGGTACTTGAGCACTTCCTCCGTGGTCTGCGCGTTCTGGCGCTCGATCTGGGTGCGCGTGACGCGCGTGGAAGGGGAAGTATAGTGGGAATCGCGCTCCACCTCCCCGGTTACGACCATTTCCTTGAATATCGTTTCTTTCTGAATCACTGGAGGCGCAACCGCGCCTTTTTCCTTGTCCTTATCTCCCGCTGCGTCCTTTTCGGCTCCCTCGGCATTAACCTCCTTATCAGCAGGAAGGCGCACGGGAGCAGGCGAAGCGGGCGCCACCTGCTTCAACTCGGCCACGTTTCGCGAAACGATGGTAGCCGGAATCTCGTGAATTACCGAATTGCTGCTGCCGGCAGTTGGTTTAGCGCTCCCGGAAGCAAGGTATGAGGCGCTATTGGCGCTGGGAAATGCCGGGGGCGAAACGTTCGGGTTCCCCTCCGGCGCCGGAACGCTGGATTGCTCCATACTTTCCGCGTTGCATGGTGGAACAAGAAATGTGCAAAGCAAACCCGCCAAGGCGAGGAAAATGGATTTCATATTGTTCTAATGCCTTCGCCTGTCTTTAATTTCTAATAACTACCAGCTTATGGATGCTGTTCTAGGGAAGCGCTGAACAAATCTCCGCTGGCGCGGCGGTGGTTTTGCGGGATGGGATGCGCGAAAGGCGACGACGCGAATGGTGCGACCGCGCAGGGCGGAGCAGTGTCTTCCGAAGGAAGATGCGACCCCGTAGCGGGATGCCTGCGCCCCAACAAAACTGTGGTACGGTCGAAGCATCCCCTCCGCTGCCCGATCCCCGCTCTGCGGGGCCCCTCGGGCGACGCTCCGGGGCGCTCCTTCGCTAGGAGCCTGACAAGGCAGACCACTCGCAAAGCCCCGCCCCATAAGGGTTGCAGCAAAATCGAGCACTCATGGCGTTGCGCTCCTTGGCATCGTAGTCCCAGCTACGACCTGCGTCGCGCGCCTTATGATCATCCCAATTTTGCCAGCAACGCGCTCAGTGAGGATTTGTTCAGCGCTTCCCTAGGAACTGTTAATATTTGTTACGCACCCGCGTTGCTGTGCGAAAAAACATGAGGGCAAGGCGCGAAGCGCAGGGCATAGCCGGCCTATGGCCCAGCTTTGCAACACCGCACCCACGTTTTTTCGTGCGCAACCCGGGAGGACGGGACGGAATTTCACCCAACCCATCGTTACTCGCCGCTTGCAGACCTTGCTCTGCTGCGCGGCTCGTACCTTGTTCCGACTGAAATCCATCGCCGTCATGGGTGAGAAACAAGTATCAACAGGCCATAGTATGCTTTTAACATACCATGTCATTCTTTTTACCGGAAAACCGTTTTATCCCTGCTCCTGAAATCATCTCCCGGTCAACCGGTCGAACCGCAAGACCCGCAGGCCTTCGGTTGCGGTATTCCACACCACCAGGACCTTATCGCGGTCGATCAACGGAACTGGATAGTCGGTCGCCCCGGCAGATTCCATCAAACGCTGAGGTTCGCTCCAGGATTCTCCCGAATCATTGGAGTACATCATTTGTGCGGAGTAGGCGGTACCGTCGAACTCGCGCCAGGTCAGGAGAACCGTCCTGCCATCAGCGGCAACCCAGGCATGGTTTGCCTGCGCCGCGGCATTGCCGATAGCAAGCGGTTCCGATTGCCAGTTGCCTTCCATTCTTCTGTAGAACAATCCCTGGCGAACCGTTCCATTTGTAAACCAGGCGAGGTGCAACTGGCCCCGCCCATCGACTGCGATGCTGCCCCCGTTATGGGGACAGGCATCGATTTTCCATTCGTCGCGAGTGGCGCGGCGCACCCACCCTTTGTCCAGGTATGCAATCGCGAAGTCGCGCGTATTGGTATCGAAAATATTTCGCCAGAAAACTATCGGACCCTCGCCGGTCCACGCCGTGGCGATACGGCAGCATTCGCACGTATGCTGCTGGAATCTCCGGTTAGCGCCGAAACTTGCGCCATTGTCGCCGGACCTGGCGGTGTAGATCGATACGCCAGAAAACGCTTCGCCTTTTTCCTTTGCGGCATCCCGGTCGCGGGCATCCAGCCACGCCACAACCGCACCGCCTGTGCCATTGATCGCCAGCGTGTCGAAACGATGGCTGGTCACCCGGCCGTCATCATTCAAGGTAATGGGCGGGGAAAAGGTCCGTCCGGAATCGATGGAACGCGCAAAGCGGACATTTCCGGCATATTTCTGCGGGAGCGACTGTATCCAGGTCAAAAGGATAGCGCCATCGCGCGCCACGGCAATCTTCGGCCGATTTTCCCCATCCGCCGGGATATTTTCAGGTTCAGACGTAACCATGACCGGGCTGGAAAAATTCTCTCCCCCATCGTCCGACCAGGAAACCAGCAGGCGCTGATCTTCCACTTTCGCCACCCATAGCCGTCCCTGCTGATCCAGCGTGGCGCCAACCGCCAGTGTTGTTTTTGGGGGCCGAGGCTTGGCGGCATCCTGGCTCTCGGGGTCAGGGTGGCTTGCAAGCGCGGCTGTCGCACTCAACATTAAAATGGCGATAATTCGGATCATGCCTCCCCCTCCAGAAAATGGACAGAGAATAATCCATTTCCGGATTCAGGGAAATGCGACAAATTGTCGCAGGCTCGGAACCAGGACTTTTGTCCTGTTATCCCCTCATTGCCTGCCTGTAAGGCTGCCGCGGACGTTCTCTCCTCAGCACATTCTTCGCGGCTCGAGCGACATTGGGCATATCAAAAGGATTTCGCTGTGCGTTTCCGCTCAAATTCACGTCAGGATGCAGATTGCCCCTCCGATAGAGAGACCATATTTCGTTTCCGTAGTCGGTCTCGAGCAATTCTGGCGCGAAGCAACCAAAATAAGCGGTCAGGTTATCCACGTCCCTGAGCAGCAGGCGGTGGGCATTGCTGTTGCCTGCAGCATCGACCGCCTGGGGCAGATCGATGATGACGGGCCCCTCCTTGCCGGCCAGCACATTGTATCTGGACAAATCGCCATGAACGATGCCCGCGCAAAGCATGCGTATCACCTGCCTGAGCAGATCCTGGTGATACTTGTGCGATTGTCCGGCCGTCAGCACTACGTCGTTCAGGCGTGGTGCGGCATTCCCGTCAGAATCCGCTACCAGCTCCATGAGCAGCACGCCTTCGAAAAAACTGTGTGGCTGCGGTACACGGACACCTGCGGCCAAAAGCCGATGCAGGGAGTCCACTTCCACACTTTGCCATGCATCGTGCCGTACTTTGCGCCCATAACGCGTACCCTTGTCCAGGGCGCGGGCATGGCGGCTGTTCTTGATCCTGCGGCCCTCCATGTAGGCGATGCTGTGGCGAAAGCTGCGCCTGTCGATCTCCTTGTAGACTTTCGCGCAACGTATGTCCGCGCCACATCGAACCACGTATACCATCGCTTCCTTCCCGCTCATCAGTTGACAGATGACCTCATCCACCAGGCCTTCTTCAACGAGCGGTTCGATTCTCCTGGGGATTTTCATGACGATCCATTAGCGCGCAAGTTGCTCGCCTCCTTCAAAAGAAGATGCTATCGGAAAGAAAAACCGATAACGACGCGGAAAAAGCACAGTCTTTCGGTGCCGCAAGCATTCCAGGCTCTCCCGGTAGCGGCCTTTACCGGAAAATCCATATTTATCTGTCCACCGGATTAATTGTAGGGATGCAAGGCCGGCTTGGGAATGCGGCATATTGCCGCACCCGATGACCCCGCCTGGCGTCGGGATCAAGCTGATTGAGAGCTTGCGAAGAAAGCGCTGGACACTTGTTTCGCGCCCGCCGATTGGATTTTTTATGCGCAAGGGAGGGAAATTACAAGGAAAGTGAAACAAGTTGGCTACAGGAAGGCACAGCAGGATTTGCGCGCCTTCAATCCTCGTTGCTCTTTGCCCATTTCTGCACCACCAGGCTGCCAACCATATCTCCTTCGACATTGACGGCGGTGCGGAATGTGTCCAGGAACCGATCGACCGGCATCAGGACGGCTATCGCTTCAGCCGGAAGGCCCACCGATTGCAACACCATCACCATGGTCACCATGCCCGCGCTGGGAATGCCCGGGGCCCCCATGGCGGCAATCATAGCGGTAACGAACACGATCATCTGTTGCGCCAGATTAAGCTCGACACCTGCCAGGTTCGCGATGAATAATGCTGCAGCCGCCTCATAGAGCGCAGTGCCATCCATGTTGAGAGTAGCCCCGAGCGGAACGACGAAGCCGGCGATATCGCGCTTGACATGCAGATGCTGCTCCACGCAGCGCAAGGTTACCGGCAAGGTAGCTGAGCTGGAGCTGGTGGCAAAAGCGGTGATCAATGCTTCCCGCGCTCCACGCCAGAATCTGAGCGGCGCCATGCGGGTGACGAGATAAAGAATCAACGGCAATACCACCATGCCATGAAGCAACGTCGTCCCCACCACCAGCACGACAAATTCTGCCAGCGTTCCCAACAAGGATATATCCTGGGTAGCGACCAGCTTCAGTAGCAAGGCCATGATACCCAGCGGGGCAAGCCGCATTATCCAGCCCACCAGCATCAGCACCAGCTCCAGCAGTTCCTGCAGCAGAACGAGGATATTGTTGTAGCGCTCGCCACCCACCACCAGCGCAATACCGAGTAACAGAGCGAAGACCACCACTGCCAGAACATTCCCCTGTGCCAGCGCGGCTACTGGATTCTGAAACAGCGAGCCCAAAAACTGGGAAAAGAACTCGGACAAAGGCAACTGTCTTGCCTGAAATTCCTGAATGGCATCCTGAAACATCGCGAGCTGCAGTCCATCGCCCGGCCGGAAAATATTGGCGGCTGCAAGGCCGAGCATGATGGCGATCATCATTGAAAACAGGAAGAAGCCCAGCGTTGCCTTCCACACCTTGTGCATCTGCCTGTGGGCGCGCAGATTTGCCACGCCTACAGCAATCGAGGTAAACACCAGCGGGATCATGACCATTTTCAGCAAATCGATGAATAAGGCGCCGATCAATCCCGCGGCATAAAGCCCGGCTTGGGTGATGGCTGATTCGCTCCCGGACGAGGAAATCCACAGCCCCAGCAGGATGCCGGCCAGCGCACCCACGAGAATCTGGGTGTTAAGCGAAAGTGGTGAGCTTTTCTTCACATCGAGTCCTGCTTATGAAATACAATTTTTATCCGGAATCGAGCGACCTGTCCGCCATGGAATCAAGTATCCCTTTCGACCACCAGAACGATACCAGATTCGAATTTGAGAAACAGGAAGGAAGCCGGTTCAAGTTTCCCTTGATCCTGAGGATAGACTGGGCATCATCGTCGCTTATGCATCGAAAAGATGCATCGAGAAAGCATGCTCGCCGGAATCCTGCAGTTCCGTCCCACGCCACCGGTAGCCTGAACATTATGCGTCTTGCCTTGCATCCCAAAAACCGCATACCTTACCCTTTCCAACTGCCGGATTCAGGTTTAAGAAATCCCTGAGCAACCGGGATCATGATGACCGGCCTTTCTTTTTCACTTGCCACAATGTCCATGGCGCCATTGGTCGCATTTACCCTAACCCTGGGCTTGATCCGCTGGCTGATCAAGGGAACGGCGTTGCGGATACTGGATCATCCCAATGCCCGCTCCCTTCATGTCCAGGCCATTCCCCGCACGGGCGGAGTGGGCCTGATATCGGGAATACTCGCTTCCTGGGCATTTCTCCCTCCCTTGCTTCCCCTATCCATATGGATGGGCGTCATTCTTCTGGTACTGGTATCTTTCGCCGACGATGTCCTCAGCCTCCCAATCTGGGTACGGCTGCTAGCGCATATTATTGCGGCAATCTGCTTCTCCGCAGAATTATTGGCGGGGGAGCATGGCTGGCTGATGGCATCGATTGCCGCGGTGGCGATTACGTGGATGCTCAATCTGTATAATTTCATGGACGGTTCCGATGGCCTGGCTGGCGGCATGACGCTCATTGGATTTGGAGCTTATGGCTGTGCCGCCTGGCTGGCAGGAAATGAGCCGTTTGCGATGATGAATTTCAGTATCGCTGCCGCAGCCGCTGCTTTTCTGTTATTCAACTTTCATCCTGCGCGTATTTTCATGGGGGATGCCGGCGCGATTCCCCTGGGATTCCTGGCCGCCGCATTGGGCGTCATCGGCTGGACCGACGGCCTCTGGCCTCTATGGCTGCCGGCGCTCGTATTCTTTCCGTTTATCGCCGATGCCTCGGTTACCCTTGCAAAACGCGCTCTGCATGGCGATAAATTCTGGCAAGCTCATCGCGAACACTACTATCAGCGTATGGTACAAAGCGGTCTTGGGCATCGTAATACCGCTTTGCTCGCCTATATCCTGATGCTGGCGGCAGCCGCCAGCGCGATATGGGCCGCAGGACATGATGTTGTCATTCAGCTTGGAGTGGGAGTTGCATGGACAGGAATCTATCTCGTCATGATGGGCATGTTCGACCGCCTCTGGGCCCGGCGCTGGGACAGCTTATAGCATGATTGCCCGAATTCCCAACATACGGACGATCATTGCATTTGTCCACGATTTATTCGCGGCGGCCATCGCATGGTGGCTCGCCTATTCGTTCCGTTTCAATTTTGAGATACCTCCTCTGTATCTCTCTTCCCTGAAAGAAATTCTGCCTTGGGTCGTGCCCGTGCATGCAATGACGTTTCTCGGATTCCGGCTTTATCACGGGCTTTGGCATTATGCGAGCCTGCCCGACCTGCGGCGTATCGTGCTGGCGATAATGATATCCGCCGGGCTGGCGCCGCTGGTGCTGTATATGATGCAGGTACTGATAGGCGTTCCGCGCACCGTATTGCTGCTGGCCCCCATTCTGCTCCTGTTCATCATGGGTGGCGATCGGCTCGCGTATCGCTTATGGAAGGAACACAAGCTGTATGGGCGCAAAAAAGAAGAAAGCAAGCTCGTACTGGTCCTCGGCGCGGGAGACATGGCGGTCGGCCTGGTGAAGGAGCTTGCCCGAAGCGTGCAGTGGAGGGTAATGGGACTGCTGGATGCCGATCCGCCCA
>MKVR01000004.1:34726-141384 GCA_001899235.1 Nitrosospira sp. 56-18
CATCGCGAAAAGATTTGGCGTAGCTCACGCCATCATCGCCATGGCACCTTCCAGTCCGGATCGCCGCCATGCCCACCGTCCGGAAGTGGATCGCCGCCGCCCCGACCGTCTTCATCGAGATCGCCGCCGCGCGCTGGAGCTCTGTTCGACCGCCGGGATAAAGGCGCTGATTGTTCCCTCTTATGAGGATTTGATCAGCGGAAAAATCACGGTCTCGCAAATCCGGACTGTCGAACCGGACGATTTGCTGGGACGCGACCCCGTGGTGCTGGATAACGAAGGCCTGCACGATCTGCTGACGGACTCGACGGTTCTGGTTACGGGCGCTGGCGGTTCGATAGGATCGGAACTCTGCCGGCAGATTGCGCCATTCAAGCCTCGGCAACTGGTGCTATTCGAGCTGAATGAATTCGCGCTCTATAAAATGGAACAGGAATTTCTGGCGGATTTCCCGGATGTCCCGGCGATATATACCATTGGCGACATCAAGGATCGGGCGCGAGTCACGCAGGTATTCTCCCGGTTTCGGCCAAAGGTCGTTTTTCATGCGGCTGCGTACAAACATGTGCCTCTCATGGAGCAGGAGAACGCCTGGCAAGCCATCCTGAATAACGTTCTCGGAACCTATGTCGCAGGCGAAGCCGCAATCCGGCATGGTGTGGAAAAGTTCGTTCTGATCTCCACCGATAAGGCGGTCAATCCTACAAATGTCATGGGCGCCAGCAAGCGGCTTGCGGAAATGGTATGCCAGGCATTGCAGCAGTCGACTTGCCGTTCCGAAAACAATGAACAGAAAGCCATGCCAGGCACCTCTTTTGTCATGGTGCGTTTCGGCAATGTACTGGGCAGCGCGGGCAGCGTCATTCCCAAATTCCGCGAGCAGATTGCAAGGGGCGGACCAGTCACCGTCACGCATTCGGAGATTACGCGCTATTTCATGTCCATCCCCGAGGCTACCCAACTGGTATTGCAGGCCGCGCTGATGAAAAAAAAAGGAGAGAGTGGAGAAATTTTCGTACTGGATATGGGAGCACCCGTCAAGATTGCCGATCTCGCAAGAGACATGATCCGTCTATCCGGGCTTGGCGAAGAAGATATCAAGATCGTATATAACGGATTGCGCCCGGGAGAAAAGCTCCATGAGGAATTGCTGGCGGATGACGAAAACAGTTTGCCGACGCCCCACCCCAAATTGCGCATAGCCCGGGCACGCCCGGCGGATGGGCAATGGCTATCCAGTTTACTGATCTGGCTGCAAGCACATCCGATATTGAATGACGATGATGTCAAACAGGAACTGACCAGATGGGTGCCTGAATACGCGCGCCAGGAGCCTGACGATCAGGCACGCGCCATCGACCGGAATCCGGATTGACCGGGCAGGTTCCCCACAACCAGTTTCCCCGATTCACGCCAGGCAACCGGTTTTAGCCCAGGTAGCTTTCCAGCCGGGTATAAGCCCCTTTTGTCGCGAGTAATTCCCTGCGAACCACCTCGGTGATACGGCCCTGGTGCAGCATCACCACACGATCCGCTTTTTCCACCGTGGATAGGCAGCGGGCGATGACAAGCGTCGTGCGTCCGTGCATTACGGTTCTCAACGCCGCCAGAACATGGTGCAGCGACTCCTGATCCGCCGACGGCTCGGCCGCCTCATCGAAAATGAGGATAGGCGCATCTTTCAGCAGGGCTCTGGCGATGGATATCCGCAACTTCTGGCTCGCGGATAGCTGTATTCCCCGCTCTCCCACGACAGTCTGCAATCCCAGGGGCATATGCCTGATGAATTCCATGGTATGCGCTGCCTGGGCTGCCGCCATAATCCTTCCTTCGGTTGCACGGCCCATCTCGCCATAGGCAATGTTGGCAGCAACCGTATCACTGAATATCGTCGTTTTCTCGGATACCAGCGCGATATTGCCGCGCAAGCTGGCTAGCGTGAGATGCGCAATATCATGATCATCGAGCAGGATCCTTCCCGAAGTCGGGTCGATGAAGCGGAGGATCAGTTCTGCAAGCGTTGATTTGCTGCTTGCCGAAAGCCCTATCAAAGCAACCTGCTCGCCGGGCTGAATTGTCAGTTGGATGTCCTCCAGCGGGCCGCCTGGTTCAGGGATGTGGCGCCAGCTCGATCCATGGGAAGGCTGAGAATCGGGTTCCTTCGGAACCGAAAGCGGCCGAAAGGTGAGATGCTCGAACTTGAGCTGTCCTCTGGCGCGCTCCATGCGAATCGTTCCGCTATCCGGTTCAGCTTTCTCATCCAGCAGCGAAAAGATGCGGGTAGCAGCCGCCAGGCCGGAACGCAGAAATTCATCCAGCCCGGCAATGCGCCGCGCCGCCGGAATCAGCATCAATATGGCGAGAGCAAAAGAAGCGAAGCCTCCCGCCGTCGTTTCCCCGGCAAACACCTGGCGGGTTGCAATATAAAAAACGATGACTGCCGCGATACCGGCTGCAACCTGCGCAAAAGAAATCGCCAGGGCCTCGGCAGCCGCTCGCCTCATGAGGGAATCGTGCACCTTGTCTGCCTCCTCCCGCATCCGGGCAGCCTGATACTGCTCGCCGGCATATAGTTTTACCGCCGCGTAATTCTCGATGGATTCCTTCAGGATACCGGTAACATGATCCGCCGCTTCGTATGCCTCCGTGGCCGCCCTTTTCAGGCGATCACTGATCAATTGCCCGATCAACACGATAACCGAGACCATCAATACAGCCAGCAGCGAAAGTTTCCAATTGAGATAGACCATCCATGCGAGCAGGCTTACGACAATGAAGCTGTCCCTTACCATGACCGTCGCCACATTCGTGAAGGAACTGACGAGCTGATCGATATCCGTTACCACTTTCGAAACCGGATTGCCGCCGCCGCGAAATGCATAGTAGCTTGCCCGAAGCGTCAGCAGCTTATCGAATATCTCGCCACGCAAATCCTGCATCAGTTTATTTGCCAGCCAGGCCGTCGAATAAGCCGCGATAAAACCCGACATGCCGCGAGCGGCAGACAACACCATTATTGCCAGCAATACCAGTTGCATCGTTTCGACATCCTGTCCTGCGAGTACGCCATCCAGCGCCGGTACTGCCAGCGCGGCCAGCATGGGCGCTGAAGCGGCGGTTGCAACCATGCTTATTGCGGCAAGCGCGAGCACGTGCCAATAGGGTCTGAGGTACTCCTTCAAACAGGAATAAAACCGGGAGCCGCTCATGGTTTCCGCAGGTTGCATCAGCATGCTTCAGCAGGAATACGAAAGAAAAGCAGGAGTGATCCGTAGAAACGGCATTATGTCACTTCTCGACGGAACAAAAAATGACCAGGCAGACAACACCGAATGACGATCTAATCAAATTGATATTTCAAGGTAATCCAGATATTGCGCTCACGCGCCGGAAGCGCATTGAAGCTCGTGCCCGATGCATTGCGGATACCGTATGAAAAATATTTCTCGTCGAATAAATTGTTGACGGCCATGCTGATCAGGAGCCTGTTCATCTGGTGTGTGAGCTTCAGGTCGACCGTCACATAATTCGGCATCCGCCGCGACGCGGTATTAGCCTGGTCATTATCGAATACCTGTTCGCCTATATAGTTCATGGCTGTTGCAAAACGGGTGTTATCGGTAAACCGCACCGTGCCGCCGGCCGAAACCTTATGGCGAGGCACCAGCGGAATGATGTTTCCCGCAACGTCGACCCCGCCGAAAGTGCCTTCGCGAAAACGCGCATCGTTATAAGTATAATTGCCAAATATATCTATCGCTCTTGTGACGGCCCAGGAACCTTCCAGCTCGACCCCCTGTCGCCGCGTGGGAGGCAGGTTTATATTGGAAAAAAACAGGAAAGGATCGATATTGATGAAGCTGATCTCATTATTGAGATTGATCCTGTACAGCGACGCGCGCGTCCGAACGGGTCCTTCCTGATATTCCAGGCCGATTTCAGCGGCATGCGCAGTTTGCGGTTCCAGCAGCTTGACAGCCGAATCGAACGAGGGGCCGCCAAACTGATTATAGGTTTCGTCCACCGTTGCGATACGGAAGCTTCGTCCAAATTTTCCATAAAACGAGAAAACCGTCTTAAAGGGCTGGCGCAGCCCCACATCGTAGGCGTAGACCAGCCGGTCCTGCCGCCCCCTGGCATAAGCCGCGGGGTTGAAACGATCGTTGACATTATTGTGTACCCATTGTGCGCGCCCGCCCAGCGTCAGCACCGTATCCGTCGGGAAAGTCGCGATATGCTGCAGGTAAACGGCCCGGTTCTGCTGGGTCGCAACCACATCGGTTTGCTGAATGTTTGCCGACAGGGCGCCCGGTACCGTCTCCGCTCCGGTGAAACGCCTGGAATGATAATCCCACCATTCCAGATTGGCCCCCAGCACCAGTTCATGATTCAGCCCCATGCCCTGGAAAGGCATCTTGAAACGCGGATTGAACAGCCATACATCCGAACGGGTGTTGATAAATGTTTTGGAATTGAAAAAGTCGATAGCGTAGTCATCGAACAACGCCGTGCGGTGAATGTTTCGATAAGACAGGTCCGCGGCGAGATCACCCATGCCAACAGTATGCTCCGCCCTCATGGTGACGTAGGCTCCTTGGCGGGTGCTGAAATCCCGCGGTCTTGAGGTTCCCCTTCGGTCAGTTTCCAGTTGCGCTTCGGTACGCGTGCCCGGCAATCCCAGTTTTTGATCGTCCAGGCCAAACTTTACCAGAGTCCTGCCATTTGGCCCGAACGTATAGCGCAGGTCGCCCTGAAGATTTTTTTGATGCAAAACATTATTGACGCGATAATTGTCCGTTTCCAGGGCATTGGCGGTCAGTGCCAGCGCAAGGTTTTTTCCTGCCGCATTGAGTGCGCCATTGAATTCAGTCGCGCTATAGCTTCCAATGGAGATTCCCCCGCTCCCCGAAATACGCTGCTTCGGAGCTGCCCGTGTCACGATATTGATCACCCCGCCGGTCGCACCACCCCCATAGGTAACCGCCCCGGTATTGCGCAGCACCTCGATGCGTTCTATGGAATCCAGCGGAATAGTGGACCAGCGTATGCCTACCAGTTCCTTTTCGTTCATCCTCTGGCCATCGAGCAGCACCAGGGTGTTCTCGTTGCCCGTAATGCCAAATCCCCGCATATCGATTTGCGGGTCAGGACTTCCGTCCAGGTTGCGGGTATGAATTCCGGCCAATTGCTGCAGCAATTCCGGCAGGGTGGATACAGAACTATTCTTTATCTGCTCCGCGCTGATAATGGAGACCCCTATGGGCAATTGCTCCACACGCTGGGTGAATCGTGTTGCCGTTACCACCACCTCCTCCAGCGGCTTCCCGAATTTTTCTTCCGATTCAGCCGCAAGTAGACAGACAGGCAGTGAGCAGCCAGGGATGGTCAAAACCATCCAGATTATTTTTTTGCACGGACCCATGGAATTTTCTTGTTGAGCGGACCCACCGTCCGCCATTGCAGACAAGGAAATACCGTGGAGAGATTTCTTGAACGAAGAGATCGGTCAGGATACCGCCCCACGCGATATTTCCGTATGCGTTCGAGGCCGGTATCCGGGCTCGCAAGACTTGCGTACCGCCTTCCCATGAAAATTCACAGTGGCTGCTTGGCACGCCTACACTTGCTTACCGTTGCGGGGGCAGCCCAGGCATCCAGAAAATCTCTCAACAAGTCTTCGCGAGCCGCGTGATTCTGCGTCAAATCGCAGGCGAACGACTAATTCAGGATTGCCTTTACCTGGTTCCCGTTTAACTCGATCGCTCAAAGCGATCAAAGCACCTGAAACGTGGCGGAATTCTACCAGAAACGGCGCCCTCCGGCGCCCGAGCCTCGATATCCAAGCGGCTGCGCGGGAGACGTGGGAAAATGGGCAAAGGCGGCATTTGAAAATGGACGTGACCAGTTGACGCCGCGAGGACTTGAGAACTATAGTGGACCGATAAATATCCCAAGCACAGCATCCAGATGGAACCGGAACTAACATCCCTCGAAGAAAAAATCAACTACTTCGTACAACTGTGCAAGCAATTACGTGCTGAAAACATGCAATTGCGCCAGGCTCTCGCAGGCGCGACCAGCGAGAACAGGCAGCTCAACCAGAAGATAAGCGCGGCGGCTGGCCGGTTGGAAGCGCTGCTGTCACATATTCCTGAAGGCGACGATGAAACCAGGTAAGGTCATGGATGTGGCTATCATGGGCCGCGAATTCTGCGTCACCTGTCCTGACGACGAGCAGGAAGAATTGCTGCAGGCGGTGACCTATCTCGATAAAAAAATGCGTGAAATCAGGGATAGCGGCAAAGTGGTGGGCGCGGAACGCATCGCCATCATGGCGGCCCTCAACGTCACCCATGAGATGCTCGTCGCGAGAAACAGGGGGGACTTTGACACAGAGGAATTTAAGCGTAGAATCGATCGCATGCAGGCAGCGCTGGATGCGGTAATGCCGGAACAGGATAAACTGTTATAGCTGGCCGGGAATGTCCATGCGGGGGAAACTCCGGTTTCGATCCTGAAAACCAGAGGTACCCGGCATCAAGGTAAAGTTGTCAGGACAAGAACCGGAAAGCGAATCAAGGTTGTTCCCTGCGGTGTTTGTTAAGGTCTATATTCTTTGAACCAACTTTTTAAGAACCGGTTACGAACCATAGCGATGCTGTTGTGCGAATCCTATACGGAAGCGCCTGATGCATCCGGCCAGTGACCAACTTGGACCTAGAGGTTCAAGATAATGACCTGACGGCATTTGCGGGGACTTTATTTTCGTAGTGCAAAAAGAGCGGCGATGCCGCTCTTTTTGTTGAAATTGAGCCGGATTTGCCCATATCTGCCTACCACAAGCTCTATATTGGCCAGTGGGGACGATCGATATTCCACTCGAACCGCAAGCTGCCAGCCGCTTTTGAGGAGGACTGCTTATGAAACCTTCCCGCCCTCGCATCGATCCCGAAGGCACGCGCCTCCCCATCAAGCTCGATGCGACTTCAAATGGCGAGTTCGAACCGGTCCCATTGTCCCCGACGAATAAAGCGGCAAATAAACTTGCCCACGAAGCAGCGACAGTCAACGCGAAGCGTCTTGCCATGTCTCGAAGACGCTTTCTTGTTTCCGCCTGCGGCGCTGCGTCGACGCTGCTTGCATTCAATGCCGCAAATGCCGCAGCTGGCAGACCTGGCGGTTTTTTCGATCTGCCCACCGGCGCCGCGCTCGAGCCTTCGCTGGCCGAGACCTCCCTGGGAGGTGGCAAGGGTGAATTCATCTTTGACGTGCAGGGGCATTTCGTGGACCCCAATGGAGCGTGGCTGAAAAAATTGCCAGCCGGAAGCAAGCCGCTGAGCCAGATGCCCAAAACAGGCTGCGCTCTCGCGGCCGAACCGGGCGCGCACAGCTACTTGCGCTGCCTGGGCCCGGAAGAATTCATCAAGGATGTCTTCCTCGATTCCGATACGGATATGATGGTGCTCTCCTTCGTCCCTTCCAAGCCGGACGCGGAACCGCTCACCATCCAGACCGCCGATGCGGTGCGCAGGATAGTCGAGCGCATGGAGGGAATGCACCGCCTGCTGCTGCATGGCCGGGTCAACCCCAACCAGGCGGGTGACCTGGACTCGATGGATGAACTGAAAGGACGCTGGGGTGTTTCCGCGTGGAAAACCTATACGCAATTTGGGCCCGGAGGAAAAGGCTACTTCCTGTCGGACGATATCGGCACCCGATTCATTGAAAAAGCGCGGCAACTCGGCGTCAACGTCATCTGCGTGCACAAGGGCCTGCCCTTTGGCCGGCAGTCCTATGAGCATAGCCAATGCCGCGACATCGGCGTGGTCGCAAAACGCTTCCCCGACGTTTCCTTCCTTGTCTACCACTCCGGCTTCGTCACCGGGGTTCCGGAGCGCGCTTTCGAAGGCAAGGGCGCGGGCGATGGCATCGATACCCTGATCCAGTCCCTCATCGAAAACGATGTCGCCCCCAACAGCAATGTTTATGGTGAATTAGGCAGCACCTGGCGCTACCTGATGCGCGACCCTGAAGCCGCGGCCCATGCACTGGGCAAGCTCCTGAAGTACTGCGGCGAGAACAACGTGCTCTGGGGAACGGACTCGATATGGTATGGCTCACCCCAGGACCAGATCCAGGCATTCCGCACCTTCCAGATCTCCCCGGAATTGCGGGAGAAGTATGGCTATCCCGAAATCACCCCACAGCTTCGCGCCAAGATCTTTGGATTGAACGCTGCCAGGGTCTATTCCATCAATCCTGAGGAAATCAGGCGATATGCGCGCCGCGACCGCATTGCGGGGGAACGGCTCGCTTATCTCGAGCATCCGGAACCGCATTTTCTTACCTACGGGCCGAAGACACGGCGTCAATTTCTTAACCTGCCCGGAGCTGGAAAGCCTTAATCCGACTCGTGCGCCTCTGGACGGTACATCCGCAGTATCTGGATGCAAAGGGGCTTACGGCCGCATGGAGAGAAGCGCTGCTTGCCCAAAAAGTGTTGTCCGGAGCAACCGCAGGCTATCGATTCCATCCCCAGCTCATCCGGTTTCGTTCGCATCCCCAGCCTCTCCAGGCAGTTGGGGCATTTCTCGCCAGCCTCGCGGATGAGGCGGAGCACCGAGATTATCGTTTCGATAAAACAAAGATCTTATATCCAAACATCGCGGAGGAAATTGAAGAGACGGAAGAACAACTAATATTCGAATGGGCTCACTTGCTACAGAAATTGCAGAAACGCGCACCCATTCTTCATCGCCGGCACTACGAAATCATAAAGCCGGAGTCCCACCCATTATTTCGAATAGTCCCCGGTGAAATAAGGAAGTGGGAAAAACGCTAGCCTGCACCGTTTTGCCCGATTCATCGCAGCATCAGCATATTATCGGCCTCCGATTCGACCCAAGTCCCGAATTTCTTGCCTTCCCTGTTCAAAATGTCCTTCAGCCACAGAGCATCGTTTCCGGATGCGCGGTTCAGTCTGAAGCGCCTGATTTGCATGGGTACCATGCACAAATCAGCAAGGATGTTCGTCGCCGGGTCGATACCAGCAAAGTACATCAAAGCCAGATCGCCTCGATAAGACTCATGCCCGGAAATGCCTTCATAATCGTTCAGAAAATCTCCGCAGCCATAAAGTATGAGCTTCTGCCTGTAAACCTCGATTCCCTTCACGTGATGGGAAGAATGGCCATGAATAATATCCACGCCCGCCTCGTCGATCAGGCGGTGGGCAAATTCCCTATGTTGGGCAGGCACCTCATACCCCCAGTTTCCGCCCCAATGGATCGACATGACTACGACATCATTCGCGCGCTTTTCCCGGGAAATGACATCGGCAATTACGCGAATGGTTTTCGCGGAGAAACCACGCAGGAGATCCACTCCGGGCTTGTTTTCCGAAGCACCCCAGCTCCAGGGAATACCGCTGGTCTCGGAGCCGAACGAGAAAACGAGCACTCTTCCCTTTCCTGAAACCGGCAATATGACAGGAGCTCGCGCCTCCCGAATATTCAAACCCGCACCCGCGGTCTTGATATTGGCCTTTTTTAATGCCGCTAACGTCTCGGCCAACCCAGCATAGCCCCAATCCAGAACATGATTATTTGCCAAGGCGCAGCAATCGATTTTTGCCGCGCTTATGCTGCCAATGTTGTCCGGATGCATCCGATAGTTGACCGCCTTACCTGCCTCCACCTCGTCACTTCGCGTAACAGCCGTTTCAAGGTTGATAATACGGACGTCCGGCTGCCTGCTTTCCAGTTCCGCAAGAGCCTCGCCCCAGATATAAGCATATTCCACCGGTTTTGGGAGCGTTCCATTGGCATCTTCCGCAAGCGCCACATAACCGGAAGCGCTTTTCATGTATCGCTCGTAGAGAATGGGATTCCCGGGATGAGGAAGGATCTGATCGATGCCCCTGCCGGCCATCACATCTCCGCACAGAAATAGAGAAAGCAAATCGGCACGCGCGCTCGTCTTAGGCACGCGCCCCTTATTTTCCTGCACTACCGGCATGACTTTATCAGCCCGAGTCGAAGGCAAGCTTAAACTCATGGCCAATCCCATGGTTAGAGAAGAAATGATAAACTCGCGCCGCTTCGGTCGATGGCTGGTATGGATCGGAGCCTTCCGATATCTCATCGGCGCCTCGTCATATGGCATAAATTTTAATCTTAGACCGACCTCGACGTATTGCCTGTTTGCTGGCACATAAACCTCTTTCGAACGCACCTTTCGCCTACGGAACCCGAGCTGTTATACTTCCATCGGTAGACCTGTCCAGACCAATGGCTCATGCCCGATCCACACCTTGCAGCTATCCGATAGGCCCTTAAAAACCTCATATGCGTTACTGGCTCATGAAGTCGGAACCTTCCGATGTCAGCATCGATGACCTCGCGGCCATGCCGCAGCAAACCGTCGCCTGGTATGGTGTGCGCAATTATCAGGCACGCAATTTCATGCGCGACCAGATGCGCGTCGGGGATGGGGTTTTCTTCTATCATTCGAGCTGCGACCAGCCGGGAATCGCGGGCATTGCCGAGGTGAGCAAACTGGCCTATCCCGACGCTACGCAGTTCGATTCCGGCAATAAATATTTCGACCCGAAGGCTACACACGAGACTCCCCGCTGGTTCAACGTGGATGTACGATTAAAAAAGAAGACACGCCTGGTGGGGATCAGGGAATTGCGCACCTACCCTGAGCTGGCCAGCCTGCGCATCCTGCAAAAAGGCAGCCGGCTATCCATCACGCCGGTGGACCCCGCTGAATGGAAATTCATCCTGGGTATTCTATGAGGCCTGTCCAGGCGTTTTGCCAAGCCTGGCCAAGATTTGGCACCTGCACCGATCCGCTTGTTTCCGCCATTCCAGAAATTGAAGCCAGCCATCCATCATCATAGAACCTGAGGTGGAGTGGGCGCCGGCTTATCTGCTGTTGGGTGCGGTTGTCGGGTATTTTGCCGGACTGCTGGGTATTGGCGGCGGGTTGATCCTGGTGCCGGTACTGACTTTCATCTTCAACGCGCAGCATTTCCCACCTGACCGCATCCTCCACCTTGCCCTGGGCACTACCATGGCCGCGATCGTTTTCACCTCGATTGCCAGCCTGCGCACCCATCACGCCCACGGAGCGGTGAACTGGCAGGTGGTAAGACATATTTCTCCGGGAATCATCCTGGGCACGCTGACAGGCGCGACACTGGTGAACGCGCTCTCAAGCAAGGTTCTCAGCGTTATTTTCGTCACCTTCATTTTTTATGCGGCGACGCAGATGCTGCTGCGGATTTCCCCCAAGCCCAGCCGGAGCCTGCCTGGCAGGCTGGGCATGTTCGGCGCGGGAAGCCTGATTGGGCTGATTTCCAGTTTTGTTGCGATTGGCGGAGGGCTGCTAAGCGTTCCGTTTCTATCCTTTTGCAACGTCAGGCTGCAGCATGCCATTGGCACAGCCGCTGCCATAGGCTTTCCCATAGCGCTGACAGGCACCATCGGCTATATCGCCAATGGAATGGCGCAGCCCCAGCCGCTTCCGGAATACAGCCTGGGTTATGTCTATCCACCGGCATTGGCGTGGATAGTGCTGGCCAGCATGGTGACCGCGCCCCTGGGCGCCAGAACCACGCATGTCATGCAGACCAGCACGCTCAGGAAGATTTTTGTGGCGTTGCTTTATTTTCTGGGAATAAAGATGTTGATGGAATTTTTTTGAGGATCAAGCCTGGCAAATTGTCAACTCAGCCATACGGCGCAATGCGCTTCGCTTATTGGCGCCCTACTGCCGCTGATCCGAAAAGGAGGTTCATCTGCTGAGTATCAGAATTTCTTTATCTAGGCATCCCCAGATGAATCAGGATTGCATCTTCCACAGCCAGCATATCGATCTTTGACAGGATGCCAAGCCGGTTTTTCAAGCGAATTTTATCTGAGGCCATGATCTGATCGGCCGTTACCTTACCCTGCTTTCCATTTATGGTCACTAATGCTTCGCCAGGATATTGACGGGTCGTGTTGCTGGTCAAGGGGATTACGACAACGCGTGCGAGATTTCGGTTGGCAGCGTCATTGCTGACGACAACAGCGGGTCGCGTCTTACGAACCTTGCTTCCGACCGCAGGGTCAAATTCCACCCACCACACTTCACCGCGTTTCATCGCTCATATCGACGGCAAGCGCATCAATCCATTCCTTTGCCCCCGCCTCTCGCTCCTTATCGGCAGCCATCGCCCGATACTCTTCATCCAGAGAATTATTCATGACATGCGGCCTTACCAAGTCCTCGATGAACTGGCTCATGCGGCGTTTGCCGACCGTTCGATAAAGACCTTCGTACACCGCTTCGTCAAGAGTAATAGTCATTCGTTTATGCATGATTAACCTCGTTATTATACGTACACGTACAACGTATGATAGCAGTTATCTCTTCATGCAACCTGAGGAGACATCGTTTTCCTTCGTTTAGAGACCCCGAAGTCTTGTTGTCTGCACGGCTATCCCCTCAACCGTTGCAGGGCTTCTTCATACTTCTTGGTGGTTTTGGCAAGAACGCCGGGGGGCAGCGCGGGGGCTGGCGGCTTCTTGTTCCAGTCCTGTGTTTCCAGCCAGTCGCGCACGAACTGCTTGTCATAGCTGGGGGGATTGCATCCCGGCGAATATTGGTCAGCCGGCCAGAAACGCGACGAATCCGGAGTCAATGCCTCGTCTATGAGGTACAACGCTCCTGCTTCATCCCGGCCGAACTCGAACTTGGTGTCCGCAATGATAATGCCCTTATTGATGGCGTAGTCCGCAGCCTCGGCATAGAGTGCTATGGCCTTGCCCCGCACTGTGGCTGCCAGGTCCTTGCCCAGCAATTTTTCCGCTTCCGCAAATGAAATGTTTTCATCATGAAAGCCTGCCGCAGCTTTGGTGGAAGGGGTAAAAATGGGTCCGCCTGGCAATCTGGCCGCCTGCTGCATGCCCTGGGGAAGCGCAATCCCGGAGATGGCCCCGGTCGCTTGGTAATCTTTCCAGCCGGAACCCGCGATGTATCCCCGTACGATGGCTTCTATCGGCAGGGGCTTCAGCCGCTTTACCACGAATGCGCGGCCGGCTACCTGCTCACGCTCGTTCTCTGCCACGACCGATTCGGGTGCAATGCCGGTAAGGTGATTGGGAATGATGTGATCCAGCTTTTCAAACCAGAAGCTGGATAGCGCCGTCAGCAGCCTGCCTTTTCCCGGCACGGGCGTTGGCAGGATGACATCGAAAGCAGACAGCCTGTCCGTTTGCACGACCAACAGCTTGTCTTCATCCACGGCGTAAATATCCCGGACTTTTCCGCGATGCAGGAGCGGCAGGCTCTGGATGGCTGTTTCAAGCAGGCTGCCTTGTTCGTCGTTTCGCTCAGCCATGATTCGCTTCCGTCATGCGCTTTGTGCGCTATGCGCGCTGTCATGTGCATCGTGCCTGCTGCGCTGCTCCGGGCGTAAGGATGCGGCAAGCGCTTCCTTGATCTCCAGCGCAAGCTGCAGGCCCGCTTCGACAGTTTCCGCAAGAACTGTATAGTGGCCCATTTTTCTTCCAGGCCGGGCAGCCAGCTTGCCGTACAAGTGCAATTTTACATTGGGATGCCGCAATATTTCCTGCCATGGAGGCTCTCCCTCCCGCCACAGGTCGCCCAATAAATTCACCATCACGGCAGTACCCCGCATTGCCGTGCTTCCAAGAGGTATGCCGCAAAGGCTGCGCGCCTGCTGCTCGAACTGGGAGGTCACGCACGCGTCCATTGTATAGTGGCCGCTATTGTGGGGACGCGGCGCAATCTCGTTTACCAGTAGCCGGGCATCTGGCCCATCACCCAGGATAAAAAACTCCACGCATAGCACACCCCGATAATCCAGTTTTTCGGCAATGTGCACCGCTGTCTCGCATGCTTTTCGAATGATCTCCGGGGCTACCCTGGCCGGGACGATGCTTATGTCGAGAATACCATTGCGATGCCGGTTCTCCGACACCGGGAAAGTCGCCACCTCGCCATCAAAACCGCGCGCCACGACTACCGAAACCTCGCTCGACAAAGCCACGCGCTGTTCCAGTACGCAGGGCTCGCGATCCATCGCGGCCCATGCCTCGTCAAGCTCCGGCTGGCTGCTTACCCGCTGCTGGCCTTTGCCATCGTAGCCCAGCCGGCTTATCTTGAGGATGCCTGGAAGCAAGGCCGAACTCGACTCTGAACGCGCTCCCGGAAACATGCTTTTAACGTTCCAGGAACCTTTTTCATCCTGAATTACCGCGTAGGGAACGACCTCAAAGCCGCTGTCCGCAAGAAACTGCTTTTCAAGAATGCGATCCTGGGCAATGGCCACGCTGCTCGCGGCGGGACTGACCACGCCATATTCAGCCAGCGTTTTCAGGGAATCAGCGGGTACGTTTTCGAATTCCGTGGTAAACGCGGCGCAGGAAGACCCTAGCTCCCGCAGGGCAGCGGAATCCAGATAGTCTGCGCGCACATGCCGCTCGGCAATATTGCTGGCCGGACTGTGCTCGTCCGGGTCAAGCACAGTCACGCGGTACCCCATGCGTTGCGCCGCCATGGTGAACATGCGGCCGAGCTGGCCTCCGCCAAGAATTCCCAGCATTGCTCCCGGCATGATGCTGCCAGTCCTCATGATGCTGGCAATGTCATTGCCAGGACGGTTTCCGCCTGGGCCTGGCGAAATTTGACGAGAAGACCGGCGAGCTCCGCGTCTTCCGCTGCCAGCAGCGAAACCGCGAACAAACCGGCATTGGCAGCGCCGGGCTCGCCTATCGCAAATGTGGCGACGGGAACGCCCTTAGGCATTTGAACGATGGAAAGGAGTGAATCGATGCCCTGAAGCGGCCTGGAGGTGACCGGCACACCCAGGACCGGCAGGATGGTTTTTGCCGCGATCATACCGGGAAGGTGTGCTGCGCCACCCGCGCCAGCAATAATGCATTTGAGCCCGCGCCCAGCTGCGGTTTCGGCATAATGGAACATGCGATCGGGAGTGCGGTGCGCCGATACCACCTCGGCTTCATACGCCACATTGAAGTCTTTCAAGACACCCGCCGCGTGCTTCATCACCTCCCAATCACTGCTGCTGCCCATTATGAGGCCCACTCGCGGCTTATCCATTTGATGCCTTGTCCGTCCTAATCGCCGCTGATATTGTTCTTTTTGGAGCTGGGATTCGCCAACTCCTCCAGATCCTCGAGATAGGGATAACGCACATGCCCATAGCGTATGACCAGCACGGCGATGGCAACGAGCACGATCGAAGCGGAAACGCCCAGCAGTCGAATGTTGTCCATCTCCTTGATATCCACGATTACGTAGCGCGCCATCGCCACCATGGCGATATAAAGAGGAAATCTTACCGGCAGCTTGCCGGACTCGAAATACAATCCTACCATGGTCAGAATTTCCAGGTAGAGAAACATCAGCAGCAAGTCTGCCAGCGTAACCCTGGCGTTGTTGATCATCAACAGGGTTTCCTGATAACCCGCGTATATCGTCGCCAACGCGATGACGATCAGTCCCGCCCCTTCAAAGAAGTAAAGGGTTCGGCGGGAATATTGGGCGGCTCGGGGATGAAGCATTCTTCGAAAAAAATTGATTGGGAAGATGCCAGGGAACTTCAAAACGAGTCCGCGGAGTCGCTTTGCAGGCCGGGATACTCCTATTTTACCAGCAATGCACTCCGCGGCGGGCCTGATCAACTGCTCCCCATGCTACCTCTTCCATATGACAATTGACAATCGACAGTGCCGATTTCAGGCAAAGCTGGGCAGCGATTGCACGATTGCGCAATCCCGAAACTGAAATGTCATTCTTTCAGCTTCCGCAGCAAATCGGCATCCACCCATCCGTTGATACCATTGATACCGGCTCTTCCTTTCAACAGCTCGAATGGCTGGGTGGGCTCGCCCAGATCGGATAAAACCAGCGCAGCTCCATCGAAATTCTGCGGCCGCGTGTACGCATTGACTGTCACCACTGTATCGAGCCCGGCGGCAAGCGCAGCTCTTATCCCGTTCTCCGAATCTTCCATGGCGATGCACTGGCTTGCCGGCAGCCCGAGCTGTTCAAGAACCCAATGATAGATATCCGGCTCAGGCTTTTTTCCGGGAACGATATCTCCCGCGCCGATAACATCAAACCAGCCCGGTGATTCTTCTCCCAAAGTGGATTTCAGCAGGGAAGTCACATTTTCCGGCGTGGTAGTGGTAGCAATGGCAATTTTTATGTTCTCGTCGCGCAGGTTCCGGATCAAGCGCGCCACCCCCGGGCGCAGCGGTATTTTTCCGTTTTCGAGCATATTTACATAATGCCGCGTCTTGATCTTGTGCAGGGAAGCAATCCAGCTATCCAGTTCTTGCCTGCCCAATTCATCGGGAGCGTGTTTTTCCATGAAATGGCGTATGCGCTCCTTGCCCCCGGTTATTGCCAGCAATTCTCCATAGAGCTCGACATCCCAATCCCAGCCGAGTCCCAGTTCGCTAAAAGCGGCATTGAACGCGGGGCGATGACCATCGCGCTCGGTGTCTGCAAGCGTTCCATCGACGTCGAACAAGACTGCCCGCAATGGCCCATTCTTCTTTTCAGTATTTGCTTTCAAGGTGCTCCCGTTCATGATTCGTGGTTAGTAATTGATCCGGCCTGGGAATATCATGAATCCCGCCATCCGAGCTTGACCTGGAATCCAGCCCCAGGCTGGTAAACGGCCTGTTTCGAACGCCGCTCGGCTTCCACCGGCATGACGCTTATCGTCTGCTCGCCGGATCAATAGCAATAAGCAGAAACATGGTACAACATATTGCTTATTCGCTTACGGTCCTCTCACCGGCGTTGTCAGGCCCGAACCTATGGAGCATGGGCAGCCCGCCGCAGGCGGTCTGAAACGGCCAGCCAGGCTGGATCGTCAGGAGGGGTTTCAACCAATAACCGGTCGAACCCGTCATTATCCAGATTGCGCAGGGTTGCATACAAGCGATGGCCATATTGCAGGGCATCGGCTGGCATGGAGACGTTCAGGATATTTTTTTCGTCCATCATTTCCGCACGCCGTTCCCTGCTCGATGCCGACCAACTCACTACCGCAACGCGCAATCGCCGGGTTCGCAGTTCCAGGGCGCGCTGCCACAGCGCTTCTCCCGCCAGCAATTCGAGCGGCGTTGCCGGCGCATAGTGCGATGCCAACGATCCGGACACGCGAACGCGCTGCGCGCGGGTTCCATCCGCGAGGACCACATTGCCATCCAGCGCCTCCGCCAGCGAAGCGAGTGGAATGCCACCGGGGCGCAGCACGATCGCGGTTTGCCCTTCAAAACCGACAATGGTGCTTTCCAGCCCGATTTCGCATGGCCCCCCATCCAGAATCATGTCTACGGCATCGCCCAATTCCTGATGGACATGGGCTGCCATGGTAGGACTCACATGCCCGAACCGGTTGGCCGAAGGCGCCGCAAGCGCCCTGTCCTCGCCAAGTTCCGCGAGCAGGGCCAGGGCAACCGGATGATTCGGCACCCGCAACCCCACGGTTTCCTGGCCGCCGGTCACATACTCCGAAACTTGACGGGCGCGGGGCAAAATCAATGTCAACGGTCCCGGCCAGAAACGCTCGGCCAGTGCCATAGCCGCGTCCGGTATGACCCTGGCCCAGCGGCGCAACTGGGAAGCATCCCCGAAATGGACGATCAGCGGATGATCCGCAGGCCGCTTCTTGATTTCAAAAATGCGCCTCACCGCGGCAGAACTGGAGATATCGGCCCCGAGTCCATAAACCGTCTCGGTCGGGAAGGCCACGATGCCGCCTGCCTTGAGAAGCGTGGCGGCGTGGACGATCTGGTCATGCATTCCGGGTGCACTGGTCATGCCAGTGATTCGCCGATTGCAACGATTCCAACCCGAAAGCCAGCTTTTCCTGGCATACCTGGCACATCTGGCACATTCCACGCCAGCCCATCAGATGCCCGCGCGGTCACCTGCGAATCATCTTCGCGGACAGCACCGCATGATCGGAGATCCGTGACCACGGCCTGCCCTGGTGCACCTGCGCATTCTCCACATGAAAACCGCGCACATAGATTCGATCGAGGCGAAACAGCGGCAAGGCGGAAGGGAAGCTGCGCGCCACCCTCCCTCCGGTCAGTTCGAATACTTCGGATAGATTGAGACGCCTGACCAGTATGCCGCTGGCGAGTTCGCGCCAATCGTTGAAGTCGCCCGCTATGACCAGGGGCGCATGCTTGGGAACAAGCTGTTCGATATGCTGCTCCAGCGCCTGCAATTGCAGGGATTGCCCGCGCTTGAACAGCCCCAGATGAACGCAGATGCAATGCAGGTTCTCCGACCAGGCTGGCATGCTGATTTCGCAATGAAGGAGGCCACGGCTTTCGAAACGGTGCGCGGAAACGTCCACATTGTTCCATCGCACAATGGGATAACGGCTCAGTATGGCATTGCCATGATGGCCTTCATCATACACGGCATTTTTCCCATAGGCGAAGTCAGTCCAGACTGAATCGGCCAGGAACTCATGCTGCGGCGCGGGCGGCCAGTCTTCGAACCGTTCTGCATGGCCTTTGTGCTGCCCGACCACTTCCTGCAGGAAAATGATATCTGCGCCAAGGGTTCTTAAATTGTCGCGCAGCTGATGCACCGTCATGCGGCGCTTGAAATGGGAAAACCCCTTGTGGATGTTATATGTCGCAATATGCAGCTTGTTCAGCATGTAAGACGGCCGGCCTGGAAAGGAAAATCCTCATCGTTTGTTGGTCTAGCCAAACCGTATAAAACTCATACCGGCGGAAGCCGATATCCAGTGGCGTTTGAAACAGGCTGTTTGCCGGCCTGGGGCTGGGTCTGGAGCTGGTTCCGGGTCGAGCCCGGAATGACGAGATTCATGGTATTTTGGAGTCCGTTATTATAATGAAACCTCCAGCATCCGCTCCAGCGCAAGTTTCGCCAGCTCCGCTTCCGCTTCCGGAACCCTGATGGGGTTCACCACTTTTCCCGCCACAAGATTTTCCAGCGCCCAGGCAAGGTGCTGCGGATCGATACGTGCCATAGTGGAGCACATGCATATCGTCGGCGCCATGAACTGGATGATTTTCCCTTCAGGCTTGAATTCTTCGGCGATGCGCCCGACCAGATTCAGCTCCGTTCCCACCAGCCAGCGGGTTCCCGGCTCGGCTTCACGAATGGTATTGATGATATATTCCGTCGATCCCACGAAATCCGAATTCCTGCACACCTCGAAACTGCATTCCGGATGGGAGATCACCTTGCCCTCGGGATGCTGGTTGCGAAAGCGGATGATATGCTGCGGCTGAAACATCTGGTGGACGGAACAGTGCCCCTTCCACAGCAGAATTTTAGCTTTCCTGATTTGCTCAGGCTCAAGGCCGCCCATCGGTTCATCGAAATCCCAGACAGGCATTTCATCCAGCGGAATGCCCAACTTGTGCCCGCTCCAGCGCCCGAGATGCTGATCCGGAAAAAACAGCACCTTCTCGCGGCGGGAGAAGGACCATTGCAGGATTTTGACCGCGTTGCTGGAGGTGCAAACGATACCGCCGTGCTCGCCGCAAAAAGCCTTCAGATCGGCGGCGGAATTGATATAGGTTACCGGGGGAATCGTCTCATCAGGGTCCAGCACCTCCATCAGCTCTCGCCAGGCGCGCTCCACCTTCGAGAGGTTCGCCATGTCGGCCATGGAGCAACCTGCGGCAAGATCGGGCAGAATCGCGGTCTGCTCCGGCTTGGAGAGAATATCCGCCACTTCGGCCATGAAATGCACGCCGCAAAATACCAGGTAGTCCGCGTCCGTTGCCGCTGCAAGGCGCGAAAGCTTCAGCGAATCTCCAGTCAGATCGGCGTGCTTGTATACGTCCGCGCGCTGGTAATGATGCGCCAGTATCACTGCGCGCCTGCCCAGGGCGGCTTTCGCGGCAACGATGCGTTGCTCGCAATCGTCGTCCTTCAAAGAATCAAAGTGGTCAAACGCTATCGCTTCTGCTCGCATGGCCGCTCCATCAAGACAACTGAAACAGTTGAAAACAGGTCAAACAATGAAAACAATGTCAGACAACGTCTTCCAGGATCGGTTCTCCCCTCCTCTCTTCTTAAGGAAGCCAATTGATCCGGCTGGAAAATACCATGAATACGTCATTCCGGGCCTGACCCGGAATCCAGCTCCAGATCAGCGAACAGCCTGTTTCGAACGCCCTGGATGCCGGCTTCCGGCTGTATGACGTTTACATATACCATTATCGCCGGACCAACAGAGGAACTCAGGCAAAGAGACACCGTATGGATTCACCCGCATAAGCCTTATTTATGGCTCCTTGGCTGTATTGCCGCCTTTCTCTCCGGAAAACTTCTGCACAAGAGTCCTGATCGCTTCCGCGTTGCTGGGAGAAAAAACCTTCTCCGCCGCCGCCCGCCAGGGCAGCCAGGCAAAAGCCAGATGCTCTCGCGCCGCCATCGAGACTGGAACGGGTTCCGGCACGAGCAGACTGAAAACGTGCTCGGTATTGTGCGTTACTTCGGGCGCATAGCGCCAGCGCCATTCCTCGTAGATTTCGTATCGGGTCTGCGCGCGCCAGTCGGTCAAAACATAGCGACTGGCATCCAGGCCCGTCTCTTCCGCCACCTCTCGCACCGCCGTTTGCCAAAGCGTTTCGTCCCGGTCCTGGCTTCCGGTCACCGACTGCCAATAACCGGGATGATCCGCCCTCTCCAGCAGAAGAATCTGCAAATCCGGGGTATGTATGATGACCAGAACGGAAACCGGAATCTTGACCATTTTCTCCGGAAAGCCACATCGCAACTACCGCAATCCCGCGCTACTACAGCCACAACCCTATGGCCGGGCGCCTCTCAGCTTTTCAGCCCTTCCACGTGCCGCAGCTTGATGTGCAGTTCCCGCAACTGCTTCTCGCCCACCGCGCTGGGCGCATGGGTCAGCAGGCACTGGGCGCGCTGCGTCTTGGGAAAAGCGATCACGTCCCGTATCGATTCGGCGCCGCTCATCATTGCAACCACGCGATCCAGGCCGAAGGCGATGCCGCCATGCGGCGGCGCTCCATACTGCAGCGCCTCCAGCAAAAACCCGAATTTTTCCTGGGCCTCCTCCGCTCCGATGTTCAAGGCATGAAATACCTTCGACTGGACATCCGACCGGTGGATGCGCACCGAACCGCCGCCGATTTCTGAACCATTCAAAACCATGTCATAGGCCTTCGAAAGGGCCTGGTCCGGCTGTGTCTCCAGCAAATCCTCGTGCCCATCGGCGGGGGAAGTAAATGGATGATGCAACGCTTTCCACCTGTTTTCTTCCTCGTCTCGCTCGAACATGGGAAAATCGACCACCCACAAGGGCCTCCAGCCCGATTCAGCCAAACCGCGCTCATGCCCGACTTTGACCCGCAGCGCGCCCAGCGCCTCATTGACGATCCTGGCCTTGTCCGCGCCAAAGAATATCAGGTCTCCGTCCCTTGCGTTCGTGCGGTCGAGAATGGCCTTTATTGCCGTATCCGAAAGGAATTTCAGTATCGGCGACTGCAGGCCGTCGAGACCTTTGTCCACGGCATTGACCTTGATATAGGCCAGACCCTTGGCCCCGTATATTCCCACGAAGGCGGTATAGTCATCTATTTCCTTGCGCGACAGGCTGCCCCCCTGGGGAACTCTTAAAGCCGCAACGCGCCCTCCCGTTCTTTGCGCCGCCTCGCGGAAGACCTTGAACTCGACCTCCTTCATTACATCCGTGAGCTCGGTCAGTTCCAGCGGCACGCGCAAATCCGGCTTGTCGGAGCCGTACCGGGACATGGCCTCGGCATAAGTCAGGCGGGGGAATGGCATCGGCAGTTCGATATTCATCGCGCTGTTGAATACGCCGCAGATCATCTCTTCCATCAGGCCCATGATGCCGGTTTCGTCCATGAAGGATGTCTCGATATCCACCTGCGTGAATTCGGGCTGGCGGTCTGCGCGCAAATCTTCATCCCTGAAACACCTGGTAATCTGGTAATAGCGGTCGAAGCCGGCGACCATGAGCAATTGCTTGAATAGTTGCGGCGATTGCGGCAGCGCGAAAAAATGACCAAAATTGACCCGCGACGGCACGAGATAGTCACGCGCGCCTTCCGGGGTCGACTTGGTGAGCATCGGGGTTTCGACATCGATAAACCCATGCTTGTCGAGAAACGTTCGTACCGCCATTGCCACTTTGTAGCGCAGACGCAGGTTTGCCTGCATCTGCGGCCGGCGCAGATCGAGATAACGATGTTCCAGCCGCACGGATTCGCTCAGGTTTTCATCGTCCATCAAAAACGGAGGGGGTTGCGACGTATTGAGAATTTCGATGGACTGCACCAGAACCTCGATTTCGCCGCTGACGAGATTGGGATTTACGGTACCCGCAGGGCGGTTTCTCACGACGCCGGCGACCTTGAGCACATACTCGTTACGAATTTTTTCAGCGCTGTGGAAAGCCGCGGCATTGTCCGGGTCGCATACCACCTGGACCAGCCCTTCGCGGTCGCGCAGATCGATGAAGATGACGCCTCCATGGTCGCGGCGGCGATGCACCCAGCCGTAAAGGACAACCGGTTGTCCCATGTATCTGGCATCAATGAGGCCACAGTAGTCAGTTCGCATGACGTCTCGGAAAAATCGGGGAAATGGGGATCAGGGATTGTCGCCTGGCGTGAAGCTGGCGGTGCCGCGGGTATTCAGCAATGCTGCCTGTTGCGGATCGGCCGGCCTTTTCCCGTTGGCCGGCGTGACAACACCCATGGAAATAATATATTTGAGCGCCGCATCCACGCTCATGTCGAGCTCGATCACGTCGCTTTTCGGCATCATGAGAAAAAAACCGGAAGTGGGATTGGGAGTGGTCGGAACATAGACGCTGATATATTCCCCCTTGAGATGGTTTACGACATCGCCGCCCGGATATCCTGTCATGAAGGCGATGGTCCATGAGCCCTGACGCGGATACTGCACCAGCAGGGCCTTGCGGAACGCCTCTCCCTGGCTGGAAAACAGCGTATCGCTGACCTGCTTGACCCCATAATAAATCGATTTGACCACCGGGATGCGCCATAGCACCCCCTCCCAGAACAATACCAGCCTCTGGCCGATGATATTCGTCGTCAGCAACCCGGTCAGAAAGACCACCAGCAGCGTGAGCACGGTACCCATGCCGGGGATATACACCCCGACCAGCGCCTCCGGACGGAGACTGGCCGGCAGGAGCAGCAGCGACTGGTCCATCGTGCCAATCAAAAATTTCAACGCCCAGGCAGTGATGCCAAGAGGCACCCAGATCAAAAGCCCGGTGATGAAATAACGTTTCATATCAATAAGTAAACGATATATTTCAATCAGCGGCGCAAGCTGAACAGGGAGCATCAGTGCCGGATGGCGCAGCAGGTGCGGCATCGGTCTTCTTTTCCCCTGCCGCTTCGGTTTCCGTCTTGGGTTTCGGCTGGGAACCGTTCTTGAAATCGGTGGCGTACCAGCCGCTGCCCTTCAATTGAAAACCCGCGGCAGAAATAAGCTTGACAAAAGCATTGCTGCCGCATGCGGGACATGCCGCGACGGGCGCATCATTTACTTTTTGCAAATATTCCTTTTCAAGGCCACAAGAACCACAACGATACTCATAAATCGGCATGCAAACCTCCAGCAATGCAAAATCGCAATAAGAAATTATACCTCAGCCACTTGGCCTGCCCACAAATTAACCGGTACATTTGGGCGAACCGGGAAAATACAAGATTGCCCCGGCCGATACCCTTGTACCGATTACCCCATTTTTGCAAATGAAAAACGTCGAGGATGGACACGTCCTTTGACGGCCTTGTTACCGTCCAGGCGAACCATCCCGCAAAGCCACCGTCTTGCCAGCGGAGACTTGTTCAGGGCTTCCTTTCAGGGCTTCCTTAGTGCGCGTCTATGATGAAATCATCCCGGTTCAGGGAGTGATAAGGCTTTTCCTCGCAGAAGCGCGTAAACGCCCGGTCTTTCGCCTCATCCTCTGAAGCCGCTTCTATCTCATAGTCAGCCAGCACGCCGCTGTAATCAGGCCTGTCATTAACGCTTGGCTCGACATGGGTAATCAGAACCTTGTAAATCATGCGCACCCCCAATAAATTAACCGAAGCTTCGCCACCCTTGCATGAAATGATCTCTTCGGACGCCTGGTCCAATCCAACAATAGCACACCATGCCACCGAAAAACTCTTTCCGTGGCTGCGGTATTCGAAAGCTTGAGTCATATGGGACTATTGATCCGGTGAGCAAACAGTATAAACGTCATACCGGCAGAAGCCGGTATCCAGTGGCGTTCGAAACGTCGTATTTACCGGCCCGGATAGTATTTTTTGGCCAGATCAATAATGGCCGGCCGGCCATTACGCAACTTTTCTGGGGGCCGGAAGGCACCGTTCCCACGTTTGGCAGCGGTGTGGTGTGATTGGCGGGTTTGCCGGTCTTCAACACCGCCTCAAAGAACGGCGTTATTCGAGCTGGAGCCGGGTGGCATCCTGGGTTTACACGGATCTTTCTCCCCTCGCCGGAGGAGTATCAGCGTTTCTGCTTTTTATGATATCCGGGGATCTGTTTGAAAGTCTGCTCAACCCTTTTCAATATGTCCGCCACTTCTGGCTCAGGGGACCGCTTGCTGCCAGCGAGACGATAAAGAGCCGAAATCGTAACCAGATCCTGTCAGCTTGAGCCCTCGATCGGCCATCATCAGGCCCATGGCAATAACCAGGATGGCTGAAGCAATGACCAGCTGATGCATGACGGAATGGGATACATTGCTGGCAACAAGGCCGAAGCTCAAGAGCGGCAATAGCGTACCCAGGCCAAAGAAGAACAGCATGGTCGCCCCCTCCAGCGGGCTGCCGGTGCCCGCCGCCATGATGTACATCGCCTGCAAGGGACCGCAGCCGAGCATCAAACCATTCAGCAAGCCGATCTCGAGCGGACTGCGTTCACCCCTTAGTTTATTGGATACGCCCTTGGTGACGAAATGAGGCAGACGCAAGGTGAAATGGCGCAATGCCGGAAAGATGTTGAGCATTTTCAATCCGTAGATTATTACGAAGAGACTGGCGGCAAGATTGATTACCCCTCGCAGAAAGGGAGTGAAGGTCATGGCGGAGCCCACCAGGCCTAAAGTGCCCCCTATCATCGTATATGAAGCTGTCTTGCCGACGGCATACATCAGATGGCGCGCAGCCGCCGTCGCACGCGATTGCGGACCGCCTGCTGTTGCATAGCCCACCACAAAGCCGCCGCACATTCCGATGCAATGAAATCCGGTAAAGAAGCCTATGGAAAACAGCATGGCATGGCCGAGATTGGGGTTCATCTCTCCCACCAGCCCCGGTATCATGCTTTTCCCCCAGAAGGTGACTCCGCCCACCACCAGCAGGAAGAACAAAAAAATCAGGCTGTTTCGCAGATGCTGGCTGGGAGGTTTGAGGATACTTTCAAACTCATAACCTTTTTCTTCGATAGCCCGGCGAATTCCGTTATCGCCAATCAGCCCGGCGTCAAATTCCACGTCTACGGTCTGCTTGACGTAATCCGCTTTGACATTCCGGACTCCGGCCAGATGCCCCACCGCGTTTTCGATGGTCTCCTCGCAACCGGTACAGTGCATGCCTTTGATTTTCAGATGAGCCGACCTGGTAGCCATTTTTGCACCCATGGACGTTTTGTTACAGATTCACATCCCTAACCATCCCTAACTTCTGCTCGCACAAGGAAACGAAAACGCCTCAGATGGATATAACCATATACATATTATGGATATAGATCAATGTGGCATATTGCCGCATGCGACAGATTGCCGCAGCGGCAAGCCACATAGTGTATGGAAACCGAAAAGAGCCATGGAGTCGAACTTGAGCCGGAATATGGGATATTCAAAACGAGCCGTCACTGACAGAACAACGTCATGAAAATCATGTTCAAGCCTTGAGGCCTGTAACTATACTATAGTAGTCAAAGGCTGACTCGAGTTGAATGGCGGATCGCCGACCCCGGCGGCGACCTGCGTCCGGGTTCGATCCGCTTCCGAAATTGGCTCAGCCAGGGTTCGCCGGCGCGTCAGCCGGCCGATTCCTACGACTGATCGACATCCGATCATCTTCTTAACCATGTCATCACCATGGAGGATTTCTCATGACCCAGCGCATCGACTACCAGAAGCAATCTCCCGAGTTGTTCAGGAAATTCATCGAGTTCAGCATGGCCCTGAGGCATTCCTCGATCGAGGAGTCGATTCATGATCTCGTGAATATCCGGGCATCGCAGATCAACGGCTGTGCGTTCTGCGTGGACATGCACGTCAAGGAAGCGACGATCCATGGCGAACGGCCGCTCCGCCTGCACCACATCGTTGTCTGGCGCGAGTCCCCGCTGTTCAGCGCGCGCGAGCGCGCCGCATTGACATGGACTGAAATCCTGACCCGTCTCCCCGCCGAAGGTGTGCCGGATGACGTATATGAACGCGTTCGCGCGCAACTGTCCGAGAGGGAATTGTCGGACCTGACTTTCCTGGTAATGGCGATCAACGGGTGGAATCGTGCCAGCGTGGGCTTCCGCGCCCCACCCGGTGCAGCCGACAAGGCATACGGCCTGGATAAATCCGGCCTGTCCTGATCATGCATCGACGCAGCCACGTAAAGGTGTGTCGATTCACCGAATTCACCGGCGATCTGGGGGTCGCCCAGACCCGATAATGAGGAGAAATAAAGCCATGACTATTTTCAGAACTATCAGAACTCTTACTGTGCTGCTGCTGTTGGCAGCCAGTACCGCCGGGGCCCAGGAGGCGCCGTCCGCAAGCGTGACATCGCTGATGACCAAGGCGCTCGCCGATTATCCCGGCAAGGAAGTCCTGATGATCACCGTCGACTATCCGCCGGGCGCCGTCGACCCCGTGCATCGCCACAATGCGCATGCTTTCGTCTACGTGCTGGAGGGTTCGATCGTGATGGGGGTGAAGGGCGGAAAGGAGATAACGCTGACGCCCGGCCAGACCTTCTACGAAGGCCCGAACGACGTGCATACGATCGGGCGCAACGCCAGCCTCACCAAGCCCGCCAGGTTCCTGGTCTTTTTGTTGAAGGACAGAGAGAAGCCCGTCCTTACGCCGGTCCCCTGATCCCCGCACAGCCTCAGGCACGATCAGCCCTGCTCCTCTCGAGGCGAGGGGAGCGGGAACAGCCTTGATCCCTACAGGGCAGGAGAGGCAGGAATTAAGAATAGGTGGAATAAACGGCAGGAAAACCGGCAAGCAGCGTGCCTATGATCTTCTTCGATCCCGCTTTTTCCTTTCTTCCTCACTTCGCCTCTTCTTTTTCCCTTAAATGCCTTGAAGCTCGCTCCACTGCCTCCACCGCTTCCTGGGTATGTCCTTCCCTGGCTTCTTCAATGGCTTTATCCATTTCCTCGAAAATTTCTTCGTCGCGCTCCGCCTTCTGGTGTTCTCCGTAGATAGGTTTGTGAAGATGGGTATAAGGATGCTCTTCGTTATCGTCAATAAGCTCTTTCCGGGCTTCTTCAGTATGACTGATCACGCCTTTCGCGTCGCCTGCCTTCCCGCTCTTTAAAGCCTTTTCCAAATGTTCTTCGACCTTTTTTCCATGGTCTTCCTGTGCATGGACCACACCGCAAATTGCAGCAAAGGCAACGAGAAGGATTGCCTTGCCGTAAAGATGGGCAGACATTTTCATGTATTTCATCGGTCTCAGTTTGAACATGATTCATTATTCTCTTGGTCTTGCAAGACGCATTGCTCAGTTTGTTGCTATCTCAAATGTTGATCGGACGCGACCCGCAACTTCAATCATGTATGTGCATTTACCTGAAGACCTGCTTATATCTTAAATTTTCAAATGAAAATATTGGGGAAACTCTGTTTTTATGCTAAGAAAAACTATTAGCAATCCCTTAATAACCAGGAGGTTTAAGCCAAATGTAAATGGAACGGGACGCGCGCAAGAGGGATAACCAGTGCGGCAATACTTCGCCTCGTGCTTTAAAAAGGCGGCGGCGTATTTGCCAGGGAGTTATGGTATGCATTCATCCGACCACCAGAACTTGGACTGGTGAATAAGGGAATGAACAAATGGAAAGGTCAGACCTCATTTTTACCGATGATGCAAGAGTAGCCATTATTACCATGTCGGCCGGAGAAGAGTCCCCTTGGCATCATCACACTCATGTTGCCAAGAACATTGTTTGCCTGTCTGGCAATATTGTTTTGCAGTATGGTTTGCAAAAGACGAGGGTCTCCCTGTCGCCTGGGCAGATTCACCCAATTCCTCCCAGGGTAATCCATAAGCTGATTAATTCAGAAAAAGAGCCATCATCTTATTTGCTCATACAGAAAGGAAGCTATGATTTCGTACCGAGCGACTGACTGACAAGTTCGCAAGAGAACGCAGCTTCGCACAAGCATCACCTCCAACCTTTCCGCTGCCCAGTTCAACATACGGAAGTAATCCTGGCTGTTCCGTATGAAACCGAACGGAAATATCCCAGATTATAGTAATAAAATATTTTATGGCGGCGTCTCCTCCAAGTTACTTTACGGCTATGCGTGGAGAAAGGTAGCAAAACATGGGGTAAAGCGCCTGGAAATTACGAAATTGGTTCATCAACTGCTTCAACATACAAGGAGGATTCCATGCGTACCATACAGTTTACCCTCGCCACGCTCTGCATTGCGCTGATGACATCGGTTGCCTCTGCGCAGGACAACAAGGCAGCGCAACCCATGGATCCGCAGGCTGCGATGGAACTCTACAAGAAACTGGCCACTCCCGGAGAACCCCATAAGCTGCTGGCCAGCCTTGCGGGAAGCTGGACCACCAAAACGAAAGAATGGATGGAGCCCGGTAAACCGGCGGTGGAATCCACCGGTTCCGCGGAAATGAAAATGCTGCTGGATGGACGTTTTCTTCAGCAGGAATACAGCGGCCAAATGATGGGGCAGGCCTTCTCCGGACTTGAGCTAATCGGCTATGACAACCTTCTCAAGCGCTATGTCACAACCTGGATGAGTACCATGGGCACCAGTATCTTCATCATGGAAGGTACGGCGAGCGCCGATGGCAAGACCATCACGTTGAAGGGACAACATGCCGAACCAGGCGGAGGACACATGACCCACCGCGCTGTCTGGAAGATTATCGATAGCAATACTCAGACATTCGATATGTTCGGGACCCATCATGGCGGTAAGGAAATGAAAATGATGGAGATCGTTTACACACGAAAGCCATAGCGCGCGCCTATGCCGGAATAATATTAACCCGCAAGTGTCTTTGTTTTATCAAGCATGCACCTTATCCGATGTCGAGTATGGAAATGGAACGGTGCTGCCAGGGCTGGAACTGTATGGCACAGGGTTGCAAGGAAGCGGCGGCCTCTTGACTGCAGATGTCCAGGGCACAAGGAAGGGCAAGCGTCCTCTTACCTACTTAGCTCGGCTCGGCCTCGTCTTCCCAGCAGATGTATTGAGGGCAACCGCGGCAAGGATGAGCGCCTTGAACGCATCTGGGTCAACCTCCTCACCCTCATGAATATCAATCGCGCGCCTTACCTTTCCGTCGAGGCTCGAGTTGAACAGCTTGGCGGGGTCCGGCAACGAAGCCCCTTTGGAGAAGGTCAACTTCACTATCGACTTGTATGACTCGCCGGTGCAAACGATCCCATCGTGCGACCACACGGGAGTACCCATCCACTTCCATTCCTCCACGACGTCCGGATCCACCTCTTTGATGAGCTTGCGCATCCTGCTCAAGGTCTCTCCGCGCCAATCCCCAAGCTCGGCGATCCTTTCATCAATCAGCTCAGATGCGGGCCGGCCCTCGGTTGAATCAATCCTTTTCATGCTCCTTGTTGAGACCATAATTATCACGTATTGCTTGTCCGTTATAGCGAATGTTCTTCCCCTATTGTAACTAATCGTCAGTCAAGTTTTAGTTTCGGCTGTTGTACGGTTCTTGGAGGCAATCCGCGAGGGATAATTTTTTCGCCACGCAGCCAGTCAAGCCATCGACCAAGCCCGGCGGGTGAGAAACGCGCTTTGCGTTTGTGCCAGTTCTTGCGCATATCGGAGATGATCTGCTCATCCGTCGGCTGAATGCCATCGATCAGGAAATCGTTCCAAACAGCGAAAAGCGTGGCGATGATCTCAACCTCTTCGGTCTTCTTATCCGCCAGGGTATAAATCAGTCGGTCAAATTCGGCCTTCTGACCGGACGACATCAGTGCCTCGGCTTTCGCCACGGGCTCTGACAATGCCGACAAGCAGCGGTATTCCGTCTTCTTCCTACCGGTTGTCAGGGTTTTTTCATCGACTTCGAACCAGCCTTGGCTTTGACCTTGTCGCTCAAAATCATAAATCCAGGTGTCTAGCGGGCCAGCAGCTTCACGCTCGGGCCTCAGATTCAGCTCTAGACCAACATGTGCCTGCGCCAGATACATCACCTTGGTGGCAGCAGTTCGGCCAAAGTACGGAGCGTTAGCTAGTTTTTCTACGACATAGCAGCCTATTGCTGCGCGGTAGGCGGCCAAGTTAACAATCTCAGCAGTGACGCAAGGCATATCATTTACTGGTTGTTCTTTGGATGTCGCTTGTGACTGTGGCTGAAGCAATGCATTCAGCAGTTCAGCTCGCTTTTTCGTGGCAGCATCAATTTGATGCTCTAATGAGTCGCACTGGAGTATCAGTTGATTTATTTTTGAAACGATACATTCTTGCTCTGCTAGCGGCGGAAGCGGCGTCAAGGAATTTCTGATTAGGCCGATATTCAGAGTTGGCTGCGCCAGGATTCTCGTATTGCCATGAAAATTCCTTTGCATGAACCCACTCTGCAAAATCCACAAAATGTATTTCTTGCTCACCATATATGTAGGGACAATTCGACAGACGGCACGTGCAATATAGGCCCCCGCCCACTCCTTTGGTGCAATGCCGAGTTTTCCAATACTTCCTACCACACCCATTAGAATTTCACCACCGATCAACCTGGTGCGCTCAAACTTTTGCGCAATGCTTTCACTGATTTGCTTACCAGGCTGCGCCTTCGGCGCCTTAATATCCAGATCTTCAATCCGAACAAAAGGCATACCATCCTCTACATCTGGCCCTGGAACAAGAACGCCGTATCCAATCGGAAATTCTTGATTGATCAGCCCATCAAATCTTACCCACTCCCAACCCCGTGGTAACGCATAAGGTTTTTCCTGCTCCGCGATTGGTGGCAATGACTTCAACTTCTTGATCTTACCTTCCTGCACCAACCGCTGTTTCTCGGCTTCGATTTCTTTCAGTAATTCGCTGGCAGGCTGATCGTTCGGATTCTGCGGGACGAGTTTACCCATCACTGCCAATTGCAGAATGGTCTTGCGAAGTTCTGCGACGTTTTCCTTGATGGTGTAGAGCTCGTCGAAGTGTTCGGCAAGGAAAGCTTGAGCATGCTGGTGCCGATCGGGTTCGGCGATGTTCAGCAATTGCTTGATGGCGGCGGCATGGATGGTCAGGCGTTTATCCTGTTGTGCTGTGCGCAGTTTTTCCAGTTCATCGCAGCGGGCCATCAGTTCGTCGATTTTGGCGACGATGCGGTGGTGTTCCGACTTTGGAGGCAGGGGGAAAACAATCGAAGCAAGTACCTTGCTCGACATATTCGATATTCCGACCCCTTTTCTATAATTATTTATTTCCCCACTAGCGTTAATCTTCTCGAAAAATCGGTAAGCAAAATATGGATTAACGTCTTCGTAGAACCGGGCGCGGTGCAAGTGGTTCTGGAAACAAATTTCTTCATCCAGCTCCCAGACGGCAGCGCGTCCAGCTTCTCCACCCTCACAGATGAGCAAGTCTCCTTTTCGTGCAGAGCATTTATCTAGCTCGTCTTCACGAATTAGCATTTCCCGGACGTTATTGAGCTGGAATTTCCCCCAGTAGACATTCGATGTAGTAATGTACCTTCTCGGAAGTCCAGTATTTCTACCACAATCAAGAGTTTTTCCAGAGTTGTGCTGGGCAATTTCTCCAAAACGTACCCATTCCCACTCCTGCGGCAGCGTATAGGGTTTCTCCTGCTCTGTTACCGGTGGCAATAGGTTGGGTTTCTTGATCTTGTCCTCCTTCACCAGTCGTTGCTTCTCGGCCTCGATTTCCTTCAGCAGTTCACTGGCTGGTGGGTCGTCTGGATCTTGCGGCACCAGTCTGCCCTGCATGGCCAGCGTCAGGATCAGCTCGCGCAGTTTCTTGATGCCGCCGGGTGCGGCAAAGGCGGTATCGAAGTGCTTTTCCAGCAGTTCGGCAGTGTGCCTATTCATGCTCGTATCTCAGTTCACGCTCGATTTGCTCGTTGCTGAGCAAGCTGGTTTGCAGTTCTTCAGGCAAGGATTCGATCAATTGATATTCCACCACGCCAATGGACTGGGCTTTGTCGCGCAATGCGTATCAGCCACCAACTTATCTTGCTCTTGCACAGCAACAAATCGATGGTGGAGTTATCTTATTCGGCCTTAGCGCAGGAAAATCCCTTCAAATCGGGAAAGGTCGTCTTAAGGTCGTGCGCCAGTCGCTCGATGACCTTGGCTCCCCAGCCTTGCTCCACCTGCCGCTGCAGGATGTCGCGGCCGATCTGCCAGTAGAGAGCAGTACCAGTTCGCGGTTGACGGCCAGCGCAGCCCGTTGCTGAGCACTATGAATGCGCGTTCTTCAGCTCACCCAGCCCGTTGGCGTAACCTTCCGGGCTGGAACGAGGAACACAGGCTCGTCGCTCATGTCGCCCCCCGCTGGTGGCCTTGAGCGCGGCCAGCAGTTCGGTTTTCAGCGCCTGTTGGGTGGCCTGCAACTGGCGCGTGATGTCCTGATATTCCGCCATCAGCTCGTCAGGGTCACCAAGTTCGATGGCTACCTCGTGTGGGTTCTTGCGATCCAGGTTGTAGTTGCGGGCAGCAATTTCCTTGGCTGAAACCTTCCAGGCGTGCTCAGTAGTCTTGCGTCCCCTGCGCTGTGGGCCCCCCCACCAGGTTTTCTCGCGGTCGAATTCCTCGATGGTCAATGGCTTGGAACGGGAATAGCTCTTGTAGCCTTCCGGGTAGGGATGCTCGAAGAACCATACGTCCTGTGTAGAACCACCTTTTTCGAAGAACAAGATGTTGGTGGCGATGCTGGTATAGGGAGCAAACACGCCCTTGGGTAGGCGCACAATGGTGTGCAGGTTGAATTCTTCCAGCAACTCGCGCTTGAGCGTGGTCTTCACCCCTTCACCGAACAGGAAGCCGTCCGGCAGCACCACGGCGGCACGGCCAGTATCGTGCTTGAGCAGGTGCATGATCAGCGCCATGAACAGATCGGCAGTCTCGCGGGTCTGGTGCTTAGCGAGGAAGTTCTTCTCGATGCCGTCCTCTTCCATGCCGCCGAATGGCGGGTTGGTGACAATGATATCCACCCGGTCGCGTGGCCCATAATCCTTGAATGGACGCGCCAGGGTGTTGTCGTGGCGGATGCGAGTAGGCACATCAATGCCGTGCAGCACCATGTTGGTAATTGCCAGCATGTGCGGCAGGGGCTTTTTCTCGACGCCATGGATGTTTTCTTGCAGCAGCCGGTTGTCTTCCGGTGTCTTGACCTGCTTCTTGAGATATTCGATGGAGCAGGTCAGGAAGCCGCCCGTGCCGCAGGCCGGGTCGAGCAGGCTCTTACCGAGTTTCGGGTCGAGGATATCGACCATGAACTGTGTGACCGCGCGCGGGGTGTAATACTCACCGGCATTGCCAGCCGATTGCAGGTCGGCCAGGATTTTCTCGTAGATATCGTTGAACAGATGGCGGTCGCTGGACGAGTTGAAATCCACGTCTTCTTCTATGATGTTGATCACCTGACGAAGCAGTGTACCGGACTTCATGTAGTTGTAGGCATCCTCGAACACCGACCCGACCACCTTGCCTTGCGCGGATACGCCCGCTTTGGTGGCAAGCTGCTTCAGGGAAGGAAAAAGGTCATTGTTGACGAAGTCGATCAGCTCTTCGCCGGTCATGCCCTCCGGATCCTTGGCCCAGTTGTTCCAGCGAAAGCGGCTTTGCAGCGGTGAGCGGTAGTTGGACTGAGTCAACTCCCATTCCTGTTCCTTGTCATCGAAGATCTTCAGAAACAACAGCCAGCAAATCTGGCTGATGCGCTGAGCGTCGCCATCGACGCCGACATCCTTTCGCATGATGTCCTGAATGGATTTGATAAGGGTTGCAAGTGACATAAATACTTCCCGGTTCTAGTTCTGGTTAGGCGCGGTAGAGTTCTTGTTCAAGCTCGCTGACAGCCTGTTGATATTGGTTCTTGCCACCAAAAGCACGGACCAGTTCGATTGGCGTGCCGAGGCGGTTGAATGGGGAGATAGCGAGGATCTGCGTTTCCTCGATGGCAGCAACGCCCTCGTCGGCATACTTGTCGAGCAGGGCTTCGAGCACCTTTTGCGCCTCCTCGCTGTACTTGCCAAAGTAATGCCGCTTCTTGACCTGTTCGGCGCGTTCCTTGCGCGTGAGCGGGGGCTGATCCCAGGCCACGTGGCATAACAGATCGAAGGGATCGAAATCCTTGCCGGATTGCTTGTCCACCTCTTCGGCCAGGGCCTCGAAAAATACTCCTTGATTGGCCAGTTCGTCGATGATGGCCTGTTTCTTCTCGGCCTTACTCCAGTGGCGCAGGAAATCGTCGAGCGACGCGAACTCCTTGGCCAGGGTATTGCGGGTGTAATCCTTCAAGGATTCGGTGATCAGCTTGCCGTTAGTATCGAAATACTGCACGCGTTCGGCCACAACCTTGACCTCGACATTGGCGACAATGTAGCGGCGTACGCCTTCCTCTCCAAGCAACGGCTCGGCTATGCCACTAGGTGACGTCGGATTGTCGCCTGCCGTTGGGTAGGTGAAGTCCTCGTCAGCCGAGCCTTCTCCATCCACTTCTTCTGGCGGAAGCGGCGGATCCCCTGGATCTGGCTCGTAAATCTGCACGGGATCACCGTCGAATGCCGGGTCGGCAAAGAGCTCGGTCGCTTTCTTGAAATCGATGATGGTGAACCAGTACTTGTCGAAGTCCTCGTTGATGCGTGTGCCCCGGCCGATGATCTGCTTGAACTCGGTCATGGACTGGATGCGCTGATCGAGCACAATGAGCTTGCAGGTTTGGGCATCAACGCCAGTGGTCATCAGCTTGGAAGTAGTAGCAATGACCGGGTATTTGCTTTCCGGGAAGATGAAGTTGTCCAACTCCATCTTGCCTTCCTCGTTATCTCCGGTTATGCGCACGACATAACGATGGTTCTGCCCAACCAAATCACCGTTTTCATTGACCATGGCCTGGCGCATACGTTCGGCATGATCGATGTTGTCGCAAAAGACGATGGTCTTGTCGAAACGGTTACTGGATTTCAGATACTCGGTGATCTTACGCGCGACCAATTGCGTACGTTGCTCCAACACCAGGGTGCGGTCGAAATCACGCTGGTTGTAGATGCGATCTTCGATCTCGTTGCCGTGTTTGTCGAACATGCCCTTATCGGGACGCCAGCCGGTCAAATCCTTGTCGAGGTCAATACGCACCACTTTGTAGGGCGCGAGAAAGCCGTCGTCGATACCCTGGCGGAGCGAGTAGGTGTAGATGGGCTCGCCGAAGTAGTCGATGTTGGAAACCTCCTAGGTTTCCTTGGGCGTAGCGGTCAGGCCGATCTGCGTGGCGAATTGGAAGTACTCCAGAATCTCGCGCCAGGCGGAGTCTGCGGCGGCGCTCCCTCGGTGGCATTCATCGATGATGATCAGGTCAAAGAATTCCGGGCTGAACTGCTTGTAGATATTCCTTTCTTCCTCGGTGCCGGTCACAGCCTGGTAAAGAGACAAGTAAATCTCATACGATTTGTTGGCCTGCCGCTTCTGGATCTTGGTCATCGCCGCGCCGAACGGCTTGAAGTCGTTGGTCATGGTCTGATCGACCAAGATGGTGCGATCGGCAAGGAACAGGATGCGTTTCTTGGCACGCGGCTTCCACAAGCGCCAGATAATCTGGAAAGCGGTATAGGTCTTGCCAGTGCCCGTAGCCATAACCAACAGGATACGTTTTTGCTCCTTGGCAATCGCCTCGATGGTCTTGTTGATGGCGAGCAACTGGTAGTAGCGGGGCGTCTTGTTGCTGCCGTCGCTGTAGTAGTCCTGGGCAACCAACATCTGTTGCTGCGTACTCAACCCCTGATGCTCTACCCACCACTGCCACAGCGTATTTGCGCTGGGGAATTCGTCCAGGCTTAGTTCGCGCTCGATGGCAACGTCCTTAGCGATCTTGTTGTGGAACAGGAAGCCATTGCCGTTGCTGCTGAACACAAAAGGCACTTGCAGCATTTCGGCGTAGCCAAGGGCCTGCTGCATGCCCGAGCCGATGGCATGCTTGTTGTCCTTGGCTTCGATGACGGCAATGGGGAGGTTGGGTTTGTGGAACAGCACATAGTCGGCACGCTTGTGCTGGCCACGAGTGTGCAATTTGCCGCGCACGATGATACGACCCTTGGTCAGCAGGAATTCTTCGCGTACCTGAGTCAGTACATCCCATCCGGCCTTTTCCAGAGCAGGCGTGATGAACTTGGTGCAGATATCGCGTTCGCTGAGCGCCTGCTTGTTCATGGGAGTATCATTCCTTCCATACTGGCTTTCCACTTGTATCTGCCTGTTTGTTCCGCACTCTCCCTTGTGACCCTCGCAGCGATGTTATCTCCTGCGTCCATAACGATCAATCCAATACGACCAGAAATTCGATCGTCAGCACGGTCGGCTGAATATCACGGACATTCCGTTGCAGCTAGACCAGCCTATAGTTCGCCATCAGACGCGGAGTGCGCGACAGGTTTGACACCTTGCGGCCGCTGAGTTTGTCCGTTCTGTCCGTGACTTGGGTTGCTTGTCATGAATCAGGCGCAGCAGATGGCAATTGTCATTGCAGGCGGTACTTCCATCGCCAGAGCTTTCCGCCGGTGGGCTTGATCAGCAGGAACAAGCACCACCGTCTGAAAGTTTCCAGTCTTGATCGGCGAGTTTGACCGCCTAGATCTTGGCGTCAGTGAGTAGATTCTCGACGGTACCCCGAATTTTTCAGACTTCGATGAACAACAGGAACGCTCAACAGGCCGTATTGTTTGACAAGCTATTGATTTCAAAAGATCTCCCAAATCCACCAAGCGCTGCCGAACGCTCCCGAGCTCCGAAAAATTCGTCAGACATTAAACCGAAAATGCATCACATCCCCATCCTTGACCACATATTCCTTGCCTTCCAGCCGCATCTTCCCCGCCTCCTTCGCACCTTGTTCGCCTTTGCAGGCGATGAAATCATCATACGAAATGACTTCGGCGCGAATAAAGCCTTTCTCAAAATCGGTATGGATCACGGCTGCGGCCTGGGGCGCGGTGTCCCCTTTCGATATGGTCCAGGCGCGCACTTCTTTCACCCCCGCGGTAAAATAGGTTTGCAGCCCTAGCAGCTCATAAGCCGCCCGGACGAGACGGTTCAGGCCCGGTTCCTCCAGGTTCAGGTCGGCAAGAAAAATCTGCTTGTCCTCATCCGCCAGTTCAGCGATTTCCGCCTCCAGGGCGGCACAGATTGCCACGACGGGCGCGCTTTCGCGCGCGGCATATTCCTGTACCGCGGTGAGCAGCGGATTGCCGGCAAAACCTTTTTCATCCACGTTGGCAACATAGATAGCCGGCTTGGCGGTAAGCAGGCATAGCGGTTTCAGCAATTGCTGCTGTTCCCTGTCCAACCCCATGCTCCTGACAGGCTTGCCCTGATCGAGCCAGGCGCGGACGTTTTCCAGCAGCGCGACAAGCTTGGCCGCCTCCTTGTCCCCTGATCTCGCCAGCTTGGTTTCCCGGTGAATCGCCTTCTCCACCGTCGCCAGATCGGCGAGCGCCAGCTCTATCTGTATGGTTTCGATATCGGAAACCGGATTCACCTTGCCGCTGACGTGCACCACGTTGTCATCGGCGAAGCAGCGCACCATGTTGACGATGCCATCGGTTTCGCGAATGGTCGCAAGGAATTTGTTGCCCAGTCCCTCGCCCTTGGAGGCCCCGGCGACCAGCCCGGCGATATCGACGAACTCAACGGTTGCCGCCTGCACTTTTTGCGGCTTCACAATCTCGCTCAGGCGGAACAAGCGCTGGTCCGGCACTTCCACTATGCCGATATTGGGCTCGATGGTGCAGAAGGGATAATTTTCGGCTGCGATGCCAGCCTTGGTCAGGGCATTGAAAAGCGTGGATTTGCCGACATTGGGCAGGCCGACAATACCGCATTTGAGGCTCATGGTTATCCTTCGAAAGTAGCAAGCGGACGGGGCATAAGGAAAACGGGACTATACCGGGTCGCACAAGTAGCTGTAGTTCGGCCTTGCTGGATGCCTGCTTGCGCAGGTATGGCGATCATACAATTTTCTCACCAGACCAATAACTCGATCGATGCGAGATCGGTTCAGTCCACTATGGTTCTGGTATGCAGTTTCAGCATCGCCGCCTCGCAATTGCCCTTCGCAATCAGGGGCCAGACTTCCAGGCTTCGCTGTATGGCTTCATCTATCAGCTGCGCTTCTTCCTTGCGAGGAGGCTGCAATACGTAGTTGACCACGGCATTTTTATCGCCGGGATGCCCGATGCCGATACGCAGGCGCCAGAAATTTTTCGTGCCCAGCCGGGCGGCGATATCCTTCAATCCGTTATGGCCGCCCAACCCGCCATCCAGCTTCAGCTTGGTGCTGCCCGGCGGCAAATCCAGTTCATCATGGATCACGAGAACCTGTTCGGGCGGAATCTTGTAAAACTGGCACAACGCGCCCACGGATCTTCCGCTGGCATTCATGTAGGTCTGCGGACTGAGCAGCCAAAACTCCGCCTCACCCTGACCGACACGTGCGCACAATCCGTGAAATCGCGCTTCCGCTCTCAAGGTGACGCCCAATTCGTCAGCAAGCCGGGCAATCCACCACGCGCCGGCATTATGGCGCGTCGCCTCATATTGCCTGCCTGGATTGCCGAGGCCTACGATTAGCTTCATCGAATAATGAAAAGAAGAGGCGCCGCAAAAAAGAAGAGCCCACCGGAGCTGATATTACCCGGCGGGCCAGTTGAAAATGCAAGATTATTTTTTCTTTCCAGCGTCTTTCTTTTCGCCTTCCTTCACTGTTCCTTCCTTCTTCTGCACAGTGGTAGGAACCTCCGCAGCAGCCACGGCGGCGGCTTCTTCGGCAGCCACTGCTCTGGGTATGATGATCGTTGCCACAGGCAAATCGTCACCCTTGGCAAGGGATGGAATCTCCACGCCAGGGGGGAGCTGCAAATTGCTCAAGTGAACCGTATTCCCGGCGGCAAGATCGACCAGGTCCACAGAAATGAACTCCGGCAGATCCTTGGGCAGGCAGGAAACATCCAGCTCTGTCAGCACATGGCTGACGATACCGCCCGAAAGCTTCACTCCTGGCGCAATGTCCGCATTGATGAAATGCAGCGGCACCTTCATGTGTATTTTCTTCCTCCGGTCAACCCGCTGAAAGTCGATATGCAGCACTTGCAGCTTGAACGGATGCATTTGCACATCGCGCAGCAAAACGGGTTCCTTCTGGCCTTCCACATCCATCGAAAGGATGGAAGCATGAAAGGCTTCCAGCTTGAGCTTATGGTACAGGTTGTTATGGTCCAGCTCGATAGGCTGCGCTGGTCCTTCTCCGCCATAGATGATTCCCGGCACAGTGCCTGAACCACGCAGGCGGCGGCTCGCACCCTTGCCCTGCAACGTGCGCTTTTTGGCGCTGATTTCGATTTGCATTATTTACTCCAAAGTTTGGGCTCCGCGACCAGATGCCCGGTTAAAAAAATTTTCTGTCCATGATGCCTGCACTATCTGTGGTAATGGGACAAAGACCGTCATGGAATGGTCTGCCCGTACCCTTTCAGGGTATCGCCTGTTGCCGCCGCTTCCCGCTTGAGATTCGCTTTTCCTTATTCCATGAACAAGGAACTCACCGAATCCTCGTTGCTGATTCTCAACATCGTTTCCGCGAGAAGGCTTGCCACGCTCACCTGATGAATGCGAGCGCAGGCCTTGGCGTTTTCCCTGAGGGGAATGGTGTCGGTAACCACCAGCTTGTCCAGCGCGGAATCCGCGATACGCTCCACCGCCTTGCCGGATAGCACGGGATGGGTGCAATAAGCCATGACACTCGCCGCTCCCTGCTCCTTCAAGGCACGGGCTGCTTCACACAGCGTATTGGCGGTATCCACCATGTCATCCATGATAACGCAAGTGCGTCCCTCCACCTCGCCGATGATGTTCATCACCTTTGCCACATTGGCCTTGGGGCGGCGCTTGTCTATGATCGCCAGGTCACATTCCAGCCGCTTCGCCATCTGCCGCGCCCGGACCACGCCTCCCACGTCCGGCGAGACGACCACGAGGCTCTGGTAATCATTTTTCCATAAATGACCCAGGAGGATGGGCATGCTATAGATGTTGTCCACGGGGATGTCGAAAAAACCCTGGATCTGGTCTGAATGCAGATCCATGGTCAGCAAACGGTCTACCCCGACGATAGCCAGCATATTTGCGACCAGCTTTGCCGTGATCGGCACGCGCGCCGAGCGCGGTCTTCTGTCCTGGCGGGCATACCCGAAGTAAGGCATCGCAGCCGTGATTCGCCCGGCGGAAGCTCGCTTGAGCGCATCCACCAGCACCAGCAACTCCATCAGGTTATCATTCGTCGGCATGGAGGTGGATTGCAGGACAAACACGTCCTTTCCCCTGACATTCTCCAGGATCTCCACCATCACTTCGCCATCGCTGAAACGGCCTACGACCGCCCTTCCGATACTGATACTCAAGTGCCTTACGACATCCTGGGCAAGCCTGGGGTTGGCGTTGCCGGTGAAAACCATCAAGCTATCGTAGGCCATGGTGATTGTGGTTCGCCGGAGAGTTGCCGCTGAAAAAACCGGGGTGCTCTCTGGCAGTGTTATTCATGATGACACATACAATGGCGGCTGTTCCTCGGATCACGGACCGGGCTGGACCATCGCGGCCAATTTTGCCGCGACCCTGCTCCCGCCTTACCAGGCCTCTGCCTTGTCAATTCGGCCGCAATCGAGTGCTGGAGGCGTTCCGGCTAAAAACTGGCTGGGGAGGTAGGGATCGAACCTACGAATGCCGGAATCAAAATCCGGTGCCTTACCGCTTGGCGACTCCCCAAATTTACTGTTCAACGAAATCATGCATGGGATGACGGTCCAGCCCTTGCGCTACAAACCCTTCCATGCCGGCCGGAAGCCGGACCAATGCTGCCCGCGCTTCAGATTCTGTGGCGAATTCCGCAAAAACGCAAGCACCGGAGCCCGTCATCGCGGCCTTCCGGCAATTATCGAGCCGCCTGAGCCATTCCAGATAACTTGCCACCTCCGGATATCTCCGGCATACCACGAGCTCCAGGTCATTATGGCCATGCTCGACGGAAAAGGGCGGTATTTTGATAGGAATCGTGTTTCGTGTCAATTCCTTACTGGTAAAAACCTGTGCCGTGGAAACGCTTACGGGCGGTATAAGGACCAGATACCAGGCGGCTGGCAAGGCAATGGGCGATAGTTCTTCGCCTATGCCTTCGGCAAAGGCGCTTTCACCGAAAATGAACACCGGCACATCTGCGCCGAGCTCGGGTCCAAGTTTCAATAACTGGTCTCTTTTCCAACCAATCCCCCATAAGCGGTTCAACGCCAGCAGCGTGGTAGCCGCATCGGAACTGCCGCCGCCCAGGCCGCCGCCCATGGGAATGCGCTTTTCCAATGCAATTTCCACGCCCAGATCGACACCGCTTTTCTGCTGCAATAATCTTGCTGCACGAACGCACAAGTCTGTTTCCTCGGGCACGCCGGGCAACAGCGAGCGTAATTTGATATTACCGTCGTCGCGTAGAAAAAAATGAAGCCGGTCCGAAAAATCGATGAAACGGAAAACCGTTTGCAGCAGGTGATAGCCGTCCGCCCTGCGTCCCACAACATGCAGAAAGAGGTTGAGTTTCGCAGGGGCAACGCATGCAAGCCGAGTTGTCAATCAAGCATCCCATTTGTATCGACCGAATCCCATCTATCCACTACGAGCCTTATCTGCAACCCGCTACGCTTTAGTTGCAGCAGCCTGACGCGCGCGCCCTGCGGGGTTGCAGCTAGAGCCGGTTCCGCAGGGAAATAGCTCGAATAAACGATCTCCCACCCGTCCTGCCTGATTGCTGCCACGCGGCCCTCATCGTCGAGATCGATGGCGGAAGAAGTCAACGGCGAATTTTTGCCCTGCACCCAGTACTGCAGCCCCATGATCGGCAGACGCCAGCCCAGAACCTGTTCGGTCAAACTTTCCACGTCAGACGCATAATAATTTTCCCGCTCGGCTGTCGTCAGATGCACGCCTTCGGAACTGCGCTCGAGCTGGGCCAGCGCCTGCCCTAGCGGCGAAAGCAGCAGAATGTTGTCGCGGCCTTCCGCATGATGCCACTGGACTCCCCCGGAGAAACTTTCATTGCTCCCTTTGACCGCAATTCTCCCGCTCAGCCCGAAGCTCGGTAGTGCTTCCGAGCTAAGGCCTCCCCCCGGTTCGGCCACCATGGTATGCACGCTGGCATTCTGCGGCACAAGGGAGGCGCAGCCGAAAAAAGGCAGAATGCATAAAATGACGAGATGGCGCCTTCGAAGTATCCACCGGTTTTCGTGACAGAGGCGCAGAAGCGCTTCGTATCGCAGCCATTTTATGCCAGCCGGCCAGACATGCTGCCTCTGCGTGTGCTGCGCCACGCCTACTTGATGAATCGCTTCATGGTGCTCAGCAGCGCTTCATTCCCCGGATGGTCCTTGAGTGCCGCCTGCCAGATTTCCTTCGCCTCATCCGTTACTCCCTGCATCCATAGCACTTCTCCCAGATGGGCTGCAATTTCCGGGTCAGGATTCATGCTGAACGCCTGTCTGAGATAGCTCAGGCCCTGGTTGAAATTACCCAGGCGGTAATGCACCCACCCCAGGCTATCCATGATGTAGGGATCATTCGGGGAAAGCCTGATCGCCTTTTCGATAAGCTCCAGCGCCTCCTTCAGGCGGTTGGTATGTTCGGCAAGGCCGTAACCCAGTGCGTTATAAGCATGTGCGTTATCAGGCTTCAACTCGATCAGCTTGCGCAAATCCCGCTCCATCGACTCCGTCTTGCCGATTCGTTCCGCTGCCAGGGCGCGGTCATAGAGCAAATCGGGATAATCCGGCAATTTTTCGAGGCCCTTGCTAAGCAACTGGTAGGATTTCTGGTAGGCCTTGGCCTCGCGCAGCAACTGCGCTTCGGCGATGATCAACTGGGCCTGCTGCTGCTCATTTGCCGCAGGCAGACGCTGCAGATAGTGGACCGCTTCCTCCGTCCTGCCTTTCCTGCTTAAGAGAATGGCATACTTTATCTGCGCGGGAATGTATTGCGCTCCACTGGTCACCGACCGATACGATTCCATGGCTGTATCGATATCGTTGGTTTTCTCATAAACGCCGCCTAGATAAAATCGCACCATCCCCGGATCCCTGTAATCCAGCTCCAGCGCTTTTTTAAAATTGGACTCGGCAACCTCGTAGTCCCGCAATTCCATCGACAGCAATCCCACCGCGACGGCCACGTCGGCATTCCCTGGATTCTCCGCAAGCAATCTCTGGAACTGCTCGCGCGCCTTGGTGTAATTTCTTTCCGCAAGCAGCAGGCGTGCATACGTGATGCGTGTATCGTTGGCCTTGGGATAACGCTTGAGATAATCCTCATAAAATGCCAGCGCGCTGGCTTCGGAGGTGCGCGCCAATATCCGGCCCTGATATATCGCGGCGATTTCCCAATCCGGGCGAAGCGCCAGGGCCTGCTTCATCTCGGCCAGGGCGACGTCGAATTGATCTGCGAACCATGCCGCCTGGGATACGGCGAAATGGGCTTCCGGCAGATTGGAATAGGGTTCCGCCAATTGCTTGACAAGTTCGAATGTCGCATTTTTGTTGGCGCTGCGCACCAGCAAGCTGTTCAATTGCATGAACGCTTCGCCGACACTGCCTCCTTCCCCGGCAAGCAACTTTTCGAGATGAGGTCTGGCCTCTTCCAGCTTCCCCGCATTCACCAGCAAGGCCGCCACGGTCTGGCGCCCGGGAATGGAATCCGGATCCAGTCCTATCCAGATCTTTGCTGCTTCCAGGGCTGGCGCCGCCTGGCGCGATTGAAGAGCAACTTCCGTTGCGCGTTGCGCAACGCGCGGGTCGTGGGTAACTCGTGCCAGTTTCAGGTAAGTGCGGATTGCGATATCCTGATCACCGCGCTGCAAGGCAGTTTCCGCCAGCAGGAAATCGAACAGCATCGGCGAGGTCAATTCCTGATTCGGTATTTTTGATTTTTGAGCGTCGCTCTGTTCATCCGGTTTGCGCGTCTCGACATTTGTCTTTGTCGGAATCTGCGCGCAGGCACCGAGAAAAAGCAGCAACAGAGCGCCAGGAATTTTAAGATTCATGGAAAATCCACACAGGGTTCGAAAAATAATGCTATCAAGGAAATAAAGAGGCGGGCTGACCTACGATAAGCCGCCATATTAGGTATATTTTACGCTTATCACAAGTGCGCATTGCGCTCCCGCGGAGTCTTCAAAAGGGTTTTTGGCGGTACAATGAATTCGATGTGCGCAATAATTCGCTATCCATGGCAACGCCGGCAGCATCTGGAAATGGCATGAAACCCTCGTCCGTAAATTGGCGCAGGAGGAAGTCGATGCGGGGGAGGAGCGCTCCCGTGATCAGTCCCGGACAACATCCGCCTGCCCTCTCTGCACATCGCCTGTCCCGCCAATTCGGCGGGAAGATGGTTGTGCAAGACATCAGCCTGGAGCTGAGGCATGGGGAAGTATTGGGATTTCTCGGCCCCAACGGGGCCGGCAAGACCACTCTCATGCGAATGTTGACGGGAAACCTTGCCCCGAGCTGCGGCAGGGTTGAAGTTTGCGGGGAAGACCTGCTTGATAGGCCGCGGGATGCCAAGGCACATCTTGGATATCTGCCCGAGATCCCGCCCCTTTACCGGGAATTGACCATAGACGAATATCTTCGGTTCGCGGCACGCCTGCATCGAGTCGCTCCAGAGGATATCGCTTCCGCTTTGCACCGGATCAAGCAGCGATGCGGTCTGTCCAGCCTCGGGAACAAGCTGCTGGGCACGCTTTCCAAAGGCTATCAGCAGCGCGTTGGAATTGCTCAGGCAATCATTCATGAGCCGGACGTCGTCATACTCGATGAGCCGACGTCAGGCCTCGACCCTAACCAGATCCGGGAGATACGCAGCCTCATCCGTGATCTGGGAGCGGAGCAAGCCGTCATTCTTTCCACCCACATCCTGCATGAGGCTGAAACCATGTGCGATCGCATCCAGATCATGCATGAGGGACACATCGTTTTCGGCGAGACGATCGAACGCCTGAAACAGAAAGGGGAAAGCCTGGAGGAGCTTTTTGTTCGTTTCACGCAGGACCGGGAAGTGTCCGATCACCTCGCTGAACGCTTCGATGAACCGCCTCAACCGCCACGCAGCGACTCCTCGCTTGATTCATGAGGCCGCTGCTTCTTCTCCCGATTATTCGCGTTACCCGCAGCCATGATTTTAACCATTGCCCATAAGGAACTGAAAATCCTGCTCGGTTCGCCGTTCGCCTGGATGGTGCTAGCGCTGGTTCAGGTTATATTGGCCTGGACTTTTCTGGCGCATCTCGATGCTTTTCTGGAAATTCAGCCCCAACTGGTGAAAATCGCCAATCCCCCGGGAGTAACCGAAGCCATCATCATGCCGGTATTCGCCATGGCGGCGGCGGTTCTGCTCATGATCACACCATTTTTTGCGGCGCGCCTTATCGCGGAAGAGCGGCGCAACCATACGCTCACTTTTTTACTGTCAGCCCCGGTTTCCATGGCAGAAATCGTCCTGGGCAAATTTCTCAGCCTTCTCATGCTCCTTTCCCTGGTGGTTGCCCTGGTCGCGCTCATGTCGGTTTCACTGCTTGCCGGAGGGGTGCTCGATCTCGGCCTGTTGCTGAGCAATACTGCGGGACTTCTCCTTGTCTGTGCCTGCTTCGCTTCATTCGGGCTATATATTTCAACCCTCGGCACACACCCTGCTATTGCAGGAGCCGCCGCCCTGGGCATCCTGCTGGGACTATGGGTCGTGGATATGGCCGCGGAAGACGGGCCGGCGAATTCAATGGGCCAGGTCTCCCCGCTTTCACATTATCAAGGTTTCAATAGCGGCATTATCGATACGTTCGATCTTGCCTATTTCATGCTTTTCGTGCTCGTCTTTCTGGTGCTGGCGATACATCGCCTGCATGGAGAGCGGATCGGCAGTTGAACCAGGCAGACAATGATCACCGCCGATAAAAAACGCCATGGACGATGGCAGGCAAGGCGCAGCCTGTTCGTGGTGGCGTTGATATCGCTTGCATTGCTGCTGGGGTACCTGGCGCAGGAAAACCGTATCCAGTGGGATGTCAGCCAGAACGCACGCAACAGCTTGAGCCAGGCCAGCCTGGCGGTGCTGAAGGAATTGAACGGACCGCTGGCCGTTACCGTGTATGCAACCGCTAATGATGCGCAATTGGGAAATATTCGCAAGATCATCGGCGAATTCCTGTCGCTTTACCAGCGGGCGAAGTCCGACATAACTGTCACGTTCATCGATCCCACCGAGCAACCCCAGCAGGCCCAGCAAGCGGGAATACAGGCAAACGGGGAGATGATAGTCGCCTTCGATGGCAGGCTTGAACGCCTCGCATCGGTTAACGAGCAGGCGTTTACCAATGTCTTGTTGCAGTTGGTCCGGCCAAGAAAAAAAATTGTGGCAGCGCTTGCCGGGCATGGAGAACGTAAATTCGATGGTGCAGCCGGCCGCGACCTGGGCAGCTTTGGCGCACAATTGGCAAGCAAGGGCTTCAAGGTCGGGAATCTCAACCTTTCCGTCGATTGGGAAGTCCCGGCGGAAACCGATGTACTCGTTATTTCTTCCCCGCAGATCGAGTTGCAGAAAGAGGAAGTGGCGAAACTTCTCGCCTATATTGCGCGCGGCGGAAATCTTCTGTGGCTGATCGACTCGGAGCCTCTGCATGGCCTGCAGCCATTGGCGGAAAAATTGGCATTGACCCTCACGCCAGGAGTGGTGATCGATCCACAGGCGCGTCAGCTGAATCTGCCCATTACCTTCGCCATAGGCGCAAATTATGGACAGCACCGGGTCGCCGCTGATTTCGAATATACCACGGTATTTCCCTTTGCCCGCCAGATCACTGTCAATGACAATGACGAATGGCAAGGCTTGTCGCTGGTGGATGTAGCGGACGAAGGCTGGGTTGAAGCCGGAGCGCTCGATGGCAAAATGACTTTCGACAAGATGTATGATGTGGCGGGCCCCGTCAGTATCGCTGTTACCCTGAGCCGGAATCTGCAGGAACGGGAGCAGCGCATTGCCGTGGTCGGCACGGGTTATTTTCTCGCCAACGACTACCTTGGCCAGGGAAAAAACCTGGATCTGGGGATCAACCTCATGAACTGGCTGGCCGGCGATGAAAATCTGATTGCCATCCAGCCTCGCGCCACGCTCGATAGCAGCCTGAACCTGAACAAAACAGTGCTCGGCTTGATCAGCGCGGGTTTCCTGCTCGTGCTTCCCCTGGTTTTCGTCATGACCGGAATCATTATCTGGCGCAAGAGAACGAGAAATTAAGACCGCTTTGCTTTGCCGGCATGAATGTTGTATGCGCCTTTGCGGGATTCGTGGCGGCGTCTTGAGGTTTGCGCCCGCCTTCAACATGAGCGCATTGCTCAGCGGCCCTACCCGCCAGTCCGGTCGGCGGCCGCGATAGGCGCCTGGGCCTTGTCGGCAAGCTCCTTGAGCAGTATGGCGGCAGGAACCGGCCTGCCCGCTGGAGTTTCCACTGGAGAAGGCGCCAGCGGCACCAGGAGATCGCCTTTCCCCGGGGCGCCATGCAGCCAGAGGGCCAGAACATATAGTCCGGGGACGTTGAGAAGCCGCAGCTCGAAACCACCTTGCTCCACCTCTGGAGCCTCCCTCACTGCGCGGATCGCACTCGCGCTCGATGCGACAAAACCGCCTTCGTTGAAGGCTGAGAATACGTGTTCGTTTGCGGCACCCATGGCAACCGATTCGGCGGAGGCAAGAACCTTGTCGCCTTCCTGCACGAGATAGCGCCACCCGGTTGGCCTGGCTGCATCGAGCCCTTTTCCCGCCGCCAGGTCGGTGAGCCCCAGCGTGAATACCTGATGGGGCTCGGTGAGCTGTAAAGTCCCGGTTGCACCACGCAAGGCCGGAGATCTGAAGGCACGGTTCCTGTTCAATTCGAGGAAAGTGGAATGCACGGCGTCCAGTGCCTGCTTTGGAGGGGTTGGAGTAATAAGGGCCATCAGAAGCTCCTCAGTATTTGGTGTAGTAAGTGTGGGTCCACGTGCCCGATCCCTTGTAGGCGGTCTGGAGGGTGGCGTAATTGACGTCCGAGCGGCCGTAGATCGGGTCATCAACGGAAACGTAGTCGATACCCCCCGCGCTGTATTGTCCCTTTATGACGAGGAAGTGGGCGCCGCCGCCCGACCAGGCCACGCGAATCCCCAGGGGACGGGCGAAGGTCACCTCGTTCTCGATCTGGGCGGTGGTGGCTATTATGCCGCCCACCCAGTGGTCGAAGTGACCTACCACCGTGAGCGCCTGGTCGAGATAGCCGTAGACGTTGCAGGGGCCGGATGCGCCCGCGCCGCAACAGTCGTTTCGGCCGAGTTCGCCATTGGCCACCGCGCACTGCGTCCAGCCGCTTCCTGGTTGATAGAACAGGCCGACACTGGTCCCTGTCGCTGCCCAGCACCAGTTCGACTGCTGTTGCTGCTGCATGAAGAAGTAGATCTGGTCGAGCCACCAGATCGTATCGACATGATAATCGGTTCCAACGACAAAGACGTCGAGTATGTCGGGATAGCGGCTCAGCGCATTGATCGAAGTCTGTGGCGCGACGACGCCTCCGGCAATCTGGAACCAGGAGCCCCAACCGGTGCCGGCGTCCCACCAGACACTGAATACGCCGTGGTTCGTGCCTACGGCGAAGACATCGAGGTGATCGGGATAGCGCGAGACGACGCTGATGGAGGTATCGGGCGCGGCCACGCCGCCGCTGACAACGAACCAGTTCGCTGCCCAGCCCCCGTTGGCATCCCACCAGATGCTGTAGATTCTATGGTCCGTGCCAACGACGAACAGATCCAGGTGGGTCGGATAGCGTGCGATGGCCGCAACCGAGCTGTTCGCGGCGGCGACCCCGCCAGCCACCTGAAACCAGTTCGCCCAGCCCCCGTTGGCGTCCCACCAAGTGCTGTAGATGCCGTGGTCCGACCCAACCGCAAACAGGTCTATGTGGTTGGGGTTGCGGGTCACGGCCGTGATCGACGTGCCGCCTGCCGCGACACCGCCACTGACGACAAACCAGTTCGCTGCCCAGCCCCCGTTGGCATCCCACCAGATGCTGTAGATTTTCATGTCCGACCCGACCACGAACAGGTCCAGATGGTTGGGGTTTCGGGCAATGGCCGCGATGGAAGTGCCGGGCGCCGCGGTCAGGTCGGAGACGCGGAACCATCCATTGGCCCAGCCCCCGTTGGCGTCCCACCAGATACTATAGACTTTGTGATCCGATCCCACGACGAAAAGATCGAGGTGATCCGGATTGCGGGCCACCACGGTGATCGTCGTTCCTGGCGCTGCGATACCGCCCCGAACCTGGAACCAGTTTGCCCATCCCGTGGCAATATCCCACCACGCGCTGTAGATTCCGTGATCCGTGCCCACGCAAAAGATATCGAGATGCTGCGGATACCTCGCTATCGAGGTAATGGAAGTGGATGGTGCCGTCACACCACCGCTGACCCCAACCCAATTCGGTGCCCAGCCCATTGTCTGCTCCTTCTGTCAATGCCCTGTTCCGAAAAGCGGGACGGATGCATTGGAAAATAAACGTGCTTGAAAAGATAGATCGCCATATAACCCGTATCCCTGCACTCCTGCACCTGCCTTTCATCGTTGCCCCTTCCTGACGCATACCAGCTCATGCCAGCGCGCTCGCGGGCCGAATGCGGGACGCATCGAGCGCAACCCTGATCCGCTGCCGCAGGCGTGTAAGCGAATAACCTGTCAGCCTGAAGTTTATTCATAGATCAAAGGCGGCAAATTACAAGGACCGAATTGCCTCAACCGAAGGAGTGGCGAAGCATCAGCCTTGGCGGCTCGAAGCAGCCCTGCGAAAGGTCAGATTGATCCGATGTCTGCCGGCAAAAGAATGGCTGCTCTCCTTGACCGGCAGCACGCCATGATAGCGCAGCCTTGCCGGTCCGCCCCACACCATTACGTCGCCATGCATCAACGGAATTCGCACAGGCCTATCCTTGCGTCGTAAACCACTCCACAGGAAAGCCGCCGGAATTCCCAGCGAGACCGAAACGATGGGTGAACTGAAATCACGCTCGTTCCTGTCCTGATGCAGGGATAGCCGCGCCCCGGGCTCGTAGCGATTGACAAGGCAGGCGTCAGGCACGTAATTTTCAAAGCCGGCGCTTGCCGCGGCCTCGTGCGCCAGCTTCAGGAAAACCGCAGGCATGGACGGCCAGGGCTTCCCGCTTTCCGGGTCTATCGCATCATAGCGATAGCCCGTAAGATCGGATACCCAGCCGTAGGACCCGCAATTGGTCATCGCTACCGACATGCAAAAGCCGCCCGGCGTGATCATGTGGCGAAACGGAGCCTCTGCTGTAATAACATGCAGCGCATCAAGAATCCCGGCTTCGCGCGTCAGCGCGAAACCGCGCAGCAGAACCGCGCCGGGACACAATTCTTCCCTTTCGGGGAGGCGCTCAGTATCCGCATCTGGAAACAGGGGCAACATCATTTGTTCACCGTCATCAGGCCGCATCATGAAAAATGATCCCCACGGTGTGGCGATGGCCTGAGCGCAGGCGACTGACTCCATGGCGCAGATTGACCCGGTAGACTCCGCGTGCGCCCTGGACCGGCCGATGATGCACGGCAAATACGACAGCATCACCCTGCCCGAGCGGAACCACCTCCGGACGGGACTGCATGCGCGGCCGTTGCTCGGTCAGCACGAACTCGCCGCCCGTAAAATCACGTCCTGGCTCGGATAACAAAATGGTAAGCTGAAGCGGAAATACATGTTTCCCGTACAAATCCTGGTGCAGGCAATTGTAATCTCCCGATTCGTAACGCAACAGCAGCGGGGTCGGACGAAACTGGCCGGCTTCATGGCAGCGCCTGATAAAGTCTGCATGTTTCGCCGGGTAGCGCACATCCATGCCCATTGCCTCATTCCAGCGATTGGCGGTTGGAACCAGGCATGGATAGACCTCATTGCGCAAATCCGAAATGATCTCGGGAAGCGGATAGCGGAAATATTTGTACTCTCCTCGTCCGAAACCGTGCCGGGCCATCACGACACGGCTGCGAAAAATCTCGTCCTTCGAATAAAGAGCGGCCAGCGCATCGCACTCCGCCGGTGTGATGAGATTTTCGACGACCGCAGACCCCTGCATATCCAGGTCGTTCCCTATCCGATTCCAGTCAAGCTCATGCACGCGGCAGGCAAACTGCTTGTCCGGCATGGTTTCGCGTGCTTTCTGTACCAGGGCATTCATGTCCGCACCTTCTCGCCTGCTTCCTTTTCCAGAAGAGAACGCTTGCGCTCCACGCCCCAACGGTAGCCAGCCAAGGCGCCATCGTTGCGCACCACCCGATGACAGGGAATGGCCACCGCGAGCCGATTGACCGCACAGGCCTGCGCCACTGCCCGCACTGCCCGGGGCGAGCCGATGCGTCTTGCAATATCGGTGTAGCTGACCGTCTGCCCCACGGGAATTTCGCGCAGCGCCTGCCATACCCGCTGCTGGAACGAAGTGCCGCGCACATCCAGCGGCAGATCCAGGCCGACGCCCGGCGCCTCGACAAAGCCAACTACCTGCGCCACCAGTTGTTCAAAATCCGCATCCCCGCCGATCAGGTTGGCATGGGGAAAACTATCCTGCAGGTCCCGCACCAGCTTTTCCGCATCGTCTCCCAGGAGAATCGCACAGATGCCACGGTCGCTTTGCGCAACCAGGATCGACCCCAGGGAGCATTCTCCGATGGCAAAACGGATTCTCGTATCGGCGCCGCCAGCGCGATAGCGGGTCGGCGTCATACCCAGGACCTTGTTCGACTTTTCATAGAAGCGGTTATTGGAACTGTATCCCGCGTCGAAAATGGCATCCGTCACTGAACCGCCGCGTCCCAGTTCATCACGTATCTTTTTCTCGCGTTGCGCGGCGGCATACTGTTTCGGCGTCAGCCCGACCACCTGTTTGAACACGCGATGAAAGTGATAAGTGCTCATGCCCACTTGCCTGGCAAGGACGTCGAGGGTCGGGGTATTCTCCGTTCCCTCGATGATGCGGCAGGCCTGGGTAACCCTGGTTGCATATTGCTCGGCCAGCGCCGGCCGGTCCGGCCGGCAGCGCTTGCAGGGCCTGAAACCGGCCTGCTCGGCTTCTTCGCGCGTTCCGTAAAAACGGACATTCTCCGGCCGTGCTGGACGGGCGGCGCAGGAAGGGCGGCAGTAAACGCCAGTGGTCTGTACGCCGTAATAAAACTTGCCGTCCGCTTCAATGCTGCGCGCCTTGACAGCCGTCCAGCGCGGGTCGTTGAGCGTGGCGTCGGCAAGCGGCGCTTTTTTCACTGATTTATTCGAATTCACGATTGCCTCCAGTTGCATATTGGTAACGGCTGTCAATTTACCAATGCCCCAAACCCGCCGCACTCCGGGTCTTGCTTTCAAATTCGATAATTAGGGTCATGCTCTGCTCCTCATTCTTATCAGTTCCTCCTCGTTTTTTAGGTACTGGCATCCAATGCCTGAAGTCCCTTGCCGCAACCACCTTCAACAGTCCGGCCCTACCAAAGCCCGGTATTTGAAAAAAACCGTATTATTATTGCCACGCGAACGAGTAGTGCGCTATCGTGGCAACACGTGGCAGCAGAGATACGAACACACCAAGAGTAACGATCGCGTTCTCCAATCCAGTGCCTGAACTCCCTGAAGTCGAAGTGATCCGCCGCGGTATCGCGCCTCATCTGGAGGGACGGCATATTGCCGATGTCGCGATACGCAACCCGAATCTTCGCTGGCCGGTCTCGCCGAACATGGCGCAAACCCTGCGTGGCCTGAAAATCAATTCCGTGTCGCGCCGCGCAAAATACCTGCTGCTGAATTGCGGCGAGGGCTCAGTGATATTGCATCTCGGGATGTCCGGAAGCCTGAGACTGTTGATCCCTTCAGCGGCAATACCATCAGCGCTGGCTGCCGTGGCGCCGCAGAAGCATGACCACATCGATCTGATTCTCGACAATGGCACTATTTTTCGTCTGCGTGACCCGCGTCGTTTTGGAGCAATGCTCTGGTCATGCGACGATGCGCTGCATCACAAATTGCTGGCCCAGCTTGGTCCCGAGCCGCTGGATGCCGCGTTTGACGGCGCGGTGCTCCATAAGAAAACGCGAGGCCGCAGCGCCAGCATCAAACAGGTACTGATGAACAGCCATATCGTGGCGGGAGTGGGCAATATTTACGCTAGCGAAGCCCTGTTTCACGCAGGCATCAACCCTCTTTCCCCTACCGATCGAATCGGCTTGAGCAGGTACAAGAAACTGGCGGAAGCGATAAAGCACACCCTTAATCTCGCAATCGAGGCCGGGGGCAGCAGTTTGCGCGATTTTGTCGGCAGTGACGGCAAACCCGGCTACTTCCAGCAGCAGTATTGGGTATATGGGCGAACCGGGCAACCCTGCCGGAAGTGCGGCACGCCCATCACTCAGATCAGACAGGGACAGCGTTCGAGCTTTTATTGCCCTCGTTGCCAGAAATAGGCTGAAACCTAAAATAATAAGCAAGAAGCATGCGCGGGCGGCCGATCGGATATTAAGCCGCACCGCTCTCAAACAGCCCGTTACGGGGTCGCATCTTCCTCTGGAAGAGACTGCTCTTTCGGGCATTCCATCCCGGAAAGCTGCCGTTGCGCCTATGAGGATTTGTTCGGAGGCTCCATAGGAGCGACAGTGCCACTATTCAAGATATTTCTTGTCTGCTGCCTGCTATTTTCCGTTGTGCCGGTGCAAGCCGGCGTGACGGAGCCGGATCCGCGCGCCGAAGATGAATTCGATATCATGAATATGCTGGCAAAAAAGGGATGGCATGATTTGAAGGATGAGCGCTGGAATGCCTACGGCCAGTTCACCTACATTTCCAGCTGGAAGGGTGCTTTTCCAGCTTTGTATACCAACCTGAATGGAAGTCCTAATTCCCTGTTGCCGGGAAGCGAAAGAAGCTTCACCGGAACCGCCACGCTCTATCTCGGACTCAAGACATGGCAGGGAGGAGAAATTTATTTTGCGCCGGAAATGATATCCATGCGGCCATTGTCGAACTTGAAAGGGCTGGGCGGCGTGATACAAAACTTCGAGCTGCAAAAAGGCGGCAGCGAGACTCCCATCTATTACCAGTCCCGGTTGTTTTTCAAACAGACTTTCGGATTTGGCGGAGAGCGCATACAACTCGCTTCCGATCCGATGCAGCTCGGAACGACGGTGGACAGCAGGCGCCTCGTTCTCAGGTTCGGCAACTTCAGTGTGATCGATTTCTTCGACAAGAATTCATACTCCGGCGATCTGCGCAGGCAATTTTTGAACATGGCATTCATGACCTACGCGGCCTTCGATTTCGCCGCGGATGCAAGAGGATATACCTGGGGTGGCGTAGCCGAATATTTTCATGACGACTGGACAGTGCGCTTCGCCCATGTCATCCCCTCCAAGGATCCCAACCAGCTCCCGCTCGACATGAGGGCATTCAAATTTTACGGGCATCAGGTCGAAGTCGAGCGCCGTCATCGGTGGCATGGCCGTCCCGGGGCCGTCCGGGTGCTGGCTTACCGGAATCATGAAAACATGGGTAAATTCAGCGATGCCATTGCCGCGTTTCGATCCGATCCCAATAAAAACGCCACAACCTGCACCGGTTTCAATTATGAATCAGGCAATGCGGGCGCCCCGGATTTATGCTGGGCGCGCAAGCCGAACGACAAGATGGGTATAGGGATCAATCTGGAACAAGAGGTATTGGATGATGTGGGCGTGTTCCTCCGGGGAATGTATAGCGATGGCAAAACCGAAGTGTATTCCTATACCTCGACCGACCGGTCGATTGCATTTGGTGCTCTGGCCAACGGTTCCCGCTGGAAACGAAGCAAGGATTTGCTCGGAGCCGGATTTGCCGCAGGCTGGATTTCGAGCCAGCATGCCAAATACCTCAATATGGGAGGCATCGACGGATTTATCGGTGATGGCCGCATCAAGGCTCGTGCGGAGCACGTAGTGGATATTTTCTATAGCGTTAATGTGCTGCATTCGCTTTGGGTGACTGCCGACTATCAGCATATCTCCAATCCCGGTTTCAATGCCGATCGTGGCCCCGTGAATGTTTACGGACTCAGGGTCCATGCCGAATTCTAAGAAACCTTTGGATAAATCCTCGTGATCTGGTTCAGTTAAAACCTCGAGGTTTGGTATATCATCCTAAGGAACCGCTCGCTTTCCGCTCTGCCGTGCGGCTCGTGCCTCGTTCCGGTGGAGATCCACCATTATCGCGGGCGCAAAACGTGTGTTAACAGGCTATGGGTTCGAAATCATAAAATCATCATGAATATTCGTTTCATTGGTGGCGGCAATATGGCCGCCGCATTGATTGGCGGTCTGCTGCAGCAAGGCTGTACCCGCGAGCAAATAGCCGTGGTGGAAACGAATGCCGACCAGCGCGGCAGGATAAAACGCGAGTTTGATGTGGAAGCGGCACCGGATCTCGGTGGCAAAGTCTTCGATGCTGGAGGCCCGGCCAATACCGGCGTGATCGTGCTCGCGGTAAAGCCGCAGCAACTGGCGCCCGTAGCGCGCGAGCTTGCACCACTGCTTTCCGGCCAGCTCGTGGTCTCCATCGCCGCCGGCATTCGCGCCAGGGATATTGCGCGCTGGCTGGGCGGTTACGAACGCTTGGTGCGCGCAATGCCCAACACCCCTGCTCTGGTTCGCGCAGCCGTGACGGGCCTGTATGCCCTGCCGGATGTGGACACCGAAGGGAAGCGCGCTGCGGAAGCCATCCTGGGAGCGGTGGGCTCCGTGCTTTGGTGCGAAAACGAAGAGATGCTGGATGCGGTAACCGCGATTTCCGGCAGCGGTCCGGCTTATATCTTTTATTTCATCGAGTCAGTGCAGCAAGCCGCCCGGGAGTTGGGGCTGGATCCAGCCCAGGCGAGATCGCTCAGCCTGCAGACATTCCTGGGCGCATCGACTCTCGCAGCCAGCAGCAAGGAAGAGGCCGCCACACTGCGGGCGCGGGTTACGTCACCCGGAGGCACTACCGAACAGGCGATAAAAGTGCTTGAGAGAGAAGGCGTCAAAAACGCGATCCTCAGTGCAGCCCACGCGGCGCGACGCCGTTCCCGCGAATTGGCGGATGAATTCGGCAAGGCTTGAGAAGGCCCTGGATAAGTCGGGGCCTGCATGCTTGAAGGGGTGGAAAGATGACGGTTGCCTGGCAAGAGCATTATCGTCGTTCGCCAGAGATATCCGAGTAGCCAAAATAGCCTGGGGAAATTCATATGCTGAGCCAGATGCTGGTCTTCCTGCTGGAAACAATGCTGAACCTTTTTTCGCTGGCGCTGCTGCTGCGTTTTTACATGCAGCTGCTGCGCGCGCCGTACCGCAATCCACTATCCCAGTTTCTTATCGCGGCAACCGATTTCATGGTGCGGCCCGCACGGAAAATCATTCCAAGCTTTCGCGGCATGGATATGCCTACGCTCGTGCTGGCATGGCTGACCAAGCTTGCGATGCTCGCGGGCGTGCTCATGCTCCAGGGATACAATTTCAGTTCCAGTGCCGGGATCGCGGCAGGCGGATTGAGCCTGCTGGCTCTGGTGGAGATCATCAAAACCACGCTATACATATTCATGGTGGCAATAATCATCCAGGCCATCCTGTCCTGGATCAATCCCTATAGCCCGCTGGCGCCGCTGCTCGACAGTTTCACCCGACCCATACTGGGAGCCATCCGCGGGCGTGTTCCGCCCATCGGCAACGTCGATCTGTCGCCACTGTTCGTGCTGATCATTATCCAGTTGCTGTTGTTCATGGTTGCCAGATCGGAAACGGAAATTGCCCGATTATTCTGATCCAGTCCGTCCCCTGTCGGCTCCGCACGGGGTATCAGGCTTGCAACAAGGCCGGATAGCATCTCATCTCTGCACCTGGTGCCAGATTATCGATAATCCGAAAGGGACGACGCTCATCCTCAACCTCCATGTGCAGCCGGGGGCGAAACGAACAGAAGTAGCCGGGTTGCATGGCGATACGCTCAAAATCCGGCTATCCGCGCCGCCGGTCGAAGGTGCTGCCAATGCCGAACTCATGGCATTCATCGCCCGGGCTTTTAGCGTGCCGTTACGGCAGGTAACGCTCAAACGGGGAGCAAAATCCCGCCGCAAGGTGATCGAAATCGGGCAGGCTCTTCTCGGGCCGGAAGCGTTGTACAAACCAGTTCAGGGTCCCGAATGACTTCAATTCCGTCCCGTTTCATTTGAGCAGCCGGCAAACTCGCCTGAAACAGGAATGTCTGTCCGTTCTCGATAAAAAATTACTTGGCAATGGTGATGCTTGGCACGCCCACGCGGGGTATATCCGAAATGGTCATCTGGAATAGCAGGTATAGCATCTGGAAGCCGTCCCGGTTCCAGCGGGCAAGCGGGCCGGTAGTATTCACCGTGTAATACTGGTTATGCAGACGGATCGACAGGTCCGAGTCCAGGGGAGGCGAATCCGACACGATGATATCCATCGCCGCTACCGGGTTTTCATCATTAGTAACGGGAGGAGTGCGCGGATCTTTCTCTACTGGAAATTCGGGTTCATTACCCAGGGCCTGGCCAAGGAAATGAAGAATGGAATGAAAGCTCCTGAGCCGGAAGGTGCCGGTGATAGGCCATTCTCCCCCCACATGATTGGGGCGGATATCGAATGTCACATCGCTTGTCGCCCAGTCCTGGGCCGCGCCGCTCAACCGCGCGCGTTCCTCCGGGGACAGGATATCAGGATCGTAGTTGGTGATCAGGATGGGTCCGGCCACACGCTTGCGCAATGTGTAGGTATTGTCCTCTTTGTCATAAATGACAGAATACTCTTTCTCCAGCGCTTGAAAGCCTTCCGCTGAAACCGCTCCAGCCGGGATATTCCAGATATGCTCCACGGTCAACGGTTCAGTATAGAGCTGGTTCTGGTCCTGAATAGCCGACAGGTGCAGGGCCACGCGCCGGAACATCTCATAGCCTTGCCGATCGGAAGGCGTGTTGCGATAGGCGATGTGTTGCCCGGATTGCTCGAGCCGCACTTCCTGCGCCATCAGCCGCAGCAAGTGATCCACGTCAAAGCGCTGGCGCAGCAGCAGGGTAAATTTATTTTGCTGGAATGGCGTAAGCAACCGCTTCGTGAATTCCTCGCCTTCTATCGGAACAATACTGATGGTGGGGTTTTCCGCGACGCTGCCGCCAAATATCGGCATAAGCACCGCTCCCGCGAGCCCTCCCAGTGCCGGAGTAGCGCCCGCGCTGAAGCGAAAATCGAAAGTGGCGGCAACGTTCGATACACCGGTGAAATGGACCGGCTGATGGTGGCGCGCCCGTGCAATATTCATCAGCAGTTGCTTGGAAGCTGCGCTGGTTATTGCTTCGTCATAGCCCAGGACGGCGCGGTTGAGTGCGATGGGCGATACGCAGCCGGTCAGCGCAAGCGCGAGTATGAGCCACGGCGTCAAATAAACAAAATGCCAGGTGGGACTCGGCCATGTGAAAGCGGGTCGTGTACGCCGTGTTTTCATCCAGATCTTCGGTAGGAAGTATGCAAATGAGGGCCCGCGCTATGTTCGCATAAATACCCCTGGCATTGTACAGTTACCTGTGCAGTTTCCGAACCGGATCGATTCCGCCTGGAACGCGAAGTCTCCATGGGACCCAGGAACTTCGCGGAAGCCCGTTAGTCTACCACCCAAGGCGCATAAGGCCATATCGCTGCAGGAGATGGCGGGAAGCCGGATAAGGAGGTGTTTTTTTGCAGTGAGTCATTGCGGGCGAAATTTGCCGGATAAGTATGAATCAGGCATCCGCATAATGTAAAATTATGTTTCGGGTTTATATTGATCGGCCAATGCTTATCGCCCGCGAATGTACGATGTCCTTTCGGTACATTGGAGACGATAGAAGCGATGTTTTCAAACATGAGCATGAGGAGTTAGACCCGGTAGCCGCTCCCCACGCATTGCAGAGGGAAAACCATGAAAGAAATCTTTATCTTGCCCGCATTGATTTCAAGCCTTGTCGTGATGAATGCGTTTGCAGATACCGACCATGGCAGCCATGGGCACCATCATGATAGCGTGGCTGATCCTTCCATCGGTAGCCCTGGCGATCCTGACAGCGTATCGCGCACGATCGAAATAACCATGGTGGACAACCGCTTCAAGCCTGCGGATATAACGGTAAAGCAGGGAGAAACGATAAAATTCGTACTGAAAAATAGTGGAAAGAAAAAACACGAGATGATGATCGGCACTCCGGAAGAACTGGATGAGCATGCCAAGACAATGAAAAAATTTCCGGATATGGAACACCCCAATGAACCCAACATGATCACCATACAGCCAGGAAAAACGGGGCAACTGATATGGCAATTCGCTGAAGCAGGCACCGTCAATTTTGCCTGCCCCTTACCGGGTCACTCGAAAGGCATGCTTGGAACGATCAACGTGGAGGCCAAATGAAAATGCCGATTCATAAAATATTGGCCGGATCCATTCTTGCCGGCATACTGACCGGTTCGGCGCTTGCCTCTTCCACGGTGGAGGTCTACAAAAGCTCGACTTGCAAATGCTGCGCCAAATGGGTCGATCACATGCGCGCAAATGGCTTTACCGTCAATACCCATGACGTCGGCAATAAGGAAGCACGAGAACGTGCCGGCATTTCCACCACGCTCGGCTCGTGCCACACCGCCCTTGTCGACGGATATGCAATCGAAGGGCACGTACCGGCGCAGGATATAAAACGTTTGCTCAGGGAACGCCCGCGCGCGACTGGCCTCACCGCTCCGGGCATGCCGCACGGTTCTCCAGGAATGGAAGGCGCGCGCAGCGATCCCTATGATGTGCTCCTGATCGACAAGCAGGGGGATACGACAGTGTATAGCCGCCATCTTCCCTCAGATCCGAAAGAGTCCATGATGAGATTGAAATGATCAGCATGAATCCTGGCGGGTATGAACAGCGTACAGGACCGAAGGAAGATCCCCTGCAGTTTCGCCCGGGAAATCCTGAATCCGGGACGCAATGGAGGGTGCAGTCATGAGCATCCGCTGCTTCCTTCTCGCCACCGCGGCAGCCGCGTTTATGGCAGCTTGCGGAGAGTCAAAACCACCTGCTGCGCCCGCGACGACAGCAGCACCAGCGCAACCTGCACCCGTCCCGCCTCAATCAGAGGCTCCTGCTCCGCCCGCTTCACCCGCCGCGGAACCTGCTGTTCCGCCTGCGGAGGAAGCAAAATCAACAACGCCTCCTGTTGCATCGGCACAGCCGCCAAAAAACCTGGCGGCGCGCAAACTCGATCCGGAAAAGATCAAGCGCGGCGAGGCTGTCTACCATAAAAATTGCGCGAACTGCCATGGCCCGAACGGCGAGGCTACTCCCGGATGGAGAAATCCGGGCCCTGATGGGCGGTACCCGCCACCTCCGCTGGATGGCAGCGCTCATGCCTGGCACCACTCCACGGAAACGCTGGAAAGAATGATTCGAGTAGGCAGCCCCGACGGTGCGGGGGGAATGCCGGCATGGGACGGCAGGCTGACAAACCAGGAGATAGACGATGTGATCGTCTGGATCAAATCCTTGTGGCCAGACGAGGTTTACGACATCTGGTATAAGGAAATCGAGGTCAAGCCTGAGCCGAAACAAAAATAGGCCCTGCCTACCGGCGTAGCCGTGATGAAGGTATTGCCGCTACCGGACGCAAGGCGAGGCAATACTATCCGTCGAATGGCATAGTGTGATGGCAGGTCAGTGAAATGACTGGCGCTGGCGCCGCCGCTATTCAGAAGCCGACTGTGTGGACTGCGCAGGCTCTGTTTTCTCAGCGCCCTTTTTCACCGATGAGCGAGCGGGAAGCTTCTCGCGGATACGCGCGGACTTGCCTGAGCGATCCCGCAGATAATAAAGTTTGGCGCGGCGGACATCTCCGCGGCGCTTGATTTCCACGCTGGCTATCAACGGCGAGTAGGTCTGAAAGGTTCGCTCCACGCCCTCGCCACTGGATACTTTGCGCACGGTGAAAGCCGAGTTCAGGCCGCGGTTGCGTTTGGCTATCACGACCCCCTCGTAAGCCTGTATCCGCTTGCGATCTCCTTCCACCACCTTGACATTCACCACCACGGTGTCGCCAGGCGCAAAATCAGGAATGGTCTTGCCAAGCCGGCTGATTTCTTCGCTTTCAAGTTGCTCGATGAGATTCATTGGTTACTCCTTGCCTTATTTTTTGATTCAATTGCTCAGCTGGTTGCATGCGTATGCCTGAATTCCTCCAGCAATTCCAGTTCCTCGCCCGTTAGTCCCCGCTCCATCTTCAGCGCCAGCAAATCCGGCCGCCTCAACCATGTCCTTCCCAATGACTGCTGGAGGCGCCAGCGCCTGATAAGGGCATGATTACCGGACATCAGCACTTCGGGCACGGGGCTTCCCCGATAAACCTCAGGCCGCGTATAGTGAGGAAAATCCAGTAGCCTATCGACAAACGAATCCTGGTTGGCCGATTCCGGGTCGCCCAGGACCCCTGGAATTTGCCGCACCAGGCAGTCTATCAACACCATCGCAGGAAGCTCGCCTCCCGATAGCACGTAATCCCCGATGGAAATCTCCTCATCCACCTGGCGCGCAATCAGACGTTCGTCAATTCCTTCGTACCGCCCGGCCAGCAGCACCAACCCCGGCAACTCACTCAGTTCTCGGACCACATCGTGGTTCAGCATGCGCCCCTGGGGAGAAAGATAGATTACCTTTGTTTCCTTCAAGCCGCTGGCCAGCTGCCGATTTTTTGCTGCGATGATGGCCTTTTCCAGCGGCTCCGCCAGCATCACCATCCCCGGGCCGCCGCCGTAGGGACGGTCGTCAATCGTACGATAATTATTTTCGGTAAAGTCCCGCGGATTCCACGCATGCAGCTGGTAACGATGATTTATACTCGCCCGGCCGGTTATGCCATGCTCGGTGATGGCCTTGAACATGCCCGGAAACAGCGTGATGACATCAAATTCACAAGTCATGCCCAATCCACGCCCCAATCCACCGTCATGCACCGCCCCTGCAGGTCCACCCGCACAACCACGGAATCAATAAAAGGAATCAACCGCTCTTTTTTTTCCTCTTTATCCTCTGCGAGCCCCTGCACTTGAAGCACATCATTGGCGCCGGTCTCGAGCAGACCCGTTACTTTCCCCAGCTTTTCTCCCTGGAGATTGATGACTTCAAGACCGATCAGATCAGTCCAGTAATAACCATCCTTGCCACTTCCTGATAACGCAGGCAACTGGCTTCGTGGAATCGCAACCTGCAGGCCCTTCAATCGGGCTGCCGCAGTGCGGTCTGCATATTGCTCAAGCAATGCAATCAACAGACCGCCATGAACCTCGCACCCGCTGACCGTGACTTTCTGCCATTTGCCGCCATCCGCATCCAGCCACCAGGCCCGGTACCGGGCCAATCCATCCGGATGTTCGGTATAGGGAAAAACCTTGATTCCGCCTGATACACCGAAAGGCCCAGCAATGCGGCCCATTACCACCATCGGTTCGGCTGCTTCCTCCAGTTCAGCTTTCTGTGGCCTTTTGTTCCGCACCAAATCGCTTGACCAGCTTTGTCACGGTTTCCGACAACTGCGCACCCTGAGACCGCCAGTGATTGACACGATCCAGTTGAATGCGCAAGGCTTCTTCGCCCTCGATCGCCCTGGGATTATAAAAACCGATGCGCTCGATGAATCTCCCGTCACGGGCATCGCGGGAATTCGCTACCACCATGTTAAAAAACGGGCGCTTCTTGGCGCCGCCTCGCGCCAGCCGAATTATGACCATAAATATTGTACCTTGGGGGCCTGAAACCGAAAAGGGTGTGATTTTACGGTAAAATTTGCCCTGTTAGCAAGTATAAAAATACCTGCGCAGATGGAAATCCGATTCGGAAAATCCGATTCGATAAACGCTGCTTTTTGGGAAAGCGCCGCGGTATCGACGCCCCAGGTGAAACACCGAAGTCAGTGCGCGCGCTCCCAGTTCGAGCCAATTCCCACTTCGACGAGCAACGGCACGTCGAGCTTCGCCACGTTGCCCATCAGCTCGGGAAGCGCGCGCCGCATGGTTTCAATTTCATTATCCGGCACTTCCAGCACCAGTTCATCGTGAACCTGCATGATCAGTTTGCTGCGAAGGCTCGCCGCTGCCAGCTGGTCCCGCACGGCAATCATGGCAAGCTTGATAATGTCCGCCGCCGTGCCTTGCATGGGCGCATTGATTGCGGCGCGCTCGGCGGCCTGCCTGCGGTTGCCGTTGGAGCTATTGATCTCCGCCAGCCACAACTTTCGCCCGAACACTGTTTCCACATATCCCGCCTCCCTGGCGGTTTCCCTGGTCCGCTGCATGTAGTTTGCCACACCGGGATAGCGGGCGAAATAGCGATCCATATATGCCCGCGCCGCCGCCCGCTCCAGGCCGAGCTGCGACGAGAGGCCAAATTCCGACATGCCGTATATCAGGCCAAAATTTATAATTTTGGCATAACGGCGCTGTTCGTTGTCCACCGCATCCAGTGTGACCGCGAATACCTCTGCCGCGGTGGCGCGGTGGATATCCTCGCCTGCGGAAAAAGCTTCCAGCAATCTCGCATCCTGCGAGATGTGCGCCATGATGCGCAGTTCGATTTGCGAATAGTCGGCGGAGATGATGCTGTGGCCGGGCGAGGCGATAAATGCTTCTCGGATGCGCCGGCCTTCCGCGGTGCGCACCGGAATATTCTGTAAATTCGGTTCGTTGCTTGCCAGCCGCCCCGTGATGGCTACCGCCTGCGCATAATTCGTGTGAACTCTCCCGGTAGCCGTATCCACCATGCGGGGAAGCTTGTCGGTGTAGGTGGATTTAAGTTTGGCAAGGCCACGGTACTCAAGCAGAATTTTCGCCAGGGGATAATCCAGGGCAAGCCGCTGCAGCACATCCTCGTCGGTCGACGGCGCGCCACCAGGTGTCTTTTTGATGGCAGGCAGCTTGAGCTGGTTGAACAGCACTTCCCGCAATTGCGTGGTCGAATTGAGGTTGAAAGGATGTCCGGCAATCGCATGGGCCTGGCCCTCCCGCGCCAGCATCTTTTCCCCGAGTTCATGACTCTGGCATTCCAGCAGCTTGAGATCCAGCAACACGCCATTGCGCTCCATCTCAAACAGCACGTTCAGCGCCGGCATTTCAAGTGCGCGATAAATATAGTCGAGCTTTGGATCTGCGGAAATCTGGGGATACAGATGCTGATGCAGTTGCAGAGTGATATCCGCGTCCTCCGCGGCATAACGGGCCGCGCGTTCGATATCCACCTGATCAAAACCGATACGCGCGGCTCCCTTACCAGTCACCTCGTCGTATTTGATGGTTTTCGCGTCCAGATGCCGCAGCGCAAGACTATCCATATCGTGGGGACGATGCGACTCGAGCACGTACGACTGCAATAGCGTGTCATGCGCAATGCCGTTCAACTCGATTCCATGGTTGGCAAAAACGTGTTTGTCATATTTGAGGTTCTGCCCCACCTTGAGTCGGGTGGGATCCTGAAGCCAGGGCTTGAGCTGCTCGAGTACGTTGTCGATCGGCAACTGCTCCACAACGCCCGCATACCGGTGGGCGAGCGGCAGGTAAGCGGCACGACCAGGCTCGACTGAAAGCGCAATGCCGACGAGCCGCGCTTTCATGGGATCCAGCGCTGTCGTTTCGGTATCCACGGAAACCAGCGGCGCGGCATTGACGCGCGCAAGCCATTCATCCAGCTGGTGCTGGCGAAGAATGGTTTCATAATCGATGGCAGGCATCCCGGCTGGTGGAAGATCCGCGCATGGGGATCCTTCGCTCGGGGAAGAAGCCGCCTCCGCTCCATCCATGCTGGGCTCCTGCCGCAACTCCCGCAACCACGTCTTGAAATCCAGCTGCTCGAATAACGCCGCCAATTTTTTCGTGTCTCGCGGTTGCAGGCCAAGTTCATGCAGGCCCATGGGTAATTCGACATCACATTTGATGGTCAGAATCTCGCGAGATCGGTTCAGCCAGTCGACGGCCTTGCGCAAGTTCTCGCCCACCACGCCGCCGATCTCATCGCGATGGGCAACGAGATTGTCCAGGCTGCCATACTGGGAGAGCCATTTCACTGCCGTTTTCGGACCCACTTTTTCCACCCCCGGAATGTTGTCCGCGGCATCTCCCACCAGCGCAAGATAATCCAGCATGCAACCGGGCCCCACGCCAAATTTCGCAAGCACACCCGCCTCGTCGAGCGTTTCATTGCTCATGGTATTGACCAGCGTCACTTGCGGATTGACGAGCTGGGCGATATCCTTGTCTCCGGTGGATATTATGCAGCGCATGTTTTCGCGCTCCGCCTGCCTAGCCAGCGTACCGATCACATCGTCCGCCTCCACGCCCTCCACGACCAGCATCGGCCAGCCCATCGCGTCGATGCACTCCTGCAACGGCTGGATCTGCCTAGCGAGTTCATCAGGCATGGGTGGGCGATTGGATTTGTACTGGGCATACAAATCATCCCGGAACGTCCTGCCTTTTGCATCAAATACGCACGCGCTATAATGGGCTTTATAATCCTTGTGCAAGCGGCGCAGCATATTCAACACGCCATAGATCGCCCCGGTCGGTTCATTATTCCGATTGCGCAATTCCGGAAGCGCATGAAAAGCGCGGTATAAATAGGATGATCCGTCAACCAACAGCAATGTTTTCATTTAACCCCGGAGATTCCTGATGAGCGCGCAAGACAAATTAGCCCGTACCATGACAAACGACTTTCGCGAAAAAACGTGGTCTGCACGGGAATCGTGGCGCGTGTTTGGAATTATGGCAGAATTTGTCGAAGCAACGGAACGCTTGAACTCAATCAGGCCTGCGGTAAGCATTTTTGGCAGCGCGCGCACGCTTCCGGATCATCCATATTACAAGTTAACCGAGCAGATTGCGCGGCAATTGTCCGATGCGGGTTTTTCCGTCATTTCGGGCGGTGGTCCGGGCATCATGGAGGCAGCAAACAAGGGAGCCTATTTCGGGACATCTCCCAGCGTCGGCTTGAACATCCAGCTCCCGCATGAGCAGCATCGCAATGTCTACCAGGACGTGAGCCAGACCTTCCATCATTTTTTCGCGCGGAAATACATGTTCGTGAAATTCGCCACGGCTTACGTCGTGCTGCCCGGCGGCTTTGGCACTCTCGATGAATTGATGGAAGCGCTTACACTCGTGCAAACCGGCAAGACCCGGAAGATGCCCATCATCCTGGTATGCTCGGAATTTTGGGGTGGTATGGTGGACTGGCTCAAGCAATCGCTCATAGGCGAAGGAATGATCGCTCCGGAAGATATGGACCTGATACAGATCATCGATGAGCCTGCCAAGGTGGTCGATGCCATTTTCCAGTACTATGAGACACGGGGCTTCGAACCCTCCCCGGCCGAACGCGAGGTGCAACTCAATCTGTAGCGGCAGGTCTTATGGGATAGAATGAGCAAACTGACCTTTATGACTCCGTCGGGAGGCGCCATGCATCGATTCACACTCGCATTGTTATTGAGCTCCGCACTACCGGTAGCAGCTCAATCCAGCGCGCCTAAAGGTTTGCGTCCGGTGCCGGAAGTACCAGAACCACCGGAGCTCGCCCTGCCTTCGCCCGGCTCCGAGGATGACGCCTCGCTTGAGCCGCAGGTTACCATTACCAGGCGGGGAGAGGACAAGATCGAGGAATACCGTATCAACGGAAGGCTTTACATGATCAAGGTGACTCCCCGCATAGGCCTGCCATATTACCTGATAGACAATTTCGGAGACGGGACATTTGCCACGGGCACCGGCGGCCTCGATCAAGGCATCCGGCCGCCGATGTGGGTCATACAGCAGTTTTAAATTCCACAATCACAACAATGACGGAAGGACCGTTCCAGCTATTTGCTGTAGCGGTGTTCCCGTTTTCTCATTCATGTCAGTTTTTACTACCGTTACCCAGAATCAGCTTTCGGCCTGGCTGAAAAATTATGCTCTCGGCACGTTGATAGATCTAAAGGGTATTTCATCGGGGATCGAAAACACGAATTATTTCGTTACGACCAGCCACGGCAGATATGTACTGACGCTCTTTGAGAAACTCACCTTCCCGGAATTGCCCTACTACCTGAATCTGATGGCGCACCTCTCGCACCACGGCATTCCCTGCCCCAATCCAGTAGCTGACCTCGATAACAATATGATGAGCGAACTCAATGGCAAGCCTGCGAGCATCGTTACCTGCCTGCCCGGAAAATCGGAAGAACGCCCGACTTCCGGCCATTGCGCAGAGGTGGGTGAACTACTGGCCAATATGCATCTGTCCGGACGCTCGTACCCCGAAAAGGTGGAAAACTCCCGCGGTCCGAAATGGTGGAATGCCACGGCTCCGAGCCTGATGCCTTTTCTTACCCCGGAGGAAGCTGAGGTTCTCCAGTCGGAGTTGCGTTTCCAGTCGCTGTATCGTTCGGAAAACCTCCCACGCGGCGTCATCCACGCAGATCTTTTTCGTGATAATGTGTTATTTGTCGGTGATGCGATGGGAGGGGTAATCGACTTCTACTTTGCGTGCAATGACGTGCTGCTCTATGATCTTGCCATAGCCGCAAACGACTGGTGTTTGGGCGAAAACGGCCAACTGGATGCAGAACGGACGTTATCCTTGCTCGACTCCTATCATCGAACCCGTGCCCTCACCGACGGCGAACGCAACGCGTGGCCGGTGATGTTGCGCGCCGGAGCCTTGCGCTTCTGGGTATCGCGGCTCCATGATTATTATTTACCTCGCGCGGGTGAGCTTACTCATGTAAAGGACCCTGCGCACTTCATGCACATTCTGAAGACTCATTCGGCTTTCCACTCCGAACTGGGGGAAGTTTGGGTTTGAGCCATGGATCACTGGTTGAACCGGATAGCGGACTTTGCATTATCGGAGATAGAAATGGAAGTTAGACAGGTTGATGCAAAGCAAGGATGGCAATGGATCATATCCGGCTTTTTCCTGTTTCGTAAAATTCCGCTGGTCTGGATAATCTTATGCACGACGCTATTGATGATTGCTATGGCGCTCTCGCTTATTCCGGTGGCGGGGCAGCTCATTTTCACACTGCTCTCGCCAGTATTCCTGGCTGGATTGATGATCGGGTGCAAAGCGCTGGAACAAGGCAAGGAGCTGGAGCTTTCACATCTGGTGGCGGGGTTTCGTGGGGCCGCGACGCCTTTGATTACCATAGGGGGAATTTATCTGGTAGGACAAATACTGATCCTGGGCATCTTCATGCTGGTTGGAGGAGATGTGTTGATGGGTCTGTTGATGGAAGGAAAACGGGTGGATGAGAACGAATTGAAGTCCGTATCCGGCGACATGCTATCCGCCTCCCTGGTGGCGCTGACCCTATCCATTCCATTGATGATGTCGGCCTGGTTTGCACCCCTGCTGGTGATATTCAAGGATATGGGCGCGCTGGAATCGATGCGGATGAGTTTTTTCGCCTGCTTGAAGAACGTGGTCGCATTTCAGCTTTACGCCATAATCGCCCTGGTGCTGATGGTGCTTGCGGCGATGCCTTATGGCCTGGGGCTGTTTGTCCTGGTGCCCACGCTGTTTGGCTCGATATATGCAAGCTACAGGGACATTTTTCCACAAACGCCGGAACCGGCTTGAGTCATGGTTTTACTGGTAACGCGGGTTATCCCGGGTCACGCCGGCGTCAGCTTGGCGTATTCCAGCAGTAACCACTTCGTCCCGGCGCGGTTGAATCGAACTTCCACACGGGCATCCGCACCCCTCCCTTCGCAACTCAGGATAACCCCCGCGCCAAACTTGGGATGAATGACATTCTGCCCTATCCTCCAACGCGAGGATGTAGCATTCTGTGTCGCCGCCGGCGCCGTGCCCTGCATGCTGCCGGCCATCTGCCCCGGGGACCGATCGAACGGTGAATTCCAGGCCTCCGCGCTCCTGGTCGACCCTTTCTGCTGGGGCTTCAGCCACTTGAGCAAATTTTCGGGAATTTCCTGCAGAAAACGCGAAGGAATGTTATAGCGTGTCTGTCCATGCAGCATCCGGCTCTGAGAAAAACTCAGGTAGAGCCGGCGCCGGGCCCGGGTCACTGCCACGTACATCAAACGTCTTTCTTCTTCCAGCCCCCCCGTTTCGTTGCGGCTGTTATCGTGAGGAAACAGGCCCTCTTCCAATCCGCTCAGAAAAACACTATGGAACTCCAGTCCTTTCGCGGAATGCACAGTCATCAGTTGCAGCGCGTCCCGCCCTTCTCCGGCCTGATGCTCTCCTGCTTCCAGTGAGGCATGGCTGAGAAAGGCCGCAAGGCTGCCGTCTTCGGCCTCATGCACGAAACTGGCGGCAGCGTTGACCAGTTCATTCAAGTTTTCCAGGCGATCTGCTCCCTCACGCTCGGCACGGTAATGCGCCGCCAGTCCGCTGTGCTCCACGACATGCTCCACGACTTCGGGCAACGGCAGTTTCTCGCACCCATGGCGCATAAACTCGATCAAGGCTATAAAACCGCCAACGCCTTTCTTCGTTTGCTCCGAGGTTGTCCGGCCGGCGCCGGAAGAGGCGCCCGGCAGGGTATTTGCCGGCGGGGGTGCAAGTCTCCCGCAGCGCTCCAGCATGGCTGACCACAAACTTGCGCCCTGCCGGGAAGCGTCGTCCTGGATCTGCTCCAGGCTGCGCGTTCCGATACCGCGGGCGGGGAAATTGACGATCCGCAATAGTGCGCCGTCATCATTCGGATTGGCTATCAGGCGAAGGTAAGCCAATGCATGCTTGATTTCCTGGCGCTCGAAAAAACGCATGCCGCCATAGACGCGATAGGCCAGGGCAGCATTGAACAGTGCATGTTCGAGCACCCGTGACTGGGCGTTGGAACGGTAGAGCAACGCAATCTGCGAAAGCGCTATGCCCTCCGAATGCAGCGACTTCACTTCTTCCACGACAAATGCCGCTTCATCGAGATCGGTGAGCGCGTTGTATACGCGTATCAGTTCGCCATGGCCTTCCGAAGTCCAGAGATTCTTCCCGAGACGGCCGCTATTGTTGCGGATCAGTGTATTTGCCGCGCTCAGGATGTTGCCGTGAGAGCGATAGTTTTGTTCCAGCTTGATAATTTTTGAAATATGAAAGTCACGCTCGAACTCTTTCATATTCCCCGTATTCGCTCCGCGGAAAGCATAGATACTCTGATCGTCGTCGCCAACCGCGAACACCGCTGTCCGGCTTCCCGCAAGCAGCCTCAGCCATTTGTATTGCAAGCGGCTGGTATCCTGAAACTCGTCCACAAGAATATGAATAAAGCGCGACCGGTAATGCTCACGAATAATTTCGTTTCGGACCAGCAGTTCGTAACTGCGAAGCAGCAGTTCGGCGAAATCCGCCACACCTTCCTTGTTGCACTGTTGCTCATAGGGCAAATAAAATTCAACCATCTTGCGGGTGAAATCGTCATAAGCTTCGACCTCCGCAGCCCGCATCCCCTCCTCTTTCGCATTGTTGATAAACCATTGAACCTGGCGCGGAGCAAACTTTTCCTCGTCCGCTCCCAACCCCTTCAATATCCGCTTGATGAGCGCCAACTGGTCGGCGGAATCGAGGATCTGGAAAGCCTGCGGCAGGCCTGCATCGTGGTAATGGGCGCGCAGCAACCGATTGCACAACCCATGGAACGTGCCTATCCACATGCCGCGCGTATTGATCGGCAGCATGGAAGAAATACGCACGAGCATCTCCTTTGCTGCCTTGTTGGTAAAAGTGACGGCGAGCACGCCATGGGGGCTTGCTTGCCCGGACTGGATCAAATGCGCGATTCTTGTGGTAAGCACACGCGTCTTGCCGCTGCCGGCGCCTGCCAGCACCAGTGCCGACTGGTGCGGCAGGGTTACCGCCTCAAGTTGTTCAGGATTCAGATCTGAAAGCATGGAGGACATTCAAAAAACCGCCTCTGCAGGCCGCTGGCTGAAACAGAGTGGTTGAGCTATCCGTCCGGGATAGCCTTGCAGCCCATGAAACGGGGAAGGCAAGCCGCATCGCTTCGTGACGGGCTCGCCGTTTTGGCTTGAGATCAGGAAGATGCCGCCTATTTGTTTCGGCTTTTCGATACCAGATCCAGGATCAGCGGGGTCAATATCAATTCGATTGCAAGTCCCATCTTCCCGCCCGGAACCACAATCGAATTCGGCCGGGACATGAACGAATCGTGAATCATCGCAAGAAGATAAGGAAAATTCACTCCTTTGGGTTCCCGGAAACGAATCACGACGAAACTTTCGTCCAGGGTAGGGATATCACGGGCAATGAAAGGGTTGGACGTGTCGACCGTGGGCACACGCTGGAAATTGATATGCGTCCGGGAAAACTGGGGCGTGATGTAGTGCACGTAGTCGTACATGCGGCGAAGAATGGTGTGAGTCACCGCTTCGGCTGAATAGCCACGCGCGTTCATGTCCCGATGGATTTTTTGAATCCACTCCAGATTGACGATAGGTACCACACCCACCAGCAGATCCACGTATTGCGCCACATCGGCTGTTTCGCTTTTCACCCCTCCATGCAAGCCTTCATAGAAGAGCATGTCCGATCCAGGCTTGATCCCCGACCATGGGGTAAAAGTGCCCGCCTTCTGCTTGTGAGGCGCAGCTTCTTCGTCGTTATGCAGATATAAGCGGGTCTCGCCTCCTCCGCTCTCTCCATACTCCTTGAACAAAGCCTCCAGCTTTTCGAACTCATTCGCTTCCGGGCCAAAATGACTGATGGGGTGACCGCCATCCTTCTCCGATTCCGCGACTGCGGCTTTCATTGCGTCCCGGTCATAGCGGTGGAAACTGTCGCCCTCCACCACCGCGACAGCCAGCTTCTCGCGACGAAAGATATGCTCGAAACTATTTTTAACGGTCGATGTCCCGGCGCCGGATGATCCGGTAACGGCGATAACGGGGTGCTTTTGCGACATACTGGTATTCTCCTCGATATAAATATAATTAGTATCGCAGCCAGGGGCTCATGGGCGGAGATCGACCCGGGCAGCGGCTTTTTTGTGAAACATGATACCTGTTTTCCAGCGGATTTGGGCTTGTATTGCACGGGATCTTGGCATGACCGAGCATGGTTTGCCGGAAAGCGCGGTTTGACATTTACCCCGGTGCAGCATAAAATGCCCGGCTTTACCGAATAAGCAGGGCTAGCTCGTGAAAACCTTTTCAGCCAAACCACACGAAGTGCATCGCGACTGGTTCGTGATCGACGCGGCCGACAAGGTGCTGGGTCGTCTCGCTGCGGAGATTGCCCATCGTCTCCGCGGGAAACACAAACCCATCTTTACACCTCATGTGGACACGGGTGATTTCATTATCGTGGTGAACGTGGATAAGTTGCGTATCACCGGAAACAAAGCGGAAGCCAAGAATTATTACCGTCACACGGGATATCCCGGCGGCATTTACGAGACAAATTTCGCGAAAATGCACGCACGCTTTCCCGGCCGGCCGCTGGAAAAAGCGGTAAAGGGAATGCTGCCAAAGGGTCCGCTGGGATATGCGATGTTAAAGAAACTCAAGATCTATGCAGGGGCGGCACATCCGCACGCGGCGCAGCAACCGCGGCAACTTGAAGTCAGGGATTGATATATGGGTATAAGCTATAGCTATGGCACCGGCCGCCGGAAAAGTGCGGTGGCGCGCGTGTTTATCAAACCGGGAACAGGCTCGATAACTGTCAATGACAAGCCCGTGGACAGTTTCTTTTCTCGCGAGACAGGCCGCATGGTAGTGCGGCAGCCTCTCGAACTGACCGGGAACCTGACGACCTTCGATATTATCGTCAATATCCACGGCGGTGGAGAATCAGGACAAGCTGGCGCTGTCCGCCATGGCATTACGCGCGCGTTGATGGATTATGATCCAGCGCTCAAGCCGGTACTGAGCAACGCGGGCCTGGTTACGCGGGATGCGCGTGAAGTCGAAAGAAAGAAGGTCGGATTGCGGAAAGCACGCCGCCGCAAGCAATTTTCCAAGAGATAAGCTGCATTCTCTTTCTGAAAGTAAAAACACCAAAAGCCGCCCGTTTCTGGCGGCTTTTTTATTTGTTGCTTATAATCAAAGGCGGATAGCAGGCAAACCGCAGACAGATTCTCATTTACCTCATTTTGAGAAATACCTGATGATTAAAGTTGGCATTGTAGGGGGAACAGGCTATACCGGGGTGGAGCTCCTGCGCATCCTGTCACAGCATCCCGAGGCAAGCCTGAGGGCCATCACTTCCCGCAAGGAAGCGGGCATGGCCGTCACAGATCTTTTTCCCAGTCTCCGCGGGCGTATCTCTCTCAAGTTTTCCGATCCGGCGGAGGCGGAACTCGGTCAATGCGACATCGTGTTTTTTGCTACGCCGAATGGTATTGCCATGCAGCAGATCCGGCCGTTGCTGGATCAAGGAGTCCGGATAATCGATCTCGCAGCCGATTTTCGTATTCAGGATGTAAGCATATGGGAAAAATGGTACAGGATGCCTCATGCCTGTCCCGACCTGGTCCAGGAGGCGGTATATGGATTGCCTGAAATCAACCGCGACAGAATCAAAAGCGCGCGGCTCATAGCCAATCCCGGCTGCTATCCCACTGCTGTGCAGCTTGGGTTCCTGCCGCTGGTGGAAGCGGGTATTGCCGATCTGGAACATCTCATAGCGGATGCCAAATCCGGGGTTTCCGGGGCGGGCCGTAATGCCGAAATACATACCCTGTTTGCCGAGGCTTCGGATAATTTCAAAGCCTATGGAGTCCCTGGGCATCGCCACCTCCCGGAAATCCGGCAGGGACTGTCCCTGATGGCGAAGCAGCCGGTCGGCTTGACGTTTGTTCCACATCTCACTCCCATGATCCGGGGTATTCATGCCACGCTTTATGCCAGGCTTACGTCGGATATCGACCTTCAGGCGTTATACGAAAAACGATATGCCGGTGAGCCATTCGTGGATGTCCTGCCCAAAGGTTCTCATCCGGAAACCCGGAGCGTGCGAGGTTCCAACGCATGCCGCATCGCCGTTCATCGGCCTCAGGATGGCGAAACCGCCGTCATACTTTCCGTCACCGACAATCTTGTCAAAGGAGCGGCGGGACAAGCAGTTCAGAATATGAACCTCATGTTTGGTTTCCCGGAAACCATGGCTATTGATGGTGCCCCCCTGGTACCCTAGGAAATCGCTGAACAAATCCCCGCTGGACGCGTTGCTGGTAAAATCGGGATGATCGCAGGCACAACACAGGCCATAGCCGGGACTACGATGCCAGGGAGCACAACGCAGCGGGCTCCCCAAGAGCGTTCGTAGCGGGCTGCACTTGCCTCCGGCGGGGGGCTCATCGGTGGAAAACCATGCCGCGGCCACAACCGATACAGGGACATAGCGAACCGATGCCAGGGAACACAGTCTGACTTTGATGCAAAAGAAATTCAAGAGAAAAACAGGAATATTCGCACCACGAGTCGCCGTACGCCCGGAAACTTCCTGGCACTCCCGCTGGCTCATCATCGGTATCCTTGCTGTGCTGGCGCTGGTTTTATCATGGGGAATGTATGATGCGGGCCGCAAGTTTGCCGGCTTCGACAAGCAGGGAATCAGTGAAGCAAGTGAAGAATTGGCCCGGCTGTCTCAGGCTAATGCGCGCTTGCAGCGGGATAATGACGAATTGCGAATGACGGTTGCAGGTCTCGAGCGCCAGCTGCAGATGGACGTGGCGACCCATGAAAACGTAATACAACAGGTGAAAACCCTGGAAAAGGAAAACACGCGCTTGACGGAGGACCTTGCATTCTTTCAAAATCTTGGCAATGTCGGCGGGAAAGCGGAACACCGGGTATCCATTGGCCGCTTGAAGCTGGAACGAGGCCAGTTACCCGGAGAATACCGGTATAGCGTATTGCTTGTCCAGGGCGGACGTCCCATCAAGGATTTCCAGGGAAGCCTGGAATTTGAAGTCAGTTTTCGTCAAAATGGAGAAAAGAAAATGATTTCTCTTGCTGGTGAAAATCCCTCGCAGAAATTCGACGTCAAATTCAAATTCTATCAACGCATAGACCGGAGCTTCCGTCTTCCCGCGGGCGGCGTTCTGGAAAGCATGCAGGTAAAAGTATTCGAAAACGGGCTGGCGCAAGCCAGGCTGACGCAGACAGTAAATCCGCCTTCTTGAGGAAGATAATCAATGTTTGGCAAAAAACCGAATACCCCCCAGAATCACATCGATTCACTCATCGGGGTTGGCACGCGTATCGAAGGAAGCATCCTTTTTAGTGGAGGCTTGCGGGTGGATGGCCAGGTTAGCGGTAATATCATCGCGACGGGCGACAGGCCCAGCACGCTGGTATTGAGCGAGCAGGCTATGGTTGAAGGAAAAATAGAGGTTTCGCATGCCGTCGTGAACGGCACCGTAACTGGTGCCATATATGCGAGCGAATATGTGGAACTTCAACCGAAAGCCAGGATCGTCGGTGATATTCACTACAAATCCATGGAGATTCAGCTAGGTTCCTCGATCGACGGTATGTTGCACCACTATGATGCCAGCCAGGTGCAAAATAAAGTGATCCCTCTGATACCTGCTACGCACTCCGATTGACCTGGCGTGAGCAGAAAATTTTTACCACTTTTTATTGGAATTCAGAATGAATGCGGCAACAGGCGCGGAAATGGTTATGGAGATGCAATCCCCATTGATCTTTACCGATAGCGCGGCAAACAAGGTAAGGCAACTCATCGAGGAAGAAGGAAACGATGACTTGAAACTGAGGGTATTCGTTGCAGGTGGAGGATGCTCCGGTTTTAAATACGGGTTTACCTTTGATGAGGTGATCAGCGAAGACGATACCGTAATGGAGAAGAATGGGGTCAAGCTCCTCATAGACGCCATGAGTTTTCAGTACCTAGCCGGAGCGGAAATCGATTATCAGGAAAATGCTGAAGGTGCCCAGTTTGTCATCAAGAATCCTGGGGCCTCGAGCACCTGCGGTTGCGGATCGTCATTTTCGGTATAGTTCGCTGTTTTGGCTGCTCCTCCGCGGGGGGATGAGGGCGGGTAAGTCATGCCGGGCGCACTAATTCGGATAGATTGCACCAAGAATTCGTGGGCCCCGCGCACCTGTTACCATTGGAAGGCTGGCCGGAATTTTTTTTATTGCCTGCTTGGCCAGCCAGGCAAAGGCGAATGCCTCGAGCCAGTCGGCATCGACACCCAGCTTGTCTGTCAATTCCACGCTTTTCGCCGATAACGCCATCCGCAGCTTTGCCACCAGTTCGGCATTTCGTGCCCCGCCTCCGCAAAGATAGATTTCAGAAGCGTTGGGATAATACGCCAGCACGGATGCTGCAATACCCTGGACAGTCAACTGCAGCAGGGTGGCCTGCACGTCTTCCGGTTTTTCATCACCGGATAGATAGCCTTTCAGCCAGTCAAGGTTGAATACTTCCCTGCCCGCGCTTTTTGGAGGGGACGCCAAAAAAAATGGAAGTGCAATCAGTTCCCGGAGCAGCGATGGAATCACGAGACCTGAACCGGCCCAGACTCCGTCTTTATCGTACGTCTGTCCAGTATGCTTCAAACACCAGGCATCCATCAAAATATTTCCCGGGCCGCAGTCAAATCCGGCGATCTGACCGCCGGGCGCGAGACTGGTCAGATTGCTGATGCCCCCGATATTGACAATGATCCGATGAACTCGCGGATCGCTGAATAGAATCTGGTGAAACGCCGGAACCAATGGCGCACCCTGTCCTCCTGCAGCGATATCCCGGCTCCTGAAGTCCGCCACCACCGTCATGCCGGTCAACTCGGTAAGCAACGCCGGATTGAATAGCTGAATAGTGTATCCCTGCCCCATCGATGGGCAATGCCGCACAGTCTGGCCATGACAGCCCACTGCCGACACCTCTTGGGGCGATATACCGCTTCCGTCGAGCAGTCCGGATACCGCTCTGGAATAATGCTGCGCCAGTTCATTTCCGAGCATGGCCGCCCGATGCAGCTCATCGCTGCCAGTCTTGCTCAACCCCAGCAGCCCGGTACGCAGCGTGCTCGTATAAGGAAGATAGAAAGTGCGAAGAATTGATGGAAAAGCAGAACCAAGGTCAGCAAGTACGGCATCGATCCCGTCCAGGCTCGTGCCGGACATGATGCCGATATAGTAGGAAACATCTTTCAACCCAAATCCGGAAAGTCTTTGTGGATCATGTTTCTAAAGGTTCAATCTGCTCGCCGCCTCTACCAGGCAAATAGTGAAAAGGCGTCAAGCACCGAACTATTCCTTATGTTCCAGCAATGGAAAATAGCGATATGCCTGGGGCTAATCCTAATCCAGCAGCGATACGCTGGTGCCGCGCAACATGTCCAGCCGCGCCATCAGCGGCCTGGTATATTCGTAAAATACCGGCACGTATCTTGGAGCGACAGGCGTAGCGCTAGGCATGGCCAGACGCAACGGATCCCGCTGGACTCCGTTTTCGCGAAATTCATAGTGAAGATGCGGGCCTGTGGCCATTCCGGTCGCACCCACATGGCCGATTATCTCGCCCTGGCCGACTCGGTTCCCGGAACGCAGGCCCTTTGTGAAACTCGATAAATGGCCATATACGGTGGAATACTGGTCGTGGTGCTGCAGAATAACGACATTGCCGTAACCACCCTGCCAGCCGGCAAATACAACCGTGCCTTCCGCGGCCGCTTTCACCCTCGTACCCGGAGGCGCCACATAATCAATGCCGCTATGCGCGCGCCACGTTTTGAGAATGGGATGAAACCGGGCGGTGGAGAAGCCGGAACTGATACGGGAAAACTCCAGCGGAGAACGCAGGAACGCTTTCCTCAGGTTCTTGCCGTCTGGTGCGTAATAACCGCTTTCTCCATTTTCCGCCTGAAAATATATTCCGCGATGGGGTGTTCCCTGATTGATGAATTCCACTGCCAGCACCCGCCCGGGCCTGGCCGGTTCTCCGTTGCCGTAAAGAGAATCATAAACCACGGTAAAACGGTCCCCTCTCCGCAAATCCCGATGAAAATCGATGTCGGAAGCCAGAATATCCACGATCTGGGTCGCCACACTTTCCGGTACCCCCGCAGCATCCACCGCGGCAAAAAGTGAGCTGTTTATCACGCCAGTCTTCATCTGGATATGCGTCTCCAGCCTGGGCGCCTGATTTCCTATTCTAAAGCTGCCGCCGTGTTTTTCCATAACCAGTTGCTCACTTCCACCCGGAAAGTAACGGAGCAGAAGCAACTCGCCTCTTGCCGTGGTTTCCGCATGGACGATCCTGCCGGGGACCAACTGGTGTATGGCCTTGACGTCTCTGGCGTCGCGAAGGAAACTGACCGAGTCCTGGCTATTGACGCCCAGCCGGGACAGCAATGCGGCAATCGTGTCGCCGCTCTGGATACTCTCCTGGCGCCAGAAGGTCATATTGACCGGGAGAATGGGAGTTATTTCCGGAAGTTCAAGACTGAGAACTATATCCTCGACAGGGGGTCCTTCCACGGAAGTGTCGGGCGCAATGCCGAATGCTGCGACCATGCCGAAGAGAGGAAAACTGGATAACAGAATCAGCCAGCGCAGTCGTTTTTTAGTCAGCGCCGCCGGTTTATGCGCTAAAATGCCGTTCTTATCGCCCAGCATGCTTTCTCCATCAGATTGGAAGGTGGAGTTTAACATGTAACTGCGACCCCGTCGACGTAAAGGTTAATATGCCCATCCCCCGAAAAATTATATTTCATCCCCGCGGCGCCTTTACGCATCAACTTGTAGTGGAACAATCATTGGTTCCCTGAGGGCAGTTTCCCATGCGGTCGTTCACTTGTGACCGGCTTGCGAAACCCGTCGCGGCAAGGCCCGCCCGGTTGATACCATTATTCCATTTTTTGAATCTCACACTGATCCTCTGGAGCGTGTTTCATGTCCACGGAAGACCTGACGCTTGATCTGCTGGCACATCACGCTTTTCCCCTGCTCGTATCGGCTTTCGCGGCGCGAAAGGAGGCCATAATCCAGCAATGGGAAATCGCGCTGGTACAGACCCTGCCTGCCGCCGACGCGCTCACCCTGCAGAATCTCCGTGACTCGATCCCCCTGATACTGCAGGAAATCCAGGATGCATTCGAGTCCGACAAGCCGCTCGTTACGCGCAACCTGATTGAAGGCAGCAAGATGCATGGCGAAGCGCGGTTTCAGGAGAACTACAATATCCGCGAACTGGTAGTCGAGTATCGGCTACTGCGCCGGGTGATCATCGAGCAGATCTCGGAAGAACTGGAGGGAAGACTCGACACTCGGCATAATGTTGCTTTAAACATGGCGGTGGATACCGCCTTGCAAAGCGGAATTGTCATATTTACCGAGAATCTGCAGCAGCAGGTCAAAGCCTCAGCGGAAATCCAATCCAAATATCTCTCGTTTCTTTCCCATGATCTCCTGAATCATCTCAATCACGCCATGCTTCATGTGCAGCTTCTTGCAAGGCGGCTCGCTCCCATTCCCGCCTATGCGGATAACATTGCGGAACTGGAATCTGTAAAACGCACGATTCTCCAGACCACCTCCGGGATGGAGCGGTTGCTGCAATCGGAGCAGCTTCGAAAGCAACCTGCTCGCCACTTGACGGAGGTAGTGAATTTGGAAGCGCTACTATCGGAAGTGGCAAGCCAATGGGCGCATGAAGCGCGATCCAAAGGACTGGAGCTCGATGTCGACGTGCCGGAAGATGCGCAGGCAATGAGCGACCTCGGCCTGCTTACCCTGGTGCTGCATAACCTGCTTGGTAATGCGGTGAAGTATAGTTCGACGGGTAAAATACAGGTGGCGGCCCGCAGTGCCCCGGACAGAGAAGATGTCTGCTGGGTTTTGAGCGTGAGCGATCAGGGTCCTGGCATTCCGTCCGATAATCTCAGCCACTTATTCAACGCCTTCCAGCGCGGCGATACTTTCGGAAAACCAGGAGTAGGATTAGGACTCTCTATTGCTTCGGAGGCTACGAGACTTTTAGGCGGTAAATTGGAAGTTGAATCGGAAACAGGAAAGGGTTCCACGTTCCGGTTGATGTTGCCAAGACTACCTTGAACTCCTCAGGCTCTGCTTATTCCGGATGGCCGCGACGCCAGCGGGAACACACCCAACGGTACCGTGGCAATCCCGTGTTCTCCGCCGCTGGCCACTCCCCTTTGCAGAAGTCCTGGGGCTACGCTCTGCGAGACGTTCCTTCGCAGGAGCCCCGAAAGGCAGGCTGCGGCAAGCCGCGCTCCGGATAAAAGGCACGGCAATTCCCGCATAAAGGATCTCTCAAACGTATCACATGTGCCGCGTTTCGATCGAGACCGGCAATTGACCTACTCGACCAGATGCCACAAATCAGTATTCGCTTGCAACTCGCCATCTCTTTTCTGATCGGGGCATCGACCGTTCCTGGTTTCGCGCCGTTTTATCTCTTCCCCATTCCGGTCTTCACGGTGGCCGTCCTGTGCCATTTCTGGCGCGTGAGCGCAAGTCCGCTGCATGCTGCTTTGCTGGGCTTTTTCTTTGGCATGGGACTATTCAGCGCGGGAGTAACCTGGCTTTATGTGAGCCTCCACGATTTTGGAGCGATGCCGATACCCGCAACGATACTTGCGCTGGTTTTTCTTTGCAGCTATCTCGCCTCGTTTCCCGCAGTAGTGGGCTGGATGCTGAAAAAAATGGATATTGCGAAACCAGTCATATGGGCACTCACGGCCGGCGCATTATGGGGTCTCTCTGATTGGTTGCGCAGCGTCCTGTTTACCGGGTTCCCGTGGCTGACACTGGGGTATTCGCAGGCACCGGCCAGTCCGCTGGCTGGCTATGCGCCGGTGCTGGGAGTGTACGGTATTTCCCTCATTCTCGTTTTCACTGCTGCGCTGACCTGCCTGTTCCTTGAAAGAAAATATCGCACCCGGCGCTACCTCCTGCCCGTAGTGGCGATCTGGGGCATAGGTTTTGGCTTGCAGCACATCGAATGGACCCAGGCACAGGGCGAACCTGTAACGGTGAGCCTGCTGCAGGGGAATATTTCACAGGATTTGAAATGGCGGGAAGACCAGCTGATTACCTCGATGGAGGCTTATGCCAGGCTCGCGCTGGAAAGCCCCAGCCGCCTGATCATCACTCCTGAAATTTCCGTGCCGCTATATCGGGATGATGTCCCGTCGAGCTATCTTGCACGACTTGGCGCGCATGCGAGAAAAAATGACGGGGATATCCTGGTCGGGATGGTGGAGGCGCCGGAAGGCAGGGATGAATACTACAATAGCATGTTTAGTTTTGGCGCATCTCCCGAGCAAAGCTACCGCAAGCATCATCTGGTGCCATTTGGCGAATTCATTCCCTTGAAGCCGGTATTCGGCTGGATCATCAACATCCTAAAGATTCCTCTGTCGGACTTTTCGCGAGGCAGCCTCGATCAGCAGCCCATGGCCCTGGCCGGGCAAAAAGTAGCGGTAAATATCTGCTATGAAGACGTGTTCGGGGAGGAGATAATCCGCCAGCTGCCCCAGGCTACCTTGCTTGCCAACGTGAGCAATGACGCCTGGTTCGGCCGATCCATCGGCCCCCGGCAACATTTGCAGATCTCGCAAATGCGCGCGCTGGAAACGGGCCGCTACATGCTGCGCGCGACCAATACCGGCCTAACCGCCATCATAGATGAACGCGGCAGGGTGAGGCAGGAAGCCGAAATTTTCACCAGAACCGCCTTGAATGGGACGGCGCAGGGATATACCGGCGCGACGCCCTATGTCCTGTTCGGCAATAGCCTGATGCTGGGACTGGCCGGAACCATATTGCTCGCCGGATTGCTACACGTTTCGCGCGCGCGAGAAAAAACTGTAAAATGACTCGCTTTTCGTGTCTAGCCAGCGCATCCACGGCATTCTCATGCTTACCTTTCAGGAAATAATTCTTGCCCTGCAGCACTATTGGGGTGGCAAGGGTTGCGCGCTGCTCCAGCCCTATGACATGGAAGTCGGGGCCGGCACTTCGCATACCGCCACTTTTCTTCGCGCTCTCGGTCCCGAGCCCTGGAAAGCGGCTTACGTCCAGCCCGCTCGCCGCCCAAAGGATGGGCGATATGGCGAAAACCCCAACCGTCTCCAGCATTATTATCAGTTTCAGGTTGTGCTGAAACCTGCACCCGGCAATATCCTGGATCTTTACCTCGGATCATTGGAAGAGCTCGGCTTCGATTTGAAGCAAAACGACATCCGATTTGTCGAGGATGACTGGGAAAACCCGACCCTTGGAGCCTGGGGATTAGGCTGGGAAGTATGGCTGAATGGAATGGAGGTTACCCAGTTCACCTACTTTCAGCAGGTTGGCGGCATGAATTGCAAGCCGATCACCGGCGAGATAACTTACGGGCTGGAACGTCTGGCAATGTATCTGCAGGGCGTGGAAAACGTTTTCGATCTCATCTGGACAGAGGGGCTTTCCTACGGGGATGTATATCATCAGAACGAAGTGGAGCAATCGATCTATAACTTTGAGCACAGCGATATCCATTTTTTGCTGGATGCCTTCACGAATCACGAGAAGCAGGCAAAACACCTGATGGAACAAGGACTCGCATTACCCGCGTACGAACAGGTATTGAAGACAGCCCACACTTTCAATCTTCTCGATGCACGCGGCGCGATTTCGGTTACTGAACGCGCTGCCTATATCGGCCGGATCCGCGACCTCGCACGCAATGTGGCGCAAGCCTACTACCAGAGCCGGGAACGGCTGGGGTTTCCGATGGCGCCCCACGAATGGACAATGCATGCGACGGAGAAAACAGCTTGACTAAAGCGACTAAAAGCCTGCTGGTCGAGTTGCTTGTCGAGGAGTTGCCACCAAAATCCCTGAAAAAACTGAGCGGCAGTTTTGCTGAAGAAATAGCCGCAAGTCTTAAGGCTCAAGGCTTGGCGGCGAATGACGCTGCCGCCATTCCTTTCGCCTCGCCACGGCGGCTCGCCGTTCATATCGAAAGCGTGGCCGCGCAGGCAGCCGATAAACCAGTTTTGCAAAAACTGATGCCGGTCGCGGTGGGCCTGGATCCCGATGGACAACCCACGCCCGCGCTGCTCAAGAAGCTGAGCAGCCTCTGCGGTAATGCGGCACCTTCCACGATCCCGCAACTCCAGCGCAGACCCGAAGGCAAAGTGGAAACATTGTTTTTCGACAGGCTCGTAAAAGGAACGACGCTGGCCGAAGGGCTGCAGAAAGCGCTGAACGGCGCGCTCGCGAGGTTGCCGGTTGCCACTATGATGACCTATCAGCTCAGCGATGGCTGGACCACGGTAAACTTCGTACGCCCCGCGCATAGCCTGGTCGCATTGCATGGTACCGATATTGTGCCTGTCGAGGCACTGGGACTGACGGCGGGACGCGAAACACGGGGGCATCGCTTTGCAGCGCGCACGGAAAAACTGATGCTGACGGATGCCGATAGCTACCAGGGACAACTGGAAACCGAGGGAGCGGTCATAGCCAGCTTCGACGAGCGGCAAGACAGGATCAGGCAGCAGCTTGATGCCGCCTCCATCGAAATGCACCTGAAACCGGTCGACGATCCGGCCCTGCTGGAGGAAGTAACCGCACTGGTCGAGTATCCCAGCGTCCTGACCGGAAAGTTCGATGCAGCTTTCCTCGATGTTCCGCAGGAATGCCTGATTCTGACCATGAAGGCAAATCAAAAATACTTCCCGCTGCTGGAAAGTTCGGGAAAGCTCGCCAATAAATTCTGCATCGTTTCAAATATCCGGCCTACCGATAGCAGCCGGGTAATCGCCGGTAACGAACGTGTCCTGCGTTCGCGCCTGGCGGATGCAAAATTTTTTTTCGACCAGGATCGCAAGAAAACGCTGTCCTCCCGCGTGGAAGGCTTGCGCAGAGTGGTTTATCACAACAAACTGGGAACCCAGGCGGAACGTGTGGAACGAATATGGGCCATTGCGCAGGATATTGGCCTCCAGTTGGGAGGCACCGAGCTTGCGGCAAAAGCGGGTGAAGCGGCAATGCTGTCCAAGGCAGACCTGCTGACTGGCATGGTGGGAGAATTCCCCGAGCTGCAAGGCATCATGGGACGCTATTATGCAAAGCATGACGGGTTGGCCGACGATGTAGCCGATGCCATTGAAGACCACTATAAACCCCGGTTTGCCGGCGGCGACCTGCCCCGGGACATGCCGGGCATCTGTGTCGCGCTGGCCGACAAGCTGGAATCGCTGGCGGGCATGTTTGGCATCGGGCAAATTCCCACGGGAGACAAAGATCCATTTGCATTGCGGCGCCATGCGCTGGGATTGATCAGGATCCTGGTTGATAAAGAACTGCCGCTCCATCTGGATAAATTGATTGCACAAGCCGTAACGATTTTTGGCGAGAGGATCAGTGATCCATCCGATACGCTAACCGACTTCATTTACGAACGGCTTCGCTATTTCCTGAGTATCAAGTATCTGGATGAGTACGCTCGCGAGTCATTGACGGAACGGAATAATGCACGGGCAGCGGATGCTTCCATACAAGCTTTCTCACCACAACAAATAGATGCGGTGCTGGCCTTGCGCCCCCCTCGCCTGAGCGACGTAAAGAAACGCCTGGAAGCGGTGCGTGCTTTCGCCCGGTTGCCTGAAGCCGAAAGTCTCGCAGCAACCAACAAGCGCGTGCGGAATATCCTGAAGAAAACCGACAGCGCCGCGAGAGCCGCGGTCAACCCCCGGCTATTCCAAACGGATGCCGAAAAATCGCTGCATCAGGTTTTGAACAAAATTGTCCCTCTGGCGGACGAGGCATTTTCGGCAGGAGACTACCACGCATCGCTGCAATCCCTGGCTGCGCTGAGAACGCCGGTGGATGATTTCTTCGATAACGTTATGGTCAATATCGAAGAGGAAGCCCTGCGCAACAACCGGCTGGCATTGCTTGCGCGGCTGGAACAAGCCATGAACCGCGTGGCTGATATCTCCCGGCTGGCTGCCTGACATGAAACTCGTCATCCTCGACCGCGATGGCGTTATCAATTATGACAGCGAGGCTTTCATAAAGAGCCCGGAAGAGTGGAAGCCCATTCCGGGAAGTCTCGAGGCGATTGCCCGTTTTACCCAGGCCGGCTATCGGATAGTGGTCGCAACGAACCAGTCGGGCATTGGCAGGGGATTGCTTGACATGGTGACCCTCAACGCCATCAATGACAAGATGTACAAAGCGGCAATACAGGCCGGAGGCCGCATAGACGCCATGTTCTTTTGTCCTCACACCAATTCGGACCAGTGCGATTGCCGTAAACCGGCTACAGGAATGTTCAGGGAAATTTCCGAGCGCTTCGGCCTGGGGTTAGCAGGCGTGCCGGCGATTGGCGATTCGCTGCGCGACCTGCAGGCCGCGGCCGGGGTCGGGGCCATTCCGGTTCTTGTACTGACAGGCAAGGGTAAGGCAACCCAGGCAATGGAACCTCTGCCGCAAAATACCATGATATTTCCGGATCTTGCCGCTGCTGCCGATATTTTGGCGAAATGATGGGCAATCCAGAATTACCCGGCTGACCCGGCGAATATGACAATTGTACTGCGCTCCGCACTATATATCGTGTTGCAAATCGTCATCACGCCAGTTTATGCGTTGATCGTTTTTGCCACTTTTCCCCTTGCGCCCATCGATCGCTATCGCATCATTTCCGGATGGGCGCATATGATGTTGTATTTGCTTCGCATCGTTTGCGGGATTCGCTACCGCGTTCTGGGACTGGAGCATATTCCCGAAACACCGAGCATCGTGCTGTCCAAGCACCAGTCCGCATGGGAGACGCTCGCGTTTCAGCAGATCTTCCCCCCCCAGGTATGGGTGCTGAAGAAGGAATTGCTATTTGTCCCGTTTTTTGGCTGGGGATTGGCCATGACCAATCCGATTGCAATCGACCGAAGCTCGGGAAAGGCCGCCCTGAAACAAATAGTCGAACAGGGAAAAGACCGGCTCAAGCAGGGCTTCTGGATAATCATCTTTCCGGAAGGCACCCGCATTGCCCCAGGCAAAAAAGGGAAATACCGCATTGGCGGCGCATGGCTCGGCACGCATGCCGGCGTGCCCATTGTCCCGGTTGCGCACAACGCAGGCGAATTCTGGGGGCGAAATGCCTTCATCAAGCGGCCAGGAACGATTACCGTCAGCATCGGTCCCCCGATAGATCCCACCGGAATGGAACCGGATGACCTTAACGCCATGGTCGAGGCATGGATAGAAACGGAAATGAGCCGCATCGATGAACAAAAGCAGAAGGTCGCCGCATATGAATAAGCGCGCTCTCAATCCGGAATGAACGGGACAGATCGGATGAGCGCCGGCGAATTGCGCCGCGTCAGCTTGAACGGCAAGGAAGTAGCGTACACGCTGATGCGGTGCAGACGCAGAACTATAGGCATGAGAATAGACGGCCGGGGATTGACGGTTCGGATTCCTTCACGCGAATCCCTGCGCCAGGTCGAATCGGCATTGAAAGATAAAGCGGACTGGATCATCTCGAAGCTCGACGAATGGAAAAACCGGAAATCGACGCAATTGTCATGGGAAGAGAACGGGATTTTTCCTCTGCTCGGCGAGCCATGGCGCCTCACGGTGGCGGCTTCAGGGAAAACACAAATGGTTCCCGCGAAAATGCTGTGGAATGACGAGGGCAAGCAATTCGAATTAGCGCTCGCCCCCGCTTTTACCGCTCAGCAAATAGAAAAGTCCGTCATGGCATGGTATCGCGGCCAGGCCACGTCGTGTTTCAGCGAGCGGATTGCGGTATATGCGCACAGGCTTGGTGTTGCGTTGCCCCCGCTGCGATTATCCTATGCCGCCAGCCTGTGGGGCAGTTGCAATACGCGCGGAGTGGTGAGCATCAACTGGCGCCTCATTCAGATGCCCCTCCACCTGATCGATTATGTGGTTGCACATGAGTTGAGCCACCTTATCGAGATGAATCATTCGCCAGCGTTCTGGCAAACGGTGGGGCGCATTTACCCTGAATACAGGGAAGCAAGAAAGGAACTGAAAAAACTGGGGTAGGGATATCATGGCCTGCCGGAAATGGCTCTTGCCCGCTGCCGCCGCGCCAGCGAGAATTTATTCAGCACTTCCCTGATGGCGAGTTCGCTACAGGGCGGATTTAGGTTAATATTTCTGATTCCGTATTTCGGTATCTGTCCATGAAGAGGTTTTGCGCTGCTGCGTTAATGGTTCTGCTGCTCTCCGCCTGCGGGCTGAAAGGACCGCTTTATCTCCCGCAGGAATCGCAGCCGGCACAGGATAAAGAGAAAAAGCGGTGAGCGGCTTTCCCTTCACCGGTTATCGCAATTCGGTTCTGTGCCTTGAATCGGTTCCCCTGGACTACATTGCGGAACAGTGCGGCACGCCCTGCTACGTATACTCGCGCGCGGCACTAGCCTCCGCTTATAAGGAATTCGATGACGCTTTCGGAGCACGCGACCATCTGGTGTGCTATGCGGTAAAGGCGAATTCCAATCTGGCGATTCTCAATTTATTTGCCCGGCTCGGCAGCGGCTTCGACATCGTATCGGGCGGCGAACTGCAGCGTGTATTGAAAGCAGGCGGGGATCCGCAAAAAATCGTTTTCTCGGGCGTGGGGAAGCGTCCGGACGAAATGCGGGCAGCGCTTGATGCCGGCATATTGTGCTTCAATGTGGAATCGGAAGCGGAACTGGCCATATTGAACCAGGTAGCGGAGGAAGCAGGCCGGGTTGCGCCAGTAAGCTTGCGCGTCAATCCCGACGTGGACGCGAAAACCCATCCTTATATTTCGACGGGCCTGAAGGAAAACAAGTTTGGCGTACCGTTCGACGAAGCGGAGAAGCTCTATACGGCCACACGGAAATTTTCCAACCTGCGCATGGAGGGGCTGGATTGCCATATCGGCTCGCAACTGACCGAACTCGATCCTTTCGTCGCAGCCAGCGAAAAGATCCTTCATTTGCTGGACCGGCTGGAAACACAAGGTTTGCGTCTCAGCCATCTGGATCTGGGAGGGGGGCTGGGGATCCGCTATTCACAGGAAAATCCGCCTCCGATACCGGACTATGTTCAGGCCCTGTGTACCGCAATCGGCTCGCGCAATCAGCGTATCCTGATCGAACCCGGCCGTGCGCTGGTGGGAAACGCAGGCCTGCTGCTCACACGCATCGAATACCTCAAGCATACGCCTCACCGAAATTTCGCCATCGTGGATGCCGCAATGAACGATCTCATGCGTCCGGCATTATATGGCGCCTATCACCATATCCTTCCCGTTGCGAAGCACGGAGAGGAGGAGAAAAACTACCAGATCGTCGGCCCTGTTTGCGAAACAGGCGATTTTCTGGGACATGACCGGACCCTGACGCTGTCCCAGGGCGATCTGCTGGCTGTCATGTCCGCCGGAGCCTATGGTATGAGCATGAGTTCGAATTATAATACCCGTCCGCGTCCCGCGGAGGTGATGGTCGATGGCGATCGCGTTCATCTCATCCGTGAGCGCGAATCCATGGAACAGCTTATGGCCGGGGAGAGATTGCTGCCATAAAATAGCCCCTGCGGAGCCACCGATATCAATCCGCCTCTATATCCCCTATCTATCCCCCATCCCCTATCCTGCTGGAGACAGCTACATCAGGAAAATCGTGGCGAGCCCCAGAAAAATGAAAAAACCGCCGCTGTCGGTTACGGCTGTGATCATCACGCTGGAACCGGCCGCAGGGTCGCGCCCCAGTTTCGCCAGGGTTAGCGGAATCAGCACGCCAACTATCGAAGCCAGCAGCAAATTCAGCGTCATCGCCAATGTCATCACCAAGCTGAGGGGAATGCTGAGATAAATCATATAGGCGAATAATCCCACTACGGAACCCCAGACCAGTCCGTTCACCGCGGCTACGGCAATCTCCTTCGTGAACAGCTTTTTGGCACTGTTGGGGTTGAGCTGCCCCAGCGCCAGCGCGCGAACGATCATAGTGATGGTCTGATTGCCCGAATTGCCTCCAATGCCGGCGACGATTGGCATCAGGGCCGCCAACGCAACCAGCTTTTCTATAGAATCCTCGAACACGCCGATTACCCGCGATGCGATGAAGGCCGTGACCAGATTGATCGCCAGCCAGGTCCACCTGTTTTTCAGGCTCTTCCATACCGGCGCAAACAGATCTTCCTCCTGCCGCAGTCCGGCCTGATTCAGCACTTCACTTTCGGATTCCTCTCGGATGAAATCCATCACCGCGTTGACGGTAACGCGGCCCACCAGCTTCTCGTCGGCGTTGACCACCGCCGCTGAAACAAGGTCGTACCGCTCGAACGCTTGTGCCGCCTCGTGGGCCTTGTCGTTGGGGTGAAGCATCACCATTTCCGTGTTCATCACGGAGCCAACTTTCGCATCGGCATCACTGACAAGCAGTTTGTTGACGGGCAGCACGCCTCTCAGGTATTCGTTGCGATCGATTACAAACAATTGGTCGGTATGATCAGGCAGTTCATCCAGCCGGCGCAGATAACGCAATACCACTTCCAGGCTTACATCCTCCCGAACGGTAACCACTTCAAAATCCATCAGCGCTCCCACCGCATCTTCCGGATAGGACATGGCGGCGCGCAGCTTTTCGCGCTCTTCCATCGGCAGCGACTGGAATACATCATCGATAATGGACCGAGGCAGATCGGGTGCAAGATCGGCTAGCTCGTCGGCATCGAGCTGTCCGGCGACTGCCCGTATTTCGCCGCTATCCATCGTGGCCAGCAGCGTTTCCCTAACCGCATCCGAAACCTCCAGCAGAATTTCTCCATCGCGCTCCGCCTTGACGAGATCCCAGATCATGAGACGATCCTCCAGCGGCATGGCCTCGAGGATGTGCGCCACATCGGCGGGATGGAGCCTGTCCAGAAGGTTTTGAAGCTCCGCCAGATTCTGCTTGTGCACCAGCGCTTCAACCAGCTCCTGGCGCGGCATTTGCTGCGTATGCACGAGGCCTTCCACCAGCTTATGCTTATGCAATAAGTTGACCACCCGCTTGGTATGATCCTGCAGGTTTTCGGATTCCCTTGGGTTATTTGCTTTGGTCATGGCAATCGCTCTGGCGGGCGCGACGGAATTACCCGGATTTTAGGAAAAATTGGGGCAACTATTATGACAGCGGAGAGCATGGACGAAAAGGCGGCAACCGCTCTTTCCGCCACCAGTTAAACTGGCTAGGGAATTTGCGCCGACGGCATCCGGCGCAAAATGATGGCGGTTTTTTTTCTCAGCCCGGGGGTGGTGCGATTACGGTCATAGAAGCGGGGGTTGGGAACGATGGCAGCGAGACGTGCCGCCTGTTCCGTAGTAGCGGAAGCGGCGGAAGCGCCGTAGTAATGCCTCATTGCCGCTTCGGCGCCAAATACCCCATCGCCCCATTCAATCACATTCAGGTAGATTTCGAGTATGCGCCGCTTGGGCATCACATTTTCCAGCATGAACGTGATGATGACCTCCTGCAGCTTGCGCCATGGTGTTTTCTCCCCAGATAAAAACAGGTTCTTTGCAAGCTGCTGGCTGATAGTCGAGCCTCCCGCCACCAGCCTGCCTTTTTCAAGGTTTTTTTCGTAGGCCCTTTGTATCGCCTCGAAATCAAACCCTTCGTGCTGGAGGAACTTGCCATCCTCGGCCGCGATCACGGCGCGCTTGAGATTGGGCGAAATCAGCTCGTACGAAACCCATTGCATCCGCAGCACGGCGGCACGATCTTTTTCGCGCAACAAATCCAGCCGGGCTCGCATGAACGCGCTGCTGGACGGGTTGTAATGGTTCCAATAAGCGATCTGGCCCAGTATCCATGCATGATACATCAATGCCAGGCCGACGAGCAGCAGAAACAGGCGCCAGAGCCAGCGCTTGAGCATCTTGTCCATGGATCAAGCAGGTACGCTCGAAGACCTCCGCCCTGGACGCAGCATTTCGATTACCGGTTCCGTGACTGGCCTTACCCCGCGCCACTGGAAAAAAGATTCTGCCGCCTGCTCCACCAGCATGCCTATGCCGTCCGCAAGAAGGCCCGCGCCATGCTGCTGGGCAAATTGCAGAAAAACGCTGCGGTCGTCACCATACACCATATCGTATGCCATGGATTCCCTGGCGAAAATATCGGGAGGCAATACCGGCAACTGACCATGCAGGCCAGCCGAGGTCGCGTTGATGACGAGGTCGAATTTTTCTCCGCGCAGATCCGCGTAATCGACCGAAGCGATATTTCCGCGATGGGAAAACTGCTGCTGCAATTCATCCGCTTTCCTTCTCGTACGATTGGCGACCACCAGTATGCAGGGAGCGTGCTCAAGCAAAGGCAGCACCACGCCGCGTGCCGCACCTCCCGCTCCCATCAGCAGCACCCGCTTGGCAGTGATGGAAAATCCGAGATTGAAGAGGATATCCCGCATCAAACCCACCCCATCCGTATTATCGCCAAAAATCTCATCATCAGCGAAAGTCAGTGTATTGACTGCCTGGGCAGCATGCGCCCGTTCCGTCAGGCGATGGGAAATCGCATACGCTTCGGGCTTGAACGGAACGGTGACATTCATGCCTTTGCCGCCTCGCTGGCGAAAATGGGTTACCGCAACGTGGAAACCATCAAGGGGAGCAAGCATGGCCTCATAGCACATATCCTGGCCCGTCTGCCGCGAAAACTCGGCATGAATCCATGGAGACTTGCTATGGGCAATCGGATTGCCGATGACAGCATAGTGATCGGGCATCGGGAGACCTTGTTGAGCCGGAGATATGATTACTGGCTCTTCAACTCGTCCGAATGGGTAAATGCCCAGGTGCGGGTAATATACAACATATCCGTATCCTGGCTGATCTCGGGTGGAAACGGAGAAAATCCGTTTTGTCCCGCCAGCTTCACGATGCGTACCGCCGCCTCATCCAGAATCCTTTTACCCGATGGGCGGTTTATTTCGATCGATTCCAGGCTGCCATCCGCCTTGATGCAGACAGTAAGCTGCAAATTCCCGTAAAGCCCCTCGCGTCTTGCCGCTTCGGGATAGTTGAGATTTCCAATTCGCTCAACCTTGATGCGCCAATCTTCGACATAACGGGCGAAGCGGTATTCTTGCGTACGGGCACCGATGAACTTGCGCTTGAGGTGCTTCTGGTGAGCATCGAAATCCCGCACGGCCTGCGCTTCCAGCCGGGCAATTTCGAAGCTTCGCTGAACAAGGTCGGCAGCGTCGAAAACGCCCTGATTCGATTCGGATTGCTGTTGCGGCACATCCGGCTGGATTGTATCCACGTCGCTGCTGGGGGCGGCCGTCAGTTTCTGCGCCTCCTGCTCGAGATGCGCGGTTTGGCCGGCACGAGCGTCGCTCGCCGTCCCTGCGGCTGCATCTTCTGGCAGAGACGAAGGCCGGGCGGATGTTTTCGCTCTACGGTTCCTATCCGTGTTTCCGCCACCGTCAAGGTTTGCCTGCGCCAAAGCGCTTGTGCCATGAGGCCTGGATGCGGACTTGCTGTTTACCAGCACCACTTCAAGGGGAGCGCTGGCAATGCGCACTTCTTCAATGAAAGGTTTGAAGCTTATGCCGAACAGAACAGCCGCATGAAGAATGACTGACAGTAAAATAGCCAGATTCAAGCGCGACGAGGAACCGGACAGCCATTCGTGAAGCATGGCTGAACCCGATTCAGATATGTTGGAAGTGACGCTCAATGCCTGAATTCGCGAATGAAACGGTGGGAATTTTAAGACATTTACAGGGCAAATAACAATAACATTGTCCCTGGCATGGGTGATAAAAATCTCATGCCTGCAATTTATGCAGGAACCGCGCGTTGAAAGTGAGTTCCAACAGATCGATTTGCGAAATCTCGATTTCGATGCTCGTTTCCGGAGCCATCTCGGGCAACGGGGTAACGCGTGTTACCAACGGCAGGCGATCGAGTTTCACCAGATTTTCTTTCAGGACTTGTGCGGCCATCGTCTGGATATTTTCCTGCAGCAACCAGCGCAGGCACCAGTAGCGTTCCATGCCGCGCTGAAACTCTCCATATGCTTCATAGGTTGCCTCGAAATTCTGCACAGACCGATGTAAACTTTCGCTCTCCCGGGTATAAGGAGGCGTTTCTCCACGCAATACCGCTATTAGCTGACGCTGATTGATGAAATCCACGTAGCGGCGCATCGGCGAGCTGGCCCAGGCATATTGCGAAACTCCGAGCCCCTGGTGTGGAGCAGGAGAAGTGCTCATTCTGACTTTACCCCCTCCCTGGCTGCGATAAATTCCTGCAACGCCACTATCCGCAAGCTGTCTGCCCCATTCCGCATTGACAAAAATCATCAGTTCCGACACCACTTTATCGATCGGGGAACCCCGTCTCCGCTGGGTGATGGCAATACGGTCACCCTCCACGCTGAAGCTGTAATCGATTCTTTCATTATTGTTGTCATTGGTTTTACCCCTGAGCGCTTCCATCTTGCAGGCAAAATTCCATAGCGCCTTCAATTCCCGGCCGAAAGGATGATTGAGGTTTCCTTGAGAAAGGGTGTTTTCGTTAAAATACGCTTCCAGCGTATCATGTCTCAGATTAGCCGCTACTTTCACTTGCTCGATTCGGCTGCTCACTGAAGTGACAGTAAAATCGTCCGCCACGTCCAGATACATGGAGAGTGCCGGACACAGCCGGTTTTCCGCTAAAGTGTAATGATGTATGACCGCATCCGGCAGCATGGTGATTTTGCGGCCCGGCAGGTAAACCGTGGAAAGGCGCTCCGCTACGATCGCATCCAGAGGGGATCCGGGCGTAATTCCCAGAATCGGGGCGGCAATATGGATTCCGATGCGGAAACTCCCCAGGGTAAGAGGGGTTACGGAAAACGCATCGTCGATTTCGGTGGTGGCAGCATCGTCTATGCTGAAGGCAATTACGTCTGATACTGGCAAATCCGGCGGGTCATTCAGTTCAGCCGCCTCGAGTTCCCCGAAACCGGTACCAACAGGGAAATGCTCCAGCAAAAAGCGATTGACATGGTAATCATGTGTGGAGGGAATGGCTCCGCACTTCTCAAGAAACCGGACGGGGCTTAACCGGTTGGCGGTACAAACGGCTTCGAGCGCTTTCCACTCCGTGGTATTCCTGTCGGGCCGGTAGAGCAAGCTGGAAATGACAGGCTTGAATTCTTCCGGTAGCGTATATGCCTCCAGCAACTTCATATATCGGCTCTGCCGTTCCGCCTGAAGCCGTTTTTTTTCCAGACTGGCGAGCGCAGCCTCAAGCGCTTTCGAAGGCGCGGCCTTATAGCGTCCACGACCTTTCTTATAAAAATACATGGGCGCGCTATGCAGCCTGATCAATACCGCCGCGGCTTCTTCCGGCGTGGCCGCATGGCCGAAATAGTCGGCGGCCAACGTGTCGCTGGAAAATTCGGCCTCGTTTTCGCAGCATTCCCATAGAAAATTGGGATCCAGATTGTCGGCCGCCTTGTGAGCAACGTCCATGAACTCCGTCAGCGATGGGGCATCGAATCGCAGCAGGACGGAAGCCGCCTTGATTTTCGCGCGCTTTCCGTGCGGCGCCTCGACTTGAAGCGATGTCATATTGTCGGCAAGGATGGCACCTACCTTAAAAGTGCCTTCCTCTTCGTAAAAAACATTCATGGATGGGTCGCGGACGGGTTTTGATTGCTGAAACACTACTATTATAGACGCAAATACCTGGTACGCCGAAAGCCGGCCCGATCCACCAGATATTTGCCAGGAATCAACTATAATTTTGAAATAAGAACCACATACTCTCGAAAGGGGATCTTCAGTGAAAGAAGGATATGCTGTAATGGAACGCCGGTTTCAAATACTTTTATTGACTCTCCTGATTGCATTCCTCTCTGCCTGCGCTTCCATGAATGAAAGCGATCCGGATCGAGGCGCGGCCACGGTCAACCACGACTTTTTTGGCGATCGTTTCGTCACGGTGGAGTATCTTCCACAAAACTGGAGCGCCACCGACAGCCTCTGGTTTTATACCGTGACCCAGGGATCGAACATGATGCCCTATGATTTCTTCATGGTTCTGGAGAAAAAAGGAAGCAGCGAGCTGTTCCGGTCGAACGAAAATATGAATTTCTATCGGTATCTTCCCCAGAAAGCGACCTCCGGCAATCCGGATGGCCTGCCTGTCGGCTTTGTCAAGGACACTTATAAAGGCAGGAATTACATTGGATTGACATGCGCGGCATGCCATACCGCCCAAATAAATTATAAAGGCAAGGGTATACGTATCGATGGCGGCCCGGCTATAGCGGATATGGAAAGCTTCATGCGGGATATCGTCAAAGCGCTGCTCGCGACGCGAGATAATGACGAAGTCAAGAAGCGCTTTGTTCAAAACGTACTGTCGAGAGGCTCTTACCGAACGGAAGCGGCCATCCTTGCCGATCTCAATACATACCTCGATCGCCTGTCAAGTTACATAACCATCAACTACAGCACCACGCACTACGGCTATGGGCGCCTGGACGCATTCGGCCGAATCTACAACAGGGTTCTGGAGCACATCATCAATGCGAGGGAGCTTCAGGAACTTCTTCGCGATCCAAGGGTAATGGGCGACCGGGCCCTGACCGGAACGGAACTGGAATCTCTTACTGGAAATGCAGGCACTGTTCTTACAGGCAATGAGCGTGACCTTATGGTTCGCGACATCGTCACCCGGTTGAATGAGGCCAACGGATGGGAAGCACTGGGGAAGCTTCGTAAAAAGATATTCAACCCACCGAATGCACCTGTCAGCTATCCATTCCTCTGGGACACCCCCCGGCACGATTACGTCCAATGGAATGGCCTCACCGAGAACTCGGGGCTGAAGGCCATAGCGCGTAATGCCGGGGAAGCGATTGGCGTATTCGGCACGCTCGATTGGACGGAACGGGATGGGTTTTCGCTACCCTCGTTGATCACCGGACAAGGCTTTTCTGGCAAGCACATCAGCTTCGACTCTTCCGTGAACGTCATGAACCTGCGTCGTATCGAAGCGCGTCTGTGGAATCTGCAGTCTCCACAGTGGCCCGAAAACATCCTGGGCCGCATCGACACCAGCCGCCTGCCGAACGGCCGGTCGCTCTATAACAGGCATTGTGCAAGCTGCCATTCGAGAATCGTCCGCGATGAGCCGGACCGCCGCGTCATCGCGCACATGTCCAGAGCAAGTGATGCCAAGACGGATCCGCAAATGGCGCACAATGCCGTCACCTACCAGGGCTTCTCGGGCATCCTGCGTAACGAGTACGTCAACTTCGGGCCTGGCGACATCCTGCTTGACCGCAAGGCGCCGGTTGCAGCTCTGCTGACGAAAGCAACCATCGGCGTTGTTGCAACGCCGGAACCGGACAAGTGGTTTCTGCAGCGCTGGGCCGAGTGGGCATATAACCTGGTAACGGGGTTTCGCGACAACAAGATCAAAGCGTCGATGAAGCAGGGGGACTACGATCCGGACACCACTGACAATCCGGTAGCTTCACTGAGCGCCTACAAGGCGCGGCCATTGAATGGCATATGGGCGACCGGCCCCTACCTGCATAATGGTTCCGTACCCACGCTATATGATTTACTGCTGCCTAAAAAAGCGCCGGGTGATCCGGAAGGCGGCGAATACCGGCCCGATGAATTCGAAGTGGGGTCGCGGGAGTTCGACCCGGAAAAAGTCGGTCTGAAAAGCAGCGGCTATGGTGGCTTCCTGTTCAATACCAAAGGCATCAGGGATGACACCGGAGGATACACCAAGGGTAACAGCAACGCTGGACACGAATATGGAGCCAGACGCGTTGCCGACGAATCGGATGAACGGGTGGACCAGAAAACCAGGGAATTATGCGCGGATCCAAAAATCAAGGATGCCGACCTGGACCCCTCTGTCAAGGAAAAGTGCCTGTACCCCATTTCCAAACAGGATCGGCTGGATTTGCTTGAATATTTGAAGACGTTATGACTCGAACCCCGCGGTCTGCCCGGCATCTTCGGGATAACCTACAACTTTAATAAAGGAGCAAAGATGAGCGCAAGCTATCTGGAACAGTACGACGCGGCATCAGACGCAGACAAGCCATATCTCGCCCGGCGCTGGATGGATACGGAGCCTCTGCCATTTTTCAAGGAATTGCGCCAGAAGCGGCCTATTCTGGTAACACCGAAATTTACCCTGCTCACCCGTTTCGACGATTGCAGGGAAGTGCTGAATATGCCCAAGGTATTTACGGTTGAGCCCTACGTGCCAAAAATGGGCGACTACCTGATGATGCATGACGATGATGCCCTGCATACGCGGGAAAAATCGCTCATGCAGTGCATGCTGAATCGTAACGATCTCACGGCAGTGCGCGAGATGGTGGGTAAGGTCAGCAAGGAAATCCTCGACGACGCAAATGGAAATATCGAGATCGTCAATAGCTATTGCCGCATGGTTCCCGCCACCCTGGTACGGGAATACTTCGGGCTGACTGGGGCAAAACGCCAGGATCTGATTGAATGGTCCTATTGGAATCAGTACGACACGTTCCATAATCAGCCATTCGACCTTCTCCCTCCCGAAAAATCCCAATCCATTATCGACCGGCACAACGAAACGTCGAAAGCGCTGGGAATGTTTATCCTCGAACTGATCGCCCGCCGCACGCTTCAAGTGAAAGCGGAAGAAATCACATTATCGACCCTCGTGCGGCTGGACGATGATATCGTGACGAGAATGCTGCGTACCGACTACCCGAAGCAACTGGAATTCGATATCAAACGATTAGGCATCAACGCTGGCGGCTTGCTGATCGGGGCAGTGGAAACGACTTCCCAGGCGGTCGCCCAGGTTATCCAGTACCTGATACAGCACGCTGAATGGCTGGCCAAGGCGGAAGCCGCAGCGACGAAAGAATCACTGACGGAATTCGACGGAATCGTATGGGAAGCGCTACGCTTCGTGCCCATCACCCCTTATCTTTTCAGAACGACGGCAAGCGATTACACCGTGGCCAAGGGAACGGGACATGAAACAGTTCTCCGAAAAGGCACTTACGTCCTGCCTGTCACGCTTTCGGCCATGTTCGACGAGCGGGCGTTCGAGTCGCCGGACGAGTTTATTCCGGGACGAAACTGGTATAACTACTGCCACTTCGGATTTGGAAGTCATGAATGCCTGGGGCGCTATGTCGCCGGGGTAATGATCCCGGAAATGGTCCGGCAAGTGTTGATACGGCAGAATGTCACGGCAAAAGCGCCTATCGACTATAAGTCGGGCCCCTTCCCGGAACAGTATGATCTCGCCTGGGCCACGTAACCAGGAAGTCAGTCGTAAGGTGAATCGTAAATCCGTTGCATAAAAAATATCCGCCATTCCGGACGCCGCGCCAGCGGTGAGCCGGAATCCGGGGCTTTTTCAGGCAGTGTACGCCCCGGTTTATTCGACGCAAATCCGGGCTGCTGTCATTTCGCTCCCGCTTCCTTCAGAAGCTTAACCACATCCTGATGGCGGTACTTCGATGCCAGGATCAGTGCGGTAGCGCCATTGCCCGCCTTGGCGTTCACATCTGCTCCCCATCTGAGCAACGCTTGTGCAACGTCCTTGTGCCCGATCTGCGATGTCAGCATCAATGCGGTGGCGCCATTGTCCAGGCGGGCGTTTGCATCGGCCCCCGCGGCAAGCAGCATATTCACTATCTCGACCCGACCCTCCTGGGCAGCCTGCATCAGCACCGTGACGCCGTCGGCTCTCCTGGCATTCACATCGGCGCCGCGCGCCAGCAATTCCCGTGCGATCAGGCTATGGCCTTTCTGGGCTGAGCGCATCAATGCGGTCGTACCATTACTTGTCTTTGCATTCGCATCCGCCCTGGTATCGAGCAGCAATCGCACAACCTCTTCATAACCGTTTTGGGATGCGGCTATCAGCGCAGTCTCGCCATCGTCTCCCCTGGCATTTACATTGACTTTCGAGACAAGCAGGGATTTGACCCGGGAAAGATCGCCTGCCGCGGCAGCGGCCACAAGCTCACTCTCATTCCCGGCAGCGGACGTGTACGCCGCAAAGGATAAGCTTATCAGCAGGCACAAAAAACGTGCGCTGCTGCGCCATCCCCGGATTTCAGATATTCTTCCCATGTTTTCCAATTTCTCTCTACGATACGTCAAGTCTATCCAAGGTATATCAATGCCCGGGGCGTCCTCCCGGCACCTGCTGCCGATTTTCATGAAACTGCAAATTCGGGCATGGACGTTTCATGGGCAGCTCGCCGTGCTCCGACACTGTCTGAACAGATACTTTGAAGGCTCAATCCATCCCGGAGATCCGATGCAAAAGCTTCTTGCGCCATTATCGCTGCTATTGCTTTTCCTGCTGCCGGAAGTACCAGAGGCGAACTCCGCTGAGGCCCACGTTCGGCCAGGGCTATGGGAGATCACCACTACATCCACGCTGCTCGCCCTGGTGCCTCAAATTCCGCCGGATCAGATGCTGAACCTGACGAATCTGGCGAAGCAATATGGACTGGACATTCCCCAAATCCAGGATGGCGCAGTAACATCCAGAATCTGCATCACCAGGCAAATGGCGGAACAGGAAATTCCCTCTTATTTTCATGCACCTCAATTGGGATGTAGCGTGAAAAACGCAGTTCGGGAAAAAAACAGCTACAAAATGGATCTTGTATGCGCGGATTCCGCATTAAAAGGCAACGGGAGAGCAGAGGGGACCTTCGCCACCCCGGAAACCTTCTCTGGCTGGACCATATTTAATGGCAGACTCCACAATACTCCTGTAAGCGAAAACGCGGATACGAGCGGCCGCTGGGTCAACGCCAGCTGCGGACAGTAAAATCCCGCCCTGATGTCCCTTTCTCATGCGGTCAACTGCCGGACATTCCTGCCAGGACTGTGATCCGAAAGGGCGTACGAAAAATTCTCAGGCAACGGGAAGCGGCTTCAGGGATAACGCCTGAAGCAGCTTTTCATGAATGCCACCAAAGCCTCCATTGCTCATGATCAACACCTGGTCCCCGGCCTGCGCTGCTCCCGCAACCGCTGCAATCAACTCTTCAAGGCTTTCATGGGTCTGGACCTTTTGTCCCAGGGGAGCCAATGCCTCACCCGCATTCCAGCCTAGATTGGCGGCATAGCAAAATACCAGGTCAGCCGCTGCAAGGCTATCAGCCAGGCTATCCCTCCAGACGCCCATTTTCATGGTATTGGAGCGGGGTTCCAGTACGGCAATAATGCGCGATGCTCCCGTCTTCAGGCGCAGCCCATCCAATGTCGTGCGAATCGCGGTAGGGTGATGGGCAAAGTCATCATACACGGTAATATTGCTGGCAATGCCGAGGACCTCCATGCGGCGTTTGACATTTTTGAATTGCGCCAGGGCGGAAATACCGGCATCGATGGAAACTCCCGCGTGACGGGCGGCGGCGAGCGCGGCCAGCGCATTCATCCGATTATGTTCTCCCATGAGATCCCAACGTAATCGACCTTGAAATCTTCCCATGAACCGGATGGAGATTTCCCCGTCCGGCAGGGTCTGCGCCTGCCATCCATCGTCCATCCCGAACCTTTCCACCGGTGTCCAGCATCCTTTCATGAGCACCCGCTCGAGATTCGGATCCCGGCCATTGGTTACGACAAGCCCGTTGCCCGGAACCACCCGTATAAAATGGTGAAACTGCTGTTCGATCGCCGCAAGGTTGGGAAAGATATCGGCATGGTCGAACTCGAGGTTGTTCAGGACAGCGGTTCTTGGGCGAAAATGGACAAACTTGGAGCGCTTGTCGAAAAAAGCGGTATCGTATTCATCCGCTTCAATCACAAAGAATGAAGAACTGCCGAGCCTCGCGGACGACCCGAAGTTCTGGGGTATTCCGCCTATGAGAAAACCGGGAGCCATGCCTGCGTATTCAAGTATCCACGCGAGCATGGAACTGGTCGTGGTTTTACCATGCGTACCGGCGACAGCCAAAACCCACTTCTCGCGCAAAATGTTTTCCGCCAGCCACTGCGGCCCCGAAATGTAAGGCAGGTTGCGATTGAGTATTTCCTCCATCAATGGGTTGCCGCGCGCCACTACGTTGCCGATCACGAACAGATCGGGACGCAACTCTACCTGATCCGGAGAAAAGCCTTCTATCAGCCCTATCCCCTGAGACTTCAATTGCGTGCTCATGGGCGGGTAAACCGCGGTGTCGCACCCGGTGACTTCGTGGCCTGCCTCACGCGCTATCGCCGCAATTCCTCCCATGAAGGTACCGCAAATGCCGAGAATGTGGATATGCAAACTTTTACTCCTGATCACTGGCCAGCAGCCGCAGCCATTATCTCCAGCTGAAGCGCCGATCTTCAAAAACGGTTAGGGGATCCCCGAACAAGCTTTCATTGGCGTTTCCCTAGCTTGCCCCGGGTTCCGTACCCCGGCACACGGGGTACGGTATAAAATCGCCTTTCTTTACTATCTGCCGTACTCATCCGGTAAAGCCGCTTACGGCAAGGGGCAAGCCGTTTTCCCCTATCATATCAAGATTATTCGAAACCGGCGTTTAGCTGGGCGGCTCTTTTTGTTACACTTACCGCCTTGTGGTTATTTTTACTCGCTCACCGGCAGCATCGCAACCGGCTCAATGCAGCGCATCTTCCATTATCACAAACCCGACAGAAACGTGCGACATTTCGCGCCATGAAAGTATCCGGAATTTTGGGCTTATCAATCTAAAACCGGTCATTCATCCGTGTTCCCGTGTGCCTTCTGGATGAATACACCCCAATGAAATCGCGTTTGTGCCATCCTCTCCTGGCATCTGTCCTGCTGCTCGGCGTTGCCTGCACGGCACTTGCCGACACTCCGCAGACCGGCTCACGAAGCAACGAGCGGAAAACGACAGGCGATCCGGCTGGTCCCAGTGGAAACAAACCCGCAGCTGTCGACGCGGAACGCCTGCCCGGCGGACATGAGTATCAGCCGGGCGATACGGATGAACTGGGGCTTCGGAGTGCTCCCGCAGCCTCTGCCGCACCAGCAGGATCTCGTCAAAAAACCGGTACCGCAACTACCAGGGGAGAAAAACGAACGCGTGCCGACACCGAGCCCATGCCTGGGCATGCTGCCGAACAAGGCGAGGGCATGCTGCGCAGCACCCGGTCAACGGTGGTCCGCAATGCCGCTCCACCCTCGAAAAATACTTTGACCTTGATTGAAGGTGAACATATCCAGGGACACCTTGCTGAGCAAGGGGACGCCAGGTTGCGCCTCGGGGGCCAGATCGAACCGCAAACGGGAAATCTGGCAAAAGCGACCCCAGTCACTGAAACCGCGAAAGACAAGCCGGTATTTATCGCAGCCGAGAGCTTGCGAGGACATACCGAAAAGGAGATCGAGGCAATTGGAAGGGCCGAACTGACGAGCGAAGACCGTTTTATCTCGGCGGATCGCATGAAATATCACCAGGATACGGAAGATGCGGAGGCCGAGGGCGGTGTTCGGGTGGAGCGGCGCGGAGACATCCTGGAAGGATCACGACTCAAGTTCAATTTGGCGACCGAAACGGGAGAATTGGATAACCCCCGCTACAGCCTGAGGGATACCAGCAGCCGCGGGTATGCCGGTTCCGTGCTGTTCGAGGGGGAAAATCAGTATCGCCTCAGGCAGGCAACCTATACGACATGCCCCGCGGGAGAGGATGACTGGCTGCTCCAGGTGGATGACATGGAAATCGACAATACGCAAAAAATGGGTACGGGACGCAAAGTCAAGCTCACGTTCAAGGATGTGCCCATCCTTTATACGCCATGGCTGAACTTCTCGTTCAGCGGGCAACGCAAGACCGGCCTCCTGGCCCCGCTGTACGGCTATAACGTCCGCACCGGTATCGATATCACTTTCCCATTTTACTGGAATATTGCGCCCAACTATGATGCGACGATCTCGGCGCGAGCCATGAGCAAGCGCGGCGTGGCGCTGAACAGCGAATTTCGCTATTTGGGCCGAACCGGAGACGCCACGTTATTGGCTGATATATTGCCGCGCGATTTTCAAACCGAGGAAACCCGCTATCGCGTGTCGTACGGACAGAACCAGATCCTGGGCAAGGGCTTCTATAGCCGGCTGGACTATAACCGGGTTTCAGACGATTTCTATTTTCGCGATCTGGGCAATAACCTTAACGTCACTTCCCGGGTGAACCTGTTGCAACAGGCACTCCTGGGATATAACCGGAACCTGGGAAATAATGGAACGCTGAACGTCGTGGCACTGGGACAGCAGTTCCAGACCATCCAGGATCCGCTTGCGCCAGTTACCGCTCCTTACAAGCGCTTGCCCCAATTCCAGGTAACGATCAACAAGCCCGAGATTCTGGGAGCGGACCTCAATCTTGTCAGCAGCTGGACCAATTTCTCCCATCCCACGCTCATCAATGGCAATCGCGTTGTGTTCTTCCCCAGCATCAGTTATCCCATGCGCAGTGCATTTGGCTACATCACGCCCAAGGTGGGGATACATCACACACGCTATTATCTTGATGCAGGAACAGGTCCCGATAATCCGACCCGTACCTTGCCCCTGCTTAGCCTCGACAGCAGCCTGATGTTCGAGAGGCAGATGCAACTGGGAGGCGAGCGGTTCACCCAGACGCTTGAGCCACGCCTGTTTTACGTATATGTGCCCTACCGCAACCAGGATAATCTTCCGAATTTCGACTCCGGCAAGACTGACTTCAGTTTTGCCCAGATGTTGACTGAAAACCGCTTCAGCGGCAGCGACCGGATCAACGATGCCAATCAGGTTACCTTTGCGCTCACTTCGCGCTTCATAGAGCCCGGATCGGGCAAGGAGCGTTTTCGTCTTGCCGCTGGCCAGCAATTGAGCTTCAAAGACCGAAGGATTACCCTGGATACCCCTTCCACTGTCCCCAGAAGACCGGATTTCATCGGCGCGGTTACCGGCTTTATCACTCCGACGATCAGTACCGACTCGAGCGTTCAGTTTGACCAGAAGCACTTTACCGCGGAAGTCGTCCGTTCTGGGTTGAGCTACCGTCCGGAACCCGGCAGGGTGGTGAATTTCGGTTATCGCTTCACCCGGGACGTGTTGCACCAGGTTGATGCCTCGTCGCAATGGCGGTGGTCGGAAAGATGGCAAACCGTAGCGCGGTTGAACTATTCCTTGCAGGACAGCCGGATTCTGGAAGGACTCGCGGGACTTGAGTATAATGCCTGCTGCTGGTCGCTGCGTTTTGTGGTTCAGCACTTGACGCTTGCAACCCAGAGAACGACCACGGCGGCTTTTTTGCAACTTGAGCTGAACGGCCTCATGCAAATAGGTTCAAACCCGCTACAGGTGCTGCAGCGAAGCATTCCTGGATATACCCTGATCGGCAGCCAGGGAAGTGGCGTAGTGGAAGGAGTACAATGAGGCATATGGCCGGCCGGGGATGCGATTTTTCTGGTGGATAGCCGTTACCGCATTTTGAACTTCTCTCTCAAGCTCCATCCAATGGGTGTCCGATTCGCCTTGCGCTCTCTTATCCTCGTCCCGGTGCTGGCCGCCACTAGCGCTATTGCGCAGCAGGCCGAGGCGACCGGGACCATCGAGGTCATAGACCGTATCGTCGCTGTCGTGAATGAAAGCGTAGTCACCCGCCAGGAACTGAACGAGTCGCTGCGCACTGCCATAAAGCAGTTGCAGAAACAAGGCGTGCAGCCTCCTCCTCCCACCGTGCTGGAAAAGCAGTTGCTGGAGCGCATGATATTGAACCAGGTACAATTACAGCTTGCCAAGGAAACAGGCCTGAAGGTAAGCGACACCGAGCTTGATCAGACGCTGCGCCGCATCGCCCAGGAAAACCGGATGTCCTTGCCCGAGTTTCATGCAGCGGTAGAGCGGGATGGCATCAGCTTCAACAAGTTTCGCGATGAAATTCGCGATGAAATCATATTGGTGCGCCTCAAGGAACGCGAGGTGAACAATCGGGTCAACGTCACCGAAGGGGAAGTGGATAATTTTCTGCATGGCCAGGAAAACTCCGGTGATCGTAACGATGAGTATCGCATTGCCCACATCCTGATATCGGTGCCGGAAAAGGCGGACCCGCTGCAGCGCAACATACGCCGGCAACGGGCGGAAACGGCATTGATCCAGTTGAAAAACGGCGCGGAATTCAGCGAGGTAGCGGCGGAGTTTTCGGATGCCGGCGATGCCATGCAGGGGGGGTTGCTTGACTGGCGCCCGGCTGCCCAGCTTACGGCGAAGTTTGCCGAGGTCCTGACTTCCATGAAACCGGGTGAACTGACTCCCATCATCACCAGCGCCACCGGCTACCACATTCTCAAGCTGGTCGATCGCCGCAGCCAGCAGTCGGCGGACGCAGCATTGGTGAATCAAACCCACGCCCGGCATATCCTGGTGAAAATAAGCGAGCTCACGTCCGAAGCCGATGCCCGGCGCAGGATAATCGAACTCAAAGAGCGGCTGGACCATGGAGCCAAGTTTGATGAACTGGCGAAACTGCACTCTGAAGACGGAAGCGCGCCATCCGGAGGGGATCTGGGCTGGGTTTCGCCTGGGGATACGGTACCGGAATTCGAGCATGCGATGAACAGGCTCAAAGATGGGGAAATCAGCGGGCCGGTGCAATCTCCTTTTGGATGGCATTTGATCCAGGTCCTGGAGCATCGTTCCAAGGATATGAGCGATGAGAAAAAACGCCAGACCGCCCGGCAGGCAATCCGGGCACGCAAGGCGGACGCGGCTTTTCAGGAATGGGTACAGCGATTGCGCGACCGGGCTTATGTTGAATACCGGCTGGAGGAAAGCTGAAAAACCTCCGGGGTTCCATTGCCTGGATACTAGAGCGTGTTCACAGTAGCCAGATATAGGCGCAAGCCAGATGCAAGAAAGCGTTGAAGCGGTTGGCGAGTTTGTCGTAGCG
>MKVR01000005.1:0-1462 GCA_001899235.1 Nitrosospira sp. 56-18
TCGCCATGGACAGCATTAAAGTAAAGCTGTATAGTTGGCGAGCCTTTGCTCCGCAGAAGCTTTGTGGAGTATTCGGTTCTGCAAGGCATTCTTTAGGGCATCTCTAAGAATTCGAAATCGAAATCGCTCATCTTCCTATGCTTTCCTTCCTGCTTCAAGATATGGCGCTGGCATGTCATGCGGCGGTGGAGAAGCGGGTATTGAACGGGATGGAGTGGGGTTGGGTTGATGGGCCGGGGTGAATTTTTAGAGATGCTCTTCAGAAAAGGGTGAGCAGTCGGCCATCGAACGCACGGGCGGATGGAGAGGCGCAGGCTATGCGCTGATGAATAAACATATATGGAGGGAAACATGAATAAAGTTGTTCAAGGGGCGCTCGGATTCGGGTTGCTATGCATGAGCGCGGTACCGGCAGTGGCGGCGACGAACGTATCCAAGCTGCCAGTGGTGACCCAGGAGCTGGTTGCGCCGCCTTTCGTGCCCAAGCACGACCAGGTTGCCAAGGGAGGCCCCAAGATAGTCAAGGTGCGCATGGAAACCATAGAGAAGCTGGTGCAGATTGCGCCGGACGGCACCAAGATGTGGGCCCTGACCTTCAATGGCACGGTACCTGGTCCGCTGATCGTGGTGCACGAGGGTGACTATGTGGAACTGACCCTGGTCAACCCCAAGACCAGCACCATGTCGCACAACGTGGACTTTCATGCATCGACTGGCGCGCTGGGCGGAGCCGGCCTGACCCTGGTGGCTCCGGGCGAGGACGTGGTGCTGCGCTGGAAGGCGGTCAAAGCGGGTGTATTCGTGTACCACTGCGCTCCTGGCGGGACCATGATCCCGTTCCACGTCATCTCGGGCATGAACGGCGCCGTCATGGTGCTGCCGCGCGATGGCCTGAAGGATGCCAAGGGCAAGCCGGTGCGCTATGACCGCGCCTACTACATCGGCGAGCAGGACCTGTATCTGCCCAAGGGTGCCGATGGCAAGTACAAGACCTATGGCTCCCCTGCCGAGGGCATGCATGAGATGCTTGAACTGTCCAAGGGACTGATCCCCTCTCACGTGGTCTTCAATGGCGCGGTCGGCGCCTTGACCGGAGACAATGCGCTCAAGGCCAAGGTAGGCGAGAAGGTGCTGTTCATCCATACCCAGGCCAACCGCGATACCCGCCCCCACCTGATTGGCGGCCATGGCGACCTGGTATGGCAAGGGGGTAAATTCAGCGATCCTCCCATACAAGGACAGGAAACCTGGTTCATCCCCGGTGGCGGTTCTGGCGTGGCCCTGTATGACTTCAAGCAGCCGGGACTGTATGTATACCTGAACCACAACCTGATCGATGCAGTGTTGCTGGGTGCTGCGGCCCACATGAACGTCGAGGGCAAATGGAATGACGATCTCATGATACAGCTCAAGAAACCCAACGAAAATTCCACCCCGGCCATGGATCACTAAGATCCAAAAG
>MKVR01000005.1:1521-102680 GCA_001899235.1 Nitrosospira sp. 56-18
CCGGGTTCTGTCGTGGACAATCATTCCTCTAGACGCACGGTCGCCCATGCGCTCAAGCGACCTACCCGCAGGCTCAACGAGCAGCATCATCGCCTGCCTATTTGGTCTTGCTCCGGATGGAGGTTACCGCGTTTCACCGTAACTTAATACGCTCGTCTCTGTGGCCCTGTTCCTCGCCTCGCGGCGGCCGGCCGTTAACCGGCATCCTGCTCTATGGAGCCCGGACTTTCCTCCCCCTGCTTCAAAAACAGGCGGCGATTGTCCAGCCAGCTTCAATAGTCATCATATCATTCAGCGCCACGACAGGTGTAAAGCTTTCTCCAGCGGGCTACTTCCACTACCCCACTGCCGGCATTGAAGCTCGAATATCCCCATATGCAACTATTCCAGTTATCATTCGAATTCGAATAAGGTGGATTATATGTATAGCCGCGCATCGCTCATTTTAGGTCTCATTTTTATTCTGTCCGGATGCGCATTGATAGGGTTGCACGAGCCACTCCGGGTTTCCCTCGCGGGAATGGAACCCCTGGAAGGAAAGGGAATGGAAGCGCGGTTTGCCGTAGAGATCAGAATACAAAATCATGGCGGCGCTCCAATCGATTATGACGGCATCGCGCTGGATCTGGATTTGCAGGGAATGAGCTTTGCAAGCGGCGTGAGCGACCAGAGCGGCACCATACCGCGCTTTGGGGAAAGCGTCATCACGGTGCCGGTAACGGTTCCCGCCACTGCAATTGTTCGTCATATCTATGGGTTTGCCACTGGCGACCGCGCCAGGGTCGACTACCGGCTGCAAGGCAAGCTGGGCGCACCCGGGTTTTCTCTCGGAAAATACTTCGATTCAAGGGGAGAAATCACGCTGCCGCCAGCGCCTCAGGATTCGCTGCCGTAAAGAACCAGTGTGGTGTTGCACACTAATTGAAACATATGAAACCCAGTATTCACGCTGTTTATAGCTTGATTATAAGTTCCATCAAGAGCGCTTCCCCCTAGACCGGGAACTGGAATTATTTCGACGGATAGTTGCGTCTGCCGATCCGGCCTCCGGATATCCGCGCGCATCAAACCATCCGCAGCACCAGGTTCGAAGACGGAATCAGGCCGCGCCGTATCGCTGACGATACCGCTCTATTGCGGGTAGATAATGCGCAAGATCCTTCCTTTCCTGCAGATAGGCCACTATGTTTTCCAGGGTAATGATGCTGGCGACCGGGATCGCATAGGTTTGATGCACTTCCTGGATCGCTGAAAACTCGCCGTTGCCCCGTTCCATTCTGTCGAGCGCAATGATGACCCCGCACGGCACAGCTTCCGAGGCGCGAATGGCGTTAATCGATTCGCCTACTGAAGTGCCAGCGGAAATCACGTCGTCGATGATCAGCACTCTTCCGGCAAGCGGCGCTCCAATCAGGGTTCCGCCCTCTCCGTGATCTTTTGCTTCCTTGCGATTAAAGCAGAAAGGATAGTTGTAGCCGGCCTCCGCCAGTGCAATGGCGGCAGCAGTGACAAGCGGAATACCTTTGTAAGCTGGGCCAAAGAGCATATCGACCGGAAATCCGGCAGCAAGCACTGCTTTGGCGTAAAATTGACCGAGTCTTCGGACAGTGCCTCCATCATTAAAAAGCCCCGCATTGAAGAAATATGGCGAAATTCGCCCAGCCTTGGTTTTAAATTCGCCAAAGCATAGTACGTTACGGCTTATTGCAAATTCGATAAATTCCCTACGGAAGTCGGGCATCGGGCATATGACAAAGAAAAAACAGACGTGAGAATTATAACGCTCAACCTGAACGGTGTCCGCTCCGCGGCCAATAAGGGCTTTTTCCAATGGCTGCCAGGGCAGGAAGCGGATATCGTGTGCGTTCAGGAGCTAAAGGCCCAGGCTGGCGACATGATCTCCGAAATGACCGCTCCCGGTTGCTACCAGGGCTATTTCCACTGCGCGGAAAAGAAAGGGTACAGCGGTGTCGGAATTTATACCAGAGTCAAGCCGAACAAAATAACAGAGGGCTTGGGGATTCCTGAAATCGACGCGGAGGGACGTTATATACGTGCCGATTTTGATTCTCTCAGCGTTATTTCCATCTATTTTCCTTCAGGGTCGAGCGGAGAGCATCGGCAGGCGGCAAAAATGGCTTTTCTTGAGCGATTTCTCCCCATGCTTCAGGATCTCGCGGCTTGCGGCAGAGAGATCATATTGTGCGGTGACTGGAATATCGCGCATAAGGAAATAGATCTGAAGAACTGGCGCTCCAATCAGAAAAATTCCGGATTTTTGCCGGAAGAGCGCAGCTGGCTTAGCGGCGTTTTCGACAATCTTCAATTTGTAGACGTGTTTCGACGAATAAATGTGGAGCCTGATCAATACACATGGTGGTCCAATCGCGGGCAGGCCTGGGCCAAGAATGTGGGTTGGCGCATCGACTATCAAATTGCAACATCCGGGATCGCGAGCAAGGCAACTCACGTTTCCATCTATAAATCGGCGCGCTTCTCGGACCACTCGCCGCTGATCATTGATTATGACTACAACTTGCCGGGATCCTGGCCGGGGACGGATCAGCCGTGCGGGGATGCTGCCCTCATCGATCTGATCGGCCGCCAGGATTGAGTCATGCCAGGGACCGTGTCGAGTTGGCTGCATGCTTTTCGCATCTACACCCATCCCCGGGTTCTGGGGATGCTGTCGCTTGGCTTTTCCGCCGGCCTCCCCCTGTTGCTGGTACTGGGCACGCTTTCGTTCTGGTTGCGGGAAGCGGGCATCGACCGCTCCACCATCGGCCATCTCAGCTGGATCGGGTTGGCATATGGTTTTAAATGGATGTGGTCGCCTCTGGTAGACCGTCTACCCCTGCCGCTGCTCACGCAGTGGCTGGGCCGGCGGCGGGCGTGGCTTCTGTCATCCCAGATCATCATCGCCTGCGCGCTCGCTGGCATGGCTGTCACGGACCCGCTTCAGAATTTGAGCCATACGGTTTTTTTTGCGTTGGCTGTCGCTTTCGCATCCGCGACCCAGGATATCGCACTCGATGCCTACCGCATTGAAGCCGTCGCGCCGCGGCTGCAGGGAGCCATGGCCGCGACTTATCAGGCAGGTTACCGGCTGGCAATGATTCTTGCCTCCGCTGGTGTCTTGTGGATCGCCGCTGCGGCGGATACATTGGAAGCGGGCTACGACTATGGGCCCTGGCGTATCGCTTATCTCGCCATGTCCGCCTGCATGGCGGTGGGTATCGTTACCACCCTCGTCATCCGGGAGCCGGAAGTGCCTATTACACGGCTCATCTCCGAAAATGAGGATTATGCGCGAAAGGCCATTGCCCACTGGAATCTGAATGCCACAACCACTCAAGTCCTTGCCTGGCTTTATGGCGCCGTAATCGCGCCTTTCAGGGATTTTATCGTTCGCCATGGCCGCCATGCGGTGCTGATACTGGCATTGATAGCGACTTATCGCATCTCCGATGTGGTGATGGGAGTAATGAGTAATCCTTTTTACGTGGACATGGGCTACACCAAAGAGGAGGTGGCAACCGTATCGAAAGTCTACGGGGTGATCATGACCATTATTGGCGCGGCAGCGGGAGGCGTCCTGACCGCAAAAATCGGCATCAACCGAACCCTTTTTGCGGGAGCCGCATTATCGGCGGTGACCAATTTGCTGTTTGTATGGCTGGCCGGCCGTGGTCACGACATCACCGGACTCATATTCACCATTTCAGCCGATAATCTCTCGGCTGGAATAGCTTCTTCCGCGTTCATAGCCTACCTCTCCAGCCTTACCAACTCTGCTTATTCCGCCACGCAATATGCCCTGTTCAGTTCAGTAATGCTGTTGCTGCCCAAATTCATTGCCGGATTCAGTGGGGATTTCGTCGATGCTTATGGTTACGCCAGCTTTTTTACATGCACCGCGGTATTGGGATTTCCGGTGCTGATCCTGGTTTGGGCAGCCGGCCGGATAAAATTTGAGGAACGGGAATCGTCGCATCACAATCCGTGATGCTACTTTTGCCGCTCAAACCGATAAAATGCGAGCATGCCGAAGAGATTGGGCAAAAATGTGACCTGGCGGCTTCGGCTCATTATCCTGCGCTCGAGAATGCGCGCGCCATGCTGGCAGCAGAATTGTTCGAAATCTCCCAGGGTGCAGTTGTGGATATTGGGTGTATCAAACCACTGGTAGGGCAAGGTTTCGGAGACAGGCATATGGCCCAGCATGACCTGAAAGCGATTTTTCCAATAACCAAAGTTCGGAAATGACACGATGGCCTCCTTGCTCACCCGCAACATTTCCTTGACGATGCCCTCGGTATGCTTCACCGCCTGCAAGGTCTGCGAGAGAACCACGTAGTCGAATGAATCCGACTCGAAGCTCTGAAGGCCGGATTCCAGATCGCTCTGGATGACGTTCACGCCATTGTTGAAGCACGCCAGCACGTTTGAATCGTCGATTTCCACACCATAACCCCGAATATCGCGCGAATTGCGCAAAAAATACAGCAGCGAACCATCGCCGCAACCCAAGTCGAGGACTTTCGCGCCGGGTTTCACCCAGGCGGCAATGGCGGCAAAATCTGGCCGAGCTTCCAGAGAGAAACTGCGCGGTTCGATTACTGGCTGTTGGCTGGGCATGCTAGTTAGAAACAATGGTGGGACTTGCTGCCGCTGGGGAATGCGGGGATTGCCATTGCCTTCGTCCTGGAGTGCGCGAAAAATACCAATTTTTACCCTCCTTCATGTCACGATGTTATCCATATAAGCACGCACCAGCTTGTGATAATGGCGATCTTCCATCAGAAACGAATCGTGTCCATGACTGGAAGTAATTTCCGCATAACTCACGTTCAATTCGTTATCGAGCAGGGCTTTAACAATGGCGCGTGAACGTTCGGGGGAAAAACGCCAATCAGTGGTGAAAGACAGCACCAGGTAACTGGCAGTGGCGGCGCGAAAGGCCGCGCTCAGATCGTTGTTGTGCTGGTGCGCCGGATCGAAATAATCCAGCGCCTTCGTCATGAGCAGATAGGTATTGGCGTCGAATTGATCCGCGAATTTGTCTCCCTGATATCGCAGGTAGGATTCGATTTCGAATTCCACGTCGAAACCAAATGCGAGCGCACCGTTGCGCAGTTCCCGTCCAAACTTTGCAGCCATCGCATCATCCGAAAGATAAGTGATATGACCCAGCATGCGGGCAAGCCGCAAACCACGGCGAGGTACAACTGCATGCGTGTAATAATCTCCGCCATGATAGTCGGGGTCGGTAATGATGGCCTGCCGTGCAACATCGTTAAACGCAATATTTTGCGCAGTCAGCTTCGCAGCGGCAGCAATAACGAGCGCATGCCGCACCCTTTCGGGAAAATCGAGCGTCCACTGCATGGCCTGCATTCCGCCGAGGCTGCCACCCGCTATTGCGGCGAACTGATCGATGCCCAGGTGATCCGCAAGCCTTGCCTGTGTCTTTACCCAGTCTTCCACAGTTACTACCGGAAAATCCGGGCCATAAGATTTACCGGTCCTGGGATTAATGCTGGCCGGGCCGGTGGAGCCGTGACAACCCCCGAGGTTATTGACGCCGATTACAAAGAATTTCTCTGTATCGATCGACTTGCCCGCGCCGATCATATTGTTCCACCAACCGCCACTCTTTGGATTTTCGTCGTAAAAACCAGCTACATGATGATTACCCGAAAGAGCATGGCAAATCAGGACAGCGTTGGACCTGGCGGCGTTAAGTTCGCCATAGGTTTCATACACCAACTCGTAACTATCGATTACAGCGCCACTTTTAAGATGCAGGGGCGCGTCGAAATGCGTGCTCTGGGGTGATACTATGCCAATGGAATTGGAATCCTGCATTAACGTTTATGGGTTGCTGAAAACACTCTTATGACCGGAGCTGGCGCCAAACAATTCCCGGACGCGCCTGAAGACCGCATGGTTGACGAAGATTGCACGTCAAGCCGCCATATAGTCGAATAATCCGCCTGAATCGAAACCTGCGATTATAGTCAAATGTTTTCCATTAAACCGAGGAAAACCAGTAAATACGTGCCAGGCAGCTCCGCCCGCGACATAGCTCGGCGATTTTTCGGCAAGAGACACGTTTTTATTGCAACCTTCATGCGGCATGGCCATTCAGCTTCGACAGGAACGTATGGATTTTCGCCGGATCGTCAGCTTTAAGCATCTTTTGAGTAAACGGTATGATGTCCGGCAAATTGCTTCTCAATATCTCGCGCTTCACGGTCAGCAGTTGTGCCGGATGCATGGAAAACTGGCGCAGGCCAAAGCCCAGCAGCAATCGGGTGAATAATATGTCCCCCGCAATTTCTCCGCAGACCGAAATGGGGGTTCCGCCGCGGTTGGCGCTGCGAATGATGTGAGCCACCAGGCGCAGCACCGCGGGATGCAACGAATCGTAGAGGTGGGCGACGGAATCATCGGCACGGTCGATGGCAAGCGTGTATTGAATCAGGTCGTTGGTGCCAATCGATAAAAAATCGAGCTTGCGCATGAAAATATCCAGGCACAGAGCCGCCGCTGGAATCTCTATCATGCCGCCTACCGGTATCTTCTCCTCGAAGGGTATTTTTTCCTGGCGCAAGCTGTCTTTGGCATTTTCGATCGAATGCAGCGTCTGGGTGATTTCATGCACGCTAGAGAGCATGGGCACCAGAATACGAATCTGGCCGTAGCGTGACGCACGTAAAATCGCGCGCAACTGCGTATTGAACATTTGCGGCTCGGCAAGGCAAAAACGTATGGCGCGCAAACCTAGCGCAGGGTTGGCAGCCACCCGCTTGGCACTGTCGAGATTCTTGTCCCCTCCGAGATCGAACGTGCGTATGGTTACTGGAAGTCCCCGCATCTTTCGCGCCACCGTCCGGTAAGCTTCGAATTGCTCATCCTCGCTGGGCAGGCAGTCTCGATTGAGAAAAAGAAATTCGCTGCGAAACAGTCCGATGCCCGTCGCGCCGCTCTCCTTCACCTGCTCCACATCCTGGGGCAGTTCAATGTTGGCATGCAGTTCCACGGTTGTACCATCGAGCGTAGCGGAGACAGTGGTCCTGATGCGTTTAAGTTTCTGCTTTTCGAGTTCGAGCTGGCTCTGGCGCAGGCGGTACTCCGACAGCACGTGCTCGTCGGGATCGACGATGACCACACCCTGAACTCCATCCACGATCAGCAGATCATTGTCGCGGATCAGCCGGCGCGCATGATGCAGCGCCAGGACGGAAGGAATGTTGAGGCTGCGGGCGACGATTGCGGTATGAGAAGTCAATCCGCCCAGATCGGTCAGGAATGCGGTGAACCAATGCTGCTTGTATTGAATGACATCCGCGGGACTCAAATCGTGCGCCACGAGAATGCTGTCCCCATCTCGCTTCAACGGCGGCGGAACGTAGCCCGGGTGCCCGAGCAGGGCCTTCAGCACACGCTCAACCACCTGTATGACATCGGTTTTTCGCTCTCGCAGGTAAGGATCTTCAATTTCCTCGAACTGCGCCATCAGCACATCCATCTGTTGGGTAACCGCCCATTCGGCGTTACACTGATTCTGCGCAATATAGCTTTTGGCCGCTGTTGAAAGAGTGGGGTCGTCCAGAATCATCCGGTGCAGATCGAGAAAGGCGCCATATTCGGCCGCTGCCGGCCCATCGATAACAGAAGCGTGCAAGGACTCGAGTTCCTCGCGAACCGCGTTGAAAGCAGTATCGAGCCGCATTATCTCGTTGGCGACCTGCTCTTCGGGCACAACATGATGAGCCACTTCGATTGCCGTATGAGATGCTAAATAGGCGTGTCCTATAGCGATCCCGCCAGAAACGCCGACGCCGTGCAATGCAAAGCTCATTCGCTTTCTCCAAAGCGCTTCTCGATAAGATTCACAAGGGCTTCCATAGCCTCGACTTCGTCCGTGCCCGTGGTTTCTATTTCGAGCACAACCCCCTTGCTTGCTGCCAGCATCATCACGCCCATGATGCTTTTCGCATTGACTTTGCGATCATTTCTGGCCAGCCATACCTCGCAGTGGTACTGGCTGGCCAATTGGGTAAGTCTCGCGGATGCTCGCGCATGCAATCCCAATTTGTTCATTATTTCAATTTTCCGGTTTTGCATTGCCACCCTCTGGTAGTATTCTCAGGACGCCTTCTTTACCTCCCGCCAGTGCTTTTTCGCTTGCCATGGCCAACGGTTCGTGACGGTAGGTAAGCGCCCGCACCAGCATCGGCAGATTGACGCCCGCCAGGCATTCTACTTTACCTTTCCTGACCAGGCGGCTGCCAATATTACAAGGCGTGGCGCCGCAAATATCGCTCAGGACCAGCACACCGCTTCCACTATCGAGTTCGCGGATCAACTTCAATGCGCCGGACAGAATGACATCCGGATCGTCGCCCGCATTGATGCGCAAATGCGTCAATTGTGGGGGTTGATTGCCCATGATATGGCTTGCGCACTGGACAAAGCTGTTTCCCAGATCCCCATGGGCAATAATCAGCATCCCTATCACGCCTCCAATCGCCCCCTTTCAGTGGATAATTTCAAAAAAGCCATGGATACAGCCCTATTCCGCAGCCCGCGGCCCGTGTGCTGCAAAAATTGCAGCAATCCATCTTGCAGCGAACTCACCATGAAGATGAACGTCGAGTGCCGCGAAAATCTTTGTGGATCATGGACAAGCGAAGAACCAATTCGATCTATGATCTATGACGTGCGAAGCTTCAAAAGGCTCGACATCTACTGCATTTCTTCCAGGGTGTATATCTCAAGGTGGAAAGCTTCCTGATATTTCTGGGGAAGATCGGACGCTGCAGTATCCGCCTGCCGGCGGGTCAAATAGACGCCATATGCCACCCTGAACTTGGCCTGTCCCGCTGTAGTGACGGAGTAGACATAGAGATTCGACAGATCGACCAGGTTCTGCGCTCTATTGAGGAAGCGTTCCATGCGATCAGCCTGAATGTTGTCGGTGGAATATAATTGAATGGTGTAGTGCTGCTTGTCTGTTGTCTTCAGCACTTTTGCCGTAGCGTCCAGGCGCTCATGCAGTAATGGATGTTCAGCCAGCTTAACCCCGGCCATCGCTGATTTTGTTCCGCGCTTTTGTCCCGTTGCTGCCGCCAAATTCTCTCCTTCGAGGGTATCCGCTGCTCGCGGACGATCAGATGCGCCGCTGGGAGCCGTATCGCCGGAAGCTGCATTCCCGGGGGAACGGTTTGGTTGAGGCGCAGGAGGCGGGCTGGATGGAGCAGGCGGAGCAGAGAGCGCCGGTCTGGCGGAAGTTGGGGCGGGAACGGTTTTATAAGCAGGCGTGGCCGCAATAAGCGGCGGCGAAAGGGGTGCCGGCGAAGGTGTTTCGGAATATGCCGCGACGTTCCCGGAAATGTCAGGGTCGGGAGCAGGACGGGTTGGCTGCCGGTTAAATTCACTAATCGCGAAACCTGCTATCACCACGGCGGCCAGGCTTCCGCCGGCTATATACTTCGTGGAGGCTGGCCAATCCCGATTGAGCGTAAAACCGGCATCCTGCATGGCGCTTCTGATATGATGCGGCCTCACATTTTTAATATTCTCTCGATATGCCGCCAGCAGGGATTTATCGGCAAGAATATTTATGCGCTCGATAAGCCCGCTGGACGCCGAGGCAATCAAGCGCAAGGCAGAGGGCGTAAAAATATTCGGGCCACGATAGCCTGCAGCGTACAGGCGATGCAGCAGATAATCCTTGAGCGATGCCGCAATGATGGGCTGAAGGAATAAATGATGCGTTATCCTGCTCTTGAGGGTGCGCAATTGGGACAAGGCAAGCAGCTTATCCAGTGAAACCTCGCTAAATAGAACAATCTGCAGCAATTTGTGATGGGACGATACGAGATCGTAAAGCAATCTCACCTCTTCCAGGATCTCGGGCGACACGCTGTGGGCGTCATCTATCAAGAGCAAGAATTGAACCCCGGCGGCACATTTCTCGATCAGGGCCTCCGATAGCCGTTCCAGGTGGGAAGCGGGCGGCTCGGTGCCTTCGGAGTCATCAGCGAGTTCCAGATTCCAGGTTTCGACAAGGGAGCGAGCAAACTCTTCCTTCGAAATATTCGGATTGTCGATGTAAATTGTCCGGATGTGCTTGGGCAACCGGTTGATTGTCAACTGGCATATGCGGGTTTTACCGCTGCCCACCGGGCCCGTCACCTCGATGATGCCTTCTTTCCCTTCTCCATGAGTCAGCGTGTAAATCAGGATATCCAGCGTGGCACCGCGGCTGGCTCCCTCAAAAAAAAGGCAGGAAATGGAAGGAGGGGGAAAAGGCTCCCCGGTCAATCCAAAGTGGTCTAGGTATGCTGGGGACGTTGTCATGTCAAGCAGTGTCCTCCGAAGGAAGATGCGGCCCTGTAGCGGAGTGGGCATCCCGCGGTGCCGCGCCGCGGTCTCAGTGAACCCTGGCCCGATGGCGCCGAAGTACCGTTCTGCCGGCTCGATATCCGTGCCTCGATGTGCGGCATCATGCTCGTATCACGCAATCCCATGCTCATAGAAAAAACGAGTCTGCCCGCATTTCCATCGAATTCAGGTCATCCCGATACGGTATCATACGGATAAAGATACCATGATCAGGTGAAAATTCCTTGCCTGCGATGCCGCAGCCCTGGCCTCTGAGGCAATATCGCTTGTCTTAATCCTTCCTGCTGGAGTATAGTTCGAATTCTGCCACTATATCAAAGCGGAAGAGCGCGCCGATTCAATCGGCGCGGCCGAAGGCGCAACCCCCCGGAATCGCTCAGGCGCGGTCAATCGATCGTTAGGAACCGCTTTCGACAGGCAATCTGGAGAGTGCCGACATGGAGTCGGCCACCGAAGGGGCACACGGACAAAAATCCGTAATCTCTCAGGTAAAAGGGACAGAGGGGTGAAGTCATGGATATGACTTCACCTTTTTTTTTAAGCATAGGGCTATGAAAACGACTCCTCTCAATCAGACTCATCGCGAAATGAAGGCCAAAATGGTCGATTTTGGAGGCTGGGATATGCCTCTGCATTATGGCTCGCAGCTCGAGGAGCATCATAAGGTGCGGACCGACGCCGGCATGTTCGACGTATCCCACATGCTGGCGGTGGATATAAATGGCGAGGCGGCACGCAGTTTTTTGCGCCATCTGGTGGCAAACAACATAGACAAGCTTACCCAGCCGGGCAAGGCGCTTTATACCTGCATGCTCAATCCGGAGGGAGGGGTAATAGACGATCTCATCATCTATTTCCTCGATGAAACCCATTTCCGCATGGTTGTGAACGCGGGAACCGCGGAAGGCGACATGGAATGGATTCTTGCCCAGCGCGATGCGATGGCGCGGGGGCTGGAAATCGTTCCGCGCCGCGATCTCGCGATGATTGCGGTCCAGGGGCCGGATGCACGCGCAAAAGTCTGGCGGGTGATCGAGGGTTCCCAGGCAGTGACCGAGAATCTGAAGCTGTTTCAGGCCGTGTTGTTCGATAAATACTTCATCGCCCGCACCGGCTATACCGGAGAGGATGGCTTCGAAATCATGCTGCCTTCCGTTGACGCGGCGGATTTCTGGAATGCGCTGCATGCGGCCGGGGTAGCGCCCGCGGGACTGGGAGCCCGTGACACCTTGCGTCTCGAAGCGGGGATGAATCTCTACGGCCAGGACATGGATCAAAACACTTCTCCCCTGGAATCAGGGCTTGGCTGGACAGTAGACATGAAAACCGATCGTGACTTTATTGGCAGGAAGGCACTGATGGAGGCACCAGTAAAACGCCAGCTCATGGGATTGATTCTGCTCGACCGGGGCGTATTGCGCAGCCATCAGAAGGTTGCCATGTCTCCCGGAAAAGGCGGCGAGGAAGGTGAAATTACCAGCGGAGGTTTTTCCCCCACATTGGATAAATCCATCGCGCTGGCGCGCTTGCCGCTGGAGACTGCCGCCGGAGATGAAGTTCACGTAATAGTGAGGGATAAAATGCTGCGGGCGAAAGTGGTCAAATATCCTTTCGTGCGAAATGGAAAGGTTCTGGTTTAGCCCATTAACCGGGCAATATCATTTAATCGTGGAGCAAAAATATGAGTATTCCAAACAACCTGAAATACACCAAATCTCATGAATGGGTGAGACTGGAAGATGACGGCACAGCAACGATAGGAATTACGCAGCATGCGCAGGAATTGCTGGGCGACATGGTATTCGTGGAAACCCCGGATACGGGGCGCAAGCTGCAGCAGGGTGAAGAGTGCGCGGTGGTGGAATCGGTAAAAGCCGCTGCCGACGTATATGCCCCCATTGCTGGGGAAGTGATTGGAGCCAACCCGGATCTGGAGGCCGCTCCTGAAAAAATCAATCAGGATGCCTATGCTGCCTGGCTCTTCAAATTGAAACCGGTAAATATCGCGGACCTGAATAATCTGCTTGATGCCGTGGCGTATCAGAAATTACTGGAAAGCGAACATTAAACCCTTAGCGTAAAAAACCAGCCGGATATGGCACTGCGCCATATCCCGCCATACTCACCATCCTGATTCCCGGAACAATATGCCGTTCATTCCCCATACTGAAGAAGACATACAGGCAATGCTCGCGAGCATTGGCGCTCAATCCATCGATGATCTGTTCGACGAAATCCCACCTGCTCTTAAAACGGGCCGATTGAACCGGGTGCCTCCAGGCCTGAGCGAAATGGAAATATCCCGCCTGATGCTGGAGCGGGCAGAAAGCGATGGGCGCTATTTCAACTTCATTGGGGCGGGCGCATATGAACATCATATTCCCGCAGCAGTATGGCAAATAACCACTCGTGGCGAATTTTATTCTTCCTATACCCCCTATCAGGCGGAAGCAAGCCAAGGCACGCTGCAGCTTCTGTATGAATATCAGACGATGATGGCCTCGCTCACTGGCATGGACGTGTCGAATGCAAGCATGTATGACGGCGCATCGGCACTGGCTGAAGCCGCGCTGATGGCGGTTCGCTCGCATAAATCCTCACGCCGTATCCTCATGCCGGCAACCGTGCATCCTATCTATCGGAAAGTGGTGCAGTCCATCGTCAGGAATCAAGGCATCGATGTAGTCGAACTCCCTTATTGCAAACAGTCTGGCCAGATCTTCCCCGATACCCTGGATGAGTTCGGCAAGGACGAATTCGCGGCGCTGGTCATTCCCCAACCCAATTTCTTCGGCGTACTGGAGCAGGTGGATGCTCTCACCGACTGGGCGCATGCAAGGAATGCATTAGCGGTCGGCGTGGTCAATCCTGTCGCCCTGGCGCTACTCACTCCTCCTGGCGAATGGGGCAGTAACGGTGCGGATATCGCAGTGGGCGAGGGCCAGCCTTTGGGCATTCCACTTTCCAGCGGCGGGCCCTACTTTGGTTTCATGGCATGCAAACAATCACTGGTCCGACAAATGCCGGGGCGCATTATCGGCCGCACGAGCGATCAGTCGGGCAATACCGGTTTCGTTCTTACGCTTCAGGCACGCGAACAGCATATTCGCAGGTCGAAAGCCACGTCCAATATCTGTACCAACCAAGGATTGATGGTTACTGCAGCAACTATCTATATGGCTTTGGTCGGGCCTGAGGGATTGCGGCGGATTGCGGGCAAATGCCATGAAAATACACTGGCCCTGCTGGAAATGCTGGAGACGCTGAAGGGCGTAAAGAGACTCTTTACCGGCCCGCTATTTCATGAGGCGGCAATTTCGCTACCGTCTCCGGCATCCGATACGCTGGCCTCGCTCAAAGCCCGGCGAATCCTGGGTGGCTTGAATCTGCAGGAATACTTCCCCGGATTCACCAACTCCATCCTGGTCTGTGCTACAGAAACAAAAACGCCAGCCGATCTGGAGCATTATGTAGGCGAACTCAGCGAAATCCTCTCTCCCGGTTCATGAAAGGGCTCTCTTAATAAGCAGCGATCCGTAGTTTCCGATTATTTCAACTCAAGGAGAACAGCATGGTAACTCTTGCAGGAAACCCCATAACCGTTGAAGGCACTTTCCCTAAAACAGGCAGCAAGGCGCCGTCGTTCTCGCTTGTCAACCGGGACTTGAAGGATGTCACGCTCGCCGATTTCGCTGGCAAGAAAAAGGTGTTGAACATCGTTCCCAGCCTCGATACCCCGGTTTGCGCCCTTTCCACCCGAAAATTCAATGAGAAAGCCAGCAACATGGACAATACGGTGGTTTTGATCATCGCTGCCGACCTGCCTTTTGCAATGAGCCGCTTCTGCGATACCGAAGGCCTGGATAAGGTCGTACCGCTTTCGACAATGCGTGGCTCGGAGTTCATGAAAAATTACGGCGTCGCCATCACCGACAGCCCTCTGGCCGGCATCACCGCCCGCGCGGTCATCGTCCTCGATGAACAGGACAATGTGATTCACGCGGAATTGGTCCCGGAAATAAAAGATGAACCCAATTACGATGCAGCTTTAGCGGCTCTGAACAAGCATTAGCCTCCCGTTGCAGTTTTCCTGCCCGGCGCAAGCGGGGCAGGAATGGAGAAACCGTCTGGTAGATCTTGTAACAAATACGTGCTCCGGAATGAACAGATGGTTCGCAAAAACCCGGCGCGAATAACGCATCAAAAAACCTTTTACCCGCGACCTTAAACGCTAGATAAACTCGGATTTCACATGTTGATATTTGAACACGCCCGTCCGGGCCGCCGTAACTACTCTCAATCCCCAGCAAAGCCCGCCGATACGGGAAGCATCCCTTCCAGCCTGGTGCGCAAAACGCCGCTTCTGCTGCCCGAAGTTTCCGAAATGGATGCGGTGCGCCACTACACGCGGCTGTCGCAAAAGAATTTTTCCATAGATACCCAGTTTTATCCGCTGGGCTCCTGCACCATGAAATACAACCCGCGGGCGTGCAATTCGCTTGCCATGCTGCCGCAATTCCTCGCCCGGCATCCGCGCGCGCCCGAAAGTACCGGACAAGGTTTTCTGGCATGCATGTATGAACTGCAGGAGATACTGAAGAATGTGACAGGCATGGCGGGAGTCAGCCTCACGCCCATGGCTGGCGCGCAGGGCGAGCTGATTGGCATTGCGATGATAAAGGCATACCATGAGTCGCGCGGAGACACTGCCCGCACTGAAATCATCGTACCGGACGCAGCTCACGGCACCAACCCCGCCACCGCGGTAATGTGCGGCTACAAGGTGGTCGAAATCGCCACCGATAAGGAGGGGGACGTTGACATGGCCGCGCTGAAAGCGGCTGTGGGACCGCAAACGGCGGGACTGATGCTCACCAATCCGTCAACACTCGGCGTTTTCGAAAAGAATGTCGCGGAAATGAGCAAGATCGTTCACCAGGCTGGAGGATTGCTGTACTACGACGGCGCCAACCTGAATGCGATACTGGGCAAGGTAAAGCCAGGAGATATGGGCTTCGACGTGATTCACATCAATCTTCACAAGACTTTCTCTACTCCCCACGGCGGCGGAGGTCCGGGTTCGGCGCCAGTCGGAGTCGCGGAGCGCCTGTTGCCATTCATGCCAGTACCGGTGGTGGCCTTTGAAAGCGGCCAATATCGCTGGCTCACGGAAACAGATCTCCCGAAATCGATTGGCAGGCTTTCCGCACATATGGGGAATGCCGGGGTGCTGCTTCGCGCCTATGTGTATGTACGCCTGCTGGGCTCGGAAGGCATGCACCGCGTAGCCGAGTTCGCTGCCCTGAACGCCAATTACCTGATGGCGGAGCTGAGCAAGGCGGGATTCGAAATCGCGTATCCCACACGTCGCGCAAGCCACGAGTTTATCGTGACCCTTAAAAGCCTGAAGGAAAAAACAGGCGTTACTGCGATGAATGTGGCAAAACGGCTCCTGGACAAAGGCTATCACGCGCCTACGACCTACTTTCCGCTGCTCGTGCCGGAATGCTTGCTGATTGAACCCGCGGAAACCGAGTCCAAGGAGACGCTCGACGCGTTTGTCACGGCCATGAAGGAGATTCTGGACGAGGCCCACAGCCAGCCGGACTTGGTGAAAAATGCGCCCCATACCATGCCGGTGCGCCGTCTGGACGATGTAAAGGCCGCCAAGGAACTGGATCTGGTCTGGACAGGTTCCTGATAATCAACAACCAGCAAAACCGGTTGTGAAACCCAAGACACACTTTGCTTTACGGCCATCCACATGCATACACTGATCTGCGGTTCCATCGCCTATGACACCATTATGGTGTTCCAGGACGTTTTCAAAAACCATATCCTGCCGGAAAAGATACATATTCTGAACGTCGCTTTTCTAGTACCGGATATGCGCCGGGAATTAGGGGGCTGTGCCGGCAATATAGCCTATAACCTGCAGATGCTTGGAGGCCATCCACTTATCATGGCGACCGTCGGCGACGATTATCAGCCGTACGCCAGCCGGCTGGAGAGCCTGGGCCTGAATCAAAGCCACGTGCGTCATGTGGCCGGAACCTATACCGCCCAGGCATTCATCACCACCGATCTCGCAGATAACCAGATAACCGCTTTTCATCCCGGCGCAATGAATTTTTCGCACGAAAATCACGTAGCGGATGCGAATGAGGTCAAGCTGGGCATCGTCGCTCCGGACGGGCGGGATGGGATGCTGCAGCATGCTCGCGAATTCCACGAAGCAGGCATTCCCTTCATGTTCGATCCAGGCCAGGGACTTCCGATGTTCAATAGCGAGGAACTCATGGATTTCATCCAGAAGGCCGATTATGTGGCGGTCAATGATTATGAGTGCCAGTTACTGCTGGAACGGACCGGCTTATCCCTGGAAGCATTGGCGAAGCTTGTCGATACCCTGATTGTCACCCTGGGCTCGGATGGTTCGGTAATTCATGCAGGAGGCCGGGAGATCCGCATACCGGGCGTCAACGCCGAACAGGTGATCGATCCTACCGGCTGCGGCGACGCATATCGTGCAGGGTTGCTTTATGGCTTGGCAAATGGGATGGATCTGGAAAGCACCGGAAGACTGGGTTCCCTGATGGGAGCGCTAAAAGTCGCGCAACGAGGGGGACAGAATCATGCTTGTAGCCGCGACGAAATCGATCAACGCTATTTTGAAACTTTCGGACACCGGATTCTTCCGTAGCGTCGCCCGGCAGCAAACTTCTTGTGGAATGGAAATACCAGCCTGCTGCGATCTCGTTGCGGCCGTGAATGATCACGGATTCTGGCGGCCACTTATTGCATCGGTGCGATAATGACGGTATGGAAAATTTCGCCGCCAGTGCCAGGACGAACCGGCTGACAAGAATTGTCCGCGCTGTCCGCCTGTTGTTGCATGTCATTTCCGGACTGGCGCAATCTGCGATTTATCCCCATCTCGATCAGCCAGCGCAAAGGCTCATGGCTCAGAACTGGTCAGCACGCCTCCTTTCCATTTTATGCATCCGCATGCGGTACCGCGGAACTCCTCCTCCACCCGAGGCGCAGCGTGTAATGCTGGCAGCCAATCATATTTCATGGCTGGATGTTTATGCCCTGATCGCGGTATGCCCTGCCCGTTTTGTCGCTAAAGCCGAGATCAGAAGCTGGCCGCTATTGGGATGGCTTAGCCGCAATGCAGGAACGTTATTCATCGAGCGCACCAAGCGCAGCGACACCGCCAGAATAAATGAGCACATCGGCAATGCGTTGACGACCGGGGATCGGGTTGCAATATTTCCCGAAGGCACCACCAGTGACGGGACCATCCTGCGGCACTTTCACGCTTCGCTATTGCAACCCGCCATGACGGTTGCAGCCACGCTATATCCGGTAGCGATAAGTTATACCGACACTGCGGGAAAAACGAGTAAAAACGCGCCTTATGCAGGTATTTCCATGCTGAAATCGGTGCTGCAAATATTGACCGAGCCATGGATCGACGTGGAGCTGATCTTTACCGATCCTATAAGCAGCGGCGGGAAAAACCGGCGCGAACTGGCGCGCGAGGCCGAGCATGCTATTGCCATTGCCTTGTCCCTTCCCCTGCCGCACACGGCACCTGGAAAATCTTCCGATCATCGAGGCGAATAGCTGTAAGACTTCCGCCCCATAGGCACCCGGTATCAAGCGCCAGAACGTTATCGGTGATTTTGAGCCCCAGCGCCGACCAGTGCCCGCATAGGATGGTCGCTTCCCGGCTTGCGCGGCCCGGCGCTTCAAACCACGCTACATATCCCTGGGGAATATCTTTTTCCAGCCCCTTATGAGCGAAATTCATTTTTCCGTCAGGCGTGCATACGCGCATGCGCGTCATGGCATTGATCACGACCCGCAAGCGCTCATAGCCCTCCAGGTTTTCATCCCAATGGTCAGGCTGATTGCCATACATATGAGCACAAAGCTCGTGGAAGCCATTGCCGCGCAGGGCATTCTCGACCGATTTCGCAAGCTGCGAGGCTTGCCCGATACTCCAGGAAGGCAGCAGTCCCGCATGGACCATGACATAATCCCCGTTGATGTGCAGTAGCGGTCGCCGGCGCAGCCAGCAAAGCAACTCATCCCGATCGGGCGCTGCGAGTATATCTCCCAATGTGTCGTTCCGATTCATCTTCCCGCAGCCTTCAGCCACCATCAACAGATGCAAGTCATGGTTGCCCAGCACCATTACCGCTGTTTCATCCAGCGCTTTCACATAGCGCAATACCGACAGCGAATCCGGGCCACGATTGACAATGTCGCCAACCAGCCATAGCTTGTCTTTCGTACGGTCGAACCGGATCAAGTCAAGGAGCTGCCTGAACTCGGCGTAGCAGCCTTGCACATCGCCGATTACAAAAGTAGTCATGTATGGAAACGCATGGAACTGGCGGAAGCAGCCACAGAAGCCCGTGCTACATAAAAAATGAGGCGATATGCGCTGCCTATCGCCCCGTTATACCAATTCCTCGATTCTCGAGGAATCAGCAAATCATCGCCACCTTATGATCACCGACTTATCAATAAGCCGATCCGCGGAGGTTTGCTGAAGGTTGCCTGAATCATTGCGCCTGAGTCACCATGTAATCCACCACCTGCTTGACGTTTTCATCAGACAGGCTGGCGTTGCCACCCTTCGGCGGCATGGCATTCTTGCCCTTCAATGCACTGTTGTAGAGGGAATCCTTGCCGGTCTTTATACGTTCCCCCCAGGCCGCTTTATCGCCAAGCTTGGGCGCACCCGCCGCACCAGAATCGTGGCACGCGGCACAACTGCCTGCGTAAATTGTTTTGGCCGCGTCGGCGCCGCCTGCTGCCGCTACCGGAGCCGGAGTCGCACCGGGCGCCTGGCCAGTAGCATCGCTCACGGTTTCTTCCGCCTGTGGCGAACCGGACGCAATGACCAGGGTACCCTCGGGTTTCAGACGGTTTGCTATCGCCTTGTCTGAAAAAGCGGGGTTATTCTCGTCTATAGGGACATCACCGGTCGCCAGTTTCGCCAACAGCAGGATAATCGCAATGGGAAACGCGAAGGCGGAGATGAGAACTGTAATCAGCTGTTCCGGCGTCTTGATGGCCGTGGAATGACCTTCCTCTTCTTCAGCGTCGCTCACAATAACTCCCTTAAGAAAAAATGGTCATTGTATTGCATAGAGACATGCTTGTTGAAGCAAAGCGCAAAATTATCTGAATGGACGGCAGAGAGGAAAAAAGCTATCCTATTCGTTTTCCCCAGCCCCGCATCCTGGATCTTACGCGCCCATAGCTCAGATGGATAGAGTACCGCCCTCCGAAGGCGGGGGTCACACGTTCGAATCGTGTTGGGCGCGCCACTTTGGCATAAAACCGCGAACGCCAGCAACTGCGGCATATCCTCGACGGTTCGGTTTTCGATCCCATGATGTGATCCCGGCCACATCGCGGCGCAAACTTTCCCTGGTCAGCAAATGGAGGAGGGTAACGATGAGCAAGAATACAATCTGTCTGTGGTACGACCATGACGCAGAAGAGGCTGCGCATTTTTACGCCCGGACCTTTCCCGACAGCACGGTCGGCGCGGTGCACCGGGCGCCATCCGATTTTCCCGGCGGCAAGGCGGGTGACGTCCTGACGGTCGAATTCACGGTGTGCGGCCTGCCGTGCCTCGGCCTCAACGGCGGGAATGCATTCAGGCACAGCGAGGCATTCTCCTTTCAGATCGCCACCGACGACCAGGCGGAGACCGATCGTTATTGGAACGCGGTCGTCGGCAATGGGGGCACGGAGAGTGCGTGCGGCTGGTGCAGGGATAAATGGGGTCTGTCGTGGCAGATCACTCCGCGCGTACTGACCGAGGCAATGGCCAGGGGCGGCGATGCGGCGAAGCGCGCGTTCGGGGCGATGATGGAGATGCGGAAGATAGACGTCGCCAGGATCGAGGCGGCGGTGCGCGGCGAAGCATGAGCCTTCCACTCTTCACACATCCCCGTTCCCATCCTGCTCGACAGGAACGGTGGATCGCGAAGATCAAAGCTGCCGCGCCAGCGAAGATTTGTTCAGCGCTTCCTTAACCTTTCCCGTGGATGTTCCTATGATATGCGTATAATTTCATACGTATAGGCTCATATTTGCCGATCTGGCTAATGCGCCATTTAATCATCCTCTTACAATTTCCTTCCCCATCATTTCAGCTCAACTACCAGTCCTGATCGGTCTGAAAAACAGGCCACCACCCGCCCCAGGCGAAAATGGAAGTTTGACGGTAATCTATACTGAATATGGATGTGTTTCGCACCCGTATCGATTGCCTGGTTGCATAGTACATACGATCCCGGAAACCCTGCTCTTGGGGGCGTCTCATCCCGCATTCGGCAGGCGCAATTTCATAAGGAATCGGTATGTTACAGCTTGAGCTCCAAGATCCTTCCAACGATAGGCAAGCGAATGTGCTGGCGGTGGAAGAAGCGCGGCTGCTCTGCGCCAGCCTGCCGCTGGCGCTCGCCAGCAGTCTCGCGCTCGCGATCATTCTGGTATATATCCAACGAACAGTAATCGCCCCTGCCATATTATACGGGTGGCTCGCATCCATGGTTGTCCTTACCTTATGCCGGGCACTTCTTATCTCGCTCTGGAATGAAAAGAATGAAACCGGGATGACATTCGTCTTGAGCTGGAGATTGAAGTTTCGAGCAGGCGCGATTGCCGGCGGATTGATATGGGGTGCGAGCAGTATTCTGCTATTCCCGGCAGGCAACATGCCACATCAGGTGTTTCTCTCCTTCGTTCTGGCCGGAGTCTGCGCCGGAGCCGTCACCTCGCTATCCATAGACAAAATATCGGTACTGGGCTTCTTATCGCTGACCCTGGCGCCCCTGATAGGTCGCTTCATGCTGGAGAATACCGAAGCTTCCCTGTCCATGGGAATAATGACGGGGCTTTTTTTGATCGTCATTTCGCAAAATGCATCGAGAATGGGCCGTACTGTCAATGAAAACATAAGACTGAGCGTTGAAGCCTCGGCGCGTGAAACCGCCTTGCAGAAGAGTAAATCGAGCTTGCAGCAACTGAACCAGAATCTCGAACAACTGGTGGCCGAGCGCACCAGCGATCTCAGGGAAAGTGAAACCCGCTTCCGGTTTCTGTTCGAACAGGCCGCAGTGGGCGTGGCGCAGGTTGACACCGCATCGGGATGTTTTATGCGTGTAAACCAGAAGTATGCGGATATAGTAGGTTACACACGGGAGGAAATGCTCGCACTCGATTTTCAATTCCTTACCCACCCCGATGACCTCGAAACCGAGTTGGCCAATCTGGAGCGGCTCAAAACGGGGGAGATACGTGAATTCGAAATGGAGAAGCGCTTCTTTTTCAAGAACAAGGATCCGATCTGGGTAATGCTTACGGTTTCGCCCATGTGGCTGCCGGGAGAAAAACCTGATTATCACATCGCTGTCATACAGGATATTACCGGGCACAAGCTGGCGGAGGAGCAGATACACCAGCTCGCGTTTTATGACCCGCTCACCAGCCTCCCTAATCGGCGCCTGTTCCTTGACCGCTTGCAGCAGGCACAGGCCAATAGCGACCGGCACAAAACGAACTGCGCGATCCTGTTTATCGATCTCGACAATTTCAAGACGCTGAACGACACTAAAGGTCATGATATCGGTGATCTGCTCCTTGCCGAGGTGGCTCGCCGGCTCAAGGACAGCGTGCGCACCAGTGATACGGTAGCAAGGCTGGGAGGAGATGAATTTGTAATCATTGTGGAAAAGCTGAGCGACGAGCCAGGGCGAGCGGCTACCCAGGCTAAAAGAATCGGTGAAAAGATATTGGCGGGGCTCTCGCGGCCCTTTTCACTCCATGAGCTTGAATATCACGGCTCATCCAGCGTCGGGATTCGCCTGTTCAATGACAGTAAATCAAGCACCGATGATCTGCTCAAACATGCCGATACGGCGTTATACCAGGCGAAAGCCGCGGGACGGAACACCTTGTGCTTTTTCGATCCTTCCATGCAGATTGCGCTGGAAGCGCAAACCATGATGGCGAACGAGCTGCGCCTCGCAATAGCTCATCAGCAATTCGTGCCCTACTACCAGAAACAGGTGAATGCCGATGGTGGAGTCACTGGGGCCGAGATACTTCTGCGCTGGCAACATCCCGAGAAGGGAATGATTTCCCCCATGATATTCATTCCGATTGCCGAGGAGACAGGGCTTATTTGTCCAATCGGAAAATGGGTACTGCAAGTGGCTTGCGCACAGCTCAAACACTGGGAGAACGATCCACTCTGCTGCAATTTCCGGCTCGCGATCAATATCAGCGCGCGCCAGTTCCGGCAGCTGAATTTTGTGGATGAAGTGCTCGAGATACTGAAAGAAACCCGGGCGAACCCTCACAAACTCAAACTCGAACTCACCGAGAGTTCAGTGTTGCAGGATATAACGCTGGGTATTCAAAAAATGCAGGCCTTGTGTAATGCCGGAATACGCTTTTCGCTGGATGATTTCGGTACCGGGCAATCTTCCCTTGCCTATCTCAAGCGTCTGCCGCTGGAGCAGATCAAAATAGATCAAAGTTTCGTGAGCGACATCACCACTGATCCCAGCAATGAGGCTATCGTTCGCACCATCATCTCGATGAGCAAAAGCCTTGGCATGGAGGTGATTGCCGAAGGTGTCGAAACTGAAGAGCAGCGTGAGCTTCTTGCCCGGAGCGGGTGTTGCGCATACCAGGGATATTTATTCGGGAAACCAATGCCTATAGACGATTTTCAACGGCTGGCCGCCTCAAGGAAGGATATTCCGCACCACTGCTGACCTGCATACGGCAACGGTTCAGGGCTTTCGTGGACAAGGCTTCCGATAAAACATTCGTCTTCTTATATCTGGATACGAGCACCGAGTTCGAGGACGCGGCTAGCCGGAAGTTTGAAATATTCAGCAGCGCTGCTGGCGTTGCGCGCCATCGTGGCAAAGAGGCGCTCGCGCCACAATGCCATGCCGCGGCCAGGGCTCGGCACCACAATGTCCCGGCTCAAAAAGTACGAGGTTTTGAGCGGCTCGAACACAAGCCCGTATGATTCGCACATCTCCAGCGCGTACGGCAGGTCGGGCACATCTTTGAATCCGTACCGTACTGTCATTTGATAGAAGTTGGTGTTGAGGGGAGTTACCGTTATCCGCTCGGCCCCAGGTACGCGGGGGATCTCGATGTAAACCACGGTCAAAAATATCACACGTTCATGCAAAACCTGGTTATGAGCGATGTTATGCAGTAGCGCGTGGGGCACGCCATCGGGATCGGCAGTAAGAAAAATGGAGGTGCCGGAGACGCGTGCAGGCGGATGGGCCATTATTGATTCGAGAAATGGCCGAAGTGGTATCGCGACTGAATGCAGATGCTGGAACAGGATTTGACGACCTCTATACCAAGTCGCCATGAGTGAAAAAATCACCACTCCAATCACAAGCGGAAACCAGCCGCCCTGGGAAAGTTTCAGGGTAGTTGCAGCAAAAAAGGTGGCATCAACAGTAAAAAAAACGGCAGTGACACATATCGCTAAAATTCCCGAGTATTTCCAGGCATGGCGCAGGACAAAAAATGTAAGAATGGTTTCTATCATCATGGTAGCAGTAACTGCAAAACCATAGGCGGAGGCCAGGTCAGAGGACTTCCCGAACCCCAGTACGGCCATGACGACCACGGCGAGTAAAGTCCAGTTTACGAACGGTATGTAGATCTGGCCGATTTTTCGATCGGAAGTATATTTGATCTGCATTCGAGGCAGAAATCCCAGCTGTATCGCCTGTTTCGTCATGGAGAATACGCCCGATATGACGGCTTGTGACGCAATTACGGTCGCGATGGTCGCCAGCCCTACCGCGGGATAAAGCGCCCATGCGGGAAACAACAGATAAAAAGGATTGGAAATGGCTTGAGGATTTGCGAGCAGCAACGCCCCCTGTCCGAGATAGTTCAGTGTCAACGCGGGCAGGACGCAGCCATACCAGGCAAGACGGATGGGTTTTGCACCGAAATGCCCCATATCGGCGTAAAGTGCTTCCCCTCCAGTGACGGCGAGAACGACAGCCCCAAATGCAACAAATGCAAGCCAGCCATTGCCGATGCAGAAGGTCAGCGCATTTACCGGGTTGAATGCCTCCAGTATCTCCGGGGCGGCGCTGATATTCGCCATGCCGGTCACGCCCAGAGTCGCAAACCATACTAACGTTATCGGCCCGAACAACGCGCCGATGCCGCCCGTCCCATGCTGCTGGAGCAAAAACAGCACGATCAGGACCGCCAGGGTAATGGGCACTACGTAAGGCGTAAGCACCGGCGTCGCCACTTCCAGTCCTTCCACCGCGCTCAGTACGGATATGGCTGGAGTAATGACGCCATCGCCATAAAATAGCGCAGCACCAAAGGCGCCGACGAGAAACAGGCTGTTGCGCAGTTTGGGTCGATCCCGGACTGACGCGCTGGCAAGGGAAAGCAATGCCATGATTCCGCCTTCCCCGTTATTGTCCGCGCGCAATATCAGTGTGACATACTTGAGCGATATCACGACCATGAGCGCCCAGAAAATAAGAGAGATGATGCCGATTACATTATTTGGAGTAAGCGCCAGCCCATGGGCAGGATCAAAAACAGTCTTCATGACGTATAAAGGACTGGTACCGATATCGCCGTAGACCACTCCCAGGGCAGCCAGGCTGAGTAATGCGAGAGGCTGCTGTCCAAGCGCCCGCCCGGGCCTTTCAGTTTCGCTTGTCATGATAGGTGCATGAGAACGACGGAAACGTTGCCAATGTGTTCTTGAAAAGAACGGCGTCCGGGTAACGGACCATGCCAGCCAGCGGAAACTCGATCAAAACGCTTCTCCCGCATCAGGTGCAGCCAATCGGTATGGAATCCCGCAAACGCCGGCGTGAGGAGAAAGGATTATTGAAGCAGCATGTCTGGCGAAATACTCGCACGCAGGTTCACCACCGCATCCCCTTCCTTCTCCTTATGACTGAACCACCAGATAGCGCCTTTTTTCATATTCCATTCCGCTGGCCCACCACTCAGTATGAGAGCCGCGGTTTCTCCCAGAGTGGGCTGATGACCTACTACGACGACAGTACCTTTCGCATCCGGCCAATTGGCAAGGGCAAGAATAGTCTTTGCCGAGGCACCCGGCCCCAACTCATCGATAATTTCAAACCTGGCTGCCAGCGCTTCGGCAGTCTGACGGGTTCGACTCGTAGGGCTTACAATGATTCGCGCAGCTTTTGGCAGTCTGGGCGTGAGCCATTCGGCTACCGCTTGGGCCTGTTTCAATCCATGAGAAGTGAGCTTGCGTGCGCTATCGGGCATGCCATCCTCAGCTTCTGCATGCCGCCAAAGTATGAGTTCCATTACTTGCTCCCAAGGTAGTGCGAATACCGCATTCGCCGAAAGCGTTCCTGCCATATCCGACTTGCCCCGGAGTTCGAGACATGCCGACACAGGCTATTGTCAACCGCTGAGCACTAGGGAATGTGGTTATGGCAGGATAGCTGTTGCCAGCTTGATTGATGGGGAGGCGAAACCTGATGAAGTCTTGTGAAACACAAACGGCGGGCACCCGCCCGCCTTTCTTCCGATCAGGACTTCAATGCCGACATGGGGGCGCCAAAATTGATATGGAAAGGCGCTCCATCTATCACCAGCGCCGGAACCGATTTCACGCCGGCCTCTTCAGCGGCTGCGATACGGTCCGCGTGCTCCCCAAGATGCACGATTTCAACATCATAACGCTGCGGATCCAGCGCATCAGCTACCTGACGCTCAGCCTCGACACATACAGGGCAGCCAGCGTGATAAAAGGTGGCAGTTTTTTTCATAGTCTAATATCTCCGTAAGTTTAAATGTCCGTGGGATTCCCAGGTTCGCATGAGTTGGCTATCAGCATGCGACTCGGCAATTATACCCAAGACCTTCAGCGTATGAAAGGCGGCCAGCCGGGAGGAACTTGTGTCCCGCCTTTCGTGCAAATCTGCCGGAAGGGCTGCATGGCGGTGTATCGCATTACGGCCCATCTGGCCGCTTGAGCGTCAGGGCATGGGAATAGATCATGTTCCTGCTTTCGCCCGTTATCTCTGCGGCAAGCCTGACCGCCTGCGCGAGCGACAACTCCTTCATCAGCAATGCCAGAATATGTTGGGCTTTTTCGCTGAGTCCACTTTCATTTTTCGCCTCGGCGCCGGAAACCAGCAACACGAACTCTCCCTTCTGGCGATTTGCATCAGCATGAAGCCAGGCGCAAGCCTCTCCGAGGCAACAGCTATGCATGGTCTCGAATAATTTGGTCAGCTCCCTTGCAATGATCAACTCGCGATGTCCGCCCAGAATTGCAGCCAGATCTTCGACGCATTCCAGAACCCGGTGCGGCGCTTCATAAAATATCAATGTATAGGGTTGCGTTTTCAATCGCGCTATTTCTCGTCTGCGAGATCCGCTGCCGGCCGGAAGAAAACCATAAAAGATAAAAGGCGAAGCGGCAATCCCGGAGGCGGATAGCGCGCAGATTGCCGCGTTGGCGCCGGGAACGGGCACCACTTCATGGCCTTGTTCCCGCACCAGCTTCACCAGACTGGCACCCGGATCGGAAATTCCCGGGGTGCCGGCATCGGTGACGAAAGCGGCGGTCTTTCCCGCAGCAAGCAAACCAATCAACTTTTCCGCACCACGCCGCTCATTATGCTGGTGCAGGGCCATTACCTGGCCCGGGATCGAGTAGGCCTTTAAAAGATGACGGGTTATGCGCGTGTCTTCCGCGGCAATCATGTCAACCGCTGCAAGTATATCCAGCGCACGCAAGCTGATATCCCGAAGGTTTCCTATTGGTGTCGCGACAATATAGAGCGCGCCCGGTGTTATCATATTCCGATGGAGATTTGTCGAAGCATTTGAATCAACATCCTGATTGAACCCAAATCCGGTATCCGGTGGTTGATCGCTCATTTCCAGTTCAGGGCCATGATCCACAAAGACTTTCCACGGTATTTGACGTTCACCCGTATGGTGAGTTCGCTACTGGGCGGATTGCGCGATTTTTGCGGCACATGGCTGCGTCACAACTCCCTGGAATGGCCATTCCAGGGAGTTGCGCCTTGCCCTGCACCCTAGAAACCGCATACTCCACCCTGTCCAACTGCCGGATTTCGGTTGAAGTACCATTGCATTGTAAGCCATTTGGCCAGTTGCTTATTTTTGCGTTTTTCCGTGCCGTGATGCCGGAAATGCGGACATGGGCCATAACGGGTATGCGGACATGACGGGTATCGATGCGGAGCGATTTGCGGAGGCATTTCTGAGACAGCATGGTCTGGCGTTGCTCCAGAGAAACTATCGCTGCCGCTTCGGAGAAATCGATCTCATTATGCGGGATGACATTGTAATGGTGTTTGTCGAAGTCCGAATGCGCAAAAGTCTCTTTTTTGGCGGTGCCGCTGCGAGCATCACTCCCAACAAACAGCAAAAACTGATACTTACCGCCCGCCACTATCTCTCGTCCTTGAAAGCGACACCTCCATGCCGGTTTGATGCGGTGTTGCTGTCGGGTGAGGACGGCAGGAAAATCGAGTGGATCAAGGACATTATCTGCACAGGGTGATGAGGCCAGATATCCAGCAGAGTTTTTAAAAAAATCATACGAGAGGGAACTGATGGTAAATTCAACCAGGAAACTGTTGCTGCTGCTCTTATTGACGCTTCCTTTTTTTTCCGGCTGCGCCCTGCTGATTGCCACCGGCGTGGTATCCGGGGTTGGCACGGGCGTAGCGATGTCCCAGGACCGCCGCACGAGTGGCATGTTTATAGAAGACGAGGGCATCGAGTCGAGAAGCACCGGGCGTATCAGTGAAAAATTCGGAACGAACACCCACATCAATGTCACCAGTTTCAATCGAAATGTGCTGCTGACCGGCGAGGCGCCGACCGAGGCTGCCAGGCAGGAGGTGGAACGCCTCGCCGCGAATGTGGAGCATGTACGGAACGTCACCAATGAAATCACCGTATCCGATATCAGCTCATTTGCGTCCCGCAGTAACGATACGTTGCTTACATCGAAAGTAAAAAGCCGCTTCATGGACAGCGGAAAATTCCAGATTAACCACGTCAAGGTGGTCACGGAGAATGGTGTCGTTTATCTGCTGGGCCTGGTGAAACGCACGGAAGCGGAGAGCGCGGTGGGGATAGCGCGATCCACCAGCGGAGTAAAAAAAGTGGTAAAGGTATTCGAGTATATGGACTAGGAAAGCGACACCATGCTTGCGCAGGACATCGTTAAGCAACTTGACCATTTGTTGCCGCCTGACCGGTTTTATACGGATCCGGTCGATTGCCTCGTGTATGGCTACGACAATAGCCGCAAGCTTTTTCCGCCCGATGCCGTGGTTTTTCCCATCGACGCAAATGAGGTGTGTGCGGTGGTAGGTCTGTGCAATGAATATGAAATCCCTCTCGTTCCAAGGGGACGCGGGACGGGAACCGCGGGAGGAAGCCTTCCGGAGAAAGGAGGCATTGCCCTGTCACTGGAACGGATGCTCAGGATAATAAGCGTGGACCCTGGTAACCGGGTAATTGTAGCTGAACCCGGTGTGCTGAATCAGACCATACAGGAGGCCGCGAAACCCCATGGTTTCTTTTGGCCGCCAGATCCCTCCAGCGCAGCTTTCTCCAGCATAGGAGGAAATCTTGCCACTTCCGCGGGCGGCCCGCATGCTGTCAAATATGGCACCACGCGGGATCACGTGCTGGGCTTGAAGGCGGTTACTGGCGGAGGCACCATGATCAGCACCGGCTGCTACACCACGAAGGGGGTGGTGGGCTACGATCTCACCCGCCTGCTGGTAGGATCGGAGGGAACGCTTGCAGTCATTACCGAAGCCACGCTCAAACTTACCCCTCTTCCCCAGGCCAGAGGAGGTCTCACAGCTTATTATCATGCCGCTGCGAGCTGTGCTGAAGCCATACTTCGCATCATGGCGCTTTCAGAGACCCCTAGCGCCGTGGAATTCCTGGATGAAGGATCGCTCAATCTGATACGCAGCCGTTTCCCCGAGATGCTGCCTTCCGGCGCGCGCGCAATGCTGATGATAGAAGTGGATGGAGCGTACAGTTCCATCCCGGAGTCAACCGCCGCAGTACTGGCCGCATGCGCGGGAAATGGGCTGATTCATGCGGAGGAGGCACCGGATCCCGCTGCTTTATGGGCAGCCCGGAAAACCTTGTCTCCGTTGCTGCGCGACATCGCACCGAAGAAAATCAATGAAGACGTCGTCGTGCCCATTTCGGCCCTGCCAGAGTTTCTGGAAGAACTGGCACGGTTAAGCGCCAGGTACGGCATTGCCAACGTCAATTTTGGGCATGCCGGCAATGGAAATATCCATGTAAACCTCCTGGTCAATCCGGATAACATGGAGGAAATGCAGCGCGCGGGAGACTGCCTGAACGATGTGTTCGATCTGGTGATAAGACTGAACGGGACCCTTTCAGGAGAACATGGAATCGGTAGCGAAAAACGTCCCTTTGTCGACAAGGAAATCGATGCGCCGACGCTGGATCTGATGAAACAGATCAAACGGGTGTTCGACCCCCGAAATATCCTGAATCCGGGGAAGCTGTTTCCATAGCCGGGTTGGATATCCGGCGTGAGCGGATGCAGCATCCCGCCAAACCTCGACCCCAGGTACGCTCGGCAACCTGCTAAAACAGGGGCTTCGGATCAGGCGTAATGATGAGTTGCTCGGGATTGAAGCGCAACCTCAATGAGTCGCCGCTTATCGAGTAGGTGTCATGGATGTTTCCTTTCTCGCCATCCGGCAACTGCAGACTGTCGTCCCGATGGACCGGGTCCTGGCGAATCCAATCATCAAACTGCTCCAGACCCGCATGGCCCTCAAAAAAATAGGCGACAAGGCGTCGGAACAGCTTGGGCCAAATGATGAGCGTCTCCAGTTGAGCAAGATCGGCAATGACCACCTCGTTGCCGATACTCACATCCTCATACGGCCAAAGCCCAGCCCCCGGCTCTTTCCGCGCCTGGGCGATCAGACGCCTCAAGTGGACAATCAGTGACATCGGCATGGTATCATAGGGTTCCACGTAACATAGCCCCGCCCTGAGAAGCTTTGCATTGACGCTTTGATCCAGCAAAGCATCTTCCACAAAGACGTTTTTCCCATCTTCCCTGTCAGATGCATCAGCGTAAACAAGGCCGAGCAGCCTTCCGTTGGCCTCGATACCACTCGCAATAACGTAACCGGGCAGCGGGTTATTATCCACCGACTGCACTTTGTTCGGCGAGTCACTGGAATAAACAACGTTCTCGAACCCCAGCAAGCGTAGATTTTCGTCACGGGCAGCATTGGCGAAGCCGAGTTCCTGATGCGTTTCCCTGAAATGGGTTTCCAGCGCATCGATTCCCTCATACCGGACGGCAATATTTTTGCGCTTGTTGAACTCGGCCCGCTTGCCCGAAAACCTTGGTAAATCGAGGACCAGATCGATATTGTCAGGCTCGAACCTGACGGTGTCGCCGTCGGGCTCCGGTCCCTGCCTTGGCATATCGGGGTAGTAGATCCAGTATTTTCCCTTGATCAACGTATAGCGTGATTTCGTTGGTCTTGCCATTTTTTATCCCCGGATGAATTTTTTGCCTTTCCACATTCTCAAAAATCGACTGGCATCAACTGGCGACTAGTTTCAGTATAGTCTCTCTCATGTATGTTGCAATCTGTATACGGTGTATGGCAGAGATGGATCAAGTGCGGGTCTGTCCGTAGTGGTATTCGCCCTCAACCTGATAGTCATCCGGGCCAGGGCCGCCGCATCTACCGAAGCAATAGACACCCGGCACGATGCATATGCCGCCAAAGTGCTGCTGGCTTGTCACAAATCAGTCAACTCCGTGAAATTACATTGTCATGATTTGCGCGTAGGGTAAGTGCTTGTGTCCAACATACCAGTTCGGGGGTCTTCCTATGCACACTATCGCAGGAAAAATGCTTATGGCGTCCACTATCGTGATGGGTTTAAGCGCTGAGTATACCCAGGCCCAGGATCAGCTATCCGGCGTTCCCGCAGCCAATCCCAAGACTGCGGGCATGGTTGCGCCGAATATCCTTACTCCTGAACTGGAACAAATCGTCTGGGCCAGCGGCGCCACGAAACTCGAGAATCCAACCGACCTGATCGGTTTTTATGGTTATAACAACGACGGACCGCACATGCCCGCCCCGGGCGCAGTCCAGACTGCTGGCAGCACGATCGAAGCCAGCAAAACCGAGCCGGACAAGAACACCTATCTCGTCCTGCACGGACAGACGGGACCCGACAACCATTACGACTATGGTTCACGCTTTCTGTTTCAAGGCCACGAGGGCGGCAAGCAAGGTTATATCACGCGCATCAACCTGGAAGCGGATGGCTTGCATCGCACGACACTCATGGCGGATAAGGATGTCGAAGGGAAACCCCTCCCGCTCTTCGATGGCTCCACCTGGTACCCCTGGGCACAACGGCTTTTATTTACCGCGGAAGCAGGTAAAAATGGCGGGGTATGGCAAGCGACCGTAAGTTATCCATCGGCGGTAGAGGATATTTCCGGCATCATGGGGCGCGGGGGCTACGAGGGTATCCAGGCCGATGCCCAGGGCAATCTCTGGATCGTCGAGGATGCAGGCGGCAGATCCGGTGCGGTAAACAAAAATGCCAAGCAGCCCAATAGCTTCATTTACCGTTTTGTGCCAAAAAACAAGCACGACTTGAAAGCAGGTGGCAAGCTTCAGGCCCTGCAAGTAGCCTCAAAACGCCATGCCGGCCCCATTGTTTTCAACCCGGACGATCCGGACGGCGATATTCTCTCTCTGGATGTAAAAGATCTTCATTCTTATGGCGTCACATTCGATACCAAATGGATTGTTATCCATGATACCGATGTGGATGGCTTTGTTCCCTTCGACGCCAATGCGGCTGCCAAAATAAAACAGGCAACCCCATTCAAGCGTCCCGAAAACGGGGTCTTTCGTCCAGGCACCGGGTTTCGCGAATTTTATTTCACCGAAACCGGCGATACGAATAAAGATACTGAGGCAGGAGCTGACTTCGGCGGATTCGGCGGCATATTCAGGCTTGCCCAGAAGAATGGCTCATCCGATTCCTGGCGCCTGTCGATATTCTACAAAGGCGGTGTTGCGCATACGGGGTTCGACAATATTGCGTTCTGGAGCAAAAACAAATTGGTGGTGGTCGAGGATGCAGGCGATACGCTCCACACGCAGCGTAACGCGCTGGATTCGGCATACCTGTTTGACGTAAACACCGATTATACCAACCCTGCTATTCAGCCACTCCGCATACTGGCACAGGGGCGCGATGCGTCGGCGACCTTCGATTCCCCCCTGACCGATGGACGCCCGGCCAATGGTTTCCAGAATGATGGAGATAACGAAATCACCGGGATTCATATTTCCGATGGCGATGACAGCGTTCATGGCCTTCTGGGAGCCAGGAACCCACGTCCGTTCCGCGATGGCTGGCGGGTATTTTATACGCAGCAGCATGGGGACAACGTGACTTACGAAATTATCCCCGCAAAACAGATGCATCTCCATGACCACCATCAATGGCGTGACGATGACGATTAAGGCTCTGCAAGCCCTGGCTTAACGGCTGCAAACCCGGCGAGCGGCGGACTTGCTGAATGAGAACGTTCACACTCGGTATTGCAGCAAATGAATCCACCAGTCCAGCGATGGGCTGGTGGATTCATGCTATCGATATGCCCATTGCGCCCATTGCCGAACCGCAGGGCGTACTATGGAAACTTCATGCTATTTCTGTCTTGCCGAACCGCACTACCGTCGCCAATGTCGAACAGGCCGCCCGCGATTCAACCGCCAGCCGCAGCAATGTGCGGGGACTGATTCTCCCGCGCAGCAACAGACCCAGGAGGCGTCCCAACTCCACGCTCCCATCGGGCCGTATTGCATCGAGCAGAGCGGAGGGAGGTGAAAATTCGATGGGATCGGAAATCGCACGCACTGCAAGAAACGGCAGGCCGGCGCGTTCCGCCACTTCTGCAATCGCACCGCTTTCCATGTCCACGGCGCAAGCACCTGTGGTTTGCGCCAATGCCCGTTTTGCGGTGGCAGAAGTCAGGACGTGCCTGCTTGCGGCAAGGGTTCCACTCACTACGCTGATATGGTTGGGGAGCAGCGTGCGCAATCGATCGCGCCAGAGCAAATCGACAGGAAATAGGCGATCTACCTGGATATATTCAGGCAGAATCAGACTTCCCGGCCGCAGGGTTGAATCCAGCGCACCAGCAAGCCCAAAGCTCATCAGCGCGTTGGCGCCGGCAGCGTGCAACCCTTCCGCCGCTCTCGCAGCCGCCTGCCCGCCCATGCCGCAAAGCCAGATCAAGGCGCCTTCCCCCAGTCTTACGGGCTCGTTAAAGGGTAATCTGCGCGGTGTGATGCAGCGCGCTTCCACCCGCATCGCCGCTACGATGCCTATGCTCTTCACGCAAGATTCTTTGCGGCGCCGCCACGAAATCTTGCCAAAGCCCACAATGGAAAATAGCTGGTATACCCGTGATACTTCAGATAGAAAACACGGGGAAAACCCGGAGCATTAAACCAGGGGTCATACCACAGGCCATCGCTGGCCTGTTTCCGCAGGAGATATTCGATACCCCGGTATACCTCCTTGCTCTGGCCTTCCCCGGCCGCCATCAGGCCAAGCAAAGCCCATGCCGTCTGGGATAGGGTGCTCGTATGAAAACGTCCTGCCTGCTGGGGGTCGAAGTAACTGTCATTGCTTTCTCCCCAGCCTCCATCCTCCTGCTGTATCGACTTGAGCCATTGCACCGCGCGCCGGATGGCAAGGTGACCGGTATCGACACGAGCAAGCCGAAATGCTTCCAGCACCGCCCAGGTGCCATAAATGTAATTGCTCCCCCAGCGCCCGAACCAGGCTCCGCTTGGTTCCTGTTCCCGGAACAGGTAGGTCAGGCCGCGCTCCACGACCTCCTTGTGCCTGGCCTGACCATACAAAGCCAGGAAACCCGTGCATCTGGCCGTGACATCGCTGGTTGGAGGATCAAGCAAAGCGCCATGATCGGCAAACGGAATTTCGTTGAGATAATAGTAAGTGTTATCGCTGTCAAAAGCGGCGAAACCACCGTTGGCAGATTGCATCCCCGCAAGCCAGTCAGCCGCCCGTGCAATGCTTTCACTATAGGCTTTCGGGTCCGCCAGATGAAGTGCCCAGGCGACGGCGGCAGTATCGTCGAGATCCGGGTAATGCGGATTGGCGTACTGAAAGGCCCAGCCCCCTCCTGCCAGACCGGGGTGGTCTTCCTGCCAGTCAGCCGGCGCGTCCAGTATCTGGTTTGGAATAAGCCAGTCAAGGGCTTTGCGGACAGGCTTTTCGTCCATGCCACCTTCCTGTAGCGCCAGGCTGGCAAGAACGGTGTCCCATACCGGCGAAACGCATGGCTGGCACCACGTGCTCTCTCCCTGTTCCACCAGTAACCCCTGCAAGGCATCCCGGCACTGCTTCCGATAGGGATGCTCATAAGGATAGCCAAGCGCGGCGAGCGCTTCGTACGCATTCACTATTGCCGGAAATATCCCCCCCAGGCCGCTGTCGCCGTTCAGACGCTCTATCATCCAGCTTTCAGCCCGGCGTATAGCCATGCGGCGGAAAAATGGCGGAATGTAGGGCTCGAATACCGAGGTGGTTCGCTCAAGCACTAAAAAAAACCGGTTCAGGCGCGTCCGTATCGGAAAATAATTCCGCTCTTCGTTCGGAGGAACAGTAAATAATTCCTGGATATGGATATCGCGCGGATTCGCAGCCCGCTTCTTCAGGCTGCATAATATGGACAGGGGTATCGTTACCGTGCGGGACCAGTAGGCAATCTTGCTGAGGTGAAACGGAAACCAGCGTGGCAGGAATATGATCTCCACCGGTACGAAAGGCACCCCCCGCCAGGGAATCTGGCCGAACATGGCAAGCATTATGCGCGTAAATACGTTGGCGCGCGCTGCTCCCCCATGCGCCAATATGGCGGCACGCGCACGCGCCATATGCGGCGCTTCAGGCGAGTCACCCACGAGCTTCAGGGCATAATAGGCCTTGACAGTGCAACTGAGATCAAAATCGCCGCCATAATATAACGACCAGCCGTCATGCCGGGAGTCCTGCTTTCCCCGAACGAATCTGGCCAGCCTGGCCTGCAGACCTGTATCCACCTCGTCCATGAAATGCATCATCAGCACGTACTCGGCGGGAATAGTGCAGTCCGCCTCCAGCGGAAAACACCAATGCCCATCCTCCTTCTGAAGACGCAGCAATCCCTCGCGGGCAGCGTTTAGCCCGGCTTCCAGGGAGGCTGGATTAAGGTATCGATCTTCCTTGTAGATTCTCGCCGTACTCTCAAAACTCTTCATTTGCATATTGCCGAAACTGCTGGTTTGCATGAATCATCTTTTTGATTTTCACGGATTTAACCTGATGCTGTTCGCTCTTTCGGGAATTATATCGTACTATCCCCAAATCGCCACTCAGTGCGCGCTTCCGGTCGATGACTTGGTTATTGGCTTGCTCTGCTCCAATTCCTCATACATCGGATCGTCGAAGCTCTCCGGAGGCGGATCGCCATCGTAAATTAGATGCTTGCGCTGCTGTAAGAACCCCTCTCGCACAAACAAATACGGATCCAGCGCCGCCTGGTCGCGAACACGCATGGGGCCGGATAATCTGGCCCGCTTGTCGATGATGCCCAATACCGTCACCGGGCCAACAACCGCCGCACTAGCGAACGAACCGGCATAGAACAAAAGGTTGCTAACCGCGCTGACGCCAATTCCGGGCGCATCGCGATAGGTACTCGGACCGATAAGCGGCACAAATAAATAAGAACCCGTATTGACCCCCCATACGCCAAGGGTCTGCCCGAAATCTTCGTCATGCTGCAGCAAACCCATCGGCGCGGCCATGTCGAAAAGCCCGCCCAGGCCGATAGTGGTATTGACGACGAACCGCAGGCTATCCTCGAACCCCTGCCGCACCTTCCCTTGCAGAAAGTCATTGAGGATTACGTTGGGATAGGCCAGGTTGTCATAAAAATTTCCAATCGAGCGCTGCATGGGATTGGGGATATATTTGATGTAGGCATCCGCTACCGGCGCAAGGACATTCCGGTCTACCATATCCGTAAAGTCATAGAATTTACGGTTGGTTTTCTCGTTTGGGTCGATCGGATCCACGCTGGCATCGGTGGGACGCGTGGTGGCGCAACCGCCAGACAGCAGCGCGCACATCAATAGCAAAATCGTTGCCGTGCGTTTATGTGTCATGATAGGCAAGGTATGAGCTTTTCCTGACCCTCTACACCCAGACCGTACTTTGCGAATCCGCTACAGTACCATCGCCTTTCGCGCATCTCATCCCACAACCCCCATCGCGCCAGCAGAGACTTGTCAAGGATTCCCAAGGTGCGAAGTATAAACAAAAATTACCGAATCGGCGCATACTTTCGGTGCCAGCATCCTCTGACCGTTAACGGCTAAAAATGGTTTCAGGAATAACGATCCGTTTTCTCGATCAACCGTAGTTCTGGATGAAATGGACACTCATTTTATGTTTTCACGCTTTGCCCCGGGCCACGCAGCAGTACCGGCAATATTACCAAGGTACAGATGAGAGTCAAAGCGAGCCCAACGGTAAGAAGCACACCCATGCTGGCCGTGCCCTGATGCGATGAAAACATGAGGCTGGCGAAGTCCACCAGCGCTGTGAGCGCGCTATAAAAGATGGCGCGGGCGGTGCTGGTATGAATCAGGATTTCGCTGACCAGTTCGTTGTTAATGCTTCGATGCACCATATGCAGGCTGCTATCGATACCGATGCCCAGCAGTAACGGCAGCGCAATGACATTGGCAAAGTTGAACGGGATGCCGAGAAGCACTGTGAAGGCAGCGGTGAAGAGGCTGGACAACAGCAGGGGAGCCAGCACCAGCAGGGTATATTTCACGCTGCGCAACAGAATCAGCAAGGCTATGGTAATTCCGAGCAGGGCAAGCGAGAAAGCCTGAATGAACGCCCGCACGACGGCGTCACCGGCTTCCAGGGTAACCATGGGAGCCCCCGTGGCCTGGGGCGCTACTTTCTGGACCGCCTCGACAAACCGCCTTAATGCCCCGTTGTCATTGATATCCTCCGCGGGATAGACAGCCAGGCGGTATTCGCCGCCCTGGCTGCGCCAGTGGCTGACCAGCGATACCGGCAAATCCTTTTCCTCAAACGGAATGGCTTCAGTGGCCATCCTCAATCTTTCCAAAGCCTGAGGCAGTGTCGCAAGCAGATCGTTTTCCACCGAACCCAGCAGATCCTTTTTTCCGTGTAAGTCGATGGTGTCCAGACGGGCGAAAAGCGCGGCAAGGGACGATTTCAGCGAACGTGCGGAAGCCGATGCTGGGTGATTGGGATGCGTGGCGATAAAACCATCCAGTGCAGCAGCCAGCCGATTCAACTCTGCGCGCCGCCGGCCCAACGCTTCTTCGCCGCCGTCCCCGCTGTCATCGGGTGGCGCTGAAAATGCGATCGGCCCCATGGTAAGCGCCATTTCCTCTATAAGAAAAAGCTTCTGCTGCTGATCTTCGGGAACAAAATCCAGCATCGTGACGACCTTGTTCACCTCCGGGAGCGCAGCCAGCCTCTGCGCCAGACGCTGGGCATCCGCCGGACTATTGGCCAGCGCGACCGCTTGCCATGGCGAATGGTCGGCGTCTGCGAGAAGTTCGCGGAAGGTTTGCAGCGCCTTGCCTTTCGGGTCCTGCAGGTTAAGGAGGTTGTAGTCGAATCTCACCTGCGGCAAGGCAGCCAGTGCCGCAACCGCCAATATCAGGGTGAGGGCATAGGTTAGCTTGTGCCATTTCAATGATAATTCGAGCACTCTCCCGACTGAGACCGTTTTTATGGGGACGCTCGAAGGATGCTTGGGAAAATAACGCAACAAGGCGGGCCCGATGGTGAGGGTAACGAAAAGACTGATGATCATGCCAGTACCCGAGATGATGCCCAGTTCCGCCACGCCGCTGTAATCGGTGGGAATGAATGCGTAGAAACCGATCGCGTTGGTTATGGTGCAGGCTGCAAGCGCTGCCCCCGCATCGCCTCCCGAGTCGTAGATGGCCTCTGCCGCTGGCTCGCCCTTATCCGTCAACTCTTGATGCCTGAGCAGAAAATGAATGGCAAAGTCGGCGCCCAGGCCGATGTACAGCACGGCAAAAGCAATGGATATCAAATTGAGATGGCCGACCGCTGCGGTGGCAAATGCGGCTGTCAGAAGAAGACCCATGGAAAGGCATATCAGCACGGCAAGTATCAGCCCGGGTGTTCGCATGGCAAAATAAAGCACGATCCCCACGAGCACAAATGTAACGACACCCGCGACCTCCATGCCCTGAAGAGAGCTGGTAAGCTCGTCATGGGACAATGCCACTTCGCCGGTGATGCGCAGCTTCACGGGGCTATTTTCGGTAATGCCAGTCTCTTTTGCCGCCGCATGCAGCGCGGCAATGGATTGCTCGGCCGGAAATAGCTGGTCGTAATGAAGCCTGGGCTTGACTACGATCAATTCCTGGTATGTCTTTTTTTGCGGCTTGGCGTCAAACAGGGATTGCCATGACAATTGCCTGGGAGAACCGTCCGTCCGCGCATCCAGCGTGGCGCTGACCGCGTTCAGCACGGGCTGTAACTCCATGGCACGCCCGTTTCGCAACTCATCCACCGCTTTGGTCAATACCGACGCGAAGGTCGCCAGCGTGGGCTCTTTCGCGATAAGCGCAATCAATGGCTGGGCCGCCGCCAGACGATCCGTTATGAGCTCCAGCTCCGGAATGCTTTCGTAAAGCAGACCGTTGCGGGAAAAAAAATCATCGACGTTCGGCGAGTAGACGCTATAGTAATTTTCGTGGTCCTTGCTCAGGCGGGCCGCAAGCCGTGCGGTAAGCGTATACGCCTGCTCAGGGGTGGGTGCGTCCAGCACCAGCAGCAGCGTGTCGATATCCTGAGGAAACGTTTTGCTGTAGTGCGTCATATTGATGCGGAATGGCAGGTCCTCGGAGAGCATATCCGTGGTATCCGTATTCATGCCCAGATTTCGGGACACATACAAACCGCAGGCAGCAGTCACGAGCACCGCGATGAGGATGATCCAGGCACTGTGACGATAGGAGATGTAGGACCAGCGGGCGAAGAGATTGTAGAGGCGGCTGGAGGATGCTTTGTTGGGTATGGTCATCCTTGAAGAGGCAAACTGAAGCGATCGAACCCGACGCAGGGAGAAATTGCCTAGCTTTGCTCGGTGAGAACGATCTTTTTCCTGAGCATGTCGACGAGCGTAGCGAAGCCGTCACGCTGCAGGATGGCGCGGTATTCCACCCGCTTCAATGCGAGATCACTGACCCCGTCGGCGAGGATATTGACGATACGCCACCCTGCTTTCTCATGGCGCAGGATATAGTCGAACCGCACAGGCTCCCCCTTCGGGGGAACCAGCTTGCTGCGCACCATGACCTGCTCTCGCGGCATCTGCTGCTGCTCCACGAACTCAAATTGTTCACCACCATATTCCTTGAACCATCCCGCATAGGTGCCGATGCTGAGCTTCCGGAAGACATCTATGAAAGTGTGCTGCTGCTCGGAGCTGAGCTGGGTCCAATTGGCGCCGAGACTGGTGCGTGCGATAAAATCGATATCGTGAGTCTGGTCGATTACCGGAGCCAGCAATTCGTAGCGGCCTTTGTAGCCCAGGCTGACGCTTTCCCGCATAGCCTTGATAAGCGCATCGTGCAGACGCGCCACCACTTGTTGCGCATCCGAAACTTCCGCAGGAACCGGGCTCTCGGCCCAGGATGCGGGCGCGATCAAAAACATGGCCGACACCAGCTGGAAGTAGAACAGGAACTTGATCGCGCGCAGGATTTTCATTTTTACAAATCTCATAAGCGGCAACGCCCACTGCACCACGGCGGCGCAATGAAGATCACTGCAGGGATTGGACAAATGCCGGGCAACGCGGGGATGGCTACGCTGCAATAGCTCAAGAACACGGGCTTAGGAACCGGTCCACCGCTGTCCCATGACCATGGGACAGCTCCTGATGAAGACGATACAGAGCGACAAGACCGATGGCACGCTGCCGTTATCGCTCTATTTTAACAGGAATTCCACCGATGGTCTTTCGAGGCTTCAATGCCTCCTTGGCCCACTTCGGCGTCGGCTCGGCAACCATGGGTCCTGTCGTTTTCGGGCCTCGCAGCGAGGTTATGAATGCCTTGAATGGATGCTGGAGCATATCTTCAACGGCAGTCGCCTCATAACCGCAATGCGCCATGCACTGAGCGCATTTAGGATTGCTGCTGTTGCCGTACTTATCCCAGGGCGTATCATCCAGCAACTCCTGGAAGGTTGCCGCATAGCCCTCGTCGGGCAGCAGGTAGCAAGGTTTTTGCCAGCCAAATACGTTCCGCGTGGGATTACCCCAGGGGGTGCACTCGTAGTTCTGATTGCCGGCCAGGAAATCGAGATAGAGCGTGGAATGATTCAACTTCCAGTTGCGGGTTTTGCCCAGCTTGAAAATACCCCGGAATAAATTCTTGGTATCCTTCCCTTTGATAAAAATATCCTGCCGCGGAGCGCGCTCATAGCTGAATCCAGGCGCAATAGTGGCGCCTTCGACACCGAGGTCCATGACAAAATCCAGAAACTCAGCCACATCGTCGGGCGTTTCCCCCTGGAACAGAGTGCAGTTTACGGTTACGCGGAAGCCTTTCGCCACCGCTATCTTTATTGCTTCGACCGCCCGGTCGAAAACACCATCCTGGCAAACGGAAGCATCGTGCCGTTCCTTCAAGCCATCCAGGTGGATGGAAAACGTCAGATAGGGAGAAGGAGTATAGTCGTCGATCTTTTTCTTCAATAAAAGAGCGTTTGTGCACAAATAGACATATTTCTTGCGGGCAACGATACCCGCGACGATTTGCGGCATTTCCTTATGTATGAGCGGCTCTCCCCCTGGTATCGACACCATGGGAGCGCCACACTCATCAACCGCCTCCATGCACTGCTCAACCGACAGGCGCTGGTCAAGAACGTCATCCGGATAATCTATTTTCCCGCAGCCTGCACAAGCCAGATTGCAGCGAAACAAGGGCTCCAGCATCAGGACCATTGGATATTTTTTTACTCCCTTCAACTTTTGCTTGAGCAGATAAGTGCCCACCGCAATCTGTTGACGTAAAGGAACTCCCATGAGCAAATCCTCCAAAGAACTTCAATAATGATTATGCCGCAAATGACTCTACGTTTCTTTTACCTGACCACTCACAAGGTTCCTCACGCTTCGCTGGCGGGCAACGAACATGACTGGAAGCGAGGTTATAACGCCCACCACTCCGTGTTTTCCGGCACTTTATCACGCGGGTATATTAGCATGTCTACATCGCAAACTAAACTCACGGCGCCTTCATGGTTAAAGCCCGGGACACCTTTGATGTTCCCAAATAATCAGTTACTTCCAGCACCTGAGCCAGGCGCTTCGGAAAGCAAAAAAATGGGGCGCCGCGGCGCCCCATTTCCTTCTACACAACCCGATCAGAAGTTGTGGCGAACACCAATCGTGTAGGTGGCACGATTGCCAGTCGCATAAATCGGGGCGAGGCTGTCAAGGTTGGTACCGCCAGTCGGGTTGGTGACATACACGTGCTGATAACCGCCGAACAGGCTGGTGCGCTTGCTCAGATTGTGGATCGCGCCCACGGTGAAGCTGTCGGCTTTGCGTGCTCCTGCCGCGGGGTTAAGGCCGCCTGCGTGAGCTTTCGTCATACCACCCTGGGCCACCAGCGTGGTGTTGCCCAATCTGTACTGCGCGCCCGCAAACCAGATGTTGCCGTCACCGCCAGCATTCATCGCCGAATTACATTGTCCTGTGGAGCTTCCCGGCGCATCCATCGGATTCGCTACCAGAGCAGCAGCGCTGCTACAGGTTGCCGAGCCGATCGCGTTGTTGATGTCTTCATACTGTCCGCTGAGCTTGAAGTTTTCGAAAGCCCAGGAAGCACCCACGCGCCACACTTCTTCGGTCTTCAGGCCGATGGCTTTCTGTGCCTGATTGGCGTTATCCCGGGAATAGCCGCCAAAAATGTCCATTCCCATGCCCATGAAATCCATATGATACTTGGCAGCGGCCTGGCCGTCGAACTCACCGTTCCTGCCGCCAGTATTGCCATTGCTGCCCAGGCCGCCCGGCAAGAAGCCGGAGAGCATGCCAGATTGGAGGGGGCTAAGCGTATTGGCATCGCCAGGCATCAGTATTGCCGCGAAGGAGAAACCTTCTATCGTGGCCGAATCGAAGCGGATGGCGCTGTTGACGAAGGTGTTGGCGCCCGAACCCAGGCCATTCGCGCCCGCCGACATCGTGCCGCCGGAACCGCCGGCTTGCAATGTGGTATAGGCAAACGGGTCGATGGTCATGCCGCCGGCGAAATCCTTGAACGGAGACTGCACCCGGCCGAATTTGACGTCACCCCATTGGGCGCTGGAAAGTCCAACCCATTGTTCGCGAGGCGTCGTAGCCGAACCCGAGCCCGCATTGAGGCCCATTTCCAGACGGGCATTTGCCCTCAGTCCATTACCCAGATCTTCCGTGATATGCAGACCCCAGCGTGACGACCGGGAGTTGTCCTGCAGCGTTCCCTGGCTTGGGGAACCCGAAAAGTCAACCAGGCTGTACTCAGCTTGCACCCGGCCAAAAATTGTTACATTCGTCCCTTGTGCGGATGCAACCACCGGGGCCGCGAGTGCACCGGCGACAGCCAGGGCAATCAGTTTCTTTTTCATGTGGAAAATCTCCTTTAAAGTTGAAACGGTGGGCCCCTCTCACCGACCCTATTTTCGGTGGAGTATGTCCCGCTGCTTGGACCTCTCTAAATGAGAGGGTTGAGAGATTGTGCCTAACGTGACAAGACGTAGCAAGGAAATAAGCACAGTTTTGGAATATGGGAGGAAACCCTGTTGCTTTTTTGCAACAAACCTGCCGGGAATCCACTGGGAACGGAAATTCAGCGGAATAATCGCGCCAACTCGACTCCGGGATCATCCGCGCGCATGAACGCCTCCCCGACGAGAAATGCGTGTACCTGGTGATTCCGCATCAGCGCGACATCCGCAGGCGAGCTTATTCCGCTTTCGGAAATGACGATACGCTCCGCTGGAATACGGTCAAGCAACTGCAATGTGGTGTCGAGACATGTCTCGAAAGTGTGAAGATTACGGTTGTTGATGCCTATCAGCGGCGAATCCAGTTGCAACGCAAGCTCCAGTTCCCCGGCATCGTGCACTTCGACCAGCACTGCCATGCCAAGCGAGTGGGCCAGCGATTCCAGCTTCGCCATCCGATCGACCGCCTCCTCCTTCTGGAGACCTTTTTCGCCTTCCGGCACCGGCATGCAAAATGCCGCCACAATCAGCAAAATGCAATCCGCCCCCATGACCCTGGATTCGATTACCTGATACTCGTCCAGGATGAAATCCTTGCGCAACACCGGCAACTGGCAAGCAGCGCGAGCTTCCCGGAGGTATTCCGGGCTTCCCCTGAAAAACTGCCTGTCGGTTAAAACCGACAGGCAGGCTGCCCCATGAAGAGCGTAGCTGGCAGCGATTGCAGCGGGATCGAAGTTTTCGCGCAGCATGCCCTTGCTGGGGCTGGCTTTCTTTATTTCCGCAATGATCGCCGCCGAGCCGGCAGCGATGCGCTCCCTGATTGCCCCGGTAAAATTCCTGGGAGGCGAAGCGGCCTCGACCTCCCGGCGCAGGGCCGATGACGGCCGGTCAGTCCTGGCGAGGGCGACTTCGCGTGCTTTCGAAAGGAGGATCTCTTGCAGGATATTGGGCATCAAATCAGAAAAGCCTTATCCCGCGAGGTTTTGTCCCGATTGGAGAACTCGATCAGATTGCGCAGCTTGGCTTTGGCCGCACCGCTTTCTATCGCAGTGCGCGCTTTTTCGAGACCCTGCTCCAGCGACTTAGCCACTCCTGCCACGTAGATGGCTGCGCCTGCGTTAAGCAATACTACATCCAGCGCCGGACCAGGCTGATTATCCAGCACCGAAACCAGCATATTCCTGGATTGGATGCTGTCCTTCACCTGTATCTCCTCGATGGGGGCGCTACGCATGCCGAAATCTTCCGGCCTGATGGCATATTCAGTTATTTCACCCTGCTTGAGTTCGCCCACCCAGGTCTCTCCCGCGATGGTAATCTCATCCAGCCCGTCTTTCCCCTGTTCGCAGTGGGTATTCCTCCCATGGACCACCATCACATGATGGCTGCCCAGGCGCTGCAACACGCGCGCCAGTATGCCCACGAGATCAGGATGGAATACTCCCAGCAATTGATTTCTCGCCCCTGCGGGATTCGTTAACGGACCCAGTATATTGAACAGGGTGCGCACACCCAGCTCGCGCCGCACGGGAGCGGCATGCTTCATGGCACTGTGGAAGTTGGGAGCGAACATGAAACCGACGCCGATTTCTTCTATGTCGGCCGCTATCTGTTCCGGAACCTGATTCAGGTTGACCCCCAGGGCCTCGAGCACATCCGCGCTGCCGGACTTGCTGGATATGGAGCGTCCCCCATGCTTGGCGACCCGGGCGCCAGCCGCCGCAGCGACAAAGGCCGCAGTGGTGGAAATATTGAATGTCAGGGCAGCATCCCCTCCCGTTCCGCACGTATCGACGAGATAGCGGTGGTCCGCCACTTCGACCGGCGTGGCGAATTCGCGCATCACCTGCGCGGCGGCGGCAATTTCGCCTATGGTTTCCTTCTTGACCCGAAGCCCGGTGACAATCGCCGCCATCAGCGCCGGCGATAACTCGCCACGCATGATCTGGCGCATGAGCGAAAGCATTTCGTCATGGAAGATTTCGCGGTGCTCGATAATTCGGGTGAGTGCTTCCTGGGGTTTCATCCGGATCCTTTGGGTGCCTTTGGGTCCATCCAATTCTTATACGGTTCCTTTCGGCTGCATTCCAGCAAACGAGATGGTTTACTGATTCAAAAAGTTTTGCAGCAGCCTGTGCCCATGTTCCGTCAGAATGGACTCGGGGTGGAACTGCAGGCCCTCCACTGCAAAGGTCTTGTGCCGCACGCCCATGATTTCCCCATCTTCCGTCCATGCGGTGATTTCCAGGCAATCGGGAAGAGTTTCACGCTCGATGGCGAGAGAATGATAGCGAATCGCCGTGAACGGGTTGGGCAGACCTTTGAACAAGCCGACGTTATCGTGATAAACAGGCGAGGTCTTGCCATGCATCAATTGCTTCGCATGGATGATTTTCCCGCCAAAGGCCTGCCCGATGCTCTGATGGCCCAGGCATACCCCCAGTATGGGAATTTGTCCGTGGCAGCGTTCGATCAAGGGTATGGATACGCCTGCGTCGCCAGGCGTGCAAGGTCCGGGAGAAATGACGATGCGCGCGGGTTTTAACCGCTCAATTTCCTCGGGAGTGATCTCGTCGTTGCGAAATACCGCTACTTCTTCGCCCAGTTCGCCAAAATACTGCACGAGATTGTAGGTAAAGGAATCGTAATTGTCGATCATCAACAGCATGGCAGTGCGTATCAAGGATGGAAACCGATGCCGGTCGTTGCGCGCCGGTATTTCCGAGACTCCCGGACGTGGCTGGATATGAAAGGCCTCTCATTATCTCCCCTCGGGAGAACAAGAACAATAAGTAAATCCGGTAAAGTTCAGCGTTGCTGCAACGGCATGACGGGTTAGGCGAACATTCCGGAACACCATAGGTTGCAATGATACGCCTTTCCAGGCGGCCGCCAGCATGAGCCTGGAATCCGGATCATCAACTATCTGCGACTTGCCATCAGCGAGGTGTAGGCTGGAGATGCTTTGCTTCGAGGTCATCGCGGTATTTTTCGAGCAGATTCTCCATCTCGACGCTTTTTATCCGCGTGAAGGGCTCCGCTTCCAGAATGGCATTCAGAGGTCCCTTCTTGGTGTACCACCCGACCAGCTCCTGCCCTATTCGATACAGATCACCGTTGTTTCCCTCGCACAGCTTCCTTAACTCATTTTGCCTTTCGAGGGCAGCTTCCTTATTCTTGAAGTCCTGCTCCAGTTGCTTGTGCTGGGTCGACAACTCCTGATTCTGCTTGGTGGCTTCATCAAGCTTGGCTCGCAACTCGGTTTTTTCCCTGCTTGCTGTCTCGATATCCCCCTCCAGCCGGGAAACTTTGGCGGCGGCGCTCGCCGCGAGGCGCTTCTGGGCTTCGGTTTCGCCATGGGTTTTTTTCAGTGTTTCCTCCAGCGCAGCTTTTTCCTGATCCAGCGCCGATTTCTGCTGCTGGACTTCGGTTAATTGCTGCTGCATGCGGCGCAACGCCTGCCGCTCTTTTTTTTGATCCTTGTTGGCCGCCGCATTGGCGTCCATCATTCCAGGCAGGCACCAGCCCGCCAAAAATGCCATGACCATCCCCTGGCATGCCCATCGCAGAATTTTCTTGTGGTTGCTCATACGAAGATCCTCGTCTCCGCCCGGCATGGCATAGCTAGAAGCGGGCGTTCAGATCCAGATTGACCGAATCGACAGCCAGCGGCAAGCCGCTGATCTGGCTATATGAATTGTAGCGGAGGCCCAGCCACGTGTTATGCGCGATGCCGTAAAGGCCATGCAGCGTGTAACCTTTATGGTTGGTTCCGCCCATGAGATAGTTGGAATCGGTAAAGGCATCCAGCATCGAATCCCGCTCCGAATAGCGATAAAAGCCGAAAACCTGCCATTGGTGTGCTTCCGATATGATCGGATAACCCACGGTAAGACGGAATTGGTAGGCGTTGATCTGGGGCTTGATGTTCTGTCCGGTACGGGCCAGTATGGCATTCTGGTCGTAGCCAACATTGCGCACGTAATCCACGGTGCCGATGACATGGATGGGCTTGAACCTGGAGTAGTCGGCTACCATGGTCAGGTTCGCGAGGCGGTAATCGGCGGCCAGCGCCCAGAGATTGGTCGTAGGGTCGCCATCGTTATCGATGTTGAAAAGACTGTTGCCTTTCTGGCGGAACAACGTCGCAGTCTGGTTGAACAGCGTGTCGCCGAAGTTCGGATTGCGCACCCCCGCGATATTGCGGAAGTCATACCATGCCGCGGCTATCCTGACCTTGGTATCGGTATCGGCAGGACTCCACTCCAACCCCGCCTGGGTTCCGTAGAACCATTTATCCTTGGCTTTTACGGTTTCGCTCTGATTTATCTTCTGCAAGGGGAAGATTCCGGCATTGAAGAATGGCTTGATGGTCCGGTTTTCGTTTTGCCAGGGGTGAAGATTGATCGCCACCCCTTCGAAATTCAAGTCCGCATCCCAGATCAGGTCGGTATGCTGCACGCCCGCGGTAGGAATGGTGGTGCCCCGCTTGAGAATACTCGTGTACACATTCCCCACGGTGCCGATGAAGAAGGGATTGGGGAAACGGCCGCCGCTGACGGTGAGCCAGTCCCAGGGAGTCAGCTGAAGGTATGCCTGATCCAGCACCAGTCCGAATTTGCTGTTGAAAGTTCCCAATGTCTGCAGAGTGGATACCGGGGACCCAATGGATATGGGAGGGGGGCCCAATATCTGGCTGGTGAGCACCGGATCATTGATGTTTCCCGTCGTCAGGCGCAGCCCCAGATCCACCCCACGGGTGATATTGGCGTTGATGCCAAGGCGCATGCGTATCTGTTCCCGGTGCAGGCTGTCGTCGGTGGTATTGTCGATCTGCTGGCCGAGCGCCCGGAAATTGGCCGCGGGAGCATTGTTGCTGCCGTAAAGGTCGGCCCGTTCGCGCAGACGCATGTCTCCTTGCAGCTTGAAGCGGCTTGTCCATTCGGGAACGGCATTTACGTCGCCCCAACGCTCTTCCTTCGCCTGGCTTACTATTTCTCCGCGCAATTGATCCCGAATTTCCCGCTTGATATGTTCCGGCACGTATGTCACGCGTACCTCGCCTTTTTTCGAGCTGTCGGTTGCGGATGCAGAGGAGGGAGCGGGGGGGCCGTAGGGGACGCCATTCTGGGCCTGCCGGGAAGCCGCCGCTTTTTCCTCGGCCTTTTTGATCATTTCATCGGCGACTTCCTGCTTGATCACGCCTTGCTCGACCAGAAGCCGGATCAGGTTCAAAGTGGTCTCGTACAGGACTTCGACCTTTTCGCGCTCATCGGTTTTTCCACCGGGCTCGCTGGCCGCACTGGCATTTCCTGAAAGCATGGCGGCCACGAAAACAGCCGGGATCATGGAATGGATATTCATTTTATTTTTCTTCTTCAAGTCCATCAGGCGCGCGAGGTCACGCGTATCTTCAACGGCTGCGGCATATCCGCAGGGGGACCTTCCCGCAACGCTCGCAGATTCTGAAGCACGTTCTTGATCAACTCATCCACCTTGGCGTCACCCGTGTTTTCGACCAAGGCGATGCGCGATACCTTGCCGCCAAGGTCGATCCACACCTTCACTATGATTTTGTAGGTTTTGTCCTTGAGCGCATTTTCGCGCGCAAGAGCATCCTGCAAGGCGGAATTGATGGCGTCATTCACTATGGCGTCATACCAGGCCCACGGATTGCCCCGGGAGCCGCCGATCAAGTCCGCGCCTCCCTTTTTCCCTACCAGTCCGAATCCATCCCCGCTTCCTGTTCCTTCGGCATCGATGCCCAGATCGGGACCGGGTGGCGGCTCATCGGCCTGGTCCATCGGCTCGGGCTCGGGTTCGGACAGCTTTATCTCCTCCTTCACCACCGGTTCCGGCGGCTTCTCCGGCGGGGGTGGCGGTGGCGGAGGGGGCTTGATCAATGTAATCTGCTGGAGCGAGGGCTTGTGCTGGGGCGTGTCGCCACCCAGAAAATCCTTCAGCCATAATCCCAGCGCAATCGCAACGCCCAGGCAAAGCGCGACGCCGCCCCAGCGCACCCAAACCGGCTTTGGGCTTTCTTCGGGATCTTCCATGGCGCTACTTGACCAGACGCTGAGTCACCAGGCCCAACTGGGTGATATCCAGTTGACCCAGCAATTCGAGCACCTCCATCACCTTGCCGTACTGCACTACCGTGTCCCCCTTGACCACGACCGGCAGTTCGGGATTCGCAGCTTTCAATTGCCCCAGCCGGGTGCGCAACTCCTCCAGCGTCATCGGATAGGCGTCCAGAAAAATCTGACCGGACTCGTTGATGGTGATCGCCTTCGTCTGGGGCTTGGCAAGACTGGGAGTGTTGCTGGCCTTGGGCAGGTTGACCTTTATTCCCTGCACCGATGCGGTCGTCATGATGATGAATATCACCAGGAGCACATAGGCAAGATCCAGCATGGGCACGACGTTGATTTCGTCGTATAGCTCGTTTTCTTCCTGTAACTTCATGCTTTTTTGTCAGCGGCTGTAGTTTTCCGCAACCTTGGTCACAAACTCGTCGACGAAAATATGCATTCTTGATACGATGGCCTTGATGCGCGAAGCCAGGTAGTTGTAGCCAAACAGGGAAGGGATGGCGACTCCCATGCCCGCCACGGTTGCAGCCAGGGCGGCGGCAATGCCGGGCGCGATCGCATTGACGTTGACATCCCCCGCCGCCGCGATCGCGGCAAACGTGATCATGACCCCCATCACGGTACCGAGCAGGCCGATGAAGGGGCCGCCGGAAATCGCGATGGTGAGCAGCACCATGAATTTGTTCATGCGCTGGACTTCTTCCATCAGACCGGCATCCAGGCTTGCGCGGATCGCATCCAGCGATTGCGGCGATAGCGATTTGTCGATATGGGTCGCCTCGGTATCAGCGAAACGGTGCGCCAGCTCCCGCGCGCCGATGTGATAAATGCGGTAGAGCGACGAATGCGCGAATTCTTTCTCCAGCCCGCTGACCTTGTCTATCATCGCCAGATCGGTCGACAGCTCGCGGAATTTATTCATGAAACGCCTGTTGGAACTGTCCACCCGGTTGATGTAGACCGCCTTGCTGTACATCACCCATATCGCGATCATCAGCATGATGGTCAGAAGGCAGATCGCGACCCATCCGTCCACCGTCAGCGATTTGAGGATGATGCCCAGGTGAGAGGCGCCTTCTCCTCCCTCCGACGCTTCATCCTCCCCCATGGCGACCAGTTTGCCGTCCGGCCCCAGCGCTGCCTGGACCGCCATCCACTCCGCGCCGCGCCCCACTCCGGATACCTGCACCTCGTCCATCTCGCCCTTGAATCCGGTGCCCAGGATCATGCCGTCAGCGGATAGCGCGGCAGGCGGCGCATCGCCCGCGGGCTTGCCATCCACATAGAGATACATCCTGTCCGCCATCACAAACCCGATGTGATGCCACTCATTCGCGCTGAGCGCCGCGCCCGACGCCAGATTCGATGCACCCGACTTCGCCTTCACCAGGCCGCCCTCCAGCCAGATGCGCAGGCTATCGGATTGAACGAGCGTGCCGTCCAGCGCCGATGGCTTCACCCATGCCGAGAAACTGAATCCGCCGCCTGCGCTTACAGCAGGAAGCGTGACGCTCTGAGAACCGTTGAATCCGGCTCCCCCGTTGGAGAACGAAGCGGCGATGTGCTGGGCGGATGACTGCACCGCGTTCAATCCATTCGAACCGCTGTCCTGGGGAACGCCGCTCTGCTCCGCAAAATGGTATATGACGCTGGCGGCGTCGTAAGTCGACTTGGGATTTGCCGCGGGGGCGGCATTTTCGTTGCCGAAATAGAGGAATATTTCTGTCTGGGAGGCGAGCTTGGGGACTTTCACCCATACGAACGCCAGTTCATTCACGACATCCCATTTCTCAAAGTGGAATTTGAGCTCGGTTTTATCGTCTCCCGCGACCACGCGGAAATCGCTGCCATTGTCATTCGCGGAAAAAAAATCGAAATTGCCGGTATGCAGGCGAATCAGCACCGGCGCATCCGCGACCTCGCCCGCCGGGCTGTTCAATGTGATCTTCTTCCGGTTGCCCCAGTCATCGTTCCACCAGGCATGGCTGGACAGGGAAAACGTGCATAACGCAAAGGTGAGCAGGGACGCAAGGATTCGCACGGTACTGTCTGGCTGGGTGTCGGGCTTGGCTTGAACAAGCGGGATTATGCGTGTCCCAGGTTACAGACATTAATCATATATATGATCCAAACGTATTATGCGAGCGATGCGCGCGGACCGCTGCCCCGGCAGATGGAAACGCGCTATCCACGCCGTTGCAGGGCCGGAACAGGCCTCTATTGGCCTTAGTCATTTTGATCCATGCCCTATGCAAACGCCGGCATGGCTTGTCATATCAACCCAAGCAATCAGGAGGCGAACAGGAGAATGCAAATCCCCACTCCCGCCGGGCGCCGGGAGTTATGCCGTCAAGTATCCTTGCCGCAACAGCTTGCGTAAGAGGGACGCAGCGAAAGCGTAACCCATCTTGTACCGGATAGATGTTTGATGGGTTGCGCTTTGCTCTACCTGTCCTGCAGTTCTACAGTTCCCGGTCCGGAAGTGGTCAATGTACCTCTCAGATACCGTTCTGAACCATCTTTTCTTCTGTCGCGCAAACTTCTAGTCTATTTGGATCAACTACACACTCCTCAAGATGCAAAGGAAAACGGGTAGCGTCAGAGACGTATCAAGAGCACAGACAGTTCAACCGTCCTCCCAACCCTGGAGCCTCCCTATGTCACGCAAAAATCTCACTTCCACGCTTGGCGCTGTTGCGCTGATGAGCGCGCTTTTCCTGTTGTCCTCCGTTTCCGATGCAAGCCGGCATGACGATGAGGGCGATGACAGCCACTACGGCGGGTCGGGAAACGGCATGAGCATCCAGCTCGGCCCGCGGCCTTACTTTCTCGTCAATGACATGGCGGAAGGATCTCTCAAGAACAGGCTCAGGCACTGCGGCGACGGCCCGTTCCGCAGAACCCAGTTCTCCATCGGGCACCGCGGCGCGGCCCTGCAGTTCCCGGAACATACCCAGGAGTCCTACGAGGCAGCCGCCCTCATGGGAGCGGGTATCGTGGAATGCGACGTAACCTTTACCAGGGACAAGGAACTGGTTTGCCGCCATTCGCAGTGCGACCTGCACACCACCACCAATATCCTCGAGACCCCGCTGGCTGCGAAGTGCACCAAGCCTTTCACTCCGGCGCAGCTCGATGCCGCGGGAAACGTCATTCAGGAGGCTTCCGCGCAGTGTTGCACCAGCGACATCACGCTGGAAGAGTTCAAGAGCCTCAGGGGCAAGATGGATGGCTCCAACCCCGCTGCCACGAACGTGGCGGAGTACCTGCGCGGCACGCCCGACTGGCGCACGGACCTGTATTCCGGCCCCACCAGCGGCACGCTGCTCAGCCATAAGAAAAGCATCCAGCTGTTCAAGAGGCTGGGCGTGAAGATGACGCCCGAGCTCAAGAGCGCCAGCGTGGCCATGCCTTACGACAGCGATGGCGATGGCGTGGGCGACTACACGCAGGCGGACTATGCCCAGCAGATGATAGACGAATACAAGGCGGAGAATGTCAAGCCCGGGAACGTGTACGCGCAGTCGTTCGATATCCGCGACATCCGCTACTGGATCGCCAACGAGCCGCAGTTCGGCAAGCAGGCGGTTTACCTCGACGACGCCAATATCGTGGCCGAACTGCCCTCCGCGGCGCAGCTGGCCGCCTACAAGGCCGAGGGCATCAATATCGTCGCTCCGCCCCTGTTCGCGCTGCTGGATGTCGATGGCGGCGGCAATATCGTGCCCTCCCGGTATGCCCGCCAGGCCAGGGCCGCGGGGCTCGACATCATCACCTGGACGCTGGAGCGTTCCGGCATCCTGGCTGATGGTCACGATGATTTTTATCTCCAGACCTTCCGCCCCGCCATCCGGCGCGAAGGCGACATGATGAAAGTGCTGGACGTCCTGGCCAAGGATGTCGGCATCCGCGGCATATTCAGCGACTGGGCCGCGACCGTGACCTACTACGCAAACTGCATGAATATCAGGTAGCCCCCGATTTCCGGTGCTCCCGGATAACGAGTCGGGCGCGGCGGCGTGAAATGGCGCCGTCGCGCGGGGGGCGTGCGATACAGCATGAAGACACCACCTGGCTCCGCAAGCGGCTATTCCATTGCTTCCCACTCATTTCCATCCCAAGGTTAAAACCACCGGCTTTGGCTGGTCAGCTTCAGCTTTCGTGGCTTTCGTAGCTTTCGTAGCTTTCGCAGGATGGGTGGAGCAAAGCGCAACCCATCATTTTACTGGTGCTGGGTAGATGTTTTTTGATGGGTTGCGTTCCACTCCACCCATCCTGCCGTTGCTTCCCTTCCTTTTTTCTATTCTCCGTGCCCGATCACCTCGGATGAAATAAACGTGGGCCTGATCTTTCTCATTTCATCGGCAGCGCGTGCCGCATCCGACAGGTTCTGCGACAAGGCCGCGGTGGTCTTGGCCACATCGTCTCCCTGGGAAGTAGCCCCGGAAGTGGTGGCGGACACCGCGCTGGCGTCCGCCACCGGCGTGCCGGTAGAGGTGCCGGTGACGCTGATATTGCCCGCGCCCAGCACGGCCTGGGCGGCAATGTTGAGGTTGTTCGCCCGGATGCCGGCATCGCCCGCGTTCACCGTGCCCGTGGGGGCGATCAGGTCGATGTCGCCCGCCTTCCCGCCCCCGGTGGAAAGCGCCCCGATCCCGCTGCCGGATGCGGCGCCCTGCAGTTCCTGGATCACCTGGCCGCTCGCGGTCACCTTGACGAGCGGCGGCGGCACCGCGGTTGCCGATTTCTTCCCTTTGCCTGCATCGATGTCGCCTTCACTCGACCACAGCAGCACGTTGCCGCCCCCCAAGGTCAGGATGCGCGACTGGTTGACCAGGATATTGCCGCGGGCAAATCCGCGCACGCTGCCGTCCGCCACCGCCACCATGCCCAGGACATCGTTGCCGGTATTCACCAGCACCGCCGGCGTATTGGCGAGGCCCACGATCACGTCGCCCCCCGGCGCCATGAATTCGATATGGCCGCCGCGCTCGGTCTTGACGCGGCTGGCGAACAGGTTGATCTCCCCCTGGTAATTCCTGCTCCCATCGGCATTCTTTTCGCCTATCCCCGGGAACACCAGCTCCAGCGCCGCATAGCCGCGCTCATAGCCTTTGAAGAACGGACTGTCGGGGTTGTTGAAATCGCGGCCGGTCACCAGCAAGGCGGTATAAAGCATCTCGCGCACATGGGCGCGCTGGCCGTCGGCATTCAGTGCCGCCACTGCCGTGACCGCCGCCAGCGCATCGGCGCCCCTCAAATCGTTGTTTCCCGTCAGCCAGCGCGCCTGCCACAGCAGGGCGTCATCCGGGCTGCCGCCCGTTTTCTCCAGCGCCGCAGCCAGCCGGGCAATCGTCCCGGCGTAATCGATCCCCTGCGCGCCCACTCCTGCCGCCAAGTCGATATCGGCGCCGCCCGCGGGCAATTGCGCATTATCGAGGTCGCCGCGGCTGACGATGCCCGCCGAGGTGCCCAGGTCCAGATTGCGCCCTGCCGTCACTTCCAGCCGCCCCGGGCCGCCCACCCAGATCTCGGCGTTATCGGAGCGGTCGTTTCCGGAGGTGAACACCACGTCCCGGCCCGCCACCACCTGGCTTAAATCACTGGCATTGGCGTGCTGCACGAGTATGCCCAGGTCGCTCACGTCCTGCCCGGCACGCACCCGCACCGCCTTGGACAGATTCAGGGAAAGCTCGTTGAAATTGCCCTGGACGTTGCCGGCGACAGCATAGATGCGCGCCGGTTGGGTATCGCCTGTATGCACGGGAACCGGGCCGTGAAGAAATGCTATGAATGCAGGATTTACCGTAGAACGCGGAAAGTCGTCGGTATTTGTGCCGGGATGCACCCCATCCGGCACCAGGGCCGGATCCTTGTCGCTCATCACCAGGGGAGCGCGCACGCTGACGATTCCCGCCGCCAGCAGCGAGAGATCTCCGCGGGCGGCCGGGCTCATGACGGCCGGATTGCCGGGGGTAAGCATGTCGATATCCCCCTGGAATGCGGTCATGGCCAGGCTGGGCGGCAATAAAGACAACAGTTCCGTGTTGTAAACTAGTGTTGACAAATTGAAGTTTAGCGGCGCCTTGTTGTAGGAATTGACCAGCATGGTGGCGCCGTTGGAAAGAGCCACCGTCCCATTCAGGCTTTGCAATTGCGCGCCGCTATCCGGGCCATAGGTGGAAAACAGGCTCCAGCGAGGGTCTCTGACCCCGCCACTGATACCGAAACCAAGATTGAAGGAACCCCCTGAACCACCGGATTGCACCACCAGGTGGGGATTGAGCACCGCCTGGATGGTGACATCCCCGCGCGCCTGCACCCTGGCCTGCGCGTCCCCCAGCGCCAGGATGGTGGAGAGCGGACCGCCGCTTGCATCCTGCCCGCTGTCCACCTTGCCGCCCGCCGTCAGCGCCAGTTCGCCGCGGTCGGCGTAATATTGGCCGCCCAGCAGATCGCCGCCGGCTTGCACGCGTACATCTCCACCGCCGGTCTTCATCAGCTTGGCGGCATCGGGGGCCGCGGCCGCCATGCGCGCCTGGGTGGGAGTGCTGGCGGAGACATTTTCCACGTTGCCGCCGGCAGCGAGCGTGATATTGCCGCCGCCCAGCGCGCCTATCCCCTGCTGGAACTGGTCGAAACGCACCCACCAGGCAGGCTGGGTGGTGTAAACACCGGTGGAAGCGTTCAGCTTACCCTGGCGGAACAGCCAGTTGGAATAAAGCTGCGCCGAAGGCGACCCGACGATATCGCCAGCCGCGGCGAGGCTGACATTGCCCCCCCCCTGGCTGAACTGAGCGTTGGCCGGCACGGTAAAGTCCGCCACGGCGTCGGCCGCCCGTCCGGCGGTGTAGATCGCCGCCTTGCCATCGGCCAGGGTGATGTCGCCGCCCGCCGCGATGCGGATGTCGCCGGTACCGGTGCGCACCAGCTTGCCCGCCGCCAGCGTGACATCGCCCGCGCCCGGCTTCACCGCCAGCGGATCGGCCGCATCGATGTCCGCCCCGGCCACCAGCCGGTAGCCCCAGGAATCCCCCGCCAGCAGCGTGGCCGGCGTGGTCCCGCTGCTGAACGGGGTGGCGACGTTGAAGCCGTCGGACAGATTGCCATTGAGGTTGAGGTTGCCTGCCGCCCGCAGGGTCAGCATGCCCGGTTCGCCGCCCGCGCGGCTGGCGCCCAGGTTCCAGTCATTGCCGAGCGCGAGATCGCCGCCATTCACCGCGGCATCCGAACGCACCTCCACTCCGGCACGCACGTGGAAGACAGGGTCGCCGGTCTTGCCCAGGCGTGCGGCAATGGCGCCTGCATGGGTGGCAAAGCTGTTGTTGTCGGTATTGACCGTATCCAGGCTCAGCGTGGTGCCGCTGCTCGCGCCGCTGCCGGTGAGCGTGGCGATGTGATCATAAACCCTGACCGCTTCCACCACCACGGATCTGGCCCCGCCGATGCTGCCGCCGGCGCTGCCCACCGCCACCTCATCGCCCGCCCCGGCGCCGGTGCGGGGCGCGCGCAGCACTACCTCGCCGCCTTCGCCTGGCTGGGCGCCGCCGCCTCCATTACCACCACGCACATCCAGCGCGCTGCCCGAGGCAAGGTTCAGCCTGCCCGACGTGGTGCCGATTTCCACCTCGCCGCCGTTTCTGCCGCCGCCGGTGGCATAAGCGTCGAGCCGCGCGCCAGGCAGCAGCGTCACGTCGCTACCGGCATGCAGATCGATGCTGCCGCCGGCGCTGTCCGAGGCGTCGATATGTCCGGCCACGTCCAGCTTGCCGCTATCCACCGTGATGCGAACCTCCTTGGCCTTGACGGTATCGGCCGCAGCCACGACGACATCGCCGCCGCGTACTCGCAGCGCCATCGCGCCATCGAACCCACCCTGGTTGAGCGCCGCGTTCAGCGCGGAGAAGTCCGCCAGCGTGCCCACATCCAGGTCGGCGCGCCCGCCCTCGCCGCGAACCCCGCCGGCATCCGCCGCGGCCATGCCCCGCAGGCTGCCGGCGGCGATGTCCACGCCGCCACGGGGGGCGCGAATCGTTACCTTGCCCGCGTCGCCCCCCGGCGCCGCCGACACATCCACGCGCGCGCCGGATTGCAAAGCCACGTTGCCGTTGCCGCTCGCCAGTTCGACGGCGCCGCCCGGCGCGGCGCGGCTCACGTCGAAAAAGGCCACGGACCGGCCCGCCACATCGGCTACCGCATGCGCGCCCAGCGTGAGATTGCCCGAGGCCGCAGTGAGCGCAAGCTGGCCCGAAGGCAGCGTAGCCTGGGTATCGAACAGCATTTCGGTGCCCGACAGCGCCCACTTCGCCCCCAGCGCAGCGACCGCGGCAAGGGCGCGATCCGGCGCCATGGCAGCAACCTGCAATGGACCGGAAACGGACAAGGTCTGGTCGCTTCCCCCCTCGCCGCTGATACGCGCGACATTCAGGTTCGCCGCTCCGGCGGCGATATCGGTAGCGCCAGCGCCGCGCCCGACCAGCTCGTTCGCGCTCGCATCGACCCGGGAAAATCCCTGGATGGCCTTGGCGCCTGCGCCCAGCACCAGTGTATCCGCCTGGAGTGCCAGTACGCCGCTGCCGGGAGTGCCGCCTGCCGCGAAAGCGGCTGCCGCAGGATTGGAAAGCACGATATTGATAGCGCGCAGCGTCGCGGTTCTGCCGCTGTTGTCCAGGCCAACCAGTCCCGCTCCCTGGAGATTGAGGGCCTGGAGCGTGGGCTTGCCACTGGCATCGGCGCCGCCCACGCTGACATCGCCATACAGGTCGAAGGTGGAATAACTGCTCAGCGTCAATGAATTAAGGCTGTTCAATCCGTCCAGCTCGTTCTGGCTGAACGTCAGGCCTTCGGCCCCCGCCGGCGCATTGCCAAAATTGATGCGGGCGGCGCCGATGGCCAGGTTTCCGGCGGCCGGACTGCCCTTGTCGTCGGCAAACAGGGGCGTGCCCGCGAAGGCATTCTGCCGCGTGGCATCCAGGATGATGGTGTTCCCCGAGCGGATGGTGCTGCCAGTTTCGCCTGCCAGGGTTCCCAGGCTGCGGTCCGGGCCGCCGGTGCGCGCAAAGCTGGCGGAAGCGGATCCAACCAGGACCAGGGCGCCGTTGCCGGCGGTTTCATAGCGATTGGTGCCCTCTGCGTCTTCCCCACCCGCATCGCCCGCGCTGCCCAGAGTCTCGATGGCGCTGCCGGCTTTGAGCGTCAGGGTGTCTTTGGCGGCCAGGATGATTTCCCCGCTCTTCAGGGCATGCGCGGCGTCGTTGGCCAGCGTGACTTCATCCGCTTCCACCGTCAGCAGGGTCGCGTCGCCGCGGTTATTGCCGGGGCTGCGGGTGCCGCCCAGGAACAGGCTCGCCGCGCCCATGGCGTCGAGCTTGGCGACGTCGATGCGCGTGGCCAGGGGATCGATGCCCAGCGTTCCGGACGGCGAACCGCTGGTAACGGCGATACGCGGCGCGCTGATGTCCACCGGCGCACCACGGCCGCCTTCAGCCGCGGCGAGCTGGAAAATGGCATCCAGGCTCAACCCGCCAGTGGTGGCGATGGAAAGCAGGCCCGCGTCCTGCGGCCGGCTCTCGCTCGCGGCAAAGAAATCCGAGGCGCGGGTAAGGGTCATTTCGGAACGCTGCAACACCTGGTCGCGGGTCAATACCTCGAACCCGCTCCATAGCGCATCGCGCGGACCGCCCGCCGCGGCGCGGCTGTCGGTGACATAGCCGGGCACCACCTGGATGCCATCCTGCCTGCTGAAAGCCATTCCCGGAAGCAGATTGGGCGTGCTGGTGTCCAGCCTCACGGCGTAGGCGCCGGGCAGCAGGGCATAATGCGCGGGCAGCAGGGTATAGGTTCCCGCGGGCAGCCCGGGTATGCCGGAAAGATAGACGGCATCCCCCGCCGCACGGCCGAAGCCGGTGTTCTCCTGCCCGTCCCCCGGCGCGAAGGCGCTGGCGTAGCCGGGGAGGATGGCGTAGGTGTCGGGATCGCCCAGGATATCGTGCGATCCGCCAGGACCCACGCTGAACTCGTAGGCCTGCAAATCGCCGCCACCGGCGAGATCGAAGGTCGCGCCCGCCTGCATGTCGATGCTGGCCGCCTGGGTGCGGATGGATTTCCCGGGCAGCGCCAGCAGCGGGATGATGAATGTATCGGGATTGTAAGTCCAGCTGCGGCCGTTCACCGTGGTCCCGAACGGGATCAGGCTGCCGGGAGCAGCGGCGATGGAAGTCAGGCTGCCATCCTGGAACACCAGGGTATCGGTGGCGCTGAAAGCCAGTTGTCCGAACGGCGCCCATATGTTCCCGCCCTGCACGATGTTGGCGGCATTCACGGCGAGGCTGCCGAGGGCGGACAGCGGCTGCGAGGGCGGCAGGGCATGGCGGCCGAACGTGACCGTCTGCCCCGGCGCCTGGATGGTGAACTGGCTGTAGGTGGTGGGGGCGACCACCGCGCCGCTGAAAAGCAGATCGCCCGCGCTCGCAAGCGTGCCCGCCGGTCGCGGCGAATCGCCGCTGCTCACCCCCGCCAGCCTCACTTCCTCGGCCCCGCTCAGTTCAGCGCGCGCCATGCCGCTCAGGGTCAGGTTGCCCGCCAATTCCAGCAGCCGCGCGTCTGCCTTGAGCGTGCCGCTGCCCGCAACCGGAGTATTGACCACATTCACGCGTTCGATGTCGTAATTGCCCAGCCGCACGGTTTCCGCCTGCAGGGCGGCATTGCCCCCGGCGCCACCACTCATTTCGATGCGTGGTGCATCCAGCGTCACTTCCTGCAAGGGCAGTGCGCGGCCGGCCCCCAGGTTCAGGCCATCTTCCAGCCTGATGGCATCCCAGCTCTTGAGCGCGATGCGGTCGAAACCCGCCGCTTCCAGCGCCGCGGCGCCCAGCCTGGCCTGGCCGTTCAGCCCGGTGGGTATGGCGCTGCCGGGAACCAGGCCGCCGGCTTGCGGCGCCACGCTGGGCGCGAGACTCACTATCCGTTCCCCGGTGGGGTACCCTAAATTGACTGGATCCAAGATGAGGTTATTGCCCAGCGCCAGGCTGAATACCCCGCCCCGATTCGATGCCCCTCCCGCCTGCGCCCACAAGGTTCCGTCCAGCATGACCCCTTCGTGCGCGCCGATATTGAGCGTGCCGGCATCGCTGCCCACCCACTGCCCCAGGCCGCCGGTCTGGTTCAGGATATCCAGCCGCACCGGCACGGCCCCCGCCATGCGGATGCTGGAGCCCGCCTCGGCCACGACATAACCGGCTTTCGCATTCAGCGTGATGGCGCCGCCAGCCAGCACCGTGCCCTGGGTCAGGCGCTGGCTGTCGAGATAGGTGAGCGCCACGCCGGATACGTCGAGCACCGCCTGCCTGCCCAGCCACAGGCTGTTGGCTGGGTCAAAAGGAATATCCTTCTTGTTATCCAGCGTGGTCGTTGTAGCCGTGATGGTTCCACCAGGCGCACTGATGCTGCCCTGTATATTCAACAGGCTGCCGGCGGCCAGGGTGATGTTCGCCCTGGGATCGGCCTCGATGCGCGCGCCCGCGCCGATCAACAGATCTCCCGTTCCATCCCCGATGTTCTCCACCGTGAGACTCAGGTTCACCGGCGGGCGCACCAGGTCATCCAGCTTTACCGGGCGGGTGAAGTCCTCCACCCTGCTCCCGCTGGGCCGCACCAGATAGTCCGGCTGCAGCTCCAGGCTGAGCACGGCCGGCCGGATACGTGTCCCTGGGGATAAAACCAGGCTCTCCAGCCCGGCAAGATGGATGTCGGCAAAACCGGCGCCCTCGAACAGGGCCGCATCCAGGTTGGCGGCGCCGGGGGCATTGTCCGGCGTGCCGCCGATCTGGATGCGGTCGCTGGAAACCGTGAGGGTACCCCCCCCGCCGATGCCATAGCCGCGCACGTTCCCGTCGAGGCCGGACACCGCTTTGCCGATCAGGCTGATTTCGCCGCCATTGCCGGCAATGGCCTTGCCGCGGCCATCGACCCTGAGCCGGCCGCCGCCGGTGACGTCCAGCAGCGTGTTTTTTCCCAGGACAAGATTATCCGGCGCCGACAGCGCGATCCGGCCGCCATCCACCCGCGCGACGTCGTCCGAGCCCGCCGGCACGCCGCGCAAGTCGTTCACCCAGGCCCCTCTTGCCGACAGCGTCACGCCGTCGGCCACCACCACATTCAATGGATCGGATAGGATATTGAAGTTTTGCTGCGCGGCGAGCACGATCGAGCCGGCGGGCGCGTCGATATCGGCGCCTATGGTCAGGCCCTGCGCGGTGATGTGCACGCTGCCGCCCTGCGGCGCGCGCAGCGACTCGCGCACCGCGGCCGCCTGATTGCTGAAGACTTCCAGGTTGGCAACCTTGTCCTTGCCCAGCAGCGCGGGATCGAGGCGCAGGGTGCTGACGAGACCGGACGGAAGCGCGTCGCCGAATTTGAACCCGGCCGGCAAAACATTGCCACTTTCCAGTTCGACCACCTGGTTCAGCTTGTAATCGATGCCATTAAGGGAATTAGCCACGGGATCCATGCCCACCGTCAGGCGGGCGCCGTCCGGCATGATCCCCAGGTCGCGCTGCACTTCGCCCACCGTGATGCGGCCCAGGACGTCGCCCTGCATCACCGCCGCGCGCAGCGCAACTATCTCCAGCGCGCCCGCGTTTTTGCCCTCGGTATAGCCGGGGTCGTAATTGAAGCTCTGGCCCAGGTCGATCACTTCCTGCACGTTCCAGCGCCCGAAATCCTGCACGTAGCGGGTGACGATGCCGTCGTAGCGCACATCGGCGCGCGCATTGGCGATGTCGGTCACCACGCCGCGGGACATGACCAGGGTGGTGGGCACGCTGGCCGGGGTATAGTGGAGGCTGCCGCCGGACAGGTCGATGACCGCGCCGGATTCGATGATGGCTTCGCCCTGGGAGCTCAGGCTCACGGTGCCGCCCTGGGTGGAGCGCTCGGCTACGGCGCGCTCCAGGCGCGCCTGGTAGGATTGCAGGCTGTCCTTGGCGATGAGGGTGGGCTTGCCGGCATCGGCATTGGCCAGAGCGCGGTTGATATCGACGAAGACCTTCTGGCCGCGCAGCGGCCCGTCGCGATTGACCGGGGAATCCTTCAGCTCGTCTCCGCGCAGCTCCACTTCCACGCCGTTGCGCGCGGCGGAAACCGCCACATTTTCCAGTCCGGCCACGCTGATGCGCGCGCCGCTGGCGATGTGGATGCGGGCAGTCTGGGAGATGGGCGCACCAACGGCCTGCATCACCGGATCCGTGCCCAGGGTACTCTGGTTAAATAGCACGCTGGGATTGTCCCTGGCAAAAAAATTCACCTCGCCCGCGGGCGCATCGATCACCGCCCCGCCCTCCATGCGCACATCCTGCCCCACCACTCTCACCTGGGAGAGCAGCGCCAGGCCGGGACCGGTCAGCCCGTCCGGCACGCCGGTGGGGTCGGACACGTCCGGCAGCACCTGTGTGAGGCTGCCGGCGCCGAGCAGCGCGCGTCCGCCGCGCGTCGAATGGTCTTGCGCATCGGCGCCGTCCTTCGCCAGCAAGTATACCGAACCGTTGGCGATCACCGAGGTGGTGGCGCGCGCGATACCCTGCTGGTTGACCGCATAGCCCACCATGGTGACATTGCCGCGCGGGGTGCTCAGCTCGCCCAGATTGGTGACGTGACCCAGCTTGTCCAGGGTGGCATTCTTCAACGCCACCGTCTGGCCATCCAGCTTGCCATCCCGGACATCGGCATTGGCGGTGTCGAAATCGGCGAGGCCGGCGGGGCTGTCCACCTCCACCAGCAATCCGCGCACGTTGGCGTCGGCCGTCTGGGCCGACGCCGAGCGCAGGAACACCTTGGTACCCGCCGCCGCGATCACCTGCCCGTCGGGCGCCGTCACCGTGCCCTGGTTGATCACCGTGGGCGCGATCAGCATCACCCGGCCCTGGCTTTCCGCCGTGATGCGCGCGCCCTCGAACACCTTGATGAAGCCGCCCGAGCCTTCGAACTGGGGAATGGTCTTCTGGGGGGTCAGGAACGCATTGAGGATGAAGCTGTCGGCGATATCCAGGCTGCTGGCGGTGAAGCTGCCGAGGTTGACCTGGGAGGAGCCCATGAAGGCGATGCCGTTGGTATTGACTAGAATGACGTTCGCATTCTGTCCCACCGCCTGGGTGATGATGCCGGCGATCACGCTGGGATCCTGGTCCCAGACGCGGTTGAGCGTGGTGAAATTCGCCCCCTGCACCAGGTTTTCCGTGGCAAGGCTTTCCACCTGCTGGAACTGCACCGAGTGGCCGGGACTGACATTGAAACTCTGCCAGTTGAGAATGGCCTTGTCGCCCACCTGGTTGACGATGGCCTGGTGGTCGTGGGCATGGTAATTCGCCTGCCCGGCGGTGACGAAATCCGGTACCCCGCCGCCGCAACTGCCACCGGCGCAAGGCACCGGCAACTCGGCCCGCGCGGGCAGGGCCAGCATGGCTGCCGTCAACAGCAGCGCGGCGCCACCCGCCGCCTTGCCACGGCTGCGCGCGGTCTCCCCCGCGGGGATGCGCATGCCCAGGGTCGGGCTGAAAATCAATCGATATAGTTTGCGATTCATATTGCTTTTCCCTTTCGTCTCATGCATTCCCTTCAGCCCGGCGCCATGCGCACGCACCACGCACGCGGCGACAAACTTTCCGAGGAGATCTGCTCGAAAATTCCTACCACGCCTGCCGCACCAGGAAGTGCACCCGCTTGTCGCCGGCCTTGGTCCTTCCGGCATCTTCCAGCGCCATCGCCCCGGCGAAGTCGGCGGTGAAACCGCTCCAGCCCTTGAGATGGAAGCCCATGCCGGTTCCCGCCAGGTTGAAGCGGTCGATCTGACCGGGCAAGGGCTGCTGTATATGCGCTATGCCGCCATCGATGAAGGCCAGCAGGCGGAATTCCTCGATCTGCTTGAGGAGATAATTGGCATAATTGGGGGTGAAGACTTCCAGTTGCCCGGATACGCTGTCGTCGCCCAGGGCATTGACTTCATAGTAGCCGCGCACGGTGTTGATGCCGCCGACAATGGACTGCTCGTTATTGATGAGCGGCTGCGACGCGATCTGCCAGCTCGCCCGGCCAGTTGCGCCCCAACCCTGGGGCAGGCTGTGGGTATGCGAAAAATTGCCTCTTAAATAGATATAATTGGAGTGGGCCTTGAAACGCTTGTTGGCGAATTCCGCTTCGCCCCCGACCAGGCCGCGCACATGAAAATTCACCGACAGGCCGAGCTTGGTGGTGCGCCGCTCCCCCAGCCAGGTGCCGTCCCAGCCGGCGGTGAAAGGCATGTAGGTGACCGGCGTATTGAAGCTGCCGCCCTCCCGCAGGTTGATCGCCTGCCCGAAATCCTTGTAATCCACCCCCAGGGTCGCGGTATGGAAGAACGTATCGCCCCCAGGCAACGGCAGGATGTAGCGGGCGCCCATTATGAAACCGTTTCCCAGCACGTTGAGGGCGCCGATGGACGCCACGTCCGACCTGGAATAGACGCTATATAGCGCGAGGAAGCCTCCGGGCGCCGGAAGGGTGTAATTAGCCGAGAACACCTTGCTTTGGTCCGGGTTTTCCGGCGCAACGAGCCCGGTCAATCCCAGGCTGTGCTGCCGGTGCCACAGGTTGTCCCAGCTCACATTGGCGCTCAGCCGGGTCAGCGTGGTGTTCGGGATCTGGCGGCTGTTCAGCTCGACGCTGCCATGCAACGGGAGCTGGTCCTTTACTTTCAGATCGACCTCCACCGTGCCGGGCGTCTTGCCCGCCCTGAGAATCGGCGTGACGCGGCGGTCGGCCGTGCGATTGAGGCTGGCCAGCTGCTTCTGCATTTCGGTGAAATTGGGAACATTGCCCTCGGCCAGCTCCGGCACCGCGGCCTTGATGTCCGCCGGGCTGAAATAGCGCGAATCGACCACGCGCAGCCGGTTCACCGGCGCCTCGGTCACAACGAGCGTCACCACGCCGTCATCGACCTTCTGCTGGGGAATGCTGACCAATACCGTCAGATAGCCCGCGCCATGGTAGGCGCGCTCCAGCGCATCGCGCGCGCGCTCCACTTCCTCCAGATTTTTTTGTTCCCCGAGATAGGGATAGACTGCCTCTTCCACCGTGGAGATGGGCAGCAGGGTCGCGCCCTGGACGCGGTATTCAAATACGTCGAATCTCGCTTCCTGCTTTGCTTCCTGCGCGTGAGAGACCTGCACCAGGCCCATCGATCCGCCAGCCAGCCAACCCGCCAGCCACAGCACGCGCCACATCTGTACCACTTTTTTCATTATTCTTCGCATTCAGACGCTTCAACCACTTCAGCCACTTCGGCCATCCGATCCGCCTCTCATTTCTCCATGTGCAAACGGGACAACCCTGAAAGGGTTGTCCCGGCGATATCACAATATCGGCGGCATTGCACCGCGTCAAACGGGAAGACTACTGGATCTGGGGCTGGCAGGAATTGCCGAGGCGCGCGCCCGTGGAAACGACAAACTGGCTGGGATCCAGACCAGACGCCGGAGTGGCGAAGATGCCCTTCAGATCGTGACTGCCCAGGCTGTTCGTAACGGCCGCGATCAGCGCGGCGCCTGCCGCGCTGGCGGGGCTCTTCGCGCCACCGGCGGTGAATGCCGTCATTTCGTACCAGAAATCGTAAGAACCATCCATTGCCTCGGCGCGTTGCTGCGCGTCGGTATTGGGGGAAACGCGATTCAGCTTGACGAAGGCCCAGCGGTCATTCGCAGCCGCACCACCCGGGGTGTTCTCCATGGAAACCACGCCCAGGCCGAACTGCCCCGCCACCGACGCCGCATTCAGCCCGGTTTTCACGCCGCCGGTGCTGGACTGCTCGGTAACCTTTGCGGTTCCCGTGCTATCAGCCACACGGGCCGGCTCCAGGAAACCTTGGGATGGCCCGGTAGCGCAGGGCTTGGCAAGGAAACGGGCGTTGGATGCCGACTGGGTGCCGGAAGTGGGAACGCGGCGCACCAGGTTGACCACGGATCCTCCGGGACCGCCGAACAGGCTGCCGTCCACGCTGACGATCGTAGCCTGACCGGCAACCGCGGAGTAACGTTGCGCCGGCATGTTAGGCTGGCAGGCCAGAGTGAGATTGGGAGAAGCGGCGGAAAAACCCGTGGTGCAGCTCGCGGCGGACAGCACGCCTGCGGCCACGTCATTCTGCTGCAACCGGAAATACAGCGGGTAGCTCACGGCCACGCCGAACGCCTGACCGACGTTGGTCGCCACCTCGGTGCCAATCGCGGCCAAAGGCGTGCCAATTTCCAGGTTCTGCTTGTTGATCAGGTATTCGGTATCGGAAAAACCGCCATCGGGATAGCTCTGCCCCGGCTGACCAGCAGCATCGCCCTTGAGAGCAGGGGTGAAGGTCTTGGTGACCAAGTCGCAGTTGTTGTAGCGCCCAACGGTACCGATGCCGGTGATGACGGTGGGCGTACCTGCACCGCTGCCGCACTTGCTGCCCTGCCCCGCCAGGTCGTTGACGCGCTTGAGGTTGCCTTGCAGGTAGCCGTTGGGATTGGGCTCGCCGGCGATGCTCAGGTGCGGGGCGAAAGCATTGAAGGAGCCGTTTTCAACCGTGTGGTACACCACCACCTTCTTGCCCGCGAGCGAACCCGCGGCCGAGCTCATGGTGCAGGCATAGGCGACGCGGTCGCCGCTGCTCTTGCCGGGCTCGAGGCCGGTGCTTTCCAGGTACATGTGCGCATCGGCGGTGCCCGCATTGCCGGCCAGGCCGTTGCACAGCGACATCACGCTGCGGAATACGCCGTTACTGGGGGCGGAATTGCCGGACAGCCACACGTAGGTGGTGGGGCCAGCGGCGATCTGCGCGGGGGTCAGGGCGAAAGCAGCCGGTGCCGTACCAATCGCGGCCACGGCCAGGGCGATTTTGCTCAGTTTCATTTTCATCTTGATATCCTCTCAATGGATTGTGTAGGGTATGCAGTCCCCCATGCCGCCTCCCTAAGAGGGAAGGCGGCAGCAGATGGACAAGCAAGCAGGAACGGCTCAGGCGCCGGCGCGGCGGCGCACCATCGCGCCCAGCACACCCAACCCGGCCAACAACATGGCCCAGGTATCGGCTTCCGGAATGGCGCTTACGACAGGGCTGGCGAAATTGAGGGAGCCGTCGGCATTCAGGGTGAATTTGCTGAATTCATTGCCGGCGATGCTGCCGTCGTGATTCAGGTCGACTCCAAAGGGGGTCTTGACGACCTGGCCGAAGTTGGAGAGCGAACTCGTGTTCAGTATCCAGAAATTCTGTTCAGTGCCCAGCGGCTGGGTGGTATTGGCAGTAGTCTTTTGTAGCCAAGTGTCGCCCTGCCCAAAGCCGTTTATTGCACCAAAGAAACTGTTGGTGGGATCGGTCGGCGTGGCGGTAGCGGCGCCGTCGGCGGCAGTACCAATCGTGCCACGGCCGGCGTTGGCGTCGACGTACGTCTGCATGCCTTGAAACTGTCTCAGATTAGTATTCTGCAGACCCGGAAAGACGTCCCCGGCAAACGTCGTCAGATAGGTAGGCTGGTTAAAGTTCAAGGAGTCCAGCGCGATCACATTGAAATAAATATCATTCAATGTGCCGCCATGGCTGGTGACGAAACTCGTGACCGTGTTCCAGGCATCGGCATAAGCTCCTTGCGTCAGATTCCAGTTTTTGCTGATGCCGCCCTGGCCATTCAGCGCGATGAAATCGTTCATCCTGATGCCGAGATCGAACAGGCCGGAAATATCGTCGCCGCCGGCGGTGGCGGAAGTGCCGCCGTAATAGCGCACGTTGAGCAGCAGTTCGCCATTACCGGTGGGACCGCCTTCAATGGCGGCCAAGGCCGGCACCGAAGCCGCCATGACCGTGGCAAGCGCCAACGCCTTGAGCTTGAAATTCATTTTCATCTGGTATTTCCCCTATAGAAAGTTAAATGTGCTGCGCCTGGTACTGATGCTGATACTGCGGGTACTGGAGATTTCTATCGGCTGGACCATCCATTCCTGGTCTGCCAATCTTTCAGTTCGCTTGCCCCAACAACTCGTTGTCCAACCTGTTGCTGTCGCTGCGCTCGAATCCCGGGGATTCGCTATCGCCGCGCAAAAAACAGGCTTGTTCGACCGACTTGAAATCCCTGATTTCGATCGGACACCTGCCACTATAGACACCCATGGTTAAGCGGTCGTGAAACACTACTGCGTCTTCCGTAGTCCTTTCTTATCCATTTTTTGCATCAGCAGCGAGATTGGGTCAATATCGATTTCCTTTTCGCGCCTCATGAGATTAGCGCCCTTATGTGACCGGAAATCGATGGGCTGGAAGGGATTATGTAGGTAGTTTGGATTACGACAGAGGGAAGGAACTTGGTGATTTGGATGGTATCTCCCCTCACCCCAACCCTCTTCCCGAAGGGGAGAGGGGGCGAAACAGTGCGTTGATAAAAACTATCTCGTACTTCTCGTACCTGTAACGGGATAAAGTCAGAGTAGGTCAGATTAGCGCAGCGTAATCTGACAATGAGGCAGGATGAGTTCAGATTCCATCGGGATATAACAAGAAAATGCCATATAACCATGCCTGTGTCGGGTTACGCTGCGCTAACCCGACCTACCCGACTATTTGTTCAGCGCTCCCTTATGAATCCCTATAGCGTCAGCTTCAATGCAATGGCCTTGGCGACCGCATGGGCCCGGTTGTTGACATTCAGTTTGCGCAATATTTTTTGAACATGATTTTTTACGGTAAGCGGACTGATGTTGAGCAGAGATCCGATTTCGTCATTGCTTTTCCCCGTCTGGACATGGCGCAAGATCTCCGCCTCCCGGTCGGTGATAAGCTTTCTGCTTTTCCACGCCGTTGCCCCGTGCTGGGCTTTTCGTTCATGGAACAGCATGCGCACCAGCGCCATATGCATATGCGGCATCAGCAGTTCGAGAAAATAGGCGTGGCGTTCGGTCAATACGCTGGAAACCTGCGTGAAGACGAAGAGGCTTTTCGTCCTGCCGCCGGCATCGAAGACCCCATGGACTGCTATGCGGTCCAGTTTTCCTTGCTGCAGATCGCTCGCGAACTGCCTGTATGCGGCGCGGTGCGGGTTTTGGGGACAAAGGAGGATGGGCTGATTCCTGCCGGCGCTCCATGCCGACAGGATACGGAAAACGATGCCGGCGTCCGGCCGGCAAAGCTCGGCGAACTGCGCTTCGTCTACATGTTCGCGGCTGAACTTTTCTATGGAGATCGATTGCTCCGAGCCATCGTCGAATACGCAGATGAGCATGGCATGCGGGATGAGGCTTTGCACCTCGCCCTGAGCCCAGAGAAAGAATTGATGGCGCCGCAAAATGGAGGTCGAAGACTCGATGATGCGCAGCAGATACTCGGTCTCTCTCTCCGTCAGAGTAATGGTTCTCCCCATACCGTGTTTTATGCCTTGATATTATTAGCACCGCGAACTCGGCCGTGGTATTGGGCACGGCGACTTTTATTCCTTTATCTTGTTTACCCCGCCGGTGACGCCCGTCATTGTCAGGCAGCATCATGACAAAACAATTAAGGTTACATGTCGGATTCATTACTCCCATGAGAACCTTATGTAGGTAAAAAAGATTACTTCGGACAGCCTCGGCGAAAACGCGTCCAGGCGGGAACAACAGAGGCAGCACCGGCGATACGGTATCGGAACGAGAAAACAGGGTGGATTCAGGATGATCCATGGTCCAGCCGGAACCGGGGATTAACGCGATTCTCCCGCACTGAGAGAAAAGGGCGATGGTCCGGGCTGGGGTTGAGCAGAACCGTCTGGGTGGGGTGGAGAGGAACCGTCGGACTGGGGTTGAGGGGAGCCGTCTGGCTGGGCCTGGGATGGCGGCGTGGGTTGGGATTGAGGAGGAGTCGGCGCCGGGGACCGGGGATCGGATTGGGTATTTGGGCGCGAACCCGGCTGCGCTGGAGCACCGCCCGTTTCCCCTGGCAGATAGACGAACTCCCAATCCTGGTAACTCAGTGCATCCGCGAAGGACCCGTAGCGCTCCGGAAAATTGGCGCGTTTGAACGGCTTCTGCGAAGAAAGGCTGTGTACGCCAACAATCCCGAGTCCAGGCTTCCTGACCAGCCCCCAGCCGCTCTTGCCGGTCATCGGGTCGAAAAAGATTTTTCGCAGGTGCCGCCTGATTGTCGGAAAACGCTCATCCGCAAGCAGTTTTTCAAGGGTATCGGGATAGCGCTTGGGCATGCCAGGAGAATTTTCGTAGTATGAGCCTATGGCCTGCCGGAACTGTTCACCGACAAACATCAGCTCCACTTCTTTTTCCCGCCGCGCTTCCGTTTGCCACACCAAACCCGCTACAGCAAGGACGATACCCGCCAGGGCGACGGCGAAGAGCATCCAGATATAGGTGAACCCGCGTTCCGCCCCCATGTCCCAGGCTCTTTTTTTACCACGCCTCGTAAAATGTGCCATCTTTTGCCTGTTCCGGCGACCCGCTGCGCACATCGTAAATTCCACCCTCTTCATGCGTCGAAGGCACTGCGATCCATGTTTCCGCGCTTTCCGTCAGCGGATCGACCGGGATGGCGCGCAGGTACCGCTTCTCCACGAGTTCCGGCAATTCGCTCGGATATTTTCCGGTATCGGTATAAAATTTATCGATGGCATCGCGCATGATGGTGAGGTCCTGCCGCAGCACGACTTCCCTGGATCTGTCGAGCGAATTGAAGTACCTGGGAACGACGATGCTGAGCAAGGTGGCGATAATGGCCATTACAACCAGCAGTTCGATCAGGGTGAAGCCTGGACATCCTCCATTTGCGGCCGGAAACCCGATGGTTTTTCCGGCGTGTTGCCTGATCCTCGATACGGGGGTGGAACAAGCCTTGCGCATCACTACCCCCTGTCTATCACCGTTTCTACCACCGTTTCTACCACCTATCGTAAGGAATACCGTTCAAGCCAGTCTGCTGCGAACGGGAGTACACGTCGAAAACATCCTTGCCTTCCTGCGGATTGTCGGGCGGGCTTTCATAGGAACGCTTGCCCCAGGTTTCCGCATCGGTCAGTTCGGAATTGGGGGACATGGGATCGCGGGGCAGCCGCCGCAAAAAGTAGATCTTGCGTTTTTCCGGGTCCTTGGCATCCGGCACACCGGTAACCAGGTCTTCCAGCCTGGGCGGGTAGTCCGATTCATCCGCCTTTTTAGCGATCCGTCCTTCGATCATCGCCCGCTTATAGGCGTCGAGCGCTTCCCGGATCTGCCTCAACGCGATCCGCAGCTCCTTTTCTTTTTCACGCTGCGCGGCAAGCTCATATACGGGTATGGCGGCGGAAACCAGAACCGCCATGATGGCCATGACAATAGTCAGCTCGACCAGGGAAAAGCCACGGTTTGCCGCCAAACTCGCGTTCGGATTCATTTTGCTGCGGGCTCAGCGAATCTCTATATTCGCCGCGGGCGGCAATGCGACCTCGGGCGGCGGGTTTCCATTATCTTCCTGGAATGCAATGCCCTTGACGCTGACCTGGGCCATGCCGGGTTTTTGCGCAATGATCCTGAACGTCACATCCGCCGTCCCCCCCCCCTTGCCCAGCTTCAACTGGCGCGTTCCGGATTTGTCCCCGTCCGCCGCTTCGAGCTGCGTCGCGTCGTAATTCAATTCCAGCTCGGCGGCAGGCAGTTTTTCTCCGCCGCTCAGGCTCACGCTGACAGTGAAATCCTTGCCGGCAGGGACTTGCTCCGGCGCGTTCAGCGATAGCATCGGCGGCATGGCTCTCGGGGCGGCATCAGGCTCAGGTTGGGCCTCATCGGGAGAAGGCCGCAGGATGCCAATCCCTCTCGGAGGCGCAGCCCCCCCCGCGCCGGACGTGGATGACATCGCCAGCGAGCGCGGCGCGACCTTGCCGATTTTTACCGGCACCACGCCAGCCGCGTTTTCCGTGCCGTAAAGGAATTCACTATCCATTTTTGAAGGACGCGAGATATTGCGCACGATGCGCGGCGTGATGAGCAAGGCAATCTCGGTCTTGTTGTGGGTAAGGTTCTGGCTGGTGAACAATTTGCCAACCCAGGGCAAATCCCCTAGTCCCGGAACCTTGGACAAGGTGTTGCGCTCCTCGTCATTGATCAATCCCGCCAGGATCTGGGTCTCGCCATCCCGCAGAACCAGCGTGGTCGCCGCGGTACGGGTGCCAACCTGGTAGGCCAGCCCGCCGTTTGCTATCGGCACCTCCTTGACGATGGTACTGACTTCCAGCGCCACTTTCATCGACACCTCATCCTGAAGCGAAACCGTGGATTCGACATCCAGCTTGAGCCCCACGTCGAGATAGCTTACCGACGAGGCGACGCCGACGTTGGCGGTGGCGGTCGTGGTCACCACCGGAACCTTGTCGCCGATGAGCACCTTCGCTTTCTCGCGATTCTTGACGCGAATGCGCGGATTGGCAAGCACGTTGATGATGCCGTCCTGCTGCTTGAGGTTGATCAGCAGCGCCGGATTGAGAATGGATGCGGTCAATTGGTCCAGATTGGATCCGTTGCCATTGACCCCGGAGCTGTTGATCTGGAAGGCGGCGGGAACGCCGCCAGCAGCGGCGCCGGCGGTAAGCATATTCACGTTCACCGCGGTAGGGTACTGTATGCCAAGGTTGAGCAGCTTGTTGCGCCCGATCTCCAGGACTTCGACTTCCAGCATGACTTCGGGATCGGCCAGGTCATTCAATGTGACCAGCCGCTCGACCAGGCGAACCGCGTCCGGGGTATCTTTCATGACGAAGAAGTTCAGCGCCTCGTCCACATGGATATCCTTGGTTTTGACCAGCCCCTTGACCATGGCGACCATCTGCTTCACATCCACGTGGGTGACATAGAAAGTGCGCACCATCAGGTCCTGGTATTCCTTCTGCTTGGCGGGCGTATTCGGATAAATCAGCACCGAGTTCTCGTTCAGGACCTTATGCGTGAGCTGATTGGTCATGAGCAGCAGCTTGAATACATCTTCGATCTGGGTATTGCGCAGGAAAATGGTGGTCTTCGTATCCTGCTTGACGTCCTTGTCGAATACAAAATTGAGTCCCGCGGTGCGCGCCATGATCTCGAATATCGATTTCAGGCCGGTATCGCGAAACTCGAGGGTGATCGGTTGCTTGAAACCAGTTTTCAATACAGGCAGCTCCGGGCCTGCCCCTTTCTGCAACTCCAGTTCGCCGATCCGCTTTATCAACTGGCGGGCATCGCGTTGCAGCGGATTTTCCTGCAATATCATTCGCAGATCGGCTGCCGCCCCCATGTAATCCTTGCTCTCCATCAGCTCTTCCGCGTGCTTCAGCAGCGCGATATGGCGGCGATCCATTACGATGGTTTCCAGCCCCGCCTCTGCGCGTTCATTGCGCGGATTCAGCTCGAGTACATGACGATATGCCCGCTCGGCTCCATCGAAATCGCCCGCAGCCCGGGCATTATCGCCTTCGACATGCAAGCGCGCCACCACCGCGTCGCGCTGGCGCACGAGCACGGTGCGAATTTCAAGATTCTGCGGGTCTTCGCGCGCCGCCTTTTCCAGGCTTGCCAGGCCAGTGTCCAGCTTGCCGTCGGCAATCATGCGCTTGCCCTCTTCGAAATCCCTGTTTGCCGCGCACCCGCTGAACGCGGCCGCGATCAGGACCAGGACGAAACCCCTTCCGATTTTCATCGAACCTCACCCAGCCCCGCGATAACGAGCGTCTGCTTTGCGTTGAGTGGAAGGTAGGTAAGGATGATGGCACGATCGTTCACTTCATCCACCCGGTATTGGCTATCGATTTTTTCCCCCGGCTTGACAATGTAATTCCGTTCGGCCAGGGAAAGGAATACCTGCGTTTCATCTCCCTCCGTTACTTTGCCGATATACTTGAAGGGCAGCGGCGGAGCCGAAGGCGGGGGAGGTTTCGCATTTGGCGGAGGGGGGGGCACCCAGGATTTGCGGCTGAAGATATCGCCGGCCTGCGCACTGAACTTCCTGCTCTCCAGCCGATTGAAACGCTCGACATCCAATCGGCCCGCCTCTTCAGGCTGCGCTTCCCGCGGCTGGTCCTGAGCCATTCTTCCACGCGGAGCCGGGGGACTTTTCTCTTCGGCCTGTTCCTGCTGGCTGTCCGCGCCGACATCTTCTCCGCTTACCCACTGGGCAGCGAGAAGCGTCACCAGGAGCGCTGCTCCCAGCCATGCAGTGCGTCCTCCGCCTTTCGTTGCCCCCGGTTTCATGGCTTGCCTGCATTCAGATAGAGATTAAATTTGAGGCTCGCTTCGAGCAGATCGGATTCCACCCCCTGGCGTTTTATCACTAGGTCAACGAGCGCCATTGCGGGGATGGTGCGCAAGGTATCCGCTATGAACGCACGCACCTGCGGATATCCGGCACGAATCGGCATTGCCATTTCATAGCGTGCGAGCACCCATTCCTTTTCCCGTACCATGCGGTAATCGCTGCCGCTGATTTCAATGCCATGTTGCGTCGCAACCTGCACCAGTTCCTTGATCCAGAACGGCGACGAATCGATAGCCGGGAAAAAAGCGTAAAAATCGTGCAGTCCGGGATTTCTCCGTACTTTTCCGTCCGTTGCCGTCTCCGGCGCCGACCGCAGCTGTGCTTTCATTACCCTGGCTTTATCCAGGAGCGTTTCCGACGCGGCGCGTTGCGGCAATACCGCGGCGAAGAAAAACACCAGGGAAAAAACCATCAATCCACAACCAACCTTGCCGGCCGTGCCGAGCCTGGTCGCTTGCCAGTTGGCGCGGGAAATGGCGCTTTTCAGGAAGCCTCTATCCATGACGAAGTAATGGAAAAGACCAGGGGCCGCTGGGAGTCATCCCGCTTTATTTCATATTTGATGAGATGCGCGTCCTTGAGAACCGGCTCGCGCTCCAGCGCCCCGATAAAATCCAGCAGGGCCGGCAAATCCTTCGCCTCGCCCCCGATCAGCACCTTGCGGCCCGCGGCATCCGGCTGAAAAGTCAGCAGGGCTACATCATGCCCTGCAGCATACTCGAGGGAATCGAACAAGGCTTCCCACGGCAGATCAATTTCGCGCAATATCGCATTGGCTCTTTGTATTTCTTTCTTCGTATGCCCGCCTTCGCGCCCGGACAGGACAATCGGCCCTCCCTTGCGCTCCACCCGGCGATCCATGGCGGCAATGCGCAAATCCCAGTAGGCTGCCTCGTCCATTGCTTCCTTGAATTGATACAGCACGCCAAGCAGGGAAAGTATGCCCAGCAGCAACACCGCATAACCCCCGCTTCGCATGTCCTGCCCGCGATCGGGAAACCTGAGCTTCAAGGCGCGCATGAAATTTCACCCGTCAAGGACAGTGGGATAGTGCGCAGGAGCGGGTTTGTTTCCCGCCGGAGGCGAGACTGCACGCCAGCCGCAATCGCCCGGCAAGGCCAGCCGCGGATGTTCGGGCGCAAACAGAACTACCTGCTCGACCGGCTCCCTTCCTCCGGAAAAAAGCATGGCTTCCTGCTCCAGCGTGGCGAGCAACTCATCCTCCGCGCTGTGCAATATTCTCCGGCTGCTTATCCGTTGCCACGCGCCGTCCCGCAGCGATGCAACGCAAAGCCGCCCTGCCTCGACCAGGGCAAACCAGGTCTTTTTCCGATTGAAACGGGCGCACCACTGGTCCATGGCGTCCGCAAGATAAGGTTGCGCGCCTTTGAGTTCCACTTTTTTATCCACGGCAAGCGCCTGAAGCCGTGCCAGAAGATCACGCTCCATGGCCGCACAGATCCCGCCGCTGGAAGGGTCCCACTTGCTCACGCCGAGTTCCCAGGTGGCGACCCTCTCGCCGAATATCTCGCGCATGCGAAATGCGGCGTAAGCATATAACTCAGCGGGGCTTTCAATTTTGGTTCCCGCCGATATCACCGCATACCGCACAAAATGATTGGAGAGCGTGACCGTCAGTTCCGTCCCGGCGGCGCCTGCAAGCATCTTCTGCAACTGCTCCAGCGGAGCCTCCCAGGAAGGCAGACCTGGCTTTTGCCCGCACGCCGCCGTATGCCGGACGGGCGGGCGCCGTTTTATGCCGCGGAAGTGGCGCACCAGATCGACCCTGCCCGGAGCAAGGAAGGCATGGTTCCGGTCACGCCACAATGGTGACACGATTGGCCTCCTGCAAACTCGTTTGCCCAGCCTTCACCATATCCAGCGCTGCTTCGCGCAGAAAACGCGTTCCGCTGCGCTTGGCCGCATCTTTTATCCGGCGTATGGGCTCACGCGCGACGATGAGCTCCCGGATCTCGTCGTTCAGCATCAGCATTTCGGCAATGGCATTGCGTCCGCGGTAGCCGCTTCCCCTGCATTGGCCGCACCCCTTGCCGATGCGAAAGCGGAATCCGGTGGCCTGCTCGGGCTGGATGCCCGATTGCGCCAGCAACTCTTGCGTCGGCCATTCCTCCACCGCGCAGTGCACGCAGAGCAAACGGACCAGCCTCTGCGCCGCAATGCCATTCAAGGCGGATACGAAGCTGTAAGGATCCACCCCCATATGCGAAAAACGGCCAATGACATCGAATACGCTGTTGGCATGCACCGTCGTGAATACCAGGTGCCCCGTCAGCGCTGCCTGGATGGCAATTTGCGCGGTTTCCGGATCACGGATTTCCCCCACCATGATCTTGTCCGGATCATGGCGCAAAATGGACCGCAAACCACGCACGAAAGTCAGTCCTTTTTTTTCGTTGACCGGGATCTGCAGCACGCCCGGCAACTGGTATTCAATGGGATCCTCGATCGTGATGATCTTGTCCTGCCCGTCATTCACCTCCGAAATGGCGGCGTAAAGCGTCGTTGTCTTGCCGCTGCCCGTGGGACCCGTGACCAGCAGCATGCCGTACGGCTCGGCGCTCAGGCGGCGAAAACTGGCCATCGTAGGCTGGTCGAACCCGAGATGATTGAGCGTCAGCCCCTCGACATGATCGGCGAGCGCCTGCCGGTCCAGGATACGCAGCACCGCATCTTCGCCAAAGCTGCTAGGCATGATGGAAACCCGGAAATCAATCTCCCGTCCCTGAATGGAGACTTTGAACCGGCCGTCCTGGGGAACCCGCCGTTCCGCAATATCCAGATCGGACATGACCTTTATACGTGAAATAACCTGCTCGGCCATGTCCGCGCCCTGCACTGCGCCGACAGTGGTCAACACGCCGTCTATGCGGTACTTGATCGACAAGGCGCCAGGCGCCGTTTCGAGATGAATGTCGCTTGCCTGCGATTTATGGGCATCGTACAGGGTGGAGTGAACCAGGCGCACGACCGGGCTGGTGCCCTTGCTGATCGTTTTTAACGAAAGATCCTCGCTTGCATCCGAGGCGCCATGCTCGGCCACGGTCGGCAAACTGTCCATGGCCCGCATTGTCTTTTCCTGCTGCGCAAAAAAAGCGCTCAAATTGGCGGGATGCACCAGATGCCAGGCTGCAGCGGCCTCGATATGCTCATCCGCCCAGGCGTGCAGATACGGCAAAAACGGGTTGCCCACGGCAAGTATGTATTCTCCTTCCCTGATAAAAAGCGCGCATTCCTGCGTCATCGCCTCGGTAAAGGAAAGCTTCTCGAAAACAGGCGTAAGCGCATGAAGATCCTCCATCCTCAATACTGGCATGCGAAGCAGCCGCCCCAGCTCCGTAACGAGCTGGTCCTGGGTATATCCACCCTTTTCTTCCAGCGCCTTCATCACCGGAATACCCTGGTTCGCCGCGTCGCGCCGCGCTTCTTCAAGCTGCTGGGCATTGATTCCTTGCAGGGGAAGGGGAACCACCTGCGGCTCCCTCCCCGGCAACTCCTGCATCTCGGCTGGCAGAGCCGCTTCGGCTCTTTCCCAGCTATTTTCGCTCGCTATTGATTCGGCAAAGCTCGCACTCATTTTGAACGGATCTGTCGTTGATTATTGACTTGCGCCGGGAATGCCGCTTTTCCAGCATTCCCGCTCAATTGATGCTTCCTGCCAACTGGAATATCGGCATATACATGAGGATGATGATGCCTCCGATCACCCCTCCGATCACCGCCATCAATATCGGCTCGATCAATTTGGTCATCCACTCCACCCACCGCGCAATCTCTTCATCATGAAAATTGCCGATGCGTTCCATCATTTCTCCCATGAGGCCGGTTCTTTCCCCGACCCGCAGCATGCGGCTGCCCACAGCTGTGGTCAATCCTTCCGATTCCATGGCGCTCGAGATCGTTTTGCCTTCGCGCAGCCGGACGGCGGCGCCCTGGACTCCTGGCCGCAAGTGCGGCGGAAGCAGGTCGCTCACCATTTCCAGGGCTCTCACGACCGGAATTCCACCGCGCAGCAGCATGCCCAGCGTCCTGTAGAAACGCGCAAGCTGATAAACGCGCAAATGTTTTCCTATGGCGGGGATACGCCATAGCTGCCGCGCCAGATACGCCCGGAACGCCGGACGGGTTATGCCGTAGCCGATAAGCGCCAGCGTTCCCGCGGCTGTGGCTGCGAATTGCCAGCCCTGCTCATGAACGAAATGCCCCCACTGGATCAAAAGCTGGGAGAGCCAGGGCAGATCGCCTCCCACGTCCTCATAAATGCTGCTGAACTTCGGCACCACGAAAACCAGCAGGAACAGGGCCACCAGCAAGCCAATCACCAGCAGGAGAACAGGATAGATTGAAGCGCCGATCAGCTTCTTCCTGACCAGATCCATCTGCGCGTGGTAGGCTAAATAGCGCGTCAGGGCCTCGGGCAGATCACCGGTGCGCTCGCTTGCTTTGGCGGTTGCCGTATAAAGTGGCGGGAATGCCTGGGGATAGGCTTCCAGCGCCCGGGAGAAAGTGCTCCCCTCGTAGAGCCTGGAAAGCAACCCAGCGATGATTTTGCGCACTCCCGCATCCTGCTCCTTTTCCAGGAGTGTTTCGATGCTCTCCACCAGGCTCAGGCCCGCTTCCAGCAAGGAAAGGAGCTCCTGGCTGAAATGCGCCAGAGGAAAGCGCGGCGCGGACTTGAGAGTCCACCCGGTAAAACGCCGGCGCACATTCAGCACCATCCCGCCCTGGGAGGTCACCTGAAGACGTGCGTCGTCCTCGCTCTCCGCGTCCAGTTTCAGCAATACCGTACCTTGTCCGGCAAGCACAGCTTTTACCTCGTAGCGCATGCCGGCCTACCAGTTCGTGATATCGACCGATTCGCCTGTACCGCCGGGCTGGCCATCCTTCCCATAGGATAACAAGTCGAACTCGGCATGCTCCCCAGGGTATTTATATATGTAGGGTCGCCCCCAGGGATCGGGCGGCGCCATCTTTTTGAGATAAGGCCCCTGCCATTTCACCTCGTTGGTCGGCCGCACTGTCAATGAGGCCAATCCCTGTTCGGTGACGGGATAGCTCCCCACGTCCAGTCGATATTGATCCAGAGCCTTTTCTATCGCATCGATCTGGGCTTGAGCTGCCTTGACTTCGGATTTCCCCACCTGGGAAAAATACTTGGGCGCGACATAGCCGACCAGCAATCCGATGATGACCATCACGACCAGCAATTCGAGCAGGGTGAAGCCTTTTTCCACCCGAGCGCCTTGTTTAGCGCACCAATGCTTCATTTCAATTCCCAAAATCATCATGGCCTTATAAGATGACCTCGAGTGTAAGCCCTGGACATGACAAAATCATGACGAAAAAACGACAATACGGTTGAAACGATTGGATTACAGTGTCCGGTTTTATGTTGCAACTATTGCCAATCCTTGCCGCAGACGAGACATAAAAATATCGACTCATTTGAATAAAGAACGATTGTTCTCTATAATTGAGAACAATCGTTCTTTATTATTCATTCCCTGATGCAACCGCTCGATATCCTCCCCTATCTAGGCAAGCTGCAGGATTACTATACCCGGGAAAGAATCGTTCCTTCCACAACCCGATTGTCCCTGCTATGGAATGTCAAGGCACGCTCCTGGACGCATCGGATCGTCCAGCGTTTGAAGGAAGAGCGTTTTCTTGAAAATGCGCCCGGCGGCCGGGCACGTCCCGGTCCCCGTTTTTTCGAGCGGACGGTTGGACCCATGGTCAGGGCAGGCTTGCCCCAGCAGGCTGCCGACGTGCAGCCCGAGCTGCTGCGCATTGATGACTACCTTATCGAAAATCCCTCTCGAACCATTCTGTTTCCCATCAAAGGCGATTCGATGATCGACCTGGGAATACTCGAGGGCGACATGGTGATAATCGAACGCGCCAATACCGCTTCAACCGGGCAAGTGGTACTGGCAATCGTGGACAATGAATTCACTCTCAAGGTCCTGGCACAGGATAAGGGCGGCTATTACCTGGAAGCCCGCAACGAAAGAAAAAACCAGGACTATCCACCCATCCGGCCGGAACAGAAACTGGAGATATACGGCCTTTATGTTGGCCTCATTCGCAAAACCCATGTTCCCGGCCACCGCCTCAGCGCCAGCCGGTAATGATGAGAGGCCTCTGGCATGCCTATTCCCGTTTCCCAGCCTTCGGCACCCCTATCGCTTCCGCAAATCGAGGCCCGGTTCAGGAACAGGATATGGAGAGGAGGTGCAATGGGGGTCTCGCCCGATCAGGTTGTTTCCAGCGGCTTCGAAGAACTGGATAAGGCGCTGCCTGGCAGAGGATGGCCGATCGGCAATCTGATCGAATTGCTATTGCCAGCGGAGGGATTGGGAGAAATAGGGTTATTGAGCCGAATGCTCGGGCAGGTCGCCCAGGCTGGCCGTCATGTCCTGCTGGTTTCCCCGCCCCACACGCCTTACATGCCTGCCTGGGAAAACCTGGGCATGGATAGCCGGCGCATTGTGGTAGTAAAGGCTCATACCCCGGCTGAGCGTTTATGGACACTGGAGCAAGGCGTCAAAAGCGCCGCTTTCGGCGCCATTCTCGGCTGGTCGTCCGGAATGAGCCAGCAAGCAACGCGCAAGCTGCAGATTCTCGCACGGAGCACCGCTACCCTGGTCTTCCTGTTCAGGCCGGCGAGCGCACGGCTCGAACCCTCCGCCGCTCCGCTGAGAATACTGCTCCATGCGGCACGTCGCCATGCCCTTTCCCGTACTCTTCGCCTGCATTTGCTGAAACGCCGGGGGATGCCGGCGGGACTGTCCCTTTACCTTACCTTGCCCCCTGGTCCGCCTTCCATGTTGCCAGAAGGATCGCCAGGCGCGCCCTTCATTCAACCGCTTTCCGCATCCCGGCTGGCACACGCTTGAAAAAATGCTCTGGGTCGCCCTTCATTGCCCGACGCTGTCGCTCGACTGGATCGAGCGGCGTTTTCCTGCTCCACTGGCTCCCGCGATGGCCGTCACTGTCCGCAGGGGAAATCAGATCTACATTCTCCAGGCCAATAAGGCGGCGCAACAGCGGGGGGTAGCCGTTTGCCAGTCCCTGGCCAGCGCCCTGGCTCTTTTCCCCGACCTGGCAGTGGTGGAGCATGATCCCGATGAAGAAAGGAGAGCGCTGCATGAAGCTGCCTATGCCGCTTTGCGGTTTACGCCTCGTATCGTCATACAGGATAGCGGGCTGATCGCGGAGATTTCCAGCAGCCTGGAACTGTTTGGCGGCCTGAAGCCACTATGCCAATCGCTCAATCGGGCTGTGGCGGCGCAAGGCCTGCAGCTCTGCACGGGAGCCGCCCCTACCGCCCGGGGAGCATGGCTACTCGCGCAATCCGCGTCCCTGAGAACAGTCATCAATGGCACGGGAAACAGGTTCGCCTCCCTGCTCGACGCCTTGCCGGTTGATCTACTGGGTTCGGCCCAGCTTCATCTCGAAGTGATCCGGGGAATAGGCTGCAAAACACTGGCTGATTTGCAGCAATTGCCGCGCGGCGGCCTGGCGCAACGCTTTGGACCGGAGCTTCTGGCGGAGCTGGATCAAGCCTACGGGAACTCTCCGGATCCGCAAAAGTGGTTCGAGCCCGCGCCAGCATTCAGGCAGAAGATGGAGTTGATGGCGCAAGTCGAAGGAGTCGAGTTGCTGCTGATGAGCGTCCGGCGAATGATCGAACAGATGTGCGGCTGGCTGGCTTCCCGTCATGCGGCCGCCCTGGAATTCTCGTTCTTCCTGCATCATGAACATTCCCCCCGGCAGCCGCAAGCATCCACGCTCATAAACATCCGGCTTTCCGAGCGAAGCAGCGACCCGGCACACCTGATGGTCCTGCTGCGGGAGCGGCTGGGGCGAACAGCGATAGCGGCTCCGACCTGCGCGCTGGAGCTTGAGGCAAATGAAATAACGGCAGGGGAAAACGGCAATCTGAAGCTATTTCCGGCTGCGCAACCGGAAGCCACTTCACTGAACCGCTTTATCGAGAAGCTCTCCTCCCGTCTGGGACGCCAGACCGCTACCGGCCTGACCGTCATACCCGATCACCGGCCGGAATGCAGCCAGAGACAGCAACCCTTTCAATTATCCGGAACGAGCAGCGAAACAGGCAGGAAAAATAAGGCCGCAAGCCGCAAGCCCGTGCCACGAAAATCAACTGGCTGTTCCACGAATTTCCCAAACCGCCCTGCCTGGCTGATGGAAAAGCCCATGGAACTCGCGCTGCAGCGCCAGAAACCGGTGTATGGCTCGCCACTGCAACTGCTTGCGGGACCGGAACGGATCGAAGCAGGCTGGTGGGATGATGCGCCGATAGCCCGCGATTACTTCATTGCGGAGAACGAGCTTGGCCAGTTGCTATGGATTTATCGCGAACCTGCCGCAGCAATGGAAAATCGTGCCCGGTGGTATCTGCAGGGATTTTTTGGATAGCCATGTCTCCCCCGGCTCCTGCCTATGCTGAATTGCATTGCTGCTCCAGCTTCAGCTTCCTGAAAGGAGCATCCTTTCCGGAAGAGCTGGTGAAGCAGGCGGTAGACCTGAAATACAGCGCACTGGCCATCACGGATGAATGCTCCATGGCCGGGGTCGTTAGAGCCCATGCAGAGGCAAAAAAAGCCGGCCTGCATCTTTTGATAGGCAGCGAATTTACTCTGGACGATGGATTGCGGCTGGTCTGCCTCGCCATGAACCGGAACGGCTACGGCAACCTATGCGAATTGATCACGCTGGCAAGGCAGCGCGCTGAAAAAGGCGCTTATCGGCTATCCCGCCCGGATTTCGAAACCTGTGCTGAAGCTCCCCATCTGGCTTCGCTTCCGGATTGCCTGGTCTTGCTGATTCCCCGCCCGCGCCAGGAAGGCGGCTCCCTCATGGATGACATGCGCTGGGTGCTGCGGCTTTTCCCCGGACGCTGCTGGACTGCTGTCGAGTTGCTGCTGCATGCGGACGAAAGCCTGCTATTCGAGAAAATCCGGCAAGCTGCGAAGGCTGCGAGCATGCCGCTCGTGGCAGCGGGAGACATCCATATGCATATCCCTTCCTGCAAGCCCCTGCAGGATACGATGACTGCGATCCGCCTCGGCAAGCCATTATGCGAATGCGGTCATGCATTGCAGCCCAATGCCCAGCAGCATCTGCGCGCTAGAAAGCAACTGGGCCAACTCTATCCGCCGGAACTCCTGCAGGAAACCATCACGGTGGCAAATCGCTGCACTTTTTCATTGGATGAGCTGCGCTATGAATATCCGGACGAATTGATTGGGACGGATGCCCGCGCGGATGAAACCTATGCGGATTATCTGCGGCGCATGGTCGAGAAGGGCATGGTGGAGCGCTTCCCAGACGGAGCTTCGGTCAAGGTCAGGGAACAGATCGAGCAGGAATTGCGGCTGATCGCCGAGCTTGAGTATGAACCCTATTTCCTCACGGTGTTCGATATCGTGAGGTTTGCCCGGTCGCAAGGCATTCTTTGTCAGGGACGCGGCTCCGCAGCCAATTCGGCTGTCTGCTATTGCCTGGGCATCACGGAGATCGACCCGGAGCGCAATGAATTGTTGTTCGAGCGATTCATTTCCCGGGAACGCAACGAGCCGCCGGATATCGATGTCGATTTCGAGCACCAGCGCCGGGAAGAAGTCATCCAGTATATCTACCGCAGATACGGCCACGAACGCGCCGCCATCGCGGCGACGATCATCACTTACCGCACCCGTTCGGCGATCCAGGATATCGGCAAGGCGCTGGGACTCGACATCGAGCGCATCCGGCGGCTATCCGCTTCCCTGGCCTGGTGGGACAAGGCTTCGGACATGCGTAATCGGCTGGCCGAAAACGGCTTCGATCCCGACAGCCCGGTCATCCAGAAGCTGATCCAGCTGTTTCCTGTGTTATACGGATTTCCACGCCATTTGTCCCAGCATGTAGGCGGCTTCGTCATATCCCGCGGCAAGCTGTGCCGCATCGTCCCCATCGAGAACGCCGCCATGCCGGACCGGCGCATCATCCAGTGGGACAAGGACGACCTTGCGACGGTAGGCCTGATGAAAATCGATGTGCTGGCGCTAGGCATGCTGTCGGCCATACGCCGTGCGCTCGACCTGGTCTCCGCCCGGCGTGGCATCCCATTCCGGATGCAGGATATTCCCCCAAAGGACGAGAAAACCTTTGACATGATCTGCAAGGCCGACACCATCGGCGTCTTCCAGATCGAATCGCGCGCGCAGATGACCATGCTGCCGCGCCTGAAACCGCGGACCTTCTACGATCTGGTCATAGAAGTGGCCATCGTCCGCCCCGGCCCGATCCAGGGGAACATGGTGCATCCTTACCTGCGCCGCCGCCAAGGCCTGGAAGAGGTGGCCTATCCGGGTGAGGGAGTTAAAACGGCTTTGGAACGCACGCTTGGTGTACCCATCTTCCAGGAACAGGTGATGCAACTGGCAATCCTTGCCGCGGGATTCAGCCCGGACGAAGCGGACAGGCTGCGGCGCTCCATGGCCGCATGGAAAAGGAAGGGAGGGCTGGGCTCCTTTTATGCCAGATTGATCGGAGGAATGGTCAGCCGCGGGTATAAACAGGAATTTGCCGAGCGCATTTTCCGGCAGATTGAGGGCTTCGGCGAATACGGGTTCCCAGAATCCCATGCCGCCAGCTTTGCGCTGCTGGTTTACGTATCAGCCTGGATCAAATGCCATGAGCCTGCCATATTTCTGTGCGCGATGTTGAACAGCATGCCAATGGGTTTTTATGGCGCCTCGCAATTGATCCAGGACGCCCGGCGGCACGGCGTTGAAGTGAGGCCGGTGGATGTGGCATTCAGCGAATGGGATTGCACCCTGGAGGAACAGGCAGGCGCATCGTCGAATTCGGTAAACACCCCGCCTGCCGTTCGCCTGGGCCTGAACCGGGTGAAGGGGATAAGCCTTAAAACTGCCGCGCGCATCGCCGAGGCAAGAAAAACGGCTTTCGAGAACACCGCGGATCTTGCGAAACGCGCCTTGCTGAATACCCTGGAGATGCACGCCCTCGCCCATGCCGATGCGCTGCGCACTTTGGCGGGCCACCGGCGCGAAGCCCTATGGATGGCTGCCTCTCACATCAGGCAATCCGACCTGATGCGAAATGCTCCCGTCAGGGAAACAGTGCCCGTCATTGCCATTGCGCTGGAAGGAGAGGAAATCAGAGCCGACTACGCCAGCATGGAACTCACCCTGCGCCGGCATCCGCTGGCGCTATTGCGGCCGAGGCTGGATGCAATGCGGCTGAGCTCGGCAAGGGAACTGGATGGCTATCCCGCCGGCCGGCTGGTGCGCACCACCGGCATAGTAACCTGCCGCCAGCGCCCCGGCACCGCGAGCGGCGTCGTGTTCGTGACGCTGGAGGACGAAACCGGAACCATCAATGTGGTGCTGTGGAACCAGCTCGTCCGGAGGCAGCGCCGCGAGCTATTGAGTTCAAAGCTTCTGACGGTATATGGAGTCTGGCAGCGCGAAGGCGAAGTCAGGCATGTGATCGCCAAGCGGCTGGTGGATCACAGCCATCTGCTGGGAAATCTCCGGGTGGAAAGCCGGGATTTTCATTAGCCGAATGACTCATGCCGGTACTTTCCGAAACCATTTCTTGAAAGACATTCTTCCGAAAGCTATAGTCAATTGAAACAATCGAAATTCCCGGTAACTGCAGATAAACAAGTCATGAAAATACTGACGAAAAAAGAGACACTGAAATCCTTCATCACCGGGCCATCGGACAATTGAACATCCTGAATCTTCCCCTGGCTATCTGGCAGGCACCGTCTGGAGTCTCTGTCGGCCACCCTGAAATTTCCAACGCTGCCTATCCCGAAGCAACGGCATGAGGCCAGCCAGTGTCCTTGTCACCGGTGGAGGGTTTCAAGGATTGGGCCTGATCAAGGCTATCCGGGCTGTGGCGGAGGTACGCGTGCTGGTCGCGGATTGCCATGCGGAAAACGTTGGACGCTATTTCGCCGATGCTTTCTTTCCGGCGCCACCATTAAAAGAGAAGCAGGAACTGCTGGATTTCTTACTTGACCTGTGCGAGCGGGAAAGCGTAAGTGCGGTCTTTGCATCCACAGAACATGAGCTGGAACTGCTGGCGCACCACCGGGAAGCTTTTGCGGCGCGTGGCGCCACAGCCTATGTTTCGGATATGCCGTTGCTGGAACTGGCTGGCGACAAGCTTCTCTTTTACCGCTGGCTGCTGAATGAGGGGTTGCCCTGTTTGCCCATCTACACCACACCCCTGGATACAGATGCGGCTTTCCCCTTGATCGGCAAGCCGCGGCGCGGCTGGGGAGGCCGGAATCTGCATATCCTTGCCGACCGCAAAGCGTTTTTTACACTTTCAATCGATCAAAATGAATTCGTGTGGCAACCATGCCTGGGAAAATTTGACGAGTATTCCGTTGATTTCTCGATTGATGTTGCAGGTACTATTTCTCCACTCGCATTTCGCCGCAGAATCCGCTCGATGGATGGGTTTGCGATTCTCTGCGAGCCCGGCGCGCCGCGCTATGTGCGAGAAACCGCCCAGGCGGTCCTCGAACATATGGTCCCTTTAGGTGCGCGAGGGCCGATGAACTTGCAAATCCTGCGAATCGGCGACGACTGCTGGGTGTCTGATTTCAATTCCCGGGCGGGCACCTCCATGCCTTTGAGCCTGGCTGCCGGAATCAATCCTATTGTCTTTTTATTGACGGGTAAAGCTGGGGAAGTCCGCAAGGGTGACGGCTCGCCGACGCCAGGCGCTCGCGCACGGACTCTGCGATACCTGGAGGAATGCTTCATTCCCGACCTCCAGCTGGACGAAGTGCGGGGAATAGTATTTGAACTGGACGATACCCTGCTGGACCAGAAAAGCTGGATGATGGGCAAGCTGGAACAGATCTGGTACAAGGACAAGGAAAGGGAAAAAACTATCCTGCCCGGCCGAACGGAGTTTCTTTCCATAGCTTTGCAGATCATCGAGGAAGGCAATCGCGGCCATCTCTTCGATGCGCTATGTTTGCAACTGGATTTGGATGACGCAACCCGCTTGCGGCTGATTGAAACCTATCTCCATGTCCTGCCAGAAGATCGCCCCCTCTACAGCGATGTGATGGCCACCCTGTATCAGCTTTGCCGACTGGGGTACCGTATTGGAGTTCTGACAGACAATCCGCCGGATTTACAACGGCAAAAGCTGGAGGCTTGCGGCTTGCTACCGCTGATCGATGCGCTGGTGCTGACCGGTGAACTGGGAACGCAGAAGCCCGATCCCAAAGTTTTCGAGGAATGCGCTCGTTTGCTCGACCTGCCACCTGGGCAACTCGTCATGGTAGGCAACAACCTGTTCAGGGATATGCAAGGCTCCCGCAATGCAGGTTACCGGCATGCCTTCCACATCCAAAGGGCGGGCGCGTCCTTCAACTTCAATCTCGATTTGATGCGTCGCACCGGAAATGCCATGCCGGCATGCACGTCGATCAGCAACTTGAATGAGCTGCTTTGGCATCTAACCGGTGTGGAGCCATAACACAGTAATACACAGCAACAAGACGCGATGCGAAATATCCATCCAAAAAGCCGGGATATTATTGACACCGCGTCAAAATGAATGGATGTAGGGCGCCAATAAGCGTTGGAAGAAAACGGAGTGCCGATTACAATCCCAACTTTTCCCAAATCCCATCCACTCTCTTCTTCACCACCTTATCCATGGCGATCGGCTTGCCCCATTCCCTATTGGTTTCGCCCGGCCACTTGCTGGTGGCATCCAGCCCCATCTTGCCGCCCAGGCCGGATACAGGGCTGGCAAAATCGAGGTAATCGATCGGGGTATTTTCCACAATGAGGGTATCCCGCGCCGGATCGACCCGCGTAGTGATAGCCCAGATGACTTCCTTCCAGTCGCGGATATCGACGTCATCGTCGGTGACGATGATGAACTTGGTGTACATGAACTGCCGCAGGAAGCTCCACACGCCGAACATGACGCGCTTGGCGTGGCCCGCATACTGCTTTTTCATGCTGACCACGGCCATGCGGTAGGAGCAGCCTTCCGGCGGCAGGTAGAAATCGACGATTTCGGTGAACTGCTTTTGCAGCAGCGGCACGAACACTTCGTTGAGCGCCACGCCGAGGATGGCGGGCTCGTCCGGCGGCTTGCCGGTATAGGTGGAATGATAGATCGGATCGCGCCGCATGGTGATGCGCTCCACCGTGAATACCGGGAAAGTCTCCTGCTCGTTGTAGTAGCCGGTGTGGTCGCCGAAAGGGCCTTCCAGCGCGGTTTCGTTCGAATGGATGTGCCCTTCAAGCACGATCTCGGCGCTGGCGGGGACCTGGAGATCGTGGCTCAGGCATTTGACGATTTCGGTTTTCGCCCCGCGCAGCAGCCCGGCGAACTGATATTCACTCAAAGTATCCGGCACCGGCGTCACCGCGCCGAGTATGGTCGCCGGGTCCGCCCCCAGCGCAACGGCGATGGGATAGGGCTGCCCCGGATTGGCCATGCAGAAGTCGCGGAAATCCAGCGCGCCGCCGCGATGAGCGAGCCAGCGCATGATGAGCTTGTTGCGCCCGATCACCTGCTGGCGGTAGATGCCCAGGTTCTGCCGGGTCTTGTGCGGCCCGCGGGTGACAGTCAAGCCCCAGGTGATCAGCGGACCGGCATCATCAGGCCAGCAAGTCTGGATCGGCAGCCTGCCGAGATCCACCTCGGCCCCTTCCCACACGATATCCTGGCAGGGCGCTTTCGGCAGCACCTTGGGCGCCATGTTGAGCACCTGCTTCAGCACCGGGAATTTCTCCCAGGCGTCTCTCAACCCCTTGGGCGGATCCGGCTCTTTCAGGTAAGCAAGGAGTTTCCCCACTTCACGCAACGCCACCACCGAGTCCTGCCCCATGCCCATGGCGACGCGCCGCGGCGTGCCGAACAGGTTTCCCAGTACGGGAATGACATGTCCCTTGGGTTTTTCGAACAGGATGGCCGGGCCGCCCGCTTTCAGCACCCGGTCGCAGATTTCAGTCATCTCCAGATGCGGATCGATCTCAACCGCTATGCGCTTCAGCTCGCCCCGGTTTTCGAGCTGGGCGATGAAATCGCGCAGGTCCCTGTATTTCATTGCGAGAGGATGACGCTCATGAGCCCGCCCGAACCAGATAATCCAGCGCAATGCCGCCAAATACCGCTGCGCCTACCCAGTTGTTGTGCAGAAAGGCCTTGAAACAGCGGCCGCGATCACGGTCGTGAATCAGTCGGTATTGATAGATGATCAATCCGAGGGCAACCGCCAGCCCCGCGTAATACATGGCTCCCAATCCCTGGATCAATCCCACGGCGGTCATGATACCGAGAAAACCCGCATGGCACAGCATCACTCCCGATACATCGAAATTGCCGAAGGTGATGGCAGAAGTCCTGATGCCGATCCTGAGGTCGTCAACCTTGTCCACCATTGCGTACTCGGTATCGTAGGCGATGACCCAGAACAGATTGGCTGCCATCAATACCCAGGCGATGAACGGCACTCCACCGGTCTGGGCGGCAAAAGCCATGGGTATGCCGAAGCTGAAGGCGACGCCGAGATAGGCTTGGGGTATGGCAAAAAAACGCTTGGTGAAGGGATAACTTGCCGCCAGGAACAGCGCCAGCACCGAAAGCTCCAATGTCAGGCGGTTCAAGGGCAATATCAGCAGGAACGCTATCAGGCTCAGTCCGGCGGCCAGCAGCAGCGCTTCCTTCGATCTCACCTTGCCGGTTGCCATCGGGCGGTTTTTGGTGCGCTCGACATGCGGATCGAAATCGCGGTCGGCATAATCATTGACGACACATCCGGCGGAGCGCATCAATATGGTGCCGAGCAGGAATATCACCAGAATGTTCATGTCCGGGAAACCGCGAGCTGCCAGCCACAAGCCCCACAGGGTGGGCCACAGCAGCAGCAGGATGCCGATCGGCTTGTCCAGCCGCATCAGCTTCTCGTAGAGGGAGAGGCGCCGCGTTAACGATATGAGCGTCACTGCCCCAGTTCCAGAATGGGTGGAAGAAACACTTCCGTGACGAGTATGGATTGCTCATGCAGGCTGAACAGTGAGCGGCGGGCCCAGAGATCCAGCGGCTTTCTCTGCAATTTCTGGCAGGCGCGCCGAAAAAGCGGATGAGCGGAAGTCAGTTTTTTGAATCGCAGCGGCGTGCGCTTCACCACCGGATTCGTAAACAGCACCGTGCCGAGCGATCGGCTGCCGAGGCCGCTCAATCCTCTCCAGGCACCCTGAAGGTTTTTTTCCGCCACCACGGAATGGGCAAATACCACCGGGGTTTCGCCACAGTACAGATACACTTCCCGCACCATGGCAAGTTCGTTCTGCCGCAGATTCATCACGTCGAGCTCGTCCATGCAGGCTTTTGCAAGTGACTGGAACACCGGCTTGACGCGAAACTCGCTGCAGCAGCGCTGCTGAATGAGCTGGGTGAGCGAGCCGCGATTCTGCAGCCAGCCGCGTGCGTGCGGCGACAACAGGGATGGCCGGGGATGCCACGTGGATTGCCGGACGACATTCATTGCAGCTCGAGTGAAAAGGGTAGATTATGCCGGATAATCCGGCGCGGCTGAATTCATTATTCTTCAGGGACAAGCAGGAATACGGTTTCGGAATGCCTGCAGAAAGTCACTGGCGGTGGATGCCCAACAGGGCGCCGCGAGCCTGCAAATCGTGCATGATTTCCGCCCCTCCCAGGATCACGGTTTCCGGCGCGGGGTGCCGGCTTTCCCTCGCTATCATTTCAAGCGCTGACTGACCGGTATGCTCGGCCGTATCGAGCAGGTTGATGAGGCGGGCGGTAAATGCGTTTACCTCGATGAAGCGGACCTGATCTTCGGAATCCCGGAATACGAGCAGGTAGGTATCGGCGCGCGCCGCGGAAACGCGAGGCGCCAGATGATGCACCGGCCAATGGTAGTAAAGATTTGCCAGGACGGGATTGAGGACAGGGCGTCCTTCGAGCAGGCTGCCCGTTGTGTCGACAGCACCCCAGTCGGGGGCTTCGGTCGAAACGGATAGCACCAGCTCTATCCATTCATAGTGGGCGAGCTCGAACACGAATTCGGGATAGCCTACGGGGATGACCCCCTCTTTCTGGAGAAACTGGACGAATTCCCCTGGTATCTCGCGAAAGAAGGGTGAATGGCTGCGATGGGTATCCAGAAAACGGCGCACCAGGCACTCCCACCGTCGTGTCCCCAGTATCTTTTTGAGCACGGGAAAGCAGCTCTGCAGAAAATTCTGGATGTTATTGTAGACGAGCGATCGATATATGCGCATGCGCCGCGCTTCGACCCCTCTGGGAAGCGGATTGGCCTTGGGATTGCGGATATGCGCGGTGAACGCATACTGGAAGCGCTGGAATTCAGGAAGCGCGCCGGGCATAGAATTCGTGGCCTTTATCGGCATGCTGTTGCTGGATGGCGGCAATGCGCTCGACTTCATGCACGAGCTGCGCAAGAGGCGGAATATTGAAGTCGCGTTCCAGCAGCGTGGGCGCTACGCCATGGATATGATATGCCTCATCCAGCAGTGACCAGACGGGATCGATCACGTCAGCGCCATGTGTGTCTATTATCAGGTTCTCGGATTCGTTGTAGTGTCCGGCCATGTGCATATAGACGATGCGCTCGGACGGCATGGAGCGAATGAATTCGATCGCATCATAACCATGGTTGATGCTGTTGACATACACGTTGTTGACGTCGAGATGGAGGCTGCAATCTGCTTCGGCCAGCACCGCGCGGATGAAATCCGCTTCACTCATCTCCGCGATCGGGGACTGCAGGTAGAAAGAAGCATTTTCCATGGCGATGCGGCGCTCGAGAATATCCTGGGCGCGCCGGATGCGCGCTGCCACATACCTTACCGCCTCCCCGGTGAAGGGTATTGGAAGCAGATCGTATAGATGACCGTCATCGGAGCAGTATGAGAGATGCTCCGTATAAAGGGAAATACGGTGCTGGTCCAGGAAATGCCGGATTTTGTGGAGAAACTCTTCATCCAGTGGAGCCGGACTTCCAATGGAAAGGGAAAGCCCGTGGCACACGAACGGATAGCGCTCGGTGAAATTGCACAGATCGCGCCCTGCCGCGCCGCCGAGATCGATCCAGTTTTCGGGAGCGACCTCAAAGAAATCGATAGCGTGGGGAACGCCGTTTTTCAGGGCGGGGATCAGCTCACGCCTCAAGCCCAGCCCGGCTCCGGCCACTCCGGCAAAATTCAAGGGTGGAACTACTTCTTCATTGCCCCATGGGGAGCTGCACTTGCTCCGCTGGACCTGGTGCCTCCATATGCGTCGGCCTCAGGCTGATCGACTGCTCCGTCCTTGTTCGTATCCATCCTGTCGAATATGGCTTCGTGGTGCTTGAGAAATTCCTGCTTGGTCACTTTCCCATCCTTGTTGGCATCCACCATCGACATGCCGCATCTCCCTTCCGAGGTTTTGGGAGCTCCTCCGCCGCCGTACTTGTTGGGGTCCACGCGATCGGCATAAGCCAGAACGTACCCCTTGTCCAGCGTCCGTGCAGCAAAAGGATTTTCGGAAGGATTCTCAGCCGCGGAAACGACTGGTGCGATGCCAAGCGTGGCGGCGAATGCCGAGCTTACTGCCAGGGAAATGGCTGTTCTTTTTTTGCGCATAATTTTTCTCCTCTATTTCGGATGAAAATATTATGTCACATTTTTCGGGATCAGGCCGGCTTCCTGGCTTATTGAGCGCAGAAAGCCGGTTTAATGGCGGGAAGCAGCGATACGGCCTATTTGCCGCTGCCGCACTTTCCGTCTGTCATTTTGCCCTTCAATTCGTCCTTGCTGATCGTGCCATCCTTGTTAGCATCCATATGCTCGAACATGGCGTTGTGGTGCGCTGTCCATTCTTCCTTCGTGATCTTGCCATCCTTGTTGGCATCCGCCATGGAGGCGCCACATCGCCCTTCGCCGCAAGCGCCTTCTCCCCCGCATTTGCCTTCGCCGCTTTTCTGGTGCTTATGTGCATCGGCCACCATGTAACCCTTGGAAAGAGATTGGGATGCAAAAGGATTGTCTGTTGCGGAAGCTATCGGCACCGTACTAACAGCGGCAAAAGCTGAACCGATTGCAATTGAGATCATTCTTTTCTTGTTAGCCATAATGTTCGTCCTCCTCTATAAGATGTTTGAAATGTTCGCAGCATGCGACATTGATGAAGATAACCGATGCCGCAGGTCCCAGTACCAGCCGTTTTATCAGCGCACAATCCGCCATGCGGCCTCTTCCGCGTTGATGCATAAACTCCGCCGAACTCTCGGGCACGCTATGGCTTATGAAACATAACATATATTGATGAGCCATGTGGGGTTTTATGGAAACTGCCACTCCCCAGCCATCCGTGATCCAATTCATTTAAGCTCCTCGGACTATTGCACTTTTCGACGATAAAGATCAAGCTCTGTAAATTTTGATGGGGCAGCGGCAAAGATAGTTTCGGGGGATAGTTTGGAGTTGCCGGAAGTCTTCCCTCGTGGGGTACCCGCATGAGCTATCCGGGATTCGGCCGATGCCCAGACTCAGATGTATGCAAGAAGACTTGCTGTATAATATTTTTTGCAATGCATGTAATGTCACCAGGAAAAGGACAAATAAAATGCCGCTAGAATTGCATAAACAATCCGTGCCCTACAAGCCGAAAAAAGGCGAGAGCTACATGAACTCCAAGCAGCTTATGCACTTCCGCAATATTCTGGAAGGCATCAAGGTGGAGCTTGGCCATGATATCGATCGCACGGTACACACCATGCAGGACGAGGCCACCATATTCGCCGATCCCAATGATCGTGCAAGCCAGGAATCAGATATGGCGCTCGAATTACGCAACCGGGACCGGGAACGCAAGCTGATCAAGAAAATCGATGAAACGATTGCCAAGATCGATACAGGGGATTATGGATATTGCGAAAGCTGCGGCGTGGAGATTGGACTGAAGCGCCTGGAAGCGCGGCCGACCGCTACTCTTTGTATCGACTGCAAGACCCTGGATGAGATAAGGGAAAAACAGGTAGCAAAATAGCGGCGAGCGAGGCACGCCAAGCCGGTCGAAGCAGGCGATCGCAAGGACCGTTTTCAGCGATTGGTTTGAATTGCGCCACCAGCAAAATCAAAAGCCCCTTTCTTGCGAAAGGGGCTTTTTGGCAACTGGCGGTATCATCCTAAATCCGCCCTGTATCAAATTCACCATATAGGTGAACGTCGAGTACCGCGAAAATCTTTGTGGATCGTGGTTCTAAATTAAAAAGGGTGGTCGACTGCCGGATTGAGGGCTATGCGGTACCGTCACCCTGGACGTCGGCAGCCGCTGCTTTCATGCTTAGGCGCAGCCGTCCCTTGTCGTCTGCTTCCAGGACCTTGACACGAACCACCTGGCCTTCCTTGAGATGATCCGACACATTATTGACACGTTCGTTTGCGATCTGGGAAATATGCAGCAGGCCGTCCTTCCCGGGCAATACGCTGACAATGGCGCCAAAATCGAGCAGCTTCAATACGGTCCCATCATATACTCTGCCCACTTCGACTTCGGCGGTAATATCCTCGATGCGTTTTCGGGCCAGTTCACCACCTTCGGCGTTCACGCACGCTATCATCACTGTGCCGTCGTCCGTGATGTCGATAGTCGTGCCGGTTTCTTCGGTCAACGCCCGTATTACTGCTCCTCCCTTGCCGATTACATCCCGGATCTTCTCAGGGTTGATTTTTATCTTGATGATGCGAGGCGCATGTTCCGAGATATCCTCGCGGGTTGCGGGAAGGGCCTGCTTCATGATGCCAAGGATGTGCATTCTTCCTTCTCGCGCCTGTATCAGGGCGACATGCAGGATGTCCCTGGTGATTCCTTGTATCTTGATGTCCATTTGCAGCGCGGTAATGCCACTCTCGGTACCAGCCACCTTGAAATCCATGTCACCCAGATGATCCTCGTCGCCGAGAATATCGGTTAGCACCGCGAAGCGGTTACCTTCCTTGATCAATCCCATGGCGATCCCCGCCACATGCGCCTTTAACGGAACCCCTGCATCCATCAATGCAAGGCAACCGCCACAGACTGATGCCATGGAGCTGGAACCGTTGGATTCGGTGATCTCCGATACCACCCGCAAGGAATAGCCGAATTCTTCTGCCGAAGGCAATACCGCTACCAGCGCCCGCTTGGCAAGGCGCCCGTGGCCAATTTCTCGACGCTTGGGCGTGCCGACACGCCCGGTTTCTCCGGTCGCATACGGAGGCATATTGTAATGAAGCATGAAGCGCTCGGAATAATCTCCCTGTAGCGCATCGATCTTCTGCTCGTCGCGTCCGGTTCCCAGCGTTGCCACTACAAGCGCTTGGGTTTCCCCGCGAGTGAACAAAGCGGAGCCATGGGTACGAGGCAACAGGCCGTTACGAATAGTGATGGGACGAACCGTGCGGGTATCCCGGCCATCTATGCGCGGTTCTCCGTCGAGAATCTGCGAGCGCACGATTCTTGATTCAAGGGCAAAACTAGCCTCTTTGACAGCCTGCGCATCCGGTCCATCTTCAGCCCCGACTCCCACCTCGGTGAAAATCCGTTGCCAGATGCTGTCTATCGCTTCAGACCTGGCCTGCTTCTGCTTCAATTTGAATGCCGCACGCAGGTCAGCCTCCGCCAGCTTGGCAATTTTCTCTCCCAGACTTTCGTCCTTCGGCTCCGGAACCCAGTCCCACGCGGTAACGCCGGCCTCATCCGCCAACTCGTTTATTGCGTCGATTACCGGCTGCATTTGCTGATGACCATAGAGGATGGCACCCAGCATGATATCTTCCGATAACTCCAGGGCCTCCGATTCGACCATCAGCACTGCCTGCTGCGTTCCCGCCACTACCAGGTTCAACTGCGTGTGCTTCAATTCCGTGGTGGTCGGATTGAGCAGGTATTCTCCATTGATGTACCCGACTCGCGCGGCTCCCATTGGACCATCGAATGGAATCCCGGAAAGAACCAGCGCAGCTGACGCCCCCAGCATGGAAGGAATATCCGCATCCACTTCATTGTCGGAGGACATGACAGTGGCGACAATCTGGACTTCGTTGTAAAAATTATCGGGGAATAGAGGGCGGATGGGGCGGTCGATCAGGCGGGAGGTAAGAATTTCTTTTTCGGATGGACGGCCTTCCCGCTTGAAAAAACTGCCAGGTATTCTGCCTGCCGCGTAACTTCTCTCCTGATAATCTACTGTCAGCGGGAAAAAATCCTGCCCTTGCTTTGCATTCCTGGCCCCCACTACGGTTACCAGAACGACAGTGTCATCCATGGTCACCATCACCGCTCCGTGCGCCTGTCTCGCTATCTCGCCGGTTTCCAGCGTTAGTTTGTGATTGCCGTAGGTAATGCTTTTTTTAATTGATTTCAATTAGCTGCCCTTTTGATAAATTCTTTTGGCGCGGCTTCGTCAACGCTGCCACACGAAGTTCACCGCTCATACGGAAGATGAGCGGTTCGCAATCTGATTTGCTGTTATCTCGACGAGGGATCGAATCCTACTTGCGCAGACCGAGGCGATCTATCAACGTCCGATAGCTATCCGCATGCCTGCGTTTGAGGTAGTCGAGCAGCTTGCGGCGGCGACTCACCATGCGCAGCAATCCCCGGCGCGAATGATGATCCTTGACATGCGCCTTGAAGTGATTAGCCAAGCCGTTGATACGGGCAGTCAACAATGCCACTTGCACTTCAGGAGAACCGGTGTCCCCTGCCGCTCGTTGATAGTCGCGCACGACCTGTGCTTTTTGATCGGTTGTGACTGGCATGCCTACTTCTCCATTAAATGCTTGATATGAAAGGGCGACATTTTACTCTTTAACGGGGTTAATTCTCAAGTAATCCGTTACTTTATTTTAACCCCTGCTCATCCAGGGAACCTAGCGGCAAACAGTGCAAAATTTGCCTCGCGCCTATCCCGCGGCTTTAAGCAATCGGGCGATATCATGAGCGAAAACATCTTCTCCCTTTTCGCCGCTGACATACAACCTGAGTCTTCCCTGAGGATCAAACAAATAGGTGCCAGCCGAGTGTTCCATGATTTCGTGGCCCGGCGAATCCCCAACGACCTTCTGATAAACGATTTTGAACTCGTTCGCAACCTCCCGTGTGGCCTCTGTATCGCCGGACAGGCCAATGAATGCTGGGTTGAAAGCTGAAAGGTATTCCCGTAGGACGGAGGGGGTATCATGCTCGGGATCGAGAGTGACGAATAACACCTGAACCCTTGCCGCATCGACTCCCAGTTTTTGCACGGCGCCTGTGAGTTTGCTCATTGTCGCGGGGCAGATATCCGGACACTGGGTATAGCCGAAAAACACGGCTATGACTTTGCCTTTGAAATCCGCGAGTGTCCGGGCCTCACCAGTCGGCCCCGGAAGCTTCAATTCCCGGCCAAAGCTGGCATCGGTAATATCGGTAGATAAAAATGTGGGGTTCGCGGTGTTTCCGCAACTTGCCAGAAAGAACACCGCGAACCAGGCAAGGACCGCCCTGAGACCAAAGGTCACGTGAAAAGATTAAAACCGGATGTAATGATCCACCAGCAGAACAACAAACAATGCCGCCAGATAGAATATGGAATATCTGAAGGTCTTTTTCGCGAGCTGATCGCTATAGTCCACATAAATCTTTACGGCATAATATAGGAATACGACATCCAGAATGCCTGCGCCCGCAAGATAGATGAGACCGCTCATTTTGGTAGCGTATGGCATCAGCGTCACGGCAATGAGAATCAGCGTGTACAGCAAAACATGCAAGCGCGTGAACTTGTCGCCATGCGTTACCGGCAGCATGGGCATTCCGATCTTGGCATATTCCAGCTTGCGATACAGCGCCAGCGCCCAGAAATGCGGAGGAGTCCAGGCGAAGATTATAAGAAACAATAAGAGGGCGTCAGCGGAAACCTCACCCGTTACCGCTGCCCATCCCAGGACGGGCGGCATGGCGCCGGAAGCACCGCCTATCACGATATTTTGCGGAGTCATGGGTTTGAGGATGACGGTGTAGATGATGGCGTAGCCGACAAAAGTACCCAGGGTCAACCACATGGTGAGCGGGTTCACCAATTGATGAAGGATCAGCAAACCCGTGCCGCCTATCAGGGCCAGGAAGAACAGCGTTTCAGGCGAAGTCACGGTTCCGCGGGGAAGCGGCCGACCCCGGGTGCGCGCCATGACTGCATCGAGCTTCTGCTCCACCAGGCAATTCACTGCTGCCGCGGCCCCCGCTACCAGCGCTATCCCCAGCGTACCGAATATCAGGGCGTTTAGGGGCACAGCGCCGGGGACAGAAAGAAACATGCCGATGAAAGCGGTAAAAACGATAAGCGATACCACTCGCGGCTTGGTCAGACGATAAAACTGCTGCATGCGGGAAGTGGTTTGCTGCCAAGCCAGACTAGTAGCCATGATTAATCTCCTGATTCATGCAGGCTCGGCGCCTGCTTTTAAACGATCGAACATCCTTTATAGTACCGAGCAGCTTCTCGTTTATGCGAAGTCTCTGCTCATGGACGATTTCGCTTCAATTCGAAAACCTCTAATGCCTTTGATCGGTTCCCACTGCATGCTCCAACTGGGAAACCTTAAGTAACCGCTTAATGTCCTTCGCTATTTTTGTAGGGTCCGAATCTTTTGGAAAACGCATCATCAAATTGGCTATCGGATCTATCACGTATATGTAATCGTGCAGGCCTTCCGCGGGAAATTGCTTGAGCAACTCACTGTCTTTGGCGCCAAGCAGCCAGGTTCCCTTGAACTCATTCACGATTTCCGCTGCCGGTTTCACATCATCATCTATCAGCCATACACGCTCTATTCGATCCTTCTCGGCGTTCTGTACGGTTCGAACCTGCCGCATGTAATAAAGCTTCTTCCGGCACGCCTCATCGCACTTCCCTGAATCCACCGATAATAATACCCATTTGCCGCGCAGATCGCGCATCCGGAATATGGTGTCATTCGATTGATTCGAGGCGCTCCCCGATAAAGGCTTCACCTTGAGCAATTCGCCGTAATTAACGGGGTCAGGCCTCACCTCCATGAAAAACAGCGTATAGGATGCAATAAATGGCGCGCACATGATTACGAACAATAAGATCAGCGTGCGTCTGTTCGTTTTACGTGCTTTTAGCGTGCTCTCGTTTGACACTTAACACCAAATAAATAATCAGCACAGCCAGTGCCATGGAGAACCATTGAATCGCGTATCCCCAGTTTTTTGCGGAACCCGAGTCCGGCCGTGTCCATTTTCGCACCAGGCCGTCATTCACATTATCCTGTTGCAATATCATCACAGGCTGCACTCTCAGCCCTGTAGCGCTGGCGTAGCGTTCCGGATCAAGATTTCCCCAGACCGGCCCTGGAACCACCTCTTTCGAAAGTTCCAGGGTCCTCTGTGATGCCGCTGTTGCCGTTCCCGAGATCGTCACCGTCTCCTCGGGCGTAGTAACTAAAGGCAGCTTGGTGCGATCAGGATTTGCCGCGATCCAACCCCGATTCACCAGGACATGCATGGGTCCTGTGCCTATCCTCAGGGGCGTAATGACGTGGTATCCCACCGCACCCTGGTTTATCTTGTTGTCGAGAAATATCGTGTGGGCCGGCACATACACACCTCGAACCTCTACTCGACGGTATTGAAAATCCTCCAGTTTTACCGGGACCTCAGGCAACGCCACTGCTGGCTCGCGGGAAAGCATGTCAAGCTGTTCCTGCCTCGACTCTTTTTCCCGAGCCCGCGAAAGCTGCCAGTTGCCAAGTTGCACCATGGTGATTATCACGAGCGCCGCGAGTACCGTTGACCATAATTTCGGGGTGTATCGCCATCCTGAAATAGTCATTGGATAGTTGGCTGAACTCGGCTAAACTTGTTTCCAGACCTAACTTATTGCAGGAATGAGATGTTAAAGATCATCGCGCTACTATTTTTTTTCTTCATATTAGCCAGCCTGGCATCGGCCATGTATTACATGATCAAGGACAAGGGTCAGGGCACTCGCGCGGTCAAATCTCTCACTCTTCGCATTAGCCTGTCTTTGCTTTTGTTCACTCTGCTGATGCTGGGAACCTATTGGGGATATATCCCCCTCTAGCTTCCCAGCGCTGATGCTTAAACGAGCTATATCAGCCAGTAGACGAAGATGAACAATCCCAGCCACACCACGTCCACGAAGTGCCAGTACCAGGCAACGCCCTCGA
>MKVR01000006.1 GCA_001899235.1 Nitrosospira sp. 56-18
TTCCATGAGTCGGCGGTCGCCTGGTCGATCAGTCCGTAGGAAAGATACAGGTCGCGAGTCTTCGCGATCACTGCATCGACCAGTTTTGCCACATTCTCCAGGCGCTGCTTCTTGTCCGCCGGCAGGCCGGCGAGATAGGCCTTGGCGTCCTTCGTGGTCATGCCGGAGCCGCCGTCTGGCATATTGGGATCGCGCTGCGCTATCAGCTTGTTCGCCTCTTCCGCGTGCCGGGCATGCAAGTACTGGTCCAGTTCATCCACCGTCAGCCCGCGCAGTTTCATTCCCTGGATAACTGGCCGCAGCTCATCGTTCACGAAATCCTGAACGCGCTTCGCGGCCCGGCCGTGGAACAACTCTTCCTGAAGGTAGGCGTTCCACTTGTCGGCGATCTGCGCACCGGTTGCCTTGACGGCCTCGACCACGCGCTTGAGATCGATGTGCTTGTTCTGAAGCTTGTATATCAGGTCATCCATCATGGAAGGCTCAGGTGCGTCCCAGGAGGCGGTGTTGCCGGGGGTGGAGCGGCTGAACGCCGGCGCCAACCCTTCCTGTTCCGCAGCCTTCCCCTCCTGCACGAACCGGCGGGCCGGGATCAGAAACCGATGGATGATCTCCGCATCCGTCATCTTCAGGTTCGCCAGCGCGGGAACATTCTTCCTGAGCCAGGCGCGAATGATGGCGATTGCGCGCTGCACCATCCCTATCTGTGGATTGGTTTGTGCCAGTTCAGCCAGCACCTCCTCGGCTGCGATGAGCCGATCTTTCTCGATCGACATATCCAACCCGTATTGCTCGGCCTTCGCCTCAACCTTCGAACGCCATCCAACCGCGACCTGCTTGAGGATGGGTTTCAGTTCATCGCCAAACGCGCCCCGCAGGCCGAAATGCCCCAGCGTTTCATGGAACAGCACGCGTACTACATCGTCCGGACTGCGCATCTCTGAGGCAACGATATACACCTTGCCCTTGTAGAAGAAGCCCTCCGGCTGCCCGATCGCTCCCTGGGACATTTGCCGGTCGTTCTCACTTCGCACACGTTCAGGAATGGCCGGATCCGACATATTCGAGACCACGACCATCTCAGGCGCATTCTTCCATTCCGAGCGGATCGAATCTACCAGGGACTGAACACTCGCTTTCCGGTCCCCAGAAACAGAAAGGCCACCGCTATGGGTGGCCTGTTTTGCTCTGTCTTCCGCCGCTTTTAATCGATGACGGACCGATGCTATTCGGTCGGATTCAGCGCTCGCTCGCTGTTTCTCTTTATAAGCAGCAAGCCTAGTCTTGAATGATCTGGTATCTAGGCGGGTAAAGTAGACCTTTGCTCCGTACTTCCTTGCCTCGAAGGAGACCCTGATCGTCTCACGTAATCGCTCCAGTTCGGCTCTTTCCCCGTCTTGAGCGCCGTTTCCATTCCTGTTGCCATTTGATCCACCTGCCCCGTGTTCGCGCACCAGCGGAGAAGACCTTCTGGAAAAGGACCAAACGCTTCGTGATATTTCTCCGCTAACTGGGTGAGCTGAAGACCTGAATATTCCATTGAATGCTCCATAAGCTATTGGTAGATGACGCTGCATGCTTGCAGGATCACCAAAATATAATACTGCAAGACGGGCGAAAAGTTCGGCCTTTTTGACTGAATCCGTTAGATCATTTTCAATTAATGGATAAGCAAAAAATTTAGCAAATATTCCTTTCCCACGGAAGTCTTTAAAAACCTCCTGCGCTATATCCCCCGTCTTCAAATCCAGTCGTTTGCTGGATGCGCTCAGTGTGTAATTTTCTGATAATGAGTCAACAGCATGGAATAACTCTTCGGCGATGTATTGGGCGCCCTCAGCCCGCGCGTAGTTCCAATCCTTGGAAACCTCTATCGTTCGACTTCCAGGTATGAAACGAGCCGGATTATTCGGCGGCAGCTTTACAAAAACAACCTGCAGCCCGAGACGCAATCCCGTTATCTCTTCCGCGTCAGCAACTGCCTGCTCCGCGGTTCCAATCTCGTCACCAAGCGCGGCATATCTCTCGAACGATTTATTTCCAGGCTGAGTATTCAGGGCATTCGGAGCCTTCACCGTCTCCCCGATGCGCTTCAATATTTCAGCCGTATCGGGATCAGACTTCTTCATCCCGGCAGCCTGCACGCGGAACCACTTCGATTCGAGTTCGGTATCGGTACGTTTGCCATCCATCACCTCTTTTGCACGAGTAATGGCGCTGTTCAGGCTGCGCTCCTTGCCGGATTCCTTTGCCGCAGCCCGGCGTTTGATGAGGGATTCGACGAGGGGACGAAGATTGCCTTGCCGACCATTTTCGGCTACATTGGCCTTGGCAACCGGCTGAACGTTCGGCAAATCAGCTTCCGCGTGAGACGCTTCGGTATCAACAGGATGAGGGGAATTACCGTTAGGTAGCCGCTGTCCCTCCGGCCGTTTGCTTACTTCCCCTGCAGGAGATTGCGCCTCACCCCCAGCAACGACTCTATCTATTGCTGGCCGCACCGCGTTAATCAGATCCTTTTCTGCTATTTTTCTTCCGTCGCTTGTTTCTGTGAATGCCAACCCTTCCACCGCAGCATCGTACGCTTTCTGCTCTTCTGGCTTCAGATTAAGGACCATTGACTGCAGATTGTTTGCCGTGCCAACGTTGGCGACGACTCGAACGTTCCCGCGTTCATCTCGTGATGAGCTTATGCGCGGCTTGTTCCCTGCATCTAAATGCGCTTTGAGAGCCTTGATTGCGTCGACTCCCGGCTCCTGAGGTTGAGAAACTGCCGCCCCACGCTCCGCCATCGCCTCCTGAACCGGCCTGACTTCCACTGATCCACCCGGGCCTGCCACGGTAGCCGTTGCTTGCTGTACCTGCGGATTCCCATCGGTCGCCACATCCTGAATCACAGTCCCGTTCGGATCGCGAGCAGTGACAACCTGAGTAGCGCCGCCCGGTTTCTCATCGATCCCATAGCCCAACGCCGTACCCATCTGGCCGTTCAGTGCGGCTTGCAGGGTGGCGTCATCGCGATACAGCAGCATTCCCCGATTCGGAACCATCGCTATTCTCACATCCGGCGGCAGCGTAGCAGGTAGCGGTTCCCCGGGTGTCAGCAGCACCCCAGGCTTCCGGCCTTCGGCCAGCGCATTCAGTTGCGCGTTGAGAGTTTCAACCGGCTCCGGAGTCGGGTTATCGGTGACAGCCCCTCCCGTTCCTTCTCCAACCATATTGGTGGCGTCAACAATATGGTCCGGCTCGTCGAATATGCCGCTCTGGATCGCGTCGGGCTCGCTGGCCGCGTTCGCCCGAATCTCATCAGCCTTATCCTTGCCCGTGGCTATGATGCGCTCCACGGCTTCAGAAGTTGATTCTGGCTGATCCGCAACAGCGGGATCGACACCCTGCGCGGCGCGCCGGGCCAGCTCGGCCTGAGCAGCAGCTTTGGCGCGGTTACTTCCACGAGCAGCGGTGTAATTCAAAACGCCATTGGATATTTCAGTGACTGGCTTGCCCAGTATGGTTGGCGTCGGATTCTGCCGAGCAATGGTACCCGTTCCACCACCCAGCACGCCGCCGCCGATCGCGCCCATAGCTCCGCCGAAAGCCGTCTCCTTCAGGTTTTCGGGAGTCGTCGGATTGTCGAACGAGGCAAGCTGCTCGATGGGATTCTGAGCGAGCTCTTCTGAGCCTTCGATACCAGCACCTTTGGCAATTCCCTTTCCAATTGCCCCAGGCAGAGTCGTAGCAGCGAATTTCTCCGCGAGTTGCGCCCTGCCCTCTCTCGTGAGCGCGGCCATTGCCCATTGCTGGGGGCCGAATGCCTGTTCGATTGCACCGACTGCGCCGGCTCCAAGCAACGCTATCGCCTTGGCCTTACCCAATTCCTGATTCTTCGGATCGTTCAGAATCTGCTTATCCCGGATTCCGCTGTAGGACGGCAGAGAGGCAATTGCAGCCGGGCCCAGCCAGGACACAACCTGACCGACAGCGGCAACCAATGGTGCAGCAGGGCCAGCAAAAGGTGACAGCGCAGTGATGCCCTGCCCTACCGCCCGGGCGCCAACCATTCCAGCCATGGAAGGCGCGGCGTTGCCGGTTGCTTCCGTTACTGCGGTGCCCGGCTTGTTTGCAATATCCTCAAGAGAATTTACCGCGGTGGGATTCGCATCGATGACAGCCTGCCCATAGCGCTTTACTGCGTTGTCCTGCTCTACCCCAGGAATAAAATCAGCGGCGATCTGCCCGGCACCCTTGATATTCTGGCCGATGGTGCGCCCGGCAGAATTGATGAATCCGCCCTCTTCCGGCACCGGTTCATTGGAAACAAACGCCTTCGCTACGACACGCTTGCCCTTCTGGGATTCGGTATCCTGTACGGCAGCGTTGCGGGTACGAGCCACGATTCCAGTGCCGGGCGTGACTTGACCTTTCGGAGTCTCCGCAACCATCCGATTGTAGAAGTCCTGGCGGACCGGCACGCCATTTACCTGGGGTGCTGCGAGACCTGCGGTAGAGGCGGAACGCTCCTGTGCCTGATTGGCAATGCTCTTTTTGGGTGTAAGCATGGATAGGCCAGCGTCTACCCCTCTGGATACGAAAGACTTTGCTTTGGTTGAGGCGGAAGCATTCGGGTTTAAGTGGACTTCGTTTTCCAGGATTGCCGATGCCATATCCTCATCGCTCATCCCATCCGGGAATTCCAGTACATTGCCCCAGGCCTCGACACGTTGAACCATTAATCAGTCTCCAGAAATGAAAAAGCCGCCCGGAGGCGGCTTTGATGTTCCAGTTTTGGTAAAGGTTATGCTTTACAGTCGTTTCCCTTGAAGGTTGACCCCACGACTATACCTTGGTTGATTTCGAAAGTTATCTGGCACGATCTGGTGTTGCCAATACTGCCAGAAGCAGTAGGCACCATCACAAATCGCGATGATGAATAGGTGAGAAACTTTGCACCTTCTGTCTCGTATACCTGCTGCGGCGTTCCCATTGATCTGACCAGATCGGTTTCAGACAAGCCGTTTATCCCATCCAGCTTCGTTCTCAACCCGGCTGAGGTCGCGCATCCAACCAATGTCGCAACCATCACTACACACATCAAACGAGCAATCATTGCACCCTCCTGTCGAGCCTGATTTATTCTATCAAACCCGAGGTGAGATTTAATCAAATTGCCCAGTTTGTGGGTTGAACTTGCGTACCTTTCCAGTTGATGCCGGCGCGGGCGCCGGTCCCGTTTTTGTGCCTCTCAACTGATTGGTCAAAGCGTTGACCTTGCCAGCAATCTCCCCGGTATCGCTCATCGGATCGATAGTTTTACCGATCAAACCCGCCGCAGTCTTTAAGCCAGAAGTGCCGAACATCGGATTGCCCTGGTCATCAGCAATAACCCGCTTGGAACCGTCCGACATGATTGCAACGATACCTTGATCGGTTTCCACGGTCTTGCGAACCGTGGGGGATAGCCCAGCACCTCCATTATTGGAGCGTCGGCCAGCACCAAGGCTGCCTAAACCATACGCCTTCGCCATTGCACGATCTTTCTCGGCACCAGCTTTTTGATTATCGATCTGCGCGTCCGTCAAGCGTGACTTGTCCACTGCGCCTTGGCGGTCAAGAAGGAATTTTGAATACTTCTCAGGATCCAGCGTGGAGGTTGCCCAATCATCCAGATTTATCGTTTGCTCGCCGGTCCCGGAAATGTTTACCTTCCACTTGCTGTTGTCATTTGGGTCAACCCTCGACGGGCGACCTTCCAACTGAATGCCGCCGCGCTTCAGGTTATCCATGGCCCCATCTATGTTCCCCTGCTTCAAGCTCATGGCAGCATCAAAAATACCGCTTTTCTTCGAAGCTACGAGGGAATCCAGCCACGGATCAACCTCCTTTCCCATGCCGTGCATTGCGGCTGCGGCCCGGATGGCGTTGAGTTTGTCGGGTTGATTCGCAAGATCGCCAACATAAATTTGCTTCACTATTTCATGTACCGGATTGAAATCTTCGTCCTGCTGAACCGGCTGCGCTTGGTTCTTTGCTGCTGATGTACTGGCGAGGCTCGGCGATTGATATGCTCCAGCAGCATTGCCGGATAATGCGCCAACGTCGGTAAGCGTGTCCGGGCCCAATCCTGGTTGGCTTGTCATCGTAGGACGCTGCGGGGCGGGAGCCGTGTTATTTGCCTTGAATATCGGCATTAAGGAACCCTTGAACCCTTCTCGATCCGGACCTTTGGCACCACCGCCTTCCGTCTTTGCGGCAAGCTGCTGAGCCTTAAGATCATCTTGATTTGCCCTGTGCTCACTGAGGCTGTCGTAATATTTTTTTTGCATGCTGAGCTGCATCATGTTGTTGAATCCATCCGATAATCCAGCAGCAAACGCTCCAATTCCAGATGCGGCCATTATTAAGCCCTCCCATTCGATAATCCGGCCAAACCGTTGACAGCTCCAGGAACTGGTTGCGCTGGTTTTTTGCCACTCAACATCGCCAGTCCCGCGGCATTGATATTATGGACAAACGGCTCCCCAACTATTTGCACGGCACCTTCATTGAGAACTGCCTCTCCGTTCGATACCTGAATTGGCGTTTGCCCTTCTATCGTTGCGGGGATGGAATCACTTGTGCCGGTTCCAGGACCCACAATCATTCCGCCTTCAGCATAACCTTTGCGACGCAATCCATAATCAGTCAATCTGGGCCGGTAACCAGATGAGAGGCCATATGCTCGGTTGTGCTTGATTACGCCACCGGTTTTTAATTTACTCAAGATTGCCGCTCCACCCAATGATCCGGCAAGACTTCCCAAGCCCCCGATCATGTTTGCGGTATTCTGCTGCTGCTGTGACCAAGCGTTGAGCTGATTCTGGTATTGATTATTAAGGATACCCGCAGCCGAGTTATTCCCCGTCATCGCCCCGCCGAACCAATTTTGTGCGGTCGCAGCGTTGGCGTTGTTGATGTTGTTACCTTGGGCGATGTTGCCCACTGCGGAGTTACCGGCATTCAATGCGGTGGAGTCGGCCGCCAATCCGGTATTTGGCATGTTGCGCCCGAACTGTGCCACGCCCTGGCGTAGCGCCATGCCCTGGGTAATCGCATTGTTGCGCGCCGTGTTCATTGCTCCAGCAGTATCTGCAGCCTGAGCAAGACCTGCTTCGCTGCTGATCGCCTGGAACTTGCCAGAGTTGGGATTGATCCCCATGCGCTCCATGTTGCGCTGATTCTGATCCTGGGCGCCCTGGTAGCTCTTGGTGACATCCGCGCCGGCCTGAGAGGCGAGCATGGCCTGCCGCTCGGGCGAATCGAAGTTCATGGCATCGTCGACCATCTTCGACTCGACCGGTTGGAACAGGGTTTTGTACAAATTCCACTGTTCATCGGAACGCTGATTGTTGGTATCGGCGGTGTCGATCTGCTGCTGGGCTATTTTTTGGATTAGAGGTGTTTGCCAAGCGGATTCTTCTTTGTTATACGCCAATTGGTCTTTGGCGAGATCAAGTTGTTGGCGTGCAATGTCAGCATTCTGCAATGCTGCCTGCCCGATTGCTGGGTCAGGACGCGGAGGTTTTGAGCTACACATAGTATATTGATCCTTAAAGAATATTAGTAAACATGCCGCCAGATTTTATGTTGTTTTACTAGACCAATTATGGTTTTACCTACTCCCAATTCATCAGCGATCTGTCGAGCCGTTCGACAATCTTTCCGGATGCTTCTTACCAACTCGTCGTTCAATTTCGCATTCCACTTTTCCTCACCTTTTACACTTATCCGACGACCTTTCGCGTCCATATCTGCTACATTGTCAGCGTTTGTGCCTACAAATAAGTGATCTGGATTAACACAAATGCGGTTGTCGCACTTGTGGAGAACATGCATGCGGCTCTTGATAGAACCGTTTGCGGCCTCCCATGCTGCGCGGTGCGTAGACACGCTTTTTCTATTTATCGTTATGCTTCCGTAACCAGTTTCAGGGTGTCTTGTACCAGTCCATTCAACGCATCCAGTCTCAGGAATATATTGGCTGTGAAAATTCAGGCGATCCTGAATCGTTACACCAATAGCTCGTTTCCTAGAAATTATTCCTTTTTCCAGAGCACTTCGATAATGCCTGTTACACATACCCCGCTTTACCGCCTGCATGCCACACCCAATCACGCCGCACACTCCTACCTGCATTCTGAATCCTCCAGAATTTTGGTGAAACCAGTTTCAACTTGGCGGTAACCCAAGAATTGAAAAAACTTTCCAGCCTTGTTTACCATCTTGACCGTGATGCAAATTTCCTTCGCCCCTATTTGCTTCAGCGCATTCTCAACGTAAGCCACGAAGCGCATCGCCGTTCTACCCTTGCGTGCCTCCGGCAGTAAATAAAGAGTGTCCTCGGTCGCGATCAGGGTCTGCGTGTGCGCGCTTCTATCCAGGTACATCGCACAGTTTCCAAGCAGCACCCCATCCCTCCTGAGCGTGAACAGGACATACCGCCCGGCGCGTTCATAGCGAATAAACGTTTGGTAA
>MKVR01000007.1 GCA_001899235.1 Nitrosospira sp. 56-18
CCGAAAATGGCATAAAGCCCCACCACCGGCGATACCACCGAAAATCCCAAAGTGAAACAGTTCCATACGCTCAACGTCCGCTTGAGCGTATGGGCCTCTGCCGCAGCGGCATGGCAAGCAGGACCATCCAGGCTTTGTTTCACTGGCATGATGTTTCTCCCGGCGAGAAGATCGCAACAAGGTCCTGCCAGCCGCTCGTGGCCCTTTTTATAGCAGAAACTGCACGGGAGGAGCTACGCGAGACAAGCGAGCCTCGCGGCTGCCTGCAATCGATTACGATTACGACAGGAAAGGGACGTACAGGTACGGAACGTACAGAAAGGAAATGCATAACGAAGTCTCCTTTAATCGTCGGGTAAAACCCCAAGAGCAATGTATTACTACATTATCTCCCGGGCTTTTATCCCTCCGTGGAGCCTCGTCATGACGAGACCGGAAACTCTCGGACCAGGCGTTTCCTATCGAGGAAACCGGAACCCTAGTTTCTCTTTACATCAATTGCACTGTCTTGATCGACCGGAAGCAAGACCCGGCCTGATCCAGGTACAGCATATTACAAATTGTTATGCCACTGCTGCTGAAGCAACCCAAATAATGACGAATCCTTAAACCACAATAAAATCACTGTTACTGGAAATAATTGTACATACTTAATAACAAAAAGCAACATTAAATTTCCATCTTCAGGCATCAGCATAAATTGGGAAGTTAGGGATTCGTCATGCATTTTCATGCTGCACGGCCGGATTCTATTCCAGAATATGCTAAAAAATTAGTGTTCTAAAAAATATTATTCCCCATACAGTTATATGCGTTCAATCTGGAAACAACCACCATGAAATAACTGTCGCCTATATCTAAAATTCCGTATCTGGAAACACAAAATATGTTTTTGTCCTATTTGATCGTCATTTGCACCGGCCCGGCGACGAGAGTGTTCGCTACCCAACCTGCCCTCGGTGATCAAAACGATACCATGAAATCAAGCGAAAATAGCCACTGGTCCTTTTTGTTGTCGAAAGGCCGATATGGCTGTTCAAGCCCCACCACTCTATCGTAGCGGATATTGGGTCGCACATTGAAACTGCGCGCCGCTTTCCAATTATCGAGTTTCAATCTTTTCGCCGGTTTCCAGTTCAGTCCTATGGTGGTTTGATAGTAATCCGCGGGTGCGGAAGTAATGGGAAAGTTGCCGGCAAAACTCACCCCTTGATTATTAGTGGCAAAAGCCACCCGGAGAGGAGAAAGAACCCGAAAGCCGTCCCTGTCGCGGAACCATTCGCCACGAATTCCTATGGAAAGATCCTCCAGAAGATCGTAATACAAATGAGTATTGACTCCCTGCCACTCTACGTCCTTCTTTACCCCGTTCATTAATGCTCCGCCTACGAAACCGTGAACGTAATGCGCAACAAAGTGAGTTTTATCGGTAATGCGATACTGCAAAACCGAACTGATCAGGGTCCAGGGTTCATGGGTTGTTGCCGAAACGTCGCCAAACGTATTCAATATATTAAATGAGTTTCTCTTGTCCTCGCCAACCCATGCAATGCCTCCTATGCCGTTCCAGTTGGTTAATGCAGTTCTGGTTAAATTGGCGTCCCAGCCCCCCGTGCCGCTGCCGGTGAGCGGCCCGCCAATCAGAGACCAATTCTTGGTGAGCTTATATTCGAGCAATAATCCCATATGTGTAAAGGGATGGCCGTTATCCAAGGAATATGCGTGCGAATAGAAGAAAACATCGGGCGCCGGGCCAATCTCATAGCCGGTTGGCGAGAAAAAATGGCCCGCCTTGACATTGAGGCCATTTCCGACGGGCACATAGAATTCGAGATAGGCCTGAGGAAATGCTATGCCGTAGGTGCGGGTCGACTTGCAGCAAATATTCAGGTCCCAACTGCCTCTATTATTTGGCTCGCCACTGTTTACATCGAAAGGAGGAATCCCGGCTGCCTGGTAATAAATGGCATCCGTGCCGAACATGAAGTCGATACGGCCGCCAAAATCCCATGCATCGCCTTCAGCCACCACCGGTCGTTCAACAAATATATTGAATTGGTTTAGTTGCATTCTATTTGACCGATCAGCAAAGGAAACAGGGCCGTTATATCCGTTGCCCGGATTACCCGGGTTATAGGTAGCCCCGAGTTGCATCCATCCACCTATTTGGATACCGCTATTCTTAATGAGGGATAATAAATTATCTGAGGTGGAACTGTTGGCGTTCAAGGTATTACTAGAAGTAGCCCCGTTTAGGTCAAAAGTATTCGAGTTAAAAGTATTGTTGGCCTGGACGCTGTTCGAATAAAGCAAACTGAAGACCATCAGGGATAACAAGCTCCGCGCCAATTTCATGATTACGTGCATCTGCCTGGTGGCCTGATCTGCATGCACGCGGCTGTCATTGATGGGCTGAGCACCCAGATCACCTTTCAAAAATGCAAAACCTAACTTCTCGTAATCCCCAAGGGTTTTCATGATCGCCCCTTTTTATGATGACATATTCTTACATCCCGGCCTGGGCTCCAACCTGCAGGAACCTCGTTGCTTCAACTGTTACTCTTATAATTACGGTATCCATTTCCCGCTCAATTCGATATCAGTTCATCCTCTTGTTGGCGAGATGAAAAATAATTATTTTTTTCGAGGTCAGAGCCAATCCGTCGATGATCAGCGGCTTTAGTCAGGTTTTCCATGCTGGCTCGCCGGTACTTTCGCATGAGTGCCCACGTATGGGCTTGCAAATCCTGGGCACGCTTACCATAGAGATAGCTTTTTTCCTCGTAATGCTCGAGAAGCTGCTCTTGCTCCCTCGCCTTTATGCTTAGGTTCATAGCCGTTTCTTCGTAGTACTTTGCCCTGGCAATATGATATTCACTGGAGTTGGATTGATTGGTATCTTCTCCGTATGCATTCGGCGTGCCTGAAGCAATTAACCCAGGCAGGAACAAGGCCATAAAAAACTCTTTTGCCGACGGTATTTTTTTATTTACCCGATCCTCGGCTTTGGCTAGTAAGGTTGCCATTTTGAATTCTCCTATCCATCAAACAAAAATAACTGCTGCTACTGGACAGGTGTTCAGAGTCCACTGCTGCCTGCTGCTGGACGGATGGTCAGAGTCCCTTTAACTGCTAAATTGGACGGATGTTCAGAGTCCACTGCTGCCTTGCTGCTGGACGGATGGTCAGAGTCCTTTTAACTGCTAAATTGGACGAATGTTCAGAGTCCACTGCTGCCTTGCTGCTGGACGGATGGTCAGAGTCCCTTTAACTGCTAAATTGGACGGATGTTCAGAGTCCACTGCTGCCTTGTTGCTGGACGGATGGTCAGAGTCCTTCTAATTGATGCACGTTCAGTTTATTTGATTCTACAACTCTTTCGACATTCTAAGACTTTAAAACCAAAAATCAAAATTCCTTTTACTGCAAGCTCTCCCGCTGGCGAAACCTTAAGCCAAGGCCACATGAAGTTACTGTAGGTGAAGTCCTCGCGCTTCAACTGCAAAAACATTACAGATAACAGTGGTATTAAGAGGAAGCATAACGGATATTCCTAAAATGTCAAGCAGAATCTTACAAATTTATTGCAACCCGGCGGCTCTCCCTTGGATCGTTTCAGGAAGAATCGAAAAGTTTGGTGAATCAGCGAATGAAGTAAAAAGATGGAGATGCCGGGTTCATGCATTGGATATGCGTGAACCCATGGAAACGATTCGCTTCGATATTTCCGATGCGAACGCACTGACGGAAATGATGAGAGGAGAACCACCCTGGTTTGGGATTAAAAATTAACGGTTCCATCCGGCTGCTATTGCTGCACCACGGAACCAGGTATCGGCACGGCGCGATCCGCAGCCGGACGATTTTTTTCAATCCCAACTCAAGCTGCCGAATATGATTTGGAAAAATAAGCAAATCGGGTAATGCCGGGTTGCTATTTCAGCTCGCCGGCTTCCGATGCCATTTTTCTATGAGAAGCTGCTACTGCCATACATGTTTTTGCAGCCTGCTCATATTTCAATATCAATGCCTGAGTATGTGCTTCGAGATCATGAGGCACGCGATCATAAAGATAATGTTTGCTCTTGTAGCGGAGCAGTAATTTTTTTTGTTCGTTTGCTTTCGATTGCAATTCTTTGGCTGACTCTTCAAAATGTTTTGCCAATGCGATGTGCTCCTCGGAAGTTCTCGTATCCCGCTCGGCTTGAATAACGGTTTCAGAGCGGTCGCCCTCACGGATGTCCGTATTGGCGCAAGCCGTCAATAACCCGGTAAAAAACAAGCTCAGAAGAAAACAGAAACCGCATTTATAATTGGCTGTCATAGAATTCCACATACTGGTAATAGAGTGAAATAAACAGGCGGCTGAAGAGGAGAAAAAAGGGAGGGAAGTGTAAGACGTTGGGCAGTTCTACACCCCCTCCGGAGGGCACGCTTTCATCAGCCCCGTTATCACTGAATAGTCTTGTTATCAATGCCTCGCTTTTCTAAAAAGGCCGAGCCGCGCCGTAGACTATTGTGTCCAACATAATTTTCTTCGAGCTTCTGGGCCATTTGCCGATGAGAAGCTGCTTCTCGCATTTTTGATTGCGCCGCTTGCTCATATTTCCGTATCAAAGCCAGGGCATTCGATTTCAAGCCATGAGATTGCCAGCCATACATGTTCCCGTTCTCATACTGCTGAAGCAACGCTTTCTGTTCCTCTGCCTTTTCGCGCATTTCCTTCGCGGCATCTTCAGAACGCTTCGCCAAAGCATAATGCCCGCCTGGCGTAGCAATATCCTGAATGGCCGCATGGCTGACGACATCTTCTTTAACTATGTTTTTACTCATGGGCGCGCATGCGCCTAATGACCCAACCAGGAACAGTAGTGCAAAAAAACCTCCTGGTATCTGTTTACATTTCCCGCCAGATAACTGGTCCCCAGTTGCGCCGAATGACATTACCATTTTGATCTCCTATCCATTGAATAATAATTACCGCTGCTGGACGGGTGGTCAGAGTCCTTAACTGCTACCTGGACGAGTGTTCAGAGTCCATTGCTATCTTGCTGCTGGACAGATGGGCAGAGTCCTTTACTGCTAACTGGACGGGTGGTCAGAAGTCCATTGCTACCTTGTTGCTGGACGAGGTGGGCAGAGTCCTTTACTACTAACTGGACAGGTGTTCAGAAGTCCATTGCTACCTTGTTGCTGGACGGGTGGGCAGAGTCCTCTTGCTGGGGCAGACGATCGAGGCCCAGCGAAAAACACGATACACATTCAAGAATACTTTGTCAAGCTTTCTTCACATTTCCCTTATGAAAAATTTACTCCAGTCCGGGTGGGGACAGGGCAATCCGGATGATCTGGCAAGCCAGTCCCAATCAGTCCATCCGGGAACGCAATCTTTCAAAAGGTTAAAGCCGCCTTGTATTCAGCATCATTACGCTTAAGTTTACGCGCCATCTGAAGATGTGAAGCGGCTTCCCTGCCATTTGATTGCGCAGCCTGCTCATATTTGCGTATCAAAGCCATGGTGCGGGACTTCAGATTATGCGATTGCCAACCATACAGATGCATCTTCTCGTACTGCTCCAGCAGAGCCTTTTTTTCCTCTGCTTTTACCTGCATTTCTCTTGCAGCATCCTCGAAATGCTTCGCCAATGCGTAATGATCACTTGGGGTTACGGCATTTTGAATAGCCAATTGGGTAGCCGCATCCTCTTCAGCAATATTCACGCCCATGGGCGCGCACCCAGCCAGTGCCCCGAAGAGCGCTAGAACCGTAAAAGTGCGTATTAATTTTTGTATGAACATCTTTTCTGTCAATCGAATCGACGGATTTAAACTTTAAACATATAATACTTACTTAAGGGTATTTTGTCAAGTTTTCTTCACATTTTATTGATGCAAAATTGACATTTCAGGTGTTAGGGCGGCTGGGAGATACCTTCCCAGAACATCTTTGATCTTTGAAGAGTTGACGCCGAAAATACTCAGTGATGAGGCAGGGTATAAGCGGAGATGCGGGAACGGATCAAAAGGTCAAACCGCTTCATAAACTATCGTGCCTGAGGTATTGGCCTTCAAATTCGTGCGCCTTTTGACGTTGAGATGAGGCATGTCTCATATTCGATTGGGCAGCCTGCTCATATTTGCGTATCAAAACCGAGGTGCGCGACTTCAAATTATGGGATTGCCAGCCATACAGACGGATCTTCTCATACTGTTCCAGTAACGCCTTTTTTTCCTCTACCTTTACCAGCATTTTCCGGGCAGCATCTTCAAAATGCTCCGCCAGAACATAATGATCGCATTGGGTTACGGCATTTTCCACAGCCATGCGGATGGACGGATCCTGAATGGCTTCGTGGGAATCCATTTGTGCGCATGAAGCCGTTAGACCTGAAATGGAGAAAACAACCCACAATTTTCGTATTTTCGTTTTCACGGCAGGACAGGCCAACCGGATAAGCTAATTTTATTCTAGCTTATTTGGGCCGTTACGTATGTAGGGGAAACCCTACACCAAGCAAGGGAATTTTTTGAAATAAGGAAAACTGCTACTGGCAAGTTACTCGATCTTGGCAGAGTTCACACTGGCAAGGATGAATGTTACGACGGATAACCCCTGGCTGGATGCCTGCCCACAGGAATCGCACCCGCCATGATGCCCCGCAGCATTCCTGTAGAAGGAACGAGATCACGTATTTTTCTTACGTGCCACGACCACGCCGTCGCGAGTCGGGTTGATAAAGGCGTCGAACTCGGGATCTTTGAAAATCATCTGGTTGTGCTCCAGAATAGCCTCTGTCCAGCCGGGGACGATGTCGACATAGCGCTCGACAGCCACGCGGCCATGCCAAAGCACATTGTCGGCAATGTAAAAACCGCCCGGGCGGATACGCTTCCGGGCCAGCTTCCATATATCCGGATAATCTCCCTTGTCCGCGTCGTTGTAGCAGATATCGAACATGCCTTCGGTTTTTGCGAATGTGTCCTGTGCTATGCCCACATGGAAATCGACTCGCTCCCATAAATCGGCGGCTTTCAGATATTGCTCCGCCTTTTCCCTGTTGTGCGGATCTCCATCCGTGCAGATTACTCGTCCGCCCTTCCCCGTCGCTTTGGCAAACCAGTAGGCGGAATAACCATATCCACTGCCGAATTCAAAAATGCGGCGCGCATCGATTGATCTGGCCAGCGTCTCCAGAAAAACTCCCACCAAGCGGCCGACTATTGGAAAATTATTCTGTTTTGCGACTTTTTCCATATCTGCCAGCACGGGATGGTCGGTCCGGCCAACCAGACTGAGCATGTACCTTTCGATTTCCGGATTCACCGGAACCAGCACCGCAGGATTTGAAATAGTCGGCGATTGCATTGTAGTCATGTGTGCACCCTCCATGAGAATGAGAGTTCCCCGCCTGCAGGCGTCCTGTCCAGGCTGGTTCTGTATTTCGACTCTACGCCTAACATCGGGGCGGGTCAACGCGGTCCAACCGCTTTTGGCCACGAACGATTTCCCTCCTCTTGCTTGAGGTGTACTCAACCGCAATGTCCAATGCCATCTCTATGAAGTTCAATAGAAGAGCGAGCACCGAACCTCGCTCATTTGCCGGAACATTGCGGTTCCCGACATAATCAGGACCCGCTGCAGATCGTCTGCGGCAAATCGCCCTGTGTGCCAGCAGCTCAGCGGGAGCTGAAACCCGCCATCCGGCGGCAGCTCTCGGCACATTCACGGCAGACCCTGGCACAGTCATCCATGCCTATCTGTTCGCAACTTCTGGCACAGGCGTCACAGACTTCCGCGCAAACCCTGCAGAACTGGTCGCTGAAAGCCGAAGCGCTCAGCATGAGATTGGCCGAGGTCTGGCAAATCTCGGCGCAGCTCATCATCAGCCGGAAATGATCGGGCGCAACATGGCTGCCGCCCGACTCCAGGCAGTGGTTCATCGCCTCGTGGAGGCACGTTTGATGACATCGATTACACGCATCAACGCAAGATTGCATATTGTGATCGGTAGTGTGAGACATGGGTTGCTCCTTCAGGGTTGGGTTGACTTGGCGAATGCGGCTTTCAGCCACGAGAGCAAAAGCCAGCTTGCATCCTGGACTGGATTTGAGGGGAAAGTCTGTGTGGTAGACTACAGAAAGAAAGCTATTTTCAGCAAAAAAACGATCAATTATGTATGGCGTGCATGCACATCGGACGCATACGGAATGACATCTGCGCCCCGTCGCGCCAGGTAGCGCTTCGCCGTTGCCCCCGCCCACGGCGAAAGCCCGACTGAGTGCGACAAAATCCGGTGTTTATGCGAGCGACATTGGGCCGTGTCCCGTGCCTCTTTGGCTCCGTTGATGTAAAATAGCGTCTCCTCCTTAGCGCCTGCGGGTGCAGCTATCCCACACCGGCTACGTTCGGCGGTTCTGGACGATATTGTCCAGCCGAGAGAAAACCCATTTCAGCGGATTAGAAGCTAGAAGCGGAACGCCCCCTGGGTAGTCCGAACCCCCTTCTTTCGCCTGGTTCCAGGCAAAAGAAGGCAAAAGAGACGGAAATGCGAGCGGACCATTGGAATTCTCGATCGATTCACATTAAACGGAGCAGACGATGAACAACAGACCAAAAATCATATTGACTTCCCAGGATCTCGAGCGGCTCGAAACGCTTCTGGAAGCATTGCCCGCGAACGCTTTTCCCGGCCGGCAAGCGCTGCTTGCAGAACTGGAACGGGCAGAAATTGTGGAACCGGACCAGATACCGCCTTCGGTGGTCACCATGAATTCAACCGTCCGCTTTCGCATCGACTCTTCAGGAGAGGACTATTGCCTGACCCTGGTTTATCCCAGAGATGTCGATGATACGGGGGGGAAAATTTCCATTCTTGCACCAGTGGGCAGCGCCCTGCTCGGCCTTTCCACCGGTGATGAAATCGAATGGCCGAGCCCGGGGGGCGGCACCATCAAGGTGCGAATAGTGGAAATAATTTATCAACCGGAAAGAGAGGGGAAGTTTTACCGCTGAGGGTGTATGGCACGTATCGAAGCCAGCCGGGGGGCTTCCGCGTGACACGGGAATTCGGGCAATATCATTGATTATCATCATTTAAAAATAACCCTGATTCTGTTATAGTTGCCCGCATTTTTTTACGGAAACCACAGGAAGGAGCTTCAACCATGAACCCGCAGGATCGGGATTACCGCCAACTCTCCAGCAATAGCGGCCCAACAACAATAACCTTTCCGTCGGCGAAATGGGCGAAATCGATGAAATCGGTTTTCAGTTTCTGCCTGGGCGCGGGAACACTGGTTGTCCTCGCGTTCGATGGCTTCGCTGCGGAAGCTCCTCCCGCGGGAAATACCGCTGCGGCTCCCACCGCCCAGCCGAAGGCAGTCGGAACGACGGAAACGGCAAGCAAGCAGCCGGCTTCGGGCGCTTTCGATTGGTCGAAACAGCCGCCCGTAACAGCGCCGCCGCGCCCGGGACTGTTCACCATCGCACCCTCCGGGCCCGGCTATTACACGCTCATGGATCAGCTCACCGGAAAAAAACGGGAAGCGCCGCCTGTTTCGCCCTACGCGCCGTACGCCCTCATGACCACCCCGGCTTACGACATGGATTTCCGCTACATGGAAAAACCGGGGTATGAGCCGGACCTGTTCGATCCCATCAAGCGCATCCGCCTGGGCGATGATTTCCTCCTGTCTCTCGGCGGCAGCTTCTGGTACCGGTACATGCGCGAAACCGACCTGCGGCTGACCCGCGCAGACGACAGTTACCATATGATACGCAGCCGTTTTCACGCGGATTTATGGTACCGGGATCGGGTCCGTCTATTCGCGGAATTCCTGGATGCGCGAACCTTCGGCCAAGCCTTGGCGCCTTTGCCCACGGATGTGAATCACACCGACATGCTGAACCTGTTCGCGGACGTCAAGATCGCGAATATCAAGAACGGCCCCGCTTATGTCCGCTTCGGACGCCAGGAATTGCTCTATGGCTCGCAGCGGCTCATTTCCACCCTGGACTGGGTAAACACCCGCCGCACCTTCCAGGGCGCCAAAGCCTTCTGGCGCACGCCAGAGCTCGACCTCGATGCATTCTGGGTTCGGCCGATGACCACGGAGGCCAATCAATTCGACAACTGGGACACGAAACGGGAGTTCTTCGGCTTGTGGGGAACCTACCGGCCCATGAAAGGGCAGCTGGTCGACCTCTATTTCCTGAGCCTGCTGGACGATAACCAGGAACTCGCCTTCCGCAGAACCGGAATGCGCGGTGTCTCCAATACCCAGACGCTGGGAGGCCGGCTGGCGGGCGACTACAACCAGTTCCTGTACGAACTGGAAGGCATGTACCAATTCGGCCAATTTTCCAATATGGATGTCTCCGCTTTCGCAGTGGCATCGGGCGCCGGCTACCACTTCAAAGGCGCGCCCATGAATCCCCAGTTCTGGCTCCGCTATGACTTTGCCTCCGGCGACAAGAACCCGGGCGACGGCAGGTACAACACTTTCAACCAGCTCTTTCCTTTTGGCAACTATTACCTGGGCTGGGCCGACCGGGTAGGCCGCCAGAACATCCACGACTTCAACGCGCAACTCAACCTGCATCCATTACCGTGGGCGACGTTCACCACCCAGTATCACCGGTTCTACCTGGCCAACAACCGCGACTTCCTGTACAACGCCGCGGGCAACGCCACGCTGCGCGATGCGACCGGCCAGTCGGGAAGCTATGTCGGTGACGAAATCGATGTCCGGCTGAACATCAACATCAACCGGCAGAACAATATCCTGGTCGGATATTCGAAACTGTTTGCGGGTGATTTTCTGAAGGCAAGGGCGCCCGGCGTCGCGCCGGACCTGTTCTACGTCCAGTACAACCTTCGTTTCTAGAATAGGCAATAACATGGAGGGTGATGCGGCATGCTGATCCACGGCCCTTCTACGTGTTGCCAGATATTACATTAATCCTGGTGTCAGCCAAACGTAGTTAAACGTAGGGTGCAATAAGCGCAGCGCATTGCACCGCCCTACACCCTTTTACCCTTGTATCCTTTTACCCTTTTACATGCTCCGCGAATTCAATCGCCCTCGAATTCGCATAGCGCGAATACCTTGAAGCCCCGGCTTTCCAGCCGCGACTTGCCACCAATATCCGGCAGGTCGATCACGAAACAGCACTCCACCACCTCGGCACCCATATCGCGTATCAGCGCCCCTGCCGCCTCCGCCGTGCCTCCGGTGGCGATGAGATCATCCACTAGCAGTATCCGGTCGCCTTCCTGGATCGCGTCCACGTGAATTTCGATGCGATCGGTGCCATATTCCAATTGGTAATCGCGCCCCAGCGTCTTGGCGGGCAATTTGCCTTTTTTCCGTATGGGCACGAATCCGATCCCCAGCTCATAAGCTACTGGCGCACCGATGATGAAACCGCGTGACTCGATCCCGGCCACCTTATCGATGCGCCCGCCTTTATGGCGATGGGCAATCTCCTGCACCGTGGCGCGCAATCCGACGGCATCCTTCAGCAAGGTGGTGATATCGCGGAACATAATGCCCTCGTGCGGGTAATGCGCTATGGTGCGTATGCGGGATTTGATCTGCATAAAACGGATTTCCTTTTACTGGTTTTACGATGTCGCGGTAATCCGCGAAGCAAAAACACCGGGAGAAGACGTCCTATTATACTGACGGAAAAGTTGCCGGAAACCTTGTTCTGGTTTATCCTTGCGCCCCTGCTGCCCCACCGCGCAAAACCCCATCGGAGAGATGGCCGAGTGGTTTAAGGTACACGCCTGGAAAGCGTGCGTACGGCTTCAACCGTACCGAGGGTTCGAATCCCTCTCTCTCCGCCACCTGAATTCCCTTACCCGGAAGTGCGCTTAACATCCTGAACGGTAACGGGGTTTCAGCGGTTCTAAGTCCCGTATTTCGGTGATATTGAAATCCACCCGGAAATGCGAGTTTAAGCACGGCACGGCGGTCGCACAATCGCCCGGAACTCCGGAGTTTATGCGGGTTTGAGATGAAGTCCAGAGCGGTTCTAAGTGCCGCGTCGAACGAGCGCATGGGGCGCAAGAGTTGCCCGGATTTTTCGACCAGAACAGCCCTGTCGGTTTCGAATTTCTTGATCCGGGTTTCATACGCCTTGACCATCGAATCGCTGTCCGTCTCGACCAGCCTGTCCATCAACTGTTCGATCTTATCGCCCAGCTTGCGTACTTCATTCTCAAGCACTTTTCCGCGCTGCGCGATCTGCGCCTGCCGGTAATTCCACCATATCTCGAACATTCTGGTCGCGGTTTTGAATAAAGGCGCAGACGGTTCAAGTGTGTGCAGCAGGGCTGCTTTCCCGTATTGAACCTTATTATCCGAGGAGCGGACGGCGTGGGCGTCAACCCATGGTGCTGGGAAGCATGTTGCGCCTCGGCTGCCGTGTCCGTCTGCTCCAGATTTTTTCGGTAAAAACTCGCAAAGGCGTTCGAAAGGCGATTGCTCCTGCTTCCTTCGTCATCATTGACATTACGTTGTGCGTCTACAAAATCGACCCGGACGAGATTTTGAAGGAGAGACTTACCTTCTCGCTGATCAAGACCGATAGCTACAATCTCGTCATTCTTTTTTTCTAGGGATGCATATGTTGTTTCGAAGTGCCGCCCTAAGTTATTGTCTTGAGATAGGAACTCCGAAAGACGTTTGGCAGATTTTCCGCCGTCACCTTGAGAATATGCCGAGAGATAGCCTAAAGGTGATTTCCAAGCCAGTTGGTTTGGTTTTACTTCCACTGGGTATTGTCGGTCAGGAAAATCGATTAGAACTGGCCCATGGATCTTGGATGTTGCCGTGATAAGCTTAGCCAGTGGGAGAATTTCATGGGGGATGACTACAATTTTGAGGAATTGAAGCGCGAGATATTGGCTCGCAGCAGAGCTACCGATTGGGAGCTCGCCAAGAAAGAGTGGCGGCTAGTCGCAATCTCGGAGGCGGACGAGCCCGAAAGGTGTCTCTGTTCTCACTTTCCCATTATTGAACTTTGCAGCATCCGGCGTAACCGTTGATGTCGGGAGCGTCTGCGTGAAGCGTTTTCTTGGCTTCAGATCAGACCTGATATTCGCATCCCTTAAACGCATCCGAAAAGACATCCAAGCGAGCGTCGGAGCCGACGCGACAGCCTTTTTTTACGATCAAGACATCATCAACGACTGAGAGTACTGCTTTCAGCAAAGCACCATGCGGAAGCGGAATCTCAGCGAGGCTCAGATGGCAACCAGAATGAGAATCAATCAGAAGATCATTTCGTCGATAGGCCGCAGGGGCATTGGTTAGCAATCAGCACGTTCGGAGGTCAGGGTTGCGAATCGAACGACCGTGAACTCGGACGTTTTGCGCCCAGCCGTCTTAACACTACTTCCGGAGGAGACTTACTAACGGCATTCTTACTATGTTGACGATTGACGTATAACGTCAATATATGATAAGGTTAAGAATGATAAAGAGCTTTAAATGCCGGAAAACTGGGCATCTCTTTGAAGGCGAGCATGTTGCCGCATTTTCCGGCTTTAAACGTCAAGCGGAAAAGCGCCTTAGAATACTGGATGCTGCCGAGACGCTTGAAGCGCTCGCTGCCTTACCCAGCAATCGCCTTGAGCGTTTGTCGAGTGACAGGGCAGGACAATACAGCGTCCGTGTCAATCAGCAATGGCGCGTATGTTTTACGTGGAACGAAGGTGCCAACGATGTGGAAATCGTGGATTATCACTGAATAGATATAGAGAAAGGTAACGGAACATGACGAGAGAAGCTATTCACCCCGGCGAATTTCTTGCTGATGAACTGGAAGAAATCGGTATGACGCGCACAGAGCTTGCGCGGCAGATCGATGTGCCTGCAAATCGTATCTCCCAGCTTATTCGTGGCAAACGCGACTTGACAGCGGATACTGCGTTACGGCTGGGACGGTTCTTCGGCACCGGCCCGGAGCTGTGGTTGAACCTGCAAAAGACCTATGAGCTTGATAGGGCAAGAACCGAGCTGGGTAAAACAATCCAGAAAATCAACCCATGGAAGCCACAGGAAGAAGTGCATATTTGATATCGGTGTTTATTCTTAACCGGCCACTATTTTCTTTCTGCAATTCTCGTGTTTTTAAAGGGGGAAAACCTTCCCCCTGCTACAACCGCAGCCTAGCTGCGTTTTCCGGCACCCCCATTAACGGGGATACCCCGTAACGCCCCTCATGTCGTGAACCGGTTTCCGGTTCACCCTTAATTTTACTTTCCCCGCTGGGAATAAATTAATTTAACACAGGACCTGCTTCCACCAAGTCATCCCCCGATCTTCCGCACGCCGTGTTACGGCGTTTGTGCAGACCGGGTGGTTCCCCCTGACTTGTCTCCACCAGAACTTTCGCTCGTTCCACTCGCTTTTCTCCGGGGTTTTCAACCTCAGCGGGGGTTGTTTTCTTTAACCCTTTAAAGCGAGACAAAACCATGAGTGATGAAATCAGAATCTATGTTGCAGATTTGGCTGCATGCAATAACGGGAGGCTGCACAGCATATGGATCAATGCCTGTGACGATATCAATAATATCCGGGAGCAGATCAAAGCCATGCTGACCGCCAGCCCAGAGGGCTTTGCGGAAGAATATGCCATTCATGATTATGAGGGCTTCGGCAGTTATGCGCTAAGCGAGTATGCAGGCATTGAAACTGCCCATGAGGTACAGGATCAGCGCCTTAAACAGTTTGAAGCACAGCGCCAAGAGCAAAACCGGGGTTGCCCGCAGCCTCACCAGCGCGGCCCGGAATGAACGCGCTAGCGATTTAGTATTAACGGTTCCAGAATATATGCACTGATTGAAAGCCGGTTTCGACGGTGAAAATGTCGCCGCTCGTCCACCTGCTCCGGCGTGACCACCTTGGCTCCAACACCATTGAGCTTACCCGCCGCCGCAGCCTTGACCCGGTTCCGCAGAGTCTGGTCGCTGACCCCCAGTTCCTTGCTTGCCGCACCCGCGATCAGCCCTTCCTTGATACGCTTAATCGCTAATTCCTTGAACTCGGCTGTATATTCCTGCTTCGGTATCTTCTTCATCTTTCCTCTCCAATGTGACCTTCGATTCTACATCACCCTTGGAAGACGATTTTTCGGGGGAACCTCATTTCGTAAATCGGTTACTTTTCGCTTCGGTCATCTCGCATAGTTCTCCATTTTGAGGCCGCCCTTCCCACCGAGGTTGGCGCAAGGCACATATTCCGCCTGAATCCCGTCTCCGGGAAATCAATAGGGTCAGATTCTATTAATTCTCATCTATTGCTGAAAACCGATGATCTTTCGCCATTCACGTTTCCGCTCCATGGAAAAAGGACAGGACTTCACTTGCTGTCTGTGCGGTCGTTACGCTGCAGGTTCGATGTTATTCCCAACACTTCCGCTACTCACTTATCACAGGAGAGCCAGGATATTCCTGCCGACCACTATTTCAGAACGAAGGCAGGTCAGATTTACCGAACCCCGGTAAATAAATACACAAACCCGGATTTCTTTACATAAATTTACGCTTTCATCATCCAACTTGACATGGCATGAATTTATCCTTGTTTCAGGCCATACATGTGCTTGTGTTTCGATACCTCGACTGACGATATCGGGCAAACCCACTATTCAGAGGTCGAGCAGCTAGCTAATAAAGATTATTGGTCACAGGGAATAGCCATAAGTTCTCATCTTAAAAATATTCGATTTCACACTATAAGGGAATCAACCGTGGGAAATATTCCTGTAGGAATCAAACGTTTCGCCCCCGAAGTTGATAGTGCGGCTGAGAGAAGGAAAGGGAAATCCATCGTTGTTGTCCTCGGTATGCACAGAAGCGGGACTAGCGTTATTACTCGGGGGTTAACGGTTATTGGCGTTGAATTGGGAGACCGCCTGATGCCCCCCGCGAAGGGTAACGAAAGGGGGTTTTTTGAGGATATTGATTTACATGTTATCAATCGTGAGTTATGTAACTCTCTTCGACGCCCTCTTCACTGGCACACACCTGGCTTTGCCCGCCTAAGCGAGCTTCTCGATAAAAAAAATGCTCCTTTCCGCCGGAGGGCAATGGAAGTGCTCCAGCATCGATTGGAAACGTCAGAGTATTTCGGCATAAAGGACCCAGCCTTTTGTAGGACATTGCCATTCTGGCAGAGTATTTTTGAAGAATTGCAGCTCAATATCTCTTATGTCATTGCAGCAAGAAATCCACTCAGTGTGGTCCAATCGCTAGGAAAAAGGGATAACCTCCCTCCAGGAAAATGCTATCGCCTATGGCTTGACCATGTTCTTCTTTCCATTCTAGGAACGCAGGGAGCATGCCGGATACTCGTCGACTATGATCTTCTTTTAACGAATCCTTCCAAGCAAATCAGTAGAATTGCTTTTCGCCTGGGTTTGGTCGAGAGACTGGATCCTATGCGTCTGGAGGACTTTAGCCAGAATTTTTTGGATAAAAGGCTCCGGCATACGAACTTCGAAGTGGAGGATATTTATCGTGACCAGAATGTTCCTGCTCTGGTCAGAACAGTGTCAACATTGCTTTCAGATCTCGCCGCGGACAACTTAAACCTAGACTCGGAATATGTTACCGAAGTCTTTGCGGATCTCTCGAAGCAGGCACACAGGGAAGCTGAGCTGTTGCATAAACTTTTTGTTGTGTTTAGGCATTGGAACCCTTTGAAGCAAGGAAACATACAAGACCAACCCGCCTATATTGAGCAGGATGGGGTACGGTTGCGCTAGTGGCCAGGGCCTGTTATTAAGGAGGCCTTTAATACCCTTGTTCTAGCATTATAGAAATCAGTTACTTATAGCTAAATTGGCCGTCGCTATTTTTGGACAGGATTAATAATATTTGTTTCGCACTCGCGTTTTTTGTGTGCTACCCGTAGGGGCGGGCCGAAATTTTACCCGACTCATCGTTACCCGCTGCTTGCAGAGCATGCTCTGCCGCGCGGCTCGCGCATGCCGGCAAAAATCACTATAAAGCAAATATTCGAACGCGAAAAATGGGATGAAAGTAGAGAGAATTTTCAAGTATCGCATTGTGGCCCTGCTCTGTGCCCTAAGTCTTGTATCGTGCGCGACAAAGACGGCCGCCCTACGTGAGGGACTGACACGAGCGGAAGTTATAAACACCATTGGTAATCCCGATGGCTTCCAACGAGCTGGCAACTATGAAGCGCTGCATTATATTGATCGTCAGATCAACGGTTGGCTTTTTACCAGCGGGTTTAATGTGGAGAAAGTTGATTACGGAGTAATTCTCAAAAATGACCAGGTCGTTCAATACGGGCAGGGACGTGTGATCGAACGGGGTGGGAGCGAGCCCCCATTCACCTTGATTTATCAAAGATGATGTTGTGTCCCCGGGATAGTGTCTCATCGGGTCTATCGGGTCTATCGGGTCTATCTGTTCATTGCTGGTCGATACTTGCAATAATCCTAAATCCGGCAGATTTGCCGTAAACCGTCCAGTGGATCAGAATTGGCAACGATCGAACCAATATCGGGGGATGAAATTGTGAAAGTGTTCGCCATACTTGCACACTGGTTATCATGATTATGCTCTTCGGAAATCGTGGCGCAACTGCCGAGCCACTCAAGGTAGGTCAGGCGGCGCCGGACTTCAATCTTCCCGATCAAAACGGTAAAAGCCACAAGCTCTCGGATTATTACGGTAAATGGCTGGTATTGTATTTTTATGTCAAGGACAACACGCCTGGATGCACCAAGCAAGCGTGCAAGTTCCGCGATGACTTTCACGAATTGAGGAATCTGGGCGCGGAAATTGTGGGTATAAGCGTGGACGGCAGCGCCAGTCATGCCAACTTTGCCAAAAAATATAGCCTTCCATTTCCGCTTCTGGCGGACAGCAAGGGCAAAACCGCGAGGCGTTACGACTCGATATGGAGCATCATCGGCATGGCGAAGCGCAATACCTACCTCATCGATCCGGAAGGCAGGATCGCCAGAATTTATCTGTCAGCCAGCGCTTCGCGCAATTCTATTGAAATAATAGAGGATTTGAAAAAAATGAAGAATTCCTGATTCGAATCCAAAATCGAATCAGTTTGATCACCATAGATGGGACAAATAGGCATGCGAAACTCTGCCTTGACGGAGGAGAAGATTTGCCGTGAGTATTCGGATTTATTATTGCAATGAAGAGCCGCTGCCGTTCACCATTCGGAGCCATTGCAGTATCTTGTTCTTGTAAATTCTTCCATCAACCACTACCAGACCCACTGGATCCGCCGAACGGACGAAACCGATCCGCAAACGGCAAGCGCCCCGACAAAGCGCTCGAATTCGAAGCAGCGAAGTGTAAAAGTCCCTTTGCACTCCGCATCGTCCGGCAACTCAGGTACATGGACGACACTCGCCTGATCCAGGTCATCCGCTACGGTGCAAAAGCATGAAAGGTCATCCTGCAACCCCGTACCGATGGCCTTGAGCAATGCCTCCTTGCGCGTCCAGAAACGCAAAAACATCGCGTTTGCTTCACCCGAGGGCACTTGCTCGATAGCGGCTATTTCGGCGTCGCTAAAAAACTGGCGTGCCATCTGCAGCCAGTCCGGCATTTCCCGCACCTGCTCCACATCGACCCCCAGGATGGGCCCGAAGGAAACGGCGACGACCGCGAGATCTTCGGAATGCGACAGGTTGAATTCGATTTTCGCTCTGTTGCCGCGGCTGCTATTGACGAGCGATGGCTTGCCGTGCGGGGAAATGATGAAATCGATACTGGAAGCCGGGCATCCCGAATAAATACCGAGGATGTGCCGCAATGCGGCATGAGCCAGTACGAAACGGTTCCGGTGCAGGGAAAACCGGAACCGGCCTGCGCGCCGCGTTTCTTCGGCGGACAGGATTGATGCTGCGGCCTCGATAGTGGGGGTGGATTCCTGGAGGCTCACGAACCATAGCGCAACCTCGCCCCGGCCGGGAACCCCCGTAGCCAACTTCGCATTCACCTCCCCGATATCCGGTTTGTTCAAGTCGGGCTATTCGAATGGTGTGAGGAGGCGGGATCGCGCTGGGCTTTTACACGCCAATGGCTTCCCAAGCCCGGCATCCGTGAAATTCCCACCTATAATGGATTCATGAAGTGCTTCCATATTCTCTCGATTGCAAGCAGGACAACGAGGACGACAGCCGCAGCCAGGACGAGATGGATGATAATCCAGGATCTGGAGGGTATCGGCAATCGCCAGCCCGCGAATAGCTTGCCAGCCGTCTTTGATCCCTGTGAGGGTGCGGCATGAGCAAGGCGGAACAATCCTTCGTCTTTCCCGTTTCATTTGCCCAGCAGCGGCTATGGTTCTTGCACCAGCTTGCTCCGGACACGCCTTCCTATAACTGCGGCGGCGCGCTCCGCCTGCACGCAGCGATCGATGCCGATCTCCTGAGACGATCCGTCAATGAAATCATCCGCCGGCACGAGGTGTTGAGGACCACTTTCCAGGTGATCGAAGGACGCCCCGTGCAAATAGTGAGCGGCGCGCTCGAGATCGTGCTGCCGGTGATCGATCTCGGCAGTTCGCCGCTACCGCAGGCGCAGATCGCATCCCTGGTTGCGGAAGAGGTACGCCGGCCGTTCGATCTGGCGAAAGGCCCCTTGCTGCGCATTACGCTTCTGGTGCCGAATGCAGCGGATGCAGCTACCGCAGATTCGATCACCGCGGACTCAGTCGTCATACTGGCAATGCATCATATCATCTCGGATGCCTGGTCGATGCAGGTGTTCGTGCGGGAGATGACAATGCTATACCGCGCCTTTGCGCGGGGAGAAGGCTCGCCACTGCCGGAGCTACCCATCCAGTACGCGGATTATGCGGCCTGGCAGCGGCGCTGGCTTCAAGGCATCGAGGAACGGCAACTGGCCTACTGGCGCGGGCAACTGGCGGAGCTCCCCGCCCTCGAACTGGAAAAGGATTACCCGCGGCCCCTTGTTCCCAGCTATCGCGGAGCGCGGCATGGGTTCGATATCGGGGATGATGCCGCTCGCAGGCTTTATGGCCTTTGCATAACGGAAGGAGTGACGGCATTCATGGGCCTGCTGGCCGTATTCGCCACATTGCTCCATCGCTATACCGGGCAGGACGAAGTGGTGATCGGCGCCCCGGTGGCAGGACGAAACCGCCCCGAACTGATCAACCTGATCGGCTTCTTCGTGAACCTGCTCGTGCTCCGCCTGGATTTCAGCGGCGACCCCTCTTTTGGAACCATTCTGCGGCGCGTCCGGCAAACCGCACTAGATGCCTTCGATCACCAGGATGTGCCATTCGAGCGCGTGGTCGAGGACATCAAGCCGGTACGCGATACCGCCCGGCATCCGCTGTGCCAGGTTACGTTCCAGATGCTGCATTCCGCGCCGGACGATGGCAGCTCTCCGGTTGCCACCATCGATATCGATCTTGGCACGGCGGCCTTCGATCTCTCGCTGGACATGTGGGAAACCGGCGGCAACCTGCAGGGGCGCATCGAGTACAGCACCGACTTGTTCGACCATGCCACGGTGCATCGCTTCGTCACTCATTTTCGCATTCTACTCGATCGGTTATGCGATCGGCCGGAACGTCCGCTCTCGGAAACGAATCTCCTGGATGAATGGGAGCTCCATCGCGTGCTTCACGAATGGAATCACGCCGATATCACGGTTCCGGCTGGCGCGCCGGTCGAGCGACTCGTTGCCTGCCAGGCTGCCCGCACCCCCGCCGCCGTAGCCCTGGTCGAGGGTGCGAACACCTATACCTATGCGGAACTGAATGCCCAGGCGGATGAACTGGCAGGCCGGCTGACCGCAGCAAGTGTTTCGCCGGGAGTGCCGGAAGCGCCATTGGGGCCAATGGGCCTGTATGCCGGCCGCAGCCGGGAAATGGTGGTGGCCATGCTGGCTGTGCTCCGGGCTGGCGGCGCCTATGTTCCGCTGGATACGTCCGCCCCTGCGGCGCGCCTTCGCCATATCCTCGATGACTCGGGTGCTGCGCTGGTCTTGACGACACAGCGACAGGCTGATGCGGCGATGGAAGGGCTCGGCGGCGGCTGGCCAATGGTATTCATCGATGAGCCAGCCGCCATGCCGCCGGCCGCCCGGCATCCCGATGACCCAGGCTATCCGGACGATTCCAGCCATTCCAGACCGGACGAACATGGCGAATACAGCCAGCGATTGGCCTACATCATCTACACATCCGGTTCCACCGGGAAGCCGAAGGGTTGTCTCATCACCGCAAAATCGCTCGCACAGCACACCATGGCTGCCATGCGCTATTTTGGGCTGGGACCAAACGACCGGGTATTGCAGTTCACCGCTGCCAACTTCGACGTGGCTGCCGAGGAGATTTTCCCGACGCTTGCCAGCGGCGCGGCGCTCTATATTCCGCCTCGGGAAACGCTGGCCTCGATGAGCGACTTCAGCGATTACCTAGAGCGTAACCAGATTACCATGATCAATCTCCCCGCGCCGTTCTGGCACAACTGGGTGTCCTACCTGGACACGAGCGCCCGTAGCCCATCCGGGTCATTGCGTCTCGTGATAGCAGGAAGCGATACCCTGGCGATGGACCAGGTAGAGCGCTGGCAAGCGCTTGCCCCCGCATCGACCCGGTTGTGCAATGCTTACGGGGTAACGGAGGCCACCATTACCGCCACTTTGTATCCTGTTCCAGCGCAATGGAAAGCTCTCCGGCCACGCTCGGTGCCTATCGGATGGCCATTTGGAAATACCAAGGTATACCTTCTGGATCGCTACCGGCAGCCCGTGCCCATGGGCGTGCCGGGAGAGCTTTATATCGGCGGCGGGGGCCTTGCCCGCGGTTACGCGAAGCGCCCGGACCTGACTGCGGAACGCTTTGTTTTTCACGCCTTCGAGAACAATGGCGGTGACGAACCGGTGCGGCTCTATCGCACCGGGGACCGCTGCCGCTACCTTGTGGATGGATCTCTCGAATACCTGGGGCGGAATGACCGGCAGATCAGCATCCGCGGGCACCGCATCGAACTTGGCGAGGTGGAATACGCACTGGCCGAACATCCCGCGATTTCCCAAGCTGCGGTGGAATTGCGAGCCGGGCCTTCGGGCGGCCCGCAACTGGTGGCCTGGATCGCCGGCTCGGCTTCAGCGGCAGAAGCACGGACCTTCCTGCAACGGCTTTTGCCGGCATACATGGTGCCTGCATCATTCGTGATGCTCGATGCGCTGCCGCTTACCGCCAGCGGCAAGATAGACCGCCAGGCGCTGCCCCCGCCCACCCGGCCAGAGGATCCGGAAGCATCCGGGAATGCATCCGGCCAGTTTGTCGCGCCTTCCACGGCAGAGGAACAAGCACTGGCGGCGATCTGGTCGCAGGTGCTCGGTCTCAAACGTATAGGCATCCATGAAAACTTCTTCGAGCTGGGAGGCGACTCGATCCTGAGCATCCAGATTACCGCGCGCGCCAACCAGGCCGGCTTGCACCTGACTCCCCTGCAGATATTCCAGCACCAAACCATCGCGGAATTGGCATCCGAGGCACGCCTCGCCGCCGCACCCGCTTCCGCCGCTGCCGAACATGATTCCTATCATGCCGAGAATGCGGATGATGGCAAGCTTATTCCACCGACACCCATCCAGCACTGGTTTTTCGAGCAGGCGCTATGCCACCCTCATCACTACAACCAGGCGGTCATGCTGCCCATTGAGGGAGCCGTGGACAGCGGGGCGATCGAAGCCGCCATAACAGCACTTGTTGCCCGGCACCAGGCATTGCGGCTGCGATTCAGGCGCGACGATAGCGGCTGGATTCAGGAGTGCGTAGCGCCGGACAAAACCGTTCCATCCTCGCTCCTGGTTGAAAATCTCCTGGGATTATCGGAATCCATGCAACACGCCCGCCTTGCGGCAAGAGCGGCCGAGTTGCAGGAAAGCCTCGATCTGGCGAATGGACCCCTCATCCGTACAGCTCTCTTCAATCTGAGCCCTGGCAGCAACCAGCTTCTCATCGCCATCCATCACCTGGCGGTCGACGGCGTGTCCTGGCGCATTCTGCTGGAGGAACTCACGGCGGCCTATCGCCAGGCAAAGGCCGGCATTTCCATCGATCTGCCCGCCAGAACAACAGAATTTTCCCGCTGGGCGCGGCGACTGGAAAAAGCCGGCGAAACCGGCCGCTTCCAGACGACGTGGAATTACTATCGCTCGCTGCCGCTTCGCCGCCTCGGCCGCCTGCCAATCGATCACCACCAGGGACCGAATACGGTCGCATCCGCCGACAGGATAATCGTGGCGCTGGCGCCGCCGGAAACCGAGGCGCTGCTGCGTGAGGTTCCCAAGGCATTTGGCACCCAGATCAACGATGTTCTGCTGACCGCCGTTTCACTGGCATTGTCCGGTTGGTCGGGATGCGCCGCGCAGTGGATCGAGGTCGAAGGACATGGGCGGGAACCGCTTTTCCCCGATTTGGATCTCTCGCGCACGGTAGGCTGGTTCACCTCCATCTGGCCGGTCCTGCTGGAACCGGGCCAATCACGTGAACCGGACCAAACCCAAACGCCAGCCCGGCTATCGGCGGCCGAACTGGCCCAGGCACTGAGCCGTGTCAGGGACCAGTTGAGCAAGGTGCCGAATAACGGCATCGGCTATGGACTGTTGCGCTACGGATCGCACGACCCCGAAGCCTCGCGTTTCCTGGCCGCGCTTCCTCCCGCCGAAGTAAGCTTCAATTACATGGGCCAGTTTGCGGCGGGCGCAGGTAGCGGACCATGGTACTGCGGCCCTACCCGCGACCTGTCCCAGGCACGCAGCCATCTCATCGAAATCGATGGCCACATCGCTGCCGGCTGCCTGGAGATGGCCTGGACCTATAGCCGCCACTACCATCGGCGCGCAACCATCGAGCTCGTGGCCGGGGATTTCCGCGAATGCCTTGAGCGCATTGCGGCGGCGGCGGCCCATCGCAGGTTGACGCCAAAAGACTTCCCGCTTGCCAATCTCAGCCAGAAAGGCCTCGATGCCATCGTCCGCCGCATGGCGCGAACCGCCGAAAAGAATTGATCATGGATAGTCATGGGTAATCGTGGATAACGCAGCCAATATCGAAGACATCTACCCGCTGTCGCCGCTTCAGCAGGGGCTTCTGTTTCACAGCCTTTACGAGCCTGGCTCCGGCATCTACGTCGAGCAGTTGGGCTGGGCGCTGGAGGGAACATTCCATGCCGACGCATTTGAACAGGCCTGGCAGTTCGTCGTTTCCCGTCACCCCGCGCTGCGAACGGTGTTTGCCTGGGAGGGGCTGGAAGAACCAGTGCAGGTGGTCTACTGCAGTGCTGCGCCGGTCCTCGACCGGCTGGATTGGACGCATCTTCCCATTGACGACCATGAGAGGCGGCTGGACGAATTTCTCGAACTGGACCGGCAACACGGGTTCGATCTTTCGGTTGCGCCCCTGATGCGCCTCACGCTCGTGGAACGCGCGCCTCACCGGCGCTTCTTTATCTGGAGCCACCACCATTTGCTGCTGGACGGCTGGAGCGTGCCGCTCGTACTGCGGGAGGTGTTCGGCCATTATGTCGCTTCATGCCAGGGCCATACGCTGGATTTGGCGCCTGTGCCGCCCTTTCGCAGCTATATACAGTGGCTGAGCGAACAGGACTCGGCCAACGCCGAGAATTACTGGCGCAATCTTCTTCGGGGCTTCAACGCCTCCACTCCGCTTGGAAGCACTGCAAATCACGCTGTATCGGCAAACCCGCATTACGGCGCGCGCAGCCACTTCCTTCCGGAAACGCTGGCGGAGTCTCTAAGGACTTTCGGGCGCACTCACCGCCTAACACTTAATACCCTGGTTCAGGGAGCCTGGGCCTTGCTACTCAGCCGCTACAGCGGCCAGGCCGATGTGGTATGGGGCTATACCGTTTCCGGCCGCCCGCCGGAACTGCCGGGCGTGGAGGAGATGGTCGGACTATTCATCAACACCTTGCCGGCGCGAGTGGCCGTGGATCGCGATATGCCGGTGGTCGAATGGCTGCGCGCGCTGCAGGATGCTCAGATGACCGGCCGGCAGTTTCAGCATATTCCTCTGGCTAAAATCCGTGGCTGGTCGGAGATCTCCTCCGGCCAGCCCTTGTTCGAAAGCATCCTGGGCTTCGAGAATTATCCCCTTCCCGAGATGGGTGCCGCCAGGGAAGCGGCTGCCGATCCCGGCCAGGCAGACTTTCGCCTGTATCCTCTGCGTTCTCATTCCCGGACGAATTTTCCCTTGAGCCTCATCGTCATGCCCGGTTCGCCGATAGAGATCCGGTTGCTTTACCAGGGAGATCGCTTTGGTGAGGCGGCGATCGACAGGCTCGCCGGGCACTTCCGCACCTTGCTGGAAAATCTGTGCACGAGCCCGGCCAGTCTGGCGATCGGGAAGCTGTCGCTGCTCTCTTCCGAAGAACGCCGCCAGCTCGTCACTGTCTTTGCTCATGGCGAGCGCCGTCCTCCATGGGACTCTCCGGTTTACCGTCGCATCGAGGACTATGCCGGGAAACAGCCGAACGCACTCGCCATCACCGCTGCCGGGCAGATGCTGACCTATGGCGAGATCAACCGGCGCGCCAACCGATTGGCCCATTATCTCCGCAAGCGGGATATCGGCCCGGACACCCTGGTCGCCCTCTTTACCACCCGCACACCGGAGATGGTGATCGCACAACTGGCGATATCCAAGGCGGGCGGGGCTTTCCTCTCCATCGATCCCGCCTATCCTGCGGCCCGTGTCGCGTTCTGCATCGAGGACGCTGGGGTCCATGCGCTGCTGGCCGAGCGCGCATTGAGCTCCAGGCTGCAGGCCATGCCGGTCAGCGCGGAAAAAATCATCTTGATCGATGCCCTCCCGGCCGAGGTGGATGCCCAGCCCGACCATAATCCATCATGCAGGGTTACGGCGGAAAACCTCGCTTATGTCGTTTATACCTCGGGATCGACAGGCGTGCCCAAGGGGGTCGAGATTACTCACGGCGGTCTGGCCAATCTTGCCGATTGGCATATTTCCAACTATGCGATGATGCCGGAGGACCGCATGTCGCAGATCGCCAGCCAGGCGTTCGACGCTTCGGTGTGGGAAATCTGGCCCTGCCTTGCCGCCGGCGCCAGCCTGCATATCATGGACGATGCAACGCGCGCCTCGCCCACCGCCCTGATAGGCTGGCTGGCCGAACAGAAAATCACGCTCAGCTTCGTCCCCACGCCCCTGGCGGAACTGATGTTCAACGAAACATGGCCGGAGCAGCTTCCGCTTCGCGCCCTCCTCACTGGGGGGGATCGGCTGAGGCGCGCGCCGCCGCCCACGCTTCCCTGCCCGCTCATCAACCATTATGGACCGACCGAAAGCACGGTGGTCGCGACCTTCGGCGCCGTCTCGCCGTCCATTGGCCAGACAGGACAGGCAGGCCTGCCGGACATCGGACGCCCGATAACCAATACCCGGATATATATCCTGGATCAGAACCTCGAACCCGTGCCCATAGGCATCGCAGGTGAACTCCATATCGGCGGCGACAGCCTGGCGCGCGGCTATCGCCACCGTCCGGAATGGACACGCGAGAGATTTATCGCAGATCCATTTTGCAGCACGCCGCCGGCACGGCTTTACTGCACGGGTGATCTCGCCTGCTTTCGCGAGGATGGAACCATCGCTTTCCTGGGACGACTTGATAACCAGGTCAAAATAAACGGGCACAGGATCGAGCTCGGTGAAATCGAAGCCGTTTTGGCGGATCATCCTCTGGTGGAGAGCACAGCCGTCATGGCGCGCGAAGGCACCACCGGAAGATCGAGGCTGGTCGCCTATGTCGTCCCTGATTCCCGGCTCCTGAAATCGGTTCCCGCTGCCAGCGAAAACAGGCAGGTCGGCTATTGGCAAACTCTATATGACCAAGTCTATCAGGAATCGGATACCCGTAGCAGCCATGCGGCATTCAACATAGCCGGATGGAACAGCAGCTACACTGGCCTGCCGTTTTCCGAAGAGGAAATGAAGGAATGGGTCGAAGGTACGGTGAAACGCATCGCCGCGCTCAAGCCGCGCCGCATTCTCGAAATCGGTTGCGGCTCGGGCATGCTTCTCTATCGCCTCGCTCCGCTTTGCCAGCAATATTTCGCGACAGATTTTTCTGCGGCGGCACTGGCCTTGATCGAACGCGGCCTTGGCCGCGTGGATATGGCAAACGTCACGCTTTCGCAACGGACGGCGGACGATTTCGAAGGCTTGCCCCCAGGGTTTTTCGATGTGGTGATACTCAATTCGGTGATCCAGTATTTCCCGGGCATGGCCTACCTGCTGCGGGTGATCGAGGGAGCGCTTGGTGTAACGACAGCCGGCGGAACGGTTTTTATTGGCGATATCCGCTCCCTGCCCCTGCTGGACGCTTTCCACGCCTCGGTGGAGTTTGCCAATACCGCGCCCTCCGTGTCATTGCAGCGCTTGCAGCAAAAGATCCGGAGCCGCGTTGCCCAGGAACAGGAACTGGTGATCGATCCCGAATTGTTCCAAGTCCTCGCCCAACGGCTCCCACGCATTGGCCATGCCGAAACGCCGCTGCGGCGTGGGCGATTTCATAACGAAATGATCGCATTTCGCTATGATGCGCTTCTCCAACTGGACCGGCCGCCCGGTAATTCGGGCTCGCCGGGGCGGCCAGCACGAAGCATGGATTGGCGCGACCAGCCGTTATTGCCCGGAACGCTCGAGCGCATACTTGCAGAGGAAGCGCCGGAGTCCATCGAAATAAGCGGCATGGCCAATGCGCGCACCGCAGAGGCTGCCCGCCTGCATTACGCCCTTTTCAGGGATAACGCTTCAGGCAAGGTAGGAGACCTTCGTAACATCCTCCGCGACCAGGTTGCGGAATCGGTGGATCCCGAGTCCTGCTGGACACTGGCCGAAGCGGCCGGCTACGATTGCCGCATCCGCTGGACTCCCGGCGCGGCGGATGGCCGATTTGACATGTTGCTGACGCGACCGGGGATCGAGGCCGATTTCAACCAGTGGCCCCGGTCTGCCCCATCCGGCACGGCGGAGTTGACGCGGTATTGCAACAACCCGCTGGGACTGGCCGTAACACAGGAACTGGTGCGGCAGTTGAAAACGCACCTGCTCGAACGCCTACCGGATTACATGGCGCCTACCGCCATCGTCGTCCTCCCGGGCTGGCCACTCACGCCGAATGGCAAAATCGACCATTCGGCACTGCCTGCAGCCGAACATGCCGAGCGGGACCGGGAACAGGGCTACCGCGCGCCGCTTTCCTTCCGCGAAAAGCTTCTGGCTGCAATCTGGAGGGAAGTACTGGGCATTGATCGCGTCGGTATCGACGATAATTTTTTCGAACTGGGCGGGGATTCGATTCTCAGCATCCAGATCGTTGCCAGAGCAAGCGAGCAGGGACTGAAGATTACGCCAAAGCAGATTTTTGAAGAAAAAACCCTGGAACGCGTGGCGGTGGTTGCCGGCGTGGCCGCCGGAAAAACCGAAGACCGGCTGGAAGAAAAGAACGTTCCCGCGGGCGAGATCCCGCTCACGCCGATCCAGTCCTGGTTTTTCGAGCGCGATCTCCCGGATGCAGGGCACTTCAACCAGGCTCTGCTGCTGGAGCTCGATGTGCTCCTGGCGCCAGGCCTGCTGGGGCAGGCAATAAAAATAATGGCGGAACGCCATGATGCGCTGCGTATGCGATTCCGCAGGCGGGATAGCGGCTGGAGCCCCGTATTGGCAGCTTCCGGTGAAACCATCGCATTCTCGGTGGAACCAGCCAGCAATCTGGAAAAGCGCTGCGCGGCGGCCCAGGAGAGCCTTGATCTGGAAAATGGCCCCCTGGTTCGCCTGGTGCTGTTCCAGAACTCGGGAGAACCATCGCGACTCCTGCTGGTAATGCATCATCTCATCGTCGATGCGGTTTCCTGGCGCATCATTCTCGGAGAACTGGGAACCGCCTGCCTCCAGCTCCAGTCAGGACGGCCTGTTTGCCTCCCCATGCCAACGACGTCCTATGCACGTTGGGCCGCCAGTCTTTCAGCACTGGCCCATTCTCCCCAGATCCGGATGCACCTCGCGGCATTTCGCTCCATCAGTTCCACCAAGGTGGCTCCGCTGCCGCGCGATTTCGAAGGCAGCCGTAATCTCGAAGGCTCGGCCGTCCGCATAACGGTATCGCTCGCCCCGGAGAAAACGCGCATATTGACTACCGACCTGCCGCGCACCTGGCACGTCCCCATTCATGATGCGTTGATTGCGGCGCTTGCCCAGGCGCTGGGCGGATGGACAGGCAACAGCCTTCAGCTTATGGATATCGAAGGACATGGCCGCGAAGATCTCGATAGTGAAGTCGACCTTACGCGCACGGTCGGCTGGTTCACCACCATATGCCCTGTCTTGATCGATATCGGCGCGCCGTGCAAGCCGATCGACCGTCTCGTCCGGATACATGAGCAGCTATCCGGGCTGCCCGGGTGGCCTCGGCGCACGCTCGCCTTTGGCTTGTTGCGCTATCTGGCCGACACCGATTGCCAGCAGGTTATGGCTGCCCTGCCACGGCCCGAAGTGATCTTCAATTTCATGGGTCAATCCCGGCAAGGCCCCTCGGCCGGATCGCTCTGGCATCCTGCCACGCAATCGAGCGGGCCGAGCCGCAGCCCGCGCCAGCCGCGCAGTCACCTGATCGAGCTGAACGCCGAGATCATCGATGGCGCCCTGTCCGCCGAGTTCACTTACGCCGCCGATTGCCATATGCCGGCAACGATCGCTTCGCTGGCGGCCCGGTTCCACGCCGTGCTGGAGGCTTTGGCTGTGGAATGCCGCCATGCTCCTCGGGCTTACCACCCCTCGGATTTTCCGGAGACTGGCCTCAGCCAGGCCGAACTGGACCAGGCCCTTGCTGAGCTAGGGATAGCACAGGAGAGGGAATGATGAGCAGGAAGGGCATCGAGGCCATCCATGCGTTATCGCCGCAACAGCTCGGCATGTTGTTCGAGAGCCTTTACACGGCTGGCATGGCTGGCTCGCCTGGTTCGCCTGGCTCGGGCATGCATATCGAGCAGAAAACCTTCGTGTTCGACGACAGCTGGAACATGGCAGCTTGGCTGGAAAGCTGGCAACGCGTGGTGGATTGGCACCCCGCATTGCGCACCGCTTTTGTCTGGCGCAACCAGAAAGAACCGCTGCAAGCCGTCATGTCGCATGCCGATATACCGTTTGAGCAGCATGATCTAGGCGAACTGGATGAATCCGCCAGGCAGAAGCGCCTCGCCGCGATCCTGCGCGAGGACCGCAAGCGTGGCTTCGTCCTCACTCAGGCTCCGCTCATGCGCCTGGCAGCGATCCGGATGAGCGATAAATCCTCGGTCGCGGTATGGACCCACCACCATATTCTGCTGGACGGCTGGAGCCTTTCGATCATCAGCCGCGACGTGTCCCACTTTTATAATGCACGCTGCCGCCACCTAGAGTGGAGTCCGAAGCCAAGCCGCCCGTATCGCGATTACATCAACTGGCTCGCCCGCCAGGATCTCCGGGAGGCCGAGGCATTCTGGCGCGGCAGGTTGAGCGGCTTCTCCCGCCCGACGCCGCTGGGACAGCCGGAAAGCGGGAACGACCGGGTTGGCGAAATTGCTCCGGCTGCTTTGACGGCCCAGGACGGGAGCGAGGAGCGCTATGGCTATCGCGAATTCCACCTTCCCCGCAGCCTGCTGGTGGCGCTCCAGTCAACCGGATTCGCCCACGGCCTGACCTTGAATACGCTGCTGCAAGGTGCTTGGGCCGTCCTGCTCAGCCGCTACAGCGGGCAGCGCGATATCGTCTATGGAACCACTGTCTCTGGCCGGCCGCCGGAGCTGGCCGGCGTCGAACGGATGGTTGGGCTTTTCATCACCACACTGCCGCTGCGGCTGAAGATCGAGCCAGGCAAGCCCCTGACGATCTGGCTCGACCAGGTCCAGGCGGAGCATCTGGCAATGCGCCAATATGAATACTGCTCCGCAGGCCAGATACACCAGTGGTCCGAAGTGCCCGGTACGCTGCCTTTGTATGAGAGCGTGCTGGTTTTCGAGAACTATCCCATGGACGACGCGGCGCACCCGGCGACAAACCGGGAGAACGAGTACGTCGGCGCGCAGACACGCCACGCCCTCGCGGTGCTGGTCAGTGCGGAAGAGGAATTGGTGGTGCGCATTATTTATGACACGCACCGGTTTCATGGCGAAGCAACCGCCCATATGATCGAGCATTTGTGGTCGGTGCTGGCGAGCATGGCCGAGGACATCCAGCAACCGGCAGATGCGCTGGCCGGCCTTATTCCGCGTGAGCAGATACCGGCAGTGCGCCTACCCGCCCGAAGTGCACCCCGAATTGCTCCGCAAACACCGACAGAGCAGATTCTCGCGCAGATCTGGCGCGAATTGCTGGGTCTGGAGGAAGTAGGCGTCACCGACAATTTTTTTGAGTACGGTGGCCATTCCTTGCTTGCGATCCAGCTTGTTTCGCGGGTCCGCTCGACATTCCAGCTGGACCTGCCGCTGCACAGCTTCTTCGATGCGCCAACGGTGCGCGACCTTGCTGCCCTGATCGAGGCGCTGCTGCTGGATGAGCTGGCCCGGCTAAGCGAAGAAGAGGTACAGCGCGTGATGAGCGGAACAGGGAGGGACTGAAGCCAAATGACTTCAATTTAGCCGGCAATATATGGCAGCCAGCTCGCGCATGGACAACAGGACCGGATTGAGCGACGCCAAGCGGGCGCTGCTCGACCAGTGGCTAGCCGGCAGGCAGCGGATGCCTGTTGCCTGCGAGCCCACGCCCCGCCCTCCCGGCATGTCCGAGATTCCGCTCTCGTTCGCCCAGGAGCGCATGTGGTTTCTCCATCGGCTCGACCCCGGGTCGCCGCTGTACAACGTCCCCATGCCCATCTGGCTGCGGGGGGCAATAAACGAACAGGCATTAGAGCAAAGCATTAACGGAATAGTGAGCCGGCATGAGGTATTGCGCACGCGTTTCGCATTGCATGGCGACCGGCCTGTCCAGATAATCGAGCCAACCATGCATATTCCACTGCTGGTTTGCGATCTTCGGGAGATATTTGAACCGGAGCGGGCGGCAGAACTGGAACATCTGATCTGGAAGGAGACACGGCGGCCGTTCGATCTGGCGAGCGGCTCCCTGCTGCGCGCCACGTGGGTGCGCCTGGGCAGCATGGGCTGTACAGGCAATGGGGACAGCCTGGATGGCAACATCGGTGTTCTCCTGCTCGTCACCCATCACATCGTCGCAGACGGATGGTCAATGGCGGTTTTTTACCGCGAGCTCTCCCGGCTTTACCTGTGGTATGCCGAAGGAATACCGGGCCAATTGCCGGAACTCCCCATCCAGTATGCGGACTATGCTATCTGGCAGCGTTCCAGACTGACCTCAGAGATGCTCGACCGCCAGTTAGCCTACTGGAGGCAGCACCTGGATGGCGCACCGCCCTTGCTGGCCCTTCCTGCGGACTTTCATCGTCCGCCCATTCAGGGTGCGGAAGGCGCAAGCCAGGCACTAATGATCGAACCGGATATTGCGAGGGGAATAGCGGAACTCGGCCATTTTGCAAAGGCGACACCCTTCATGACGCTTCTTGCCGCCCTGGCGGTCCTGCTATACCGCTTGAGCGGGCAGGACGATATCGTTATCGGAACGCCCATCGCCGGCCGCTCGAACCGGAATACCGAGCAACTGATCGGCTGCTTCCTCAATACCATGGCATTGAGGACGCGAGTGCGGGCCGGCATGAGTTTTTTTGAGGTCCTGCATGACGCGCGCGAAGCGGCGCTTGGTGGATTTGCCCATGCCGACCTGCCATTCGAGCGCCTTCTCGAAGCGCTGCAGCCTCAACGCAGCGCCGCGTGGACGCCGGTCTTTCAAGTATTCTTCAACATGCTCAACTATGCGGAAGCACGCGTCGACCTGCCCGGAGCAGAATTGCCGAAGGAAACGCTTGGCGGCCCGGCTGAAGCGCTGGCGCGCTTCGATCTGACCTTTTACGCGGAAGAAACGGCTGAGGGCCTGCATCTCAAGGCGGTCTACCGGACTGAATTATTCACGCATGCCCGAATCAGCGAGATGCTGGCGCAGTATCGGCTCCTGCTGCAAAAAGTGGCTGCTGCGCCGTCGGCATCGATCGAAAGCCACGAACTGATATCCGCCACCGCGCGAACGCTTCTCCCGGATCCTCGCCAGCCCCTGCCCCCACGGTTATGGCAGGCAATTCACTGCTTCGTCACCCGGCACGCCACCAATATCTCCGATCGCATCGCGCTCTCGGACGGAGCCCGGTCATGGACCTATGGCGAACTGAAAACGGAGGCCAGTGCCGTGGCGAACCGCCTGCGCCAGCGTGGCATTGGCCCGGGAGAGGTGATCGCGATCTTTGGCAATAGAAGCGCGGCGCACGCTATCGCCATCCTGGGCGTGCTCGAGGCCGGTGCTGCATTCATGATCCTGGAACCCGCCTATCCCGCGGCGCGCCTGATTGCATGCCTGCGCCTTGCCAGACCCAGCGGTTGGATCAACCTTGCAGCCAGCGGCGCAAGCAAGACAGACGCCCAGCTACCGGAAGAACTCGCTTCATTTCTCGGCCAGCAGGCCTTGAAGGCTCGCCTCTCCCTTTCCCTGTCGCGCAAGTCGCCTAAGTCGTGCAAGGGTGGAACAGGCGCAAGCGAACAACCAAAGACTCTGGGGATGCCGGAAACCCATCTTTCTCCGGATAGTCTTGCCTACCTCGCTTTCACCTCCGGCACCACGGGCGTTCCACGCGCGATCGAGGGATTGCATACTCCCCTGTCTCATTTCGTGGACTGGCACATAACGACGTTCGGGCTGAACGCGGCGGATCGCTTCAGTTGCGTATCCGGGCTATCGCACGATCCGTTCCTGCGCGACGTGCTGACGCCCCTCGCGCTCGGCGCGACCCTGTGCATCCCGGCCGCGGAAGATCTCGCCTCGGCGGCGCGCCTAGCGGGATGGGTCAACCACGAACGGATCAGTGTCATGCACCTGACTCCCGCGATGGGAACCATGCTGCTGGATGGAGCGCGGGCAATCGCACAAGCCTGCGGAAAGGCCTCGCTGCCGTCATTGCGCTACCTTTTCTTTGGCGGCGACGTGCTCGATGGCGCCTTCATCTCGGCCCTGCGGCCATACGCCCCGAATGTGGAGATAGTAAACTTCTACGGCACGACGGAAACGCCTCAGGCGATGGCATGGTGCCCGGCCCCTCCAGACACGGCCATGCCGCTCATACCATTCATGCCATTGGGCCGCGGCATAGACGGCGCGCAACTCATCATCCAGTCCGCACCCGGAGTGCAGGCAGGCATTGGCGAGCTGGGCCAGATTCATATCCGCAGCCCTTATCTCTCTCGCGGTTACAGGGATGATCCCGGCCTGACAGCACGCTTGTACATCGCCAACCCCTTCCGGACCGTTCGCGACGCGGCAGGCGACCGGATGTTCCAGACCGGCGATCTCGGCCGGTACCTTCCCGATGGCAATGTCGTTTTTGTGGGGAGAGCGGACGAGCAGATCAAGATACGCGGCTTTCGCGTCGAGCTTGGCGAGGTAATCACCGCCCTGGAGCAGCATCCTGCGGTAACACAGGCCCGCATCCTGCAGGAGCAGACCCATGCCGGAGGCCGCCTGATCGCCTACGCGGTAAGACGGAAGGGGCAGGAAAGCGCGATGATCACTGAAGCGGATGTGCTGCGCTTCCTGCGCTCGCGCCTGCCCGACTACATGATTCCGGCCCGCGTCGTATGGCTGGAACGCCTTCCGTTGACCAGCAATGGCAAGATCGACAGGCACGCGCTGCCCGCGCCAAATCGGGAGCAGCAGCGGATGACGCACGCCACGGCGCCTCGCACCGAAATGGAACGAATTCTGTGCGGCATCTGGTCGGATGTGCTCGGCGTGGAGCAGATCGGCGTCGACGACAATTTTTTCGATCTGGGTGGCCACTCGCTGGCGGCGATTCGTGTACTCGCCGCTGTCATGGCTCGGCTAAAACTGGACCTTCCACTGCGGCGGATCTTCGACGCTCCCACAGTGGCGCAGCTGGCTTGCGCCATCGGCGCGGCGCAGGAACGCAATGCGCAGCCGCCACTCGCGATCGAGCGGCTATCCCGCGAGCAGCATCGCCTCCAAACCTCTTCCCTGCGTACAGATTTCGAACAGGAGGAAACAAATGCACCAGCGCCAACCAGACGATCCTGAGATCGCGCTTCTCGAACGCGAAGGCGAGGTCACGCTGATGATCGACGGGGACCAGGCCATGCAGGCATGGGAACGCGAGTTGATGTGCCTGTCATCCGACCTGCTGTGCCAGTTTGGATCCACGTTCCTGGAGGTCGGGCTGGGGTTGGGAATATCCGCGCTGCGCATCGCCGGCAACCCGCACACTCACCGCCATGTCGTGATCGAAAAATACCGGAAAGTGATCGATCTTTTCCAGGAATGCAATCCCTCGCCCCCCTCCGCGCTCGAAATAGTCCATGCCGACTTCTTCGATTACCTCCATGAACTGGAGACAGAAAGCTTCGATGGCATTTTCTTCGATCCGCACCTGCCGAAGGAACTGCGTGAAGATGAAGTTCTGTGGCAGGAAATCGTCCCGCAACTGGTCCGGACATTAAAAAAGGGCGGTGCGCTGATCCCCTGCTTTTCCAGCTATCCGATCTTGCGCTGGCAGTTCATACCCTTCTTCGATCGCGTGGTGGTCGATAAAGTGGCATTCAATGCCTACCGGACCACCAATTACATGGCCTATAACACCGGCGACGCCTTCATTCAGCAGTTCATCAAGATGCGCTGAATCCGGCCCCCGAAGCGCAGGGCACAGCTTTCCCCCAAGGAAACAAATATCTTCGCCATCCCCTCCGCCAGGAGCGCACACGTGAGGTAGGGTCCTCCTGGGATACCCATTCCGCAATGTTTTCCGGATAAAGCCATGTGTCCACAACTGTAAGATTCTACAGCTATTCAAAACACTCGTTCTGATGTTTCATACCATCATGGGACGAGCTGAGCCAATCTCCGCTGGCATGACCATTGTTGCGGGCCTTGCGATCACCTCAAGTTTTGCCAGTAACGTTCCGCCAGATTTATTCAGAAGCTCCGGTATCGAGTTGGATTTCTCAAGCCAATCATGTTTGTTGCTTTATATCCATCGCACCATGGCCTGCCAATATCTTGTTTTCACCCTGGATGACCAGAGCTACGCGCTGCCTCTGCCCTCGGTAGATCGGGTGGCGCGAGTGGCCCAGATCACGCCGCTGCCGAACGCGCCGGGTATCGTATTGGGCGTAATCAATATTCACGGCAGGATTATTCCAGTCATCGACTTTCGGCGGCGCTTCAACCTGCCGAAACGCGAAATTGTTCTGGATGACCAGCTGATTCTTGCCCACGCCGGGCTGCGCCGGCTCGCCCTGATAGCGGATGCGGTAACGGAAGTAATCGAATGCCCGGATCATGGCCTGGCCTTGACGGAGCACATCGTTCCGGGCACCAAGTACCTGGAAGGCATCTTGAAGTTCAAGGATGGATTGGTCCTCATCCATGATCTGGACAAATTTCTTTCGCTGGAAGAAGAAAAAGCCTTGGATATCGCGCTGGAAACCGCCTGAAACAGATGCGCATGATATGCGAATGACACTCCCACACCCTCTCCTTCTACAGTTGAGCGAACAGCTGGCCAATCGGATGGGCTTGTATTACCCGGTCAACCGCTGGGGCGATCTTGAGCGGGGACTTAGTGCCGCCGTACCCGCGCTGGGAATGAAAAACCTCGAAACCTGTGTTCGGCATATCCTGTCCGCCTCGCTTGCACGCCCCCAGATCGAAATTCTGGCTCGCCATCTCACTGTGGGCGAAACCTATTTTTTTCGGGAAAAAAGGGTTCTTCAAGTACTGGAAGAGCGCATTCTTCCGGATTTGATACGCACCTGCGTCCGCGACCATCGCATGCTGCGCATCTGGAGCGCAGGCTGCTGCACCGGCGAGGAAGCCTATTCAATAGCCATGATACTGGATCGGCTCATCCATCCATCCACGGAATGGAACGCGGTCATTCTTGCCACGGATATCAATCCCGTATTCCTGCAAAAAGCAACTGACGGAATCTATAGCGACTGGTCTTTTCGCGACACGCCAGGCTGGATGAAAGAGCGGTACTTCAAGAAGAAAAAGAACAGGCAGTTCGAGATATTGCCGCATATTCGCAGGCGCGTAAGCTTTTCCTACCTCAACCTTGCAGGAGACACCTATCCATCCGCCGTCAATGGTACGGATGCGATGGATATGATCTTCTGCCGCAATGTAATGATGTACTTCAGTGCGGAAGCGAAAAGGAAAATCGTTCGAAACTTCCACCACTCGCTTGTAGACGGCGGCTGGCTCATTGTCAGCGCTGTGGAAGTACAAGGCAGTGCCTTTCCTCAATTTTACGCCAGAAGTTTCCCGGGCGTGATTCTCTATCAGAAAAGCGAAATTCCCATACCGCGAATCGACATGCCTGCTTGCGGGATTCCCGCCCCTGCCCCGCCATCCCCGCGACCAGACACTTGCGGACTTCCGGAAGTGCATCCGGTGCATCCACACGGGGAAACCGCAAGGAAAGAATCGGTGGCGCCGGAAGCAGATTCGCCTCAATGGAAAAAAAAGATGCCGGGCACCCAAGCCCATATGAATAGAACCAGCCAGGAGAAAAGTGAGTCGTACCACCATACCGCCCGCGCCCACGCGAACCTGGGCCAGCTCGGCGAAGCCGTCAAATGGTGTGAAAAGGCCATCGCGGCGGACAAGCTCAATGGCGCCAGCCATTACCTTATGGCTACCCTCCAGCTGGAGTCCGGCCAGGACGAAAACGCGGTCCAGTCCCTGTTGCGCACACTGTATCTCGATCCGGATTTCGTGCTCGCCTATTTCGCATTGGCCAGTCTCCACTTGTCACAGGGGCGAAAACGTGAAGCTGGACGCCACTTCGCCAATACGCTGTCACTGCTGCGCACGCTGCCTCCCGGCACGTCTCTGCCGGAATCGGATGGCCTGACAGCCGGGCAGCTTATCGAGATCATCCGCTCGCTTGGTTACCCAGCCACGCCCCATGGAAGCAGCGCCAACGACTCCCTTGACAATAGGGGGCACAGGAGGAAAAAACTGAATGAATAGCAAAATGACGCCTCCGCCGCTGGCTCGATCTTTGCTGTCCGGTACCGCCGGACAGCGGGTAGCCGCAGCACATGACTTCCTCGCGGATATCTGGAAACCATCCAGCCAGGAGATACAAAGGATACTGAAAGCAAGGGCATCGGCATTGGCGCAGGAACCGGTGGCCGAACAAAGCGTTGCCGGAAGCCTGGAAGTTGTGGAATTTATTCTTGCCCACGAAAGATATGCGATTGAATCACGTTTCATTCGTGAAGTCGCCGTGCTGGAAAGCTTGACACCGCTCCCCTGCGTCCCAGCCTTTGTACTGGGCATCGCCAATCTGCGGGGAGAAATGCTTCCCATCATCGATCTCAAGAAATTCTTCGAACTACCCGACAAGGGACTGGGCGATCTCAACAAGATCATTGTGCTGAGATCCGGAGCAGCGCTATTCAGTGTCCTGGCCGATGCGATCGCCGGCGTGCGCCGTGTGCTGCTGGCCGACGTCCATCCTTCGCCACCCACGCTCACGGGTATCCGCAGAGATTATTTGAAGGGAATAACCGCGGAGCGGCTGGTCGTCCTGGATGCCGAAAAACTCCTCTCGGACAAAAGCATTGTCGTGCAGGAAGAGGTGGGTGAATAGCTCTCATGACTGAAGAGACATGCAAATAATCACGAATCCCGCGTTCTTCGATTCCGGTCTTGAGATTTTGTAAAAGGAATAAGAGAAAGCCGAAGCTTTCAAGGGGGAAACATGACCATCAGCCACAAGATCATCGGCGGTTACGTCGTCATATTGGCGCTGTTGGCGCTGGTGACCGGCGTTGCCTTTCACGCTCTTCACCAGACACAGACGACTTACGACGATTTCCTGAACGTGGACGAGCGGCTGCTGGAAAGTGGCAACGACCTCATGACTGTCACCTATGCTCAACAGAGCTACGTGAGGGGCATCTTGCTCTATCCCGATATTCGCCAGTTGAACCAGACCCAGCTGGAGGCAAACGATCGCCAGTACAAGGAAATTTTCGCAAAAATGCATCGCTTGATGCGCATACCGGAGAGAATCGCCGTCATCAGCGAAATGGAATCCATCCAGCAGCAATTGCTGCAAGCCCAGCAAGAGGTGCTCCGGCTCGCAGCGGAGCAAAAAAACGAAGAAGCGATCGCCTACACCATAAAGGATTTCCGGCCCCGCAGCCTTGCGCTCATCGAGAAGGCTAAAAATTTTTATGAAGAGCAAACAAAATTGCTCGATAGAGGAAGAATTAACCTTGCAGAAGAAGTGAGGCTTTTCACTCTTACCCTGGTCATTGTTTCGCTATTTGCGATTTTTGCAGGGATGAGCATCGGCCTCAACCTGGGCCGTACCATAACCGGTCAGCTGCGGGAAAGCATTGCGCAACTGTCATCCTCCTCTGCCGAGATTCTTGCCACCACCACGCAGGTTGCCTCGGGCGCCGCCGAAACCTCCGCTGCCGTAAGCGAAACCACCGCCACCGTGGAGGAAGTCAAGCAGACTGCGCAACTCGCGAGCCAGAAAGCGAAGTATGTTTCCGATACAGCGCAGAAAGCCTCTACCGTCTCACGGGCCGGACGCGAATCGGTTGAAGAGGCCATCCAGGGCATGCACCGCATCCAGGAACAGATGGAATCCATTGCCAGCAGCATCGTGCAGTTGTCCGAACAGAGCCAAGCCATCGGCGAAATCATCGCGACGGTAAACGATCTTGCCGAGCAATCCAATCTTCTGGCGGTAAACGCAGCAATCGAAGCGACTCGCGCCGGCGAACATGGCAAAAGCTTCGGCGTGGTGGCGCAGGAGATCAAGAGCCTCGCCGAGCAATCCAGGCAGGCAACCAGCCAGGTGCGAAGGATCCTGGGCGATATCCAGAAAGCCACGAATACCGCGGTGCTGGCTACCGAGCAGGGAAACAAGGCAGTGGAAGCTGGCGTGAAACAATCCAGCGAAACCGGCGAATCGATTCGCCTGCTATCCGTGAGCATCAATGACGCGGCACAGGCAGCTACCCAGATCGCCGCTTCCAGCCAGCAGCAGATGATAGGAATGGATCAGATCGTGCTGGCGATGGGCAATATCAAGGAAGCTAGTCAGCAGAATGTGGCGGGTACGAAGCAGGCGGAGCTGGCGGCGCAGGGCTTGCATGAGATGGGCAGCAAGCTGAGCATCATGATCAACGGCAAGACCACCAGATAGCAGGAACATAATCCCATGCCGACCAACGATGAGCTCCTGAAGAGACTCCTGGCAACTTTTCGTCCCGAAGCCGAGGCGCATCTGCAGGTAATGTCTTCGGAATTGTGCTCCCTGGAGAAAACACCGCCGGGCAAGCAGCATGCAGACATTATTGAAACCGTATTTCGCGAAGTGCACAGCCTGAAAGGCGCGGCGCGAGCAGTGAATCTGACGCAGATGGAATCCGTTTGCCAGGCAATGGAAGCAGTTTTTGCCGCTTTGAAAAATAAACGTCTCCCGGCTTCCTCTCACTTGATCGATCTGTTGCTTCAGGGTGTCGATATGCTCACGAGCCTTCTGGCCGCGAATGACGATGCCGTGCGGCAGAAGGCCCTGGCAGCACCTCTGATACGCCAGTTCGAGGATGTGTTGAAAGGGTTATCGACCGGCCCTGCCACCATGCCACCCATCACCGCGGTTGTGCCGCCCCCCCCTGCTCTTTCTGTTTCTTCCGCGGTTTCCGCCAGCAGGCTGGCCGAATCCGGCACGCGCAATGAAATGCCGGCACCGCGGCCAGCCCGCGGTCTTGGCGCCACTACCGTCAGGGTTTCCACCGCCAAACTGGATTCTGTCATGCGGCAAATCGAGGAGCTGCTGCTGCCGCGGCTCAAGATCGACCAGCACGTCAATGAATTGAACCAGATTTTTTTTGAGTTCGTGGAATGGAAAAAACAGCGGCAGCAGATCCAGCCCGCACTGCGACTCATTGAACAGAAATTGGCTGGCAACACCGATGCCACGACTTCCAGATACAAACATGAACTATCCCGGATACTCGGCTATCTGGATGCGGAGCAACTGCGCATGAAAATGCTGGAGGACCGCCTGGGGCAATTGCAGCATGCCACCGTACAGGATCAACGTATGCTGGCCAGCATGAATGAGAGCTTGCGGCGGGACGTGAAAGAAATGCAGCTGCTGCCATTCTCCTCGCTGCTCGACGTCTTTCCCCGGTTCTGCCGCGAACTCGCGCGCAAGCAGGGCAAAAGTATTGAACTCGTCATCAGGGGGGATGGAATCGAAATCGATCGGCACATACTGGAGGAGATCAGAGACCCGCTCATCCACCTTGTGCGCAATTGCATCGACCACGGAATCGAGCAGCCGCAAGTCCGCCTTGCCAAGGGGAAACCAGCGCACGGAACAATCACATTGTCATGTTCGCAGAGGGATAGCGGTACAGCGGAAGTGTTGGTATCGGATGATGGCGCAGGCATTGATATCGCCCAGGTGAAAGCCGCTGCCTGCAGGCTCGGCTTCATGTCGGTCGAAGAGGCGGAACGGCTGGACGAACTGGAGTCGACGCTGCTCATTTTTCATTCCGGTCTTTCGACCAGCGCTACTGTCACGGATATCTCGGGACGTGGGCTGGGGCTGGCCATCGTGCGTGAAAAAATCGAGCGGCTTGGCGGCGGCATCGTAGTAAAAACCAAACCGGGCCGCGAAACCGTTTTCCATATCTCTCTTCCCCTCGTGCTGGCAAATTTTCGCGGGGTTCTCGTTCGTGCCGGAGGACAACTATTCGTCATCCCTTCCACCGGGGTGGAACGCGTACTGCGATTTTCCGGCGAGGACATCCGGACGGTCAAAAATCGCGAAACGATTCTGGTGGATGGAAAACCGGTTTCCCTCGTCGGACTGAGCAATGCGCTCGAATTGGCGCCCGTCCGGCCCCAGATGGAAGCAAAGCCATTCTCTCAAGCTCTGATTCTCGGGTCGGAGGCTTTCCAGATAGCGTTCCTTGTGGAGGAAATTCTGGGTGAGCAGGAGGTATTGGTCAAGACCCTCATCCGGCCGCTGGCTCGTATCCGCAATGTCACCGGCGCAAGCGTGCTGGGCAACGGACAGGTCGTACCTGTCCTCAATGTACAGGACTTGCTGAAATCGGCGATAAAGCATCGGGGCATGGAATCTCCATCGCCATCCAGTATACCTCGGCCGCCAGATGAAGAGCATGGGAGCGTGCCAGAACATGCAATCCTGGTGGTAGAGGATTCCATCACCTCCCGGACCTTGCTCAAAGCCATTCTGGAGTCGGCAGGCTATCGCGTCGGTACGGCCGTGGACGGCGTGGATGGATACACCGCGCTGAAAACCGCGAAATTCGATCTTGTCGTCTCCGATGTGGAAATGCCGCGCATGGACGGTTTCGATCTCACTGCGAAGATACGCGCGGACAAGCAGCTTGCCGGCCTTCCAGTCGTACTGGTCACAGCGCTGGAGTCGCGCGAACACCGCGAACGCGGAGTGGACGCGGGTGCGAATGCATATGTAGTAAAGAGCGGCTTCGACCAAAGCAACTTACTGGAGATCATCCGGCGTCTCCTCCGTTTCTAATCATCCCTCCTTTTTATGATCAATGTCCTGGTAGTGGAAGACTCGGCCGTGATACGCGAATTCCTTGTTCATATTCTCGAATCCGACCCCGACATCGCGGTTATCGCAACAGCCCGCAACGGTGAGGAAGCCGTGGGCATGGCGCAGCAGCGGCATCCCGACGTCATCACCATGGACATACATATGCCAAAGATGAACGGTCTGGAAGCGACCCGCCGCATCATGGAAACGAACCCGATCCCTATCGTGATCGTGAGCGGCAGCCAGGATATGGGAGAGATGGGAACGACATTCGATGCCATGAATGCGGGCGCGCTCGCGATATTGCCGCGCCCCGCCGGCGTCGGGCACCCGGACTACCAGGCCATGGTCCGGCATATGATTCAGACGGTAAAACTGATGTCAGAGGTAAAAATGGTCCGGCGCTGGGCGCGAATGCGAAATTCCGCTTCGGCTTCCTTGCCTCCGCGCCCTGCCACCCCAACCCTTGCTCCGGAAAAGACTCGCCTCAGCGTTGTCGGCATTGGCGCTTCGACTGGAGGCCCCTCCGCCATCGAGATGATTCTCGCGGCGCTTCCAAAAAGCTTCCCGGTACCGATCCTGATCGTCCAGCATATATCCCCGGGATTCGTGGGCGGGCTGACCCAGTGGCTATCGAAATCATCCGGTCCGCCAGTGCATGTCGCCACCCATGGCGAGCTTCCGCTGGCAGGGCATGCTTATATTGCGCCCGACGAATTCCATATGAAGATCGTGCGGGAAGGAAGAATCATTCTGACAAAAGATCCACCGGAGCATGGGTTGCGGCCTTCCGTTTCCAGTCTTTTTCGATCGATTTGCGAAGTCTATGGGCGTGAGGCGGTTGCCGGATTATTGACGGGAATGGGGCGCGACGGCGCGGAAGAACTGAGAAGGCTGAAGGAAAAAGGCGCTGTCACCTTTGCCCAGGATAAGGACAGTTCCGTCGTGCATGGCATGCCGGGCGAGGCGGCTAGGCTGGGCGCGGCAACATTCGTTCTGCCATTGGAAAAAATCGCGCCGATGTTGATAAGCCTGGCAGATCCTCATGACATACAGGGAATACGGCTAGCATGACTCAAATGCACGATAGCAGCGGTATCGAAATACTCCTCGCGGAAGACAGTCCGACCCAGGCAGAAAAATTGCGGTATCTGCTCGAATCAAAGGGCTATACGACAAGGGTGGCGGTGGATGGCAAGCAGGCTCTTGCCTTGGCCCGGCAGCGCAAGCCAGCCCTGATAATCAGCGATGTCATGATGCCGGTAATGGATGGCTTTACATTCTGCAGAGAAATAAAACATGACGGGGGCCTCAACGATGTTCCCATAATCCTGCTCACTTCGCTCGCCGACATCCGCGACATCATGAAAGGGCTGGAATGCGGCGCAGACAATTTCATCCGCAAGCCGTATGAGGACCGGTATCTGTTCGCTCGCATCGATTACCTGTTGATGAACCAAGAATTGCGCAAGAGCCAGAAGCTGCAGATAGGAATGGAAATCTACCTTGGCGGACAGAAACACTTCATTACCGCCGAACGGCAGCAGATCGTGGATCTTTTGATTTCGATCTATGAAGATGCAATCCATATCAACAAGGAACTTCATGCGCGGCAGCTTGAGCTGGCACATTCGAACCACTTGCTGAATGGACTCTACCGCATTGCGGAAGGCCTGAACCGGGCGGTAACGGAACGCGAAGTCTGCGATAAAGCACTCGAATATGCGCTGGAACTGCCGGGAGTGGAAGCCGGATGGCTCTACCTGTGGAACAACGGTGCTTTACAGCTTGCCGCTTCCTGTAATGAACCCCCGTTCTTTGCAACCGAAAAAACCGGAGACTCCTGCGAATGCTGGCATCTATTCCTTGCGGGCGAACTCGGCCGCACCGCCAGGATAATCCACTGCAGCCGTCTCATGCCAGATCCCGATAATTTCAGTCCACCCTGCCATGCCTGCATCCCTCTATGGGCGGGCAGCCAGAATCTCGGAATCCTGAATCTGATGGGCAAACAGCAGGATTCTTTCACGGATAGCGAACTGGAGACCTTGCATGGAGCAGGCCATCAGATCGGTATTGCGCTGGAACGCGCCAGATTGCATGAACACATGGAAAAACTGGTGGAAGACCGCACCACTGCATTGACCGCGGAAATAAGCCAGCGCAAGGAATATGAAGAGAGGATCGTCCGGCTCAACCGGATTCACGCAGTATTGAGCGGGATCAATACGACCATCGTGCGCGTTGGGGAAATACAGGAGCTTTTCGGCGAGGCATGCCGGATTGCGGTCGATCATGGCCAGTTCGTGTTCGCATGGATCGGATTGTACGATCGGGAAACGCAAAACATCACGCCCATGGCCAAGGCGGGTCACGAGCATGGCTATCTGGCCCAGTTGAACTTCACTGCTGTGCTTGATGCTCCTGGAAATTCATGGTTGATAGCTGAGGCGATCAACACTCTCAGGCCGGCCGTCTGCAATGATCTTGCCAGCGACGAGCGGGCACGGGCGTGGGCTAAGGATGCGGCGAACCACCGCTACAATTCCATGGTAGTCCTGCCGCTGACCCTCGAAGGCCGGCTCGCCGGGATCTTCAAGCTGTATGCCGCGGAAACCGGTTTCTTCGACGAAGAAGAAATGACTCTGCTGATCGAGATGGCTGGTGATATTTCCTTTGCAATGGACCACCTGAAAAAAGAGGAGCGCCTCCACTATCTGGCTTTTTTCGATGCTGTGACCGGTCTTCCCAATCGCTCGCTATTTCTGGATCGGGTCGATCAGCGCATCGGCACATTTCAGAACAGTTCCAGAGCGCTCTCGGTAGTGATTCTCGACCTCGAGCGGTTCAGCAGCATCAATGAATCCCTTGGGCACCAAGCTGGAGATAGCGTGCTTCGTCAGCTTGCGGAGCGGCTAAAACATATGCTGGCCGAAACAGACATTCTGGCCCATCTCTCTTCCGATCATTTTGCGCTCGCCATAAGCCATGAGGAGGAAAGTACCGACATCGCCCATACCCTGGAGAAGATTCTGGTTGGCATACAGGGCCGCCCTTTCCTGATCGCTGGGCAGGAATTGCGGATATCCGCCAGGGCGGGCGCCTCTTCGTATCCCATGGATGGCCGCGATACCGACAGCCTTTTGCGTAATGCCGAAATCGCACTGAAAAAGGCCAAGCTTTCCTGGGACAAGCATCTCTACTATGCGCCCGAATTCAATGCCCGTGTTACGGAAAAACTGAAGCTCGAGACCAAGCTGCGCCGGGCGCTGGAGGAGGAGCAACTGATACTGTATTACCAGCCGAAAATTGATCTCGAAAGCGGCCATATCAGCGGACTCGAGGCCCTGATGCGCTGGCGGGATCCGGAAAACGGGCTGGTACCACCGCTGAGCTTCATTCCACTTCTCGAAGAAACCAGGATGATTCTCGATGCGGGACGCTGGGCCTTGGGCAAAGCTATATCGGATTTCAAGAAGTGGCAGTCTCTCGGGCTCAACCCGCCGAAAATTGCTGTCAACGTATCCCCTATCCAGCTTCGGCAGAAGGATTTCGTCAGTATGGTTGCAAGCGCCTTGCATCACGCCGGAAACGTGTCGATCGGGCTGGAACTGGAGATCACGGAAAGCGTGATCATGCAGGACATCGAGCAGAACATCGAAAAGCTCAGGATCATCCGCGATATGAATGTCGAGGTCGCGATAGATGATTTCGGCACCGGATATTCTTCCCTCAGCTATATCGCCAAATTGCCTGTGAGCGTCCTGAAGGTGGATCGTGCATTCATAATCAATATGACCACCAATCCGGACGATCTCAATATCGTGTCCGCGATCATATCGCTGGCACATTCACTCCATCTGCGGGTGATTGCGGAAGGTGTGGAAACAGAGGAACAGGCAGACCTGCTGCGTATGCTCAAATGTGACGAGATGCAGGGATATCTGTTCAGCCCCGGGGTAACCCCAGACCGGATCGAGCAATTCCTGCGCGAAAGGAAATCGCTTCCCGCCGCCGGCAACCGATGAGGACATCCAGCGGATATGGATCGATTCCCGCTGACTGCAGCCGTACTTCCCTCTGACCTTCCGCGAGAAGCCACGCAGATGGGGTAGAAGCCGATAATTGCGGCGGAGCACATCCGCCCGTTGTTGCAATCCGCCTTCATACATACTAGAATGGTAATAATTCTCATTCTCGTTATCATGAGTGGCGCGATGTCCGACTATCTTCTTCAGGGCCGACACCTGAACCAGCCCCAGCGTCAAGGAAATTCTCTCGCAATGCGCATAAGAATGGCGCTGGAGAGAAAATTTGATGCTGTTTTTAGAATACTTTTCATGGATCGGGAAATGGAACCTCCGGACCGCACGCAGCGTCGGCGAAAGCATGCGGGTGGCGGCACGCCGCCTGTTCCAGGATACCAGTCCACCGACGGCACCCGGTTATTTCAGCATGACATCGTCTTTGTGAAAACACGCTGTGCCGGGACCCAAACCGATGGGGAGCCGGAATGGTCCGCCACACCGCTGATCAAGGCGCCGCAGGCCTCCGTATCTGCTTCCTTCGGCAAGGCGAATAAGCCGGGTGGCAATCAGGCGGGTCCGTGCCTCGCCGGGCTTTGCATCCTGTGCGTCGGCGGGCGCGCCGCCCTGTATCCGGCATACCGCCACTTTGTTGAAGCAACAGGGGGGCATTTTCTGATCTATCGCGGCGACCGGCACGGTGGGCCAGATCCGCTTGGCGCGCTGCTTCTCCGGGCCGACGCAGTAATTTGTCCGGTCGATTGCGTCAATCATGCCGCTTTTTTCCATGTAAAACGGTACTGCGCGTGCCTTGGCAAACCCTGCGTCCTGCTGGAACGCTCCGGCTTGCCGACTTTCCGCAGGGGAATAGAGATACTGGCCATGGCAAGCTTCCAGAATATGCCGGCAGTCCGCGCCACAACGCAATGTTGACATTTTCGCGGCGGATTCTAGACTGATAATGTGTCGCTCGTGCTGCCCGCAGATATTCATGCGTAATCTGCAGCGCCGCTCCACTTTCCATAGAGGATCAGCAGATGATTCGCAATCCCGTCGATATCGCCACGCGCGTCAGCCCTAACCTGGCCGCGCTGATCGCAAGCCAAGCCAACGATCCCGATGCCGAGGAACCTGTAACGCTTGCCGCGGTACGCGCCTTTCTCGCAGACATGCTGCCCCAGTCGCTAACGGAGGCGGAGCGGCTGCATCATTTCGATCTGGACGAGTCATTACTGGATGAAATGGATGCGTTGATCGAGGAATTTGGAGAGGACGCGCTTGCCATCGACTTCACGCAAAGCGTTGCCACGGAACCGCTCTCGCGCGTGATCGAAGCCATGGTGAACGACGAGAACCGGGAAAATCCACCCACCCTGGCGGCAGTGAAAGAATCCATCGCTTCGGGCGGCCTGACCGCAAGGCTTGTCGGAGAAGGTATTCTGGAGGAGGACGAAGACGATGCCTTGCTTGCGGAGATTGAGGCCCTCATCAGGCGCTACGGAGACGATTCGCTGGCGGAGGAATTTTTGCGCTATGAATAAAAAATCAGGCACATCCGCCGAACACGCTGCCACGATCCCGAGGCCAACATCTCCAGCCCGGGAACCAGGGGAATCCTTGACCCCAAATCCGGCAGCTGACCGCTCATTTGCAATTTGGAGTCATGATCCACAAAGACTTTTTACGGTACCCGACACTCACCTATATGGTGAGTTCGCTACAGGGCCGTTACATGGCTTCGAGGGAAAAGGATGGAACAGGAGCTCACGAAGCCGTCTCCGCGTCAGCGAGAATTTGTGCAGCGCTTCCTTAAATCGCTCCTTCCAGAATGACTTCGGCAAACGCATCGATCTCCGTTTGTAATTCGTGGCGTGAAACCAGCCCTTCCACCAGATGAAGCGGCAGCCTGTTGCCGCAGGCACCGACCAGCAAACCCATGATCATGCCGCGATGCACGTTATCCCCACCCGCATTGGCATTGGCCAGCAGTGACTCTTCGATTCCGGCGCCATGCCTGATGATGAGATACAGCATCAATGGAAGACCATGCTCGGGATAGCAGGCGGTCGCGAGGAGGTGCCGGACCACCTCCGCTTCGCCACGCTGCCGCGCAAATCCGGCTATCTCAAAAGGACCCTCGTCGAGCCTCACATGCAATTGCCACATCTCGTCGCTGGGAATGCTGCCCGGCCCGCCATGGTTGCGGTAGGTGGCAAAGAGATCCTCACCCGTGATTCTCGGCAGCCTTATCGCCCTGGCATAGGAGAATATGGCCTCGACCGGATCCCCGCCTTTCAGCAATGCATTCAGCAGCGGAACCAGGACACCCAGCGCGCTCGCGACATTTTCCGACCGGTGGGTAAGAGACTGATGTTCCATCGCGAATCCCAGTCCCTGATATGCGCTTTCAGCAAGCATAGACAAAACCAGGGGGCGTATGACGCCGCCATGCGACCCGATAGACCAGATATTGCGCTGGAATTCGGCGGATCCTTCGATGGGAAAACCTCGGGAATAATTCTCGAACCAGCGCCGCAGATAGATTTCCGTATAGGGATCCTGGTTTTCGCCAGGTGTGGCGAGATGCTGTACGAAGCTCTCGAGAAAATCCCGCGGATCATAACGCCTGCGGCGAATTACCGAACGCATGAGCACGCGTACCAGGTGGGCGCCAAGGGTGTTCTCCCCGGCTTTTAGTCCATGATGATAATGAAAGCGGTCCGCAAGCCGCGGAACCCGGTTTCCATGCTCCCCCTCCCGCTCCGTGGAACGAATTGCGAGGCTGCCATAGGTGGTATCATAGAAGCGCGCGTGCTCATGAAGGATGTCATACGGACGCCCCAGCCGGTTCGCGGACTCCACGTCCGGCCGATAGGCCATGCCTACCATGAAACTTTCCGGATGGGGATGGGGCGGTGCTTCATAGCCCCGGATACCCCCGTTGAAGGAGGTCCGGATGTTTTTCAGGTTATAAAACCAATGTGCCGGCATTGCCAGCGCATCCCCGATAAAAAGTCCCCATAGCGCGTTTCGAATTCTTGCGGCCCGGAACGCGGCCATATCTGGATCTGGATGATGGTGCATGAGATCGATTTCCTGGTTTTCCCTGGACAGTTTCTCATAATTCACCGCGGTGGGCATCCGGGAAAAGAGGAAAAGATACTGATCTTGAGTCTGCCCTTGAGTCGGCCGGCCCATCGCCTGCCAGCCCATCAATTGTCGAAGCCGTGCATGCAGCGCGGCACGGCTTTCTTGCTGCACCAAGGGATCAAATGAACAACCAGCCGGGGCAGGAAAACCCGCGTCGCCATGAACCCCAGGCAGGGCAAGACTTCCAGCGCAAACTAGTCGAGGGCTTGTTGAATCCGCGCTGCTATCCGCATCCCCCCAAAAAAGTCCGATTGATCGAGACGCACATTTCCTGGGTCCTGCTTGCCGGCCGCTACGCATACAAAATTAAAAAATCGCTCGATCTGGGATTTCTGGATTACCGCAGCCTGGCATCGCGCCGCCATTACTGCGAAGAGGAGGTTCGGCTCAATCGCCGCCTGGCACCGCAGATATATCTGGATACCGTTCCCATTGGCGGCGGCAGTTCGCAAACGCCAGCGCCGGGACTGTTGCCGGCCCTGGAATATGCAGTGCTCATGCGCCGTTTTCCTTTCTCCAGGCAGCTTGACAAGCTGGCAGCGCAGAACAGGCTGGCGCCGCAACAAATCGATAACCTAGCCATGGTCCTGGCGCGCTTTCATGCCAGCCTGCCAGCGGACACATCCGCTTCCGGTTTCGGATCGGCGGGCTTGGTGCAATCGGCGATGTCACAAGCGCTGGATCGTCTGGAAACATTGCTTGCAGACAGCGCAGAAGAAGCTGGCATTGCCCGGTTGCGCCACGCCAGCGATACCGAATACGCCCATTGCAAGGACCATATCGAGCGCCGGCGGGCGCAAGGTTTTGTACGGGAATGCCACGGCGACCTGCATCTGGGCAATATCGTGCTGCTCGATGGCCAACCCGTTCCTTTCGATGGAATCGAGTTCGACCCCGCCCTGCGCTGGATCGACGTGGCGAGCGAAATCGCCTTCCCGGCCATGGACCTGATGCATTATCAGCGTCCCGATCTCGCCTTTCGCTTCTTGAACGCCTATCTGGAAGAAACCGGAGATTACGGAGGCGCATCGCTGCTGCCTTTTTATACAGCCTATCGCGCCACGGTTCGCGCCATGGTTAGCGCAACACGTGGAACACAGCCCGGCCTGGCCCGGCGCACGAGAAAAAAAATGTGCATGGACTGCCTCAACCTCATCGCGCTTGCGGAAAGATGCCTGAACCGGCGCCAGCCCGCTCTGATCATTACTCATGGTTTGCCGGGTTCAGGCAAAACCACCTTCTCCCAGGCCGCGCTGGAGCGGTTGCAAGCGATACGCATACGCTCCGATGTGGAGCGCAAGCGCCTCCATGGACTGTCACCGATGGCACGCAGCAATCCCCTGGCGGACAATCTATACAGCGCGGATGTCACGCAACGAACCTTCGCTCATCTCCATGGTCTTGCCCGCGGCCTGCTGGATGGAGGCATCCCGGTGATCGTGGATGCAGCCTTCCTCCGCCGGGACGAGCGCGAGCTATTCCAGCGGCTTGCGGATGAGCGAAGGATACCTTTCGTCATCGCCTCCATGAAAACCAGCATCGGCACGATGCGGGAACGTATCGCGCAGCGGCAGGCCAGATCGGATGATGCCTCCGAAGCCGACCTTACCGTTCTGGAATTATTGCGAAACAAGCAGGAGAAACTGTCGTCGCAGGAGCGTGCCTGCACAATAGAATTCGATAATGAAGACGACGTGCGAGCGGGCAGCATACAGGCCTGGGAATCGCTGAATCGCCGCCTGGCTGCATCATAATGGCCATCATGGCGGAAAACAAAAAACAGGGGGCAAAAAAGACCCGGCTTTCACCCACGATTATGGGCCGTCTGAACTAATCGATGATGCTATACTCTCAATTTCGACTGTCTATTCGTATATCTTTGGGAGATTCTCATGAAGAAGATATTTACCTTATTAACCTTCGCGATACTCAGTTTTGGGCTGGCCGCCCATGACGCCGAAGCCCGCCGTTTCGGCGGTGGCCAAAGCATCGGCAAGCAACGCGAAGCAATGAGCCAGCAAGCTGCTCCCAAACCCGGTCAACCGCCTGCCGCGGCTCCCGGACAGGCTGCCGCCGGCGGCAGTAAATGGATGGGACCGTTGGCAGGCCTGGCCGCCGGCGGACTCCTGGCTGCCCTTTTCATGGGCGGAGCGTTCGAAGGCATCAACATGATGGATGTACTGATGCTGGCCGCACTGATGGCCGCCATATTCTTTGTGGTGAGGATGCTGCGCAGGCCACGCCAGGAGCAGCCGGCGCGGCCCATGCAGTTCTCAGGTGCAGGGCCTGCCGGGAACCATGGTATCCCGCCGGTACCCGCGGCGGCTGCGGCACCGCAGAACACGGAAAATGCAAAGACTGTTTCTTCGCCGGACAGCAAGGCAAATATTCCGGCGGATTTCAAGGTCGAACCGTTCCTGCGCAATGCGAAAACGTCCTTCATCCGCCTGCAGGCCGCTAACGACGCGAAGGATACCAGTGATATCCGGGAATACACTACTCCCGAAATGTTCGCGGAAATCAGCATGCAGATCAGCGAACGAGGCAGCGAGCCGCAGAAGACGGAAGTGATGGCGATCAATGCCGATTTGCTGGAAGTCGTCACCGAGAATGACCTGGCCATTGCCAGCGTCCGCTTCAACGGACAGTTGCGCGAGGCTCCCAATGCACTGCCGGAAACATTTGATGAAATCTGGCATGTGCAAAAAAACTTAAAGGATCCGGAGTCTGTCTGGCTGTTAGCGGGAATCCAGCAGGTCTCCTGATCTGGCTGTGATGCTGGCATCCGTCGCCATAGCGCCGCTCAACCATCTGCTCCAGAGTGAAAGTTGGGCCCGCAGGCGACTGCAGGCTTACGCGGGAAAAACTGCGCGTTTTCGCCTTCCCCCCCTTGTTGACCTCGCCCTGACTGTACAAGCCGGGGGCGAGGTATCCGCAGCGGCGAGCGATTCTCCTTGCGACGCGATATTCACCCTCCATCCCGCCCTGTTTCCACGGCTGCTTGCCAATAATACCGATGCTTGCCCCGAAATCAGGATTTCGGGTGACAGCGCATTCGCCGACGAAATTCTCCAGATAGCGAAAAGCCTGCGTTGGGATGTGGAGGAAGATCTGAGCAGGATAATGGGTGATGTTCTCGCCCATCGCGTGGTACGAACCGGAGATAACCTGATCCAATGGCAGAAAGGGGTCTTGCATAATCTTCTGCAGACGATGACGGAATACTGGACGGAAGAACAGCCGGTACTCGCCAAGCCCGTCGATATGCGTGAACTGACCCGAGAGATAAGCCGGTTATCTGCGGATACCAGGCACCTGGAAGAAAGACTGGACACGCTAGACAGGAAAACAGTGCAAGCAACCTGAGAAGACTTTTTGAGGGGACTCCGGCAAATCCGGGGGGAACGCCGCCGTCAACCCTGGCATGTATACGGTGATGCGGCATCGCGATGACCCAGTGGCAAAATCCCTGGCTGCTGTTTCACAACAAATAGAATAAATGCGTTTCCTTCGTCTTCTCAAGATACTTTCGGTAGCCTTCCGGTTTGGCCTGGATGAATTTTTTCTCGGCCATGAACGACTACGCCTGGTACGGCCAGTGGTCAGGGCAGCCACGTTCTGGCGGCGGCTGGATCGTGCGCGGGGCGAGCGTCTTCGCCTTGCGCTCGAGGCGCTTGGTCCTATTTTCGTCAAGTTCGGGCAAATGCTTTCGACCCGTCGCGACCTCCTTCCCCCGGATATTGCCGACGAACTTGCCAAGCTGCAGGACCAGGTTCCGCCGTTTCCCTCCAGCATCGCTCTGGCCACGCTGGAGCAGATATACGGCAAGCCCGTCAATGAAATATTCCTGCTGTTCGACGCCGAGCCGGTAGCCAGCGCATCCATTGCACAGGTGCACCTGGCAGTCCTGCATGACGGCACCGAAGTTGCGGTGAAGGTGCTGCGCCCCGGCATCGCGCCGATTATCGCCCACGATGTGGCACTGATGGAAACCGGGGCCTGGCTGGTCGAGGCGCTATGGCCCGACGGTAAACGGCTCAAGCCGCGGGAAGTGGTAAACGAATTCTCCAGGCATCTCGAAGATGAGCTGGATCTCATGCGGGAGGCATCCAACTGCAGCCAGCTCCGGCGCAATTTTCTCGATTCCCCCCTGCTTCTGGTGCCCGAAGTCTACTGGGACTACTGTTACTCGGGCGTCATGGTGATGCAGCGGGTGAAGGGCATACCCATCAGTCGCGTGGCCGATCTGCAGGAGCAGGGCATAGACATACCGAGGCTGGCCCGCGTGGGAGTGGAAATCTTCTTCACCCAGGTATTCCGCGATGGCTATTTCCATGCCGACATGCATCCGGGAAACATCTTCGTCGGCAATGATGGCCGCTACATCGCGGTTGATTTCGGCATAATGGGCACCCTCACGGATGAGGACAAGAACTATCTGGCACAAAACTTTCTTGCTTTTTTCCGGCGGGACTACAAGCGCGTGGCCGAAGCGCACGTGGAGGCCGGATGGGCGCCAAAAGATACTCGCGTGGCAGACTTCGAAACAGCGATCCGCGCGGTTTGCGAACCCATCTTCGACAAGCCTCTCAAGGAAATATCCTTCAGCCGCGTATTGTTGCGCCTGTTCCAGACATCGCGCCAATTCAATGTCGAGATCCAGCCTCAGCTAGTGCTATTGCAAAAAACCCTCTTGAATATCGAAGGATTGGGGCGCGACCTCGACCCCGATCTCGACTTGTGGACCACCGCCAAGCCGTACCTCGAAAACTGGATGGCCGAGCAATTGGGATTGCGCGGTTTTACCCGCCGTCTGAGCAAGGAAGCCTCGAGCTGGGGAATGATGCTTCCCCAATTCCCACGCCTGATGCACCAGGCGCTGAGTGAAGTTCGCGTAAAGGGCCTGGAGCAAAAGATGGATGCGCTTCTAGTGGAAAAGAGGCGGCAGAACCGGCTGCTTGCCATTCTTGTCGTACTGCTGACGCTGGCGGCGCTATGGCAAATCTGGTGATCGGCCGCGGCGAATATCGTTTCGGGTTCGCGATTCCGCCGGATGAAGCAACCGGCTATGGAAGCCGCCAATCATTGCCCGGTTTGAGCGATTTCGTCGACTCCTCATGATCGCGCCATTCTCAATGGTGCAATCCGTTTGCAAGGAGATGCCATGTGTGCAACCGACCCCCTTCGCCCGGGTGACTTCCCCGAACCCGTCCTTGATCCACGTCCCTTTTATCAATATGTGGCGGTAGCCGCCGTATCCGCCGGCCACACTTGAGTGAATTTGGTAAAATCCCCGCTTTTTAATCCACGAATAGAATGGCGCTACTGGAAATTCGTGAGGTGACGAAGCGCTTCGGCAGCTACACTGCGGTGGATCACGTCAATATCAGCGTTCAGGCGGGCGAATTCTTCACGCTGCTCGGCCCATCCGGTTGCGGCAAGACGACGCTTCTTAGAATGATAGCGGGATTCGATCTCCCGGATTCGGGACAAATACTGCTGGATGGCAAGGATATGGTGGGAACGCCGCCGGAAAAACGGCCCGTCCATACGGTATTTCAAACCTATGCGCTGTTCCCGCACATGACAGTGGCGGAAAATATTGCCTTCCCCCTGAAAATGGCGCGAAAGCCCTCTCATGAGATCAAGCTGCAGGTGGGCGAAGCCCTGGATAATGTTCGCCTGTCTGACTTCGGGCATCGCCTTCCCCATGAATTATCCGGCGGCCAGAAACAGAGGGTCGCGTTTGCCCGGGGACTGGTCAATCGCCCGCGGCTATTGTTGCTGGACGAACCGCTGGGCGCGCTGGACGCCAAGCTGCGCGAGGAGATGCAGATCGAGCTTATCAACCTTCAAAAAAATGTCGGGGTGACTTTCGTGTTCGTTACGCATGCACAGAATGAAGCCTTGGCGTTATCCCATCGCATCGCCGTGATGAACAAGGGAAGCGTCGAGCAGATTGACGAGCCTTCCAAAATCTACAGTTCCCCCAGAAACCGTTTTGTCGCGGATTTCATAGGCAAGATCAGCATCATGAATGCAACGGTGCTGGAAGCCGCCCCTTCCCATCTGAAACTCGATGTGGCGGGACTGGGGCACGTCACGGCAGCAGGCAACCAGGGAGTCAGGACGGGTGACCGGGGTGTCATGGCCATCCGCCCCGAGCAGGTAAGGATTTCCCACCCGTCCACTGACCTGGAGCTGAAAAATCACTTTCATGGAAAGGTTCATGACTTTCTCTATATGGGCGACGTGACCACGTATATCGTGGAGCTTTCCAATGGAATCCGTATCGAGGCGCTACTTCCCAATTCCGCGCCGGGACGCGCCAAATTCTTCGAGGCTGGAGACGAAGTGGCAGTGTCCTGGCGTCATGACGCAGGCATTTTCCTGAATGAATAGCGATCGTTAAAAAAAATGAGAGCAATCGTGGCGAAAATGCTCGTCGGCGGACCGCCCCTGGTATTCCTGCTGGTTTTCTTTGCCGCTCCCAGCATGATCATGGTACTCAGCTCGTTTCGCTTTCCGGGCGAATTCGGGGGACTTGCGCCACTTGCCGCGCCGGAGGGGGGAACGGGGGGCGATTATGGATTGACGGCGGAGGCTTACCAATTTTTTTTCAGCGATGTGATTTATGTGGAAATTTTCCTCAAATCCTTTGGCATCGCCATGGCGACGACGCTCATTTGCCTTGTCATGGCCTATCCGCTGGCGCTGCTGATTGCCCGCAGCGAAAAACGCTTCCGCAATTTGCTGGTATTGCTGGTGGTGCTCCCATTCGCCAGTAATTTTCTCATCCGCATCTACGCATGGATGATCATTCTTGGTCCTGAGTCCGGGTTTAGCCATTTCGTGAATGCAATTCTGGGTGTTTTCGGCATCGCGCCGGTAACACTGCTATTCTCGCCCTTCGCTGTATTGGTAGGCATGGTATATGTCCACCTGCCGTTCATGGTCCTGCCTCTCTATACCAATCTCGAAAAACACGATCCGTCGCTCCTGGATGCGGCGCAGGATCTGGGCGCAACAACCTGGCAGCGCTTCTGGCGGGTTACCTGGCCGCTGTCGCTGCCTGGAATTTTTTCGGGTTCCGCCCTGGTATTCATCCCCGTGCTGGGCATGTTTGCCGTGCCCGACATACTTGGCGGCACCGGCGATATCCTCATCGGCAATCTGATCAAGGATCAATTCCTGGGCACCCGAGACTGGCCTTTCGGTTCCGCATTATCGATCATGCTCACGCTCGCGGTGCTGTCCGTGGCAGGACTATCCACGTGGGTCGCGCGCTCCGCCATGAGGCATGGCCAATAACCATGAGCCGCGCGAATATCTGGCTATGGCTGGTTGCGGCGTCGATTTATGCCTTCCTGTATGTTCCGCTCGCAATCGTGGTGATGTATTCGTTCAACGATTCCCGTCTGAACGCCGAGTGGGTCGGCTTTACGCTGCACTGGTATAAAGCGCTGCTCAACAACCAGGAGATGCTGACCGCCGCGCGCAATTCACTCGTTATCGCCCTATGCGCAAGCCTGAGTTCCACCATACTAGGCACCATGGCAGGGCTGGCGATACACCGGTATCGGTGGAAATTCCTGCCGGTGCTGGTATTTACCCCCGTGGCCATGCCCGAAATCCTGCTGGGCGTATCGCTGCTGTTATTTTTCCTGCAGGTATTGAATGTCACCCTCGGCATGGTATCCATCATCATTGCCCACACCACGTTCTGCATCGGCTTCGTTGCCATCATCGTACGGGCGCGCCTCCAGGCCATGGACGACAGTATCTTCGAAGCTGCCCGCGATCTCGGCGCTTCCCCGTGGCAGACCTTCCGCCTGGTTACCCTGCCTCTCATAGTCCCGGCGGTTGTCGCGGGTGCGCTGATGTCCTTTACGCTGTCCATCGACGACTTCATCATCACTTTCTTTACCAAGGGAGTAGGCGAACCGATTCTTCCCATCCAGATCTATACGATGATAAAAGTGGCGGTAACGCCGGAAGTCAACGCCATTTCGACATTATTGATGCTCCTTACTCTGACCATGATCATTATCGCCGCGAGACTGGAAGCGCGCGCTTCGTCGAATAGAAACAATTCGCGCCAGGCACGGTGAAACCCCTCTCGCTGCCCGGAAAAGCCTCAGTACTACTTCTGCTCATGCTGGCGCTGGCCGCCCTGTCTGCCGGCTGTACCGCGAAAGGGGGAAACCCTGCGGGTAGTGAAAAAGAAAAAGATGTCCTGTACCTGTTCAACTGGAACAATTATCTTGCGCCGGACTCGGTCAGGCGCTTTGAAACGGCTTGCAATTGCAGGCTGTCTCAGGATTATTATTCCGACAACGAGGAAATGCTGGCGAAGCTGGCAGCCGGGGCAAGCGGCTACGATATCATCGTGCCTACCGGCAACGCACTGGATACGCTTTTGCGCCAGGGAGCGCTGAAGCCCCTGGATAAATCGCTCCTGCCCAATCTCAGGAATATCAATCCCGCTTATCTCGACACTGCCTTCGACCCCGGCAATAACTATTCCGTACCCTACGCCTTCACGCTTTCCCTGATCGGCTTCAACCAGGAAAAACTGAAGGAGCTGGATCTGCCAACCGATACCTGGGCACTCATTTTCGAACCCAGGTACCTGGAAAAAATCAAAGGCCGCGTGACCGTGCTTGACAGCCAGCGCGAGCTGATGGCCGCGGCGCTCAAATATCTGGGGTATTCGGTCAACGATGCCAGCGAGGAGCACTGGAAACAGGCAGCCGCTCTTATCGTGCGCGCCAAACCCTACTGGGCGGCTTTCAGCAATGCCGGCTATATCAAGGAATTGGCGAAAGGAAATCTATGGGTCGCCCACGGGTACTCCAATGACATGTTCCAGGCTGCGCTCGATGCAAAAAAAACCGGCCGTCCTTTCACCGTAGGTTATACCGTACCAAAGGAGGGAGCGGTTCTGGCGCTCGACAGTATGGTTTTGCACCGGAGCGGAAGACGCCCCGACCTTGCCCATCAATTCATCAATTTCATGCTGGACGGCAGGAACTCCGCGGAGCTGACCAATCTCACGGGATCGGGAAATCCGAACGAGGATGCGATGCGCTTCATCGAGCCGGAAATAGCCGCCAATAAGGCCATATTTCCCGATGCCGAACTACTCGGCCGGCTGGAAATGCTGCGCGACCTCGATCGCAGACAACGGCGATTACTCAGCCGTTTATGGACCGAAATAAAATTGAGATAGAAGGCGCAGCGGTAGAAGCGGCAGTCGCGCGGATTCCGACCGGATCGAGCCACATGGCTGTGATGTAGTTGGGGATGCGAGCCAGCATCCCGATACCGAATGCATCCTCAGCCATGGTCCGGCTCTCGCGAAATGATGGCCGGTTCCGGTATAATCTTCAGGGAAGCATCCACTCACTACCTGATATACCCATGAGCTACTATCAGCGGCATGTTTTTTTCTGTGTCAATCAGCGCGAAGAAGGAGCAATCTGCTGTAACAACCATGGCGCGCAGGCCATGCGCGACTATGCAAAAAGCCGTATCAAAGCCCTCCGGCTCGACAGCAAGAGCAAGAGAATACGAATCAACAATGCGGGCTGCCTCGACCGTTGCAACGAAGGCCCTGTCATTGTCGTTTATCCGGAAGATATCTGGTACACCTATGTGGATAAGGAAGACATCGACGAAATCATTGAAGAACATCTCAAGAATGGACGCGTGGTCGAACGGCTAAGGATCTGAAACGCATGCCCTCCTGAAACGCCGCGGCATGGTGATCAACACCCTGTCGGATTTCCAGTCCACCCCACTATTGCCAGCGCTTCGTTGAATTCATTTACTCCGCAAAACCTGTTCATTGACGGTCCGGCAGGACGGCTGGAAGCGGTGCTGGTCGAACCCGATCTCGTTCTCCCGCGCGGCATTGCTGTCATTGCCCATCCGCACCCGCAATATGGCGGGACCATGAATCACAAAGTGGTCCATACCCTCTTCAAGACGTTATGGGAGCTCGGATTCATTGCCGTCAAATTCAATTATCGCGGCGTGGAAAAAAGCGAGGGCCGGCGTCATGCGGCGGGCGATAGCGGCGAAGACGAAACAGCAGATGTGCTGGCGGTAGTGGAAACGGCAAGAAAAAAGTTCGCTTCCTCATTCCATGGCCCCGCCCCCCTGGTTCTGGCGGGCTTCTCCTTCGGAGGGGCAATCCAGGCCTGGATTGCCCCTCGACTTCAGCCGCAAATACTGATCATGGTGGCCCCGCCTGTGGAACGAATGCGCATTCCCTACTTGACCGCCGGCTCCGCGCGGCGGAATATCGAACCCATTCCCGAAATCCTCATCATCCAGGGGGATCACGACGATATCGTACCTCTCAGGACAGTCCTGGACTGGTCCGCTCCACAGGAACTCCCCGTCGTGGTGATACCCGGTGCGGAACACTTCTTTCACGGGCGGCTGCACATCCTCAAACGCATCATCCAGAAAGCATGCGGGCCCGCGATCCCGTCTCTGCAGCGCCCATGATTCCGCTGTTTCGTCCGCGACATTCCATCTTTCGCCAGAATAAACGCTAACCGGAAACCACTATATGCAGCCAAGCTGCATGGAGCGGAAGTTATCAAAAAAACCCATTTTCTTTGAGAGATCCGGAATTTTTTTGCCGGGATCGATGAATTTATCCTCATCCCTAAAATTGCGGTTATCGTAAATGGTGAGATTGGCGTTGGGGCCGGTTTCGAGGCTCCGTACCTTGTTTTCCCAATTGAAACCGAATGGACCCATCATCTCCGGGAGGTTGATCGGACCCACGAGCGTAAAACTGTCGCCCTGGAAATCCTTTTTGTCATACAACTTCACCCAGCAACCCTTATCCGTATTGATATCCTTGGAAACCTGAACCGGAACCATGACCAGAACAGGCACCTCCATGATTACCTGCTCATCCTTTTTCCCTGATCGTGCAGATTTACCGGTTGCTCCGCTTGCGGATTTATCCTTGGATTTGTCAGCCGGCTGTTCGGCGTAAAGGCCGCTGCCAAATCCCAGGCCGACCGCAACGGCAGTCGCGACCATAAAACCGTGAAGATTTTTCGGTAGAGTATCCATGCTTCTCTCCTTTGGAAAAATTTGTCGAAAGGATGGCAGGGACGGCAAGAGGAGCGCCCCGCCAAAATGTTCCTTGAACATGGTTCCTTCGAACGCGTTGCCAGCAAAACGAATAATCGCGGATTGAACGAATGCAGGCACCGCAGGAAACTTGTCCACGGATTTCCTAGGCTAGGGAGCGCAACCTCATCTTTCCGTACGGTCGGCCACATAAAAGCCCGGACTATGGATTCGTGGGCTGTCGCCCCAGGCGGGCGAAAGGAAGCCACAAGCCAGGGCCTGAATTGATCTTTTTCAAGAAAACGGTTTACACTGCGCCATCCCGGCATGGACAACGAGGAGAATCCGATGCATCGGCCGCTTATCCTGTTCGGAGTCCTGTTGATACTGGTGGGCGTGGCATGGCCGTGGTTATCGAAGCTGCCCTTCGGGCGCCTGCCAGGCGACATTATCGTTGAACGTGAGAATTTCCGGTTCTACTTTCCTCTTACGACCGGTCTTCTGCTATCGGCAATCCTGTCGCTGCTGCTTTGGTGGTGGTACAGAAAATAACACGAGCTGCAGGATCAGAATACAGGGTGCAGGGATTTTGAATGGGAGAAAGACGTGGATCTGTATGAATCGATGATTTACTGGTTTGTGAAGGAATTTGTAAAGGCTGTGGTGGCTCTCGGAGTAGTTTTAGGAATCATCGTGTTCCTGTGGTGGATCAATACCGGGGAATAAAAGTATCGAAAGGTATCGGATGAATCCATCAGCATGAATGCAATACAGTCATTTTTCCACAACTGCAATATCTGTGCCGGGAAATTGACATTTCAGCTTGAGCCTTCAGCGGTTTTCCTGGGCTCTGCCGCCCGGTTGCGCCGGACGATGGGTTTCCTGGAAAGTTGCTCTGGCAAAGGTTGGGCCTTGTCGGTGAGTGGCTTGAGAATCGGCAGCACATGCTTCATCACCTGCGTGGACAGCGCGGAGGTAAATCGGTAATCCGCAGCATCCTGGCCGGGGACGAATGCAGTCATCGTCCCGAAAAAACGGTCTCCGATGAAGAATACAAAGGTAGCGGAGCGGTTTACGGCACGGGACTCCTTGACGACACCCGGTGCGGAAAACGTAATATAGCGATGGTCGCCGGTTCCGGTTTTCCCCCCGATGAAAATTTCGCTGCCATCCTCCTCTACCATTGCCCGCGCAAGACGCGATGCTGTACCGGTCTCCACGACATCGGTGAGGACGCCACGCACCGCCGCTGCCAGTTCAGGCGAAAACATTCTTTCTCCCTGGACCGGCGCTCGCTCGACCACCGTTTCGAATGGCGTGCCTGCGCCAAAGCGGAGGTGCTCGATAAGTACGGAAGGTACACGTACGCCATTGTTCAGGATGGTGCCCATCAATTCCGCCAATGCAGCTGGATGGTCAGCGGAACTGCCAATGGCGGTAGCAAGCGATGGAACCAGTGAATTAAAGGGATATCCCAGCCGCTTCCAGCTGCGATGTATCTCCAGGAACGCTTCCAGTTCCAGAAGGACACGAATCCGTATGTCCTGCGAGTTCTTGTGTATCGTCTTGAACAGCCATTGATAGACCGCAATGCGCTCATTCCCGCTCGCCTCGATCACGTCCTTGTATTCGGCCTTGGGATGCGCGATCAGATAGCGTGCCAGCCATAGCTCCAGGGGATGGACGGTCACCAGATAACCCTGGTCCGCGAGCGAATATTTTCCCGGTCCGTAAATATCGTAAAGCTCCGCCAGGCTCGGCGTCTTCGGTCTTTTAAGGCCGCTTTTAGGTGTGCCTTTGGGAGGTTTAAGACTGGCAAGGTGCGGACTCATGAATTTCTCGAACTCCGCGAAACTCGCGCCGGGATAAAGATAGCGATAGGCCGCGGCCAGGCGGCGTGGCGTATGCCTGAAGCTGGAGAAAAATACCGCACTCACATCCGCGGGAGTCTCCTTGTCTTTGTATTTAGCATAAAAGCGCTGGATAAACTGCCGGCCTTCCTTATCCGCAAATCGTTTGAGGTATATCTCACGTTCCGGATCTCCCGCGTTTCTCAGTATCCTCGCTGAAGATCCTTCGATGTCGAACATATAGTGGCGCACGATATCGCGCATCAGCCGGATGTAAACAAGATTGATCGAACTCAGGGTGGCCTGGCGCACGCTCGGCATTCTCTCATTGTCCTGCGGATTGAAGTTGTGAAAAACATGCGCTCCGCCAGCGGTAAAAAAACTCTCGTAGGGACTCGCCGAATACTTTCGCCCAAGCGCCGCTTCCAGCATACCTGCCAGGCTCTTGTCCCTGCTTTGCAAAAGATGCGCGATCGCCCACCGGCTGAGATTGTCGCTGGGATCGACCTCTTGCTTGCGCAAAAGCTTGGGTTCCAGCATCGAATATTTTTTATGCAGCTCCTCGATGATTTCCAGATAAGTGACCAGCGTCCTCAGTTTTGCGGTTGAGCCCAGATCGAGCTTTGTCCCTCGATTGATATCCAGGGGCTGATCAAAATTGTCCGCCTGAATTCGAAACTTGGCGCCTCCGGGAGTCAACTCGGAAAGCGTGAAACTGTATATGATCTTACCCGGATCCTCCTTCTCAAGCATGCGATAACCATAGAGACCCATCGCCTTGGCATATTTCTCGTCCTTGAGCCCGCGCAGCATATCGGTGACCTTCCGCTGCAATTCTCCATCCAGGGTACTCTGCACCGACAGATCCAGCCGGTCCACGTCATACATTCGCTGCAATCCGAGCAGATAGGCGAGCCGCGCGCGGACGTTATTCACCGCTTTTTGCGCGACGAAATTCCTTGGTTCTTCGGTCATGACGGCATCGCGGAAGCGCAGCGGTATCGGCAGCGCGACATCCCTGAGAATGGACGGTATCACGCCAGCCTGGGCCAGCACCCGCAAGTGGCTGTTGGTAAGCTCCTCCAGCGCTTTCCTGCCGGAAATCAGATAATAGGAAGGCCTGCGCTGCGCAATCATCAGGCTCAGCACGTGCTTGTAGAGGCGCGCTGCCTCGGTCAACGCATCCCCTCTGGCGAAACCAGAGTTCAGAATGCGATTGGTCTCATCGAAATCCAGGCCGTACCATACCCACAAGCCATCGCCCAATCCGTTTGCTTCGCCGTAGCCCGGCGCCCCTGCCAGGGGTACGGTGTTCAGGTAATCCATTATGATGTGCTGGCGATGCGGCATCGTTTCTTCCCCATCCAGGTAAGCACGAACCGAGGCTGAGAGAACTTGCTGCAGCTTGTCTAGCGGGGTAGTAGTCAACCCATTGGGGGAATGCCGATATTTTTCGATCTGGGTCGCCAGCGTGCTGCCTCCGACCACGTCGTGCTCCGGCTGGAAGAATTGAGTCATCTTATCCAGCAGCGCCTTGCCCAGCCTGTTCCACTCGATCGCCGGATTTTTTTTCGGATGGGTGACATCGAGCAGCTCACGATTTTCGATAAACAGCAGACTGTTGGTTACTATTTTTGGAATAGCCGCGAAATTTTCATAGATACGCGTTGGAAATACCGTGCGATACAGGAGTTTTCCTCTGTCCCCGGCAACTTGCAGACCCGCCTGCGTTTTCTCGCGATAGGGTATGAAAAGGCCCTCCGCCGCGAGCTCGCGCATGTTGGGAGAAAGCCGTGCCTGGGCACTTATCTGGAAGCCGTGTTTCGTCAGATTACGCAGCATTTCGGGCAAGCGGCTGTAGCCCATGCGTATATCATAGGGCCCGGCCTGCGTGAGAAGTGCGGCTTCGGCTGGATCGGCAGCGCCTTTCTCGACTTCCCAGCGCAAATCCTCTGCCAGCTTCGCGAGGTAATGCGCCTGGTAGGCGGAAGTTCCCATTTCCAGATAAATCAGGAAAATCGCGATACCGGCCACGGCAAGAAGCAGGATCAGAAAGGAAAGAGCAAGAAACTCGAGCGTGCGCCTCAAAGTGAAACCATCAAGTCAAGGAATAACGAGCAAAGCTCATGAATAAACGGAATGCCGCGGCAGCGGCGCGATTTCTCAGGTGGAACGAGGAAGATTTCCTCGATATCATGCAAGTGCTTCGTGATGACGAATAAATCAGCAGTGCGGCTTCGGCAGGAATGGCTAAAGCACTGCCATGGCATGCCATGCACCGAGCCGTCTGAAAAACCTTTAGAAAAACTTCTATTCCAGATTAGCCGAACCTTGGCAAAAACCAAGGCGGTAACTCAATCTGGTTAGCAATATAGAGAATTCCTCGCCAAATGGCAAACGGGAAACCTGGTTTATCCCGGTTTATGGTTGCATCCGGATCAGGCTGGCGATAGCGCATCCATTTTTCCGACAAGCTCCAGCCATAAGAAATCCCTGAGCAAATGGAGAGCGATATAATAACCTGTCCATCCATCGCCCCATCGATCGAAGGCGATCTCGGGATTCTTTAAAAGGAGAACAACGAAAAATGAATAAAGCAACGCTATTGTTGGCTGCAACCATGCTCGCCGGTCTGGCGGGATGTTCCAAGACCGATCCTTACACGCCCCCTGAAAATGCAACAGGAGAAGATATCTTTTATGCGAACTGCAGCAAATGCCACAAGCCGGAAGCACCAGGCACCGTGATGACGCTGAGCAGTTCCATGGCCAACAAGGAGGCCATTACCCAGAAGATAGCAAAAGGAAGCATGTCCATGCCCGCCTTCCCCAACATAAAAGGCGAGCCGGCCCAGCGCCTGGCTGAATTCATCCTGGCGAACAGCAAGACGAAATAGGCTGCCGTGTTTCGCGGACCAGGATGCCCGACTCGTTCCCGTTCTCGTGAAAACGGCATGGGGTGATGATATTCCCGTTTTTTTCGGGAAACGTTTGTCATGATCCTCCCCCTCCCATGGTAGGCCGGATGCGGCACACCTTTCGGCCTGCCGGATTGTGATTGCCCTATCCCGCAGGGCATGCCGTTTTCTGCTCATGCTCGCCATGTTGGCGCTGTTCGCGGCAGGTGCCGCCTGGCTGCTGCTGCGCGGCAGCCTGCCGCACTATGGCGGCTCCGCCTATCTGGCTGGGCTCGCCGCTCCCGTGACCATCGAGCGAGACGCGCTAGGCAGCGTGACGGTGCGTGCGGACAGTCATCTTGATGTGGCGCGAGCGCTGGGCTATGTTCACGCGCAGGAGCGCTTTTTCGAGATGGATCTGCTGAGGCGGCAAGCGGCTGGGGAACTGGCCGAATTATTCGGGCCGGCCGCGTTGCCCATGGACCGCAAGTCCCGGGTACATCGCATGCGCGTACGCGCCTCGGCAGCGCTGTCACGGTTGCCGGTCGAACAGCAGCAACTGCTTGCGGCCTATCGCGATGGGGTAAATGGCGGCCTCGCTGACCTCTCGTCGCGTCCATTTCCCTATCTTCTGGTCCGCACCCACCCAGGCATGTGGCGCAGCGAGGACAGTCTGCTGGCTGTCTCTGCGATGTTTTTCACGCTCAATGATGAGGAAAACCATCGCGAGCTGGCTCTATCCGCCATGCGGGCAGCCCTTCCTGAAAGCGCCTACAGATTCCTGGTCGCACGAGGAGGTGAATGGGATGCGCCGCTTGCCGGAATCGCGCTTCAGTGGCCGCCCCCCCCATCAGCCGGGGAATTGGATTTGCGCAAGCTTGCTCCCGGCCTCATGCGCGACACCGAGGAATATAACGGCTACCTCCCCGGCAGCAACAGCTTCGCCGTCGCCGGCGCGCTGACCGGAGGCGCGGCACTCGTAGGAAATGACATGCATCTGGGACTGAGGGTGCCAAACATCTGGTTTCGCACACGCCTCGTTTATCCCCATCCCAGGCATCCGGAACGAATCGTCGACGTCAGCGGAGCCAGCCTTCCCGGCACCCCGGCTACTACCGTGGGTTCCAATGGCAGGGTGGCCTGGAGTTTTACCAACAGCTATGGCGACCTCCTGGACTGGGTACGCGTAACGCTGCATCCAGCCGACAACTTCACCTATCGAAGCGCGGAGGGCTGGAAGCCGTTATCCATTCACCGTGAGGTACTGCATGTACGTGGCGCCCCGGACGAGACCCTGGACATCTATGAAACCGAATGGGGACCAATTCTTGCTGCCGATCATGATGGAGCGCCCCTCGCGCTGGCGTGGACCGCCCATCGGCCCGGCTCGGTGAATATGGAGCTGGTCTTTCTGGAGCAGGCCGAAACCTTGGAACAGGCCGTTTCAATTGCACGGAAAGCAGGCATGCCGCCACAAAATTTTATCGTTGGGGATCTGGCTGGCAGGATCGCGTGGACCATAGCAGGCCGCCTGCCCGTTCGGACCGGCAATTTCGATCCCACGCTGCCGTCCGACTGGTCGGCCGCAGGCACGGGATGGAATGGCTGGCTGAACCCGGACGAATATCCTCTCATCACTGATCCGCCCTCAGGGCGATTATGGTCCGCAAACGCCCGGGTCGTGGAAGGGCCCATGCTCGACAAGATCGGCGACGGCGGTTATGACCTGGGCGCGCGCGCCAAGCAGATTCGAGACGATTTGTTCGAACGACAGCACTTCTCGCCCGCCGACATGCTGGCTATTCAGCTCGATGATCGGGCGCTGTTTCTTTCGCGCTGGCGGGCGCTGCTCGATGAGACAGTGAAACAGGGGAAAGCGGAACCCTGGCGCACCGAAATGCGGCAGGCCATGCGGGACTGGGATGGATACGCCTCGACGGATTCAGTGGCTTACCGGCTGGTGCGGGAATTCCGCCAGGAAGTCATCAGAACCGTGCTCGACGGTTTTGCGGCTGCGGTCCGAATCAAATACCCGTCATTCATGCTTCCAAAACTGAACCAGGCCGAGCATGCGGTATGGATGCTGGTGCAAACCCGCCCTCCGCATTTGCTGCCCTCCATTTACACGGACTGGCAAGACATGCTGGACAGTTGCGCAAGGCGCCTGGCCGAGCGCATGCGCGGCCAGCCGGGCGGAATCGCCGCGCGTACCTGGGGGGAGCGCAACACCGCAAGCATTCGGCATCCGGTCAGCCGCAACCTGCCGGGATTCATTGCAGACTGGCTGGACATGCCAAAAAACCAGTTGCCGGGAGACACCCATATGCCCCGGGTGCAGGGGCGGGATTTCGGCGCCTCCAACCGCCTGGCGGTTGCACCCGGGCTTGAAGAGCAGGGCTATTTCGAGATGCCCGGCGGCCAGAGCGGGCACCCCCTCTCGCCGTACTACGGCAGCGGACATGCCGACTGGGTTGCGGGAAAACCGACGCCGTTCCTTCCGGGGCAGGCACAACAAACCCTGCACCTTTATCCGGATGCAGAAAACCGTTAACGATCCAATCCAGCGATCGGCCATCTCCATCTGTCAGCTTCATGTGCCTGTCAATACCATGTGACCGCGTCCCCGGAAAGGGCGCAGCGGGGATTTATTCAGCGCCTCCCTTGACCATCGGGCTCGTCAACAGGTAATGTTCGCCCCTTTATCAGCGCCTGGGAATCTCCGCTTGAGATCTACTTTCACCGCATACGCCCCGCATGACCTGCTTCACGGCATCCTCAAGCATGTCTCCCGTTCGTTTTATCTCACCCTCAACGTACTGCCGGAAGGCGTGCGCGACCAGATGGGCCTGGCTTACCTTTTTGCGCGCGCCGCCGATACCATCGCGGATACCGATCTCATCGACCGTGACCAGCGCTTGAAATATCTCCAGCAGTTTCGCATGCAGTTCGCCTCCCCCGAAATCCACTGGGAAGACCTTCGGGAAATGCAGGCAGCGCTGGCTCCGCACCAGATGGATTCGGCGGAAAGCATCCTTCTCCAGCGGCTGGAAGACTGCTTCAAGTTGTATGAAACCTGCTCCGCCGGCGACCGCATGCGTATCCAATGGCTTATGGACGTGCTTCCGCGCGGGATGGAAATGGACTTGACGCGATTTCCCGGCCAGTCCGCCGCCGATCTCACGGCGTTGGCCACGCTGGATGAACTCGATCAGTACACCTATTATGTCGCGGGATGCGTCGGAGAATTCTGGACCAGGATGGTCTGCGCCCACCGGCCAGCCATGTCCCGATGGGATACTGAAAAAATGTCGGCCATTGGAGTAAGATTCGGCAAGGGATTGCAGCTTACCAACATACTGAAAGATATCGGCCGCGACCTGCATCATGGCCGATGCTATGTGCCGGAACCGCTGTTGTCAGCGGCCGGGCTGACGCCCGCCGATCTGCTGGACGGGCGCCGCAGCCTGCCATTGTTTAGGCCCGTCCTGAGCCAGCTTATCAAACTGGCCATGCAACATCTGGACCAGGGCTGGATTTATACGATATCGATACCGGGTTTCGAAATCCGTCAGCGCCTGGCATGCATGTGGCCAATATTATTGGCCGGCGAAACGCTGAAACGTGTCTCGGCTTCTCCTGACATTCTCAATCCCGCAGTCAATGTGAAGGCGCCCCGCACTACCGTATACCGTGTCATGGCCCTGACCATCCTCTCAGGGGCCAATGGATACGTTGCAACAGCTTACTGGAACCAACTGAAAAAATCGTTTTCCTGATACCCATGCTGCCGGATACCCCTCAATCCCTCCCGTGCTTCCTGTGCTGTGCGCAAAACCTGTCGAGTTGGCGAAAAAGCGCTCTGAATCCATATCAAGCACGGATAACCCTGGAACAGAATAACCGCGATGCAACAGGATAAACCCGAAATAGCACCCAGTGCCGTTCGCGCGCGAGGATTCACAGATGCCATCGGTCGCTGGCTCGATACCAACATTTTTTCCCTGGGACGGGAAATGCGGCTTTCCTACCTGCCTCCGCTCATGGTTTATGCGGCCGCAGGCATTTCGGGGCTGACTAGTATCGTTGGCACATTTTACGTGAAGGAGCAACTGGGACTTACCGCCGAATTTCTCGCGGCGCTTGGGTTCTGGATGATGCTCCCATGGGCCCTGAAGATGCCGCTGGGGCATCTGGTCGATCTGGCGTGGCGATGGAAAAGCCTGCTGGTATACGTGGGAGCGGGCCTCATCACGATCAGCATCCTGATCATGGTCGGCCTGCTGGGACATCTCGACGCGATGCGGGCCATCGCTTCGGTGGAAGCCTGGTACGTGACATCGTCATTGCTTGCTCCCATAGGGTATGTGTTGCAGGATGTCGTGGCGGATGCGATGACGGTCGAAGCAGTGCCGCGAATCGATGCCGATAGCAAGACGCTCTCCCTGGATGAACGCAAGTCGATGCATGTCACCATGCAGACTCTCGGGCGCGTCGCCATCATTTCCGGAGGCGTGCTGGTATCGCTCATGAACGTTTTCCTGCTGCAGGGCGTCAATGATCTGCCCAATGAAGAAAAGGCTGCAGCCTACCTGTTCGTCTATGAGCTTGCCCTCATCATTCCGGGCGCTTCGGTCTGCGGCGTTTTGTTCGCCGCCTGGCTGCGCTGGCGCGATATGGCGAGGCTGCGGGCAAGGGGCCTTGGCCGGGAGGAAAGCCGCGCGCTGCTCGAAAGCCAGGCCCCTCCCCCACCAGTCAACTGGTGGATTCTGGGAGGAGGGCTGGCCTTTACCCTGGTTTCCCTCAGCGTTGGCCTTAGCCGTATCCCGGGGGCGGAAGAAATTATTTTTCTCGTTTCCATGGCCATCGTCATTTTCTTGATGTGGCGCTTGACCGGCGAACTCGAGCCCGAAGCGCGCAACGTGCTGGTCGGGACAGCAGTATTGATATTTGTATTTCGGGCAGTGCCGGGGCCGGGAGCGGGTTCGACCTGGTGGATGATCGACGAACTGGGCTTCGACCAGCAATTTCTCGCAACCTTGTCACTCATCGGCGCAACGTTGACCCTCGCAGGAATGTTCATTTTTCGGCGCTTCATGGCCGAGCGGTCCATCGCCTATATCATCGCCTCCCTTACTATCCTGGGAAGTTTGCTGTCGCTCCCCATCATCGGCATGTATTTCGGCCTGCATGAATGGACGGCTTCGGTAACCGGCGGCGTAGTGGACGCCCGGTTCATTGCCGTGATCGACACTGCCCTGGAATCGCCCCTGGGTCAGATTGCCATGATACCCATGCTGGCCTGGATCGCAAACTCGGCGCCGGAAAGGCTCAAGGCAACCTTTTTCGCGGTGATGGCCTCCTTCACCAACCTGGCACTATCCGCTTCCCAGCTTGCCACCAAGTACATAAACCAGATCTTTACGGTTACACGGGAAGTAAAGGATCCGGCGACAGGGCAAATCACGGTTCCGGCCGATTACAGCGAGCTCGGCACGCTTCTGATTGCGGTTACCCTGATCGGATTTGTCCTGCCGCTGCTGTCCATCGCCGTCATCCAGCTCACGCGCTTTCGCAATGCCTGACACATTCCCGGCACACGAGGCGGAGTGGTCATGAGGTAGCGCCTGTCATCCTCTGCGGGGTTGCCGTTCGAAGCCTGCCCCGGCCGGGTGTTCCCTTGACAAGTTCCAGCCCGAAGTACATCATTCGGGCGGGGGCAAGGAGTCGCTGGCCGAGTGGCTCTGCGTTGCTGCAATCGCCGGCTCCGCCTGGACTCCTGCCTCCGACCACGATGCGATCCCCGCCTCTCGACTATCCTTTTCCCGGCACCCGAAGTCATGCATCTCATATCACGGCAAAAAGGCGCCATTACGCTTTTTACGCTGCTGCTCACTATTTTCGCGGTCGCGATGGCCTACTGGCTGTGGCGGGCACATGTCCAGGTTTCTCTGGAAATCGAGCTCGCCTGCCGCGTTCCAGCGGCGGAAGCCTGCGTTTCCGCCAAAGCCCGTTATATGAACAGTTTTTATGCTGCCTGGTTGAACCAGATGTTTCCGTGGATCTTTCCGTTCATCCCGGCATTCATCTATGTATTTTTTTTCCGCTGGCTGCGGAAAAACAGGCAGCCGCCGGCGGCCTAGCAGCCTATCGGACTTAAAGGAAATCGGCTGCAAAAGCATCTGGCTGGTCTATATTTCGCCGCTTTTTCGACCAATAGAACGACTATTGGTCTTCAAAATCGTCAAAATCCACCCTCGCCCAGTCACATTTTCGCTTCGATACTTCAAGTCCGACAGGCTGCTAGGGAAGCGCTGAATAAATCTCCGCTGGCGCGGCGGTGGGTTTGCGGGATGGGATGCGCGAAAGGCGACGACGCGAATGGTTGATCCCCTTCGCTAGGAGCCTGACAAGGCAGACCGCTCGCAAAGCCCCGCCCCATAAGGGTTGCAGCAAAATCGGGCGAGACCGCGCAGGGCGGAGCAGTGTCTTCCGAAGGAAGATGCGACCCCGTAGCGGGTTGTTGGCACCCCAACAGTACTTTGGCGCGCTCTGGCATCCCCGACGCTGCCCGATCCCCGCTTCGCGGGGCCCCTCGGGCCACGCTCTGGGGAGCCATGGCGTTGCGCTCCTTGGCATCGTAGTCCCAGCTACGACCTGCGTCGCGCGCCTTATGATCATCCCGATTTTAACAGCAACGCGCTCAGTGAGGATTTGTTCAGCGCTTCCCTAGGATACGAATGGCAATTCCTTCTGGAGAGAAACGGCTGAAGCAGCGGAAAGACTGCCGGGAGATAGTGCACTCGCGCGCACACCCAGCAGCCGCAGCCTCCGGTCCAGCGATATCCGCCGCAAGCATTTTTCTGCAGCCCGGCGGATAACCATGGCATCGGCAGTTGGCTCAGCCAAGGTGCTGGCACGCGTTACCGTCTGGAAATCCCCGAATCGCAACTTGATGCCGATAGTGCGAGCGACATAGCCTTTGCGCTGCAGATCCTTTGCCAGGTCGACGCACAAACCCGTGAAGATCCCGGACAGGATGGAACGGTCCAGACGAGGATGGAGATCGCGCTCGAATGTAGTCTCCCGGCTAAGCGATTTAGGCTCGGGGTTGATGATTACTGGCCGGTCGTCTCTCCCATGGGCCACCTCATGCAGCCACCGGCCATAGCTGAAACCAAAGTTGAGCTGGAGAGATTCCAGGGCAGCGCATGCGAGTTGACCAATGGTGGCGATACCCAGAGTCTCGAGTTTTCCCGCGGCTATGGGGCCAATTCCATTTATTTTTTTGACTGCCAGTGGCCAGATGCGGGCGGGGATCCCCGCCTGATCGAGGATGGTGAGGCCATCCGGCTTTTCGAGATCCGAGCAGATTTTCGACAGCAGCTTGTTTGGAGCGATGCCAATGGAACAGGAAAGCCCGGTCGCTCCCTGTACGGCCTGTTTGATGCACCGGGCGATAGCTGCTGTGTCGATGGCGAGATCGGTCAGATCGATATAAATTTCATCGATGCCATGATCCTCGATCTGCGGCGCCACGGCTGCCACTGCGGCTTTAAACAATTGGGAATAATGACGATAGCGCTGGAAGTCGGCAGGCAGCAAAATGGCATCCGGCGCCAGGCGGGCCGCCTTCATCAGGCCCATGCCCGAGGATATGCCGAAAATTCGCGCCTCGTAAGTCGCCGTGGTGACGACACCGCGCCCCGCATAGCTTTTCAGTCTTCCAAAAAGCCGCGTGCCGTCCTTGCGAAGCGCGGGTTCCTCCTCTCCGCTGCCACCGATTACGACCGGCTGGCCGCGCAGTTCCGGATAGCGCAGCAACTCGACCGACGCGTAGAAAGCATCCATATCGAGATGAGCAATACGGCGATCCATTCCAGATCTGTCATTTACGGTCACAAGAAAAAATCATTCCGGAAAACGCCGAATGGATCCCTCAAACCTTCCGCAACGTCATCAACGGCGGTGTCGAAAGCGCTGACCGGGTTCCAATCAATCCCGCCAGGGTCACGCCCACGCTTCCAGTCAACAGGCCGGTCAGCCATATCCACGGGTTGAAAGTATAAGCGAGATTCAACACATACTCGCCGATGACATATCCCATTGCGGTAGCTCCCGCAGCGGCAAACAGTCCGGCAAATGCCCCGAGGATCGCAAACTCTGAAGCCCAGGCCCGCGCCAGCTGTCCGCGCCTTGCTCCCAGGGTGCGGAAAATCGCAGCTTCCCGAATGCGCTCATCCTGGGTGGAAACGATCGCGGCATATAATACCGACAGGCCCGCCAGGAGCGTAAACAGGAAAACGAATTCCACCGCTTTCGTTACCTGCCCTATCATTTTTTGCACCTGGTTGATGATCTCTGCCACGTCGATCAAAAGCAGGTTGGGAAATGCCTTTATCAACTTGTTCGTCAACTCCGCATCCTGCTCGGGAAGGTGAAAACTCGTAATGTAGCTGGCCGGGTAATCTTCCAGGATACCAGGGGGCGTAAGCACGAAAAAGTTCACGCGGAACGTGTCCCAATCCACTTTGCGCAGACTGGTGACCGTGCCCGAGAAGACGCTTCCCGCTATATCGTAAGTCAGTCTGTCGCCCAGACCGGCGCCTATGGTTTTTGCAATATCCTCCTCCAACGAAAGCTCAGCGTTCCCTTTCTCCCCGCGCTTCCACCATTTGCCCTGAATTATCTGGTTATCGCTGGGCACTTCCCTAGCCCATGAAAGATTGAATTCGCGCTCCACCAACCGCCTGGCCCGTTCGTCCGCATAATCCCTGGAGACGATCGGCTTGTCGTTGATCGCGGTCAGGCGCGCTCGAATCATGGGAAACACCGGTGGCTGCGCAACATGATGCCGGCGAAAAAACTCTGCCAATGGCTGTATTTGATCTTCCTGGATATTGACGAGGAAATGGTTGGGAGCATCTGGTGGAAGACTGGTGCGCCAATTCTGCAGCAGGTCATCCCGGATCAGTGTCAACGCGAGCAAAGCCATGAGGCCCAGCCCCAAGGCAACCGCCTGCACCACGCTGGCGGTGGCGCGCCGCCGGATGCTCGCCAGGCCATAGCGCCACGCACCACCCGTCTGCCCGCGCATGTGCGACAGCATTCTTACCAGAACCAGACCGAGCGAACCAAAGACGATTATGGCCCCGACGAATCCCCCCATCACAGACAGCCCCAGGCGCGCATCGCCCGCTTTCCATAGAAAAAGCAGCGCCAGCGCACCCAGTCCCGAGAGATAACCCGTCACGCTATGGGAATTGGGTGCGCCGATGTCGCGCCGCAGTACGCGCAACGCCGGAACACTGCGCAAGTTGAGCAAGGGCGGCAACGCAAAACCAAGCAACAGCACCATGCCGGTAAGCAATCCATGTATCGCGGGCCACGTGCTGGGCCAGGGCAGCTCTGCCTTCACCACCCCCGACAGCCAGTAAGCCAGGACCTCCTGGGCGATGATGCCAAGAATGCACCCAGCGCTGCTCGCAATGATTCCCAGCATGATGAAATGGTACATGTACAGGCGCAGCATGGATGACTGGCTGGCCCCCAGACAGCGCATCACCGCGCATCCATCGAGATGGCGCTGGATAAAGCGCCGTACGGCGAGCGCCGCGGCCGCCGCCGCCAGGACCACGCTTGCCAGGGCCGCCAGGCTTAGAAACTTTTCCGCCCGTTCCAGCGCAGCTTTTATCTCCGGACGTGCGTCCCGTATGCCTTCGATCCTTTCCCCCAGCATCAAACGCGATTCAGCCCAGCCACGAAACTTTTCGACTGCGCCATCCTCCCCGGAAACCAGCAGCCGATAACTGATCCGGCTTCCCTGCTGCACCAGTCCGGTTGCCGCCAGATCATCCGCATTGATGAGGACCCGCGGCCTCAAGTTTATGAATCCGATCGAGTAATCGGGTTCCTGTGTTATCAGCGCTGCCACGGTAAAATGCTTCACGCCCAGTTCGATTGTGTCGCCGCGATGGAGATCGAGGTGAACCATGAGTTTTTCATCCACCCAGGCCGAACCTCGGGATGGAATCGCATCAGCGACATGAGCGATCCGCGTTGACGAGGCCGTCCCGAAATCCTCGCTGATGCGCAGTTCCCCACGAAGGGGATATCCTGCCGTTACCGCCTTGATCTCGCTCAGGATGCTGCCATCCCCCTTCCCCGCCATGCTCGGAAATTTGATCGCCGTGGATACAGACAACCCGAGCCGCCTGGCTTCCTCGGCATAGCTGGTAGACAGCACATGGTCTGAAACAATGACCAGATCCGCGCCAAGCAACTGGTTTCCCTGGCGGAAAAGCGCAAGCTGCACCCGATCAGCGAAAAATCCTACGGTAGTCATCCCGCCGACCGCGATCACCAGTGCAAATGCAAGCACCCGCAGTTCGCCCGCGCGCCAGTCGCGGCGCAGCATCCGCAGGGAAAGTCTAACGAGGTTCATCCTGAATCCCACCGTTGAACAGGGTGAAGTATGCAGTCTCTGGACTCGCCATACAGATGAATGTCGAGTACCGCGAAAAGTTCTTGTGGATCATGGCTCTAAACTGGAATTGAGCGGTTAATTGCCGGATTCAGGTTTATAACACATCAACCGGTCCTGCATGGGTTATTGCTGGCAATGAGGGGAAATCGCGGCCATTGCTTCGCAAAATGCGCTGTGTAGGCTTTCAGCGCTTCCCTAGTTCTGCTGCTGCAACTTGGGAGCCAGGTCCGTTTCCAGCTTGAGCGGTCCCTCTCCGGAAAAACGATCCAGATAAAGATAGATTACCGGTGTAATGAAAAGCGTGATCACTTGCGAGAACAGGAGGCCACCCACCACCGCAAGACCCAGGGGCTGGCGCAGTTCGGCGCCCGCACCCAATCCGAGAGCGATGGGAATCGCACCCATCAGCGCGGCAAGAGTGGTCATCATGATCGGACGAAAACGCAGCAGGCAGGCGGTCCGGATGGCCTCGCGCTGCGGAAGGGCGTCATTGCGCTGCGCATCGAGCGCAAAATCGATCATCATGATGGCATTCTTCTTGACGATGCCGATCAGCATCAGAATACCGATCATGGCGATGATGGATAGTTCCATTTTGAATAGCCAGAGCATGGCCAGCGCGCCGACTGCCGCGGACGGCAATCCGGAAAGAATCGTGAGCGGATGGATATAGCTCTCGTAGAGTACGCCGAGCAGCACGTATATCACCAACAGCGCAGCGACGATAAGCACGACCTGACTTGCCTGGGACGACTGGAAGGCCGCTGCATCGCCTGCGTAGTTCGTCAGAATGCTGGGCGGCATATCCAGCTCGCGTTTGAATTGTTCAATGTTTTTGGACGCATCCCCAAGCGCGGCGCCAGGCGCCAGGTTGAACGAGATCGTCAATGCCCCCAATTGTCCCGCGTGATTGATCGCCACCGGTCCCGCCTCGCGTTTCACCGATGCGACACTGGACAATGGGACCAGCGCGCCGCTGCTGGACCGCAAATAGATTTTTCCAAAAGCGGTTTCATCCGCACGGTCTTCCGCGCCCATCTGCAGGATCACCTGGTAGCTATCGGTGGAAGTATATATCGTGGAAACCTGGCGCTCGCCGAATGCGCTATACAAGGCGGAACGTATGTCGGACATTTGCACGCCCAGCAGGTTGACCTTGTCGCGATCGATATCCAGCCTGGCCTGCAACCCTTTCAGCTGCGAATCGCTGGTCACGTCGCGGAATATCGACGCCTCCCGCATGCGTCCCATGAGGCCCTCGGCCGCTGCATGCAGTTCTTCGGCATTTACACTGCGCAAGACGTACTGGTACCGGCTCTTGCTGGTACGGCCGCCGAGCCTGAGGTTCTGAATGGGATTGATGAACACGTTTATTCCCGGAATGGCGCTCACATCCCGGCGCAGGCTTTCGATGACCTGGTCGATCGGCGGCCGCTCGCCGCGGGGCTTGAGCACCATGAAAAGCCGCGCGCTATTACTGTCGGTGGCATTGGCATTCAACGTCTCCACCGCCGGGTTCGAACGGATCACTTTGTCCGCGCGCAGCACCAGCTCGGCCATGGCAGGAAATGAAATATCCTCGACCGCCTCCACGGTGACCAGGGCCTGCCCGATGTCCTCGGTGGGGAAAAAACCCTTTGGTAGAATTGCAAACAGCACGCCAGTGGCAACAAAAGTGGCGATGGCGATGCCAAGCACGAAACGATGATGCAGCAAGGCGAGATCGAGCACGCTTTCGTAAAGTGAAAGCATCCGTGCAAACCCCCGTTCGAACCACTCCGTCCACTTCAGGCTGCCCCCATCCTGCTCATGCCCGCGAATGTAGCGGCTGGTCATGACCGGGACCAGCGTAAGCGACACCACGGCCGACATCAGCACGGCGATGCCGACGACAGCGGCAAATTCATGAAAAAGAAGCCCGATCACCCCCGGCATGAAAAAAATCGGTATGAACACCGCAACCAGTGAAAGCGAAATCGAGATGATGGTAAAGCTGACTTCTTTTGAACCCAGCAAAGCCGCCTGCAACGGCGGCATCCCCTTCTCTATGTGGCGCACGATATTCTCCAGCATCACGATGGCATCGTCCACCACCAGCCCGACCGCGAGCGTGATGGCGAGCAGGGAGATGTTGTCCAGGCTGTAGCCGAGAACACGCATCATTGCAACCGTACCCAGCAATGAAATCGGCAGGGAAAGCGCGGGTATCAGCGTAGCTGAAGGCTTCCGCAGAAACAGGAAAATCACCAGCAGCACCAGAATGATGGTGATCCCGAGGGTCACCTGCACGTCATGAATGGCTTCCCGGATCGAAACCGAACGGTCGCTGGTAAACCTGAGATGGATGGATGACGGCATCTGTGCGACCAGCGGAGGGATGGCTGCCTTGATCGCATCGACCGTTGCCACGGTATTCGCACCCGGCTGGCGCTGGACTGAAAGCGTAACCGACGGCTCGCCATTGAGCCAGCTCGCAATCTTGACGGATTCCACGCTGTCCTTTACCTCGGCCACTTCCGAAAGCTGCACCGGGTTTCCGGTGGGAGATGTTGCCACGATGAGTTTCGCAAACTCGGCTGCGCTGCTGAGCTGGCGATTGGCCTGTATGGTCAGGGCCTGGCGCGGTCCTTCGAGAGTGCCCACCGGCGTGTTGGCATTGGCGGTGCGCAGCGCATTTGCGATGTCATCCAGAGTCAGATTGCGCACGGCAAGCGCTTCCGCATCCACGAGTACGCGCACGGCATATTTTTTCTGCCCGTTGATCTGCACCTGCGCCACACCGGTAATCGTGGATAGCGTAGGCGCGATAAGGTCCTCCACATAGCTGTTCAAGTCGGACAACGACATGGATGGCGACGTCAATGCAAGAAAAAGGATGGGAGACTCCGCGGGATTGATCTTGCGATAGGAAGGCGGCGTCGTCATTTCTGCCGGCAATGCGCGCTGCGCCCGCAGCAGCGCCGCCTGGACATCTATGGACGCGTCATCGATGTTGCGATCCTGCTCGAACTCCAGCGTAATCTGCGTATTGCCGAGCGTGCTCGTCGAACTGATTACCGAAAGACCCGAAATGGTGGAAAACTGGCGTTCGAGCGGGGTCGCCACGGAGGAAGCCATCGTCTCGGGCCCGGCGCCGGGGAGCACCGCCGTCACGGTGATGGTGGGCGAGTCGTAGCTCGGCAGGGCCGCGATCGGCAAGCCGCCGTAGGCGATGATTCCCGCGACCACCGCCGAGGCTGACAGCAATACCGTCATGACCGGGCGGCGAATGCATAATTCGGAGAGATTCATTTTTCTGGCGCCGCTATGCGAATCCGGCCATGCGTGCCGGGAAAATGTGGCGCCTATCCATCGCCCGACCTGCCGGTTTTTCTTGGCCCCTCCATCACTATGCTGCCGGGCCTGAGGTTTTGCGCACCCTCCATGACAACCCGTGTTCCTGGCGCGACGGAAGGCCCTTCTATGACCGCAAGCCCGTCCTGGATCAGGCGCACGCTCACGGAAAGCGTATCGGCCTTGTTTTGCCCATCGATCACGTAGAGAAATTTTCTTTCGGGGCCGTTCTGGACAGATTGCACGGGAACCGTAAGCGCCTCCGTCAAGGTGCTCGGCGACAACACGACCCGAACGAACATGCCTGGCCAGAGGTGGCTGTCCGCATTGGGAAACTCGGCCTTGAGGGCTATCGTTCCGCTGGCGGTATCGACAGCATTATCGATGAATATCAGGCGTCCTTTACGGGACAGCCTGCCCGAGTCATCGAGCTCCACATAGACGGGCACATCGCCCTTTACAAGCGCATCCTGCAATGGCACGAATTCACGCTCGGGCAGGTTGAAGCTGACGTTGATCGGATCGATCTGTGTGATGCTCACCAATGCATCATTCGGCAGCACCAGGCTGCCTTGATATACCGAAATGGCGCCAGTACGGCCGGAGATCGGCGCCAGGATTTCGCTGAAACCGCGCGCGACGCGCATTGCGCGCACACTCGCCTCGTCCACCGCAAGCTGGCCGCGCAGGCTCTCCACTTGATTCTGCGCCACTTCCAGCGCAGCTTCCGAAATAAAGTGCTGTTCAAACAAATCACGCTGACGCTTGAGATTGCGCTCGGCATTCTTCAGGTCTGCCCGCGACCTGGCAAGCTGGCCTTCGGTCCGGCTGAGATTGGCGTCTTCGGTACGCGCATCCAGCGTGAACAGCCTCTCCCCTTGACGTACGAACTGCCCCTCCCTGATATGCACCGACCTGATCATCGCGCTGAGTTGAGGCCGGACCGCAACCGTTTGCTGCGGGGTTACCGTCCCGTTCGCGCTGAGCCTGATGGGTACATCCTCCCGCTTTATCATGGTGGTCACGACCTGAACAGGCTTCTCGGCCCTGCCCTTGGTGTCTGTCGCGCTGCCCTGGCTGCGCCAGACCCATGCGCTTGCCGCCAGTGCAAGCAGCACGAGAACGGTCATGGTAGCCCGAAAGCGGCGGTTGGGCGGTACCGCGCGTTCCGCCGGAGAAGGAACGGCCATCAGCTGGATTCCGGAAAATTTACCAGGACAACAGGCGAAGAGGCAGGTGGATACTTTCCGGATGCAAGCCGCTCAGTCGGCCCATTCCGGTTTCCTCTCATATGCCCCGTCCGTGTCATGTTGCGATTCTTCCCCCAGCCAGCCGTATCCGCGAAGCGCACCTGCCGGAAATCGCATCGTCATGCGTAACCAGAATCAATGTGGTACCCCGCTCCCGATTCAGCTCGAACATCAATTCTATAATTTGTGCGCCGGTAGCAGAATCGAGGTTTCCAGTAGGCTCATCCGCCAGCAGCAACTGCGGCTGGGTAACGAACGCCCGTGCAATCGCAACCCGTTGCTGCTCACCGCCCGACAACTGCTTGGGATAATGCTTCAGCCGGTGTCGAAGCCCCACCCGATCGAGCATCTCCAAAGCCGCGGCCTCCGCCGTGTCCACCCCCGCGAGTTCCAGGGGCAGCATGACATTCTCCATTGCCGTCAATGCAGGCAATAACTGGAATGACTGAAAAACGAAACCCAGCATGCGTGCCCGTACCGCCGCGCGAGCATCCTCGTCCAGCAGGAATATATCTTCTCCACCAAGTTGAACCTTGCCGGCCGACGGAATATCTAATCCTGCGAGCAGGCCAAGCAATGTCGACTTTCCCGAACCGGAGGCGCCAACCACGGCCACTGAATCGCCCGCATTTATTTCGAGGTTGATATCCTCCAGGATTGTAAGCTGTGCGTCGCCAGTGCTGACTTGCTTGGTCAAGGCAATTGCCTGCACAATAGGCCGTACAACAACATTATCCGTCATGAAAAAATTCCTGATTATACTTTCTATTCTTGCAAGTATTCCGCTCGCCAGATCGAGCGCAGCGGCCGTGCCCAATGCCACGGCCAATTCCACTACTGTGATGGTATTTGGCGATAGTTTGTCTGCCGGCTATGGCCTGCCGCAAGACACGGGATGGGTTAGTTTGCTGAAAAGACGGCTGCAAGCTCAATCGCAGGTGCGCCTCGTCAATGCAAGCCTCAGTGGCGAAACCGCTTCCGGGGGGCGCGTCCGAATCGAACAGGCGCTTAAAACGCATCGGCCGGATATCGTCATTCTCGAGCTTGGCGGTAATGACGGATTGCGTGGAGCATCGATCGACTCCATACGTGACAACCTTGAAGCAATCATTGAAGCATGCCAGCGAAGCAAAGCAACCGTCCTGCTGACCGGAATGCAACTGCCTCCCAATTATGGCATAGCCTACACCCAAAAGTTTCAGGATATTTACCCGCAACTGGCCAAGCGACACGGGCTCAAGCTGGTTCCGTTCCTGCTGGACGGCTTCGGCAACAAGCGTGAATTTTTCCAGTCGGATGGAATACACCCGACGGCATCCGCCCAGGAGCGGATCGTGGAAAATGTATGGAAGATCCTGAGTACCATGCTCAAGCTGCAACAATCGGTGGCATACGAAAATAACTGATTGCGCGGTTGCCTGCGCCCCAACAATACTGTGGTGCGGTCGAAACATCCCCTCCGCTGCCCGATCCCCGCTCCGCAGAGCTCCTCGGGCCCCGCTCCGGGGCGCTCCTTCGCCGGAAACACGATCCACTCGAGACCACCATGAACGACTACCGCCATATTTTACTTGCCGTGGACTTTGCTGAAACCGATGAGTATGTCATCCGGAAGGCCGGGCATCTGGCGGAAACGCTTCGGGCCAGACTGAGCATCATCCATGTGCTGGACAATATTCCGATGCCCGATATGGCGTATGGAACGATGATTTCCATGACCGGCGATTCTTCATACGAATTGCTGGAAGTGGAAAAATCGAGGCTGAATGAGATAGGCGCCCGTTTGAATATCGAGCCGGCCCGCCGGTGGATGGTATGGGGAGTGCCTGGCCAGGAAATCGTCAGGCTTGCCGAGCAGGAACAGGTCGATTTGATCATCGTCGGCTCGCACGGGCGTCATGGCCTCGCCCTGTTACTGGGCTCGACGGCGAGCAACGTGCTGCACCATGCCACTTGCGATGTGCTGGCGATCCGGTTGCAGAATGAGTCCAGCGCCCCGGAAGCAGCAGGATTATCCGGGAATCTCGCGCGATTGGGAGCATCCTGAATGAGCATTCCCGTGAATTCCCGGCAGAAGCGAATTTTTTGAATGCGCCGGAACTACCAGAAACTCCACCAGGGTTCGCCGGTGGGGCCGGTCGAATCGGAGTAAAAACGGCTATTGGGAAAGTTCTTCCTCATCACTCTCTCGGCATCGTCACGCAGATCTGTCATCCCTAGCGCATCGTATGCTTTCGTCATTATAAACAATGCCTCTTCGGTAGCTGGCGTCTGCGGATATTCCTTTAATGCATATTGCGCGCGATTGACTGCGGCAACGTAGCCTCCGCGTTTCATGTAATAACGCGCGACCTGCACCTCGTTCAATGCCACGACGTTCACGAGATGCTTCATCCGTTGCACGGCATCCGGAGCATACTTGCTTTTTGGAAAACGGGTAACCAGTTCCCTGAAATTCTCGAACGATTCCCGTGACGCCTTCGGATCCCGTTCGCTCATATCCTGCTTCAGAATTCTTTCCGTTACGATGCCCATCAGGCCCAGGTCATCGTTGAAGTTGGCCAACCCCTTGAGGTAATAAGCGTAGTCTACATTGACATGGTTGGGATGCAGCTTGATGAACCTGTCGGCAGAGGCAATGGTCGCCGCCTGCTCCCCATCCTTGTAATGCGCATAGGCAACTTCCAGCTGCGCCTGCTGCGCATAGCGGCCGTACGGATATCTTGCTTCCAACTGCTCGAACAGCTTGATGGCCGCGCTGTAATTCCCTTCAGTCAGCTCATTTTTTGCTTCGGAATAATATTTTTGCGCCGACCAGTTCTTGGAATCGTCCGCATTCTGCTTGGGCAGCAAGCCACACCCTGATAACAGCAGGCCGCATCCGGATAGCAGCAACGCCACGAATAACGCTACACTACGGGGCATGGTCACTTCACGGGAAAATAGGGAAACGGACGCATATTATAACGCAAAGCCGCCGTTGCCCGAACTCGCGAAAGCAGTTTCGGTGCTGACCATTCCCGCCGAGTTGGCGGGAATGCGTCTCGACCTGGCGCTGGCCCGCCTCTTGCCAGACTGGTCCCGCACACGACTGCAAACATGGATACTGGAAAACCAGATCAGTGTCGATGGAAAAAAAGCGACTGTAAAGCAGAAAGTATGGGGTGGAGAACAGATCGAGGTCCAGGTCGAGCTTTCCGGCAATCCGGCGCAAGCCGGCCATACGCCCGAAGCCGTGCCGCTGGACATCGTTCACGAGGATGACGCCATCGTGGTCATCAATAAACCAGCCGGAATGGTCGTGCATCCCGGCAGCGGCAACTGGCAGGGAACCATGCTGAATGCCCTGCTGCATCATGCGCCCGGATTGAATGCCGTGCCGCGCGCGGGCATCGTCCATCGGCTGGACAAGGACACCAGCGGACTGCTGGTTGTGGCAAAGACCCTGCAAGCTCAAACCAGCCTGGTGCGCCAACTGCAGGAACGATCGGTCAAGCGCGAATATCTTGCGCTGGTGCTCGGCCAGGTTTCCACCGGTGGATGGGTGGATGCTCCCGTGGGCCGGCATCCGGTCCAGCGCACCAGAATGGCCATCACCGTCGGGGGCAAGCCAGCCCGGACCGCCTATCATCCCGAGGAAATGCTCGACGGCTGCACGTTGCTTCGGTGCCGCCTCGAGACGGGGCGCACGCATCAGATTCGCGTGCACATGCAATCCATCGGGCATCCGCTCCTGGGCGACCAGGTATACGGAGGCCGGCCAAAAAACATCTCCTCCTGCCTCGCGCAATGCCTTTCCGGTTTCTCCAGACAGGCCTTGCATGCGCAAAAGCTGGAACTCGCTCATCCGCTGCATGGTGGGCGAGTGGAGTGGGAAGTCGCGTTGCCCGAGGATATGCATAGCCTGCTGTCGGTATTGCGGCAACGCGGAACAGTTCCGCAGATTCCCTTCCATGCGTGACTGGATCATGCCGCAGTGGCCCGCTCCAGGCAACGTCCGGGCGTTGTTTACCACGCGCAACGGCGGAGTTGGCAGAGATCCTTATGCCACTTTCAATCTGGGCGATCACGTCGGGGATGATCCGCAAATCGTCAGCAGGAATCGCCTGCTGCTGCGGGAGATATTGCCATCCGAGCCAATGTGGCTGAAGCAAGTGCATGGCAGGCGCGTGTTGAACGCCGATCATGACGACTGTTCGATTCCCTGCCACGCGGACGCCTCGTTCAGCTCCCGTCCCGGCAGCGTTTGTGCGGTAATGGCGGCTGATTGCCTGCCGATACTGATATGCGACCGTGCAGGCACGCTGGTCGGCGCCATTCATGCCGGCTGGCGCGGCCTTGCAACGGGGGTGATCGAGCAGGCGATATCGGAAATGCGCGAGTCCAGCCATGCGGATCTCTGTCTCATGGCCTGGCTGGGCCCCGCGATCGGACCCGATCATTTCGAAGTTGGCGACGAAGTGCGCGAGGCGTTCGTCGCACGGGACCCGCTATCCGCCCGGGCTTTCCGCCGCCACGGCGCCGCGCAAACACCCAAGTGGCTTGCCGATCTTTTCCTGCTGGCGCGGCTGTCGCTCAACAGGGCCGGTATTACCGAGATCCATGGCGGAAACGAGTGCACATTCAGTAATCCCGAAAAGTTTTTCTCCTATCGCCGCGATGGTCAAACCGGGCGGATGGCTGGCTTGATCTGGCTGACCTAAGGAAGCGCCCACCACCCACGTGCCCCAATGCCTCCGGCCTTCCGCCCCGCGTTTGCCGCGTTCGCCGCTGAATGGCACTGCTTCCCGTAGCGCTGCCAACCACCTGAAGCCAGATCATCCTGGGCATGCAGATAGCAGTGGCGAGCCGATAGCCCATTTTCCATGCGGCAACGCGTATAATGCCGCATTTTTTGCGAACGATTCATGTCCACTCTTGCCTGGATCATAGGCACCAGCCTGGTTGGCGGCTTGCTGAGCATCCTGTTCGCCGCTGCGCTGACGCTCAATACGCGCGCCGTATGGGTGCAGATGCTGGTTTCCTACGCCATAGGCGCGCTGCTGGGTGCGGCTTTCCTCAATGCCATGCCCGAAGCGCTCGAGCTTTCGCAAGAGCCGGGACGAATGACTGCCACGGTCCTGTTCGGGATACTGCTATTTTTCATTCTCGAAAAACTGGTGCTATGGCGCCACTGCCACAGCGAGGAATGCGAAGCGCATGAGCACCTGCCCTCGGTCACCATGGCCGCCATCGCTGCCACCACGCCCGGCCATGAACATGACAACGGCCGCAGCGGCATGCTGATCATGCTCGGCGATACATTCCATAATTTTGTCGACGGCATACTGATCGCAGCCGCTTTCATGGCGGACATACAATTGGGAATCGTGACCTCGATCGCCATCATCGCCCATGAAATCCCCCAGGAAGCCGGGGATTTCCTGATACTGCTCAATTCAGGCTATACTCGGCGGCAGGCCCTGCTATTCAACCTTCTATCCAGTTTCGCCACGCTCCTGGGGGGGATTTCGACCTATTTCATGCTGCAGGATGTGAATCATCTCATTCCTTCGCTGCTGGGGTTGGCTGCCGCCAGCATGATCTACGTCGCGATGTCTGATCTGATTCCCGGCCTGCACAAGCGGCCGGAAATCGGTGCAACCATCCAGCAGGTCGCGCTGATAACACTGGGCATCAGCTCGATCTGGCTTGCCAACCAGCTTTTCTCTCATCATGCCTGATCATGCCTGAGTCCGCCGCTTCGTCACAAAACTTCGATACGGTCCGGTACCATTCCATTCGCCGTATTTTCCATCACCCGATGCACCCCTGATCGACTATGCCTCGACCTGAAGAATCACCCCCGACAATCGGCTTCGTCTCGCTTGGCTGCCCCAAGGCGCTGGTGGATTCCGAGCAGATTCTGACGCAGTTGCGCGCGGAAGGTTATGCCACTTCCTCCACCTACGAAGACGCCGACATCGTGGTCGTCAATACCTGCGGCTTCATCGATAGCGCCGTGGAAGAATCCCTGGATGCGATCGGGGAAGCGCTTGCCGAAAATGGCAAGGTCATCGTTACCGGCTGCCTCGGCGCAAAGGAAGGGGGCGAGGTGATAAGGCGCGCCCATCCCCAGGTGCTGGCTGTCACCGGCCCGCAGGCGCTGCCCGAAGTCATGGCGGCAGTGCACCTGCATCTCCCGCAACCCCACGATCCCTATACCAGCCTGATTCCGCCCCAGGGAATAAAGCTCACCCCGAGGCATTATGCTTACGTCAAGATATCGGAGGGCTGCAATCACCGCTGCACCTTCTGCATCATTCCATCCATGCGGGGCGATCTCGTCAGCCGCCCCATCAACCAGGTCATGCAGGAAGCGGAAAACCTGGTAGCGGCGGGCGTAAAGGAACTGCTCGTCATTTCTCAGGACACCAGCGCGTACGGCGTCGATATCAAATACCGCACCGGCTTCTGGCGGGGCCGGCCGCTCAAGACCCGCATGACGGAACTCGCCAGCGCCCTGGGAAGCCTGGGGGTCTGGGTACGGCTGCACTATGTCTATCCCTATCCTCATGTCGATGAAGTGATTCCGCTGATGGCCGAAGGAAAAATCCTTCCCTACCTCGATGTGCCGTTCCAGCATGCCAATCCGCGCATTCTCAAGGCGATGAGGCGTCCCGCAAGCGCCGAGAATAATCTGGCGCGCATTCGGCAATGGCGGGAGATTTGCCCGGAAATCTCGCTTCGCAGCACGTTCATCGTGGGCTTTCCCGGAGAAACCGAGACAGAATTTGAACAGCTTCTGGAATTCCTTCAGGAAGCACAACTGGACCGCGTCGGGTGCTTCGCCTACTCGCCGGTCGAGGGTGCAGCGGCAAATGCCTTGCCCGATGCCGTTTCGGAGGAAGTAAAAGAAGAACGGCGCGCCCGCTTCATGGCAGTGCAGGAAAAAATCAGTACCGCGCGCCTGAATGGAAAAATCGGCCGGCGCATGGTCGTGCTGGTGGATGAAGTGCGGCAGAGCCAGGCCATTGCCCGCAGCAGCGCGGATGCGCCCGAAATCGACGGCGTAGTCTATGTCAGCAATGCGAAGAACCGAAACCCCGGGGATTTGATCGAAGTCGAGATCGTCGGCTCGGACACGCATGATTTGAGAGCAAGAGAGGTACGGCCATGACGGGCGGGAGGTAGCGGGAGGTAGGACGCAATGCGCTTTGCTTTATTGCACCCTACTCTCTGGTGCGTGAAACGCAAAAAATAGCACCATTACCTGTAGCAGCGCCGATGCGCCCGAAATCGATGGCGTGGTCTACGTCAGTCCCATACTACCGGAACATGCGGTGGACCTTGTTCATCCCGGAGCTTAACCCGACCGCATAGGAGTCCGGCGGTAGGGCGCAATTGCGCTAGGAAAAAGCGCGATTGCACGCAAGACACGACGGAATTGCGGCAACCCGGACACCGATCTGGCACAGGAATGGCTTGACCGCGTACAAGCGAAGCTGCAATGATTCAGGGTGCTTCGGCATGGAGTACCGTGCAAAAATCAACCTGAAACGGGAGATCGATTTGAAGAAGATTCTTGCGATGATGCTGGGTTTCACCGTTATGACGACAACGGCGATGGCCAATGAAACGGATAAACGCAAGGTGCTGCCGCTCGCGGAGCATCAGCGGAATCACGTGCTGACCGAGATGCGCGCCCTGCTATCGGGAACAGGAAATATCCTGGAAGCGCTATCAAGGGAGGATATGGCCGCGGTCGCGGCTCATGCGCGCGCTCTCGGCATGGGAATGGCGCACAAGGGCGAGGATCATCTTCTCGCGGTGATTCCGAAAGAATTCATGCAGCTGGGCATGGCGACTCATAAGGACTTCGACAAGATAGCGGCGGATGCAGAGTCACTGAGAGATCCGAAACATACCTTGCGCCAGTTGAGCGAGTCGATGAAAAAATGCAGTGCGTGCCACGAAAGCTACCAGATTCGCGTGGAAAATCCCGCGGGAGTGGCGGCAAGAGAAACGCAGTCACTGCACCATCACCAATAGGACAATATCGACGATGCTCAATATCCTGCCTTGGCGCGGTAACCATTGCCTCGCCATTTTGACGTACGACGCATTTCAAAAAACTTTCCGTTCCTCTGTAATGCCGAAACGCCCAAAAAAATAATCAGGATCGGGGGGGGTGTCATGACACCGACAAAATCGCCCCGATCCTGATCTGCGATTATTATTATTTTTGCTGCTGCTTTATTATTGTTATGTCTTTCAATTTTCCCGTCTAACTGAAATCCTTCACTGCCGCCGAATTTCGCGAAACTGTAAAACTGTAATAATGGTTATATCCGTTCTTTCACCTGGCGGGCCGGATCTTGAAATGATCCTGTTTTCATCAGTATCCGGGTGGAAACCATTACTCCTTATCACACCATCCCTGCCCAAACCCTTGCTGTTTCATTCCCCGCTTTAGAGGCACCTTTTCTTGCAAACCTCTTATTATTCTTATAAGCAAGCTTTATGCCACGTTACTTGAGTCTTTAAAAAACCGGTTCTTATAATGAAAATCCGGTCCTCTCGAAATAGAGATTGTAAAAATTTTCGGCACCCAGACACGGTATGACGCCCGAATTGGCGCTGTCGCTTGACCTGAAAACCTCGAATAGGTTCTACTAGGGCCTGTTAACACTTCAAAGTAACTCATTGAACTCGAAGCATTACCCAGAATCCTCACATCTAAATAAAATTTTTGCAAACAATGATATATGTAATATGTGTTAACAGGCCCTAGCGAAAACTTGCCTGACGCAATTCATGCAGCATTTCGCCTTGCTGGGAACAACAAAAGGCGGGCGGCAACCGCTGCGAAAATTCTCCGCTTCCGGTCTTCCTGCCGCCCATGCAGTACAGGACAACGCCAATGCCGGAAAATCCATTTCGAGAAATGCCGCCATCCGCCCACCGCGTGACGAACGGGAATGGTGCGCCGCGGCTGATGCTTACGGGCAAATTCACGCTGGCCGCGCTTGGGCGGCGCATGCATGCCATGTCTTCCGAACTTGCGGCGCATGCAACCGATCCCGAGCTGCAATGGGATCTTACCGGCATAGAGCAAATGGATGATGTGGGGGCTGTATTGCTATGGCGCGCCTGGGGCTCGCACCGTCCTCCTCGCCTGCAGCTTCGGCCTGAGCAGGAAAGGCTGTTCGCGCGCATGAAGGAAGCGCCGCATTCGTCCGCGCCCGCGTCCACGCGGCCGGATTTGCTATGGCCCGTTATCACTGTGGGAAAGGCAGTCTTTCTGCTATGGGAGCATATGAACGGCCTGGCTGTGCTGGTCGGCCAGATGATGCTGGACATCGTGTACCTGATCAGCCATCCCGCCCACATTCCATGGCGGGAAATTTCCGCAAACCTGTACCGTACCGGCGCGCAAGCACTTGGCATCACGGCGCTCGTCGGATTTCTCATCGGCATAGTGCTCAGTTTTCTTTCGTCCCGGCAATTGCAGATGTTTGGCGCCGACGTATTCATTATCAATATACTCGGCGTCAGCGTCATTCGGGAACTGGGCCCCATGCTGGCAGCCATTCTCGCGGCGGGCCGCTCGGGCTCCTCCATGACAGCGCAGCTGGGTGTAATGAGAGTGACAGAGGAACTGGACGCCCTGACTGTAATGGGCATACCTCACAGTCTGCGTCTGGTGCTGCCGAAAGTGATCGCGTTGGGGATCGCGATGCCCCTCGTGGTGCTATGGACCAGCGCGGTGGCCCTCATGGGGGGAATGGTCGTCGCGGATTTCCAGCTCGGGCTGAGCTACCAGTTTTTCGTAAGCAAGCTGCCGGACGTGGTGCCAATCGCCAATCTCTGGCTGGGATTGAGTAAAGGCGTGGTGTGTGGAATGGCGATAGCCTTGATATCATGCCATTTTGGCTTGAGAATCAAATCCAACACCGAGAGCCTCGGAGAAGGCACCACGAATTCGGTGGTGACTTCGATTACTGTCGTCATTATCATCGATGCGATTTTTGCCATCATTTTTGCCAACGTCGGACTACGGTTGGGCAATAGCTGATGGCGAATGGAAGCTGCGTCATCGAGGTCGAAGGATTGTATACACGTTTTGGCAGCCACCTCGTGCACGAAAATATCAATCTGTGCGTGCAGCGCGGGGAAGTCCTGGCGCTCGTGGGGGGTTCAGGCGCGGGAAAGACAACCTTGATGCGGCAGATGCTCGGTCTCGAGATGCCGGCACAAGGCACTATCCGGGTTTTTGGCGAATCCCTGCATGGGCATGATCGCGAAAAATTGCAATCGATGCGCAACCGCTGTGGGGTGCTGTTTCAGAAAGGCGCGCTATTCAGCGCATTGTCAGTATATGACAATATCGCGTTGCCGATGCGCGAGCTGCACACCATGGGCGAGGACATGATCCGGGACTTGGTCATGCTCAAGCTGAAAATGGTCGATATTGCCGCCCAGCACGCCAGCAAGCGCCCTGCGGAACTCTCGGGCGGCATGATCAAGCGCATCGCGCTGGCACGGGCGATGGCGCTCGATCCGGAGCTGCTGTTTCTGGATGAACCTACTGCCGGGCTGGATCCGGAACTGAGTGAAGGATTCGTAAACCTCATACAGGCCATGCGCACCGAATTGACACTTACCATTATCATGGCGACGCATGACCTGGATACGCTTGCGGCCCTGGCCGACCGGGTAGCAGTCATAGCTGACCGGCATGTCGTTGCCCTGGGCAGCCTGAAGGAAATCGCAAACTCGAACCATTTATTTGTCGAGAACTTTCTCCATGGGGTACGGGGCAGGAAGACACTAGGGTGATATTTTATAGGGAACCATCATGGAAAACCGTGCCCATGCCCTTGTGGCGGGTCTATTCGTAATCTTTCTGGCCGCGGCGGTTGCAGCAGTGGCGATATGGCTCGGCGGAGGCGCCACCACGCGCGACAAATACCTGCTGGTCTCGGAATTTCCGGTCAATGGGCTTAATTCCCAGGCCGTGGTACGCTACCGTGGGGTAACGGTAGGAAAAGTGGAAAGCATACGCCTGAACCCGGAGAATCCCCATTTCATCCATATTCGCATCGCGGTGGATCGGGATCTGCAGCTCACCCGGAACACTTACGCGCAACTTGGCTTCCAGGGTTTGACAGGGCTCGCTTTCGTGCAGTTGAATGATGACGGCAAGCAAGCGGAACCGCTGGTTACCAGCGTCGATGATCCCGCACAGATTCCGTTTCGTCCCTCCACGCTCGATGGCCTGGCCGAATCCGGGCAACGCCTGCTCGGCAACGCAAACGGGCTGATAGAGCAGTTGAACCTGCTTCTCAATGACCAGAACCAGGCCCAATTTGCAGCCATCCTGGAAAATACGCGGGGTGCGACAGGCCGCTTGCAGAACGTCCTGAGCCAGCTCGAGCCAGGTATCCAGTCGCTGCCTGCTCTGGCTGTCGACGCAAGCGCCGTGCTGAAACGTACTGATCAACTGGTCGCCGACCTTAACCGAATTGCTGTGAAGGCAAACCAGCAAGGAGGAGTTGTCGACAATTTGTCACACACGGCGGGGGAGCTTGTCGATACCATGCATAAGCTGCGTGAGGCGACCGAAGGAATCACGCGCAATACTCGCAGTATCGATCGCGTGCTTTTGCAGGTGGAAGAGCAGCCGCGAAGTTTGCTGTTCGGCCGATCGCCGCCTCTACCAGGACCGGGAGAAGAAGGCTTTGTACCGCCCCCGGCATCTCCCTCCATACCCTGAGAAATTTTGAGATGAAGAAATTTCTCATTATTGTGGCGGTATTCGCTGCGGGGTGTGCCGCCACGCGCGCCCACGCACCCGCTTCGGTATATGATTTTGGCCTTGACCGACCGCCCACCCGGACAGCTGGCGCCTCTTCCCGCCTGGCGGAGATTTCCGCAAAACTTTTGGTGACCGCCACATCTCCCACCTGGCTTGACAACCCGGCCATTCGATATCGCCTTGCTTACCATAATCCCGGGCAGACCTACATCTACGCGAATAGCCGATGGGTATCACCCCCTGCGGCCTTGCTTGCCCAGCGGGTCAAAAAGCAAATTGCCTCCGCGGGCGGCAGCGCAGTAGTAAGCGGCGGAGATGGCGTGCGGACGGACTATGCGCTACGCCTTGATCTGGAGGAGTTTACCCAGGTATTCGAAATGCCGGGAAAAAGCCGCGTCATGGTGGCGCTGCGCGCCAGCCTGATCGAGCCGGGAACGCGCACGCTGCTTGCTCAGCGCAGTTTCCAAATGGAACAACCGGCTCCGGAAGCAAATGCGGCAGGAGCCGTGACCGCGCTGACGGAAGCGAGCGACGCGCTGATTGACAATCTTATCGGCTGGCTTGGCCAGGAGTTATCGGAGACAAAGGGAAAAGCGTCCCGTTGAACTGAGCTGTACTTGTTGGGAAAAGCATCTTTTACAGGTATCTGGATAAAACTCTTCAGGAATTGAAAAGATGACGATTCAGGAACAACTGGAAGCAATGGGCCATGCTCGCGTTATCGTTGTGCTTAAGCCCATGAGGAAGAAACGGGCGGGCGGGCGCATGTCACTTGCGTTGTCCGAGACCATTTCTCTTCAGCAGGAGGCTGCCCGCACGCTCGAAAAATTCTTCAAGCCTTTTTCGAATTCCCGGACCACCATCCTTGCCCGCGAAATCGACACACTTCGAGATCATGCCGGACGGGCGCCGGGCCAGGCGATAGCGGATATCGCTCCATCGCGTCCCCTCTATGCGAGCGATCCGAACGCGGCAGCCGTTCAGGAGAATACGGGACTCAGATACTTTCCCAATCTGGGCATTCTGTTCGGTACGGTCGACGAGAAAGGCATGGACGGGCTTCGGTCTCAGGCCGACGTGGTTTCGTCGCTTTTCGCTCCACCCGAAATGAGCCTGATCCATCCGATCGAAGAAGCGGCGCTTGCAGGACCTGATCCAGGAAATTCCTGGGCATTGGAACGTCTGCATGTTCCCCAATTATGGGATAAAGGCTTGACGGGGGATGGCATCCTGATCGGCCATCTTGATACAGGGATAGATGCCACGCACCCCGCGCTTGATGAGGCGATCGACTCGTTCGCCGAGTTTGATGCGATTGGCCGGCTGGTAGCCGGCTCTCAAATGACAGATAGCGGATTTCATGGAACCCATACCGCGGGCATCCTCGTCGGGAGGCCGTATCAAGGCGTAACATTTGGCATAGCTCCGGGCGCGAAGCTCGCTGCCGGGATGGTCATCGAACACGGGGATACGGCTGCGCGGGTTATTGCCGGACTCGAATGGTGTATTGGACAAGGTGTGCGAATCGTAAGCCTCTCGCTAGGGGTTCGGCAATACGAGCCATTGTTTTCGCGCATCTTTCAGCTTCTGCGGCAACGAAACATCCTTCCGGTGGCAGCGATCGGAAATGAAGGCGCGCAAACAAGCCGCACTCCCGGAAACCTGCCGGAAGTCCTTTCCGTGGGCGCCATGGACCAGACCGACCAGATATGGTTCAACTCGTCCAGCCAGCAGCTTTCCGAAAAACATAGGCGAATAGTGCCCACCGTCATCGCGCCGGGTGTCACCATCTGGTCCTCCGTACCCAATGGCGGACTGCGGGGTTTGTCCGGGACTTCAATGGCTGCGCCGCATGTAGCCGGCTTGGCCGCGCTATTGATGCAGCACCGGCCGGACGCTACAGTCGACCAGGTTGAAAAGGCGATTTTGGCCTCGTGCAGCCGTCCAGACGCAATAAGCATATTAAGAGGGAATAAAGGCGTCCCGAATGCGGTCAAAGCACTGGATGGACTCTAAACGCAGAGGTGGCAAGGTAAATGGATAAGCTGAAGATCGATCCGCAGTTGCTGCATGCGCTCGAGGATACGGCAGCGCCAAAGGGCCCGGTTCAGGCTGTGGTGACAGTGGGCGCTCCCGGGCGCGCAAGCCCCATGGCGCCGGCCGAAACCGAGAAGGTGGTCAATGCCATTGTCGATCGCGCGGCGCGAGAATGTAATTCATTGCCGCATAAACTGGTTATTTTTCCAAATCTGCAATCATTTTCAATCGAGGCCGATCCCATACTCCTACGGAAGATACTGGACGAGGATGCGGTCGATGCCGCCACACTCAATGTCAAACCTTGACGCCATCCTGCTGCCCCACTATGACGGCCTTCTCCGTGCGGCACGCAGGCACATCGACCGCCCGCGTCAGGATGAAAGAGCAATGACGGCCGAAACACACGCTAGCGCAATCGCGGGGACGGCTTGGTGTATACGTTGATATGCCCGCTCGAAATAGAGCAGCAATGCCAATATCATGGCAGGTGCAATACCCGGCAGCGCACTCATGACGGCCAGCATCAGCGGCAGGCATACCGTGATGCACGCCGCGCCGTGGGATATGCCGAAGCGCATGCAATCCAGATCTGCGGCCGCGCCGCGCGGGGTCAATGCCACGCTGCGATGGCATTTCCGCATGGCAGCGGCGCGCCATGGCGATAATTGCCATCCCGCCGCCGCCAGCAAAGCCATCGAGCCGGTAGCGGGAACCGCAATCAGGGCAGCCACATCCGGTATCAGCAAAAACCCCATGATGCCCGCGCCCGCGAACATCCAGGCTGCGCCATATCCGGCAAGAAAGCCGGCGATGGCTCTTCCTCGGCGCCAGCGATAACTCCTGAAAGCCACCTGGCGTATCGGGACCACAAGCAGGGGAAGCATCATGGCAGCGACCATCAAGAACCAATGCTCGGCAGCTGCCGCAAATAAGTCCGTAGCAAATAAAGGGGTGTCACCGCCGGAAAGGGAGGCTCGCAGGGGATTGTCGTGATGGTTCGAGACGGCAAGAAGGCATGCCCAGGCGACGCCGCTTGGCAGAGTCGTCCATAACGTCACACGGTCGATGCTCCGGATATTTGCGGAAAAGGCCAGCGCCAGTCTTACCGCCATTTTGGTTCCCGTTCAGCAATAGGTTCAGCGATAGTAAAGGCTGATGCGGCCTACCTGCGGGCCCTCGCCGTCCTGTTCGCGCTGCTTGGGAACAAAGGTAACCTTCAGATTCTCTTCGTTCCATTCATTTCTTTGCTTCAAGCGATTAACCGCGTCAGTTATGTCGAGAACATAAGTAAGTCCGCTGCCTCCATGCGGGTCATCCCGGCGCGACGCTTCCGCCAACCCGAACATCGGCAGGAGGCCCGCGTAATGGGATGCGCCTTCTGGGTCGTCCGCCGGCGCGTTGACAAAAACTTTATAACTCGACGCCTTCCCAGCCCCCACGATGTTCTCCATGTTGAGATAAATCCTTTGCGGTTCCCCTTCGGCCAACGCCGCCAGATTCTCGGTAATCGCCGTAGGGTCGATCTGCACGTTGGCCGTGGTGGGTGAAGAAGAAAGCCGGACAGTTTCTTCCGACGCGCCGACAAGCGTTGCTGGGCCTGTTCCCATGATTATTTCCTCCTCCGCCAGACCGGCGGTTGCCAAAGGATCGGATATATCTTCATAACGATATGATAACAAGGGCGTAGTTGTATCGATCACCTCATCAGCAGTATGCGTCGCGATCGCACCAGTTGCATCGTGGAAATCAAAATCGGTTCCCGAAGGCGCACCCCAACTGGGATCAGTGGGATTCTGGAACTGGCTTCCGCGCCCCAGCCATACCTCCCACAACCGGTCGATATTGGCATGGTGCAGCCAGAAAAGTGGATCCAGGCCCGCGGTTTCAAATGCGCCCATCCAGCCTGAAACTGCTACATGTATGGAACCGTGCGGTACCCGTTCGAGATCTCCGATGACACCGCCGGAATGCTGGAATCCTGTTCTGGGACCTCCAAATCCCGATGGCACGCCAAATCTGCCCGTCCTGAATGGAACGGTGAGCAGGCAACCCAGGTCCGTATCCGACGAGTCGATACCAAAATCTCCCGTCTGCCTGCCCTGCTGGCTGAGGCTCGGAGTCTGGCCTCTTTTAGCATCGGCAAGACTGTTGGGAGAGCCATCCGGAAGACTGGCATCACGGAACTCTCGGCGCACCAACTTCGCTTGGGGATTTCCCTCGTCGCTGTAATTCCAGTAAGGCAACGCCCAGTGATCCGGCCCGCCGAGGGCTACGACATGCGAACGCACGATCTGCTCGAAGAAGCCCAGATACAAGCGATGCCATGGGAGGAAATACCAGCTGCCGTGTTGGCACTGGTTCCAGAATCGCCTCCTATGGCTCAGGGAAGGCAGGCTATCGGTCGCAGCTGCCAAAGGGTCTTGGTTTCGAAGATATGCATGAATCGCCGCCTGATACCGCCAACTGGCGGAATTACGGATAGGCAACTGGCGCATCCTGGCTACCGCACGGGCGTACCATAGAAGCGTGTCATCCCATGTCGCGAGTTTCCAGACATCTTCCCGTACCCTTACTCCATTGACGGCAGGTTTCATTTTTGCTTCCTCTCGAAAAGTTTAAATATACGTTTGCCCCTGTTATTTCGTGTCGTTCCAAACCGTTTCATACTGACCCCGCAAACCGCTGTCCAATTACTTTCCCGCCTGCTCCTCGAGCGTTGCTTTTCCCGATCCATTCCGATAATACGAGTTGCCAAGGCTGTTTCTATGATGATTAAATAGCGCCTCGATCCATTCGACATAATCCCGGGCCGCGGCCTCTTCATCGCATCCGGAGATCGCGCGCGCTGCAAGGTCGGCGGCAAGCATGCCGCTCATCAATGCGCGCAAGACGCCATTGGATGAGGCTGGATCGAGCAGTGCGGCGGCGTCTCCCAGCAGGAAATAGCCGGGCCCGGCACAAGACGGATGGAGCCGCCATGTCATATCGAGGCCGGCTGCACTCTTTCCGCCATGACGCACGCCTATCGAATGTTCCATTCCGGGTTGCGCCGCCTGATCCAGCGTCACCCACGCGATTCTGTCATCGCCAAGGGGAGCAAGCCATTCCCACCCATCTTTGCGCTGGCGAAACAGGGGCTGCCCCTCCAGGCATCGATCACTCCCATTCTTCCAGCCGAAGCGCACGCGTAAGGGAGGTCCCGCACGATCAACGCAGAGGTTCAACTTACGTGCGAGCCACGCATGCCGCCCGGTTGCGTCGAAAACCCAGCGAGCCCGAATCTCGGATTCCTTGCAAACCACGCCGTCGACACGGCCATGTTGCAGGATGGCGTCTTGCGCCGTGAGTGCTTCCTTGAACACTGCACCTGCCTCGCTTGCGGCGCGCCGCAGGATACCATGTAGAGTCCGCCGGTCGGCCTGAAAGCCAAGCCACTTCCCATTGCTGTCTGAACCGTATGGCATGAACGTGCGTACGCCATTGCTCTCGCGCCAGATACCGTGGTGCCGATAAAAACCGGCCGCTGTAATGTCATTCCAAACTTCCAGCTTTCTCAATATCGGCTCGACACCGGGATGCAGCGTTTCGCCCGGAGCATTATGAACAGAAGTGCAAGCTTCGATCAGGATCGTTTCCAGGCCAGCCTGGCGAGCAGAGATTGCTGCCGCGCAACCCGCAGGGCCCGCGCCGATAACAAGGATATCCGTGCGCTTCCCGGACATGCGGTTACCCACGGATTACCCGCGGATCAGCCCACGGTACAGGCACTCCCTTCTCTCCTGGCTCATCTTTCACTGGAGGCGCTCGCCCACCTGAGATCATGCTCGCGCTTGGTCAGCACCGCCTTTGAATCGGGGCTCGCGAAGAAAAAGCGCAAATCCTGCAATGGGAAGCGGTCCAGGTAAGGGCTTATTTTCTCGCGCGCGGCTACCGCCGGGCTTTTGCATAACTCCATCCGGTAAATCTGACCGCGTAGAATCGTATGAGCCTCGCTTTGGGCCTGCTGCAGCTCGACGTCCGCGGAAGTGATGACCCGGAAGGAAAGCACCAGCCATTCCCGGCGGGGTTCACTTATATCGCTCAGGTTCCCTGCCACGCTGTAGGCGCGGCTCACCGCCAGTATGCGATCCTGGTAATCTTCGGCGCTGATCTGCGCCGTCAGCCGGATACTGAGTCGGTTCTGCATGACTTGCCTTACATAGTCGGCATTCAGGAACGATGCGATCTCCACGTGCCGTTCCCCATTGTGGCTGACCACACGAGGCCCGGTAATGCCATCCCAGGGAAGGGACCCGGCCTGTCCTATCTCCTCGTCGGTGAGCGGAGCAACCGTCCCGCCCGTGTTGCCGATCGGCGTGGCAAAGGTACGAAAGACATCCGGGGCGACTGCCGGCCAGAAGGTGCTGAGGGCGGCGCACAATTTGGCATCTTCCGGAAAGGGGCTGCCCAGGGCGTAGCTCGCGAGATGTCCCACCCCATCTGCCCCAGGTTGCCGGTCCATTCCCACATCCCATCCCGGCGCGAAAACTCCCGCAGCGTCATCCGGGAGGGAAGACGCCCGCAGGACATCGGGCTGCTGCGGCCATACGGCCGGCAAGCCCTCGGGTGCGCCCATCCCGACAACGGCGGTGATGGTCGTGTCATCGGCCTCGAACGGATTGCCCTCGAGCTGGAGATTGGCTGGGAGGCGCGTTTCACTCAGGGGAGTCGGGGAAACCGACCAGAGCTCCCCGCTAAACTGGGCAGGAATGTCCTTGCTCCTGCTCCACTCCGAGACTTCGAATTGCCCGCAAGCGGGAAAGAAATCCGGGGCGCACACCAATGCGTAGGCAGCGACAAACGGGATATTCCGACCAGCCAGAGCCGGGATATTCGCGTCCACCCAGCCGTCCCCGGAAAAATCGACGTAGTGCAACGCATCATAGGGCTCCTTCTTCATCGCGCCGACGACATCGGTATTATCGTTGAGATCGATGAACCGGCCATCTTTTACCTGGGTTCGCGCATGGACATATTCCGGGGCGGAACCGCGGCCGACCCCTGCTGTTGATGGTTCAAAAGCGGCAAAAACATCCACGAAATCGGGAGTAACCCTGAACGTAAGGGGCTTTCCATCCACCATGGCAGCTTCCACCAGGCTGGGGCGCACCGCGGGGACCAGCCATCCGGGACCCAGTTCCGGCTCCGCGGACCAGTCCGCTATTTCCCTGTCCCGGATGACGTAGGGGAAGCTTTCCGGCAGCGGGTCGGTTCCGAGCGCCTTATGAACCCGCTGGATTTTGAGGTTGAACAGGTGGGCGCCGAATGACAGGCCAAGATCCATTCCCTCGATGCAGTCGCTGCCAGGGAAAAGCTTATGGACAGGAACCAGGAGATCCCTGTCCGCTTCGTCGCCCGCGCCTCCCACGCTGCTTTCAAGTATGGGTGAAACCCGCGTATCGCGGCCTTTCCTCCTTACTGCGAGCCATGCGGTAAACCGCGCCGGCAGCACCCGTATGCCATGCGGATTGTCTTCGTCCTCGGGCCAGAAACCGCGCACATCAGGATGATAGCGAGGCCGCGCCGTACCCACGCGCGCAATGCCGGTGCGCGAAAAAACAAGATCCGCGTGACGGCCATCGACCGTATCCGAGGCCGGGCGGTATTCGCAGGAAAAAACCGCCACCGCCACCTGGGAAGCGCCGCCGTTATCCCGGATGAATTTGGGCAGCGACACCGGCGCAAGGCTGAAGATGAAATTTTCGAGCAGGTCGAGTTCGGCTGGCGTTGCAAAGCCCTGAAGCGGACGCCCCTCGTGATCGCGGGTGACCAAAGGACTCGCCAGCGCATGATACAGCAGGCTCAGAGAGGGCTGCCCCGGCGTTATCGCCTTGTTCCCCTTGGCCGCAAAATCTTCAAAGCCGGTCAAGGTGCGATCGATTTCTCCCAGATTCCTCGTCAGTTCCCGCTGCAGTGCCGCAGGAGTGGATTGAGCAATATCGAGCCTGTTTCGGGTCACGTTCTGCAGCAGAGCACGCCACCCCAGCGGCGCAAGCCGGTCGCAAACTGACTTGATATCATCGATTCGTGCCATGAACCCTCCCCTTTTTACAATATGACCCTGCTCTTATTCTTTATAGCCGCAAAATATGGAAGAGCAAATCTTTTCCCTCGCGCACCCATCTCATGCCATCGCAGGCAGGAGATCAATCGGGGCTCTTCCAAGCGGCGTAGGCGTGCCGATCATCAACCAAACACCCTTGCGCAAACCGCGCGTGGCGATTTAAGCAACTGATGGTAATGATTATCATTTATAATACAATCCTGCGACGGCCATCCCAGTCCGCTGGATCAACCCGGTTGAATTTCGGCGCAGTTATCCGGAAAATGCACTTATACCCATTTGCGCGATTCGCTCGCCGCCGGCTTTTTCTGGCAGCTCAACCGCATTGTTAGGATGCAAGGAGATATTGATGAAACGTTCATTCCTGATAGTCACATGCTTGATTGCGCTCCCGGTTCTTACCGCATGCGCAGGAAAATCCATGCTCGCCAAACCCGCTTCATCCGGCGATGCCGGCTATGCAACGGTGGAACGTCCGGTCGCGGGCTGTGCTGCGGGAGAAAATGCATTTGACTGTGATCGCCGGGCTATCCTGGCCATGCTGGGCAACTATCAGGTTAAATTCAATTTCGACGAAACCGTCGTGCTGCAACCGGGTTACGTGCGAAGAGAACCCAAGCGCAGCGCGGCATTTGAGCATGTATTGCTGGTCGAGGATGCAGGCAAGCGTATTTCCCTGCAGCATATTCTTGTAATGGGCGGGGGTACGGTAACCAAGCACTGGCGCCAGGACTGGATCTACGAATCACCCAGGCATTGGGTCTTCGTTGGAAAAGAACGCTTCGAGCCGCGTGAGCGCGAAGCGGCTGCGATTCCCGGCACATGGACGCAATTGGTGTACGAAGTCAATGACGGACCGCGTTATACGGGCATTGGCAAATGGAATCACAAGTATGGGGTATCAACCTGGACCTCCGACCGTACCTGGCGGCCGCTTCCCCGACGGGAATACACCAAGCGAGACGATTACCAGTTGATCAACGGCGAAAACCGGCACACCATCACGCCGCAGGGCTGGGCGCACGAGCAGGACAATACCAAGGTGGTGCGCACGGAAAGCGGTAAGGACATCCCCCTGGTGCGGGAGTTTGGTTTCAACGAGTACCGCCGCATCCAGGGCTACGACTTCGAGCCCGCCTCCACTTACTGGCAGTCAACCTCCAGCTTCTGGGAAGCGGTGCGCAGCCGATGGGATAGCGAGTTTGCCAGACACGGCAGCGTTACCCTCAACATCCGCCCGGGCGATGAAACCTTCAATAAGGCGATGCTTGAACTGGCGGATGCTTACGCGAAAGATCCGCGACTGGACGAGTTCTTGCCCAGGGTGGAGGAACTGTTCCGCAAATTCGTCAATGCGGGCAGTTCCAGCGTAGCCAGCGCTTCCGGGACTTCCAGGTAATGGTTGCTTCTCCACGAAGCCGAAGAAACTGACGCGTGTCTGTCCTTCTATTTCACGGAACCGAACACCTTCCGCAATAGTCCGTTGGCCTGACTGCCAGGATCGCTTCGAATGGCTTGCTCTTCCTCGGCCATGATCAGGAAAAGCCCATCCAGGGTCTTCTGGGTGACATAGTTTTCTATCTGGGCGTCCTTTTCCGCCACCAGGCCGAGTTTCACGCCCTTTCCGGCAAAATCGTTGTATTTTTTCATCAGCCCCACCTGGCTCGTCGCCTCTTTCACGATCGGGAGGAATTTCTGCGTCAGTTCTTCCGATGCGGCGCTCCGAAAATATTGGGTGGCCGCATCGTCTTCCCCTGCAAGAATCTTCCCTGCGTCCTCAATTGGCAGGTTCTCGACTGCTTTCATCAATAGCGGCGTGACTTCCGCCGTTGCTTTTTCTGCTGTGCGGTTCATGGCCACTATCAGATTATCGGGATGTTTGTTCATGCCTAGCGTACGCATCACGCCTTCCACCTTCTGCAATGCCCCTGGCAATGGAATTTTGACTTTCGGGTTCCCAAGAAATCCGTCCGCCACGCCCAGCCTTTCGACAGCCACCTTGGTGCTTTGGGTGAGCGCCTGCTTCAACCCCTCCATGGTATCTTTTTGAGAGAGTATCTCCTCCTCGGCAGAAAAAGCGGGCGTGCAAAAGAAAAGCCATGCAAAAGCAGCTATGGTGCGCATTCGGTAGTTCCTTTCAGGCATTTCCATGGATCATGGACCATCATCCCATTCCTTGTCATGCGAAGCCGGCCTCCTGCGCCTGTTCATCGGCATGATAGCTGGAGCGCACCATCGGCCCGCATGCAGCATGGCTGAAACCCATTGCCTTCGCGATCCGCTCGAATTCACGGAAACCCGCCGGCGGCACATAGCGCTGCACGGGCAGATGACCGATGCTCGGTTGCAGATATTGTCCGATAGTGAGCATTTCGACGCCATGGCCGCGCAGATCCCGCAGCACTTCAACTATCTCTTCGTCGGTTTCTCCCAGGCCCAGCATCAAGCCGGATTTGGTTGGAATATCCGGAAAACGCACCTTGAAGTCCTTGAGCAGTTTGAGCGAATGCGCGTAATCCGCTCCAGGGCGGCATTGCCTGTAAAGACGCGGCACCGTTTCAAGATTATGGTTTAGCACGTCTGGCGGACAGGCAAACAACTTCTCCAGCGCGACATCCAGTCTTCCCCGGAAGTCCGGCACGAGAATTTCTATTCGGGTGCGGGGCGAATGAGCGCGCACCTCGCGGATGCAGTCCGCGAAATGCTGGGCGCCTCCATCGCGCAGGTCATCGCGATCCACACTGGTAATGACGACATACTTCAGCTTCATGGCTGCAATGGATGACGCCAGATGCATGGGCTCCTCGAGGTCCGGCGGTTTGGGCTTGCCATGAGCCACATCGCAGAATGGGCACCGGCGGGTGCACAGGTCGCCCAGGATCATGAAGGTAGCCGTGCCCTTGCCGAAGCACTCCCCGATATTGGGGCAGGATGCTTCCTCGCACACGGTATGCAGTTTCTGTTCCCGCAGAATACGCTTGACCTCGTAAAACTCCTGGCTGTTGGAAGAGCGCACCCGGATCCACGAGGGCTTCCGCAATAGCTCGCCTGGGGATTGGGGCTGGATCTTGACCGGGTTGCGAGCCGTCTTGGCTGCGCCTTTCTGGCGGGTTTCTGCTGTCATGAAAGAAATGTGTTCCTGTTTCTATAGAATGATAAATGGCAAGAATAACGCATCAGGCCGGCAAAAGCCTCATTCGCAATCTTCTGGCAAGCCTGCTGCTCAGTATTTCCAGTCCATCGGTCACGCCGAAATCCCTGAGCTGGGTAACCCGCAACCCGGCATAGCCGCAGGGATTGATGGCGAAAAACGGCTGCAGGTCCATGTCCACATTGAGGGCCAGGCCATGATAACAACAGCCTTTTTTTATTTTCAGCCCCAGGGAGGCAATTTTTGCCCCCTCCACATATACGCCGGGAGCTTCCCTGCAACTCTCCGAGTTGATGCGATAATCGCCCAGCAAGTCTATCACCGCACCCTCCATCCTGCTGATGAGCTCGCGTACGCCCAGCCCCAGCCGGCGCATGTCCAGCATGAGGTAGGCGACAATCTGGCCCGGGCCATGATAGGTAATCTGCCCTCCCCGGTCGGTTCGAACCACGGGAATGCCATTTTCATGCAGCAGGTGTTCCGGCTTGCCTGCGACGCCCTGCGTGTAAACCGGCGAGTGCTGCAATAGCCAGATCTCGTCAGGCGTATCGCCGGTCCGCGTGTCGGTGAATTCCTTCATCGCCTGCCAGGCATGACGATAATCCACGAGAACCCGATTGTATCTGACTTTGATGTGGGAGACACCGGCCGGCGAGCGGACTCCCGGTCCGTTCGCCTCCAGGGGGAGAATGCTCCAGATTCCGGAATCCCGGCCTGCGCCAAAATCAATAGTCAAAGCACCATGACCACGTTGGGCTGATCGCACAGTTCCTGGTACAGCTGATCCAGTTGTTCACGTGAAGTGGCTAGAATGGTGCAGGTCAGGCTCAGATAAGTGTTCTTTCTGCTTATCCTCGCCTCCAGGTTTGCAGGATCGAAATCCGGTGCATGACGCTGCACGATCGTGAGCACGGATTGCATGAATTCCTGCCTGCGCTGTTCCAGGAGCGCCGCTGCGGCTACCTCGCTCGCGGGAGGGGAAGGCAGGCTGTCGCTTTCTCCATCCATAGGCCCGTTCGGCGGGGAATCGGCCAACGTATCCGAGCCAGCCAGCATGTCCGGCGTGTTCGCACTGCTCGTACCCACCCGACCAACGATTTTGATGGGGAAATTGCATGGATACTCTATCAGGGAGGGCTGGTCAGACGAAGTCATGAGGTTTCGACAAGCGTGTCGCCGCCTCGCATCACGGTAATCTTGTATTCCTGGTAGAGCTCGTACAGCATGGCAAATAGCGCGCCCGGCCTACCATTGCCAACCGGCTTGCCATCGAGCCGGGTGATTGGCAGGATTTCCTTGGTAGATGATGTAAGCAGCAGCTCCTCGGCACTGCGGACCTCCTCCTCGGAAACCTCCCGCACTTCATGGGGAATTTTCCGGGCTGCCGCCAGTTCAAGTATCACATCATAGGTGATGCCCGGCAACATCAAATGGTTTTTTGGCGGTGCAAGCAGCACGTCGTCTTTTACCACAAAAATATTGCTCGCGGCGCCCTCCGTCATGTAGCCATCTCGCAGCAATACGGTTTCCATCGCATCGGCATCGATTGCCATCTGGCGGAGCAGCACGTTGGGCAATAGCGAAATCGCCTTGACATCGCAACGCAGCCACCGGTTGTCAGTGGAGGTGATGGCCGCCACGCCGGTTTCGAGCCACTCCTCTGGCGGAGTGAGCAAGGGGTTGCTCATGATGAAAACGGTAGGAGAAACGGCTTTCGGAAAAGCATGGTCACGCTTGGCCACACCACGCGTAACGTGGAGGTAGAGGGATTGATCATTGCTTTCATTGCCTGCAATGATCTGCTCGAGAAGATGGGTCCATTCCCCGATGGCATGAGGATTGCGCAACCTTATTCCATCCAGGCTGTGCTGCAGCCGGCGCAGGTGCTCGGCCAGCCGGAAAGGCTTGCGGGAATATACTGGAATGACTTCATATACGCCATCACCGAAGATAAATCCCCTATCCAGTACCGGGATGCGTGCTTCTTCGATGGGCATGAAATCCCCATTGAGATAAATCATGGCGGTCCTTGAAATAATCGATGGTATTCAGCGCTTTTCTTGATCCTGCTTCAGATCCTGTCAATACTTGTTTTGCACCTGCGTTGCTGCACGGAAAAGCGCGAGGGCAAGGCGCAAAACAAATATTAACAGGCCCTAATTCAACAAAAGCCGTATGCTATCCCAGGCGCGCCCGAAAATGCTCGCGTCGCTCACCGATTCGAGTGCGATCAGCGGGTGCTCCGCGAACGGTTTGCCATCCAGCGTGAACTTGACGGTTCCCACCCTTTGTCCCGTGGTTATGGGAGCCATGAGCGGTTGCTTGTATTCCAGCCTGGCCTTCAGTTTATCCACCTCGTTTTTTGGCAGGGAAAAGTATATGTCATAGCCAAAACCCGTCTTGAGCTTGTCCTGCGTGCCCTTCCATAATGGAATAGCGACTACTTCCCGTTCTTTCCCATAGAGGTGAACCGTGTTGTAGAACTGGAAGCCATGATTCAACAAACGCTGGCTTTCCATGGTGCGCACATTGTCGGAAGCGGCACCCATCACCACGGAAATCATCCGCCGCTCTCCTCTCCTGGCCGAGCTGACAAGGCAGTAACCAGCCGCTTCGGTATGTCCCGTCTTGATGCCATCCACATTGGGATCGAGCCATAGCAGGCGATTGCGGTTCGGTTGCGTAATCTTGTTGTAGGTATACTCCTTGAGGGAATAGAGCGGATAATATTCCGGAAAATCGCGAATCATGGCAGCAGCCAGCAGCAAAAGATCGTAAGCACTGGAGTAATGCTCCGGGTGCGGCAGGCCGGTTGCATTCGCGAAACGGGTATTTTTCATGCGCTGCCGCCCGGCCTCCTTGTTCATCAGGGAAACGAAAGCGCTTTCGGAACCCGCGACGGCTTCCGCCAGGGCGATGCTTGCATCATTGCCGGACTGCACGATCATGCCCCGCATCAGTTCATCCACCGTCACCGGCCTGTTGACTTCGATGAACATGCGCGACCCTTGGACACGCCTGGCATGTTCCGACACAAGCACAGTCTGGGTCAGAGTTAGCCGTTTTTGCTGAAGCGCCGAAAAAACAATATATGCGGTCATCAGCTTGGTCAGCGATGCCGGCTCAACGCGCTCCTGGGCATTCTCACTGACCAGGATTTGCCCGCTCTGGAAATCGGAAAGAACATAGGACTTCGCCGCGATGGACAAGGTGGGAACAGGCAATGAGGAATATTGCGGCTGCTGGGCAACAACGGGGGGCGCGAGAAACAGTAGCAGCAGGATTAAGCGTTTCATGGCACAGGCGCAAAACGCCATTATATCCCAATAGGAGACCCAATCCTAAAAGCGATAGGAATGGAGGTAAGGCGCTTCAGGATAAACCTCCGCCGGTGCATCGCCGACAAAAACGGGTTGCGCCCCGAGCGCCGCCCGGAAGCTGCCGCAAAGCACGGAACCGGGCAGCGGCGGAAATGCAAACCCCCAGGCTACCGTTGGGCCGCCCGCAGCCTGCCGCGAGGCGGCATATTCCTTCGGAAGACACAGGCGCTGGCCTGTGTCTCCGCCCGTGGGCTCTACCGCTTGCCGCGGCAAACGCTGTATCCATCGCTCCAGCCCATCTTGTATTGCGCATCCACCGAAAAACGCCGCTCATCCTTTGCCGCATGACGCGTCTTCTTCGAGGTTTCGCAACCATCGATATACCCGTCCTTGAAGGCGGGTGAATATCCGGTGAGATTGTAGACGGGGCGCGTGCTTGTCGGGGGAGGCCCTGCCGGACCTTTAACCTCGGCCGTAGTTGCACAGCCCGCGATTAAAATCATCAAAAAGACTGGCGCAGTCGAACGCACTACACTTCCCCGCTTCACTGAACCCGCTTTGCCGTCCATGATCCCAAACCCAGCAGTTGACCGCGCTCATTTCCAGGTTAGAGAGAGCCATGACCCACAAAGATTTTACGCGGCACTCTACGTCCACCTATATGGTGAAAGCGAGCCCTCCGCCGGGTTTAAACCATCAGCGGCGACGCCCGCTCCCAAAAATACCCCCCAAAACCCCGCGAAAGATCTCCCGGCCGACCTGCGAGCCGATCGAACGCGCCGCGCTTTTGGCTGCCGCGTCGAGGATACCGGGATGCCGGCCGCCACGCGGTCCGGTTTTGCCCAGAAGCAGGCCACTCAGCGTATCCATCATGCCACCTTCATCGCTGGCCGGCGCCGCGTGATTTTCCTGCCGTTCCATCGGTCTTCCGCCATCCTCGCTGGCTTCCTGCGTCGTGGCGGTGCGGCTTCGGATTATTTCATAAGCGGATTCGCGATCCACCATCTGCTCATAATGCCCGAAAATGATGGAGGACTGGATGATATTCATGCGTTCCGCATCGTCGAGCGGACCCATTCGCGAGGCTGGCGGGGTGATGAATGCCTGTTCGACCATCCCCGGCCTGCCTTTCTCGTCCAGCAATGACACCAGCGCTTCGCCAACCGAAAGCTCGGTGATGGCTTTTTCGGTATCGAAACCGGGATTCGCCCGCATGGTCTGCGCCGCCGCCCGGACGGCTTTCTGGTCGCGTGCCGTAAATGCGCGCAACGCGTGCTGCACGCGGTTGCCAAGCTGCCCCAGGACATTCTCGGGAACATCGAGCGGATTCTGCGTCACAAAATATACCCCGACCCCCTTGGAACGTATCAGCCTCACCACCTGCTCGATTTTCTCCAGCAGCGGGCGCGGGGCTTCGTTGAACAGCAGATGAGCCTCATCGAAAAAGAATACCAGTTTCGGTTTTTCGGGGTCGCCGACTTCCGGCAGGCGCTCGAACAGTTCGGACAGCATCCACAGCAGAAACGTCGAGTACAGCTTGGGAGAATTCATGAGCTTTTCGGCTGCGAGAATATTGATCATTCCCCGGCCCTGGTTGTCGGTCTGCATCAAATCGCTGATGTCGAGCATCGGCTCGCCGAAGAACTGGCCGCCCCCCTGCTGTTCGATTTCGAGCAGCGAACGTTGAATTGCGCCGATGGAGGCGGCGGAAATGTTGCCATATTCGACGGTGAAATTCCGCGCATTCTCGCCCACGAATCGCAACATGGCGCGCAAGTCTTTCATGTCAAGCAGCAAAAGGCCGTTGTCATCCGCGATCTTGAACACCAGCGCCAGCACCCCTTGCTGCGTGTCATTCAGGTTGAATAACCGTCCAAGCAGCAGCGGCCCCATGTCGGATACGGTGGCGCGGACCGGGTGTCCCGATTTGCCGTATATATCCCAGAAAGTAACCGGGCAACCCATCCACACCGGCTTCTCCAGCTTGAGTTGCGCCAGCCGCGCTTCCATCTTCGGGGAATCCTTGCCTGGAGCGGCCAGCCCCGACAGATCCCCCTTGACGTCGGCCATGAAAACCGGCACACCAATCGAGGAGAACCGCTCGGCCAGTACCTGTAGCGTGACCGTCTTGCCGGTTCCGGTCGCGCCGCTGATGAGACCGTGCCGATTGGCAAGGCCAGGCAGCAAAACGATTGGCTTGCCGGATTTATCGGAAGTCGCGATTACTAATGGTTCTGGCATGGGATTTCATGGCTCCTGTTTCAGGGTTTCATGATTGCATCATGACTGGCACATCTCATGATGGCGGCAGTTATAATAATTGGTAAAAAGTGGTAAAAATCCTCGCCTGTCATCGTAGCACGTCCCTGAATCCCGGGGGGACTGCCACTTATCTTCATCCCGCCCAACTGGCAATTTCCAGCAGCAGGAGCAGCAAAAGCCACACCACCAGCGCGCGCCAGACCAGGCCAATGGTATTTTGCAGAAAATCCACATCGGCTTCTTCCCCCACTCCCAGCTCAGGACGATAGAACTCCCCATGGGGTTGGCGCAAGGGATCTCCAAGACGCACTCCCAACGCGCCCGCACCGCTGGCGAGGATTATTCCCTGGTTTTGATTCATCCATGATGCAGCCTGCGCGCGCCAGCAATAAACGGCATCTTCGAAATTGCCGGCGATGGCAAAGCTCATGGCGGTGCATCTTGCGGGCAGCCAGTCAATTATCTCGAAAGCTTTTGCCGCAAATGCGCCCGGCGCTTCCGGCTGTCCTCCCCAGCGCTCGTTCAGCAGCTCTGCCACACGATAGAGCAACGGACCCATGGGACCCGGCAATATGACAAAAGAGACAATAATGGCAAACAGGTACCGGTGCGAATAAAGCAATCCCATTTCGATGGCAACCCGTGCAATTTGCTGGCTACTGAGCTCATCGGTCTCCTTCGCGCTCCCCCCTAGGTTCTTCAATAGCTGGCGGGCCAGAAGCACGTCGCCATTCTTTAGTGCTGCTTTCACTTCGACGAAAGACTCACTGAACTGCCGGAAGCCCATGGTGAAATACAGGATTGCCACATTCCAGGCGCACGCCAGGATCGGGCTCAAGCCATACAAAAAATGATAGGCCCAGCTCGCCACCACCAGTACAGGAAGCACTGCCGCAAACCAGGCCGCAATGCCATGATGGCGAATGCCCGTATCGAAATAGCGCCCAAGCGTATCCGCATAGGATAAAAACGCGGCTACCGGACCATTGCGGTGGCCGCTCGAATGCCAGCGTTCCAGCAACAGAGCAAAGATCAGAGAGAATAAGGTCATCCTAAATCCGGCAGTTTAACGGGGTGGAGCATGCGATTTTTGGAGTGCAGGGCAAGGCGCAACGACGCGCAATAGCCATTCCATTCCAGGGAGTTGCAGCGCAGCCAGGTGCCGCAAAAATCATGCAATCCGCCATGTAGCGAACTCACACTATGGGTAAACATCTAAAACTGTGGAAAGTCTTTGGATCATGACTCCAAGACTGAAAAAAAGCGGTCAACTGCCGGATTTAGGATCATAGCAAGAAAAGCCGGTTTTCTCGTCCCGGAAAAATTATCGCAATACCGATTTGAGCACTCTTCCCATTTCCGCCGGATTGCGCGTCACCGTTATCCTGCATGCTTCCATCACGGCAAGCTTTTCCTGCGCGGTGCCTTTCCCGCCGGATATGACCGCCCCGGCGTGTCCCATGCGCCTGCCCGGCGGCGCGGAAACGCCAGCGATAAAGCCGACCACCGGTTTATTCATATTGTCCCTGACCCAACGAGCGCAATCCTCCTCATCCGAGCCCCCGATTTCACCGACCATCAAGACAGCGTCCGTTTCATCATCCTCATTGAAAAGTTTCATCACATCCAGGTGCTTCAGCCCGTTGACCGGGTCGCCGCCGATTCCGATGCAGGTGGATTGCCCCAGTCCCTGCTCCATCAATTGCGCGACTGCTTCATAGGTCAGCGTGCCGGAGCGCGACACCACGCCTATGCGCCCTTTCTTGTGGATATAGCCGGGCATGATGCCGATCTTGATTTCATCCGGCGTGATGATACCGGGGCAATTGGGACCGATCAGGCGCGTTTTGCGCCCTTCCATTTTGCGGCAGACGCGCAACATGTCGCGCACCGGAATGCCTTCCGTGATGCAGATCACCAGGTCCAGTTCCGCATCAGCCGCTTCCTCGATCGCCGCCGCGGCAAAGGGGGGAGGCACATAAATCACCGATACCGTCGCTCCTGACGCCTGTTTCGCTTCCATGACACTGGCGTAAACGGGGATACCCTCGAAATCCTTCCCCGCCTTCTTCGGATTGACGCCGGCAACAAAGCATTGGTCTCCGTCGGCATAATCCCGGCACATGCGGGTATGGAACTGGCCTGTCTTGCCGGTCATGCCCTGGGTCATGACGCGCGTATGTCGATCGATCAGGATAGCCATGGTTATGTCCTTCCCGTTGCCGGCCCGGGCGTCTCGGGTATCGCTGCCGCCGCGGCAGAGACAGCCTTGGCCGCCGCGTCGGCCATATTGGCCGCGGAGATGATCGGCAGGCCCGATTCGGCCAGGATCTTCCTGCCCAGTTCCACATTGGTGCCTTCCAGGCGCACGACCAGCGGCACGCCCAGCTTTACTTCCCGGGCAGCCGCCACCACGCCTTCGGCAATGACGTCGCATTTCATGATGCCGCCGAATATGTTTATCAGGATGGCCCGCAGTTCCGGATTGCGCAACATCAGCTTGAATGCTTCCGCCACCTTTTCCGCGGTGGCGCCGCCCCCCACGTCGAGGAAGTTCGCAGGGTTGCCGCCATAAAGCTTGATGATATCCATGGTGGCCATTGCCAGGCCCGCGCCGTTGACGAGGCAGCCGATGTTGCCATCCAGCGAGACATAGGAAAGATCATATTTCGAAGCCTCGATCTCCGCGGGGTCCTCTTCGTCCAGATCGCGCAAAGCGGCAAGCTCGGGATGGCGGAACAATGCATTGTCATCGAAGCTTAGTTTTGCGTCGAGTGCGAACACGCGATTGTCCGATGTCATCACCAGCGGATTGATCTCGACCAGCGAGGCATCGGTTGCGTCATAAGCGCGATACAACCCCTGCAGCAATTCGCTCGCTTCCTTTACCGCTTGCGGGCCGATGCCGATACTTTCCGCGATATCCCCGGCCTCTGAAGCGGTGAGGCCGGCAATCGGGTCGATGAATATCTTCCGGATCTTTTCGGGTGTCTTGGCCGCGACCTCCTCGATATCCATCCCCCCTTCGGCGCTTGCCATCAGGCACACCCGCCGCCTGGAGCGATCCACCACCAGGCCGATGTAGAACTCCCTGGTGATTTCCACGCCCTCCTCGATCAGCAGCCGCCGCACTGCCTGCCCGCCCGCGCCGGTCTGGCGGGTAACGAGCTGCATGCCCAGCATCTGCCCAGCGTATTGTTCCACCTCATCGAGCGAGCGCGCCACTTTCACGCCACCGCCCTTTCCACGGCCGCCTGCGTGAATTTGCGCCTTGACCACCCAGAGGCCGCCCTTCCCCAGCTTATCCGGCCTGTCCAGCTTGTTCAGCTTATGGGCAGCTTCCATTGCTTCCGCCACACTGAAACAGGCAATTCCACGAGGGATCGCAACGCCGAACGCGCGCAGTATTTCCTTGGCCTGGTATTCATGGATCTTCATGATTTTCCCGCGCTAGAAACAAGAGGCAAAGGAAGTATATCGCAATAGCGCCGCTACCGTTACCGTCGTAGTTTTTGCGCCATCACGGGAAAGAATTTACTTCAAGACGAAGACAGCCGGCTTGGCGTTATGAGTACCAGCCTTGCCGCGGCCACGATAACAATAGCCACTGCTCGCCAAAGTTAAAGCCGTATACATATACGTATCCAACATTCCACGCGCCCATCTGGATTTGAAAAATCCACTCCAGTGATGTAGTCTGGACCCATTGCAACTCCCTGCTTGCGCCAAGGAGACGCTTCCTCGTGTTTTCCACACTGTCCCGTTTCGTCATCCTCGACCTGGAAACGACCGGCGCGACACCTTCATACCACCGCGTCACCGAGATCGCACTCATCTGCTTCGAATACGGTGTGGAAACGGAACGCTGGCAGACGCTGGTCAATCCGGGTGTCAGCATTCCATCCTTCATCTCGCGCCTGACTGGCATCACCAATGACATGGTCCGGGACGCGCCGGCCTTCGAGGATATCGCCCCCGTCCTGCACGGCTACCTGGGCGGCGCCATATTGGCTGCGCACAACGTGCGCTTCGACTATGGCTTCCTCAAGAACGAATACCGGCGCTTGGGCGCGGTACTGCGCCAGAAGGTGATGTGCACCGTCAAACTCTCGCGTGCCCTCTATCCGCATCACGAGGGCCACGGGTTGGATGCCATCATGGCACGCCATGGTCTTGCCTGCCCTGCGCGCCACCGCGCCATGGGAGATGTCGAACTGGTGGTCGACTACATGGAGCTCGCCAAGCGGGAATTGGGCGAGGCCGCGGTACTGGACGCCGTAGCCCGCCTGATACACGGCCCCAGCCTGCCCGCGGGGCTCGATGCCGGGTTCCTGGACGAGATACCCGAGAGTCCGGGAGTGTATCTCTTCTACGGTGAGAACGACTTACCGCTCTATATTGGCAAGAGCGTCGCCTTGCGTTCCCGGGTGCTGTCCCATTTCAGCAACGATCATGCCTCCAGCCGGGACATGCGCATCGGACAGGAAATCACGCGCGTGGAATGGATCGAGACAGCGGGAGAACTGGGCGCCTTGCTATTGGAAGCGAGACTGATCAAGGAACGTCAGCCGGTACATAACCGGCGGCTGCGGATACACCAGCTATTCTCGCTGAGTCTCGCTGCCGGGCTCAACCAGTTCCCGCTGGTGCGCGTTGTTGGGAAAGAGGAAATCGAGCCGGAGGTATTCGAGCACCTGTTTGGCTTGTTCCGCTCGAAACGCGGCGCCATGAACACCCTGCGCGAGATCGTCAGAGAGCAGCGGCTGTGTCCGCGCGTGGTCGGAATCGAGTCCGGCAAGGGCGCCTGTCTCGCATCACAGCTCAAACAGTGCGATGGTGTTTGTGCAGGAAGAGAGAAGCCGGAGCTGCATTACCTGCGCTTGAAGCTCGCCCTCATGCCCCACCGCCTGAAGCCCTGGCCTTATCCGGGGAAGATCGGTGTGCGTGAACAGCATGCCGACACCGGACGCACCCAGTTGCATATCTTCCAGGACTGGCGCCATCTCAAAACCGTGGAAGACGAGGACGAACTTCAGGATATCCTGACATCGCACTTTTGCGCCGAATTCGACCTGGACATCTACAAGCTGCTGCAACGCCATCTTCAAACCTGCGGAGATACCGTCATGATGCTTCCTGCCCTCGAAACGATGGATCGGGCAAACGGAGACTTGCTGGAAGAAGAAGTCGCAAATAAGGGATGTTGACGCCTATGTCATGCACCGCTTCCTCGATGACATGCAAATCCAAGGGATTTCGCAAAAATATATGTTTTCGATATAAATCAGTAACTTGATCAACTATTATTTTGTGAGATTAAGTCTAGATAGGGCAGATGTGAAAGTCATTGCCCAATTGGCATTCGTTCCGTTCAAATCATCATCGCGAAACATTACCTCGGCCTCTCCTTGATATGTCATGATAGGTATTGCGATGATCTGTGGAGACATAGCCTTTCTCCGATCTACTTTGTAAACATCTATAGCAAACTTTATGTCGCCTGCAGAACTAGTCACGCTATCTACAAGTTGCCAATGGGCAAACTCCGCAGGCTTATCCGGGGCTGTCAAATTTGTTCGAGCTCGTGCAAGGAAATGAGATGTCTCATCTCTATCAGCCAGCCAATATATCTCGCGGGTATCAAATAATTCATTTATTCTTCCACTTAAGGCCAATATTTCGATGAACGTCCTGAACTCGGACAGTTGAGGCAAAAACCAAGTTGAGCTATCAAAGGAACTTCGCCATCGGTTGTGCGATGGAATAAGTTTAAAAACATCTCGTTCACTTCGATCTTCAATTGCAACGGTGTTAACGAATTGCAGGACAAGTCCTGCCGCAAAATCATAGACTCGCACGACATTGTTACTCTCAACTATACGGCTAGTGTATGAGCGCCATTCAGATGGAAGTCCAGATCGGGCTCCGAAAGATGATTTATCCGATAATGCTTGGTTTATCCATGCTTGATCAATCGAACTTGCTGGAACCGAGGGACGGATAAATGGAAACAATGATGTGGTGCGCAAATCCATCGCCATTATTTCGCCCACACGCTTGCAGCCGTCACGAGTTGTTTGTCCCCAGCTAATAAATAAGTCACACATCATGTCAGTCCATTTAACTGACGCGCATCGATCATCGCCATCAATAAAAGCTTTGATGAACATGAATTCCATGACTGATCGATGGGCAAATTTGAAATTACCCACCGCATCTCTATTTAATAATGATCGATTGGTCAACTTCCAGCTTTCGATTAATTCGCTAGAAACGCGAATTAAACTTGCCAGCTCATTAAGCGGTATCCGTTCACTCCCCCTCGGATTGCGTCCCAAAACCAAATCAACAGCTAGTTCTTTTGAGAATCGCATCAGCTCATCAGAGCTAATCCAGGCACTCTCCCGTTGTAACCATTGATCGACCATGAAAACATACAGATCCCAAAGATTGCGTGCATCCAACTTTGCTGCAGCAAGCTTTGGCACCAGGGTAAGCAGCATTGGAAGTACCGTAAGCTCTGGAATCTGAGCCACGATCTTTTTGGCCCTTTTGAGTTCGTTTAAATGTGTCCATTTAATCGCCGTTTTGAGAAATGCACTTACTTGTTGGTCATTAAAAGGCAGAAGATACACGGTGCGCCATTCGTGCATTGTTGGAGTTCCGGTACTCCGCGGTGCTACTTTAACTATCCCTATTTCATGGGGTATAGAACTTTCCTGAGAGAAGAACTGTGTTCTGCAAGTCATGATAATCGCTTTAAAGTCCGCAGCGGCGATCATCAATTCATCCATGCGCTTCCTATAATCTTCGATCGCGCTCGTATCCTCATCAAAAGCATCTAAAAGCAATATCGTTTCGCGTTGATCCACAATTTTCCGTATCTGCTCCCTCGCATCGTTACGATTTAATGGGATAAGCGCTATTCTCCTCCGCTTTCCAGGCCATTTTTTCTGTTCCTTCGCGAATAAGTTTAGCAGGAGAGTAGTTTTCCCCATCCCCGCGTCTGCGAGAACCAGGATGCGTCGCTGCTCCGAAGCAGATTGGATTTCATCCCATAGCGCACTGAAAACCAGCTTCCCGACTTTCACTGTGACGTGAGGGTCGTCTTGGTTTGAAGGGTCGATATTCGAACAATATGGCTCGATATAATCTTTCTGTGCTTCTAGAAAATCCTCTTTTTGGAATGCGCTAATCAGCATATCTTTCTCCAATTCGAGAAGCCTTCGCGCCATTCGCTTTTCGTCATTCCGATCAAGAATGAATATGATCGCTTTCCATAGCGCAAAAAGACAACCCGCAACCGCGCTTATCAATAAAAAAATTTGTCCTAGTGAGTTTTAGCTATAAATGATATTTGCTCTTGTACAGTTTTTTGCCGAGGACCGGTCGACTGTTGGATATTTCCCCGCCAGTGTCCCATAAAAAGAAAAGGCTCACGTTTTTATTCGTAAGCCTTTGTTTTACTGGTGGGTCTGGTTGGACTCGAACCAACGACCAAGGGATTATGAGTCCCCTGCTCTAACCGACTGAGCTACAGACCCCCGCAATGGTAGGATGAATCAAAGTATAACAGTTGCGAAGCCGCTCAGCCTTCGGTATCGAGGAAACTGCGCAGCCGCTCGGACCGCGAAGGATGGCGCAGCTTGCGCAGCGCCTTGGCTTCGATCTGGCGAATACGCTCGCGCGTCACATCGAACTGCTTGCCGACTTCCTCCAGCGTATGGTCGGTATTCATTTCGATGCCGAAGCGCATGCGCAGCACTTTCGCTTCGCGCGGCGTCAGCGAATCGAGTATGTCCTTGGTCACGTCGCGCAAGCTCGCGTATACCGCGGCGTCGGAGGGAGCCATGGTGGCGGAATCCTCGATGAAATCGCCAAGATGGGAATCCTCGTCATCGCCTATAGGCGTCTCCATGGAGATGGGTTCCTTGGAAATCTTCAAAATCTTGCGGATCTTCTCCTCGGGCATCTCCATTTTCTGCGCAAGCACTGCCGGTTCCGGCTCCTGCCCCGTCTCCTGGAGTATCTGGCGCGAAATTCGGTTCATCTTGTTGATGGTTTCGATCATGTGCACGGGTATGCGTATCGTGCGCGCCTGGTCCGCGATGGAGCGCGTGATAGCTTGGCGAATCCACCAGGTCGCATAAGTCGAAAACTTGTACCCGCGCCGGTATTCGAATTTATCCACTGCTTTCATAAGGCCGATATTCCCTTCCTGGATGAGATCGAGGAATTGCAGTCCGCGGTTGGTGTACTTTTTTGCGATGGATATGACCAGGCGCAGATTGGCCTCTGTCATTTCACGCTTCGCGCGGCGCGCCTTCGCCTCGCCGGTGGACATCCGGCGATTGATTTCCTTGAGGTCCTTGAGAGGGATGCCTACATCCTTTTGCAGGGTCAGCAAGTTCTGCTGCTGTTCCAGGATGGCCGCTTCAAAGCGGCTCAGCGGCTGGCTATAGGCTTTGCCCAGCGCCACTTCCTGCGCCACCCACTCCAGGTTGCTCTCATTGCCGGGAAAAGCCTTGATGAAATGTCCGCGCGGCATGCCCGCCTTGGTGACGCAGATATCCATGATCCGGCGCTCGTAGCCGCGCATTTCATCCACCAGGGCGCGCTGGGTATCGCAAAGCCGCTCCACCATTTTTGCCGAGAAGCGGATGGCCATGAGCTCGGAGGAAATACTTTCCTGTACTTCCTTGTATGCCCGGTTGGACGACCCTTTCTTTTCCAGCGTTTTCTGCATTTCCGCATATGCTTGCTGGATGACTGCAAAACGATCCAGCGCATCATTTTTCAGCTTCAGCAGGTTCGCATTCGCTATCGCGACGATATCTTCATCTTCCGAACCCTCGGCGCTCAGCTCCTGCTCAAGCGACTCGTCGGGAATTTCTTCGGTGATGAGCTGCTCGGAATCGGGATCCAGCAATCCATCCACCAGCTCATCGACACGCATCTCGTCCTTCGCCACCTTGGCGGCAAGATCGAGAATGGCGGCAATGGTCGTGGGGCATGCAGAGATCGCCTGGATCATGTGCTTCAATCCATCTTCGATCCGCTTCGCGATCTCGATTTCGCTTTCGCGCGTGAGCAGCTCGACCGAACCCATCTCGCGCATGTACATGCGCACCGGGTCGGTGGTGCGCCCGAATTCCGAATCGACGGTGGAAAGGGCTGCTTCCGCTTCTTCCACCACGTCCTCATCCGCTACCGTAGGAGCAGTTTCGGACATCAGCAGTGTTTCCGCGTCAGGCGCCTCATCGTACACCGATATGCCAACATCATTGATCATGCTGATGATGTTCTCGATCTGCTCGGCATCGAGCATATCGTCGGGAAGATGGTCGTTGATCTCGGCATAGGTCAGGTAGCCGCGCTCCTTTCCCTGCACGATCAGGTTCTTGAGACGCAGACGCCGGGCCTCCAGGTCCTGGGGCGCAAGTGGTGCCTTGTCCGGATCTTTCGGCTGAGGCGCTTTGCCCTCTCTTAGCACCTTTGCCTTGGCAATTTTCGCGGTAATCAAATTAGGTTCTTTGGCAGCCATAACCGCTTTCGCAATCTCCGTCATCCGAACTGATGTGGCGGAGGTAAGCTCCTCGCCCCCTGAAAAGTCTTCTTCCGCCATTTCTCCCGGCGTTTTTTCGGGCATGTCTGGCACGACATCCGCCGTGCCTCGCCTGGGCCCGGCCCCGGCCTCCTTTCCTTCATTCCCGGCCGCCGCCTTGGTTTTTCTGAGAGAACGGTCCACTGCGGGAAGCTTCGATTTTTCTTCTTTTATAGCTGGCTCTTTGTTTTGTGTTTTCGGCTTTACCATAACCTTTCCAGACAATGCAGTTGAAACCTAAAAACTTTCGATTCTACCATGATTTCAATATCAGTTATTAACTGGTCGGATCATGATAGCGCCAATCGTTGAAGCTCCTGTTTTTCCTCGTGCGTCAGCATGCTCAACGACTTGCTGTGCAATTTGGTCATGCGCTGCTTGCGTTTCCTGTTTCTCAATTGCGCCATGGCGCCAGCGAACTCGGCCTCCACGTCTATGTTGGCATCCCATGCGAGGGTTTCGCTCTGGGCTTTTTGCAATAACTTGCAATGCGGGCTGTCCTGAAAATAGGTAATCGCTGCAGGGACTACCGCATTTACGCTGATATGGGGGCAATTATCGATAAATTCAACCAGTTCCGTCAGCGCCACAATCTCTTCCGAATATTCCGTATCTTCCGTGAGCAGATCCCTGTCCAGCTTTGCAGCATAGCCCGGATCGTACAGCAATACCTGTATTAACCATCGGTATGGCGAAGCCGGCTGCGGCCGCGACGCCTTTTCCGGAGTCCGGGTGGACGAAAACCGCCTGATCTTCAACAGCTCTTCCAGCTCGTTACGGGTAAAGCCGCTGATTTCCGCAAGGCGCTTCAACAGCAGAAGCGCAAGACCCGGGGCTGCAACTTTTGCCAGCAGCGGCTTTGCATCCTGGGCCAGCTTGGCGCAGCCTTCGCTGGTTCTGAGGTCCACGCGCGCCGATAGTTCCTTGAAGAGAAAAACAGACAGAGGAAGCGCATGCTCGAATAGCCGCTCAAAAGCTTCCTTTCCATGACGGCGCACGTAACTGTCGGGATCTTCGCCCTCCGGTAAAAAAAGGAAGCTGATATTCTTGCCATCCACAACCTGAGCCAGGCTGTCTTCCAATGCGCGCCATGCTGCTTTTCTCCCGGCATTGTCACCGTCGAAGCAAAACACCACGTTATCCGTATGGCGTAAAAGTTTCTGTACGTGATGCGGCGTGGTGGCCGTCCCCAATGTGGCAACCGCGTAATCGACGCCATGCTGCGAAAGGGCAACCACGTCCATATACCCTTCGACCACGATCACCTTTCCCGCCTGCCGGATTGCCCTGCGTGCCGAATAGAGGTTGTAGAGCAGGTGGCCCTTCTGGAACAGGGGTGTTTCGGGTGAATTCAGATATTTTGGCTCGCCCTGGTCTAATATCCTGCCTCCAAAACCCACGATTCTTCCCTTGAGATCAAGAATGGGAAACATGATGCGGTCACGGAAGCGGTCATAACGTTTGCCGTCCTCGGCGATGACCAGTCCTGCCTCGGCCAGCAGATCGGCTCGCTTTCCCGCCAGAAAACCGGCAAGTGCTGCATCCAGGTTCTGCCAGCCGGCCGGAGCATAACCGATGGCGAAGCGCGCGGCGGTCTCGCCCGTCAAGCCGCGCGTTTTGAGATAGCCGATAGCGTTTTGGGAATGCTTGAGCTGCTCCCGATAAAAGCGCGTCGCCGCGCTCATGGCATCGGACAGATCCCGGGTGAAGGCTTCAGTCCCGGGCTGCTGGGCTGGGGCGGATTCCTGCCGGGAGCCGGACTCCGATCCCGGATTTTCCGGATGAATCCCTGATTTTTGCGCGGGAATCCGCATTCCGACGCGGGAAGCCAGATCAGTCACGGCTTCCACGAAATTCATCCCCGCGTATTCCATCAGAAAACTGATGGCGCTGCCATGCGCACCGCACCCGAAGCAGTGGTAAAACTGCTTGGAAGGGCTCACGGTAAACGAAGGCGTTTTTTCGCTATGAAAAGGACAGCAGGCGGTATAGTTGGCTCCCGCTTTCCTGAGCGGGACGTTGCGCTCAATGACATCGGCGATATCCACCCGATCGAGCAATTCCTGAATGAATGATTGCGAGATCATTTATGGCCGATAATCAATTATGTCAGAGAACGCAACCACCGAACCGTCTTCCCTGGGGCCTGTTAAAACGCACCTTCCCTTCCTCGTTGGCATGGCGCGAGGAGCCGGGCGGCCCCGGCTACATCAACCGGCGAGCCTGGCCCTGAGCAGGGCGGAGACCTTGCCCATGTCGGCGCGTCCGGACAGCCTGGGTTTCAGCAAGGCCATTACTTTTCCCATATCCTGTTGTCCCTTGGCGCCTGCCGTGGAAACCGCTTCGGTTATGGCAGCCTCGATCTCGATTTCGCTCAATGCAGAGGGCATATAGTCCTGCAATACGCTCACCTCGAATTTCTCGGCATCGGCCAGATCCTGCCGGTGCGCAGCCTCGTACTGGGCAATGGAATCCCTTCGCTGCTTGAGCATTTTCTCTACCACTGCGACGACGGCAGCATCATCCAGCTCGATCCGCTCATCCACTTCCCGTTGCTTCAGCGCCGCCTGCAGCAAGCGGATGGCATCCCGCCGCCTGGCATCGCCCGCGCGCATCGCGGACTTCATGTCTTCGGTGATTTGTTGCCTCAGATTCACGTTCGGGAATTTTTCTTATTACTGCGAATAGTCTCAATACCGGGATTCAATATATTATTGACCGCGTTCGAATTCGTGATGATGTTGTAAAACTCGCCTCTACTCAAATGAATCTCGCCAGATCAGGCCAGATCAGGCGTGATAAATTTGACTGATGACAACTAATAAAGTTTCGGAGGAAGCAATTGGCTGCGTAAACGCTTGTAGGTTCGCTTGACTGCGGCAGCCAGCTTACGCTTGCGTTCAGCCGTGGGTTTTTCGTAAAATTCCCGTGCACGCAATTCCGTGAGCAAGCCGGTTTTTTCTATGGTACGCTTGAAACGGCGCATGGCAACCTCAAACGGCTCATTTTCCTTGACTTTAATAGTAGTCATGAAGATATCTTCTCCTTCTCTCGATGTTGAATAGATAAAAATAATCGATGCGCCGGCTTCACCCGCACGAATCTGCTCAATGGAACATCAGCCCAACGAACATTAGCTCTCCATTATATAACAAGTACAGAAATTTTCAGAATCCGTTGGCAAAAAGTCAACCGCACGCTCCCTGGGAACCTTTGAACAGGTCCTCGCTGAGCGCGTTGCTGGTAAAATCGGGATGATCATAAGACGCGCGACGAAGGTCGTAGCCGGGACTACGATGCCAAGGAGCGCAACGCCATGGCTCCCCGGAGCGTCGCCCGAGGGGCCCCGCGAAAGCGGGGATCGGGCAGCGGAGGGGATGCTTCGACCGCACCACAGTTTTGTTGGGGCGCAGGCATCCCGCTGCGGGGTCGCATCTTCCTTCGGAAGACACTGCTCCGCCCTGCGCCGTCGCACCATTCGCGTCGTCGCCTTTCGCGCATCCCATCCCGCAAGGCCACCGTCGCGCCAGCGGAGACTTGTTCAGAGGTTCCCTTGCTGATCCCGCCGATCCAACCACCCCTGCTTGTACTCGGAATCGAAACATCCTGCGACGAAACCGGGGTTGCGCTTTACCATGCCCAGCGCGGGCTGCTGGGCCATACGCTTTATTCCCAAACGGAAATGCACAGCGAATATGGCGGCGTGGTGCCGGAACTCGCATCCCGCGATCATATACGGCGCGTGCTGCCTCTCCTGAAGCAATGCCTGGCCCAGGCCGGACAGGAACTCGGGGATCTCGGCGCCATAGCCTACACGCAGGGACCGGGACTGGCGGGCGCGCTGCTGGTCGGCGCAAGCATAGCCGCCTCGCTCGGCCTCGCGCTGGATATTCCCGTTCTCGGCGTGCATCACCTGGAAGGCCATCTCCTCTCGCCGTTGCTATCCACTCCCTCTCCGGTATTTCCCTTCGTGGCGCTCCTGGTGTCAGGCGGCCATACCCAGTTGATGGAAGTAAAGGGTCTTGGCCAGTACAGGCTTCTAGGCGAAACGGTGGACGATGCAGCGGGTGAGGCTTTCGATAAAATCGCAAAACTGCTGGGCCTGGCTTACCCTGGCGGTCCCGCGCTGGCAAAGCAGGCTGACGAGTTTTCCAGATCGGGCCAGCGCAACCCGTTCCGATTTCCCCGCCCCATGCTTCGCAGTGGAGACCTCAATTTCAGCTTCAGCGGTCTCAAGACAGCGGCGCTCACCCTGATAAACCAGGAGGAATTGACGAACTCAACACGGGGCGCCATCGCGCATGCCTTCCAGGAAGCCGTGGTGGAGGTTCTCACCGAAAAATGCATGAATGCACTTACGCAGACGGGGCTGGATCAGCTCGTGGTGGCGGGAGGGGTGGGCGCCAACCGGCAATTAAGGCAAACGCTTTGCCAGAAGGCCGAAGTGGCCGGCGCCTCCATTTTTTTCCCCGAATTGGAGTTTTGCACAGATAACGGCGCAATGATCGCCTTTGCGGGAGCCATGCGGCTGCAAGCCGGCATAACCGCGGATCATTCCGGCAGAACATTTGCAATAAAAGCCCGATGGGACCTTGAAACGCAAACTGATATCTGAAGGGGAAATGGAAGCAATTATGGAAGGCTGCGCTCGCCGATTCTCGCCTCCTTTCCCGCCATCAAGCTGGCAATATTCGATTTGTGTTTCCAGACAAGGAGCAGCGACAGGATGAGGACCACTGCTGCACTCGTCCCCAAGCCGAGAAAATACACCGCGTAAACTGGTGCAAGCACTGCTGCGGCAAGGGCGGACAACGATGAGATGCGCGATACTGCGGCTACCAACAGCCAGGTTGCCGCTGCCGTCAACCCCATCCATGGGTTAAAACCCAGCAACACGCCCAGGGCGGTAGCCACACCTTTTCCACCCTGGAAGCGTAAAAATACCGGAAAAAGATGGCCCAGGAATACCGCCAATGCCACTGCGGCAACCACCGTATCGGTGATTCCCCAATTCGGACCGGCATAACGCGCCAGTATGACCGACAACCAGCCTTTGCCGGCATCTCCGAGCAGTGTCACCGCCGCGGCCGCTTTCTTGCCGCTGCGCAGCACATTGGTCGCGCCGGGATTGCCGGAGCCGTAGGTGCGAGGGTCGGGCAGGCCGAAGAACCGGCTTGCCAGCACGCCAAAGGATATGGAACCAAGCAGATAAGCCGTCAGCACGGCAGCGGCTGCGATCATGATACTTGCGCTATGTCCGAAAAAGTCCTATCGCGGTGGCACAAAGCCGGAAACAGACCGATACCGCCGGAATAAATTCGCCCACAGGGCTGGCAATCTTTCAATATGGGTGGGATGTTGCTGGTAAACTTGCGATGGCCGGGACGGCGGCGCGACTAAAATATCCACTTAGAGAACATGCAGGGGCTGGCATTCCATATTCTATTGCACCTGGAGTGAATAGCATAATGGAAAATTAGCTGCTTGCCAGGCGCCGATACAGCCTGAAGCGCAAAAACCGGTAGAACCCATATAGGCTGATTCAGTGGACATTATCTTTTTGCATGAACTCAAGGTCAAAACCTTGATTGGCATCTATCCGTGGGAACGCGACGCGGAACAAACCATCCAGCTCGATCTGGAAATAGCGCTTCCCCACAGCCATGCCTGCCAGACGGACAAATTCGAAGATGCGCTGGACTACGCGCTTATCGTCCAGCGCATAAACGAAACCCTCTCGCAAAAGCACTTTTCCCTGTTGGAAGCTCTGGCCGAGCATATCGCCCAGATCATCCTGGTGGAGTTCGGCTCGCCCTGGACCAGGATCAGCGTAGCAAAGCCAGGCGCAATACGCGGGCTAAAAAAACTCGGCGTACGCATCGAGCGCTGGCGGGATCCGCTTTCAGTCCAGGAAACGATTCCCCCTCCAGCTCCTGTAGCGTAAACCCGAACGCTGGACAGACCAGGCAGAACGGCCGTCCACGTTCGGCCGCTCGGTGCCCCCATGCGCCTATCCCCGCCACCACGATGGCAGGGATAATGAACGGCATGGACAGCAACGAGCCCGCCGCGCTATCAGTGTATCAGTGCCGCCTCGATTTCCGTAAATGTCCTGGCAACTTCCAGAGATGGAAGAGTGACCCCCAGTTGCTTCTCTATCTGTGTCAGAGAGAAGATGCCGCAGACCACCGGCATTCCTCCTTCATCGCTTTCTATCACCAGGGTGTGCTGCCGGCCGCTATCCTGCAGGCTGGTAATGATATCTCCCACCCGGGCTCGCTGGACCTCCTCCATGGCGACAGCCTCCAGCCGTTCGAGAGGAGTCATGATATCGGCCACAAGGATCTCATTATGCTTTACCTGGCGCTCCTGGATAAAGCGCAGCGGTTTCTCGCCGAGGACATCGGTGGCCGTGATGATGCCGCAGAGACTCTCGTCCCCGTCAAGCACCAGCAGCGAGCGCACGCCACGCTTTATCATATCGGCATTGGCCACCTCCATCGAGGTCGCGGTATCGGTAACCGCTGCGTGCGTATAGCGCAGGTCGGTCATGACCTCCAGGGCGGGTGACAGCAAGGTTACTGCTTTGGGCGAGGCCGAGGAAACGATCCGGACGGTGCCGGCAAGCCGCCTCGCGGATAAGATGTGAAAATCGGACATGGTATGATCCTCCAGCAGAAGTGGATGGAATACGCTTGAAATCCCGAATACTTTCTGGCTTTCTGGACTTCTTCGTTTACTTTACGCCCTGCCGACAAAAGGGTCAATGTGAGATCGACGCCATACCGCCGTTATATGCGCCCCCCTGGCGGCGGGTGCCCTCAGGGATGGCAGAGGAGAAAAAAATTGAATTCCTCACTGGAAAAAGAAGGTTCCAAATCAACCTTCTACTGCCTATCATCCATGATTTCGTTGTTCAACCGTTGCAAAACCGCTATTGGATCCCTGGCCTGGGTAATGGGCCGGCCAATGACTAGGTAATCCGAACCGTTTTCGATTGCTTCCCTCGGAGTTGCCACCCTTTTCTGCTCATTCGCCGCCGTATCGGCAGGCCGAATTCCCGGAGTAACCAGACAAAAAGCATCGCTGATCCTGTTCCGCAACTGCCGGGCTTCAAGGGCGGAACATACCACCCCATCCAGGCCGCAGTCATGCGCCAGCAGAGCAAGGCGCTGAACCGTTTCCCCCGGGTTTCCATTCAAGCCGATTTCGTCCAGATCTTCCTGGCCGAGGCTGGTAAGAAGGGTAACGGCTATGAGCCGGGTTTCGCCGGGGGGTATGGCATCCCGGGCCGCCAAAAGCATTTTTCTTCCTCCCAGTGCGTGGACATTCAGCATCCATACGCCCAGCTTCGCCGCCGCCCTGCAGGCGCTCGCAACCGTGTTGGGGATATCGTGAAATTTCAGGTCGAGGAAGACATCGAACCCCTGGCGCATGATGCTTTCCACCAATTGCGGCCCGGCGGCGGTGAAAAGCTCTTTCCCTATCTTGACTCTGCATAGAGCGGGATGGAGGCGATCCACCAAGGCGAGCGCCTGTTCCGCTTCGGCAAAATCCAGGGCGACGATGACGCGGGGATTACGGGGATTACTCATGCAATGGAGAAATTGGAACAGTCTGTCCCAATCGGGAAGAGGAGGCTGACGCGGCAGAGCCACTCCTCGCCCTGGCAGGCAAAGGTCATCCCCGTTCTTCCGAAGCCAGGAATTTCTTTTTGTAGGAAGAGCTCTCCCGCCTCAGCTTGAATATTTTTCCCAGGCAGGAAAGCACTCCGATGACCGCACCTAGCGTAAAAAACAACAACAGCACCAGGACGAGAGGCGCATTCCATTCATAGCCAAAATAATAGTGCAGCGTCACCTGGTCGGTATTCCGCATGGCAAAGCCGAGCAGCAGAAGGAAGAGTCCAATGCGCAGAAACCAGGCGAGATAACGCATGAATCATACTCCCCCGACGATCGATTCAACGGGATGTGCACCGCTTTTTCGACCAATAGAATAACTATTGGCCTTCAAAATCGTCAAAATCCACCCTCACCCAGCCATATTTTCGCTTCGATTCTTCAAGTCCGACAGGCTGCTAGCTTTTCTGGTCGACCCGTTCCCGCATTTCCTTGCCCGCCTTGAAATGGGGAACATACTTCTCGGGAACACGTACTTTTTCCCCCGATTTTGGATTACGGCCGACGCGCGGCGGACGGTAGTTCAGGTCAAAGCTGCCAAATCCGCGAATCTCGATACGTTGACCCTGCGCTAAACTTTTGGCCATGGCATCAAGTATTACCTTGACGGCAAGTTCCGCATCCTTCGCCACCAATTGAGGATAACGCGCTGCGAGCCTTGCAATCAGTTCGGATTTTGTCATTGCTGTCCCTTTACTCTGTATTCTTGACATCCATCTTGGCTTTGAGCAGGGCGCCAAGGCTGGTTGTCCCGGCATTCGCGGAACTGTCTGCGGCCGCCTTTTGTATGGCGTCGGACTCTTCCAGCATGTCTTTCGCCTTGATGGAGAGATTGATCCCCCGGTTCTTGCGGTCGATGTTGATCACCATCGCTTCAACCGCGTCACCCTCCTTCAGATGGGACCGAATATCCTCCACCCGGTCGCGCGAGACCTCGGAAGCACGCAAGTAACCTTCGACATCGTTCTCCAGTGCAATCACCGCGCCCTTGGCATCGATCGATTTTACTGTCCCTTTCACGATGCTGTTCTTGTCATGCAAGGAAACGAAGCTGTTGAACGGGTCTCCCTCCAGTTGCTTGATTCCCAGTGAAATCCTCTCCCGCTCGACATCTATCGACAGCACCACGGCCTCGACTTCGTCGCCCTTCTTGTAATTCCGCACCGCCTCCTCGCCCGGCTGGTTCCAGGAAAGATCGGACAAGTGCACCAATCCATCGATGCCACCCTGCAACCCGATGAAGACGCCAAAGTCGGTGATGGATTTGATCTGTCCGCGCACCTTGTCGCCTTTCTGATGATTCATCGCGAAGTCTTCCCAGGGGTTGACCTTGCATTGCTTCATGCCCAGGGAAATGCGCCGGCGTTCCTCGTCGATCTCCAGGATCATCACTTCCACTTCATCGCCCAGTTGCACCACTTTCGAGGGATAGACATTCTTGTTGGTCCAATCCATCTCGGATACGTGCACCAATCCTTCTATTCCCTGTTCGATTTCCACGAATGCACCGTAATCGGTGAGGTTGCTGACCTTGCCGAACAGGCGGGTATGCGGCGGGTAGCGCCGCGAGAGCCCCACCCACGGATCTTCGCTCAACTGCTTCATGCCCAGCGAAACCCGGTTTTTTTCCTGGTCGAATTTCAGTACCTTGGCGGTCACTTCATCGCCGACACTGATGACCTCGGATGGATGCTTGACACGGCGCCACGCGAGATCGGTAATATGCAGCAGGCCATCTATGCCGCCCAGGTCCACGAACGCGCCGTAATCCGTTATGTTCTTGACGATGCCCTTCACCACCGCGCCTTCGGTGAGGTTTGCAAGCAGCGACTGGCGGTCCGCTCCCTGGCTTTCTTCAAGCACCGCTCGCCGCGATACCACGACGTTGTTGCGTTTGCGGTCGAGTTTGATGACTTTGAATTCCATCTCCTTGTTTTCATAAGGCGTCGTATCTTTAACCGGGCGAATGTCCACCAGGGAGCCGGGCAGGAAAGCGCGAATACCGTTGATCATTGCGGTCAGTCCACCCTTGACCTTGCCGCTTACCAGGCCTTTCACGATCGCGCCGCTTTCCATGGCTGCCTCGAGGTCATGCCAGGCTGTGAGGCGTTTGGCCTTGTCGCGCGACAGGCGGGTTTCGCCATAACCATCCTCCAGCGCTTCGATGGCCACGCTTACGAAGTCGCCCGGCTTGACTTCTATTTCGCCCCGGTCGTTTTTGAATTCCTCTACGGGGATGAAACTTTCCGATTTGAGGCCGGCATTGACGACGACAATGTTGTAGTCGACACGGACGACCTCGGCCGTGATGACTTCGCCGATTCGCATTTCCTGGCGGGAAAGGCTTTCCTCGAATAACGCTGCAAAACTTTCGGAAAAATCTGTGGCGGGGGATGCAATGCTCATTGTAAAAACCTGATTTTGTAACTCCATCGCGAAAAGCAGGATGGAGCGAGTAAGTTGATAACAACCGCTGCATTTTCCTCCTGGTGAGAAAGAAGGAAAAAGCGGCGGCACGAATAAATCAATTTCCTGGAAAAACCAGGATTGCCGCTATTAATAAATACCTAAGAACCCAAGCTTGGGCCGTTCTGGCTCGCGCCTCCAGCACGAACTGTCCCGGCAATCGCCGAACTGATGATTGCCGGCGCCCCGAATACCAGCTTTCCATTCGGAAACGAGATCGCCCGTCATTCCCGGAGTTGCAAGAGTTGGGGAGTTTCCGAAATTACGATGGCTTTGGGGCGCTCTTTGCACAGGCTTCCGCATACAGCTTCAATACGCTGTCGACCGCTTGCTGGATGTCGAGCGAAGTCGTATCGAGCAGATTTGCACCTGCGGCCAGTTGCAACGGCGCCACGCTGCGATTGGTATCGCGCGCATCACGGTCCCGTATATCCTGCAAAAGGGTGGCAATGTTAGCATTGATTCCCTTGCCCATCAACTGTTTATAGCGCCTCTGCGCGCGTACTTCCGGGCTTGCGGTAAGAAATACTTTGAGCATCGCTTCAGGAAACACCATGGAGCCCATGTCGCGCCCATCCGCCACCAGCCCCGGACGCTTGCGAAATGCGCGCTGGCGGTCCAATAGGGCGCCTCTCACCCGCGGATAGGCAGCAACCCGCGATGCGCCATTGCTGCATGCTTCAGCCCGGATGTCATCCGCTACGTTTCGGTCTCCGAGGCGTATCTCCCCATCGGCAAAGGACACATCCAGATCTGCGGCAATCCCGCTCAATGCTTTTTCATCGTCCAGATCCACTTCCGACCGCATCGCGGCCAGCGCCACGAGGCGATAGAGCGAACCGCTATCGAGATAGTGGAACCCGAGCTTTTTTGCCACGAGCAACGCGACCGTGCCTTTGCCGGAAGCCGAAGGGCCATCGATCGCGATAACTGGAATACTGTTTTCTGCTTCTTCCGCCATTGATGATGCCTCGATGAATTTCCTGGTGGGGATTATGTTCCAGGGCCTGTTAACACTTGTTTCGCGCCCGCTGCTGCGAGACAAGTGTTAACAGGCCCTGGTAATTGCAGCGAATTTTTCAAAATATCCGGGAAAGGTCTTGGAAACACATCCTGGATCGTCGATGCGAACAGGCGCACCGAAGGACGCCAGCGAGAAGCACATCGCCATCCGGTGGTCGTCATAAGTCCCGATGGAAGCATGAGGTATGAATTGTCCCATGGGCGGCGGCTGAATGGTCAATGAATCCCGGCCTTCTTCCACCTTCGCACCCAGCTTGCGCAGTTCATGGGCAACAGCGGCCAGGCGGTCGGTTTCCTTGACCCGCCAACTGGCTATATTCCTGAGTTTTGTGGTTCCATTGGCGAACAGCGCCACCACGGCCAATGTCATGGCTGCATCGGGAATAGCGTTGCAGTCGAGATCGATAGCACGAAGGCGGCCGGATTCCGGCCCGCGCACCTCGATCCAGTCGCCACCCTTGTCGATTTGCGCACCCATCTGCTCCAGCGCATCCGCAAAGCGAACATCCCCCTGCAGACTCCCCTGCCCTACCCCCTCCACCCTCACCGGGCCTGTAGCGATGGCGCCCGCGGCAAGAAAATAGGAAGCCGAGGATGCGTCACCCTCCACCCGCATCTCGCCCGGACTGCGATAGCGTTGCCCCGAAGACAGGGTAAACCGGCGCCATTCCTCGCGCTCGATGGCAACGCCGAATCGGGCCATCAGGGCAAGCGTAATTTCGATATAAGGCCGGGAAATCAGCTCTCCCACCACACTTATCGTCAACGGGTTCCTCCCGGAGAACGAGCACAAGGGCAGCGCCATCAGCAGTCCTGTCAAAAACTGGCTGGATACATCTCCCCTGACCGTCACCCCGGTCGCGCGAATGTCGGCCGGCATGATTCGCAGCGGAGGAAAACCCTCCACTCCGCCATATGTTATATCCGCTCCCAACTGGCGTAACGCGTCCACTAGGTCGCCGATAGGCCTCTCATGCATTCGCGGCGAGCCCGAAAGACGATAGCGTCCCCCTGTCAGCGACAGAACGGCAGTCAGGGGGCGGAACACGGTTCCCGCGTTGCCCAGGAATAAATCGGCTTCCTCAACCGGGAAACGGAGCGGCGAGTGTCCTCCGATACCCTGGATTCGATAATCGTTTCCGCCTACCCTGCTGATCGAAACACCGAGAACCTCGAGTGCATCCAGCATCCGGGCGGTATCATCCGAGTCGAGCACATCGCGTATCAGCGTGGTCCCTTCCGCGAGCGCGGCAAGCAGCAGCACCCGGTTGGAAATGCTTTTCGAGCCGGGCAGCCGTACCACCCCTTCGGCGAACCTCGCCGCGGGCAAATCAAGAAAACTCATCACGCATTGCATCGGAAAAACTGGAACGCCGCCGTAATTATTGGCCGGGAGGCTTAGAAATGAGTCAAATCCGGTATTATAATCGACTCCGCATGGTTTCCCTATTTCCCTGCAGCCGCGTTCCAGGCCGGCAAACAAACCGCTGCCGTCAAACACGCATCGCGCCATCCAGTGCGGTCTGGGCACGGCCTGAACATTCGCTTTGGGACTCTGTCGGAGTGTAGAATCTCGCGCTCATGCCCGGCTGCACCACGGTTATCATTAAACCTAAATCCGGCAGATTGGATGGAGTGTGCGGTTCTTGGAGTGCAGGGCAAGACGCTGCAACGAGGAATGACTATTCCATTCCAAGGAGTTGCAACACAGCCATGTGGTGCAAAAATCGCGTAATCCGCCTTGTAGCGAACTCACCCTATAGGTGAACGTTAAAGTACTGCGGAAGTCCCTGTGGATCATGGCTCTAAACTGGAAATGCGCAGTCAACTGCCGGATTTAGGTTAAAGCCTCTACCATAAAAATCAAATTCGCGAATAAACCAGACACAAAGGAAGCTGCGGCATGCCGCGATGGTTCAAGGATAACTCGCAGTCGATCGGAAATACGCCACTGGTCCGGCTGAATCGCGTGACCGATGGCGCCCCCGCGGTTGTGCTGGCCAAAATCGAGGGACGCAATCCCGCCTATTCGGTCAAGTGCCGCATAGGGGCATCGATGGTCGATGACGCCGGGCAACGCGGGCTCCTTGGCGATGGAAAAGAACTGGTGGAACCTACGAGCGGCAATACCGGTATTGCCCTGGCCTCTGTTGCTGCGGCGCGTGGCATCCCGCTGACCTTGACCATGCCCGAAGGCATGAGCATGGAACGCCGCAAGCTGCTTTCCGCTTATGGCGCAAAACTGGTTTTGACTGAAAGCGCAAGAGGCATGGGGGGGGCAGTGGCGAAAGCCGAGGAAATCGTCGCTTCCAATCCCGGCCGTTACGTCCTGCTCCAGCAGTTTACCAATCCGGCCAATCCGGCCATCCACGAGCGAAGCACCGGGCCCGAGATCTGGAACGATACCGATGGGTCGATCGATATTTTTATTGCCGGCGTGGGTACGGGAGGAACCATGACGGGAGTATCGCGGTATATCAAGCACACCAGGAAAAAAGCGATCTGGTCGGTCGCTGTCGAGCCATCGGCGAGCCCGGTGCTGACGCAACACCGCGCTGGCGAAACCCTGAAGCCGGCTCCCCACAAGATTCCGGGAATAGGCGCGGGCTTCCTGCCTGCAAATCTGGATCTCGCGCTCGTCGATGATATCCAGCAGGTCAGCAACGAGGAAGCGGTGCAATATGCGCGCCGCCTCGCGCGGGAAGAAGGCATCATCTCGGGAATCTCCTGCGGAGCGGCGGTCGCCGTTGCGGCAAGATATGCCAGGCATCCGGACAATGCGGGCAAAACGATTGTCGTCATCCTGCCGGACTCCGGAGAACGATATCTAAGCTCTATCCTTTTTGAGGATCAGCTCGCAGGAAACGTTCCATAGCATGACCCGTAGACGGCAAAGGAGCGATATGCCATTGAAAGGCGCAAGTTTACAGATTGACGCTGTAGTTTCCCAGCTACGGGAGCTACGGGTGAAATCGCTGGAGAGCCGGCAAAGGCGGAACAAGCCACCCAAGCTTCCCTCGCGGAAAGTGCTGATTGGCGTGGCGGATGGCCTGCGCGCCATATTGTTTCCCAACCGGCTCGGTTTGCCGGAGCTCACCAACGAAAGCGTGGATTATTATGTCGGGCACATGCTGGATGTCACGCTTCGGGAATTGCTGGCGCAAGTGCGCCGCGAGCTGCGCTTTGTCTCCGGCCTAGAAACCATCAGCGATCAGGACCAGGAACAGGCCTTTGCCCTCATCAAGGCTTTTGCGCAGCGCCTGCCGCATATTCGCAGCCTGCTCGAAAGCGACATCCAGGCAGCCTACGAGGGCGATCCTGCAGCCCGGAGCATCGATGAAGTCCTGGTTTGCTATCCCGGCATCACCGCGATCACGCATTATCGCCTGGCGCACGAGCTTTATCGCCTGGGCGTTCCCCTGATTGCACGCATGATTTCCGAAATCGCCCACTCCGCTACCGGTATCGAGATCCATCCGGGGGCGCAGATCGGAGGAAGTTTTTTTATCGATCACGGAACTGGCGTAGTCATCGGTGAAACCGCCATCATAGGCGAGCATGTCCGTCTCTACCAGGCGGTAACGCTCGGCGCCAAGCGTTTCCCCGTGGACGAGCATGGCGCGCTGGTAAAAGGCAATGCGCGCCACCCTATCGTGGAAGATGATGTCATCATTTATGCGGGAGCAACCATACTCGGCCGCATCACCATCGGCCGGGGCTCGACCATCGGCGGCAACGTCTGGCTTACTCGCAGCGTACCGCCGGGCAGCGCCATTTCGCAGGCGCAAATACGCAACGAAGTATACGATGGCGGCGCGGGAATCTAGGGAAGCGCTATTCCGTTGCTATATCAAAAAACACATAAAAAGAATATCATGGCGGAAACAGATCGGTCCGCAACGTCACTATGCGGATGGCGCAGATAACTGGAATATTTGCCGTCTTAAAGCAGAATAGCAGGACCGGTGGAGTATCATGCCCAGGAAATGTATCAAGTGCGGAAGTGAAAAGACGCACGGATCTCGTGTCAGAAGCGGCGAGCGTACCGCCGCCATGTGGTTTCGGAAACCCATACGCTGCAGGGAATGCAAGGAACGCTTCTGGGTGCCCAACCCGAACGCCTATATTGCGACGGCATCCTTGCTGGGTGTGGGGGGACTGCTGGTTGGGGTCATCTGGCTCGTAATCACCAATAACATCGACGAGTACTACGGCTCCATGACCGACGTGGCGGAAGTAGCGGATTCCCCAGCCGAGCCGGGGAAATCGGCCGACGCCGCCAAAAAGCCGCTACCCGCCGCTCCCTCAAAGCAGTTAAGCCCGGGATACGTCACAGGTTCGAAATCTCCCGATGGCGCCGATATCTCCATGGGAGAAAGAAAATCGCAGGACTCTCCAAAAACAGGCAAGGTGGATGACCCCCGCTTCGCAGTGCAGCTATATGAGGAAAGCGCTGAAAATGGGGATAGCGATGCGCAGTACAAGCTCGGGCTTCTGTATCTCACCGGCAATGGAGCGCTGCAGGATTTTGCCGAAGCTGCAAAATGGCTCAAGCTTGCAGCGGAACAAGGCTACGCCCTGGCTCAATATGAGCTGGGGCTCATCTATCGCAGCGGACACGGACTTGCCGCGGATCCGGTGCAGAGTTATGTCTGGCTGAACCTGGCCGCCGCCGCGGGCGTGCAGCAGGCGATGGGCGCGCGCGATGACGTCATGCGCTCTCTCAACACCCGGCAACTGGCGCAGGCGCAAAAAATTTCCCGCGACTGGCTGGCTTCAAAAACGAAATCCAGGCCATCCAGCACCGGAAAATTAGCCAGATCGGCCGGGAGCGCCGGCTCGGCCGGACGTGAAGCGCCGCCGCAAAACCAAACCGGCTCCGGTGGCCAGGCCGGCTCCGCCCCGCCGGTAATGGAGACTGCGCCGCAGGAATAGCAAACCGTACCGTTCGCCGTTCGATCGTGCGATCGTGCGATCGTGCGATCGTTTGACACTACGGCGCGACGCGCAGCAATTAACCAGGAAAAACCGAATGAGCAACGTACTGGACGTCATTATCGTGGGGGGTGGAACGGCAGGCCTTTCCGCCTTGCGGGAAATCAGAAAACGCACCAGCAATTTCGTCATCATCAATGATGGCCCATGGGGCACAATCTGTGCCCGGGTAGGCTGCATGCCTTCCAAGGCTCTCATCGAAGCGGCCAATGCCTTTCACCGCCGTAACCGCTTCGGCGAATTCGGCATCCGGGGGGCGGAAAATATCACGATCGATATTGCGGCGGTGCTTCAGCGCGTACGAAAACTCAGAGATGGATTCGTCGCAGGCACGCTGAAAGCAACGAGCGACCTGGGAGAACGCGCCATATCCGGCCGCGCGCGATTGCTGGGCGTGGGAAAGCTGGAAGTAAACGGACGCATACTCCATGCGCGCAGCATCATCCTCGCTACCGGGTCCCGTCCCGTGATCCCCGGACAATGGCAGGCGCTCGGCGGAAGGCTGCTGACCACGGATACCCTATTCGAACAGGAAACGCTGCCTTCCCGCATGGGAGTGCTGGGCCTGGGGCCTGTCGGCGTGGAGATGGCGCAGGCACTTTCGCGGCTTGGCATCAACGTAAGCGCGTTCAGCAAAGGCGAAAATATCGCCAGATTGAGCGATCCCGAGGTCAATGCTGTCGCGGTGGATCTTCTGGGCAGGGAATTTTCATTGCTGACAGGCGAGAAGGCGGATCTCCGGATGGACAACGATCAATTGCAGGTAAGCACGAACAGCAGCGATATCGCCTGCGACAGCGTTCTCGTCGCGCTCGGGCGGCGCCCTAATATTGATGGCCTGGGGCTTGAAACATTGGGAGTCGAACTCGACGAACACGGACTGCCCCCTGTGGATCCCGACACCATGCAAATAACCGATCTGCCAGTTTTTCTGCCGGGAGATGCCAACCGTCAGGCTCCAATCCTGCACGAAGCGGCGGATGGAGGGCACATAGCCGGAATTAACGCCATGCGCCCCACGCCTTTCAGCTTCCAGCGGCGAACCCCCCTGGCAATCATTTTTTCCGAGCCTGGCATCGCCATCGTGGGAAAGCGCTTCGAGTCGCTGGACAGCCGACGCATACTGACCGGGACGGTGCGTTTCGAAAACCAGGGGCGGGCCCGCATAGCGCAGCGCAACCACGGCATTCTCCGCCTGTACGCGGACCGGGAGAACGGCCGGCTGCTTGGGGCAGAAATGGTTGCGCCTGCGGCCGAGCATATGGCGCACTTGCTGGCGATTGCCATCGACCGGTCCCTTGCCGTGCAGGATATGCTGCGCCTGCCTTTTTATCATCCGACTCTCGAAGAGGGCTTGCGTACGGCTCTACGAGAGATATCCTCGCAATTGCCGCCATGCAGCGAATCCGATCTCGCGGCGTGTGAATCCCTGCGCGTCGAGGCGCTGGAGTAGCGCCGGACTTCTCCCCGCAAAACCGCCGTTGCGCCAGCGGAGATTTATTCAACGCTTCCTTGGCCCTGCAGTGAATTCCGAGGATGAAGCCGGGTCCAACTTTGGGAAGTGATATCGCTCGCCAGCATGGCGGCCAAACAAAATTGTGAAGGACCGTACCGTAATGAATGAGTTTGCCTTTGCCCGGGTATTGCACGTGTTGGGAGTCGTGCTGTGGATAGGTGGCGTAGCCATGGTCACCACTGTATTGCTTCCCACCATATCGAAAATGCGCTCCGCCGAGGAGCGCACAGATTTTTTCGGACGAATCGAACGCCGCTTTGCCGCCCAGGCGCGCTTTACCACCCTGCTGGTCGGCCTGAGCGGGTTTTACATGGTCCATTTGCTGGATGCCTGGGGCCGCTTCACCGAGCTGCGCTTCTGGTGGATGCATGCCATGGTGCTGGTGTGGCTGATATTCACCCTGGTGCTGTTCATCGCGGAGCCGTTGGTGCTGCGCAAGAAGATACAAAAATCGGTCGCGGATAATGCAGAAAATTCGGTTTCGTCGGCCCAGCGCATGCACTGGATACTGCTAAGCCTGAGCCTTGTCGCCGTCGCCGGCGCGGTGGCCGGCAGCCATGGCTGGATGCCCGGCGGAAATTAGGGATGTGTTTCGGGCCTTGCCCTCACGCTTTTTCGCACGGCAACGCGAGCGGGAAACAAGTATTAACAGGCTCCAGGAAACCCGGCATATGAGTTACGCAGCAATAAAAATGATCCATATCGGCAGCGTCATTGTCAGCTACCTGCTGTTTTCATTGCGCAGCATATGGATGCTGCAGGAGTCTGCTGCCATGCAGCGACGCTGGGTAAAGGTCATGCCGCATGTGGTGGACACGGTACTGCTGGCCAGTGCCATCACGCTCGCCATCAGAATCCACCAGGACCCGATTCACGACTCCTGGCTCAGCGCGAAGGTCGGGGGATTGCTGCTTTACATCGTTCTGGGCATGATGGCATTGAAGTATGGAAAAACCCGCAAGACGAGAATCCGGGCATTGATAGCGGCCCAGGCTGTCTTTCTGTATATCGTGCTGGTCGCGCTTACGAAAAACCCCTTGCTGTTCTAATCGGCAATTTCATCCCCCGTTTTTATTCATACGGAATTCCTTTCCTCCCGCCCGCTTTGTATCCGTGGCACCCAGGCATCAAAATACAAGGAAGATCCTGAACAAGACCCCGTTGCTGCAGCCGGATGACTGATGCACGCTCCCGCGGGTGAATCCCGCCATTCGTACCCTTTCCGGCGCCAGTCTTTATAATTGCAATATAATTGCAATGCCAATGCAGTTGTATTGCTCAAGAAAAACACAGACCAAATCCTCGCTGGCGCAGCGATGGCTTTGCGGGATGGGATGGGCGAAAGGGGACGGAGCGCAATGGTCATTCCATTCCAGGGAGTGGCAACACAGCCGTGTGCCACAAAAATCACGCAATCCGCCTTGTAGCAGGCTCACCATGGATGAACGTCGAGTTACAGCGGGAAGTCTTTGTGGATCACGTCTCCAAACCGGAAACAAGCGGCCAGCGGCCGGATTTGGGTTCATATTTATCTTCGCCCTTTTCACGAGATTGAACCCCGGCTTGCTATAATTGCGCGCATGTTCCTGTTGATCTTCTTTACTGCTCGCTTCACAAGCTGATGCGCCCGTTGATCTATTCACTCGCCGCGCTTCTCGCATTGGGCTTGTTCGTTGCTCTCCTCGTTGTTTTTGCGGCGCTGGTAACGGTTCCTTCGCTGCCCTCGCTCGAGACACTGACGGATTACCGGCCCAAGATTCCCCTACGGGTATATAGCGCCGAAGGCCTGCTGATCGGAGAATTCGGCGAAGAGCGCAGGGAGGTGGTCAAGATCAGCGCAGCACCCGCACAGTTGAAGCAGGCGATCATCGCCGCGGAAGACGACCGGTTCTACCAGCACGGCGGGGTCGACTATATCGGCATACTGCGTGCCGCCTATTCGAACTTCACCTCGGGAGGAGTAAGGCAAGGCGCCAGCACCATAACGATGCAGGTGGCACGGAATTTTTTTCTGACGAAAGAAAAAACACTCACCCGAAAATTCAGCGAAGCGCTGCTGGCGTTCAAGATCGAGCACAGCTTGAGCAAGGACGAAATACTCGAACTCTACTTCAATCAGATCTATCTCGGGCAACGCGCATACGGCTTTGCCGCCGCCGCCCAGGTTTACTTCGGAAAATCCCTGCAGCAGCTCAGCCTTGCCGAAGCAGCGATGCTTGCGGGCTTGCCCAAAGCCCCATCGCGCTTCAATCCGGTAGTCAATCCCAAGCGTGCCAAAACACGTCAGCTTTATGTTCTGCGGCGCATGCAGGAGCTGGGCTATATTTCCAAAGAAGAGTTCAAGCTGGCGGAAGACCAGCCGCTGCATGTCAAGCGCGAATCGCAGGAATTTCCAATGAAGGCCGAGTATATCGCCGAGATGGCCCGCCAGGCAGTCTACGACCGATATCAGGACGCGACCTACAGCAAGGGATTCAGGGTCTACACCACGGTAAGGAAATTCGACCAGGATGCGGCGTACCAGGCGGTGCGTGAGGGAGTGATCGACTATGACCGGCGGCATGGATATCGCGGCCCTGAAGCGGTGCTCGAATTACCCGCCGCCACCTCGAACCGGGATGAGATACTTGAAGACGCGCTCACGGAAGTGGCCGACAGCGATGATCTTCTTGCTGCCGTGGTGCTTGCCGCCGACTCCAAGCTGGTCAAGGCCTACCGCAAAGGCGGAGAGATCATCGAAATAAGCGGCGACGGTCTCAAATTCGCCCAGAAATTCCTGGGGAACAAGGCGAACAAGAAGCATATCCGTGCGGGCTCCCTGATTCGCATACGGAAGAACGACACGGGATGGCACATCGCGCAGCTCCCCCAGGTCGAGGCAGCGCTGGTATCCATCAATTCCAGTGACGGCGAGATTCGCGCCATGATTGGCGGGTTCGATTTCAATCGCAGCCAGTTCAACCATGTCACCCAGGCCTGGCGCCAGCCGGGTTCGAGTTTCAAGCCCTTCATCTACTCCGCCTCGCTGGAAAAGGGCTTTACTCCCGCAACGATCATCAATGACGCGCCCCTTTCTTTTACCGCGGAGGAAACCGGAAGCGAACAGTGGGACCCCAGAAACTTCGATGACAATTACGACGGCCCCCTGCGCATGCGGGTGGCGCTAGCGAAATCCAAGAACCTGGTGTCGATTCGCATCCTTCAGGCCATTGGCGTGCAATACGCCCAGGATTACATCGCCCGTTTCGGGTTCGATCCAAAGCTCCATCCGCCCTATCTGTCCATGGCGCTGGGCGCGGGTTCGGTTACGCCGATGCAGATGGCCGTCGGATATGCCGCTTTCGCCAATGGAGGGTTCCGGATAGTGCCCTATTTCATCCAGCGCATAGAGGATGAAAAAGGCAACGTACTGGTGCAATCGGAACCGGCGGTCGCCGGGCAGAATGCCAAGCAGATCATCGATCCGCGTAACGCGTTTCTCATGACCAGCATGATGCAGGACGTGGTGCAGCGCGGCACCGCAACCAGGGCCAAGCAGTTGGGCCGCAACGATCTGGCGGGGAAAACCGGCACCACGAACAACCACGTCGACGCCTGGTTTTGCGGCTACCAGCCGGATCTGGTAACCATCTCGTGGATTGGTTTCGATAATCCGAGGTCACTGGGCGACAAGGAAACCGGCAGCCATGCCGCGCTGCCCATGTGGATAAGTTACATGGGCAAGGCTTTGAAAGACATTCCCGTGGCGAAAATCACCCCTCCCCCGGGAGTGGTCACAGCCAAAATCAATCCTGAAACCGGACTGCGGGACGCAGCCGGCACCGTGACCGAACAATTTCTCGAGGAGCAGTTGCCGCCCGAGCAGTTGCCGCCCGAACCCGAAAACAAGCTAGAAGACAAGCTAGAAGACGTGATCAGATCGACAGAGGATATAATCAGGGAATTTTTCTCGCACTAAACCCGGATATCGCCGCATCGGGCGCCACCAGTCACACCCCTCTGCAGGGATTTGCCAGGATGATTCAGCGCGCCGCCAGCCATCTTGCCGCATCCATCGCATAATAGGTGAGGATGCCATCCGCCCCCGCCCGCTTGAATGCCAGCAGCGCTTCCAGCACGCAGCTTTGCTCATCCAGCCATCCGTTTTGCGCCGCTGCCTTGAGCATCGCATATTCCCCGCTGACCTGGTAGACGAAAGTGGGTGCCCCGAACCGATCTTTCACGCGGCGGACGATATCGAGATAGGGCATGCCCGGCTTGACCATGATCATGTCCGCGCCTTCCTCCAGATCGAGCCCCACCTCCCATAGCGCCTCATCCGAATTGGCGGGGTCCATCTGGTAGGTATACTTGTTTCCCGAACCCAGGTTCGCGGCGGAGCCTACAGCATCCCGGAACGGCCCATAGAAACTCGATGCGTATTTGGCGGCATAGGCGAGAATGCGCGTGTGAATGCATTCGTGATCTTCCAGCATGGCGCGAATCGCTGCCACACGCCCATCCATCATGTCCGAAGGCGCCACCACGTCCGCCCCGGCCTGGGCATGTATCAGCGCCTGCTGCGCCAGCACCTTTACCGTTTCATCGTTCAGCACGTATCCCTGGCGGTCGATGAGTCCATCCTGGCCATGACTGGTGTAGGGGTCCAGCGCGACGTCGGTAATGATGCCCAATTCGGGAAAATGCTTCTTGAGCTGTCCCACCGCCTTGGGCACCAGGCCTTCCGGGTTGAGTGCTTCGGACGCGGCAAGATCTTTCAGGCCGGCGTCGATTACGGGAAAAAGAGCCATGGCGGGTATGCCAAGCTCCAGGCAGCTTTCCGCACGGCGCATCAGCAGGTCGAGAGTCTGCCTTACCACGCCAGGCATCGACAGCACCGGCTCCTCGCGTTTTTCCCCGTCCAGCACGAATACCGGGTAGATCAGGTCATCGGCATGCAATCTGCTTTCCCGCATCAAACGGCGGGAAAATCCATCGCGGCGCATGCGCCGCATTCTCCTTTGGGGAAACTGGCTGAAAGCTGACATATTAATGATTTGAAATTAATGACTTGGAAATAACCACTAAAATTTTACAGGAAATATTCAAAAATCCGGGAACTTGTACTCGAATTGCTTATCTTACTTACAGACGTTGCTTGATTGTCTCCCGCTTTTCCTCCCTGAGCGGGTACCTTAATCCCTATTAAGGTAGTTTGCCCCCGGTTTTATTCCCCTTTAACCGGGGGTTTTTTATGCCCGCTATTCCTGGATCGGCATCCTCTGGGTTTTTCGCGTCTTTCGTTTCCAGTCTATGCGAATCTCCGTTCCGTGAAAGCGAATCCAGTCCGAGCCACGCGCCAAGAACCGAAGCCGCCTGGTCCACTCCCTCGCGCGTCATGCTGGAAAATAATTGTACGCTGCATTGCGGATAAGTTTCACGCAGCGATTGCGTTACGCCATGGAGCACCTTTCCCGCCTGCTGCCGCGAGAGCTTATCCGATTTCGTGAGCAGCGCGTGCACCGGCTTGCCGGTTTCGGCAAACCAGGCCAGCATTTGCCGGTCCAGCGGCGTCAGTGGATGCCGCACATCCATTATGAGCACCAGTCCATGAAGAGATTCCCGCGTCCTGAGGTAGGTGCCAAGCAGATGCTGCCAATGCTCGCGGATTTCCGCAGGGACTTTTGCGTAGCCATACCCCGGCAAATCCACGAGAAAGCCTCCTCGTCCCAGGCGGAAAAAGTTGATGTGCTGCGTCCGGCCAGGCGTTTTGCTCACGAAAGCCAGTCTCCCACGATTGGTCAATGAATTGATGGCGCTGGATTTGCCCGCGTTCGACCGTCCCGCGAACGCAATCTCGATGCCGGCTGGAGCCGGCAGGTCCCGCAAGCGGTTGACGGTGGTAAAAAAGGTTGTGGGGTGAAAAACCGACATGATCGTTGGTCCAGCTCGGCGAATAGCAGGAAAAATAGGGGGAATCCGTTCTTCAGCCAGCATCAGGCTTAAGGAAGCGCTGAATAAATCTCCGCTGGCGCGGCGGCGGCTTTGCGGGATGGGATGCGCGAAAGGCGACGACGCGAATGGCGCGGCCGCGCAGGGCGGAGCAGTGTCTTCCGAAAGGAAGATGCGACCCCGCAGCGAAATGCCTGCGCCCCAACAAACCTGTGGTGCGGTCGAAGCATCCCCTCCGCTGCCCGATCCCCGCTCTGCGGGGCCCCTCGGGCGACGCTCCGGGGGCGCTCCTTGGCATCGTAGCCCCGGCTACGACCTGCGTCGTGCGCCTTATGATCATTCCGATTTTACCAGCAACGCGCTCAGCGCAGATTTATTCAGCGCTTCCTAAGGTCTCCGAAACAGCAGCTGGCGTTTCCCGGGCGATTATCCTGAGACCATCGAGCACCAGGTTATCCACCACCACGGTAGTGGCATCGAGCCGGGCTTGAAGTTGCTGCGCCGCGCCGCCGCTGAGAATACAATCGGGCACGCGCCCCAGCGTAGCCGCAAGAATCGCGGCCATGCGGTCCACCGCCCCGGCCATTGCGAGCAACGCGCCCGTGTACATGGCATCCACGGTGCGATCGGGATACTCGCAGAACTTTCCATTTCCCTGTTCCAGGGCAGCGGTATTTTCAATCAATGCCTTTTGCATCAGGGCAAGGCCAGGTGTGATGATTCCTCCGAGAAACTCTCCAGTGTCGGAAAGCGTATCGACAGTCATGGCGGTGCCTGCGTCAACCACGAGGCAACCCTGGCGCTGCAGCTCCCACGCAGCGATGAGCGCAGCCCACCTGTCGCAACCAAGCTGCAAGGGCTCTGCATAATAGTTGCGCACCCCGCACTGGTATGCGGCAGCGGTAATCCATCGAGGTTCCGCCTGCCAGCGGCGGAATGATCTGGATAACTCTTCCGCGACCCCGGCTCCGCCTACGTGGGACACCATGATCTGGACCGGTTCCTCCATATCCCCCCATTCCTTGTCCAGCAGGGCCAGTCCATCCTTCGCTTCCGTTGTCCTCGCCGTTCCCTCCGGAACCTGCGCCACCTCCGCGGCCCCCTGCCTTACCCAATCCTGTCCATCATGCAGGCCCCACTGAATTCGCGTATTGCCGGAATCAACTGCCAGCAGAAGAGGTAAGGATGATTTCATTTCAAAATGCCCTCCGTAGCGTAATTTCACCACCGCTATAGCGGTGGATTCCCGATGATGCCGACAGAAGCAGCGATCCGTCATCCGCCACGCCTTTTACCGTGCCCTCCCTGCTCGAACCATCAGGCAGATGAAGCATCACGGCTTTATGTTCGTAGGCATGGCGGCTTATCCACTCTTCCTTGAAGGATGCGAAGCCGAATTGCTCGAATTCCCTTAACGCCCGGGATAGCTCGATCATCAGCGCAGCGAGCATCCTGTTGCGATCCGGCATCCTGCCAGCCATGGAAAACACATCTGTCGTACCCTGGGGGATATTCGCCCGCACCTTGTCCGACAATCTCAGGTTCATGCCGATCCCGATCACTGCAACGGCAGGGCCCAGCATGTCGCCCTGCAATTCGATCAATACACCGGCAAGCTTGCAGAAATTGAATATCACATCGTTTGGCCACTTCAGGGTGGCACCTTGCACCCCGATGGATTCGAGCGCGCGCAGGATGACAACCCCGGTTGCCAGGCTCAAGCCTGACAGGAAGCTCGCGCCCTGGGGAAACCGCCACAACAAGGAAAATGTAAGGCTATCCCCCAGGCCGGAATGCCACTTCCGTCCATGGCGTCCCCGTCCGCCAGTTTGCAACTCCGCCGCCACCACCTGGATGCGATCGCTCCTCGCGTTCAACTCCGCTGCGGCCTTGTGCTGCAAAAAAGTATTCGTCGACTCGACGGTATCCAGCACTTCGAGGGCAAAGGCATCCGATTGCGATCCGAGGTATTCCAGGATCAGATCCCGCTCCAGCCATTGCATCGGTTCGCTCAACCGGTAACCCCGGCCATGGATTTTATATACCGTCAGCCCCACTTCATCCAGTCCGCGCAAGGCGTTCGACACGCTGCTTCGCGAGATGCCGTGATTTTCGGCAATGGCTGCGCCCGAATGAAATTCGCCATCGTTCAACGTGCGCAAAATGGAAAACGTCAACGGCTTCATGTTAACCAGTTTAGTGCAAATACCGCCGGCTGCCTCGCCGCGACACTCGACTATGGAGAAGTAAGCTCGAAACAGGCCATTGCAGCATTGTAGGCCAGGGTTAACGCAGCGCAACCCGACATTCCAGCATAAAATTGCTATGCATCGGTTTCGAAAAACATCCACTCTATTGGAAAAGCAAGCTCAGAGTAAATTTTTACGAAAGTGATTCCTACTATAATAGTCCGAACAGCAAGGAGCATCTCATGACACCCAAGAGGATAACTTGAAACACGAACCTGCAGCCGACAGCCCAGTTGCTTCCAACTTCATCCGCAGCATCATCGAGGAAGACCATCGTTCAGGCAAATGGAATGGACGGGTGGAAACCCGCTTCCCCCCGGAACCGAACGGCTATCTTCATATCGGTCATGCCAAAAGCATTTGCCTGAATTTCGGCATTGCCCGTGACTACCACGGCAAGTGCCATCTGCGATTCGATGATACCAATCCCGAAAAGGAAGAGCAGGAATATGTGGACTCCATCATCGAGTCGGTCAAGTGGCTCGGCTTCGACTGGGGCAATTGCATGCATTATGCTTCGGACTATTTCGACAAGCTATATCAATTCGCCGAATACCTCATCACCCGCGACAAAGCCTATGTCGACAGCCTGACAGCCGATGAAATCCGCGACTTCCGGGGCACGTTGACCGAAAGCGGACGCAACAGTCCCTACCGGGATCGAAGCATCGAGGAAAACCTGGATTTGTTCCGCCGCATGAAAGCCGGCGAATTCCCTGATGGAACGCATGTCCTGCGCGCCAAAATCGATATGAGCGCTCCGAACATCAATCTTCGCGATCCCGTCATCTATCGGATTCGCCGGGTCTGGCACCACCGGACCGGAGACAAATGGTGCATCTACCCGATGTACGACTATACCCACTGCATTTCCGATTCGCTGGAGAAAATAACCCATTCCCTGTGCACCCTGGAATTCGAAGATCACCGTCCGCTCTATGACTGGACACTCGACCAGTTGAGCGACGCACTTCCCTGCCATCCGCAGCAGATCGAATTTGCGCGGCTGAACCTTACCTATGCCGTCATGAGCAAGCGCAAGCTGATCGACCTTGTGGAGAATCACCTGGTCGATGGCTGGGACGATCCGCGCATGACCACCCTGGCGGGCCTGCGGCGCCGCGGCTACACCCCCCAATCCATCCGTCTCTTCGCCGAGCGCATTGGCATCAGCAAGGCAGATTCATGGATAGACATGGGCGTGCTGGAGGACTGCCTGAGAGAGGATTTGAATGAGCGCGCGCCCCGGCGCGTTGCCGTTCTCGATCCGCTGAAAGTCGTGATCGACAATTTTCCCGAAAATGCGGAAGAAGACTGCCTCGCGCCGAATCACCCGCAAAAGCCCGAGTGGGGAACCCGCACCCTGCCCCTCACGAAGACCGTCTATATCGAACGCAACGACTTCATGGAAACGCCATCCAAGGGCTATTTCCGCCTCTCTCCCGAAAAGGAAGTACGGCTTCGCTATGCTTATATCATAAAATGTACTGGCGTCATAAAAGATGCAAATGGCGAAATCATGGAAATCCACTGCACTTATGATCCCGATACCCGGAGCGGCACGGCGGGCGCGGAAACACGCAAGGTCAAGGGCAATATCCACTGGCTCTCCGCGGAACACGCCGGGAAGGCGGAAGTGCGGCTTTACGATCGCCTGTTCGCGCACCCCTATCCCGATGCCGGCGGGCGGGATTACAAGGAAGCGCTCAACCCCGATTCCAAACACATCATCAGCGCGCTGGTGGAATCCTCGCTGGATCAGCCGCAACCGGAAGAGCGCTTCCAGTTCGAGCGCCACGGATACTTCATCGCGGACAGCAGGGATTCGATGCCGGGCAAACCCGTATTCAACAGAGGAGTCACGCTTCGGGATTCCTGGGGGAAATCGGGGGAAGTCCGGTAGCCTCCTGCATCAGTTCAAACCGGAAATGCATTTCATCCTGTCTGCAACAGTTGTTGTCCGGCCAGAAAAAATGCCATGAACACGTCATCCCGGGCTTGACCCGGGATCCAGCCCCAAGCCAGCAAAAGCACTCTCCTCAATACGGTTGAAGTCGTACAAATCATCCGCTACAAGACTGGATAGTTATTGTTCTCTACAATTGGTGCAATGAACTCTTCCCTTTCTCGTCTTTTTTCGCTAGCATACTGCATACTGAACATGAGGAACCCCGCAATAGAAATATCAGGCATGCGGGAATGATCCTGTTAATTTTGAGAATCGGCTTTCCGGTTCCGAGTGTCTCTGAAAGCGGTTTGGGTACCCAGCCTTGCCGCCTCGCCCAACCAAATACATCAACCTTTGAATGAGAGCCTAATGAGCCAGCACATCCATCACGTTTCCGACGGAACCTTTGAATCCGAAGTATTGCAGGCAACTGTGCCGGTGCTGGTGGATTACTGGGCAGAATGGTGCGGTCCATGCAAGATGATTGCTCCCATCCTGGATGAAGTGGCGCAGGAATACGGGGATCGCCTCAAGATCGCCAAGTTGAATATCGACGAAAATCAGGCCACGCCGCAGAAATACGGCATTCGCGGCATACCCACGCTTATGCTGTTCAAGAATGGAAATATCGAAGCAACCAAGGTCGGTGCGCTATCCAAATCCCAATTGACCGCGTTTATTGACAGCCATATCTAAACCCGTTAATCTTATAGTCAAGCCTCCCTTATTTAAAGCAAAGCGGAACCAAGTCAGGTTAACCGCTTCTAAATCTAGCTACGCCCCGTCAGCATTTCCCAACGCTCCAGACGCTTTACGCCTGTTTACTCCTTCGCGGGTTCCACTCATGCACTTATCCGACCTCAAGAACTTTCACGTCACCGAACTGGTGGAGATGGCCATCGCCAACGAAATAGATGGAGCCAACCGCCTGCGAAAACAGGATTTGATCTTCGCCTTGCTGAAAAATCAGGCACGCAAGGGCGAGAGCATTTTTGGAGAAGGCACTCTGGAAGTATTGCAGGACGGTTTTGGCTTCCTGCGCTCTCCGGATACCTCCTATCTCGCGGGCCCTGACGACATCTATGTTTCCCCCAGCCAGATCAGGCGCTTCAATCTGCACACCGGGGATTCCATAGAAGGCGAAATTCGGACCCCGAAGGACGGGGAGCGCTACTTTGCACTGGTCAAGGTGGACAAAGTCAATAACGAACCGCCCGAGCATTCCAAGCACAAAATACTCTTTGAAAATCTCACTCCCCTCTTCCCCACGCAGCGCCTGCTCCTTGAGCGCGATATCAAAGCTGAAGAAAATGTAACCAGCCGCATCATCGACCTCATCGCACCCATCGGAAAAGGACAGCGCGCCCTGCTGGTGGCAAGCCCCAAATCCGGAAAAACGGTGATGCTTCAGCACATCGCGCATGCAATTGCCGCCAACCATCCGGATGTCATTTTGATGGTATTGCTGATAGACGAGCGTCCTGAAGAGGTGACCGAAATGATCCGCTCGGTCAGGGGTGAAGTGGTCTCATCCACTTTCGATGAGCCCGCAGTGCGGCACGTGCAAGTTGCCGACATGGTGATCGAAAAAGCCAAGCGCCTCGTGGAGCACAAAAAAGACGTGGTGATATTGCTGGACTCCATCACCCGCCTTGCGCGCGCCTACAATACCGTGGTGCCCGCATCCGGGAAAGTGCTTACCGGCGGGGTCGACGCCAATGCGCTGCAACGGCCAAAACGGTTTTTCGGCGCTGCCCGCAACATTGAAGAAGGCGGTTCCCTGACTATCATCGCCACGGCGCTGGTCGATACCGGCTCGCGCATGGATGATGTCATCTATGAGGAATTCAAGGGCACCGGCAACATGGAAATCCACCTCGACCGGCGCATGGCGGAAAAGCGGACCTATCCCGCCATCAACGTCAACCGCTCCGGCACCCGCAAGGAGGAACTGCTTATCAAGCCGGATGTCCTGCAAAAAATCTGGGTGCTGCGCAAACTGCTCTATCCCATGGATGACATGGACGCAATGGAATTCCTGCTCGACAAAATCAAGGCCACCAAAAATAACGCAGATTTCTTCGATTCAATGCGCCGGGTATAAGCATTCCCCATCGCGCCCGCCTTTCGGGCTGGAAGGCTGGAATAACCCGCGTACCCCACGGCTCGATCAGCTTTTGCCAAAAAAGTGCGAACCGTCCAGGCCCCGTGATACAGGTTTCCGCTTACCGTCGCCGGTATTATCTCGACACGCAATCCAGCTTCTGAACATACTATTGTAACCTATCCCTCACTAGTGGATAATATGCGGTTTTTGCTAGCGGCCCTAGCCGGTATCGCTTGAACAGGAACAAGGAGAATAAAGTCATGAAATCAGGAATTCATCCAAATTATCAGGAAATTACCGTGACATGCAGTTGCGGCAATACCTTCCAGACGCGTTCCACCATGGGCAAGCCACTGCATATCGAAGTGTGTTCGGTTTGTCATCCGTTCTATACCGGAAAGCAAAAAATCGTGGACACAGCGGGACGGGTGGAGAAATTCCGTCAAAAATACGGCAAGAAGGCCGAAAAGCAGGCAGCAGTTTAAGAAAGATAAGAAAGAACTTGTCTGTATGTTTTAAAGGCAGCCAATGGCTGCCTTTTTTATTGGCGAATCATTGCTGCTGCCAGGGCCGGTTAACACTTGCTTCGCACCCACGACGGTGGCAGACATGAAACGCGCATTAACCTGAATCCGGCAGTTGGGCAGGGTCGAGTGTGTGATTTTTAGAGTGCAGGGAAGGCGCAATGACGCGGAATGGCTATTCCATTTTCCAGGGAGTTGCAACGCAGCGATGTGCCGCAAAAATCGCGCAATCCGTCCCTGTACGTCCCATGCAGGTGGGTACGTCCCATGCAGGTGGATGTCGCGTACCGCAAAAAATTTTTATGGATCATAGATTTAAACCGGAAATGAGCGGTCAGCTGCCGGATTTGGGATTAACCCTTCTCTCCGGACTGGCCTGCCTGCTGCTGGCCGCCTGCGCGGTCAATCCGGTTACCGGAAACAGGAATTTTACCCTGTTGTCGGAAGCGGACGAGATGCGCAAAGGGCAGCAGGCGGCTGTAGAGATAGGCAAGACGTATGAAGTATATGACGACCTGCCCGCATTGCAGGCATATGTCGATGAAATCGGGCAGAAGCTGGCAAAAAGCAGCCATAGACCCAAGCTAGCCTATCATTTCACCGTTGTTGACAGTCCCGAGGTGAATGCGTTTGCCCTGCCTGGAGGCTACATCTACGTAACCCGCGGCATCCTGGCATATCTCAACTCTGAAGCCGAGCTTGCCGCCGTGCTGGGGCATGAAATCGGCCATGTCACGGCGCGGCACAGCGTCCAGCAATACAGCGCTGCAACCGCCGCCAACGTCGCCACCACCGTTGGGGGGATCGCCGCGTCAGTATTCCTCCCGCAACTCGGAGGGCAACTGGCCCAGGGCATTCAAAGCCTCCTGGGGTTTGGCGGCGACGTTCTGCTTTCAGGCTATGGGCGCAGCCATGAACTGGAGGCAGATCGTCTCGGCGCCGAATATCTGGCGCGAAGCGGTTACGATCCACAAGCTATGATAAGGGTCATCGCCGTGCTCAAGAACCAGGAGCTGTTCGACATCGAGGTCGCACGGGAGGAAGGGCGGAAGCCACGGCGATATCACGGTCTGTTTGCCTCTCATCCGGATAACGATACACGGCTGCAGGAGGTGATCGCCGAAGCACAGCAGTATACGAAGCCCGGTGTGGCGGATGACCGGCGCGAGGAGTTCCTGCACCACACCCAGGGGATGATTTTCGGCGATTCGGCCAGGCATGGGATCGTAAGGGGAAATACCTTTCAGCATGGGGAAATGGGGTTCACGCTGTCATTTCCTCCCGAATGGCGCATTCAGAACCAGCCTCAGGAAGTCGTGGCGACCAGTCCCGACGGAAAAGCGCTAATGGCTTTGAGCCTTCTCGACAAGGCCCGCGGTTCGCCTGCTGATCTTGCGCGGGATCGTCTCCGGCTCGATTCCGCCGTGCAGATATTATCGATGACCAGCAATGGCCTGCCTGCCGCGATTCTGAATTCGCCGCCAGAATGGGATGGAAAGCCATTCAAGGCAGGTGTCATCTATCTCGGGGATAACGCATACCTTCTTGCGGGCAGGGGCGATTCTTCCGAAGCATTCGATCGTCACCGGGAAGAAATTTCCGGGACTATCGAAAGCTTTCGCGCACTTTCGGATAGGGAGAAAAAATCGATCAAACCCCTGGAGATCAAGACCATCAGGGTCACCAGGGGCACGACCTATGGCAGCCTTGCAGCGAAGTCCCCTTTGGGAAGCCACGCGGAAAATTACCTGCGCCTGCTCAACGGGCATTATCCCGCCGGAGAGCTGGTGTCCGGTCAGATTATCAAGGTCGTTCAATAAGGGAGTTCCTGAACCTGGCATGGTGCGCGTCCTCTGCCTATGATGGCAGTCCCGCCATGCCGGAATCAGCCATATTGCGCCAATTGGGGATAATCGGTTATGACTCCATCCACGCCCAGTTCCCGGCAAATGTCATGCTCTGCTTTCGTTACCGGGCCAAAGACGAAATTGCGAAAACCGTTGGTAGCGGTCTCTTTCAAGAGATTTTCATCCATGACCTCATAATCCCAGACGATGTGATTAATTCTGGGATTATCGCTATGGTTGAGGTCTGCCAGCAGTGAATCGAGAGTCTGGGGCCGATGCGCAACCAGTAATCCGCAATTGACCTTGAGGGACGATGCGCAGATACCCACCAGGTCATGGCGAAAAGAAGTGACCACAATGCGATGGGTTTCATGATGTTTCTCCAGTATCCGGATGACCAGGGGCAGCGCCACTGCCGCCTTGACCTCGATGTTCCATAGCACATTGCGAAAATGCTCCAGCGCCTCATCCAGGGTCGGCACTTCGTGGCCCATCACCTGCTCCAGCTCGACGCGCGTAAGCTCCGCTACCGGATATCCGCCCACGACGCGGTCATGGACCAGTACCGGCGCGTAGTCTTTACTGAGACGGACGTCGGTTTCGATCCCGCTCACCCCCATGTTCACCGCTGCCTCGAAAGCGCCAAATGTATTTTCAGGAAAGGCGGCATGGTAGCCGCGATGCGCCAGGATCAGCATGATATGTTCCCAGGATCAAAATTCAACAGCGCTTGAGGAGCAAGGGAGCAAGCAAGCTCTTTTATTTTTCCTTTCCATCTTGCCCGCCTGCGGCAAGCCGCCTTCGTTATTCATACGTTGCCAGGCTGCGCGCCATGAACTCCGATAATGCGCGCATCCAGGCTTCCCGCATGAAAATGAACCCGTCGTTATGGCCACCTTCCAGTTCAATGAATTCCCTGGGTTCCGGCGCGGCCTCATACAGCGCCTGGCCATGCGCGAAAGGAACGATTTCATCCTGTGGGCTGTGCGCGATGAGCACCGGACAGACAACCGACCGCAAGTATTCGAGCGTATTGTAATTGAAGCGGGAAAGCAGGCGTACTGGCAGAAAAGGATATATTTTTTCCGCCATATCAGGCAAGGAAGTGAAGGCCGAAGCCAGAACCAGCAATCCCGGCCGTTCGTGCGCTGCAAGCCATGCGGCAACCGCGCCGCCGAGGGATTCGCCGAATAATGCAATACGGTCCGGCCGGATACCCTTTTCTTCTACGAGATAATTCCACGCTGCTTCTGCATCGGCGTACGTGCCGGGTTCCGAAGGAGTACCGCTGCTTTGGCCATAGCCGCGATAATCGAAAATAAATGTCTGATACCCCAGCTTGTGGAACATCGATAGGTAGTCGATCCGGTGCGATATATTCCCCGCGTTGCCATGGAAGAACAGCACTGTCCCTCTTGCGGCCTGCGCGGGCACAAACCAGCCATGAAGCGAGAGACCATCTTTCGTCCGGAGAGTCACTGATTCATAGGGTAATTCCAGTTGTTCGGGCGTCGCAATGAAATCTCCTCCGGTTTGCGGAAAATAGACCAGATGCGATTGGGCAAAAAACAGGAATGCCGCCAGCAGGGCATAAGCGCTTGCAATCATGATAGCCAGGCCGAGCAGCATGCGCATCGAAAGTGAGAGCAGGTCCAGGACTTGCAAGTATAATAATCGCTGTCCGATATGAATATGACACGGGAACAGACATGAATCTCGACAGAGTGACTTCCGGCCGCGACGTACCCAACGATTTCAACGTCATCGTGGAAATACCGATGAATGCCGACCCGATAAAATATGAAGTCGACAAGGAAACCGGCGCCATGTTCGTCGACCGGTTCATGGCCACTTCGATGCACTACCCTTGCAATTATGGCTATATTCCCCATACCCTGTCGAAGGACGGCGACCCGGTCGATGTCCTGGTCATTTCACCGGTGCCCCTGATTTCCGGGGTGGTGGTGCGCTGCAGGGCTCTCGGGATGCTGAAAATGACCGATGAGGCCGGTGAGGATGCCAAGGTATTGGCAGTTCCTATCGACAAGCTGTGCGGTCTCTATCGCAAGAAAAAATCCTATGACGACTTTCCCGAACTGATCCTCTCGCAAATAGCCCATTTCTTCGCTCACTACAAGGATCTGGAAATGGGCAAATGGGTAAAAATAACCGGCTGGGTCGGCATCAAGGACGCCAAGGCGGAAATCATGGGAGGAGTCAAACGCTACAACTCGGCAAAAAAGAAACCGATGTTCTGATCGCCACGGCAGCATGGCGCAAACGCGCGGCCCATCGAGGCGTGAAATCCGTGGATCGGCAGCCCGATTCCCAGTGCAATAAACAAGCGATAAATGGCCTGGCTTGAACGCATCATACTGGCGGGGGAACTGGTAACCCTCCATCCTCTCGAAAGGGACCACATCGAGCCCTTGAAGACTGCCGTGGCCGACGGGGAATTGTGGAAGCTCTGGTTTGCCAGTGTTCCCTCCCCGCAGCGGATGGAAAGCTATGTGAATGGCGCCATTGATGAAGCAAAAAAAGGGAATGCGGCATTTGCCGTTTCTCTCAATAAAACAGGTACGATTGTCGGTACCACGCGCTTCTACAACGTGGATGAAGCAAATAAAAGACCGATGCTGGGCTACACTTGGTATGCAAAGTCCGCTTGTAAAACCGGCGTAAATACTGAAAGCAAACTGCTTTTGCTCCGGTATGCCTTCGAGCAGAAGGACGCGATAGCGGTGGAATTCAGGACGCACTATTTCAACCAGGTTTCCAGGGCGGCCATCGAAAGGCTGGGGGCCAAACAGGATGGCATTTTGCGCAACCACCAAAGGATGCCCGATGGTTCGATTCGGGACACGGTGGTGTATTCGATACTTCAGCATGAATGGCCGGCGGTCAGAAGCCATTTATTGAGCAGGCTTGCCAGCAACAGGGATATCGGGGAAGGATAGCCCGATTTTCAGTGCCAGTCGTGGGCTGCGTGGCGCATCCGTCGGCGCCTGGAAAAGGAACTTCAAAAGCTGGCACCCTCCAATCTGTTGCAATCTGTTATTGACCCATCATTCATCGCTGTTTGAAGCAATCTGGAAACGGAAGCATGGAGAAATCATGAGCAATGACGAACCTCTCGAAGGGAGCATGAGCCGGCGCCGGATGCTTGCCCTGCTCGGACTGACTGGAATGAATATGCTCGCCGGCTATTCGCCTCCTGTTCTGGCGAGCAGGGAAACCAGGGGAAGCACGCTGGGATGCATTGTTACACCCCAGCAAACGGAGGGTCCTTATTTCGTTGACGAACGCTTGCGGCGTGCCGACATCCGTTCCGATCCTTCCGACGGATCAGTGAAAGAAGGTCTGCCGCTCACTCTGGAGATCGGTGTGTTCGGCGTGGGTGCCGTGGACAGGTCCGCCTGCAAGCCTCTCTCGGGCGCCATGGTGGATATCTGGCAATGCGACGCACAGGGTATTTATTCCGACGTCGTGGATGAGGGATTCAATACCGTCGGCAGGAAATTCCTTCGCGGATACCAGGTAACGGATGCGGACGGCGGGGTCCGGTTTGTCACGATTTACCCGGGCTGGTATCCCGGCAGGACGCCTCATATTCATTTCAAGATTCGAACCGGCCCGGGATATGCGCAAGCTCATGAGTTTACCTCCCAGTTTTACTTCGATGACAGAACTTCCGATTCCGTGTTCGCACGGCAACCCTATGCCCGCCGGGCAGAGCGGCGGCCACGGACAAGAAATGAAGATGACGGCATCTTCCGGCGCGGCGGAAGCCAGCTCATCCTTGCCCTTGCCGAAACGCAGACTGGCTATTCCGCGCGATTCGATGTCGGTCTCGACATGAAATGAATCCGAAAAGATGAGCGTCGGGCAGGGCCGGTCAGGCGAGCTTGAATTCCGAACCCGTGCGAGCGGAAATCCGCTGCCCGAGTGCCGCCTCGATCGCATCGTCCACGGTTTCAAGAAAAACGAATTCCAAAGTAGCCTGGGTGGCTTCAGGCACCTCGTGCAGATCTTTCCGGTTCCGCGCGGGCAATAACACCTTGCGAAGACCGGCGCGTTGCGCAGCCAGCACTTTTTCCTTGATTCCACCGACGGGCAGCACCAGTCCACGCAAACTGATCTCGCCAGTCATCGCTACGTCGTGATGCACCGGCCGATCGGCAAAAAGCGATGCAAGCGCGACAAACATCGCTACGCCCGCGCTGGGACCGTCTTTCGGAATAGCGCCTGCGGGCACGTGCACATGCAGGTCTATCCCCTCGAAAGCCAAGGGAGGAATGCGCAAATCATCCGCCCGGCCCTTGACCAGCGTCAGCGCCGCCTGCGCGCTTTCCTTCATCACGCCGCCCAGTTGTCCGGTCAGGATCAGCCGTCCGGTACCGCGGACTCGCGTCGCTTCGATGAAGAGAATGTCCCCTCCCACGGGGGTCCACGCAAGACCGGTCGCCACCCCCGGCAGACTCGCCCGCAGTCCCGTTTCATGCTCGAACTTCGCAGGGCCGAGAATCGCTTCGAGATCCTCGTCATCCACATTTACCTGCAGGCGCTCGCCATCCGCGATGCGCATTGTTGCATGCCGCATGACACGTCCGATCTCGCGTTCCAACTGCCTTACTCCAGCCTCGCGGGTATGATTCGCGATGATGCCGTTTATTGCCCCGGCCGAGATGATGCACTGCTCTTCCTTGAGTCCATTGGCTTCACGCTGGCGGCCTAGCAGATAGCGCAATGCGATCTGCAGCTTTTCCTCCCGGGTATATCCCGGCAGGTCGATGATCTCCATGCGGTCGCGTACCGGCGGCGGCACATTATCGATGACATTCGCAGTGGCGATAAAAACGACCCGGCTCAGGTCGAATGGCACGCCCAGGTAATTGTCCCTGAATGTCGAATTCTGCTCCGGATCGAGCACCTCGAGCAGCGCGGCCGAGGGATCGCCATGAAGGCTCGCGGACATCTTGTCGACCTCGTCCAGCATCATCACGCAATTTCGCGCGCCTGCCTTGCGCAGGCTCTGCACGATGTTTCCCGGCATCGCACCGATGTAGGTGCGCCGGTGCCCGCGCATTTCGGCCTCATCGTGAACCCCGCCCAGCGACACGCGCACGAACGGGCGTTGCAGCGCCCGTGCGATGCTCTGGCCCAGCGATGTCTTGCCGACGCCGGGCGGCCCGACGAAACAAAGGATGGGCGCCCTCCCCTGTGGTCTCAGTTTTTGCACGGCGAGAAACTCGACAATGCGTTGCTTGACGCGCTCAAGCCCGAAATGATCGGCATCGAGGATTGCACGTGCCGCCTTCAGGTCTATCGGCATGTCTTCCGGCAGCCGCCAGGGCAACTCTGCCATCCACTCCAGGTAAGTGTGAAGCATGGAATACTCGCTCGAAGCAGGCGGCATGCGTTGCAGCCGCTGCAATTCCTTGCGGGCCTGGGCTTCGATTTCGTCAGGCATGCCAGCCTCACCGATCGCTTGACTCAACTGCTCTATTTCCTGATCGTCGCTATCGGACTCGCCCAATTCCTTCTGTATCGTCTTGAGTTGCTCACGCAGCAAAAACTTGCGTTCGCGATCTTCCAGGTTCTCCTTGGTGCGCGCACCAATCTCCTGCGACAACCGGAGCACCTCGATGCGCCGCGAAAGGATCTCCAGTACTTTTTTCAACCGCTCCTCCGCGCCGATCGTTTCGAGCAGCATCTGCTTCTCGCTCACCTCGGTATCCAGCAGGCTGGCTACGATGTCCGCCAGTTGCGAGGGCGCCCTGGTAGCCTGCAGCGCATGCGCAAGCTCTGCTGGCACGCCCGGCAGCAATGAGAGGATTTCCACCGTGCGCTCGCGCAATTGCATCCCGAGCGCCTCGGCTTCCGTGGATACCTCGGCCGGGTCGCCGATACGCCGGATGCGGGCCGCAAGAAATGGGTAACCTCCAACCGGTTCCTCGATGCCAAATCTTTCCACGCCCTGGCAAACCGCGTGGCGCAGGCCATCTGCGGAACTGAGATACCGGACGATGTTGACTACGGTACCCATGCCGAACAATGCGTGGAGATCCGGATCGTCGATAGCAGGGTCCCTTTGCAGAACTATCCCGATCTGGGCGCTCGAATCCAGTGCGTACTCCACCGCGGCAATGGATTTCGCGCGGCCCACCGTGATGGGCATCAGCACATGCGGAAACAACACCACGTTGCGCATGGGGACGAGGGCGATCACATCAGGGGGCAATACGAGCTTGGCTGCGACGAGCTGGCTAGATTTTTCCATGCCATTCCTCTTGGAAAGCGCTGAATCTGGTTGACAGACCGGCCGGGAAGCCTCTGATCGCCCGGCCTCGCTGCATGGCGTTGCGCATCGCGCCAGTGCCGCCGTCCGCGAAACGGACGCGGGACAGGGCCGCGCAGAAAGGATCTCTTTTTTCAGTCTAGCACGAGCAGTACGAACTTCAATCGACTTCGTGCCGCCGCTATTCGTTTCCGTTTCATCCAGGCCGACATGGTCCCGCAGTCCCGCCTTCAACCGGGAAATATGCCGGCATTGTGCGGCGCGTGTGGATTGACTACAATGAATTCACGCAGCCATTTCCCCGGCGCCAACTTTCACGGCAAACTTCTCGCAGAGAATCAAGTGAGCAGATACCTGGTACAACTCGACTTCATTTCCTTCATCAAGTTCAGCTCGCTGTCGTTCTGTTGCGCCAACACATTATTTTCTCCCTTGAACGCCTTCTATACGTTCCAGAGCGGCGGCATGGGCAAGGCGCTGCTCGTGCTTCTCCTGGCGCCGTTTGCCGGCCTGCTGCTGGGCGTGTTCTTTGGCGTGCTCGCATTTCCCCTTTATACTTATCTGACCACCCGCAGCCAGTTTCTTGCAGCGCTTTCCGGCAGGTTCAAGGAAGTGCCGCGCGAAACGGAGCAAGCGGCCGGGGATGAATAGCCATTAGGGCTTGGAGGATTTTCCTGTGAAGATGAAAGCGACGGTCGAAGAAGTCGTTTCCCGTATTCCCGGTCCCGCGACGCCGGAATGGCCCATGGGCGAGCCCTTTGCCGTAGCGCTGGCGCATGGGAGCATGTCGGTCGAGTATTACGCTCCGAAAGGCCATGATCCGCAAACACCACATGAACAGGATGAAATTTATTTCATCCATCGAGGAACAGGCGAGCTCGTAATCGATGGCGACCGTTATCCATTCAAGGCAGGCGATTGCCTGTTCGTTGCGGCCAATATCGCACATCGCTTCGAAAATTTCTCCGGCGACTTCGGAACGTGGGTCGTCTTCTGGGGACCGAAGGGCGGAGAGGAGCATGGTGAAAAGGCATGATGCCGCACTTGCCTTTTTTGACGAGCATAATTAACATGAATTATCAATTGGGGACCTAGCAGCCTCCCCATTCAAGACGCTTAGCGTCCAAGGCCTGCTCCATCTTGGTTTGAACCTGGAGGAGAGCACATGGACGTACCAGGCGAAGGCGATACCGTAGTCAATTCAGATATTTCCCCTCCCGTTACGCTTGCGCAAGCCACCTTCTATTGGCTGAAGCTCGGATTCATAAGTTTTGGCGGTCCAGCGGGCCAGATTGCGATCATGCATCACGATCTGGTCGAAAAAAAACGCTGGATTTCCGAAAACCGCTTTCTGCACGCCTTGAATTATTGCATGGTCCTGCCCGGCCCTGAAGCGCAGCAGCTCGCTACCTATATCGGCTGGCTCATGCATCGCACTGCCGGCGGCCTTCTCGCAGGCACGCTCTTCGTATTGCCGTCTTTTTTCATTCTGGTGGGGCTTACGTGGGTTTACATGGCTTATGGCTCGGTTCCTGCGATTGCCGGCATGCTGTATGGCTTCAAGCCCGCTGTAGTAGCCATTGTTCTATTCGCCGCTTACCGGATAGGGTCTCGCGTCCTGAAAAATGCCGTCACCTGGGGTATTGCCGGACTGGCATTCCTCGCCATCTTTGTTTTTGAATTACCGTTTCCCGTTATCGTGCTGGCCGCAGGGCTGATTGGGTATTTGGCCGGGCGCACCGCGCCACACCATTTCAAAACAGCAGACGGACAGGATGCTGCTGAAAAAAAACTGGAGAGTGCATGGATTGGCGACCATACACCGATACCACCGCATGCTTTATTCAGCAAGGCAAAGTTTATTCACGTAGCAGCCACAGGGCTTGCCATCTGGGGAATCGTCATGGGCAGCCTTTTCCTCAGCTTTGGCTGGGATAGCACATTCACCCGAATTGGCTGGTTCTTCACCAAAGCTGCCTTGCTTACTTTTGGCGGAGCCTATGCTGTTTTACCGTACATTTATCAAGGTGCAGTAGAGCATTACCAGTGGCTCACGCCGATCCAGATGATTGATGGGCTCGCCCTTGGCGAAACCACGCCCGGCCCTCTCATCATGGTGGTTACGTTCGTCGGCTTTGTAAGCGGTTGGACCAAGGCGCTATTCGGTCCGGACGCATTATTCGTATCGGCTTTTATCGCCTCCACTATCGCCACTTTTTTTACATTTTTGCCGAGTTTTGTTTTCATTCTTCTCGGTGGTCCTTTTATCGAAACCACGCATGGCAATCTGAAACTGACATCCCCGCTTACCGGGATTACCGCTGCGGTAGTAGGGATTATCGCCAATCTCGCCTTATTTTTCGCTTACCATGTTTTCCGGCCATCCGGAGCCGTCAGTGTGGATTGGCTTTCCGTCTTGCTTGCCGCTATCGCAATGATTGCTTTATTTCGCTTCAAGGTTGGAGTCATTCCAGTCATTCTGGGCTGCGGCATCATCGGTATGGTGCTGATGCAGTTCGCTCCTTCCATGATTATTTTCAACCTGGTTTAGCCAGAGGAGGAATCGCCATGCTCTATTCTTCGGTTATCAAGCACGCTCTTGTTAGCGCTGCATGGGGGTTTATCATCGCGACCGCTCATGCAGCGGATACTTCGGCCACTTTCAATACGGCAGAGATCGAAAGATTGACGGGACTGAAGGGAGCATATTCCAAAGAAGAGAATGTTCTTAAAGTGTCGCAGCCGCGCACGGACGTAAATATACAGGTGGATAAATGGCCGATGCCTCCTTTCATGGGATTGACTTCATGGGCTGCTTTTACTGCCTCTGCCATGGATGGGCAGGTGATGATGATGGGCGATACCGTGCTGTTCGAAGATGAAGTAAACCCGGTCATGAGCACTGCTTTTGAAGCGGGATTGGAAATCACCGCCTTGCATAACCATTTTTTCTATGACGAACCCAAGGTGTATTTCATGCACATCGGTGGCATGGGAGGCGCCGCGGAACTTGCAATAGGCGTCAGGAAGATTTATGACAAGATGGCTGAGATTCGCGCTGCACAGCCTATGCCCTCATCCCGGTTTCCCAAGACTACCCCGCTGGAGAACAAGATTTCCGCTCAGCCTCTGGAACAAATCCTGGGCATGAAAGGAACCTCAAAGGATGGCATGTTCAAGGTCACGATTGGCCGTCCTGCCACTGTCCATGGCGTCTCGATCGGAAAGGAAATGGGTATAAATACATGGGCAGCGTTTGCGGGTACGGACAGCGGGGCAGTGGTCGATGGAGATTTCGCCATGCTTGCCGATGAAATGCAGGCTGTCTTGAGAACGATGCGGGCGGGCGGCATGAATATTGTGGCGATTCATCAACATATGGCGCATGACAACCCGCATTATTTTTTCATGCACTATTGGGGCAAGGGCGACGCGAAGGAGTTGGCAAAAACGATCAAAAAAGCATTGGATGCACAAAGGATGAATAATCCTCAGTGACACAATCGCAAGCTCAACCCCGGCGGGCGCCTTGCTCTGCTGAGCACATTGATTGCTTGTGCAGCTTTGAAGATTGCGTTCCCGCCCTGATCATCCTGCAGGAAAACCTGAGCAAATCCTGCTCAGCGCAACGTCTTCGGATAACGTGCCTGCAGCCGCGCTGCAATCACGCAAGGCATCCGAAAAACAAATATTGGCAGCACCCTTTATAGGGGTATACAATTTCGGCGTCATGAACATGCGCCGCCATATCAATTCGATCATGCTCTTATTGCTCATCAGCATGATGACCAACGCATTTGGCTGGGCGTTCAATGGCGAGGTATTTGCCCATGAGCTCGATCATGAGCATCATTTGCTTTCCCTGGATCCCACCGCCCATCTCGAAGCGCACCAGCGTGCCGCCAGCAATGACGAGGGGCATATGGATTCCGCCACGCACCTTTGCCTCCATGCGGCGGGGCAGTATCAACCCTTTTTCTTCATTCCTCCTCCGCTCGTCCCGGCGGTGGTGGGTGCGGAATCGCCAATTGCATTTCTTTCTGTCATCGTCCCCGAGTCCATTCCGGATTCGCCTCTTCATCCCCCTAAAGCATCCTTGTGAATCGATCGGTGGGTTGCGCTGGAAGCATCTGGCAGCATCCGGATGGTCCTGTCCGCCTGAGCTTCATCCAAGCTGCCTGAACTAGCGGGCTTCGTTCCTTGCGCCAACCTGCCGCGTTGTACTGACGTACAGCGCCATCCTTGCCTTGCTCTTTGCGCAATCGCAGCCGCCCGGCTGCAGATGGGATGACGCACCACCTTCGCGGAGGATTTCATGAACTTTAGCGCATTGTTCACGGTATTGCGGCTTTCGGTGCCGATGGGATTACTTGCCCTCGCGCCCGGCTGCATGCCTTCGGCACTTGCGGAAAACAGTTTTTCGGGAGCGGTAGCCGACACATATGGCAGCCACCCGGACTATTCGAGCCCGCCCCTGCTTCAGGAGCAGAAAGACCTCACCTTGCGGGATGCAGCCCTCCTGGCGCTGCAACGCAATCCTGAACTAGCCGCCTTTGAAAAGGAAAAACGCGCGCTCAAGGGTGCGACCTTGCAGGCGGGTCTGCTGCCAAACCCCGAATTATCGATGAACGTTGAGAATATCGGAAATGTTCAACCGCTTACAGGCGATATCAACTCTCAGAAGTCGGTTGCGCAGGAAGTGGTCCAGCAAATGAGCACTATCCGTATCTATCAGTTGATCGAACTCGGCGGAAAACGTGCTGCGCGAGTCGCGGCGGCGTCCCTGGGCGAGGAACTGGCTGCCCGGGATTACGAAATCAGGCGCGTGGAGCTTATCGCCCGGGTGGCAAACGTTTTTACGGAGGTGCTTGCCGGACAGGAACAACTGCGCCTTGCCGAAGAAAGCCAGGATCTGGCGCAACGGGTAGTGAATTCCGTTGCAAAACGTGTGCAGGCAGGAAAAGTTCCTCCCATCGAGGAGACACGGGTCGGCGTGGCGCTTTCCACCACGAGGATTGCGCTGGTGCAGGCGCAACGCGAGCTGGAATCCGCGCGCAAGCGCCTGGCATTGCTATGGGGCAATGCTTCGCCCAAATTCGGCAGGGCATTGGGCGATCTTGAATCATCCGTTACCCTGCCGCGCTTCGAAGAACTGGTGGAACGCGCGCTCGCCAGCCCCATGGCGCTGCGCTCCATGAAGAACATAGAACAGCGTAAAGCGCTGCTGGACGTGGAGCAAACGAAGCGCATCCCTAACCTCACGGTTCAAGCGGGCGCGGTTCATCACGCTGCGCTCGGGGGCACTACACCTGTCGCTGCCGTGATAGTGCCGCTGCCATTGTTCGACCGCAACCAGGGCAATATCCTGCAAGCCCGTCAGCGGGTAGACAAAGCCGTCGACGAGCAGGCAGCCACCGAGTTGCGGCTTAAAACAGAGCTTACCCAGGCTTACGAAGCGCTTTCGGCGGCGATGAATGAAATCTCCATGCTGCGTGACGAAATCCTGCCGGGCGCAACCAGCGCGTTTGAGGTCACTACCAGGGGTTACGAACTGGGACGGTTCGGATTTCTGGAGATGCTCGATACGCAACGCACCCTGTTCCAGAACCGGGTCTTGTACGTACGCGCCCTTGCCAATTACCAGCGCCTGGTCAATGAAATCGAGCGCCTGATCGCGGGACCGGTCAGCGGCGCCCCAGGTGCGGCAGCATTTAATAACGGCAGCAAGGGCACGGCCTCGAGGAGCGATCATGAATAGGAAGCAAATTATCCCGATCGGCATCGTTATCGCTATCGGAGTCATATTGGGTGGATTGATCCTCGCGTGGGACAAGCCGGGGGAAACCCGTGAAAATCACGCGGAATCACAGGAATCGTCGCAGGCTCACCCGGATGAGCATGGCCTTCATGGTCATGAGAAAGAAGGGGCTGTCCCCGGGAAAAATACCGGGAATGAGCCCCGCAGAGGCCCGAAGGGCGGAAAGCTTTTTACCAGAGATGGGTTCGGGGTGGAAGTCACCATCTTCGAAAAAGGGGTGCCGCCGGAGTTGCGCCTTTACCTTTACAAAGACGGCAGGCCGCTGCCTCCCTCGGCTGCCGATGTGACCGTTACCCTGTCCCGGCTCGGCGCGCCGGCGCAAGTTTTTAATTTCAAGCCCCAGGCCGACTTCCTGCTTGGCGATCAGATCGTGGAAGAACCGCATTCATTCGATATGGCCATTGCGACCGAGTACGACGGCAAGACTTACCGCTGGGGCCATAGCCAGGTCGAAGCGCGGGTCACGATGCAGGACGAGCTGCTCGAGCGCGCCGGAATCGAGCTGCACACGGCGGGACCGGGCATCATCCGGCCCACGCTCAAGATGCCTGGCGAAATCGTATTCGACGAGCATACCATCGTGCAAGTCGTGCCCCGCCTGCCAGGCATCGTCACCGCAGTGTATCGCCACCATGGGCAGCACGTAAAGAAAGGTGAGGTGCTTGCGGTCATTGAAAGCCAGGCGCTCGCCGACCTGCGCGCGCAATTCCTGACAGCGCGAAAACGGGTGGGCCTGGCGCGGGTCACCTTCGAGCGCGAGAAGCAATTATGGGAAGAGAAGATTTCGGCCAAGCAGGACTACCTCGCGGCGCAGCAGGCTTTGGCCGAAGCCGGGATCGCCTCGGATCTCGCGCTAGCCAAACTGCATACGCTCGGCATACCGTCCGAGGCGATCGACCAGAGGGCTGACCTTGCCCGATACGATATCCGTGCCCCTATTTCCGGACTCATCACTGCCAAAGCCATAGCCCAAGGCCAGACACTCAAGGAAGATGCGGCCATCTTCACCATAGCCGACGTATCGGAAGTGTGGGCGCAAATCACGGTTTACGCGAAAGACCTGGAAGTGGTCAGGACCGGGGAAACCGCCACCATCAGATCCACCGCAACCGGCGCCGAAGGTGAAGGCGTCATTTCCTATATCAGCGCGCTGATCGGCGTCCAGACCCGCACTGCCACCGCCCGGGTCGTGCTGGATAACAGGGAAGGCAATTGGCTTCCGGGCATGTTCGTCACCGCCGAGCTGGTAACGGAAGAAATCGAAGTGCCGGTCGCCGTCACTGCGGACGCCATCCAGACCCTGAACGACCACTCGGTGGTATTCGGCCGATACGGGGAACACTTCGAAGCGCGTCCGCTCAAATTGGGCCGCAGCGACGGGCGGATGATCGAAGTGCTCGGCGGACTCGCGGCGGGGGAACAATATGCCGCCGGCAATAGTTTCGCCATCAAAGCCGAGCTAGGTAAAGCCGGTGCTTCCCATGACCATTGAGCGGGACCGCCAGCCATCTTCAAACCATAGGAAAACTGGATAAACCATTGCGCCATGATTGAACGTATCCTACGTATATCCATACACCGAAGCGGTTTTGTCCTGGGCGCCGTGCTGGCGATGGCGGCGCTTGGCGTGTACAACTACCAGAAGCTGCCTATCGATGCCGTGCCGGACATTACCAATGTCCAGGTGCAGATCAACACCCAGGCGCCCGGCTACTCACCCGTCGAGGCGGAGCAACGCATCACTTTTCCCATAGAGACGGTCATGGCCGGGCTCCCCCATCTCCACTATACCCGCTCCCTTTCGCGGTATGGACTGTCGCAGGTAACGATCATTTTCGATGACGATACCGACATTTATTTTGCGCGCGAACTGGTGAACCAGCGTATTCAGGAGGCCAGGGCCAACCTGCCCCCCGGAATCGTGCCCGTGATGGGTCCCATTTCCACCGGTCTGGGGGAAATTGTGATGTGGACTGTCGATGCGGACAAGGATGCGCTGAAACCGGACGGCACGGCCTATGCCACGACCGATTTGCGCGAAATCCAGGACTGGATCATCAGGCCGCAATTGCGCATGGTGAAAGGGGTCACCGAGGTCAATGCCATCGGCGGCTTCGTCAAGCAGTTTCACGTCGAACCCTATCCGGAAAAATTGCTCTCTTTCGGCCTGACGCTGCAGGATGTCGTTCTTGCCCTGGAACGGAACAATCTCAATGTAGGCGCAGGCTATATCGAAAAAAGCGGAGAACAATACCTGGTGCGCGTTCCCGGCCAGGTGGCAACGCTGAATGAAATTGCCGACGTCATTCTGGGCAGCCGCCAGGGCGTGCCGATACGCATCCGGGATGTTGCCGATGTGATTATCGGCAAGGAACTGCGCAATGGGGCCGCAACCGAAAATGGCAAGGAAGTGGTGCTGGCCACCGCGCATATGCTCATTGGCGAGAATAGCCGCGTCGTCTCGCGCGCAATAATCCAGAAACTGGAGGATATCAACCGAAACCTGCCCCAGGGCGTAGTCGCGACGCCTGTTTACGATCGCACCGTCCTGGTGGACAGGTCCATACGAACGGTCGCCACCAACCTGCTCGAGGGCGCCATCCTGGTAATCGCGGTATTGTTCCTGTTCCTGGGAAATATGCGCGCGGCATTTATCGCCGCGCTCGTCATTCCGCTGTCGATGCTGTTCACTTTTACCGGGATGGTTGCAAACCATGTCAGTGCCAACCTGATGAGTCTGGGCGCGCTGGATTTCGGCATCATCGTGGATGGCGCCATCGTGATCATCGAAAACAGTGTTCGGCGATTGGCCCACGAACAGAAAAGGCTGGGCCGGACACTCACCGCCGCAGAACGCTTCCAGATGGTTTTCGACGCATCCCGGGAGGCGCGGAGGGTGCTCATCTACGGCGAACTCATCATCATGGTCGTCTACCTGCCGATCTTCGCACTTTCGGGAGTGGAAGGAAAAATGTTCCACCCCATGGCATTTACCGTCGTCATCGCCCTGCTGGGCGCAATGATACTTTCCGTCACCTTCGTTCCCGCGGCGATCGCGCTCTTTCTCTCCGGCAAGGTGGCGGAGAATGAGAACATGGCGATGACATGGGCGAGGAAGGCCTATGCGCCCGCTTTCGATGCCGCCATGCGCAACCAGGCCCTGACGGTCACGCTCGCCATGGTGATCATGTCTCTGTCCGCCCTGCTGGCCACCCGGATGGGCAGCGAATTCGTGCCCAGCCTCAACGAGGGAGATATCGCGCTCCATGCCATTCGCATTGTCGGCACCAGCCTCACCACGTCCATCGAAATGCAGAACGAGGTGGAAAAAAAGATCAAGGCGTTTCCCGAGGTGGACAGGACCTTTTCCAAAATCGGCGTGGCGCAGATTGCAACCGACCCGATGCCCCCCAGCGTCTCGGATATCTTCGTCATCCTCAAGCCGGAATCGGAATGGCCGGGAACGCATCCTACCAAGGCGGACCTGGTATCCGCGATGGAAAAGGCAGTGCGGCGGATACCGGGCAACAATTACGAGTTTACCCAGCCGATACAGATGCGCTTCAATGAGCTGCTTTCCGGCGTACGCGCGGATGTCGCGGTGAAAGTATTTGGCGACGACATGGACATCTTGCTTGCCGTGGGAGAGCAGATCGAGAAAGTGCTGGATACGGTACCGGGGGCGGCAGATGTGCGAACCGAGCAGATCAGCGGACTGCCCGTTTTGTCGGTTCGGATGGACCGCGCGAAAATGGCGCGGTATGGCCTGAATGCAATCGATGTCCAGGATGCCGTCACCATTGGGGTCGGAGGGAGAAGCACCGGCATCGTCTATGACGGCGATCGCCGCTTCGACCTGCAGGTACGCCTGCCGGAGCCCCTGCGCAGCGATATCGAGGTTCTCAATCGCTTGCCGATCAAGCTGCCCGATTCCGCCGCGGGCGCGGCCGCCGGCTCTGCTGGCGCCTTCGGCTATATCATGCTGGGTGAAGTAGCCAACCTGGAAATAGCCCAGGGCCCCAATCAGGTGAGCCGCGAAAACGGCAAGCGCAGGGTGGTGGTCACCGCCAACGTGCGCGGACGGGATCTCGGCTCCTTCGTGAGCGATGCGGAAACGCGAATCGCCGAAAAAGTGCAGATTCCTTCGGGATACTGGATAACGTGGGGAGGCCAATTCGAGCAACTCATTTCGGCCGCCGAGCGTCTCCGCATCATCGTCCCCATCGCTTTCGGGCTGATTCTGGTGCTGCTCTACACCATGTTCGGAAATTTCCGGGATGGATTGCTCATGTTTACCGGTGTCCCGTTCGCCCTCAGCGGTGGGGTTTGGGCATTATGGCTGCGCGATATTCCCCTTTCCATTTCAGCAGGCGTAGGGTTCATCGCCCTGTCGGGTGTCGCGGTACTGAACGGTCTGGTCATGCTGGCCTTTATCCGCGATCTCCGGAAGAAGGGTCTTGCCCTCGACGACGCCATTCAAACCGGCACGCTCACACGGCTGCGGCCGGTGCTGATGACCGCACTCGTAGCGGCCATCGGCTTCATCCCCATGGCGCTCGCCACAAGCACCGGGGCAGAGGTGCAAAGGCCGCTGGCAACGGTAGTAATTGGAGGAATTCTATCGTCCACGGCTCTGACGCTGCTCGTCCTGCCGGTACTGTACCGCCTGGCTCACGCCGGGGACGATTCCAGCAAAGAGACCGAGACCGGGCTTACCCGGTGATGGTCAGGATGAGATGCGGAGTTGCCTCACCGTCCTGCCGATCTTATGGCGCAGCAATGTGCGCAGCGTCGTTCCATCCGAGTATCCGACCCGGGCAGCAATCGCATCGACGCTCTCGCCACTCGTCCTCAGGAAATGTACGGCGCGTTCGATACGGATATCCTGAAAGTATGCGAGGGGGGTTTTTCCCATTGTATTCCGTATGCGCCGGGAGAGCGTCCTCTCGCTTGTTCCCACAGCCTTGGCCGCGTCGGTGAGCGAAAAACCCTGCGCCAGATTCAGGCGCGCCCATTGCTCAAACCGTTCCACCAACGGGTCGGCATGGGCGAGATAGGCTGGAATCGAAAAAACGGACTGTGACGAACGAGATTCCATCAGCAGGAAACGGGCTGCCAAAGCAGCAAGGGCCGGGCTGCTTTGCCGGATAAACCACAGGGCGAGATCGATGTGCGCAAGCGCTGCCCCCGCGGTGACAAACCCTCCAGAATTGATCACTATGCGCGAGTCCTCGAGCGCAACCAGGGGAAAACGTTTCCGGAACAGCGGTGCAAGCCACCATGAAGTGGTAGCGCTTCGCCCGTCGAGAAGAGCACTGTCGGCCAAAACAAACGTTCCGGTGCAGGCAGCGCCCAGCAGAACACCGCGATCAGCCCATAGGCGTAACAACTTCCCCGCATCGGCCACATCCGGGCGCTGAAGCGCTTCCTGCAGCGCATCGGGCGTTTTTGACCCAAGCGCAGGGATTATCGCAACATCCGGATCTCCGCTGCGCGCTGCGGAAACGACGGGCACCGATAATCCCTGGCTGGTACGCACGGCGCGGCGTACGCCGATAACGTTGACTTCGAAGCCCGCGGAAGAGAAATCCGCCGGGCTGGAACGCGCGAGATCATTCGCCACGCTGAAGGTATCGAGCAGCGTGGACAGGCCGGTGTCGAAAAGACTCTCGAGAGCGAGCACGTGGATACGCATGGCGAGAATTATATCAAATTTGTCTGGCTTGCCACTTCCCAAAACTTCGATCCATCTCTACAGTCGAGGATCCATAGTCAATTCGTAGTTACATTGTCAACTTCACAGGAGAAATCATATGGTAAAAGTTGCGCTGTTCGTGCGGTTACAGGCAAAACCGGGAAGAGAAGCCGATGTGGAGAGTTTTCTCGAGAAAGGGCTTGCCCTGGCCAACCAGGAAGCGACTACTCCGGTCTGGTTTGCCCTTCGGCTGGGGCCTTCTACCTTCGGTATATTCGATGCGTTCGCGGACGAGTCTGGGAGATCCGCGCATCTCAGCGGTCCGATCGCCGCCGCATTGATGCAGAATGCCGCCGAACTGCTTGCCGAACCGCCGCAGATCGAGCATGTGGATGTGATCGGCGCGAAACTTCCCCATTGAAACCAGGAGAATCCGCTCGCTCCCTCGGCCTATCGGGGCAGTCACCCACTTTTGCCATTGGAGAACATATGGCTAGTTCGCGACAGGGCGGATTTAGGTTAAAATGCCCGACTGATCATTACGCGCGGCGTCATGAAAAAACCTCGGGTCCCTCATCGCACCAAATCTCCCCGCCTTGTAAAGGAACTCTGCCGTCTGGCAGCGGGGCTTGCAGCCTCCGGTAGCCGGATTGAAGACACTTTCTGGGAGAATCGCCTGACAACGAAAATACATTCCCAGTTGCGCAGCGGCGATGACCAGAATCTCGAAGCGGCCCTTGACCAGCTCTACGATACCGATACGGCAGCTTACGGCGAATTCATTTATGCGATAGAAGCCGCGATCGAATGCAGCATATTGAGTCAGGAGGATCGTCACTACGACGTGCTGATGTTCGCGGCCCCGGTACTGAGCTGGTCGCGCTTTTCGATCCCTTCCGGAGCGGTGACCGAGGAGGTTCTCGCCAATGTTCGTGTACCGCTTCAGACGCACGTGCTGGCGGAGGAAGCCCGGTTTGTGCTGGCGGATTGCCTGTTCAGCCCCGATCAGCTTCCGCGCGGCTATCACTTTACCCATGAGCTGGCCAGCAGGCTGTGGACCGCTGCCGTGGCAGGAGAGCGCGACGTCCATATCAATCCCGGGCAGCTTGCCGAAACGAGCCGCTTTTTGTCGGACACGCGCTTTCTTCTCGGAGCGATAGCCGTACCTCAGGGCAAGCCGATGTTCCGCTGGCAGGAAGCAGGCAATCCTTCCGGCGATAAGGGAGGAAACAAGCTGATGGGATTGGAGGCTTCCAGGGCAGATATATTGCGCGAATGGCAAACTCACGGCGCGGAAGCGCTCCGGCCGCTGTTTCAGGGTTGCGCGTTCGAATTGCTCATCCCGGACGGTTTTTTTTCCGCATGGCGGATGACCGATCGCCTTGCCCGATCCTATTCCATGCATGCAACCGTTGATTTCCTGCAATCCACCTTGAACATCACCCCGGACCGGCTGCGTGCGGTCATCGCGCCTTTTTATGACCAATGGCTGGAAGAATACCGCGTCAGCTTCATGCTCAAGGACCAGGACAACGTGCTCTACGGCATAGTCTGGTCGCTGGTGGGCGATGAGGATGAAAGCAGCGATACCGTATCGCAGATCGAAACCACGTTGCGCGAGTGTGGCGTCGAGCTTACCACGCTGCTGGATAACCGCTTCCTTCTGGAATATTGCGAAGAGTGCGGCGCACCGCTGTTTCCGAATCCCGATGGCGAAGTGGTGCACGCGGAATTCCCCGAAGAAGGGGAAATGGTGCCGATACACCTGCACTGAGCTGCACTGGGCAAGCCCGGCCTGGAAGGCCGCCCGGTTCACAAATTGCGCCCCGTTCCCTGTATGGCGGGGTTCGGTCTAGCCGGTTCACGTCTGTATGCAGCCATTCATGCTCTGGTCCGGCGTGGATGGCAACGGGCAATACCGGCAGCGATTCCGGTTGCCTGATGCCTGTCATTCAGTCAACATCGATGTCCTGTATATTAAGGAAGCGCTGAACAAATCCTCGCTGAGCGCGTTGCTGGTAAAATCGGGATGATCACAAGGCGTGCGACGCAGGTCGTAGCCGGGACTACGAGCCAGGGAGCGAAACGCGATGGCTCCCCAGAGCGTGGCCCGAGGAGCCCCGCGAAGCGGGGATCGGGCAGCGTCGGGGATGCCAGACCGCGCAAGGTACTGTTGGGGTGTCAACAGCCCGCTACGGGGTCGCATCTTCCTTTCGGAAGACACTGCTCCGCCCTGCGCGGCCGCACCATTCGCGTCGTCGCCTTTCGCGCATCCCATCCCGCAAAGCCACCGCCGCCAATGAGGGTTTATTCAGCGCTTCCTTAACAAGAAATAATAGCCATAATTGATCGTAGTAACCGGTCTGACAACATGCGACATTCATGAAGTTTCTTTTTGATCTTTTCCCCGTTATCCTGTTTTTCATCACTTTCAAGATCTATGGCATTTTCGCGGCTACTGCTGTGGCCATTGCCGCCACCTTTGGTCAGATCGGATGGGTATGGTACCGTCATCGCAAGGTGGACAAGATGCTGTGGGTGAGCCTTGTCATCATTGTCATTTTTGGCAGCGCCACGCTCATCCTCCAGGATGAAACATTCATCAAATGGAAGCCATCGGTACTGTATTGGCTTTTCGCCGCGGCCCTTCTCATAGCCCATGCGGTTTTCAAGAAAAATCTGATCCGCGCCATGATGCAGGAACAGATCGTGCTGCCCGAGCAGATATGGGGGCGCGTCAATGCCAGCTGGGCAATGTTTTTTGCTCTGATGGGGGCAGCCAATCTCTACGTGGCTTTCAATTATTCGACCGAGACATGGGTCAACTTCAAGCTGTTCGGCTTCATGGGGCTGATGCTGACATTTGTGGTGATTCAGGGACTGATGCTTGCGAAATACATGGAAGATAAAGAGGACAAGGAAACATGATGCTCTATGCCATCAACGGAGAAGACGTTCCCGATAGCCTGGAAAAACGCAAGGTGGCGCGTTCCGCGCATCTGGAACGCATCGATGCCCTGCAAAAGGAAGGACGCCTTGTTCTGGCCGGACCTTATCCAGCCATCGATAGCCCGGATCCGGGTCCTGCCGGGTTTTCCGGAAGCTTGATCGTGGCCGAATTCGAATCGCTCGAGGCGGCGCGAAGCTGGGCCGAGGCCGATCCGTATGTTGCCAGCGGCGCCTATGCCAAAGTCACGGTCAAGCCCTTCAAGAAGACATTGCCGCCCTAACCAAAGTAAACGCAAAATAAACCCGAAATAAATGCAAGGCATGGATACGGCCGGATTGATCCGGCAGAAGCTTCGCGAGCTTGAACCGGAGCAGATCGAAATCACGGATGACAGCGCCAGGCATGCGGGCCATGAAGGAGCCAAAGCGGGGGGCGGCCATTATTTCCTGACCATCGTCTCGCGCAAATTTTCGGGAAAATCCCCTTTGGCCCGGCACAGGCTCGTCTATTCGATTCTGGGTGATATGATGCATAAGCGTATTCACGCGCTAAGCATAAAGGCGTATACTCCGGAAGAATTTAATTCGACATACTGACAAGGATATTTTATGCTTTTCATAAAAACATCTCGGCTGGCGGTGCTCGCTGCCTCTTGCCTGATTATCGCATCGCCTGCCCAGGCCCAGTCCCCAGCAAGCATGGCAAAGGTGAATGGCGTTTCAATTCCCCAGTCCAGGTTGGAATTTATCGTGAAGGCACGCGAGTCCCAAGGACAGGCGGATAGCCCGGAAACGAGAAAAACCTTGCGTGAAGATCTCATAGCGGAGGAGATAATAGCGCAGGAAGCAACGAAAAAAGGATTGGACAAGGATCCCGATTTCATTACCCAGCTTGATATCGCGCGGCTTTCCGCCTTGGTCAGGGCATATCAGATAGACTTTGTGAAAACTCATCCTGTCAGCGATGAAGAATTGAAAAAGGAATATGAAGCGCTCAAAACCCAGATGGGCGACAAGGAATACAAGGCGCACCATATCCTGGTAGCGACGGAGGCGGAGGCCAAGGATATCATCGCCCGTATCAAGAAAGGCGGAAAGTTCGACAAGATTGCGCAGGAAAAATCCCTGGATACGGGAAGCAAGAGCAAGGGAGGAGAACTTGAGTGGAGCCCTCCGGCCAGCTATGTCCAGCCTTTTGCTGAAGCGTTGACGAAGCTGCATAAAGGACAACTCACCGATCAGCCGGTCAAGACACCATTCGGCTGGCATGTCATTCGACTCGACGATGTTCGCCCGCTCAAGATTCCGCCTTTTGAAGAAATCAAGCAGAATCTGGCCCAGCGTGTCCTGCAGCGTCAATTTGCCGCGTATGTCAATGACCTGCGCACCAAGGCAAGAGTGGAATAATACAGTCTCTCGTAACGTCACTTTTTACACTTTGGTTCCGGTGGAGGATCGGCGCCGCACTTGGCTGTTGCACCGATCCTCCAGCTCAGTAACATACAGGCCCGTATAGGCCTTATGTTCCCTTTGCGAATAATTCAGGTAACGATGGGCATTCGCGGAGCCAAGGCGCACAATAATTCATAGGCTACCGTTCCAGCGGCTCGCGCCACCTCATCCACAGGCATTTCCTTACCCCAGAGCGTCACCGGCATGCCGACCCTCGCGTTGCCGATTTCATTCAAATCGACATGCAGCATATCCATGGAAACTCGCCCGATGAGCCGCGTGCGCTTGCCGTCGACCAGGACCGGCGTCCCCGAGGGCGCGTGGCGGGGATATCCATCAGCATATCCTCCTGCAACAATACCTACCCGCATGGGCTGCTCAGCGCGGAAAATATGACCATAACCCACTCCTTCCCCTGCTTTCAGCGCCTGTATGGCGATGATTTTGCTGGTCACGGTCATCGCGGGGCATAAATCGAGCTGGGCGGCGGTCGCATCAGGAAGCGGTGAGGCGCCATAAAGCATGAGGCCAGGACGAACCCAATCCGCGTGAGTTTCAGGATAACGCAGGGTTGCAGCCGAGTTGGCCAGGGATCGTGGCAGATGCCACCCTTCAGCCAGCTTGTTGAATGCAGTGAGCTGAATGCCGGTGCTCTCATCGGCGCCTGCCTCGTCGGCTCGCGCAAAATGCGTCATGAGGCAGATCTGGCCTATACCGGGATTTTCTCGAAGCGCTTTCAACGCGCCGGGAAACTGTTCGGACGTAAAGCCCAGCCGGTTCATGCCCGTATTCAGCTTCAGGAATACATCCATTTTATGCCGCGGCCTGTATTCGGCCAGCATTGCGAGCTGCTCGTGGTGGTGAATGACGGTGGTCAGGCGATGTGTTTCGATCCATCGCAGCTCGTCCATGGAAAAAAACCCCTCCAATAGTAAAATCACCTGTTGAAAACCCGCTTCGCGCAGGCGTACCGCCGCATCCAGTTCGAGCAGAGCAAACCCATCCGCTTTCCGCAGCGCCTGGGCCACACGCAGTACGCCATGACCGTATCCATCGGCCTTGATCACCGCCAATGCCCGGGACCGGGGCGCGTGGCGGCGAACCACGCTTAGATTATGTTCGAGTGCGGAAAGGTCGATGTGTGCCTGGATGGGACGCGACATAAGAGAAGCAGCAAAAGAAGGAGTCAGATGGGGAACATTGAATTCAGGAGGTTTGGATTGGTAGCATCGATGGTTTCATGGTATAAAACTTCCTCTTTAAAATGCGGCATTTGAATGAATTATTTCACGTCGCGGAATAAGCAAACTTTTGGGAGGGCAATAGGTTGAAGCGCGGATTCTACACCATCATGGCGGCTCAGTTTTTCTCTTCGCTGGCGGACAATGCGCTGCTGGTCGTCGCCATTGCGCTTTTGCTGGATCTGCATGCTCCCGCCTATCTCACCCCGATGCTTAAATTCGTGTTCGTATTGTTCTACGTCATCCTTGCGCCTTTCGTCGGCGCCTTTGCGGACAGCATGGCAAAAGGGCGGGTGATGTTTGTCAGCAATACAATCAAGATCATCGGCTGCGGTCTTCTCTTCCTCGCTTCCCATCAGTATTTCGCGCTGGCGGCCTATGCGATCGTGGGGCTGGGGGCAGCCGCTTATTCACCAGCAAAATACGGTATCCTCACTGAATTGCTGCCTCCGGAAAAACTGGTCATCGCGAATGGCTGGATAGAAGGCCTGACCGTTGCATCCATCGTGCTCGGCACGGTACTGGGCGGTCTGCTGATCACGCCCGCGGTTTCCGCGGTATTTCTCGGGCTTGATTTCCCTTTTTTCGATACCGGCGTGGACACCATACCGGAAGCGGGCATTCTTTTCATAGCGGTTTTCTATGCCACGGCCGCAATCTTCAACCTGTACATCCCCGACACCGGCGTGGATCACCGTATCCTGAAGAAGAATCCGGTATTCCTGGTGCATGAGTTCAAGCACTGCATGAAACTCCTGTGGACGGACAAGCTGGGCCAGATTTCACTGGCGGTCACCACGCTGTTCTGGGGAGCGGGCGCGACCCTGCAATTTATCGTGCTGAAGTGGGCTGATGCGGCGCTCGGATACCCCCTGAACAAAGCAGCCCAACTGCAGGGCGTGGTAGCCGTTGGCATCGCGATTGGCGCGGTGATAGCCGCTCGCATGGTTTCATTGCGGCAATCCGTCAAGGTGATTCCACTAGGCATCGCCATGGGTATCGTGGTGATGGCCATGATACTCGCGCGCGACCTCTGGATCGCGATTGTGCTTCTCACGGTGATCGGCGGGCTAGCCGGTTTTTTTGTGGTCCCGATGAACGCGCTGCTGCAGCACCGCGGCCACATCCTCATGGGTGCAGGTCATTCCATCGCCGTGCAGAACTTCAACGAGAACCTGAGCATACTCACCATGCTCGGGATGTATGCCATTCTGGTGAGTTTCGAGGTACATGTGTACACCGTTATCGTCTTGTTTGGCCTGTTCGTCGCCGTGATCATGGCGCTGATACGCCAGTGGCATCTGCGCAACCAGAGCATTGAAGATTCGCTCCACCTGATCGGCGCGCATAAAGGACATTGACGCTGACACTAACGCCATTGCACAGGGCGAAAGACATCAAAGGATGACAGGACTATCGCTCAGTTCATTTGCCCTGTTTTCAGACGATACCGGAAAATATTCCCGCAACAGATTGCCTACCGCATGGATTCCGGCCATGATGCCCGCTTCAAACTCTCCCTCGCGAAATGCGGCCTCCATCTCACGGCAGATCGTCTCCCATTTCTCGTCGCCCACCCGCCTATGCACGCCCCGATCGGCAATGATTTCCACATCACGGTCCGCGAGGAGCAAATAGATCAGGACACCGTTATTGTGCTCGGTGTCCCATACGCGCAGTTGCGAAAAAACTTCCAGCCCCCGCTCTCGCGCAGACTGGTCCCGAAGGAGAGGCAGGGTATTCAACGAGGCCTCCACCGCAAAGCGGATCTCGCCTTCATGGCCGGCTTCAGCTTGCTGGATGGCCTGTTTTATCGCGTCGAGGGAGCCATCGGTAAATATCCGGCTTACAGCAAGGCGGCCGGTAAAAAGATGTCGCGATAAGCGCGCGAAATCCACTACCATCTCCCCGACGCACCGCCGCCGCCAAAACCGCCACCCCCACCGCCGAATCCTCCCCCGCCTCCACCGAATCCTCCCCCACCGCCCATTCCCCCGGGCCCAGGCCAACCACCTCTTCCGGTATAGATGCCTGGTCCCACGCGTCCAAACAGGCTCAGGAAAAAGGTGGCCGCCGCGAGCATCACCCCAAGAATGACCGAAGAAAACAGGAGCCAGCCGACCAACCCCGCCCCCGCGCTCATCACGCTTGCGCCGGCAACACGGCCAAGCAGGGATTGCAAAAGCTTCCCGAACACCAGGAATGCGATGAAAAGCGGAAAAATGAGATCCGGCGACATGCCCCTGTCCCCCGAGGCGCCGCCACCGTGCGCCGAGACTGGCGGCAATGACTCGCCCTGGATCACTCCCATAATGCTTGCTATGCCGGCCTCGATTCCTCCCGCGAAATCCTCCTGCCTGAACCGGGGAACAATGACCTGATCGACTATCCGCTTCGCCGTGGCATCGGGCAATATCCCCTCGAGGCCGTAACCGACTTCTATCCGCACCGCTCTATCGCGCTTGGCAACGAGCAGCAGGACACCATCATCGACGCCTTTTCTTCCCAGCTTCCATGTATCGGTAACGCGAATCGAATATTGCTCTATGGTTTCCGGTTGAGTCGTAGGGACGATCAGGACGGCGATCTGGCTGCCCTTCCTGACTTCAAAGCCACCAAGTTCCTGTTCGAGCCGGGCGTTGTCGGCCGCGGACAGTGTGCTGGTCAGATCGGTGACATGGGATCGAAGCGGTGGAACAGCCACTTCCGCAGGGTACGCAATCGAGATCGAAGCGCTAAAAAGCAAAGCTGCCAGGGCGGCAACTGGAATGGTCTTTTTCCCGCTGTTCATCGTGAAATGAGTGAAGCGGCAACTACTTCTTCGCTGCCGGCGCGCCGAAATCCACTTTGGGCGCCACGGATATTTCCTTCTCGTTTTCGACCGTAAAACTGGGTTTCACCTTATAACCCATGACCATGGCGGTGAGGTTGCTTGGAAACGACCGTACCACGACATTGTACTCCTGGACAGCCTTGATATAGCGGTTGCGTGCCACGGTTATCCGATTCTCGGTGCCTTCTAGCTGTGCCTGCAACTCCCGGAAATTGGCATCCGACTTGAGTTGCGGGTAGTTTTCCGCCACGACCAGCAAGCGCGACAGCGCGCTGGACAGCTCCCCCTGCGCGCTCTGGAACTTGGCAAAGGCATCGGGATCGTTGATGAGCTCGGACGTAGCCTGGACGCTCCCCACCCTGGACCGCGCATTGGTCACGCCCAGCAACACGTCCTTCTCCTGCGCGGCAAATCCCTTGACCACATTCACCAGATTAGGAACGAGATCCGCGCGACGCTGATACTGATTCACGACCTCGCCCCAACTCGCCTTGATTTGCTCATCCGTGGACTGGAGCGTGTTGTAGCCGCAGCCGCTCAACGTGATAGCAAGTAGCAGGACCAGGGGCAATGTCAGTTTACGCATGGCATCTTCCTCGAAAGAACTGTTGCAGGTTAGTTAAATGGGGATTCATTCACGAATTGCAAGGGAAACCGAAACGACAACAGAAGGAGGCACCCATTACACCCGGTTTTCGGCGTGCAGCCCGACCGGGCCGTCTAAGCTATGTAAGCACTTGACAGCGTACTCGTTATCAAGCATGCCCACGATATGGCCGTACTGAGGTGTAGTGGAGCGAAGTCAACAACAATCTTCGTCATGAATATTGGCACCGGTTATCGAATCACCACTTATGGAAGATGAAAGTGATGGGGCTTGTTCCTCACGGGATAAGTATTGAGATCAAGAGCGGGCTCTGCGTATTCAACGGTGAAGGAGGGAAATACCACTGAAATGCAGTGTAGCAGCGATAGGCAGTATATTGGGCGCTGAGCTAGAGATCGCATCAGGAGGATGGCATAGCGCCTCCACAATATGAGGTAAGCGAACTAAGCAAACTACAACCGTGACTGATCGGCGTATGATCGTGGGAAAGTTACGGTCAGCGAACAGATTGAACTGACACCCTTGTACAGTTCTCCATTTCGCTTCGGATGCAACAAAACTGTTCTTAGGGTGCCTGTGAGACCAAATACAAATCCCAAAGGGGGCAAGATAAACGCTGGTAAGCCCTGCCTGATACGTGTTTGCCCTTGTCCCGATGCGTTGCTGGAAGGCCGTTGGCCATGCGCTAATGAGGCTTTTAAGCACCTCGACCATCTTGGCAGCAATGCATAGATAATGCTCTTGGTTCTTGATTTTTTGCTGCATGTTAGTATTTAATAGCCTCAAATCGAAGCAAACATTGACCAATCATGCCAGACTCATCTTGGCAAACCATTGACCTTCATAGATCTGTTTCTCGATGACCTTGCAGGTACTGTTACGACGGCGCTTTACGTCTATTTTGGTCAAAAAAAAGCTCATCCATGAATCTCTTAACTCAACCGGTTTGGCTTGACTGCCGAATGGGACCAATGCTGCTCCATCGATTGAATGAAGGCCGAACGAATCAGCTTGGCGCGTTGAGCCATCCATCCATTCTGATCAAGTCGAAGATAGAGACCTTCAGCAGGCAGATCTGTGAATTTTGACTGAAATAAAAGTTTCTTAAGCTCTGGAAAAGTAAAACGTCCGCGAGCAATTACCGGAACTTGTGCAATGTGCATCGTCCTGCATAAGTCATCGCGCCGGTTCGAAGATAAAAAATGGCTGGACTGTTTATCAAAGATATCGAATCCGAGGAACCAATCGGGCAATCGGTCGTAGAAAACGGAATGCTGGGCATAACACCACTCTCCAAAAAGGATATAACGATCGGTCAGTTGCTCGAATAGAAAATCTGTTCGAGGAAGTAACCATTCTCCAAGTTTTCTCCACTGACCAAAAGCTGGAAGATCAAGATATGCACCCCTGTTCTGTGCACGGATATTCCCTTTCGAATCAAAAGAGATTCCTAAATTCGCTCCGTCTACTTTCTCTTCAACGACAATATTATGCTGAAGAAACTCATCGCGCTCAAATTCCGATAAGACTTTGTCGTCCCTGATTTCAATGCCATCCAGTATTGCCAAATGCGGTGTGGAAGGAAACTTAAAGAAGTCATCGTTCATGTCCCCATCTTCTCTGCACATTTGGCTTCAGCATAATCGGGACACAAGAAATGCACGGTAATCCCTACCTCTGCTAAAGAATCTTTCCATCCCCACCATTTGCTGTCCGTTGCTTGCAAGATCGGTGGTTTGTCTATGTGCGCATTTGAAACCGCTACAAACTTGCAATCTGATTTATCAAAATTCGCTAATCCCTCATGTATGGGAAATTCCTCATAAGACTCGCCATTTCTTGTAATGGTTACCCGATCTGAGTCAGTGAAACTAAAGCGGTTATCGTGAACCCACTTCATAAAACGATCACCCACACCTGGCTGTCCCTCCATGGAAAGCTGTCTGCGGTATTCACTAAAAATTTCGTCACCCGCGTCGATGATAAGACATCTCTTCTTGATGACGTGCTCAACCGCTTCTATACATGCCAGCACACACGCATATGGGACATCGAGCTCAGAGTCTGCCCGCATAACAAGATTCGCCGTTTTCGGCACATTTGTGTCCACTAGGCACTTCTTCGGCAGATTCATTCAAATGTCTCCGGTTCCGTACTCTTCTGCATTCTTTTTTTTATAGCTGCTTTAGCTTGCTCGGTAATATCTCCCATTTCGTCCCCAAAGAAGTTTGTTGGCCAGTTCTGAATATTTCCAAAGATATCGATCTGCAGCGGTTCGAGAGTGGCGGGCGTTTTTGAAATATTAGCGAAGTAGGCCGATACCTTCTCTTGCGATACTACGTCTTCCGCAATTCGCCGTTGCAAGCGCCGCAGAAAATGTTCGGAATGGGTTTCAATGATCAATTGAATATTTCTCTCTGTCCCGTTTTCTCTAGAGTTAATCACGTCGATCATCACATCGGCCAATGCCGACTGCGCATTTGGATGCAGATGAATTTCCGGCTGCTCCATGAGAATGATCGACCCTGCTGGTGCATAGAAACACTGTACCAAGACTGGTAGCACCTGCGATATACCAAAGCCAACATCCGGGAGATCCACCCAATCCTTGGATCCTTTGGTGCGAACCTTAACTTCATATTCCTGCCGCTGCTCAGAAATTGGATCGACCTTGAATTCTTCGATCAAACTCATTTCCTTAAGCTTGATCGCAATAATTTCTTCAAAAGGCTTGGTAGAACGCTTATAGCCAAGACTAATTTTACGAGTTCGTGCTGCAAGGATGGCTGCAACCGTGTTCTCTCCCGCATAGCCGACACTTTCAGGCTCAATGCCAGTCCATGAATATAGACGCTCAGCTTTAGTGCGAAGCGGTCCCAAGTAACAGAGAGATCTGAACAGTTTTTCATTTCGTAAGTTCAACGCTTGTACGAAGTCGGCATTCTGATGGTAAGCAACTACCTCATCAGGAAAACCATAAAATCGAACGGGTGCTCCGGGATACCAAACACGCCCCTGTTTGCGCTTCAGAGAATAATTAGTGATTTCAACCTTATAATCTGATTTTGTGTCGGACTTCCTCTGCATTCCGAGTGAAAGTTGCATGTTCTCACCCTCAACCAATTCATACTTAAGCTCATCAAGAACCAGAGTGTGTTGATCTTTATCACCTAATCCCACCGCCGCCGTGAAAGCCAGTTCGTTTCCAGAATACGCTTGACCTGATACCGGATCTTTGAACTTCAAAGCATCCGTCAACAACCATCGATATTCAAAATAGATCTTATTTGCCGGGTCACGGTGAAATACCATTTCCTGATAAGACCCAAGCTGAACAGCCGAGTTTTTTCCTCCTGGATAAAAAACCGCCTTTCTGTCTGACGATTCGACGGTCTGCTTCAACATCATAAGAAACTGACCAATACTCGATTTTCCCGAACTGTTGGCACCCAAGAATAAGGTAATGGGGGCCATGCGAATGGTGCCAGTATCCATCCAGCCCTTGAAATTTTTTATTCGTAATTGCTTGAGCATTTATTCCTCTCCCATCCTTGTTACCGCTAACTTCTTCTATTTCTCCGAATACGGATTCAAAACTAGAATCTGGCCTCCTTTCACAGCTCGACCTGATTGCTTGAAGGATCTTCACCATTGCAAAAATGTATGCCGCTGGAGTGATCGAAGCTCACGGGCTTAAAATTAGGGTATTGCCCAAGGGAATTCGCGAAAGGCTTAGACCAATGCAGATAAGTACCAGACCGCATGTACTATGCTCTCACTTCCAATTTTGAGCCAAAGGAGCTAGAGGACAAATCTAACGAATGATCGAGGTTTATATGCACACCTCTGCGTTAATCCAGGCCTGCTACTATCAATGCGCCCAATAACAACCTCAATTCTCACGATGGATAGTGACCATCGCAACATGCCAAATAGATGTAATGATATGTTTTTTCGCAAATAATCCTATCGTGTCAACTCAGTCTCTGTAAATTTTATATAGTATTTTTAACTACGCGCACGCTACTCCAGCTGGGTGATTAAGAAGTTATTCATGAGCAAAACGATTATCTTTTGGAACGATATCGACGCATGAATGAAACAAAATCCTCTTATCCTTGAACCGCTCACGCCAATTGTCGACAGTCTTCGGAAGTACATTTTTCCACTTGACTTGCGTGGTAAAATATCTGATGACATCATCGTCAATATAAGCAACCCATAATTCGCCAGTCATGCCCAGCATGACAATACCTTCCATAATCGTATATAGCCCCCGGACACCTCCACGTATTACTTTCGCATGAAAGTCATCATCATTTTTGACTTCGTTCAGTTGTTGGAAGCGTTGACTCAAAGAGTCAAAATATTCTCCAGATATACTATAGAGGCGTGCCAGCTCAAGCTCATTTAACACCCCATGATCAAAAAGTGCATCTCTCTTGCGTGCGAATTCTCCCGCGAAAACTACCCTTGCTCCACGATAGTATGAGCAACTAGCGGTTTCATTGACTTTGATAGTTCGTCTACTGTTATAAATCTCTCTCCGAAAGACAACTTCACCAATCTCACCATTGTTCCCATTAGGTACTCGTGCATATGCAACATCTGAAGAGACGATACAGGCATAGCTTGTAAGAAACCCCATATGGGCGCCGTTGAAAACAGACAAGTCAAATAAAAAACCGGCAGCGGCTACCTCGCGAATAAATAGCTGTCCGCCATGCGCTTGGTCCGAATCTTCTATCGCCCACTTACCCCACCATAGAGATACGTCGAGACCCGCGGGGAGAGAAATATAATTGGAGCTATCAATGACAGCCCTTAGGCCTGCTTCAAGCCTACCTTGCAATAGTCCTCGTGCTTCGGATCGATTTCCAGACTTTTCTCCGAATATATATGGGATGACTCTACGTCCACGAAGATCAAATGGAAGCTCTTCTGGTCCGCCGAATACCGTGTTTTGAACTAGCAGTATTCGGTTCCAGCCTAGTTGCGCAACCGCATATCCAAGTTCAACAAGGATATTCGGATTTGGTGTATGACGCTCATCTGAATCCTTGTTGATAATTGAAACGTCTGCAACAAAGACGTCAGCTAAAGCAATTTTTTCAAAAATACTTTCGGTTATTGATGGCGAACCCGATAGACCTGCAGTGTCGCGATCAAGTACCGGCTCAATAGTTTCGGACTCGTCTTTTTTTATACTCTTCAGCGCACGCTTTAGGGCTTCTTCAATAAAATTTCTGTTACCAACTCCGTCCAAATCAGATTGCCAAGAGTAAAAAATGGTACGTCGCATAGGTGTTCTGGTCTGTATATTGCCGTGTTAATGCTGATGAATGCAAGAATGATCAACATGACGTTGGGCATCAGGATATCCACATGCTATCAACCGACTCCCCAAGCATGCTTTTCCACTCATTCAGTTCGCTGATGGCCTATCCCTATCGACATATTCTAGCGATGCCATCGTCTTGCGAGCGAAACACAGGTCCTCCCATGCCTTCGCCTTGGCGGGCAGCGTGCGCAGAAGATAGGCGGGGTGGTAAGTCACGATGACGGGAATGCCGCAATACCGGTGCAGCCTGCCGCGGAGGCTGCCCACTCCCGCCTCGGTACCCAGCAGGTTCTCCGCAGCCACTTTTCCCAATGCGATGATCAGCCTGGGCCTGATCAGTTCGATTTGCCGCGCCAGATATGGCTCGCATTGATGCGCTTCCTCGAGAGTCGGGTTTCTGTTGCCGGGGGGACGGCATTTCACGACATTTGCGATATATACATTCAGGCCGCGCTTCAGGCTGATTGCCGCCAGCATATTGTCCAGCAGTTTTCCCGCCTGCCCGACAAACGGCTCGCCCGCCGCATCCTCTTGTTCCCCCGGCCCCTCCCCTATGCAGAGCCAGTCGGCATTCCTGTCGCCTACCCCGAACACCGTGCGCCTGCGCGACTTGCATAAGGAACAAGCAATGCAGCCTTCCACGCTCCGCTCCAGATCATCCCAATGCATCCGCAGAATGCGCGAACGTCTGTCATCTGGCAGACCACCCGGATTACCGGGGCTGCCTGAGCCACTGCCGGCGGCAAGAGCGTTCCCGGATGCCTCATCAAGCTCCACAGGCACAATCCGGACCGGTTCTGGCTCCGTTATCCTGGCATGCCACAGCGGCGACAACCCCAGTTCCCTGAGTATGGCGTTGCGCCTGCCCTGCTTCGAGTTATCTGCGGGTGTCAAAACACCAGTTCCATGACTAAAGAGTCTTCGCGCCCCCCCATTGCCGGATAATAGTCCTTGCGCCTGGCAATCTGCTTGAAACCAATCCGCTCATACAGCCGCGCCGCGACATGATTGGATTCGCGTACATCGAGGAACATCGACCGCGCGTGCTGCTCCCTGGCAACATGGATAAAATGCCGCAACAGCCTTTCACCCCAGCCTTTCCGCTGCGCCGCGGCGGCTATGCTGAGCGTGAGCAAATGGGCTTCTTCCGGACCAATGATCATCACGCCGTAGCCGAACAGGCGGCCATCCTGCTCCAGCACGAGGCAATGATAGCCGGAGTCGACCGAATCGCTGAAATTGCCGCGGGTCCATGGAAACAAAAAAACTTCCCGCTCGATGGCAACCACTTCGTCCAGGTCGGCGTGGCCCATGCGCCTGATTCGCGGCAACTCCTGTAATTGCGCGCTCATCTTTCATTCTCCTTCAACGCCACCTTGTTACGGATATAAATGGGCGCCGCTTCCGCTGGATCCATCCCCGCCCCATTCATGAAGCGTGGTGCTGCAAGCCACGCGATTGCGCTTGCCTGGGGTCTGACACCGTGGATGACCTGGCTGATGCAGCCATTGTAGCGAAGGCGCAGCGCTTTTTCATGTACGGCAAAACCACTGCCGCAGCCAGCCCAGCCCACCCCGGATAACAGGGGCGCGTGGTGCGGGGAACACAGTTCAGGCTGGCTTTCCGTCAACCATTGGCCGCCTGACTTTACATAGGCTGCGTGGTAGATCTCGCCCATTCGCGCGTCGATAGCCGCAACGACCCGGCCGCCGCCTGTTTCCTCGGCCATGGCCTCGAGGGTGCAAATGCCCGCTACCGGAAGGTCCGCGCCGAATGCCAGGCCCTGGGCCACGCCGCAGGCGATACGCAAACCGGTGAAAGAGCCTGGCCCGGCGCCGAATGCTATCCCCTGCAACTGTGCCAGCTTCACCCCTGCCTCCTGCAGGACCCGCTGGATCATCGGCAGCAGCAGTTCGGAATGACGCTGCTTTGCAAGGACTTCGTAGCTCAGCGTCCGGCCATCCAGTAAAAGCGCAACCGAGCAATGCTCGGTGGAAGTATCGAGAGCGAGAATCCTCAAGGCTGTCGGAATAGGTAGCGAAAAAAAGATGGAAGGATACCGGCCACTTGAGCTACTGCTGCTCGCCATCAGCTAAAAATAACACTATTGCTGAGAACTATTGATCAATTTGGAGTACCATCTTTAATGTAGGTGTCACATTATCATCATCTCAGGGAGGAGTCATGAGCATCACGTGGATTCTTGTAGCAAATGCAAGCGCGGCCTACCTGTATGTAAACTATGGACCAAAAAAGGGACTACAAAAGCTCAAGGAATTCAAGCACTACGCCAGCAGGGAAAAAGTACAGGAACTTGTTTCCGACCGCCCCGGCCATAATAGAGGCCTTGGCAATGGCCGAGGCTCCTACATTCCTGCCACGGATCCAAAACAGCACCAAGCCCACAATTTTGCGCTGCAATTAGCCAGGGAACTGGAAAACGGCCGGGTAGCCAACAGCTATCAGCGCCTCATCCTGGTTGCTTCCGCTCCTTTCATCGGACTGATCAACAGCAGCCTGGGCGTCCACGTGAGAAATCTTGTCAGCGATACCTTCGAAAAGGATTACACCAAAGCGAGTGAAAAGAATCTTTCACGACACCTCGAAAGCTGCATTTTCCTCTGACAAGGTCGCCAATTTCAAGAAATCGGGAACTCCTGGAAACGCCGCCGCATGAAAGTCCGGCCTATTCAGGGGTTCCAAGCAGCCAGCGGCCAACAGGACTATAGACAACACCCTCTCTTGTCTGTTCCGACCTGACCAGCAGCCACTCCCGCACTTCCCAGACGACCGGTTCTATCTGCCGGTGCAGCGCCGGACAGACCGCATCACGCATCAATGTGATATGCGGTTTGTATGCCCGCGCTTCCATTGAATATCCGATGGCCTCGATCGCCTTCCCCAGTTGGCCCACCAGCTCTTTCAGCGCCGGAGGAATCTCATGCAGCGCGGCATAAGCAATGCGATTGCGCTTCCAATAGCCTGTCTCCTGGATGACCAGTTCAAAAGATGGCCTGCCTGTCCTCGCGATTCCTTCCGCTGCGTGGCACAACGCCTCGAGCCCGTCATGATCGACGTTTCCCACGAATACCAGGGTGAGATGAATGTTCTCCGCCTTCATTCTCCTGCCGGTACAACCGGAATTCCGCTGCAAACCGCTTGCCATTTCCAGCAACTGCTTCCTGACGGCGGCATCGGGCCATATCGCAAAAAAAACCCGGATGATATCCTCCCCCGCATATCCAGCTTGCCCAAGGGCCTCCGTCGCCATATCTGAAGATCAGAATAGCCGTTCTCCCGCCACCCGCCAGACTGGAGTCATGAACCGGATGTAATCAGACATATTGCCTCCGCTTCGATACCTTCCCCTCTTCCCACGGGGCCAAGATGTTCCGCAGTCTTGGCCTTGACGTTGACATCTGCTGTCTTTATCCCGAGGTCCTGTGCGATATTGGCAACCATGGCGGGAATATAGGCAGCGAGTTTAGGCGCCTGCGCTATGACGGTTGCATCAACATTGACCACCTCGTAGCCATTTTTCCTGAGCAAGCCGCAAACGTTCTTCAGCAACACCCGGCTATCGATATTCTGGTAGCGGGAGTCCGTGTCCGAAAAATGTCTTCCGATATCCCCCAGTGCTGCTGCGCCCAGGAGCGCATCGCATAGTGCATGCAGCAAAACATCGGCATCGGAATGCCCGAACAGGCCCTTCTCGTAGGGTATGGTCACGCCCCCGATGATGAGGTCGCGCCCCTCGACCAAGGGGTGCACATCAAAACCTTGCCCGATTCTCATTTTGATCATTTCTTCCTTCTTTCTCCCTGATCCTCGATCCTGCAAGCCGTTTCCGTGGAAGAGATAGCCATTTTATGAAAGAAGCCCCGGCTCCTTGTGCGTCTTTCCATGAAATTCCCGCGCAAGCATGGGCAGCGGCAACAGGCAGCGGGGCAAGCACAAGCGATCAATCAGTATGGATTCCTCAACATCAGCTCCGCCAGCGCCAAGTCCTGAGGATAAGTAATCTTGAGATTGCGCGCATCGCCCAGAACCAGCTTGGGTTGATAACCCAGGGCCTCGATGGCTCCGGCATCATCGGTCATGGTCGCCCCCCCCGCCATGCTCAATGCCTCCACCAGAAGCTTGCAGCGAAACATTTGGGGGGTCTGGGCCTGCCACAGATTCTCGCGGGATTCGGTGCATGCCACGCGCCCCGACCCGTTGTTTCGCTTTAACGTATCCGCGACAGGAATCGCGAGCAATCCTCCCACCTCGTCGTCGCACAATTCATCCAGCAGCTTGTCGAGTTGCGCCTGGGTCAGGCAAGGCCTTGCCGCATCGTGCACCAATACCCAGTCCTCATCGCCCACCAGGGCCTCATCGCGCGCAGCTTTCAAGCCATTGAGCACACTCTGCGCGCGCGTCGCACCACCGCATGGAAGGCATGCCAGCTTATCCGAAAACCCGGACCAGTCATGCCTCTGCCATTCCGGGTCGTGCGGAGCCAGCACGACAAAAACGCCGGAAAGCCGCGGCGAGTTGCAAAGGGTGTGAAGCGTATGAAAAATCATCGGCTTGCCGGCCAGCGGGAGATATTGCTTGGGGAGCTGGTCTTGCATGCGTGAGCCGGAGCCAGCAGCGGGAATCAGTGCATAAAAATTCGGCATGGCTCAGCAGTCATCCGGGAGGGCGGTCCGTTGAGCCTGAAATAACATCCCAGGCATTCCGAATCCAGGCCTCAAATGCGGGCAGCATGCAAATGGAAATCTACAAATTGCAGAAAGCCAGCTCAAAATCCACATCGTCTTCATATATCCTGGTTTTCTGCCTGAATCCGGAAATGACAAACCGGATGTTCAACGCATATTTGTTGGCGCTGATCTCCGGTACGCATGGCAAACCTTCATCCAGCTTCAGGCGCAGCATATGTGCCGCGCGTCCCGGTCCCATTTTCTGGAACATACCGCCAGCTGCCTTGTAGCGACGAGGTTTACCGCTCTTCCTAAGAAGATCCAAAACGATGGCGAACGTTTCCTGCAACGGCAAAAAGGGCGCAAACCATTCTTCGAGATCATCCCGCCGAAGGGCAGGATCAGCGTGCAACCAGTAATGGTAAGACGGCAAATCGAACTCGCAGACTCCTCCAGGTATGCCGGCCCGCTGCCTTATGCTCATCAGCCATTCGTTCTCCCGCATATGCTCCCCGATCTTGCCCGCCATATTCAGCATATTCAGGGATGCTGTCTGTATATTACTCAGCACCTGATTCAATGTGCCTTCGGAAATATCGGGGCTTCTGCGCATCGTTTCCAGTGCATGCTTTTGGCGTTCCAGTTCCTGCAACAAATCGGATTTCATATCCGCGCGACTCGTTACATCGAGAATTTCAAACAGCGTGGTGAGGGCGGTGTGATGCTTGAATGCTTCCTCTCCTGCCGCAAAAAAAGACACTTTCTCGAAAAGATCCTCCAGCCGCAGCATGGTACGAATGCGCTCGTTCAAGGGATGTTCATAATAAATCACGATAGAAACTCGAGGCGAGACCGAAATAGGACAAGATAATGTGATATTGCCTTATGACGAAGATTTTAACAAACTAAATTGCTCTCGAGGCAAACGGGCCGGAATAGATATAAGGAAGCGCTGAATAAATCTCCGCTGGCGCGGCGGTGGTTTTGCGGGACGGGATGCGCGAAAGGCGACGACGCGAATGGTGCGGCCGCGCAGGGCGGAGCAGTGTCTTCCGAAAGGAAGATGCGACCCCGCAGCGGGATGCCTGCGCCCCAACAAAACTGTGGTGCGGTCGAAGCATCCCCTCCGCTGCCCGATTCCCGCTTTCGCGGGGCCCCTCGGGCCACGCTCCGGGGAGCCACTGGGTTGCGCTCCCTGGCGTCGTAGTCCAAGCTACGACCTGCGTCGCGCGCCTTATGATCATCCCGATTTTACCGGCAACGCGCTCAGCGAGGATTTGTTCAACGCTTCCTTAATCCTGCAGCGCCAAGGCGAGATATTTTTCATGCAGGCAACGGACTTGCTCCTGCAGGCGGTTCATATCCCCATCGTTCCTGATGATGTCATCCGCGTGCCTCAGCCGTTCGCCACGGGAAAGCTGCGCGCGCATGATGGCGCGCACCATCCGCTCGTCCAGGCCGGTACGATCGATAGCACGGGCTATCTGATCCTGCTCGTCGCAGTCAACCACCAGCACGCGCCGGATCAGCTCGCGGTAGCCATTTGTTTCAAGCAGCAAGGGCACGACCAGCATGCCGTAAGGCGCGGCAAAGTATCTGATCCTCCGCGCCGCTTCGCTTCGTACAAGAGGATGAAGAATAGCTTCGAGTTTTTTTCGGGCGGCGCCGTCAGAAAATGCCAGTGCCCGCATTTCGCTTCTCCGCAGCGCGCCATCGCTGGCAACGAACTCATCCCCGAAAATTTGCCGGATGGCAGTCATTGCCGCGCCGTGTTGGCCGGTAAGTTCGCGAGCAATGACATCGGTATCAAGGATTTCAGCACCCAGCTGGGCAAAAAATTGTGCGACCGTTGTTTTGCCACTCGCAATTCCCCCCGTCAGGCCTATGAGGAGCGGCATTATCCAAGCATCCCAAAATAGGCACGGTTGATCAGGTCTCCCCCAAAAAAAGCGACGAAGCTCCCGCCGGCCAGATAGGGGCCAAAGGGAACGGGAGTATCCCGTTCCTGTTTTTCAAGCAAAACCAGAATGATTCCAGCCATGGCGCCAGTCAACGAGGAAAACAGGATCACCAGCGGAAGCATTTCCCAACCAAGCCACGCACCGATCGCAGCCAGCAGCTTGAAATCCCCCCGGCCCAGCCCCTCTTTGCCAGAGATGAGCTTGTAACACCAATAAATCGCCCATAGCAGGAGATACCCCGCAACGGCTCCGATAACCGCGGAACGGATATCGGTAAAAACATTGTTCAGATTGACCAGCAAGCCAGCCCACAATAATGGCAACGTGATGCGGTCGGGAAGCAACTGAACATCGATATCGATGAACACCAGCGCTACCATGGCCCAGGCGAAAAACAATCCCGCGAAACCGGCAATGCCATATCCGAAATGCCATGCCACAAGTGCGCTGAGCATGCCCGACAGCAGCTCGATGGCGGGGTAACGCGGTGAAATGGCAGCGCGGCAATGCGAACACTTTCCCCGCAGCATGATATAGCTCGCTACCGGAATATTTTCCCATGCCGCAAGCGTGTGGCCGCAATGCGGACAGCGAGACCGGGGCGCAACGAGATTGTGCGGCGGTAACGCGGCAACGGCTTCATTTTCCAGCTTGGCGCGTTGCTGATCCCATTCCGCCTGGAGCATTTTCGGAAGACGGTGGATGACGACGTTCAAAAAACTGCCTACGGCGAGGCCGATGACCGTGCAAAAGAAAATAAAAAACGACGGGGAAGTTTGTAGCAGGTCAATCAATGCCATCGATCGGATACCACCGCTGCAATATCTATTGCGGATCGACTGGGCCAAGCATGGGAAAGATCCGCACTACCTTGACCACCCGGTCCTGGGTCTGAACGATTTCCATGGGATAACCCGCGATCTTCAGGCTTGTGCCCGCTTCAGGGATATCCTGAAAATGTTCAAGCACCAGGCCATTGAGAGTTTTTGGTCCTCCAAGGGGAAGCTCGAGGCCAAGCTTGCGATTGAGGTCACGCAGGAGAGCGCTGCCCTCCACCATGACGCTCCCATCGCCCTGCTTCAGGAAGTTGCTCGACTGTGATGGCGGATGTGTGGTGAATTCTCCGATAATCTCTTCAATGATGTCCTCCAAGGCCACCAGCCCCATCCATTCGCCATACTCATCCACGATAAGCCCAACCCGCTCCCGGTTCTCCTGGAAAAGCTGCAATTGAGAAAACAATGGAGTGCCGGATGGAATGAAGTAAGGCTCGCGCATGATTTTCTCGAGTGTCGCCGTGGTGATTTCTCCACTTCTCATCTGGTTGAGCACCTTGCGCACGTGAATCACCCCTACCACATTGTCGAGCGTGCCCCTGTATACCGGTAACCGCGTATGATAGCAGGTGAGCAACTGATTCTGGATGCTGTCGTCATCAGCATCGAGGTCAATGGCTTCGATCCGGTTGCGGGGAACCATGACGTCATCCACTGTGATGGTTTCGAGATCGAATAAATTGAGCAGCACGCTTTGATGCTTTTTCCGGATGAAATGCCCCGCTTCCAGCACCAGGGTTTTGAGCTCTTCCAGGCTCATTTTCTTGGTTGCCTCGTCGGCGCGCGGATTAAGGCGCAGGATGGCGAGCAAGGCCTGAACAAATAGATTGACGAACCATACAACGGGATAAAAGATCTTCAGCAACGGGGTCAATACATAACTCGACGCCAAAGCAATCCGCTCCGGATAAGCGGCAGCTATGACTTTCGGAGTTATCTCGCTGAATATCAGGATGGCAAAGGTCACGCTTATCGTTCCGATCAGGAGGGCCACGTCATTATGGCCGAAAAAAAGGGAAACGATTACCGCGACCAGCGTTGCCGCGGCGGCGTTCAAAAGGTTGTTTCCCAGCAGGATCACGCCCAGAAGCCTGTCTGTGTTCAATAGCAATTGAGTAGTCAGGTGGGCGCCACGGCTTCCCTGCTTCACAAGATGCTTCAGGCGATAACGATTGATCGCCATCATGCTCGTTTCGGAAAGGGAAAAAAATGCGGATAAGATCAACAGAACAGCCAGTGCCAGTAGCAGCACATACAGCGGCATGTCTTCCAAGAAAATACCCTTATGTAAATGTAAATAATGTGAACAGGCAAATGAGAAAAATTCGAAATCCGCGAGGCTACGCGGCCAGCGGGACGGTATAAGCCGCCCGGATCAAGCGGTAGAGTATCCGCCTTGCTCCCGCGATGGACACCTTCGGTCATTTCACAGCGAAATGCTGGTGGCCCATCTTGATTCTTGCATAGCAGGTTTCAGCGCTGCAGTATCACTTCCAGCACAAATTTGCTGCCCAGATAAGCCAGCAAAAGGATGATAAATCCGGTGAGCGTCCAGCGGATGGCAATGCGCCCACGCCACCCGTAGAACTGCCTGCCGGCCAGCAACCCGGCGAAGACACACCATGAAACAATGCCGAATAGCGTCTTGTGGGTGAATTTCAGCGGCTGGCCGAACACCTCTTCCGAAAAAACTATCCCGCTGATGAGCGTCAGGGTCAGGAGTATGAATCCCACCCAGATGACGCGGAACAATAATTTCTCCATCGCCAGAAGCGGCGGAAGATTGGTCAGGACTGAAGGCATGGCCGGATGGTGCAGGCGACGCTCGACCACCGCCATCAACAAGGCGTGAAGCGCGGCAATGGTAAGGAGGCTGTACGCCAGCATGGCAATCGATATATGGGCTTTGAAGGCGGGAAATTCCGTGTTGGCCAGCGGGCGCAACGAAGGGAACACCAGCGGAAGCAGTACCGCCACGGCGGCCACGGGCGCGACCAGCGTCTGCAGGCTTTCCAGCCGGTAGAAGAAACCGGACAACCAGTAAATCGTGGCCGTGAGCCATACGATCGAGGAAACCGCGCTACCTACCCCGAAATTCAATCCTACACCGGAAAACACGGATTGATAAAGCGTATAGCCGTGCAATACCAACGGCGCAAGAATGGCGTAACGCTCCCAGCCTGCAGTCGTGGTATCAGTACGCGGGAATCGCGTGGATGCCTTCCATCTGGTACGCCAGAAATGCCAACCAATCAGTCCGTACAGCAAAGAGGCAACGAGATAGGCTAGAATACCGGTCATTGAGGATTGCTGATAAAGCGGAATGTCTGGTTAGTCTACACCAATTTTTCTTGAGAGGCATTTTGCATGTTTGACAACCTTACCAGCCGGCTTTCAGGAGTAATCAAGACCCTCAGGGGCGAAGCTCGCCTGACCGAAACCAACATACAGGAAGCTTTGCGCGAGGTTCGCATGGCTCTGCTGGAAGCCGATGTCGCTCTGCCCGTGGTGAAGGAATTCATCGCCCGGGTCAAAGAAAAGGCTGTCGGCAAGGAGGTGGTGGGCAGCCTTACGCCGGGACAGGCGCTGGTTGGTGTGGTGCACCAGGAACTCATCGCACTTTTAGGTGGCGAAAAAACCGACCTCAATCTGGCAACCACTCCGCCCGCCGTGATACTTATGGCCGGCCTGCAGGGAGCGGGCAAGACCACCAGCAGCGGAAAGCTGGCCAAGTGGCTGATGGAGCAAAAAAAGAAGAAGGTGTTGCTGGTTTCCTGCGATATCTATCGTCCCGCTGCCATAAAACAGCTTGAAATGCTGGCCAAGCAAACCGGTGCCGGCTTTTTTCCCGTCATGCCGGGCCAGCAGCCAAAAGACATCGCGCTGGATGCCCTGAATTTCGCTCGACGGCATTTCCACGACGTCATGATCGTGGATACTGCCGGACGGCTGGCTATCGATGAGCCGATGATGGCGGAAATCGGTGAGCTGGAAGCGCTGTTGAAGCCTATCGAAACCCTGTTCGTAGTGGATGCCATGCAAGGGCAGGACGCCGTCAATACGGCCAGGGCATTTGCCGAAGCCCTGCCGCTGACGGGCGTGATCCTGACCAAGCTGGATGGAGATGCCCGCGGCGGCGCTGCCTTGTCGGTCCTCCATGTTACCGGCAAGCCGATCAAGTTTGCCGGGATGGGGGAAAAATTGAACGGCCTCGACGCCTTCCACCCCGATCGCATGGCCTCGCGTATTCTCGGCATGGGCGATGTGCTTGGTCTGATCGAAGAAGCCCAGCGCGGCGTGGACCAGCGTGAGGCCGAAAAGCTGGCAAAAAAGATGAAATCGGGCAAGAATTTCGATCTGAACGATTTCAGGATGCAGTTTCAGCAGATGAAAAACATGGGGGGAATGAGCGCAATGCTGGACAAACTCCCTGCTCAGTTGAGCCAGGCCGCCCAGAACGTGAAAATCGACGACAAGACCATTGGGCGCACCGAAGCGATCATCAACTCGATGACTCCCCAGGAACGGAGCCGCCCGGATCTGCTGAAAGCCTCCCGAAAACGCCGGGTTGCTGCAGGGGCGGGGGTCACGGTGCAGGAAGTAAACCGCTTGCTGGCACAATTCGAGCAAGCGCAAAAAATGATGAAAATGATGAGCAAAGGGGGTGGAATGGCAAAAATGCTGCGCAGTATGAAGGGAATGTTGCCGGGAATGAGGTGAGTGCGCCATTCTCCGCAGACAGCAAGCTATTCTACCGCAGGCATCTTTTTCAATCCTGTAACCCGGCTTCCCGCTTGCACCTTCCGCTTCTTGAACCACCCCAGATTTACCTCGAGCGCGTATTTGGCGGCGCCGGCGGACCGATGGGGTGTCACAGTGTTAGGCATCATATCGGAAATGTTGAGGATAATCCCATCCTCATCGAGAAATGCCACGCTTAGCGGAATGATCGTATTCATCATCCACATGCTATGGCGTTCCGGCTCCGTGAATACGAACAGCATTCCATGATCTTCAGCCAGCGATCGACGATGCATCAACCCGCTTTCGCGCGTGGCGTCGGTGTGCGCGACTTCGACAATGATACGGTTGCCGTCGACCTCGATCTGGCGAACAGGCATGTCCGCCCTGACAGGCGCAGATAGAAAAAAAAGCAGAGCTATGACGTAAAAACGCATTCTATGGCCAAGCGATGGAAGGAAGAGTTGGAAAGGATGGGCTTTTAAAATCAGCCGGCAAGGCGAAAAAATTCGCGGTGGACCGCTTCACTGCTTGCCGGTACTGCCGAAGCCATTTTCCCCTCTGTGGCTCAGGGTAAAATCCTGCACCACATTGAAATTGACCTGGACTACAGGCACAACCACCATTTGCGCAATGCGCTCCAGGGGATTCAACATAAACGGGGTATCGCCCCGGTTCCAGCACGATACAAATATCTGCCCCTGATAATCGGAATCGATCAATCCAACCAGGTTGCCCATCACGATGCCATGCTTATGGCCCAGCCCGGAACGCGGCAGAACCATCGCCGCAAGCCCGGGATCGCCAAGATGTATCGCAATCCCGGTCGGTATGAGATCAGCCTTGCCCGGTAGGATGGTCATCGGCTCCGTAATGCAGGCGCGCAGATCGAGCCCAGCAGAACCCGGTGTGGCATAGGCCGGCAACTGGTTTTCCAGCCGTGCGTCGAGAATCCTGATATCAACAATGGCCATGGGCCGCATCAATGCTCCTTCTTGATACAAGCACAGCAATATGTCTGATCAAACGCCGCGCCTGCTCGATTTTAGACGCTTTCCCAAGGGAGTGCCTGCCATCGTCATCGTACAAGATCAATTCGCTGTCATCGGCGCCGATGGCATCCTGGGCAAGATTCGCGGCGAGTAGCGGAAGCTTCTTCTTGTTCCGCTTTGCTTTCGCATTCCGATCGAGATCCTCGGTTTCGGCGGCGAAGCCCACGCAGAAAGGTGGACGGGGCAGGCTAGCTACGTATTCCAGTATGTCCGGATTGGCGACAAGCTCCAGCGTCATTCCTTCGCCATTTTTTTTCAGTTTCTGCCTTTTGGCGCTGACAGGCCGGTAGTCCGCCACCGCAGCCACACTGACAAAAATATCAGTATTTCCCAGCTCGTGCTCCACGGCTGCCAGCATATCGCGCGCGCTGGTTGCTTTTACAAGCCGCGCTCCTGCGGGCGATTCCAGTGAAACGGGGCCAGAAACCAGAACCACTTCAGCTCCCATTTCCAGCGCCGCTCGCGCAACAGCGTAGCCCATCTTCCCCGAACTCGAATTGGTGATTCCGCGAACCGCATCGATGGCCTCGTACGTAGGCCCGGCTGTAATGAGCATCCGTTTGCCTTGCAGTAGCCGCGGCTGAAAAAAGGCGCGAACCGCCTCCAGGAGTTCCTGTGGTTCGAGCATGCGGCCCATTCCCGTTTCGCCGCATGCCTGCGCACCGCTGGAAGGCCCAAGTATTGTCACTCCATCCCCCCTTAGCTGAGCGAGATTGCGTTGGGTAGCAGGATGCTCCCACATTTGCCGGTTCATGGCCGGCGCAATCAGCAAGGGGCAATCGCGTGCGAGACAGAGGGTGGAAAGCAGATCATTTGCAAGGCCATTCGCAAGCTTGGCAATGAAGTCAGCAGTGGCAGGAGCTACGAGGATCACTTCCGCGTTGCGGGAAAGCTCGATGTGAGCCATGCTATTGCTAAAATGGGGATCCCACGGATCAGTGAAAACGGGATTGCCCGTTAAAGCCTGCAGTGTCGCCGTACCCACGAAGTGCAGGCTGGATTCCGTCATTACCGTTTGAACGTTTACTCCATCGTTCATCAAAAGGCGCGCCAACTCCGCTGCCTTATACGCAGCTACGCCGCCAGTCAGCCCCAGCAATAGGCGCCTTGCCCCGGATAAGGGCTTGTCACTCGTCATGATATGAAACGTTGCACACAGAAGCAGAAGTTTAACCTAAAATTTCCATTCAGCCTAAGTCCGGCGGTTGGGCAGGGTGGAATGTGCCGTTTTGGGGTGCGGGACAAGGCGCAACGACGCGCAATGGCCCATTCCATTCCAGGGAATTGCAACGCAGCCATGTGCCACAAAAATTGTGCAATTCGCCCCGTAGTGAACTCACCATGCAGGTGAACGTCGAGTACTGCGGGAGGTCTTTGTGGATCCTGGGTTTTAAACTAAAAAAAGAGCGATCGACTACCGGATTTAGGTTCAATTGCTGGGTGTGATAGTGACCAGTCCGATTCCTCATCTCGCCCATCTCGCCCATCTCGTCCATCTCATCCGTAATGCCGGTATGATCTTATAGCCATGGGAATCTCAGACTGGCCCGAATCCGAGCGACCGCGCGAAAAGCTGCTAAAGAACGGACCTCAAAATCTGTCCGATTCCGAGCTTCTGGCCATATTCCTCCGCACGGGCATATCAGGAAAAAGTGCGGTCGATCTGGCGCGAGAGCTGCTGCAGCGTTTTGGAGGCCTCACCGGCATGTTTGCAGCGGATCAACGTGCCTTTTGCCAGGTTCCCGGGATGGGACCCGCCAAATACGCCCAGTTGCAGGCTGTATTGGAATTGGCCCGGCGGGCGCTGGAGGAAAAAATGAAAAATGGCAATATCCTGAATTCGCCAGAATCCGTCCGTGAGTACCTGCGCCTCAGCCTGCAAGGAAAACAGCATGAGGTATTCGTTGGTATTTTTCTCGACGCGCAAAACCGGATAATTGCGGCTGAAGAACTATTCAAGGGAACGTTGACCCAGGCCAGCGTATACCCGCGTGAAATAGTAAAAAGAGCGCTGCATCATAACGCGGCAGCCATGATCTTCGCGCATAACCATCCTTCCGGCCTGGCGGAGCCGAGCCAGGCGGACGAAGTCCTGACGGGATCGCTGAAACAGTCTCTTGCGCTGGTGGATGTCAAAGTCCTGGACCATTTCGTCGTTGGCGGCGATTCGGCTATGTCTTTCGCGGAAAGAGGAATGATCTAATCTAACGCAACTTGAGGAAAATATCCGGAATTGGGATATAATACGCGTTTTTTGGAATCCGGACGGTTCACCATGGCAAGAGTATGCGAAGTCACCGGCAAGAAACCTATGACAGGCCACCATGTTTCCCACGCAAACAACAAAACGGGACGACGCTTCCTGCCTAATCTGCAGCGTCGCCGCTTCTGGGTGGAAAGCGAGCGCCGCTGGATCAGCCTGCGCTTGTCAAATGTCGCTCTGCGGACCATAGACAAGAACGGCATAGATGCGGTTCTGGCCGAGATGCGCGCTCGCGGCAATGCTATTTGAGATCAATCACGGACAAGATAATCTGGACTTTGGAAGCAGGAGGCAATCGTGCGGGAAAAAATAAAGCTTGAATCTTCGGCCGGCACCGGTCATTTTTACACAACCACGAAAAACAAGCGAACAACACCAGAAAAACTGGAGATTCTGAAATTCGATCCCGTGGTGCGCAAACACGTCAAATATAAAGAGACCAAGCTCAAGTAGCTGTTTTGCTTTTTTAAAACACCATTCCAATAAAAAACCCGCTATCAAGCGGGTTTTTTATTGGAATGGTCGGTCGCTTCTTTAAGCGTAACAGCGCAAGCGACGGGAAAAGTTCTGAAGGACTTCTATGCCGCTTTCCTCTGCGCGATGGCACCAGTCCTCCAATTGCCCGACCAGCTCATCCTTCGAGGTAGTGGACCTTTGCCATACGGTCATCAACTCCTCGCGCATCTTGTATACCTTGTCCAGGGTCGTTGTCTTGCTCAATACGAGATTCAGCTTGGCCCGTTCATCCTCTTGCAACGTCCTGGAATCGGCGAGAACCCAGCGCCTTACAGTGGATCTGTCCACTCCTACATGCGTCGCCGCTTCCCTCAAATGGTCGATTTCCTTGGCAAGCGTATGTTTCAGGGATTGTGCGTATTTTGCCAGCACCTCATAGCGGTGCGAGATGACAGCTTGGAGGGTATCCACATCGCACTTCGTCTTGCCGGTATCGAGACGTAATCTGGGCGCTACTTTTTTAACTTGGGCCAGCCCCATCCATTGGAGAATGCATATATACATCCAGCCGATATCGAATTCGTACCATTTATTGGATAGCCGGGCGGAAGTAGCGTAAGCATGATGATTATTATGCAATTCCTCTCCGCCGATGAGTATGCCCCAGGGAACGATATTGCGGCTCGCATCTTCAGCCTGAAAATTGCGATAACCCCAATAATGCCCGACTCCATTGATGATGCCCGCCGCCATGATCGGCGCCCATGCCATCTGTATCGCCCATATCGTAAGGCCTATCGGGCCGAAAAGAACAACGTTGATGATCAGCATGAGCGCAATGCCCTTGGCGCTATGCTTTGAATAGACATTGCGTTCGAGCCAGTCATCCGGCGTCCCGTGGCCATACCGCTCCAGGGTTTCCAAGTTCTTGGCTTCTTTCCTGTAGAGTTCGGATCCTTCTTTAAGCACTTTATTTACGCCCAGCACCTGCGGGCTATGAGGATCGTCGACTGTCTCGCATTTCGCGTGGTGCTTGCGGTGAATCGCTGTCCACTCCTTGGTGACCATTCCCGTGGTCATCCACAGCCAGAAGCGAAAAAAATGGCTGGGCAACGGATGGAGCTCAAGTGACCGGTGGGCCTGGTGGCGGTGCAGATAGATGGTGATGCTCGCAATGGTGATATGGGTAAGGCCGAGGATAACCAGTATATAGCCCCACCAGGGCAAATCGATAAGACCTAGGGTCATTTGGCTCCGATCCTTTGGAATGATTTTAGGAGGAAAAAGATACCGCAATTTAAAGGGAAATATTCCGATAGTCAAGAATTTGTCACGTAAATATGCTGCATCCGCAAACGCGCTTTCCAGGAGCGGGAGGAACTAGCAAAACCCATATGGAAAAATACCGGGAAACCCGTGCTCCAGCATGGGGTTACAGGCAATTGGCAGTGGAATGATGAAAATCACGCAGCCTGGCCAACCTGCGCCCATCCATCGGATTCCTGAAAGACGAACAGGTTCCTCCTCAATTTTTTCATCCTGAATCCGGCAGTTGGGCAGAGTGGAGTGTACGGTTTATGGGGTGCAGAGCAACGGCGCAACGAGGCGCGCAAAAACCTGAAAAAAGCGCGGGCAGCACTTCGCCTGTTGCGGGATGGAATGGGTGATGCCGGCTATCGCAGGGAAAACGCAAAGCTTCGAGATGCCGGCCGCTTGCTCACGCCGCTGCGGGATGCGAAATCGCTGATGGAAGCCCTGGATTCTCTTCAGAAGCAGTACGCCGGCAAATTGACGGATGACACCCTCGCCCCGCCCCACAAAATATTGCATGCCAATCTGGCGAGGGCACGACGTCATTTCCATCCCGGTCCTGCACGGGAATCGGCCGAATTGAATAATTGCGTCAAGCTGATCCAAAATTCCCTTGCTACTGCGAAACGGCTGAAGCTTCGATCGATCGAACCGGCACACATCGGCCCAGGGTTGCGGCAGATTTACCGGAAGGGGCGCAAGGCGCGCGCTGAAGCCATGTCTGACCCAACGACGGAAAAATTGCATGAGTGGCGCAAACAGGTCAAATACCTGTTCAATGCATCAGATGTGCTATCCTCCATGGGAAGTAATGGCAATGGTATAAAAAAAAGCTCAAGCGGGCCGATCGCCTGGCGGATCTGCTGGGAGGCGATCACGAACTCGCCATGCTGGCCCATGAAATCGATCGAGAAGATCGGGCTTCGGCTTCAGCAGATGCCGCCATGACAAAACCCTGCATCAGTTTATCGATCGCAGACGGGCAAAACTGCAAAAGCGTGCGTTCAAGTCAGGAACGAAACTTTATGACCAGAAGCCCAGGCAATTTGCCAAGCGAGCATGCGCTCGCATTTGCACGGCGTCTTGCTGATGCCGCGCGCCCCTTCGCGTTGCGGCATTTTCGAACTTCTCCGCACATCTTTTTCAAGGCTGATAATACGCCCGTAACCGTCGCCGATCAGGAAATCGAGGCGATGCTTCGCCGCAGCATACAGGAAGCATATCCCGGTCATGGCATTATCGGTGAGGAATATGGCGACAGCATGCCGGACACCGATTACACATGGGTTCTCGATCCTATCGATGGAACCAGGAGTTTTATCGTCGGGAACCCCCTCTTCGGCACGCTTATCGGTTTGCTCGAACATCGGCGTCCATTCATCGGGCTGATTGATTGTCCTGCAGTGAGAGAACGATGGTGGGGAGATGGGAAGCATGCAATGTACTACGATGGCCTGAAAGAGCATGCTGCCAGGGTCAGTCGCCATCGTTCCGTGGAACATGCACGTCTCTACCTCCCCCACTACATTTCACAGGCAGGTCATCCACGCTTCGAGGAAAAGGATTCGGTGGAACGGCAAGCCATTGCGGAATTGAGCAGTCGCGCGCTGGTTTCGCAGCCAGTCTGCGACTGTTATGCTTATGGCTTGCTGGCTTCGGGACACTGCGATCTCGTGATAGAGACCGGATTGGAGCCTTCCGATTATTTTCCTCTCATCCCGGTGGTGAAAGGAGCGGGAGGACAAATCAGCGACTGGGAAGGAAATCCCCTCGACCGTGATTCGGATGGCCGCATCGTTGCTGCGGTCAGCGAGGAACTGGCGAAGGCGGCCATTGAAATATTGAGCCCATGCTTGAAACTGCCGCGCGGTCTGGTGGCTTGATGACTCTCCCGGCTCACGTGCATCTGTTGCATGCACTTCCGGAAATGACAGGTTGCATCCGATTGGTGCGATTGCGCACGGAAAACGCGGATACCCCGGAGTAAATTGAATTGAATCATCCCTGAAGATCAGAAACAGGAGCACGCCATGAAACGTTCTCTAGCTGCAATCCTGCCGCTGCTTGCCATTGCCATGATTTGGACCCTCCCCGGAGCAGGTACCGCTTATGCCCAAACCCAATCCGTTCCCCTGGTGGGCGGTCAAACTCCTTCCTCTGTTCCCGGCGGACCGATCATTGGTCAACCCCCCTCGGCTCAAGCAATCATTCCTCCCGGTTATTCCCCTCCGAGCGCGGGTATCAAGCCAACACAACAACCCGGCTATCCTTCTGGAGGCGCAAAGACCGGGAATGAGCTCATAAAGGAAAAACTGGATCGAACCAACAGGGAAGCCGCCGACCTGGATCGCGACGGGAGAATCAGTCCGGAAGAGGCATCAAGGCTGCCGCTGGGCACGTCTCTTCAGTAGGGGATTTGTTCACCACGCCGTCCCAGCCCGATCCGCTTGCTCAACCACCCCTTCGACGCGGTGGCTCATGTCATTTTCGCACACATTCCCGACTATGCTTCACATATATAGCAGCAGGAATGCGCGTGATA
>MKVR01000008.1:0-6942 GCA_001899235.1 Nitrosospira sp. 56-18
GGTCGCCCAGCTCAATTCCGAAAAGGAAATCCTCCCTCCTCCAGGCGATCATGTGCATTGAGGGCGGTGCCTGTTCGCGTGATCATCCGATGCACCCTAGTATCCTGAACCGGAAATACGCTGAGTAAATACTTGGATCATTTCCGCGAAGACAGGAATCCGGTAGCTTGAAAAAACTCTGGATTCCGGTTCAGCGCTTCCCCAGGGAAGCGCTGAACAAATTCTCACTGAGCGCGTTGCTGGTAAAATCGGGATGATCATAAGGCGCGCGACGCAGGTCGTAGCTTGGACTACGATGCCAAGGAGCGCAACGCCATGAGCGCCCGATTTTGTCGCAACCCTTATGGGGCGGGGCTTTGCGAGTGGTCTGCCTTGTCAGGCTCCTAGCGAAGGGGATCAACCATTCGCGTCGTCGCCTTTCGCGCATCCCATCCCGCAAAGCCACCGCCGCGCCAGCGGAGATTTATTCAGCGCTTCCCTAGATTATTTCACCCAGTCGATCAACGGCTGCCACTGCTCCAGATCGCGCTCGTTCTGATAATGTGGCAGGTCAAAGATGCTTCTGCCGGTGAAGGCGGCATTGACATAGGTCATGCTGTCCCGCAGATAGGTCAGGACCGGAAGGTCATATTGGTGCAGGAATTGTTCCAGCGTAACGGCGGCGCGCGTGCGCGGATTGACCCGCATGCCGATGACGCTGATAAAAGTCTTGTGTTTTCTTATCGTTTTCTCCTCTACCAACCGATCCAGAAAATCGCGTGTGGCGGTCATGTCGAATACCGAAGGCTGTACCGGCACAATGACTTTATCCGCGAATTTCAGCGCATGGGCGAGATTTTTGCCGTGCATCCCGGCGGGGGAATCCAGCAGCAGCCAGTCAACATTTTCCGGAATTTCGGGATCGATCTCGTCGCGCGTCGCATCCAGGCTCACAATCGACGGCAACTCGGCAGGGCGAAGCTTGAGCCAATCCAGCGATGACTTCTGGCGATCGAGATCCCATATGATGACTCGCTGGTTCTGCCAGGCGAGATATGCCGCCAGATTGGTCGTCAGCGTTGTTTTGCCGCTTCCACCCTTCGGATTTGCCACGAGTATGGTTTGCATAGCCTGCTCAGTTCCTTATCTGTTCCGTTTCTCTCTAATCCGGCTTTTCGCTATCGTTTTCTGCCAAATCCGGATTGGGGGAAGACAACAAGTCCCTATTTTCCTGATGTTCGACGAGGGATCCCAGATCCTCCAGCGGAGGCAGCTCTTCAAGACACCTCAAATTGAGGTCACTCAGGAATTCCGCAGTCGTTCCGTACAAGGCCGGCCTGCCAGGAACCTCCCTATAGCCAACTGTGCTTATCCAGCCTCGCGACTCCAGTGTTCGGATTATCGAGCTGGATACTGCAACACCGCGTATCTCCTCGATATCTCCCCGTGTGACGGGCTGCCGGTATGAAATGATAGCGAGCGTTTCCAGCACGGCCCGCGAATAGCGGGGAGGTTTCTGCGGGTTAAGCCGGTCAAGGAACTTCTGCATCTCCGGCCTGGCCTGAAAGCGCCATCCGCTGGCGATATTCACCAGCTCCACGTTTTTTCCATCCCAGTTCCTGCGCACCTCTTCAAGAAGGCGCCCCAGCACCGCCGAACTCAGCTCATCCTCAAATAATTTCCTCAGCTCCGGCAATGACAGCGGTTCCTGGCTGGTGAGCAATGCCGTTTCCAGTATCTGCTTGATTTCGTCAGGAGTGAGCGACTCGTCCGGATCAGGCACTTTCAAGGGCATCAATTGGGCTGACATAAATTATTCCAAATGTCCGATGCTGGGTAACCTCTACCTGGTGATCCCGAATAAGCTCGAGCAGTGCCAGAAACGTCACGACGAGTTCCGCTATTCCGCTGCCCGGATCGAATAATTCGTTGAAATCGACAAATTTTCTTCCCCGCAAGCGGAAAAGGATACCGCTCATATGGGCCCGGACGGAAAGTTCCTCGCGGGTAACGCGATGGCTGCGATTGACCCGGGACCTGGCGACCAGCCTGAGCCATGCAGCGCGAAGATCCTCCGGGCCGACCGTCGGCAGCCGCTCCGCCGGTGTCTGATCCACCCATACCCGCACCAGCATGAAATCCCGCTCAGCCTGCGGCAGTTCATTCAGGCGCTGTGCGGCAATTTTCATCTGCTCGTATTCCAGCAACCGGCGCACGAGCTCGGCGCGCGGATCTCCTTCTTCCTCATCCCTAGCCGCAGGGCTAGGCAGAAGCATGCGCGACTTGATCTCTATCAGCATGGCAGCCATTAGAAGGTACTCCGCCGCCAGCTCCAGCTGATTGGCGCGCATCAATTCAATGTAGGCCATATATTGCCGCGTCAGTTCCGCCATGGGAATGTCCAGCACATCCAGGTTATGTTTGCGAATAAGATAAAGCAGCAGGTCGAGCGGGCCCTGGAATGTTTCAAGAAATATTTCCAGCGCATCAGGAGGAATATATAAATCCCTTGGCATCTCCGTCAGTAATTCGCCGTGAATTTTGGCGACCGGGGAAGGGGGCAAAAGATGAAGGAGGTTGTTCATACGGAGGGAATTTGCGTCTCATTCTATTTCTGCAGCTCAAGCGAAGGAAAACCATGGTCATTATTCCACAGTCAGCCGGCCGGTTGTCCTGAAAGCAACAAACGAGGCGGCATTGCCCCATCACCGCCGCTGACCGGAATCACTGCCAGCGCGGTGGCCAGCCAAGGCGGACCGCGGATAGCAAACGGTGGGCCGGCCTCGACAAATCCTGAACTCTATGAATAGTCCAGTCCCATTGCTTCCCGCACGTCACGCATCGTCTCCTGCGCCAATTTATCCGCTCTTTCGCATCCATCAGCAATGATATTGCGCACCAGCGTAGGATCTTCCTCATATATTCGGGCGCGCTCATGCATTGGCCGCTGCTCCGCCAATATTGCGTCTATGACTGGTTGCTTGCATTCCAGGCAGCCGATACCGGCGGTGGTGCAGCCTTGCTGCACCCAATCCTTGATTTCGGTGCCTGAATAAATCTCATGAAATTGCCACACCGGGCACTTGGCGGGATCGCCTGGATCGCTGCGCCGAATGCGTGCGGGATCGGTAGGCATGGTTCGCACCTTCTTGATGACACTGGCTTCGTCCTCCCGCAGGCTGATAGTATTGTTATAGGACTTGGACATCTTTTGTCCATCCAGCCCCGGCATCCGGGATGCCGGGGTTAGCATCACCTCGGGCTCGGCGAGAATCATCTTGCCGCCGCCTTCCAGATAGCCGAACAACCGCTCCTGGTCGCCCATGCTCAAATTCTGCTGTTCGTCCAGCAATGACTTCGCCGCAGCCAGCGCTGCCTCATCACCCTGTTCCTGGTAACGGTTTCTTAATTCTCGGTAGAGCCGGGATTTTTTCGAGCCGAGTTTTTTAATGGCAGCTTCCGCTTTTTCGCGAAAACCGACTTCTTTCCCAAAAATGTGATTGAAGCGCCGCGTTATCTCTCGGGTAAACTCGATATGCGGCGCCTGATCTTCCCCTACAGGCACGCGGTTTGCCCGATAAATCAGGATATCCGCACTTTGCAGCAGCGGATAGCCCAGAAAACCGTATGTGCTCAAATCCTTTTCAACCAGTTTTTCCTGCTGGTCCTTATAAGAAGGAACGCGCTCCAGCCATCCCAGCGGCGTAATCATCGAAAGCAGCAAGTGCAGTTCCGCGTGAGCCGGCACACGCGACTGGATGAACATTGTTGCCTGAGCCGGGTCCACCCCCGCGGCAAGCCAGTCGATGACCATATCCCAGGCGTGCTGCTCGATCATTTCCGGGGTGTCATAGTGAGTCGTAAGCGCATGCCAGTCGGCAACAAAAAAAAGGCATTCGAATTGGTGCTGCAGCTCAATCCAGTTTTTCAAAACGCCATGGTAGTGTCCCAGGTGGAGATGCCCGGTGGGACGCATTCCCGACAAAACACGATCAGTGAACATATTACCTGTCCTAGTCCTCGTCAGTCATTCCTATCAGGAAAGTGCCGTGTCGCTTTCCATGTTACGCAGGCGGGTAGGGTTGATCCGGATTCCCCGCCAAACCTGCAGCTATAGTCCGAAAAACCATACCACCAGCTGTATGGTGATGCTAATAAAAGGTCCGATAATGGCTCCGAGGACGCCGGTGATCAGCAGCAGAAGCAGGATCATGAAGCCGTAAGGCTCGATCTTCGAAAAAACAGCCGACATGCGATGCGGAAGCAGGCTCACTGCGATGCGGCCGCCATCCAGCGGAGGCAAGGGCAGAAGATTGAGCACCATCAGTATCACATTGATTTTGATCCCCGCTTCGCCCATCAATATCATGGGCCTCGCAAAATCGCTCTCTGGCAACGCAAGGCCGAGCTTGATGATAAACGCCCATGCCAGAGCCATGAAAAGATTGGCGCCCGGCCCCGCAAGAGCCACCCAGAGCATATCCTGCTTCGGGTGCCGCAATGCAGAGAAATCGACCGGCACGGGTTTGGCCCAGCCAAAAAGGATACCGCCCAGCAGCAGCGTCATCAAGGGCAGCAAAATGGTGCCAATCGGATCGATATGCCGGATAGGATTCAGGCTGACACGGCCTTGCGCATAGGCAGTAAGATCGCCAAAGTGCTTGGCGACATATCCGTGCGCGGCTTCGTGGAGCGTGATGGCGAATATTACCGGGAGCGCGTAAATGGCGATATTTTGAATGATGTTATTCATGGGTAATTCCGAAAGGCGCCAGGCTGCCCTTGCCCGCACGTATCAATTCTGGCGAATCGTCCGTCAAATCGATCACGGTGCTCATCTCCAGCCCGCATGCTCCGCCATCCAGCACCAATTCCACGTGATGCTCAAGCCGGGACCGGATTTCCATTGCATCATTCAAGGGGAGCCCCTCCCCCGGCAATATCAGGGTCGAGCTCAGCAGCGGTTCATTCAGTTCCGCAAGGAGGGCCTGCACTACCGGGTTATCCGGAACTCTCAACCCGATAGTGTTGCGCCTGGGATGCTGCAAGCGGCGTGGCACTTCGCGCGTGGCCTGAAGTATGAAGGTATAGCATCCGGGCGTGGTCGCCTTGAGCAGGCGGTACTGGGTATTGTTCACTTTCGCGTAGTGGGAGATTTCAGACAGGTCGCGGCACGTCAACGTCAGATGGTGGTTCTCATCCACCTGCCGTATGGCTCGAATGCGCGTCATCGCATGCTTGTCCCCCAGCCGGCCGCCCAGCGCATAACACGAATCCGTCGGGTAAACGATGACGCCTCCCGCCCGCATGATGGCCACGGCTTGTCGTATCAGCCGCAATTGCGGGTTATCTGGATGGATGGAAAAGAATTGAGCCAAGTAGGAAAGCTTTTCTAGTTTTGATTTTGGATGCGGTTCCGAGTTTCAAGGCAGCCGGTAGGTTCTCCGGGAACCGCGAAATGAGGGCAAGGTTGAATGGCGTGGCTCATGAGGGATCAACGGCGCCTGGATATCGGCTTTGCCACTTGCGTCAATGTTTCCAGTCATGCCAGACGGGAACACACATGGCGGGCAGTTCCGGCATCCGGCCCAGGTCAAGATAACTTTCTCCGGGACCATGGAAATCCGAGCCACGCGAGGCCAACAATCCCAAACGCTGGGCATGCCGCGCAAACACCAGGGATTGTTCCGGTGTATGGCTCGAAGTAACAACCTCGATTGCTTCGCCGCCAAGGGCGCGAAATTCGAGCAGCAGTTCCTCCAATGCGCCCTTGCCCAGCTTGTAGCGTCCGGGATGGGCAATGACGGCCCTGCCGCCGCTTCTGCGAATCCAGCCTACCGCATCGCTTAGCGGAGCCCATAAGTGCGGCGCATATCCCGGTTTGCCTTTGACCAGATACTTCTTGAATACCGATTTTACATCCCTGGCGTAGCCTTGCTGCACGAGAAAGCGGGCAAAATGCATGCGGCCTATGAGATGCCCGTCTCCCGCCTGGCTTCGTGCGCCTTCGAAGCTCCCATGGATGCCGAACTTGTCGAGCTGGACCGCGATATTGCGCGCGCGCACCAATCGTCCTTCCCGCAGGGAGGATAGGCCTTTGACCAATTCCGGATTGTCCGGGTCAATTCCCAGCCCTACGATATGCAGGGTCTGGCCTCGCCAGCCGACTGAGATTTCCACACCATTTACGAACGTGATATTTTTTCCGGCAGCGGCTTGGCGTGCTTCCTCCAATCCTCCTACATCGTCGTGATCGGTCAATGCCAGCACCGTTACGCCGCGCGCAGCCGCATGCTCGATCAACTGTGTGGGTGTAAGTAGTCCGTCGGAAACGGTCGAGTGGCAATGCAGATCGATGTTATCCATGAAGCCATTTGTTCCGCCAGGGGAAGAACCGCATCATAGCAAATAAGGGGGGGCATGAAAAATTAAGCTCGCGTGATACGCACTTTCCATTGCCGATATCGTCATATCGCCATATCGTCGATAGCGGATTGCGTGTGTTGGGGATCATCTCCGCACGTGACCCGTGCCATGGGGGAATCCGTTTCCTGGTCAGCTTCATTCCCCGCAACAGGGCGATGTTTTGCGGTAAAGTACGGGCGTATCCGGCGTGCGTAATGCCTTAAGGGAGCGCTGAATAAATCTCCGCTGGCGCGGCGGTGGCTTTGCGGGATGGGATGCGCGAAAGGCGGCGACGCGAATGGTGCGGCCGCGCAGGGCAAAGCAGTGTCTTCCGAAGGAAGATGCGACCCCGCAACGGGATGCCTGCGCCCCAACAAAACTGTGGTGCGGTCGAAGCATCCCCTCCGCTGCCCGATCCCCGCTCTGCGGGGCCCCTCGGGCGACGCTCCGGGGCACCCCTTCGTCAGGAGCCTGACAAGGCAGACCGCTCGCAAAACCCCGCCCCATAAGGGTTGTGGTAAAATCGGGTGAGACCGCGCAGGGCGGAGCAGTGTCTTC
>MKVR01000008.1:7013-7131 GCA_001899235.1 Nitrosospira sp. 56-18
CCGCTGCCCGATCCCCGCTTTCGCGGGGCCCCTCGGGCCACGCTCTGGGGAGCCATGGCGTTGCGCTCCTTGGCATCGTAGTCCCGGCTACGACCTGCGTCGCGCGCCTTATGATCAT
>MKVR01000009.1 GCA_001899235.1 Nitrosospira sp. 56-18
CGTAGTCCCGGCTACGACCTGCGTCGCGCGCCTTATGATCATCCCGATTTTACCAGCAACGCGCTCAGCGAGGATTTATTCAGCGCTTCCTTAAGCCTCTCTTCCAGACTCGGCAGATGGATTTTTTTCCGATTTTCCTCGATATCAGAAACCGCGCCTGCCTGGTGGTTGGTGGCGGCACTGTTGCGGCGCAAAAAACAGAGTCATTGCTTAGGGCTGGCGCCCACGTGATCATTGTCGCCCCGCTTCTCTGTCCGGAACTGCGCGAACGGATGAGCGGGCGCTCACTTAAAGGTAGGATCGCTCATCGGGCGGAGGTTTTTTCTTCGCAGCATCTTGAAGGGGTAGTGCTGGTCGTGGCTGCCACCGGCAATGCCGGGATCGATCGCGAGGTTTCACAAGCCGCGGGACAGCGTCATATTCCCGTCAACGTGGTGGATGATCCCGCCTTGTGTTCATTCATCATGCCGGCCATCGTCGATCGCAGCCCGGTCCTCATCGCGGCTTCCACCGGAGGGGCATCGCCGGTACTGGCGCGATTGTTGCGCGCGCGGCTGGAAACGCTGATACCCGCCGCGTATGGGCGTCTGGCCGCTTATGCAGCGGCCTTTCGGGCGCGCGTCAAGCAGCAGTTCCCGCAACCCGACAAGCGGCGCAGATTTTGGGAAGAAATATTGCAGGGTCCGTTTGCAGAGATGGTCCTTGCTGGCAAGGATCAGGCGGCAAAGGACTATCTGGAGCGGTCACTGAAACATGACGGATACCGCAGCGATGATAGCAGTTCAACCCAGGATGCGATGGTGGCGGGGGAGGTCTACCTAGTGGGTGCGGGCCCCGGGAATCCCGATCTCCTGACTTTTCGCGCCATGCGGCTGATGCAGCGGGCGGATGTAGTGGTGTACGATCGCCTGGTTTCCCCCGAAATACTGGATATGGTGCGCCGGGATGCGACGCGTATCTACGCGGGAAAAGAACGCAGCCGCCATGCGATGCCGCAGGAGTCCATCAACGACCTGCTTGTGCGCTTGGCGAAAGAGGGCAAACGGGTGCTGCGCCTGAAGGGCGGCGACCCTTTCATTTTTGGCCGTGGTGGGGAAGAAATTGAAACGCTATCCAGCCAGGGCATTCCCTTTCAAGTTGTCCCGGGCATTACGGCGGCCTCCGGCGCGGCATCCTTCGCGGGAATACCACTGACCCACCGGGACTACGCTCAGTCGTGCGTCTTTGTCACCGGCCATCTCAAGGATGGCAGCGTGAATCTCGATTGGGACATGCTGGCGCGGCCGAACCAGACCATTGTGATCTACATGGGATTGCTGGGGTTGCCGGTGCTGTGCGCGCAGCTTGCGGCGCACGGCTTGCCCGCAAGCACGCCTGCGGCCATCGTGCAGCAGGGAACCACCCGGAATCAGCGTGTATTAACCGGAACCCTGGAAACGCTTCCGCTCCTGACCGCCGAGGCCAACCTGGCTCCGCCCACCCTGATCATCGTTGGCCAGGTTGTCAGGCTGCACCAGCAGCTCGCATGGTTTAATCCTGCACCCGATTTGAATGCTTCAGAAACTGGCGCGGTCAGGTAACCCAGGCGATATGGCAGCGCTGGTTTATCGCGGCGATAAACCCATACTCCAGGCTATTTATCCGGCTGGGGCGTAATGCGCAAATACGGGCGCGGGGCCCGATAGCCCTTGGGAAATTTCTGTTTAATGACAGCTTCATCCTGGATCGTCAGCGGTATGATAACATCATCTCCATCCTTCCAGTTTGCCGGCGTGGCCACGGTGTAGCCGTCGGTCAATTGCAGTGCATCGAGGACACGAAGCACCTCGTCAAAATTCCGGCCGGTGCTCATGGGGTAGGTGATGATCAGGCGCACCTTCTTTTTTGGGTCAATGATGAACAGCGAGCGCACCGTCATCGTTTCGGACTGATTCGGATGTATCATGTCATAGAGCGCGGCTACCTTCCTGTCCACATCCGCGATGATCGGAAAGAGGACCTCTGTATTCTGTGTTTCCTCGATATCCTTGATCCATCCCGCATGCTTGTCTACCGGATCGACCGATAATCCGATGGCTTTGACATTGCGCTTGTCAAATTCGGACTTGAGTTTGGCAGTCATGCCCAATTCAGTCGTGCATACAGGAGTAAAATCGGCTGGATGCGAAAACAGCACTGCCCAGGAATCATTCATCCACTCATGAAACCTGATCTTGCCGATCGAAGAGTCCTGCTCGAAATCAGGTGCGGTATCGCCCAAGCGTAGCGTCATGGCATTCTCCCTTAAGGTTTAAACGATCAATGATAGGCAGACTCAATATAGCCCGAGTGTTTCGGCGACTCAACAACAATTTATTCATAATGGCAATATCGTCACGAAAGCGGGTCGATTTTATCCGCAACCGGAAAGCCCCATGAATAGGGCGGTTCGTATTTCATCAGAATTTTATAGTAAGTACGCACCGATTCCGTCAGGATTACTGCCTCACCGCCGCGAGCGAAACCGTGCTTCAGGGTGCTGTGGTAATTGCTGAGGCTCAATAGCGGCAGAGTCGTTTTCAGATCCAGCCAGGAATCGGGGTTCAATCCCATGCGCTGCGCCAGGATGCGCGCATCTTCCACATGGCCGCGCCCCTGGTTGTAAGCCGCCAGCGCTATCCAGGTACGATCCGGCTCGGTGATGCGTGTTGGCAACCGGTCTTTCAACTTCGCCAGATAGCGTGCCCCCCCCAGGATGCTTTGCCGCGAGTCGAGCCGGTCTGTGACCTTCATCCTGTCGGCCGTGATTTCGGTCAGCATCATGAGGCCGCGTACGTTGTTGGGGGAAACAGCGAGGCGATTCCAGTGCGATTCCTGATAGCCAAGCGCCGCGATCAGTCGCCAATCGATCCCCGTTAATTCCTCGGCCTCATGAAAATACTCCAGCAGATCTGGAAGCAGGGTGCGTCGCTTGGATAGAATGCCGCTCACATCCATCTGTTCCAGGCGCTGGATGTGGTGGCCGTAATACCGATCGAGAAGGCGCTTCAGCGTTCCATCCCGCCTGATCCGATCAAAGAATTGCTGCACAGTGGCGAGCACCGCCCGTTCAGTATAAAGAGGAAACGCCCAGGCCCTGCCAGTTTCCGAACCGAGATTGAAAGCGACATCCAGGTTGGGGTAAAAGTTTTTAGCCAGTTCGATCTGCGTCGAATCGACCACCGCATAATCGATTTTGCCTTCCGATAATTTCGAGAGAAGATCGTCGGGCATGATATCCACTTCCGTCCATTGCAACTCCGGAACACTGCGTTTTGCCTGGTTCAACAATTCAATATGAGTGGTTCCGGTGGCTACCTCGACAGTTTTTTCCACAAGCTGTTGCATGCTTCTTGGCCGTCGAGAATCGGTACTGAAAATCACCTGGGGTTGAATGCGCTGATAGACCGGCCCGAAGTGCGCCCATAGCCGATATTTATCGCCGATGCTCAAGCCGGCGGCAAAGTGCGCCTGCTGATCCTGGAGCAGATCGAAGGCGTGTTCCAGCCGGGAGATAATCTTGAATCGGACCTTTTTTCCAAGATGGCGGGCGAACTCGGAAGCCAGATCAAACTCCATCCCGGCAAGACCCCCGTCCGAATTCTCGTAATAGGTATCCGGACTATTGACGGTAAGCACCACCAGCTCGTCGGATTCGTCGAGCGGCAGCACGGCGCGTTTGAAAGGGTCGCAGCCAGAAAGCAGCAAGCTGTGCCCGATGACGATAAAAAAAAACAGAAGGGAAAACGTTCGCATGGAAGAGAAATTAGCCGAATGCTCGAATATTCTCCCATGTTTCACGCAAACGAGCGCGAGATATGCACAGGATAAGCTGGTAAAATAAACCGCTTCCCCTCGGGAGAGGTACCGAAGTGGCCATAACGGCGCTGACTCGAAATCAGATGGTCAGGGTAACCTGGCACGTGGGTTCGAATCCCACCCTCTCCGCCAGAAGTGATAAATTATTGAATATAATATAGTTATTAAAACTTCGGGGAGCTCTCTCCCGTGGTTTCCCATCATGCATTCAGGCAAATGGGTGTTTGCACAATTCATGGAACATCTTCCAGTCGGGCATCCCCGGCTTTCTGTGTGAGGACGAATGTCCCTATCTAGTCTTCACTTTCCAGCTCATCCAGTATGTTTTGCAGGGAATTTATGGTGACACAGCGTCGGCTGTCCGTTTCATTGGCGTGGATCTGATCATTGCCGGTGTGGTTGCGTTGAAGTTCTCGCATTGGGACACCTGACACGGGTAGTATATGAAAACACAATCCTGGGACAAGCTCAATGCTATTACCTTTCCCTGATAACAGACAAGCATTGCGGTTCCAGTGACATTACGGTTTGCGGCAATGGCAAGACGGCTCTCACGGCTTAAATAAAACTAGTCTGGCTCGGACAAGAGTAAGCTCATGGATTACTGCGGAGGAAGAAACACAATCCGCCTTGATACTCAAGCCGAGCATTATGAGAACACTTGTACTCGCCGTGCTTTTGGTCTTTAACTGTGCTGTATTTGGGGAAACCCAGGAGTTCTATGGATTCCGCCCCCAGGTATCCCTGACTAAAGTGGTTTCTGACCGGTGGGATGCGAATGTCTTCACTTCGACTCACCCCATCGTGGTTAACAATGCTTCCAGAGCGGCACAATTTCCGGCTGATATTCAGTATTACTTTCAGGCCAGCCCCATCTATAAATACAGTCCGGATCTTAATTTCGTTTTTTTGGGATATATCTATCAAAGAACCGATCCCTTTTCGGATGATTTCGTGAATGAAAACCGGCTTTTTCAGCAAATCGTTTACGGCACGGATTCCCTATTCGGACGCCTTACCCATCGAGTGCGCCTGGAAGAGAGGTTCATCCATAACAGAATAACCGGCCAGACACCTTTCAGCACAAGGCTGCGTTATCAAGTGGCGCTTCTCATACCGTTGCAAGGTAGTGAACTGGACAATGGAGAATTTTATTTCAATATTTACAATGAATTTTATTTCAGCCTGACGGGAGCCAGAAATGCCTTGTACAGCGAGAACTGGAGCTATGCAGGCATCGGCTATCAAACCGCGCAGTATGGAAGGGTGGAGGTAGGACCCTTAGTCCAGCGATCGATCATAAATCAGCAACACGATGTCCGTTACATCAATCTGTTGCAGATTAATTGGTCCTACAATTTCTGATAAATTGAAATGCCGGCAGAGCATGGGGGCAACTTCAGATGCTCGCCGAAATTCATAGGAAATGGGATGCAGATGCCTCTCGATACCTTCAATAAAGCGTTTGAATGGATTGCATCTGTATATTGATGAATTCCCTGAAAACACCTGTTTGATATTCGAACACGGCTTCGGCAAATCCCGTCTTGGTTTTGGGATGAGAGAAAAAAATTTCGAGCAACTTTTCATTGTTCGTGTAAACCTCTTCGGTCAGGACAATCCTGTAGCCGGGATAATAGGCGGACAAAACTTTTTCCACCTTTATTTTCAAGTCGGGAGGCAGGTCTGAAAATTCCACCTTCTTTTCTTCTTCCAATACTCTCCCTTGCTCGTCATAAGCAATGGAAAATTTCTTTCCCTCTCTCTCATAATCCACGTCATAGCTGACTTTGCCATCTTTCAGCTTGCGTTTATAGGTGAATTCTTTCCGGCCATACTCTTTAGGCAAAGCCATTAAAACTTTGGGTGGCAGATCTTTCACCCGGATGCTCTGCTCAATCTCAGTCTTGTGAGGAATATCCGGTACGATCGATGCGCAGGCATTGATGAAAAACAAAAACACCGGCAATATCAATTTACCTGCAGACATGATTATCCTAAATGCCAGTTGACCGCGCTTTTTTTGCTTAGAACCATGGTCCACAAAGGCCCTCGCGATTCTCGACGTTCACCTGCGTGGTGAGTTCGCTACAAGGTGGATTGTACAATTTTTGCGGCACATGACACCGTTATAACTCCCTGGAATGGAGTGGCTATTCCGCGTCGTTGCACTTTGCGCGTAAACGCCCGGCCCGCTGGATCACGCGCGGCAATCGAGCAATGAGCTGAGCGGAAAGAGAAACGCACGTACGCCCTTCGGGGCCGGCGATTCTGATTATCGTAGCCATCTGGATGAATATTGATCGATAATGGAATTTTTATACACTCCAAGGATTTTTTTAAAATGAAAAAAATCGCGCTTTCTGCAATAGTTTTATTCATTTTAAGTGGCTGCGCTACCGGGAATGGTTCTATCAGAGAGACTTTGGTGACATCGGAAAGCGGCGCTAAAACGTATCTTTTGACAAGCGATATTTCGCGCATATGGGGAAAAGCATACGCGGTAAAGGGATTGAATGGACGTTCCAAGGAATTGTGTCCCAATGGCTACACCGTATTGAACGAGGAAACCCGCAATGCGAAAAATTGGACAGGGAATGATGCTGGCAGGGAAGAGGTTACAAGAAAAATCATATGCGATGGCCCTGAATAGGCTATTCCAGCATTAAAAACAACCTCCATATGTTTCGAATCGCGCGTTTTGTAAACAGACCAATGGTGAATGTGGTGAATATGAAGACGCCATTGGGCGTAGCCAGGATCCGCACACTTCACGCCGCCTCCGCAAATAGCCGGCGCTTATCTCTGGCCTAATTTTCCGTAGACGATCTACCATAAAATCCTAAGAATTTGCTGGCCGACATTTATGCCAGCTATAAGATGGCGTTTTTGCTGTTGCGGTAGCAGGAATGCATCGAGCGAAAAACTTCACAGAAGATACCTTTGCATCATAAGGTTAAGGAAGCGCTGAATAAATCTTCGCTGACGCGGCGGCGGCTTTGCGGGATGGGATGCGCGAAAGGCGAAAACGCGAATGGTTGATGCTCTTCGCTAGGAGCCTGACAAGGCAGACCGCTCGCAAAGCCCCGCCCCATAAGGGTTGCGGTAAAATCGGGCGCTCATGGCGTTGCGCTCCTTGGCATCGTAGTCCCGGCTACGACCTGCGTCGCGCGCCTTATGATCATCCCGATTTTACCAGCAACGCGCTCAGCGAGGATTTTTTCAGCGCTTCCTTAATATCTCATGTCAGGTTAACTCTATTCGTAAAAGGCGGAATTCATTTTTTCCTTTATCACAAAACTTTATTCCGCAGCTCCAGCCTGAAAGATTTGCTTCTTCCATGGGGAAATATTTCAATAACGGTTGCAACGCGCTGCCAACCCGCTCGCTCGAATGCGCGCAGCGACGGTTTGTTCGATCGCCAGATGCGGGCGTATACATAACTGAAGCCCCGCCGGCTCATGTCTTGCGTAGCGGTTTCTATGAGGCGTCTCGCAATTCCCTGCCCTCGCATTTCCGGAAGGACGAATAGTTGTACCAGTTTGGCTTCGTGTTCTCTGAGCGGCCAAAAATTGCGCTTGCTGTAGCCTATTCCATGCCAGAAGAAACAAAGGCCGACAATGCGGGCATCTTCCAGGCAGGCGTACGCATGGGTATCGCGGTCATGGTACCAGGCATGTTCCACGATCGCTGGGTCGGCAGAATTCACAATCTGTTTCTTTTCGACTTGCTCAAACCGCAATCCTGCGGTCATTAATGCGCCACTATTCGTGCAACTCCGGCCGTAGATCCGGTAGAAGGAATAATCCTGGATCAAAAACTGGACCCATGTTTTGATAAAATTTCCCATAACGCGTCTAGCTCTCCAATTTCCTTACTACTATCATTTTCCCGGTTAAAGTCCGGTTTAATCCAACGGGGATAGGGATAGCATTGCAAGTTTTTCCCTGGGCTAGCCTTAGTGACGAAGCTATTGCTACCTGTGTCCCCCTTTATTGCTGTGAGAGAGCTTACTCAAGTCGGTATGCCCATTTCCATTGGACTGAAGTACATCTTCGATAACGATCGTAATGTTCGGATTTCCGAGAAACGCCTTATCGAAACGTGGGACAGGCTTAGGGAAGCGCTGAACAAATCCTCGCTGAGCGCGTTGCTGGTAAAATCGGGATGATCATAAGGCGCGCGACGCAGGTCGTAG
>MKVR01000010.1 GCA_001899235.1 Nitrosospira sp. 56-18
TGTTCCACTGATCGCCTACCGCCAGCACAGCGCCAACCAGATCGGAATACCCAGGCGGGGCTGGCGCAACCGGCGCAAGCGGCACGGCGGAAGCTTTGCGCTCTTGTATGGCCCGGCGCTTCGCTGTTTTGAAGCGTTGCGGGAAAGGCTGCTGAAATTCGGTGGCCGCTTTCCGCAATCAGAACGCCATCTCAGCCGCCTGGATGCCAAGCTCGTTTTTTTACGCGCTCGTTGCGGGCTACCGCTAAAACGATGGCGCCGCCTGCCGGGTGCGATGCATGAACTGGTGACGCTCCGTTATCATCGTTATGCAAAAGGCATTGTGAGCTTTTTTGGCGATCTATGGCAGAGTTGAACCTGAATCGGGCAGTTGACATGCTTTCATAAGGATTCACCCTTGACCAGCGACAGGTCTTTATCCGCCAGCAGGGTGCCGAGAAAGTGACGGAAACCCGTATCCCTGGCCATAACCATGTCCGCGCTGATCCAGAGCTGTATTCGCCTGTTTTTTAGCCGGTAAAGGTCCAGATAGTTGGGCTTGGGCGAGATGCTGCCGGTGCCGATGCGCTTGGGATAATATACCCATTCAGGGACGATGCCGGATTGCCGGAGCGCAGCCTCGGTTTCTTCATATTTGTACAGCATGCCCAGGATTTCGCTTTTCCAGCGGGCGATGGGCAGAAGAAGATGCATGGGGCGGCGGAGGGGCTGTGGAGCCGGCATTGTCGCCCCCTGGGAATCCGCTTCTCCGGGAACGGTCTTTCCGGAGGGAATGGAATCGGTTTTTCTGGAATGGGCTTTCATGATAAATCTCCTCTAAACGGTCTCCTGTAAGCGGTTTGTGATTTCATCATTCATCCCATCATTTGCGAGGGAGAAGAAATCCCGGGAGCCATGAGCGAATATCTTACGGATATGCCGTAGGCCTACAATTGGACCGAAGTACATCTGTACGGAAGTACGATCCCCCGTTTTTCGAAGAGACCGGCTGCACGCTCCAGGCGGCGTCATGGCAATGGACTCCGGCGGCAATTCAGTGCACAATAACGCAAGTGATGATGCGGGATTCGCGCTTCCATTCGCTGATCCGCCATGCCGATTTTTTGGCCGCTTCATTGGTACTTCGTCGACGTTTCATCCACGTTTTATCCAGTTTCATATGGCGGGCCTCCCCGCATTGCATGGTAGTGAACCTGGTCAGGTCCGGAAGGAAGCAGCCACAGCTATTTTCTGCAAGTGCCGGGGGTCGGGCTCGCCACCCCTATTGCCGGATTGCCTGGGTCGCCCGGATCGCCCGGATCGCTTCAGGCCCGGCATGGCAACGGAAGGCAGGAAATTTCCATGAATCAAGGCCGCCGGAGAGCAGCCTGACAGCCGTCAGGCTACAATAGCGTTTTCATTTTCCTTTTCCCGTTTTCTCGATATCGTGCCGCAGAGCCAGGTTCTTGCCCGTAAGTGGCGCCCCAGGAGCTTTTCCCAATTGATCGGGCAGGAGCATGTCGTCAGGGCGCTGACCAATGCGCTGGAGCAGAAGCGGCTGCACCACGCCTACCTGTTCACCGGGACCCGCGGCGTCGGCAAGACCACGATTGCGCGCATCCTCGCCAAAGCGCTCAATTGCGAGGCAGGCATAACCCCGGCGCCGTGCGGCACGTGCATGGCTTGCAATGAGATTGATGCGGGACGTTTTATCGATTTGATCGAACTGGATGCCGCATCCCATACTCAGGTCGATAAAATGCGCGAGTTGCTTGAAAACGCGCTATATGCCCCTACCGCTGCCCGATATAAGGTCTATATCATCGATGAAGCGCACATGCTCTCCAAACCGGCATTCAATGCGATGCTGAAAACTCTGGAAGAGCCGCCGGAGCATGTCAAGTTCATTCTTGCCACCACCGATCCGCAGAGAATTCCGGTGACCGTCCTGTCCCGATGCCTGCAATTCAACTTGAAGCAGATCCCGCCGTCACTGATTTCGGCCCGCCTCAAGCATGTGCTCGAAGAGGAAAAGATAAGCTGCGATCCTGTATCGTTGCAATTGCTGGCTCGTGCAGCCCAAGGCAGTATGCGCGACGCCCTGAGCATCCTGGACCAGGCCATTGCCTTTGGCGAGGGCAGTATTGAAGAAACAGGTGTGCGCGACATGCTGGGCGCCATCGACCAGGGCTATCTCTATGATCTGCTGGATGCGCTCGCCCAAAAAGATGGCGCCGGCATGCTTGCCATTGCGGATGCGATGGAAGCTCGCAGCTTGTCGTTCGATGCGGCCTTGCAGGATCTCGCCACGCTGCTGCATCGCCTTGCGCTAGCCCAGATCGTGCCATCCGCCATAGGAGAAGATACTTCAGAACGCCAGCGCGTTTTTGCACTGGCGGCGGCATTCCCGCCGCAGGATGTTCAGCTTTTCTACCAGATGGCCATACTGGGCCGCAGCGACCTGAGCCGTGCGCCGGATGAATACGCGGGATTCACCATGACTCTTTTGCGCATGCTCGCTTTTCTCCCCGAGGATATGCCAGGTGCAGATGCAGAATCCGGCATGCCGGCGTCGTCTCCATCCGCCCCACGGATGAGTGGCGGCAGAACTGATAAGAATGCGGGATGGTCTCCGCCGTCGCCACCGGGCCCAGTCAAAAGCGTCAAGCCCGCTGCATCGGCGCGGGACACATCCAGCCCGGAACGAAGCACAGGGCAATCTCCGGCGGCGATTGCAGACGCTGAAGGCATGGCGGGCGCTGCAGGCAAGGTGAAAACCGCGGTGGGTGCAAGGACGGCAGCGATATCGGGAGAAGCAGCAGGGAAGGCACGCATGCCAGCGGGACTGGATCGCGCCATGGATCTGTTCAGCGGCGACTGGGCAACGGCCATAGGCCAGTTGAAATTGAGCGGTATGGCGAAAGAGCTGGCGCAGCATTGCGAAGTGAAGAACGTCTTGGTACACGAAATCGAATTCGCGATACCGAAGGCGAGCAGCCACTTGCTCGGTTACCAGGATAAATTGAAGGCCGTGCTGAGCGAGCATGCGGGCAGACCGTTGCGCCTGAAATTTTCGATTGGGGAAGGGACAGGCATGACGCCCGCGGAACAGGAGAATCGCGAAAAACAGGAAAAGCAGATGCAGGCTATTGCAGCCATCGAATCCGATCCCTTCGTGCGCGACCTGGTGGAAAATTTCGACGCAAGGCTGATCGTTTCCTCGATAAAACCCATTCAATAGTGGAGGCAAGAAAATGATGAAAGGCGGCTTGGGCAATTTCATGAAGCAGGCGCAGCAGATGCAGGAAAACATGAAAAACATGCAGGAGAAGCTGGCGTCGATCGAAGTTGAAGGACAGTCCGGGGCGGGAATGGTCAAGGTGGTGATGACCTGCCGGCACGATGTGAAGCGCGTCACCATCGACGACAGCCTGATGGGTGATGATAAGGACATGCTGGAAGATCTGATCGCCGCCGCGGTGAACGATGCGGTGAGGCGGGTGGAAACCACCACCCAGGAAAAGATGGCAGGCCTGACGTCCGGCCTGACCCTGCCTCCGGGAATGAAATTGCCGTTCTAGGGCCTGTTAACACTTGTTTCGCACCCACGACGGTGATGGATTTCAATCAGAACAAGGCACGAGCTGCACAGCAGAGTAAACTCTGCAAGCGGCGAGTAACGATGGGTTGGGTGAAATTCCATCCCGTTCCTCTGTGTTGCGCACGAAAAAACGCGGGGACGGCGTTGCAAATCTTGGGCATAGGCCCCTATGCCCTGCGCCTCGCGCCTTATCCTCACGTTTTTTCGCGCAGCAACGCGGGTGTGAAACAAGTGTTAGCAGGCCCTGGCTTGCGGTTGCGGTCGCGGATGAATAACAGATTGATTGGAAAGGACGGTGAACCGGGAATATGGCTGGGCCAGCCATGAAGGCGCCTGCCGGTCTCCAGGATTTGATGGAAGCGTTGCGCTGTCTGCCGGGCGTGGGTCCGCGCTCGGCGCAACGCATGGCCTACCATCTCCTGCAACGCGATCACGCCGGCGCGCAACGCCTCGCCACCTCGCTGGATTATGCGTTGAAGTACATCAGGCACTGCGAGAAGTGCAATAATTTTACCGAAGAGCCGGTATGCGAACTATGCCGATCTCCCCGGCGCGATGCGACCATGCTCTGCATCGTGGAGATGCCCGCGGATCTGCTGATGATGGAGCAGGCGCACTGCTATCAGGGCATGTACTTCGTGCTGATGGGAAGACTTTCTCCACTGGACGGCGTCGGCCCCCGGGACATTCATCTCGACCGCTTGCTGAAGCGGATACAGGATCCGGTTCGGGACCAGGTGGTGCGCGAGGTCGTGCTTGCCACCAATTTCACCGTGGAAGGAGAGGCGACGGCTCACTATATCGGCGAGCTGCTCCACGGCAAAGGGGCGAAGGTCAGCCGCATTGCACGCGGTTTGCCCGTGGGGGGCGAGCTGGAGCACGTGGATAGCGGCACGCTTGCGCAGTCGATGATCGAGCGCAGGGAACTATAGGAAGTTTCCGTATAATCTACGTGGCCGCTGCCAGGAAGTTTCCTGGCTCAAGGGTTGAACCTGAATCCGGCAGTTGACCGGTCATTTCCAGTTTGGAACCATGATCCACCAAGACTTTCCGCGATACTCGATGCTCACCTGTATGATGAGTTCGCTACAGCGCGGACTGCGCGATTTTTGCGGCACATGACTGCGTTGCGACTCTTTGAAATGGAATGGCCATTGCGCGTCGCAGCACCTTGCCCTGTACTCCAGAAACCGCACACTCCACTCCCTATCCAATTGCTGCTGCCGGATTCAGGTTGAATGAAGACCGTCTCGCCAAAGGTTGCGCCAAGACCGCGCAAGCCGGCTGCTGCGGCTGTTTCAGCCGCCACGGCGGCAGTGAAAGGGCCCAAATCTTCCCGCACGGCTAGTAGAAGGGAGACCAGGAAAATAATTTCTGTGCCGGCAGTGTCCGCTCATCCCTCCGTTCCTCCCGCATCCGGCGCCGGCCCGGCCACGCATAAGCTCCAGAAGCTGCTGGCCCAGGCGGGCCTGGGATCGCGCCGCGAAATGGAAGAGCTGATTGCCGCAGGGCAGGCCACCATCAATGGAAAAATTGCCAAAATCGGGGACCGCGTCGGTCCCGAAGATGTGGTACGGCTGGGAAAACGCGTCATCCACTTCCGGCGCAGCGGCACTTTGCCTCGCGTGATGATCTATCACAAGCCGGAAGGCGAAATCGTCAGCCGCGACGATCCCCAGGGCCGCCCATCCGTCTTCGACAGGCTGCCGCAACTGCGGTCATCGAAGTGGATCGCCATCGGCAGACTGGACTACAATACCAGCGGCTTGCTGATCTTCACCACAAACGGCGAACTGGCCAACCGGCTGATGCACCCCCGCTTCGAGGTCGAGCGCGAATACGCGGTGCGCATCATAGGCCGCCTCACGCCGGAAGCCGTGGAAAGATTGACCGCCGGTATCGAGCTGGAGGACGGGCTGGCCAGGTTCGATCAATTGTCGGACCAGGGTGGCGAGGGTTCCAATCATTGGTACCGGGTGGTGTTGAAGGAAGGCCGCAATCGCGAGGTGCGCCGCATGTTCGAAAGTGTCGGGATGGCGGTCAGCCGGCTGATGCGGGTGCGGTTCGGCCCCATCAACCTGCCCCCGCGCCTGAAGCGCGGCAAATGGATGGAACTGGATGAGGTTGAAGCAAGGCGCCTGCTGGCGCTGGTGGAGGGCAATCAGGGCTGACGAGACTGGTTTTGAAGATTACTTCGGGATCTCGTTGCGCCTCAGCAGGAACACGAATTCATCTCCCCCGCTGGTTTCGAGCCAAGTAAAAGGCGTGCGGGGGAAGTTTTTTTCAAGTTCGGCCCGGTTATGGCCGATTTCGGCCACGAGTATTCCATTTTCGGTGAGATGGGTCGCGGCTTCGCGCAGGATTGCGCGGGTCGCATCCAACCCGTCGACCCCGCTCAACAAGGCGCTGCGCGGCTCATGCCGGTATTCCTCCGGGAGGGCCGCCATGGAAGCTGCATTGACGTAAGGCGGGTTGCTCACGATCAGGTCATACCGGTGGCCCGCCAAGCCATTGAAAAGGTCGGATTGCACGAGAGTGATCCGATGTTGCAGCTCATAGTCCGCCACGTTTTTTGCGGCGACCTGCAGTGCATCTTCCGAGATGTCGGATGCATCGATGGCGGCATTTTCGAAAGCATGTGCGAGGAGTATCGCAAGGCATCCCGATCCGGTGCAAAGGTCGAGTGCCGAGCGGACGGTGTCAGGCTCCTGCAACCAGGGCGCGAGCTGCTCGCGCAGCAGCTCGGCAATGAACGAGCGCGGTACAATCACGCGCTCATCAACGTAAAAACAGAAATCTCCCAGCCAGGCCTCGTTTGTCAGATAGGCAGCCGGTATTTTTTCGGTGGCGCGGCGCTCGATGACATGCAAAACCTGCGCCCGTTCGGTGGTGGTGAGACGTGCATCCAGGAAGGGATCGAGCTGGTCTGGCGGCAGGTGGAGCGAATGGAGAATGAGATAGGCCGCTTCGTCATACGCGGATGCCAAGCCATGCCCAAAAAACAGCCTCGCTTCGGTAAAGCGGCTTACCGCGAAGCGCAGCAGGTCTCGAACGGTCTGGAGCTGATTGCCTGCTTCATTGTACATGGGAGAAATTTCCGATTGACTCTGACAAGAGATTCGGATCACCCGGTGCGTTGATTCACAATCAGGATTTCCTTAAGGAAGCGCTGAATAAATCCTCGTTGAGCGCGTTGCTGGTAAAATCGGGATGATCATAAGGCGCGCGACGCAGGTCGTAGCTGGGACTACGATGCCA
>MKVR01000011.1 GCA_001899235.1 Nitrosospira sp. 56-18
CACCAGGCATACCCATAATGCCAACGTATGCTGGTCGTATATCTGCCTGGCTATGATCGTCTGCGGCTCGGGCAGGTTTAACTGGTGCGGATCCGCCGCCGTCATCCCCATCCCGGAATAAAGCGCGACCACCATTGAAGCCATGATCCTCGATACTGCTCTACTGCTCATATATCCCCCCACTTGATTACTGATTACAGTACGACCCCATGATTATTACAAGATCCCGTCCTTGACCTGGCTGTTCACGATAACTTCCAGGCGACCTCTGGATTGTTTTCGCTCAGATCGGCAATCAAGCATCTTGACTGCAATTTTTCCCCACTGGCAAGGATTTAATTTATACCCAATAACCCTATTGCGAATGTCGGTAATTGTGTTATTCTGTAACCTTATTTCCAGAAAAACGGATGAATTCCAAACACTAAGAATAACGGCATGTCTATAAGTTCCATGTTTTGCCTAAAAAAGACTGATTCTGATTTACATTTCGCTCAAGATGAACCATTCAAACCGTTATTGCTGTGGATTTCCCGTTTTTCGACCGGCTATCCTTACTGTGACGGAAAGTGGCGGCTACGAAGAAAACCCTATTCCTGTCACTCCCTGCACTGCTTCCAATTATTTCGATAAGCCATGCTCCTGACCAGGAGGCGCTGGCGTCATCCTGAAATACAAGGCATGCGCGAAATTTAATCCTGCCTTTCACGCTGCCCCATCCTTTTCCCGCCAGGGCCCTTCCTTTCCGCTTCAGCCACTGATCCGGCGAAAGCTGCCAGGACCGAAATGGAGCGAAATTCTACCACAGCAAAATTTAGCGTACAAGAAAGAAAACGCGATCATCCTAATCAAAAACAATAATGACCCTATTCTAAAAATTGGTATTTTCCCTTCTTCAAAACAGGGTAATTTTACCCCATTGGCATTGTGGGAATCCGCGGGGTGAACGCCTGGAGAAGCATGCCGGCAACCGGCTGGAAAACGATACGTAATTCAATGAATACATTTAAAGATCAATAATATATTTAAAAACGCACCATGCTCCATCAAGCCGCCGACCCGTATGGATCAAGGCGCATTTTGAAAACGCTTCATTCGCACGCCTCACATTTTCCGCACAAAGCCTCTTTCGCTTCAACTCCATCCTTCCAGTTAATGACGTCGTCAATATTTGAGAGAGGATATATGTTATTTTCATATTGGGGACATGCCTTGGCGACGGACTTTTCGCCTCTGCTTTTTGCTATCTCAACCCCTTTTGCATTGCCTCATGGCGATATCGGAATAGCCTTGCGCCGCCATCTGAAAAAACTGGAAACATTCTTGACGGGATACCCAGCTTCCGCCTATTATTGCGGCGGAAAAAGGGAATTTATGTCCAGTTTTCTCCGATTATTTAACAGGTTAAATAATCAAATAATTCCGGATAAAATCGCGCGCAGCCATCCGCCATGAATTGGATGCAGCGCGCACTTTATTTTGCGGAAAAACAAAGATACCTTCGGCGCAGAGGTGGGCTCCGATGAGTTGCAGACGGGAAGATGCCGCTGCTGTCCGGACGGGTTTTCACTCTACCGCTGGAGCGCGCCAGGCCGGGATAAGGGAAACCGCCATGGATATCCACAAGCCGATTTTATCGGGCAGATAACCCTGTTTACGAGGAAGAACGGATGACGGAAAACGATAGTGTCAGCACCAGAATAGCCCCCGAACTGCAGGCTTCCGGATGGCTCAATACACCCCGCCCGCTTTCATTGGCGGAGTTGCGTGGCAAGGTGGTCGTTCTGCATACCTTTCAAATTTTTTGCCCCGGCTGCGTGCAAGTCGGCATTCCCCAGGCGCAAAGGATTTATCAGGAATTCGACCCCGAACGGGTGGCGGTCATCGGCATGCACACGGTATTTGAGCACCACTCGGTGATGGGCCGCGACGCGCTGGAAGTATTCGTGCACGAGTACCGGCTTCGCTTCCCTATAGGCATAGACAAATATGACGGAGAGCCGCATGGCGTTCCGCTTACCATGCGTGTGTACCAGATGCAGGGCACGCCCACCCTTATTCTCATCGATAAAAGCGGGCGCATCCGCTTGCACAAGTTCGGCCATGTGAGCGATCTGGCCGTCGGTTTTTCCATTGGAGCATTGCTGTCCGAAGAACCCGATGAATCCACAACGGTACAGGGAACGCCTCAAATCCCCGAGGGAGAAGGTAGTTGTGGCGCGGAAGGTTGCAGCGTTTAGCGTTTAGCGATATACAAACGATACAGGCGCCTTGCCTCCGGTTAGGGCTTTGCTCAAAAGGTTTCTTAAGGTATTCCGGGTATTCTGAAAAAGCAGTGGCTATTCATGAGCGACGATCGGAAGGCTTACGTCCGGATTTGACGCGTTCGGCCACGCCGCTTAGCATTCCGGTCGCGACCTGGCGCATGAGTTCGGTAATCGCATGCGTCAACCTTACGCCGGTTTCCAGTCCCACGCGCCCGGTCGAGCTTATCTCACGATTGAAAGCCGTCAGCGTATCCTCCAGCTGAGACCCGACCGCGGTACCGTTGCGCTTTGCATGTGTCACGAAGTCGCGCAAAGTTTCCGACACGGCTTGCTGAGCGCTGGAAGCGGAAGCCTGCACCACTTCAAAGAAAAGATGCTCGATGCTTTCCAGTTCGGAACGCAGATGCGCAAGTTCCTCGCTGGAAAACTTCTGGGCCCGGCCGGCGGCCTCCTCCAGAGCCAGCTTCGATGCTTCTGCAAACTGCGCCAGTGCCGTATCCAGCCCGGCAACCGCGTCGCGAATGGATTCCAGCACTGCATGGGTCTCCCCGGAATTATTCTGCATCCTTTGCTGGGCGCCTTCGCGCACTCCCTGCATCACTGCAGTAAGGATATGGCGAAGAGATTCGAAATCGGGCCGGGTACTGAGCGCCTTGACCGTTAAATCCCGTACCGCCTGCTGGACATTATTCCCATGGGCGATAGCCTCCCGCACCTCGGATTCGAGCGCCGATGCTTTCCCGCTCTTGTGGATGGGTTTGCTGTCAGATTTGCCTTGCATGATAAAACTCTCCCTGGAATGAGAAATTGGCCGGTTTGAATTAGTTTTCTGCCCCCGGGCAAGCCGATCCATTCCGCCCATGTATGGTTGCAGCACGCGAGGAATGGATATGCTGCCATCGGCATTCTGAAAGTTCTCCAGAATCGCCACCAGCGTGCGCCCTACCGCCAGTCCCGATCCGTTCAGCGTATGCAGCAGCTCCGTTTTACCTTTTTCGTTACGGAAGCGCGCCTGCATGCGCCGCGCCTGGAAAGCCTCGCAGTTGCTGCACGAGGAAATCTCGCGGTAGGCGTTTTGCGCTGGCAGCCACACTTCGATGTCGTAGGTCTTGGCTGCCGAAAAACCCATATCGGCGGTACATAACAGCATTACCCGATAAGGCAGTTCCAGTTTCTGCAAAATTTTTTCAGCATGGCCGGCAAGCTCCTCCAGAACGTCATACGAGCTTTGCGGATGCACGATCTGCACCAGTTCCACTTTATCGAACTGATGCTGGCGAATCATTCCGCGCGTGTCCCTGCCATAACTGCCCGCCTCGGAGCGGAAGCACGGCGTATGCGCGGTGAGCTTGACGGGCAAGGCCTCCAGGGCAATGATCTGATCGCGCACGGTGTTGGTCAGCGGAACTTCCGAGGTCGGGATCAAGTACCAGTCTTCTTCCCGAGCCGAAGAGCCGCCTCCGGCGTGCAACTCTCCCTGCGCGGCCTTTGCGGATTCCGGCACGCCTTCGCCCGGCTCATCTTTCTGGTGGTAAATTTTAAATGAATCATTTTCGAATTTCGGCAGTTGCCCGGTACCCCGCAGGCTTTCCGCATTGACCAGATAAGGCACATACGCTTCCATGTACCCGTGCTCCTGCGTCTGGACGTCCAGCATGAACTGCGCCAGCGCCCGGTGAAGGCGCGCAAGGCCCCCGGTCATCAGGCTGAAACGCGAGCCGGTCAGTTTGGCAGCGGTCGCGAAGTCCAGCAACCCGAGATTCTCGCCTATGCTTACATGATCATTTACCGGAAAATCGAATGAAGGCAGTGTTCCCCAGCGCCGCACCTCCCGGTTATCGGTTTCGCTATTCCCCTCGGGAACGCTGTGGTGCGGCAGGTTTGGCATTTGCAGCAATATCTGCTGCAACTCGCTTTGAATTCCTTCCAGCTCGGCCGCATTCCGAGCCAGCTCGTCCCCGAGGCCGGAGACTTCCGCCATGAAAGAATTTGCATCCTCTCCTCTGGACTTGGCATTGCCGATCTGCCGGGACAGGGCGTTGCGCCGCGCCTGCAATTCCTGGGTCCGGGTCTGCAAGTCCTTGCGCTTCGTTTCCAGAATTTCGAATCCGGCAATATCCAGGAGGAAGCCACGCCTGGCGAGGCGTTCCGCGGTTCCCCCCGGGTCGGTGCGCAACAATTGAATATCCAGCATGCAAACTCCAAAAAATGGGGTGCGCCAGCACCGATGGGCCTGCTGCCCGCCTGGGCTCTCTTCCAGGACTCCCTATGATTGCTTCTTTGCCTGTTCGTCCAGTTCGCGCAGATGGTCCAGTCTTTCCGCGATTTTTTTCTCAAGACCGTACGGAGCAGGTCGATAAAACCGGACCTGCGGCATTCCTTCAGGCAAATAATCCTCTCCGGCGGCGTATGCTTCAGGTTCGTCATGCACATACCGGTAGCCATGCCCGAAACCCAGCTCCTTCATCAGCCGGGTGGGTGCGTTTCGCAAATGTTCCGGGACAGGCCGCGACTTGTCGCCAGCTATGAAAGCTCTCGCTTCATTATACGCAAGATAGGCGGCATTGCTCTTGGGAGCGCAAGCAAGATACAGGGCTGCCTGCGCCAGCGCCAGTTCCCCTTCGGGACTGCCGAGGCGCTCATAAGTTTCGCTTGCATTCAATGCGATCTGCAGTGCGCGGGGATCAGCCAGGCCGATGTCTTCCGCCGCGGCGCGAATGAGACGGCGCGCGATGTAACGCGGATCGGCTCCCGCGTCGAGCATCCGGCATGTCCAGTAAAGCGCGGCATCCGGATTGGAGCCGCGAACCGATTTGTGCAGGGCGGAAATCTGGTCATAGAAGTTGTCACCTCCCTTGTCGAAGCGGCGCCCGCCGGGAGAGAGCGCAGCTTGCGCATACTCCCTGTCTATTGCGGCAATGCCTTCGGTTGCCGCCGCCGTTTTTATCTGCTCGAGAAAATTGAGCAGGCGACGAGCATCGCCGTCAGCGTACCCGATCAACAGGCGTTTCGCATCCCCCGTGAAATCCAGGTCCGGCAGCGCGAGATTGCGCGCACGCTCGAACACGATCCCGAGCTCATCGTCCGACAGCGGGTTGAGCACATACACTTGCGCACGCGACAACAATGCGCCATTCACTTCAAACGAAGGGTTTTCGGTAGTAGCGCCGACAAATGTCACCAACCCTTGTTCGACATAGGGCAGGAACGCATCCTGCTGGGATTTATTGAAGCGGTGCACCTCGTCGACAAACAGGATGGTGTGCCGCCCGGATTGCTGCAGGATAGCCTGGGCGCGTTCCACTGCCTCACGGATATCCTTCACGCCGGACAAGACCGCGGACAGCGCGATAAATTCCGCATCGAATACCGCTGCCATGAGGCGGGCCAGTGTCGTCTTGCCTGTCCCCGGCGGGCCCCAGAGAATCATGGAATGCGGCTTGCCGGCTTCAAGCAAATGAGATTGGCCTACTACGTCTTTCAGTGCTTGAGGACGCAATTTTTCCGCGAGCGGCGCGGAAGGCTCGCGCATCCCAAACAGGTCAGTCACTGATGACGTCCGAGCCGGCGGGGGGAGTGAACTTGAACAGATCCGGGGCAAGCCGGGGGTTTCGCTCCAGTCGCGAAAATGTAAGCACCGTGGTCTGGCCGAAATTATCGTGCAATTCCATGGATTTCAGCACCCCATCCGGCGTAAAGCCCAGTCGCACCCACTCGAAAGTACTATCCCTGGTTTTGGGTTTTGCTTCGAGCCATTCCGTGCCTGCAAGAGAACCGGTATCGCGAAGCTCGAAATTCTGTTCAATATCGGAATCGCCGGCGAGCAATGCGGCGGGACTGCTTCCGATGGCAAGATCGAGGCGGCGCACCGTCACCTGATTGAGATCGCGATCATAAAACCATATGCGGTCGCCATCGCCTACGATCAGTTGTTCGTAAGGCTTTTCGTATATCCAGCGGAATTTGCCCGGACGCTGGAACTGCATGGTTCCCTGCCCTGTTTGTACGGTACGCCCGTTCTTGTCGAGAACGCTTTGGGTGAAAGTTGCGCGAACCGTGCGCGCATCGTGGATGAAATTCTTGAGACTGCTTGTTGCGCTTGCCTGGGCAATGGAAGCCAGCGGGTAGAACAGAAGAAACAAACAAAAATGCTTTAAAACGTCCATATGTGACTCGATCCTGCTCAATCGTTGTAATTATTCAGGCAATCAGGACGCTGATGCACGCGTAGCGAAGAATGAATCGATAACCCGAGACTACTGCTCCGATTTTACCGGTTCTGCCGCCGCCGGGGGAATAAAAAAGTGCATCGCAGCCTGTGGCCGCCTTGGTGGATGGACGAAGCTTCGGGTGATCCATGGGCTTAATGATATCCCTGCTTGCCATCCGTGTTTTCACCAGGGAGAAAAGGGAACTAAACTGTATTCCCCTGAATCCAATTAGGTGCACGCGGCGTTATTCCGCCGCGAAGGGTTGAGGTTCAATTATTGGTTTAGGAGGTGAAATATGGCAACAACACTAGGGACGTCAAGCCACGCGGCGTCGAGCGGACGCGACTACGACATGTCGCTGTGGTACGACTCGAAGTGG
>MKVR01000012.1:0-90849 GCA_001899235.1 Nitrosospira sp. 56-18
ATAAATCAACTACTGTGAACAGACCCTAGTGATGCCACCATAGATGATGACGGAATGACTTGGTCCGCAGCAATGAAGTGGGCAGCCAATCTCACCTATGAGGGTTATAGCGATTGGCGATTACCCACTATCTTGTCACAATCGCCTTCCCGCAGTGAGATGGGCATATTATTTGAAGAATTAGGAGGAAAACCGGGGCAGGGCCTACCATTTCTCTCGCAAAACAATCTATTTCACAATATTCAAAATACTTGGTCTGCGATCTACTGGACAAACCAGGAAGTAGCAAATTATAAAGATGCCGCCTTCGGTTTCTCTTTTTATGATGGCCTTGAATACTCGCCGATCAAGGCAATGGCGCAGTATGCTTGGGCAGTGCGTCCGGGTGATTCCGCCCCTCTCGGTTTTACTCCTCAGAACCCTATATTGCCAGCAGTCAGCTCGGCGAATGGATGGCAGTTCGATTTAACGATACCCAATGGGTTACTGTATATTGATCCGCAGGTAGCGGTTGGCTATGACTACTTGTTGGATTCCGGGCCGAATTTTACTTCGGTGCTGCTCCCCAGCGCCGGGGATAACCAGTTCAGCCTGTATTTATGGAATGGTAGCGAATGGACCTTTGATTCCACATTGAATGCGGGTATAGAACATGTGTTCGGCGGAGCAGGGGTGGACAGGTTTCGCATTACAGGCATCGAGACCAGTGCGGGCCTGGACCCGAACTCCCCTACGGCATTCGTCACCGGCCTGACTTTTGCCGGTACTGGCCATGCCAGTATGCACATGAGCCCCTTGGTTCAGGCCGTACCGGAACCTGAAACCTACGCCATGCTGATAGCCGGTTTAGGTCTCCTGGGATGGAGAGTGCGTAAAGCAAGGAGCTGAGCTACTCATCTGATAAAATTCTGCTTCAGGTTCGATGATTACAATGAGTATCAGCTTATTCGCTTCCCTGATGATCGTGTCAGGTTTGCTTTCTCTAACCGGCTGCACCACTCCTATTCCACGGCATCCATTTCAGGCTCAAGCGCAAGCCCAGGCATACTATCAACAGGGTTTTAAATATGAGGCTGGGATGGGTGTTCCCAAAAATATTGAGGAGGCTCGAAAGTGGTATCAGCTATCCGCCCAGCTCAGAAACCCTGCGGCACAAATTGGCCTAGCTCGGCTTAATCAGATATCTGCTCAAAATGGGGCGACACAGAATACGTCGGCTGCCCGTCCCTCGTTGCAAAACGTAAACCCTGCTCCTGTCCCAGCAGTAGGATTTTTGCAGAAGCCGGAAGTACCCGCGATGGAAAAATCATTCTCATTTACGTCGCAAGCAGATCCTGTCTCGGATTTAGTAGAAAAGAAAATGTTGGAGTACCGTTCCAGGAACGACGTGGTGATGGTTATATTTGAAGCTAAAAAGGACGTAAATTCCGCTCTTGCCAATATCAAGACAGCTATGAGAACCCGTGACCCTAAGGGACTGTTCAACCCCTATTGGATTATTGGTTTTGGTGACGAAAAGACAAACATGGGAACCAATTGCGGCGTGATTATTGGTCAATGGTATGCCTCAGGATTTCCCTCTCGTGTTCAATGGGAAGAAATAATGCGTCGATCTTTGTGGGATGAGACAAAATCAGGTGCTTATTTATACAGTCAATCTGGAGAATTTAGAATAAATGAAAAAAAGGAATCCCAGTTTGAGATGGATGCCCTTAAAAAGAATTGCTTCAAAGGCAGTAAACTTGCCCAGAGTAATTTTAACAGCCTAGCTGTAGGCAGTCCTTATTTTGGGCGAAACGATGCCGCTAATTTAAATGCAATTGGCGCGATTCTATTTTATGGTCAATTTGAAGATGAAGATGACAGGATCGCAAGAAATAAGGCAGAAAAAGAACGGGTGGAGCAACTTAGGAGACATCTGGAGATAGAACAGAATAGGAGGGAGATGAGATAAATATATGCTGTAGTAATAGGCGGGTTATCATTCCCCCCGTACTCACCTTTGTGCGCAAGATCGGTGAGGCAATCAATTCCCCGGCGCTGGCTTCAAACCTGTTCGTGCTGCGGCTGGCCGAGAAGGAACACGTCAAATACGGAAATACGGGGTCACACGAAATACGAAAACATAAAAATACGCGAAAAAAAATACGGGGTCAGGTCTTGTTATTTGCCATAGGGACAAGGTTTGGGTCGAGACATCAGACAATCAGCTCATGGCACCGTCCGACGAATTCCCAAGGTTTCATGCGGTTGATGATGGCAGGTGCGTCGTTGACGCCTTAGGCAGAAAGCTGCTGCATGTGCTGTTCCATCTTCGCTGCCAGCAGGCGAAATCCATTCATGCTTATGCTTGCTTACTCGAAAAGCGTGGCGACTTTCGCCAGCACCTCGTGCATGATGGGTTCTGGCAGAGTATCCACCTTGCGGGCGTGACGGGCAGCCAGGTCGATCACGCACGGCTGATCGCAACGGACGACGCCGATGGTCTTGATGCCGGTCACGGGCACGGCGAAGCCCAGGCGGCGGGCGAACTCGCCGCCGTTGGTGATCGGGAGAATCACCGGCAGCTTGGTGGCCTCATTGAATTCGGCCGGCGATACGACCAAGACGGGACGGCTACCGCTTTGCTCATGCCCTGCGGTTGGATCGAGCGACACCAGATAAATGTCGCCCCGCCTCATAGCAGTTCACCGCCTACGGCGGATGCATCGACCCATTCACGTTCTTCCGCCGGTTGCGGCTGCGAGTAGTCCGAGGCGGCCAGCAACTCCGCGAGCGTGTAACGTGGCCGTGGCTTGGGTTCAACCACCAAGCGGCCGCGATCGACGGCCAAGCCAACCGTTGCGCCGGCTTGCAGGTGCAATTGATCAAGGAATGCTGGTGGGACGGCCAACATGACCGAGCCGCCAACCTTGCGCAGATTGGTTGTGTACATGATGCACCTCCAGCGAATAGCATTATATTAAAGTATAATTTATCCCCCTCTAACCTGCAAGCCTGCCATCCAGTGGAATACAGGATCAGTCTGTTATTTGCCATAAGCTTTGATAATTCTGTGGATGAAAAGTGACGTAGAGCGAGGGAAGCAGTTATTAGCAAAACGTTAACCCTTCGTTTAACCGACACGGCGGAAGCCGATCTCGCTGAAGAATACCCTCTCGCACCCTTCTCAGCGCATTGAGCTGTAAGGTCAAATCCTGCTCCAGAATGCTGACGCGGCGTGACTGATCTTCGTGGATCTTCGTTTAGAAGTTATGAGGCGTGCGGAGGCCGCCCAAACTAAAGCACATAGCCATTATTATCATAGATGGCAAATTCCCGCATGCCGTAGGAGAAATCCTCGATTGAGCAACAGACGCCCGTCTTGTCTTTCAGCAATTGCCACAAGGCATCGACTTGGTTCGTCCTGAAATACAGATCCGGCAAAGCCGGGAGCTGCGTCATTCTCATGTCGATTCGGGCCAGCAAGCATGATTTTCACATCGTCACGATGGAGGGAGGCCCAGCCTCGCTCGTCGCTGGAACTGTCGCAGTGGAAACCGATAACTTCAGCATAGAAGTCAATAGAACCAGGAAGATCCCAGGTTCTCAGCATCGGGGTAGGCGCTTCAAGTCTCATGGATTGCTGCACCTCTCCAAATCTTAAAAGCTCAACTATAATAGCGTAGTTTTCAGGAGAGCCGGTTTCAAGAGACTGTTTTAGAATGGAAACAAGGGCGAAAAAGCGGAAAGCGGGCCACGTTGCTGTCGTCTCCGAAAAACGACCGTTTTTGCTATATCCAGTTTTTTATTCGTTTCTTAAATTCATGGCGCATATGAGCCGTACGTTCTTTTGAATTCATGTTTACCCTATCGTCAAATGCGTCTGAACCACGTGATTGACAATAATCGTATCGGCACGAGCCTCGACTTGGGCAAGATCGAAGATCATCTGTAGCCGCATCCAGAAAGCGGGGGTGCTTCCCATGGATTTCGACAGCCTCACGGCCATTTCCGGCGATATACCGGCCTTCTCGTTGATGAGGCTGGACAGCGTGGGGCGCGACACGTTTAAAGCCTTAGCCGCACCGGTCACGGTTAGATTCAACTCATCAAGTGCCCCTTTCACTATCCGGCCCGGGTGAACAGGATTTTTCATAGTCATTTTCAGCTCCTTTTCAACGGTAATCTATTAAATCCAGATCCCGTACCGCTCCATTCTCGAAGCGGAATATGATCCGCCAGTTTCCAGTTACGCGAATGCTCCAGAAGCCTTTAAGGTCGCCCGTCAAGGGGTGAAGCCGATAACCTGGAATATCGGCCTCGGCTACCGTTTCGACAGCCTATGATCTCGAAAAACTCACCGTTTGCGAATCTTGCCATCACTCGACCAGGCCGATTTTCATCCTCTCCATCCTTGTGAATGACCAAGCTACCGGCCCTTCAGCTTCTGAGCCGGCGTCGATTCCTTGATATCGTTCTTCATCAGCATTTTCATGGATGGCGTCCATCCAGGTTTTCGCTTCTCGCCTTGGGAATACTCGCCTTTGGAATATGGCGGTGAAGCGTCAAGGGGGGCAACCCTAGACGTTTGGCGACGGTCGAAACAGGAATATTGGAATCCTTCTGCATGGCTCGCGCCGCCTGGAGATCCTCGGGGCTGCGCCGCGTAACGCGACCTCCCGCTACCACAATCCCCCATAGGACCCCATGCTCATCAGGACGCTCGCCGCGGCTGCCCCGAAGCGTTTGGCAAAGCGTTCGGCGAATCCTTCCCGGGTCGTATAGTCAACGATATGCTCGGCCTTGATGATCTCTCGCGCAACATATTCCGCACTTCCCATTGCGTCGGCCAGACCCAGATCGATGCTTTTTTGTCCGGTCCAGACTATGCCGCTGAAAATCTCGGGTGTATTCTTCAGGCGCTTGCCCCTGCCCTCCTGGACGACCTCGATAAACTGCTTGTGAATATCGTCCAGCATCTTTTTCGCATATTCCGCCTGTTCCGGATTGACCGGTGAAAAAGGATCGAGAAAGGCCTTGTTTTTTCCCGCGGTAAGCAGCCGCCGCTCGATACCCAGCTTGTCCATTGCATTGGTAAAACCGAATCCATTCATCAGAACACCGATCGAGCCGATAATACTTGCCTTGTCGACAAAAATCTTGTCAGCGGCAACGGCAACGTAATAGCCTCCGGAGGCGCAAACATCCTCCACCACCACATAAAGTGGAATTCGTGGATATTCGGCGCGCAAGCGCCGGATTTCATCATTGATGTAGCCCGCTTGCACGGGGCTTCCTCCGGGACTATTGATGCGCAATATCACCCCTTGCGTTTTCTGGTCCTTGAACGCATGCTGCAAGCCGGCATTGACATTATCGGCACTGCTGATGCTGTCCGGCGCGATGACGCCGCGCAACTCGACCAGCGCAGTGTGCTTGCCGGAAATCGACATGCCGCTATCGCCGAACCAGCCCAACCCGACAAACAAAAGAATAAACAGGTAGATAAAAGTCAGGGATTTGAAAAAAATACTCCACTGGCGCGCTCTGCGCTGTTCCCGCAATGACGAGAGCAACAGCTTTTCGAGCACCTGTTTTTCGGAGCCTTCGTTGGGAGTTTCTGTATCAGCCATTTCCTAAATCCGGGAGTTGATTGCTTTCCGACAGACTGCCAATGCAGCGCCGCACACTGATTGAAATATATGAAACCCTGTATCCACGCGGCTTATAGCCTGATTATAAGTTCCATCAAGAGCGCTTCACTACACTGGTTTCCGAAAGGTCGAGTTGTTCCAGGAATGTCCGCAGATCGATGGCCAAAGGCGCGTCGACCCGCAGTCGCCTCCCGGTGACGGGATGCGCCACTTCCGCCACAGCAGCATGAAGAAACTGGCGTTTCAGCCCTTTTGCCGGCATCTCCCTGGATAATCGTTTATTCAAGTCAAAATCGCCATATTTGTCGTCCCCCACGATCGGGAATCCGAGATGGGCCAGATGCACGCGAATTTGATGAGTTCGGCCTGTCTTTAGTTCCGCTTCCAGCAGGCTGAAATCAGGCCATGATTTTTTGAGAATGAAAATGGTATGAGCGGGCATTGCCCCCTTTTCATCCAATCCGTCCGCAGATGCCACAACCACCCGCCTTTCCCCGGTGGGGGTGACATACTTGTGGAGCGGCAACCGTACAGCTTGCCTCGGATTCCGCCACTTTCCCTTCACCAGAGTCAGATAGCGTTTCTCCATCTGCCCCGCCCGAATTTGCCGATGCAGTTCGATCAGCGCTGCGCGGGACTTGGCAAGAAACAGGACGCCCGATGTTCCCCTGTCGAGACGATGGACCAGTTCCAGGAATTTCCACTCGGGATGCTGGGCGCGCAAATGCTCTATCACACCCTGGCTCACGCCGCTTCCGCCATGCACGGCCATGCCGGCAGGCTTGTTGAGTACGATCAGCGCCTCATCGTGAAACAGGATTTCGAATGGAAAAGGCGCGGGCTTGACGCCGCCATGTCCAGGCACAGGCCTGACCCCGGTGCGAACTGGCGGAATACGCACCACATCACCCGACTGCAAATGGCAACCAGCGTCCACCCGTTTGCTGTTGAGCCGCACCTGCCCGCTCCGCAATAACTGATAGATGTGGGTTTTAGGTACTCCCTTAAGCCGTTTGAACAGGAAATTATCTATGCGCTGTCCGTCGCCACCCTCATCCACCACTTCATTCACCGCGGCAGGCAGGGGAAAATCTTTGCCTAAATCTCTAATTCTACTTATACTTGCCAATTCGGGGTTTCAGCCTATCCCTTTATCCGGCGTTCAAGGCAGCGCTGTTGATGAAAACTGTCCAATAAGGGACAAGCGCCAACCCGAAAAACCTGGTTAACGTCACTCACCACTAAAGTAGTGATAGTAATTGATTTGCGCGCTCAAAGCACACGTAAATTTCAGTTTTCGGTTTCGTTGCGCCCATTACCGGCGCCATAACCGAAACCTGATTGAAACTTAATTTCCTGGCTCTGCTAGTTAATTGAAGCAGGGCCACAGCGACACGCCAGAGAAAATAGTCATCTTTAACAGCAGCCAAGCCTATGACCAACGTTGCCTGACTAGTATGCTCTCGTATACGCGCGGAAGAATCCCCGCAGCGTAGGCTGTCCGCCCGTGTCCAGAGCGCGGGAGGCATAAAATGAAACGCATGTTATTTAATGCGACACAGCCGGAAGAACTGCGTGTCGCGATTGTCGATGGTCAAAAACTCATTGACCTGGACATCGAATCATCCGGCAAGGAACAACGCAAGGGCAACATTTACAAGGCGGTCATTACCCGCCTGGAGCCCAGTCTTGAAGCCGCTTTCGTCGAATATGGCGGAGAGCGGCACGGTTTTCTTCCTTTCAAGGAAATCTCCCGCTCCTACTTCAAGGAGACCGCCGATACCGGCCGCGGCAGGCCGCAGGACGCCCTCCATGAAGGCCAGGAGCTCATCGTCCAGGTAGACAAGGACGAGCGTGGCACCAAGGGTGCGGCGCTCACCACCTATATCTCGCTGGCGGGCCGCCACCTGGTATTGATGCCAAATAACCCGCGAGGTGGCGGAGTCTCACGCCGCATCGAGGGGGAAGACCGCGCCGAGCTGCGCGATACGATGGCCCAGCTCGATATTCCTTCGGGCATGAGCATTATTGCCCGCACAGCAGGAATAGGCCGCAGCGAGGAAGAATTGCAGTGGGATCTCAATTATCTGCTGCAATTATGGCGTGCAATCGAGGAAGCATCGCACGGCCAGAGCGGCGCCTTTCTTATCTACCAGGAAAGCAGTCTCGTCATACGGGCAATCCGCGATTACTTTCACCAGGAAATTGGTGAAATCCTGATCGACACTGAAAACATCTATGAGCAGGCATGCCAGTTCATGAGCCATGTCATGCCCGCGAACGTCGGCCGCGTGAAATTCTACCGCGACGACGTGCCTCTATTCTCGCGTTTCCAGATCGAACACCAGATTGAGACCGCTTATTCGCGCCAGGTAACTTTGCCATCAGGCGGCGCCATCGTGATCGATCATACTGAGGCGCTGGTATCGATCGACGTGAATTCCGCGCGAGCGACCCGTGGTTCCGACATAGAGCAAACGGCGCTTAATACCAATCTTGAAGCCGCCGATGAGATCGCGCGGCAGTTGCGGCTACGTGATCTGGGTGGGCTGGTGGTGATCGATTTTATCGATATGGAAGTAGCCCGCAATCAGCGAGAAGTGGAAAATCGCCTGCATGATTCGCTGCGTTATGACCGCGCACGCGTGCAAATGGGAAAAATCTCCCGCTTCGGCTTGCTGGAACTTTCGCGGCAGCGGCTGCGCCCCTCGCTCGGCGAGAGCAACTATATCTCCTGCCCGCGCTGCCATGGCACGGGGCACATTCGCGGCACTGATTCTTCGGCATTGCATATTCTCAGGATCATCCAGGAAGAGGCAATGAAGGAAAATACCGCTGTGCTTCAAGCCCAGGTACCGGTGGATGTGGCGACCTATCTGCTCAACGAAAAGCGTTCCGAGATACATGCGATCGAAGCCAGGTTGAAAGTCAATGTGGTCCTGATTCCAAATATTCATCTCGAAACCCCCAATTACAATATAACTCGCTTGCGGCACGACGAGGTGAAGTCGGGTGAAATTCAAACCAGCTACCAGTTGGTGGAGAAACCCACGACGGAAATTACCCTGCCATCGGCTTCGCAGGAAACCAAGCCAGTGCGGCAGCAGGCTGCCGTAAAAGGCATAACCCCGTCCCAGCCGGCGCCAGTACGGGAGCAGGTACCGCAACGCGAACCCGAGCAGGTATCCTTTCTGGATAAAATACTGGGATGGTTCAGGCAACCGGGGGGAGAGCGAAAAAGAGCTCTGCCGGAACAGGCTGCTGCCGGACCGCAACAGCTCGAACGCGGCCCTGGCCGGCGCGATCGCGTCCGGCCGGCCCGACCAGTTCGTGGAGAGCGTGGGGAGCGCGGCGAACGAACCGGCGAGGTGGTCACTTTCCCGGGTCAACCCCGGGAAGCCGCGCAGAGCCAGCGCAGTGAGCGCAGCGATTCGAAGCCCCAGGCAGAGCGCTTTGGCACGAAAAAGCCGCAACGCCCCCCTCGAGAGGAAAAACGGGAGGAAAAACAATCTCGGGCGGACACCCGGCTACCTGCGGAGGAACAACCGGCAGCGGAAGACCTGGCTCAAGCTCAGCGGGGAGAGGATGGGGGACGCAGACGCCGCCGTGGCGGAAGGCAGCGCGACCGGGGTGACCGCCAGGATCGCCTTCCCCGCGAGGCGAAAAACACCTCGCCAAGAGAAATCCAGGATCAGCAAATGGCCGGCCCGGCCATGCAACAAAATAAGGCAGAAAACGAAGTTGCCCGCGAGCCGATATGGGAAACACCTGCCATGGTAAGCGCGGCTTTGCCAACAATCGAGACGGGAGCGCTCCCCGAATCGAAGACGGCGCTTCCGCCAGAGCCGGTGGGCGGACAGCCGGCCAACCAGTCAAGCGATCCGGAAGAGGAAGCGCCAACTGTAGTGCCGGATGAAGAAAACAAGACTGCCACTTCACCTGGAGTAGCCGCCGGAGCAGCGCCCGAGCAGGAAAGCAGACCGGATCAGCTTTCCCCCATCCCGGAGCAGGAACCCTTATCCGCATCACTTGCACCCCTTGCGCCACCCTCCCCGCCTCTGCTGCTTACCGATGCATCGGAAGGAATACGCAGGGTTGCAAGCGTTGCAACAGAAAACCAACTTTCGGACAAAACGCCGGAAGCAACGGCGCCATCAGTTCAGCAAGCAGCCGGGAAATCCGCTCCTGCACCGGAATCGTTGAATTTGGCAGCGAGTGGATTGATCATGATTGAAACCATTCCCGGAAAACGGATGACTCCTGACGAGCACGCGTCTGTAGAGTCCGTTCCGGAAGGCCGGCGGAAAAGAAAGCCTGCGCCTCCGCGTGCGGCGGCTGCTGGCGAGCCGTTAGTGCAAATTGAAACGCACAAGTGACCGGCTGTATAAAGCCATCGCGAGAAAATTCCGGTGGCTTGGGGAGGATTTCCGATAGGGAGAACTAGGGAAGCGCTGCAATCCGCGGCCCCTGCTCTCTCTTGAGGATATTTACAGGCAGCCGTGAAACCGCTCCATTCACACCGCTTTGCGCATCCCATCCCGCAAAAACCATCGTGCCGGTGAGAATTTGTTCAGCGCTTCCCCAGGAGGCTCGTCCCTATATTTTTTTCTTGGCATATCCGGTTGAGCAGCTCCTGACCGGCTTCCTCCACCATGTTCAGCACATGTTCAAAACCCTGGCGTCCACCGAAATAAGGGTCAGGAACCTCTTCCACCCCCTGGGAAAACCTGCGGCTGTATTGCATCAATAAGCCGAGCTTATGACTGTATTGAGGCGGACATTCCTGCCTCAATATGGCGAGATTGGCCTTATCCATTGCAAGAATATAATGAAAATGCTCGAAATCCCTTTCATGCACGCGCCGCGCCCGCAGGGTTCGGGTGTCATAGCCGCGCCGGGTCGCCGCCTGCTGGGCTCTTTCATCCGGCGGCTCACCCTCATGGTAATCATGAGTGCCAGCCGAGTCGATGTGAAAGGCTTGCTCGAAGCCAGCATCCCTGACCTGCTGCCTGAATACAGCCTCCGCAGTAGGAGACCGGCAAATATTTCCCATGCAAACAAACAGAACGCGTGTTTTAAGATGCTCTTCCACTTTCATGGCTCACTAAAATGGTAACGCCGCATCTGGCCGGGCTTGTAAAATGACCTTGCGAAAATCCTCCTGTATCCGCGTGAGCGCTGCCACGCTGTCCGCTTCAAATCGCAGCACAATCACGGGCATGGTATTGGATGAACGTGCCAGGCCAAACCCATCGGCGTACTCCACCCGTAGCCCATCCGTCGTAATCACACGAAGCGGATTATCAAAGCGCGCATTTACTTGCAACTGGGCGATCACCTGGTAATTTTCTCCTTCCTTCAGCCTGATCTGCAGTTCCGGAGTACTGATGGCATCTGGAATTGCATGAAGGGCAGCATCGATATCTGCCTCGCGGCTGAGCAGTTCCAGCAACCGTGCGCCCGCATATAACCCATCATCGAATCCATACCAACGCTCACTGAAGAAAATATGGCCACTCATCTCGCCCGCGAGCACTGCCCCAGTTTCTTTCAGCTTGCCCTTGATGAACGAATGCCCTGTTTTCCACATGATCGGTTGGCCACCATGCTGCTCTATCCACGGCGCGAGGTTGCGAGTGCATTTCACGTCATAAATGATCCGCCCACCAGGATTTCTTGACAAAACATCGGCCGCAAATAACATCAATTGACGATCGGGATAAATTATCGAACCGTTTTTCGTTACCACGCCCACGCGGTCCCCATCGCCATCAAAGGCGAGCCCGACTTCCGCGTCGCCTGTTCCAAGCTCATGTATCAGATCGCGCAGGTTCTCGGGTGCGGAGGGATCCGGATGATGATTGGGAAAGATCCCGTCGACTTCGCAAAAGAGCCCGGTTACATGGCATCCGAGCCTGCGGTATAGCTCCGGCGCATAAGCGCCTGCAACGCCGTTGCCACAATCGACGACGACTTTCATGGGACGAGTCAGCTTTATGTCGGCAGTAATGCGCTGCAAGTAAGTTTCAGCAATATCATGCTTGCGATATCCCCCCTGACCATGGACCAGATCCTGATTTACCACGCGCCGGTATAACGCCTGAATGGATTCCGCCGCAAGGGTTTCTCCGCCCAGAACCATCTTCAAGCCATTATATTGAGGAGGATTATGGCTTCCGGTCACCATTACGCCGGAATAGCCGCATAAGGTATGCGCCGCGAAGTAGAGCATGGGGGTAGCCACCATCCCGACATCGACCACGTCGACACCACTTTTCAGCAACCCCGCCGCCAGCGCCGCCGCAAGCTCCGGACCAGATGTTCTGCCATCCCGGCCTATTGCCAAAGATTGAATACCGCGGACACGTGCTTCGGAACCGATGGCGTGTCCCACGGCTTCGGTAATTTCCGGGGTGAGCGTTTGACCAACGATACCGCGGATATCGTAGGCTTTAAAAATCTCTTTCGGTAAATCAGGCATGAGATTATGCTAAGTTATTGGAATGATGGGTATGGCGAGGTTTGCAAGCGGATCAGGACATCCGGGAATATGCGGGCAAGCAGGCAGCGCACCCATGGTCCCATGGCCGGAAAAACTTGGATTCATGCCAACGGTGCGGAAAATCCAGCAACCCATCCCGCCCTTCCGGACACACGCATGGGTAAAAGCTGCCTCCCCCTCCAGGCGCCGCAACGCCAAATGCCTTGTGATGAATTGTTTCCCATCAACCGTATTTCTACGGGTTTTTCAGCGATGGTGTCCTGTCCCCGAACCGCCTTTGAGCGTGTACTGGGTGCCACAATAGGGACACAACGCTTCACCGGTATTCTCTATGGGGAGAAAGACACGAGGATGCGAATTCCATAAGAGCATGGATGGCATAGGACAATGTAATGGCAGATCGTCGCCCGTGACCTCGATCGGTTCCTGTTTTCTCACGTTGGCATTCTGCATGGGTTTTCCTTCGTTTCCTTCGATATGCATCAACATCGATCAGACATAGGTGAGCCAATCCGCATGGCTTGCGGCCCTGCCGCCCACACAGTCAAAAAAGGCAGCCTGCAGCCTGGCGGTAATGGCGCCCCGTTCACCTTCGCCTATGCGGCGGTTATCCAGTTCGCGGATAGGCGTTATCTCGGCAGCGGTGCCAGTAAAAAACGCCTCGTCCGCGCAATAAACCTCATCCCGGGTGATCCGCTTTTCGATTATAGGGATTCCCATTTCCGTGGCAAGCTCGATGATGGAAGCGCGAGTGATACCTTCCAGGCATGAAGTCATGTCCGGAGTGTAGAGCTTTCCTTGCTTGACAATGAATATGTTTTCGCCAGCTCCTTCCGCCACATACCCATCCACATCCAGCAGCAGGGCCTCATCATATCCGTCATGCGCCACTTCCTGATGAGCGAGTATCGAATTGGCATAAGTGGTGACAGACTTGGCGCGGCACATGTTGACATTGACGTGGTGCCGGGAAAATGAAGAAGTCTTGACACGGATGCCTTTTTCGAGGCCATCCGCGCCAAGATAGGCGCCCCAGGGCCAGGCTGCGACCACGACATGAACTGAAAGCGTCCTGGCGGAAATTCCCATGGCTTCCGATCCGTAAAAAACAATAGGGCGAATGTAGCAGGATTCCAGCCTGTTCTGCTTCACCATATCGCATTGCGCCTGCATCAGCGTAGCCTTGTCGTAGGGCATTTTCATCATGAAAATATGCGCGGAATTGAATAGTCTGTCGGTATGTTCCCGCAACCGGAAAATCGCCGTGCCTCTGGGCGTCTTATAGGCGCGCAAACCTTCGAATACTCCCATTCCATAATGCAATGTATGGGTCAATACATGCGTGGTAGCCTCGCGCCACGGGATGATATTACCGTCGCTCCAGATAACGCCGTCGCGGTCAGCCATCGACATCAAAAACTCCTCGGGATCTTTGAAAATCCCTATTCTATCGCATTTTACCCTTGATAAATTGAATCACATTCTCTGCCTCTGCCGTCCCTGTACTCCAAAAATCGCACACTCCACCCTGTCCAACTGCCGGATTTGGGATCAATCGAAAACTTCCGCCCATAACTGAAGCACGGCGGCAATGCTTTCCCTGAAACGATCGGCTTCCACCCGGACAAATTTCTGATGCCGGCCGGAGGACGGCTCGGCAGCATCCGGATTTCCGCTCAATCTCAGCCTGTGCTGCACGCGGCGAAACTCCCGATAAGCCACAAGCACGCGTTGCGCGGCCGCTACGGAAACGAGCCCCAGCTCTCCCGCCAGCTTCAGCAAGGCGATATTGCCGATATTGTCCGTCAACCCCGAGTGATCGCAGGCATGACCCAGAATCAAATATTGCACAATGAACTCGACATCGATGATGCCGCCGCGGTCGTGCTTGACGTCAAACAATCTGGACGAATTGGGGTGCGCTTCGAACATTTTCTCACGCATCGCCAGGACTTCGCGCTTTAGTTTTGCCGGGTCGCGCCACTGGCGGAGCACTTCCTTCCGTATTCGCTCGAACGCATTTCCTATCCGCGAATCCCCCGCGACAAAACGCGCCCTGGTCAACGCCTGGTGCTCCCATACCCATGCCTGGTTACGCTGATATTGATCGAAAGCATCGAGGGAACTGACAAGCAATCCACTGCTGCCGTTGGGACGCAAGCGCAGATCGGTTTCGTACAGCAAGCCCGCAGAAGTGTAACTGGTCAGCCAGGAATTAATGCGCTGGCTCAATCTTGCATATATCTCGGGCGCATCGGGATGAGGATCGTCATAAAGAAAAATGATGTCCAGGTCGGATGCGTAGCCCAGTTCCTTTCCGCCCAGCTTGCCATAGCCCACGATCGCGAATGCGGGCTCTTCCCTGTGCCTCCTCCTCAATCCGGACCATGCAAGATGCAACACCTTATCGAGTATCAGATCGGCAAGTTCCGTCAAATGATCGCTCAGCGTTTCAAGGGGCAGCAAACCCTCCACGTCCCTGGCCAGCAGCTGGAACACCTGGGCATGGTGAAAATGCCGCAACACATCCATCTGCTGCTCCGTATCGTTGCCTTCCGCCTGTTTTAACTGGCTCTCCAAAGCGGTCCTGGCAAGCGACCAGTCCAGTGCGTTTTGAAAGCCCTCGGAGTTAAGCAGCTCATCCAGCAGGATAGGATGTGCGTTGAGATACTCGGCAGCCCACTGGCTGGTGCTGGCGAGCTTGGCCACCCTTTCCAGCGCTTCGGGATATTCCCGCAACAACGCGATATAGGCCGCGCGGCGGCTCACGCTTTCAAGCAGCCGTAGCATCCGCTCCAGCGTCGCATCCGGCCCTGGCATTTTCGCAGCCACCTCGATCAGAGCGGGAACAAGCGCGTCAATGCGTGCCTTGCTCGGCTTGGGCAACTGCCGGTAGCGCGCACTGGCGCGGAATGCCTGTAAACGTCCCAGGCTGCCTTGAGGATCGGAAAACCCCATTGCCGCCAGCCGGACGGCAGCCTCCGGTCCGGCTTCTTCTTCAACTTGCTCTTCCCAGAGAGCGGTCAGCATGCCGGAGGTATGAAATTCCCGGGGAGCGGCGAATATATGTTCAAAATGACCCGTCACCCTGCTTCGATGGTCATCAAGGCGCTCCAGGAACCCTTCGTAGCTTGAAAAGCCCATCGTTTCCCCTATCAGAGCCTGGTCTGCCGCCGCTCGAGGCAATGTCTGGGTCTGCAGATCGTCGAGATACTGCAGGCGATGCTCGAGATTGCGAAAAAAACAATAGGCTTCGGAGAGTTCCGCTACCGCCTTTTCCGATAGCTGCCGCTTCTCCCGCAAGCGGTGCAGCACCTCCAGGGTCGGACGAATACGCAGTTCGGCGTCCCGCCCGCCACGGATAAGCTGGAATACCTGGGCGATGAATTCAATTTCGCGGATGCCGCCTGGTCCAAGCTTGATATTTTCATGCAACTCGCGGCGGCTGACCTCCTGCCGAATCTGCGCATGCAAACCGCGCATGGATTCGTACGCGCCGAAATCGGGGTATTTTCGAAACACGAACGGCTGTGCGATCTGCTCCATCAGAACCGAGCCTTCCGCGCAAGGGCCGGCGACCAGCCTGCTCTTGATCCAGGCGTATCGCTCCCATTCCCGCCCCTGGTTTATGAAGTAATCCTTCAGCATGGGAAAACTCATCGCCAGCGGGCCACTTTCGCCATATGGGCGCAAGCGCATATCGACCCGGAAAACGTAGCCATCGGAAGTCATATCATTGAGGCTGGCGATCAATCTGCGTCCAAGGCGAACAAAGAAATCCTGGTTGGAGACTGAACGGCGGCCATCGGTTTCTCCATCTTCCGGGTAAACAAAAACCAGATCCACGTCCGAGGAGACGTTGAGCTCTCCGCCTCCCAATTTGCCCATGGCCACCACCAGCATTTCCTGCGGAGCGTTCTTCTCCTTATTCCTCGGGCGTCCATATCGGTTCGGGTCGGTCAGCCAGGCCTGCTGCCGCTCCAGTGCGAAACGAATGGTTGTCTCGCCCAGGTCGGTCATGCTCCTCATGACTTCGGCCAGGTCTCCCAGTCCACCCAGATCCCGAGCCAGCAACCGCAACATCACCTTCTTGCGCAGGCTCCGCAATATACGCTGCAGGCCAGCTTCATCACTGGCCGCTACCGCATCCGCATCCAGAAATTGCCGCATCTCGGCCGCAACGAAAGGGCGATGAAGGCTTTTTTCCAGTTCCACCCGCAATTCCGGTTCGCTGTCCAGCAAGCGCTGCGCATAACGGCTGTATGGAAGGATCGAATCGATCACTGTCTCGACGGGATGATCGGGATGCATGGCCAAAGATTCAGAGTTACAATAAATCGATCGTCAAAATCCCGTATTTCAACGGGCATGCACCTGCTCTCGCAGAACTGGAAAGCGTCGCGCAAGTAAATCCATTAGATCGTTTTACCAATTGCTTTATCGCCAAGGTCGCCCTCTCGACGTTTTTTTCACTGGACGGGTTGGATAAAACAGATCACCCTCAGCAGAAAACCGGAAATCCTTATTGAACCTTTCAGCAATTTTACCTCTTGCACGGCGCTGCGCCGCTTTATTGCGCAGTGCGGCCTGGCTACTGATTGCAGCGGCAGCGTTTTTTTCCCTGCTGCTGCTATCGCTGCGGTATTGGGTGCTGCCAAATATCGAGAACTATCGCGAGGATATTGCGTCGGCGATCAGCCGGGCATCGGGCCAGCAGGTAACGGTGGGAGAGATCAGCGCGAACTGGGACGGCCTTCGCCCTCACATGATGCTTGGCGCCATCCATGTTTATGACAAGGAGGGAAAGATCTCGCTATTGCTGCATCGGCTGGAGGGCACCGTATCGTGGCGTTCCATTCTTTACGGTGGGCTGTACTTTCGTGAAATCAGGATCGATCAGCCCGACCTGATTGTGCGGCGCGATACAGCGGGTGTCATTCATCTCGCCGGTTTCGCACTCGAGAATGAGCCAGGCGAAAATGAAAATGGTTTTTCCAACTGGTTATTGCAACAGAAACGGGTCACCATCCATAACGCCAGCATCGTATGGCAGGATGATCTGCGGGCTGCGCCGGAACTGGAATTGCTGGTGGATCTGCTCCTGGAAAATCAGGATAACCGGCATCGCTTCGGGATTCGCGCCACGCCATCCGCCGAGCTTGCGGCCCAACTGGACATGCGAGGGGACTTCAGGGGCAGGTCGCTGGATTATCCCGAGCAGTGGGGAGGCCAGCTGTTCCTGCGGATAGATCAGGCCAATGTCGCCCTCTGGCAGGCGTGGCTGCCTTTTCCACGCGAGATCGAGCTGAGGCGCGGCATCGGTGCATTGCGCATGTGGATGGGAATGGAAGGGCTGGACATCCGGAAATTGACGATGGACATGCGATTGAGCAACGTCAAGGCCCGGATGGCAAAAAATCTACCGGAACTGACTCTCTCCCGCGTGCAAGGCAGGGTAGGCTGGAAAAGAATAAACAACGAAGGGAAAGAAGGCTTCGAGCTATCGGCAAGCAGGTTGAACGCCTTCATCCGAGGCAAGCCGCGGTTGCAACCCTTGAATTTCTCGCTTCAGATGATCCCTGGCCAGAACGGAGCGGCGAGCAGCGGCAAGCTGAGCGCGGATAAATTGAACCTTCGGACGCTTGGCGACCTGACCGAGTATCTGCCGATGACGGACTCCCTGCGCAATTTCCTGAAACAGTCGTCGCCGCACGGAGAGATCGATCACGTTGAGGTGGGATGGAACGGAGATCTGTCGTCCCCATCACACTTCAGCGCAAAAGGACATTTTACCAACCTGGGCATGAAGAAATGGGAGAGTCTGCCCGCATTCGGCGGCATGACCGGCAGCATTGACATCACGGAGCGGAAGGGAGTGCTCAATATCAGTTCACGGCAAACGAGCATAGAACTGCCGGACCTGTTCCACGAACCGCTCCTGCTCGATACCCTGACCGGACAGGCAAGCTGGAGCATCGCTTCAGGCAATGACGCCAGCGAATTCAGGTTCAGTAATATTTCTTTCTCCAATCCCCATGCCGCGGGGGTTTCATATGGCAGCTATCGCACCGGACGTGATGGCCGGGGAATGGTTGACATCGCAGGCCACTTGACTCGAGCGGATGTGCCCTGGGTAATGCGGTATCTTCCAGTCCGAAAGGATTCATCCGTTAAAACGTGGCTGGAAAAATCGATGGTGGCTGGGGTCATTACGGAGGCCCGGTTCCGTCTCAAGGGCAATCCTGATGAATTTCCTTTCCGTCAGGAAGATCAAGGCATATTCCGGCTCTTCATCAACACGTCGGGAGCGACGGTGGATCTCACGCCGGAATGGCCGCGGATCGAAAATATCTCAGGAAATATCCGGCTCCACGGTGACCGGGTCGAATTCAACGGACCGCAGGCCGCGATTATCGGCACAAAACTGAGCAAGATAAAACTTCGCGTCAGGGACATCGGTGAACCCGGGGCGGCACTCGAATGCGAGGCAGAGGCAACCGGCGAGACCCGGAAATTCTTGGAATTGGCGGCCAGGTATGGATCCGGCAGCCTGGCTGGCACACTTTCCAATCAAATCAGCGTTGCCGGAAACGGAAGGCTTCACCTCAAACTTGGCACCCCGCTGACCTCTGCAAGACATTCCAGACGCGTCAATCTTGCCGGGAGCTACCAGATCACCGGCAATGAAATCAATCCTGGGGAGAATTTACCCAGTCTGAGCGATATCAGCGGAGAAATTTTTTTTACCGAATCGGGAATAAGCGCCAACAATATTACAGCCCGGCTGCTTGGCGGCCCGATGTCTCTCAGTTCTGTCGACACGCGCGACGGGAGCGTCCGCATGATTGCCCTGGGAAAAATCAACCTGGACAATCTGTATGGAAGCTGGCAGCGCGATGCAACCCGCTCTCCTCACGCGTGGACGAGATACCTTCGAGGCAGCGCCGAATGGCGGGGAATGATCCACGTCCGCAACAAACTGGCTAACCTGTCGATTGAATCGTCCCTCCAGGGCATTACCTCGGCATTGCCCGAGCCGTTCTCCAAAGCGGCCCCCGACCGCATACCCCTGCGTTTCGAGCGGAAAGCCGCCGCTGTGAACAAGGATACGCTCATCTTGAGCTATGGAGATATTGCGGCGGCAAAAGTAAGACGCACGCAGGACGAAGCGGAGGAATACCAGGTGGACGAAGGTGTCGTGACGTTTGGCGCCGCTTCCGTCCCAACCCTGGAAATGCCGGGAATATCCGTGAGCGGCACGATACGGACGCTGGATCTGGATCAATGGCGGAAAATCATGATTCAAGGACAGGCAGGCGGCGCAGCGGAAGCTTTTTCCGATATAACCGGAGTGGATCTGCATCTCGGCAATCTTACTATTTTCGGCAGGCGGCTCACCGATATCGAACTGAGCGCAAAAAAAATTGACAAGATCTGGCACTCCACTGTCGCAAGCAGCGAAATGACCGGCGACATCAACTGGAACCCATCGGGTAACGGAAGGATTCTAGCGCGCCTGGACAAACTGGTCGTCCCAACCGCTCTTTCGACTTCATCTCCTTCATCCTCCAGGCCAGCCCCGGCGGTGCAAGCAAGACCTCAGCAAAAAGCTGCGCCGGCGCTCGACGTGATGGTGAATGACCTGATACTCGGAAACATGCGGCTGGGGCACCTCGAATTGAAGGGCGCTCAGCACGAGCAGAATTGGCGTATCGACAAATTGCGGCTCAGCAGCCCGGAAAGCTCGATAGTGGCAAAAGGAATATGGCATAGCCGAACCGCTACCCCGCGAGTTCAGGCCACGATTACCCTGGAGTCGAGCAATATCGGAAAATTCCTGACGCGCCTGGGTCATCCCGATCGCGTGAAACGCGGCACTGGCAAGCTCGAAGGCGAGGTATCCTGGGATGGAAGCCCACTGGTTATCGATTACGCAACCATGTTTGGTACCTTCAAGCTGCAGGCGGAACACGGGCAGTTTCCCAGATTTGAGCCTGGGATCGGGAGACTATTCGGCTTTTTCGATTTGCGCGCGCTACCGCGAAGAGTCATGCTGGACTTTCGTGATGTGTTCAGCGAAGGTTTTGCCTTCGACGATATTTCGGGAGATATAAGGATCGCGCACGGAGTGGCGGTTACCGATGACCTCCAGATCGAAGGACCCGCGGCCAATATTATCCTGAATGGCGAGGTAAATCTTGAAGCGGAGACCCAGAAACTGAATTTCAAGGTTATCCCGTCGCTTGGACTGGCCACGCCGGTGGTGGGACTCACCGAGATGATCGTAAACAAGGCGTTGCAGAGCACCCCGACGCCTAATGAATATGACATAACGGGAACCTGGACCAAGCCGATAGTGGTAAAAAAATCAGAGCAGGCGCACGAACACGAAACCGATGAGCCTGGGCAGCAATAGTTTGAGCTGCGGGACAAGATTCCCCGAAGACATTTTGTCCCGAAAACAGGGAATCCACCGCTGCCTTATCGACACGATGCGATACGATGCCGGAAAAAATGAAAGTTCCACCATGAGTATCATCTGAAGGGTTTAAAAAAAACCGCTTTTCGGTTAATCTGTTTGCATTTGATTTGCCAGGAAGCCTCCTGCCTCCGCTATGAGGCATCGATAGGCAAAGTCCGATCCGGCGAAATGAACCCGGCGTTGATCGGAACTTCTTTCACAGGTTCTCCAGGCTGAATAAGCTGAAAAGATGATCACCCATAATTCCGGACATGCCTGGCCAACCGGAGCAACAGCAGAACAAGATCGCCCATGACAGCGGATAATCCAACTGCAACCTCCTCGCGAACCGAAAGTCAAAGGTTTGTCCGTATTGCCGCCATTCAGATGGCGGCCGGGCCCAATGTCGTGGGCAATCTGGAAGAAGCGGGGCGCCTGATAGAAATGGCAGCGGCGCAAGGGGCAAAGCTGATAGCGCTCCCGGAATATTTTTGCTTGATGGGAATGAGTGACGCGGATCGGGTGGCGGCACGCGAACAGGATAATTCCGGGCCAATACAGCAATTCCTGAGCGACATCGCGAGGCGGTTGGGCATCTGGCTGGTAGGGGGTTCCGTACCCCTGGTATCGTCCCAGCCCGACAAGGTCCGCAACAGCTGCCTGGTTTATGATGACAAAGGGGATCAAGTCGCGCGATACGACAAAATACACCTGTTTGGCCTGGAGTTGGGTAACGAAAGCTATGCCGAGGAAAAAACCATAGAACCCGGATGTGGCGTGGTTGCGCTGCAAACCCCCTTTGGCCGTATAGGTCTTTCCATCTGCTACGACTTGCGTTTTCCGGAGCTTTACCGCTCCATGGGAAAGGTGGATATCATTTTTGCTCCTGCGGCTTTTACTTCAACTACCGGCAAGGCGCATTGGGAAACACTCATCCGCGCCCGCGCCATCGAAAATCTCGCCTATGTGGTTGCGCCTGCTCAAGGCGGATATCACGTCAACGGAAGGGAAACCCATGGCGACACCATGATAGTCGATCCCTGGGGCGTGGTGCTTGACCGGCTTCCGCGGGGATCGGGCGTGGTGATAGCGGATATCAATTCCGACTATCAGACCAGCCTGCGCAATAGTTTGCCCGCTTTGGAACACCGGATCCTGCATTATTGCTGATTATCGAATTTTTGACCTGGATACCATGATTACCGAATCCATTTCCCCAACGAGCGATCTCTTTGTCACGGCCAGCAATTGTCTTCTGGCGCCTTATGAGATAGATACGGCCGGCCTGCAGGAAGTATTCGGGCAGATGTTCTCCCACAACGTGGATTATGCAGATCTGTATTTCCAATACAGCCGGGGCGAGAACTGGGCGCTGGAAGAAGGCATAGTCAAATCCGGCAGCTTCGATATCGATCAGGGTGTGGGCGTACGCGCGATCAGCGGCGACAAGACCGCTTTTGCCTATTCGGACGACATCAGCATGCCGGCGCTCGCCTCTGCAGCCCAGGCCACTCGTGCAATCGCCCGCCAGGGAGCTTCGCATTCGGTTCAAGCAGTCCGCCGCAGCAAGGGCCGCGAGCTTTATCTTCCGCACGACCCTATTTCCGCGCTCAACGATAAGGAAAAGGTCGCGCTGCTGGAAAGGCTCGAGGGCTATGCCCGCGCGGTCGACAAGCGGGTTATCCAGGTGATGGCTTCCCTATCGGGAGATTACGAAGTGATCCTGGTTGCGCGCAGCGACGGGGTTCTGGCGGCTGACGTGCGCCCGCTCGTGCGCATGTCGCTGCAAGTCATCGCCGAGGAAAACGGCAGGCGCGAACAGGGTGTGGCGGGAGGCGGCGGTCGCTTCGATTACGCGTACTTCACTGATGACGTCCTGCGCGACTATGCGGCCAAGGCGGTGCACCAGGCCCTGGTCAATCTCAACGCAAAACCTGCTCCTGCGGGAACCATGACCGTAGTACTGGGTGCCGGCTGGCCGGGAATACTGCTGCATGAAGCGATCGGCCACGGCCTGGAAGGAGATTTCAATCGCAAGGGGAGTTCCGCGTTTTCAGGCCGTATTGGCGAGCGGGTGGCCGCGGCGGGCGTGACAGTGGTTGACGATGGAACGATTGCAAGGCGGCGCGGTTCGCTCAATGTCGATGATGAAGGCAATCCCAGCCAATGTACCGTACTCATCGAAAACGGCATACTGAAAGGCTATCTGCAGGACAACCTGAACGCCCGGCTGATGAACGTTGCCGTCACCGGGAATGGCCGGCGGGAATCATTCGCTCACATTCCCATGCCGCGCATGACCAATACCTACATGTTGAACGGCGATAAAAGCCCCGAAGAAATCATCGCTTCCGTAAAGCATGGCTTGTACGCGGTGAACTTCGGTGGAGGCCAGGTGGACATCACCAGCGGGAAATTCGTGTTTTCCGCGGCTGAAGCGTACATGATTGAAAATGGCAGGATATCTTATCCGGTAAAAGGTGCAACGCTCATAGGCAACGGACCCGACATACTTACCCAAGTTTCGATGATAGGAAACGACATGGCGCTCGATCCCGGCGTGGGAACCTGCGGCAAGGAAGGCCAGAGCGTGCCCGTGGGGGTAGGCCAGCCCACTTTGCGCATAGAGGGATTGACGGTAGGCGGAACAGCATGAGAAGAAACTCTTCCATGCCCGCCTTCTGCGGGTAAACTGCTTTTTCTACTGGTTCAGGGCTTGCTGATCGCCTCGAATTTGATGATGCGCGTGCCCGCCAGCCTGTCGTGCAAAAATTGACCTTCCCGGTCAAATAGTGCCCACAGTATTCCGCAGCCGCCCAAAAAAATTCCGATCACGGCAAACAGATAGCGTGCAATCGCCTGTTTTAAATTCAGCCGCCTTCCATCGACGCTGACCACGCGGAATTTCCATGTTTGCATCGGCAGGGTCTGTCCGCCATGCGTCCAGAACCAGGTAAAGTACGTTCCTGCCACCAGCAGGAGGTAAAGTTGAAATGCAGGCCTGAAAAAAAGCGAATTCGTATCGCGAAACACGAGATGAAAAACCACGCCGGCAATAAACAGAACCGCCAGCAGGAGCAATGATTCGTAAATCATGCTCACCACCCTGCGCCAGAAACCAGGGACCGAAATTTTAATCGACTCCGGATAATCCATCAGGAATGCCTATCCGCCTTGATGTAAGGAAAGTGCGGAATCCGGCGCTGCCACCTTATTGATTTGCCAGTGCGCCATCCGGCGATTGCTCGTACTGGCGCCATTTCTGCTTTATTTCATCCCGCTTGTCAGGCGACATTTTTTTGATCGTCTTGTACTTTTCGCGCGCACGCTGGCGCTGCTCCGGAGTAAGCAGGTACCAGTCCCGCATCTGCAGTTGCATGCGCTGCTGCTCTTCGCCCGTCATCCCCGGATAGCGCTTCGCTATGCCCAGCCATTTCTTTTTTTTTGCCGGCTCCATATGATCCCACTCCTGCGAGAGCGGAGCCAGGATTTCCCTTTGTTGCGGCATCAGCTGGTTCCATGAGGGCTGCTTCGATTCAGCCGACACATGAGCAGAAAGCAGGAAACACAGCCACAGCCCCGGGATCAGGAGCCTTCGAGCCATGTTTCGAACTCGTTGTCCAGATAGGCGTTTACCGGAAGATCATCAACGAGCAGCATGATATCGATGTCTTCATTCTCGTCGCCCTGCAGGCTCTGCCAATAAACGATCCCCATGAGCGCAAGCAGCAAGGAAACCAGGGAGACGAACCTCCCCCTTTTCAAATGCCACTCATGCCCACTGCGAACGGAAGCACCACCGACATTCACTATTGTCTCCGCCGGATGGTAATTTTCCAGCGAAGCGCTGCGCGCGGATTGCAGCCGGTCCAGCGTACCTTGCCTGATATTGTCCAGTCCCTGATCCAGGATTTGCGCGATTTTCTTTCCTGTTTGCGGTTCGTTCATAACGTAATTCCCTTTTTACTCAGCACGATGGCAAGGGCATGGGTTGCGCGGGAACAATGCGTCTTTACGCTTCCTTCGGAACATCCCATGATCTTTGCCGTTTCCGAAACATCCATATCCTCCCAGTAACGCAGCAGAAAGGCTTCCCGTTGACGCGCCGGCAGGTCGGAGAGCGCCCTCTCGATCACGCGGATAGATTCCGATTGTTCCAGTTTTTCCTGCGGATTGCCTGGATTCGATGCGCTCTCCACGCGCAAAGTTTCCAGGAAATCGTAGTCCTCATTTTCGTTTTCCTTGCCGGAGGTGAATGATGAAAACAACGTGGTCCATAGAGACCGCGTCTTTTGCCTCCGGTAAAAATCCCGAATGGTGTTTTGCAGGATGCGCTGGAACAGAAGAGGGAGTTCTTCCGATGGCTTGGCAGCGTATTTCTCCACGAGCTTCATCATGGACTCCTGAACGATATCCAGCGCCAGATGCTCGTCACGTACCGCGAATAACGCCTGCTTATAGGCCCGTCTTTCAATTTGAGCCAGAAAATTTGAAAATTCCTGTTGAGTAGCCAGGACAATTGCCTTATTGGAATTGGATTTGCGCGTCGCTTGTTTCGCAAGCAATGGTATCAAATATTTTCCATTCTCCGGAAAAGTTTACCCAAGTGAGGCAGCAGCCAGAAGCCACCTGCCTTGAACCAGCCACCGCAATTGCCGTCCCGGACGCCGCCTCCACCCCTCTCACCCGATGATATCCGGCCATATTCCCAGGGTGCGACAATTTGCCGCATTGCGATTACCGCTGTTAGCCCCTATTATCCCTATTGCTCCTAATGGATTTTGTTAAGCGCAACCCCCGTGAATCGCGACAAACACTCGGCAACGAAGATATTCGGATCACCCTGAATCCGGCAGTGTAGCGAATTCACCATGCAGATGAACGTCGAGTATCGCGAAAATCTTTACGGATCATGATTTCAAACTAAAAAAGAAAGGTCAACTACCGGATTTAGAATCATACACTTTTCATTTCTGTACATAAGCCAGACGTAGATGGTAAAATCTCCCATTACTGCGATTGATTCTTAATTAGATTTGCATTCTGATGAATAAAAAAACCGGTTTCGAATTCTCCGCAGCGCTTCCGGGATTTCCATTGAAAGCCGCATTGCGTTGCCTGACGCTCGCGCTGGCGCTGGTTTGCATCAGCCCTGCCAGCGCCATGGAAAGTGTGCGGCCTTTTGCCGCCGGCAGTTTTTCCCAGGTTCTCGCAGCCCGCCAGGGCAAGCCCTTTATTCTCGTTCTGTGGTCGCTTGACTGCCAGTATTGCCCAACGGAATTAAAGACTCTGAGTGAACTCAGGCGTAGCCATCCCCAGCTGGATGTCGTGCTGGTATCCACGGATACAGTGGGCGATGGACCGCAACTCGTGGCGCGAACGGAAAGCTATGGCCTGAAAAAGATCGAGCAGTGGGTCTTCGCGGAGGATGTTCCGGAACGTTTGCGGCTCGAAATTGACGGCCGCTGGTACGGAGAAGTTCCCCGCACCTATTTTTTTGATCAGAGGCACCAGCGCGAGGTCAAGAGCGGCTTGGTAAACAAGAAGATTTTCGAAGACTGGCTTTCCCGGAACATGCCCTCGGGTTCCGGTCATTAATGGCATGATACTCAAACGCAATCCCGTCTTTTTGCCCAGCCTGATGCTTGTTCTTGCAGCGCATGGCGCATTGCTTTATTTCCTTTTCAAGCAGCAATTGATCCCGCCGCCGGAACAGCTAGCCACCCTCCTCGTCAATTTTATCCCTGCCACCCGGCCGCAGGAAGAAGCCAAACCCGAGCCTCCGCCGCCTTTGCCCAAACCGAAGCCGGTCAAGAAACAACAATCCCGCCAGATAGTCGCGGAAGCTCCGGTGATCTCGGAAAGCGAGCCGGTCGCGCTGGCGCCAGCGCCTGAGCCCGAACCTGTGCCCGTGGAAGAAGCTCCCCCCGCGCCCCGCGCGCCCCAGATGCCGGCAGGCCCCGTCACGCTATCTTCCGAGCTGTCGGTCGCATGTCCCGAACTCAGTGCACCCGCCTACCCTCCCCTTTCCCGGCGCCTCGGTGAAGAAGGTAAACTGATGCTGCGCGTCGAGCTGGACGAAAAAGGTTATGTCAGTGTTGCGCGAGTCGTTACCAGCAGCGGTTTCAAGCGGCTCGACGACGCTGCCATGGCTGCGGTAAAAACCTGGCGGTGCACGCCGCCGGTGCGCGATGGCCAGCCGGTAAGAGCCATCGCTCTGCAACCCTTCAACTTTGTACTGCAAGGAGATTGATCTAATGCAAACAGGTCTCGGATTTTCTAATTTTCTGGCGCAGCTCGATGGCGTCGGTATCAGCGTGCTTGTGCTGCTGCTGGGTCTTTCGGTAGCGAGCTGGTATCTCATCCTTACCAAGAGTCTGTCGAATTTCCTGGCAGGAAGGCGCGCCGACGCCTTTCTCAAGCGCTTCTGGAGCGCCAGTTCCCTGCAGGAAGTGAACTCGACGCTGAAAGAAGGGAAAGCAGACTCGAATGATAACGCCTTCGCACAGCTTGCGCAGCTTGCAATGGATGCTGCCGTCGATTCGGAAAAACATGGCCTGCAAAAACTTGCCGCAGCAGGCGGAGCAAGCGAATTCATTACCCGCGTATTACGAAATGGCCTCGACCAGGAGGCCACCCGGGTCGAGAACGGCCTGACGGTGATAGCCTCGGCAGGTTCCGCCGCGCCCTATATCGGCTTGTTCGGCACAGTATGGGGGATTTATCACGCGCTGGTTCAGATAGGGCTTTCCGGCCAGGGCACCTTGGACAAGGTGGCCGGTCCGGTGGGGGAGGCGTTGATCATGACCGCCCTGGGCCTTGCTGTCGCGATTCCCGCCGTACTGGCCTATAACACGTTCGTGCGCCGTAACCGCATCTGGCTGGCCCGGCTCGATGCCTTTGCCCATGATCTCTTCGTATTGATCGCGGTCGGCGCAAAAACGAATAGCTCCGCCGGGGACGAACGGCCCCTTCGCGTCGTGGCGCCGAGCGAAAGGAGACTATAATGGCTTTCGGAAGCATGGAAGGGGGCAGCCGCCAGATACCCATGGCTGAAATCAACGTGGTCCCGCTGGTTGATGTCATGCTGGTGTTGCTGGTGATCTTCATAATCACTGCTCCCCTGCTGACGCATTCAGTGAAAATCGATCTGCCAAAGGCATCGAGCAGTCCGAATATCACTCAGCCGGAGCATATTGAATTCGCGCTACGCGAAGATTCCAGCCTCTACTGGAACGGGGAGCCCGTTACCATGGATGTGCTGGCTCCGCGGTTTGCCGCCGCTGCCAGCCAGAATGCCAACATGGAGCTGCATATACGGGCCGACAAACATGTCCATTACGAGCAGGTGGCGCGAGTCATGTCCATCGCGGCGAAAGCCGGGCTGGTTCGAATAGGTTTTGTAACGGATCCTTCCGAGCAGAATTAGGGAAGTCCTGGATAAGTCTTCGCCAGCGCCCTCGGTACGTGGCGGATCTGCTTGAATGAGGTTAAAATCGCATCTTGTCCACGGCCATTCGAGGAAAAGTGCGATGGAAGAAAGGCTTTACGATTCGTTCCGGACAAACACCGCGACATGCCTGGCGTGACGCCCGGCAGCCGCTGGCGCCGTTTCCTTGTCCATCTTTCCATCGCCTCCACCGCGCTGTTTCTCGGCGTCATGTCCTGGCTCATTGCGAAGCCGATGGCAACCCGGCTGCATGAAACCGTGCCCGGGCAGCGCATCACCGTGACAGCAACACCCCATATCGACATCAGCCTGGACAGTGACAGCAGCGTGACCGTCACCAATACCGAACCTCCCCGCATCGAAATACTGAGAGGGAATGCTTTTTTTGACGTCAAGAATACTGGAGCCGAAAAACTGCAGGTGAAGGTGGGAGCAGCCTATATCAGTGGCATGGACAGCCGCTTCAGCGTCAGCAAACGTTCTAGCGGGGGCAGTGTGGCGGTAGCGGCGGGACAGGTCGAAATCCAGGTGGAAACAGGAAAGTATCTCGTTGGCTCCCGGGAAAAAGCGGATTTCAGCAACAAGACGGTAACGGGACAGAGGGTCATAGCAGAAGCAGATATCGTACCCTGGAAACCCACTCGCTAGGGAAGCGCTGAATAAATCCTCGCTGAGCGCGTTGCTGGTAAAATCGGGATGATCATAAGGCGCGCGATGCAGGTCGTAGCCGGGACTCCGATGCCAGGGAGCGCAACGCCATGAGTGCCCGATTTTATCGCAACCCGGATGGGGCGGGGCTTTGCGGGTGGTCTGCCCTGTCATGCTCCTGGCGAAGGAGCGCCCCGGAGCGTCGCCCAAGGGGCCCCGCAGAGCGGGGATCGGGCAGCGGAGGGGATGCTTCGACCGCACCACAGGTTTGTTGGGGCGCAGGCATCCCGCTACGGGGTCGCATCTTCCTTCGGAAGACACTGCTCCGCCCTGCGCGGTCGCACCATTCGCATCGTCGCCTTTCGCGCATTCCATCCCGCAAAGCCACCTCCGCGCCAGCGGAGATTTGTTCAGCGCTTCCCTAGGGTTCCAGATCCGATTCCGGCCCCGACCCTAATAGCACCTTTCCCTTCCGCAGCCGGTCAGCACCGGCAGCCATGGGACCAAGAGGCAGATAGCCACAACCATTCGCGTCGCATGAAGCCAGTCGCCATATTCAAACATCATCCGCTGGAAGGACCAGGATATTTCGCCACCTATCTGGATTCCCGCTCCATTTCCTGGCGGCTCATCGAGGTGGATGCATGCGAAGCCCTTCCTTCCGAAGCTGCTCAGTTCGCCGGACTGGTATTCATGGGAGGACCCATGAGTGTAAACGATGATCTGCCATGGATCGGGCCGGCGCTTGCATTGATACGCCAGGCGGTTGCGGAAAACATACCGGTGCTAGGCCATTGTCTCGGTGGCCAATTGATGGCCAAGGCACTCGGGGGCACCGTGAGCCGGAGTCCTGTCAAGCAAATCGGGTGGGGCAAAGTCCAGGTTGCGGACACTCCGGCGGCAAGAGCGTGGTTTGGCGAACTTTCTGCCTTCGAGGCATTCCATTGGCATGGAGAAGCCTTTACCATCCCTGAAGGGGCGGCCGTGGCGCTTTCCGATTCCTATTGCAGGAACCAGGCATTCGTCCTGGATAAACACCTGGCACTCCAGTGTCATGTGGAAATGACTGAAGAAATGGTAGAAACCTGGTGCAGCAACGGCGCCGGCGAAATTGCGGCAAGCCCTGGGCCAGCAGTCCAGCCGGCGGAAGCGATACAAACCGGCCTGGATGAGCGCATTCCCGCCTTGAATCAGGTCGCCTGCCGCTTATATGAGAAATGGGTTGCGGGGTTTAGCGAAGCTCTAACAAATCCGCACCCTGAAGGAGAGAGGAGAACAGCCTCGCGGAACAAGGGTCATCCTGAATCCGGTAGTTGACCACTCATTTCCAGTTTTTAGAGCCATGATCCACAAAGATTTTCGCGATACGCGATGTTCGTCTGCGTGATGAGTTCGCTATTCGCTACAAAGCGGATTCAGGATGATCACTCGCGGAAATTCTGGAATTGAAGCGGGAATTCGGTAATCGATTTCTTGACCAGTTGTATGGCTTCCTGCAGGGTGTCGCGTTTCGCCCCTGAGACGCGGACGGCATCTCCCTGGATACTGCCTTGCACCTTGAGCTTGCTATCCTTGATCAGCCGGATGATTTTTTTTGCCAGTTCGCTTTCCACGCCTGTTTTCACTGTTGCCTGCTGCTTGACCTTATTGCCGCTGATTTTTTCGACCTGTCCCCTGTCGAGGCATCGCACATCGACATTGCGCTTGGCCAGCTTGGCCATGAGAATATCCAGCACCTGGCCCAGCTTGAATTCATCATCCGCGAAGACGGTAAGCGTGTAATCCGCCTGCTCCACGCGAGCATCCGATCCCTTGAAATCAAAGCGGGTGCTGACCTCCTTGTTCACCTGGTCAACTGCGTTTCTTACCTCCTGCTTGTCAACTTCAGAAACAATGTCGAATGAGGGCATGCTCGATTCTCCTGAATTACCAGTCTCCTTTCAGCCGCTTGGACCGATTGGGGCCGCCCGGCGCTTATTTTCTTTTTCTCAAATTTGCCGCAATGCGCATCCGCAACGCATTCAGCTTGATAAATCCGGCCGCATCGGTCTGATTATAGGCACCCTGGTCATCCTCGAAGGTGGAAATGCGGGGATCGAACAGGGAGTCGGTTTTGGAATCCCGACCCACCACGGTAACATTGCCCTTGTAGAGCTTCACCCGCACCCAGCCATTTACGTTGATCTGGGATGCGTCGACCAGGCTTTGCATCATCCTCCTCTCGGGACTCCACCAATAACCATTGTAAATCATGGCGGCATATCTCGGCATCAGCTCATCCTTCAGGTGAGCCTCCTCCCGGTCGAGGGTGATGGATTCCATGGCCCTATGGGCGCGAAGCATGATCGTTCCTCCAGGAGTCTCGTAGCAGCCGCGGGATTTCATGCCCACATAACGATTCTCGACCAGATCCAGCCGCCCGATCCCATGCTTGCCGCCTAACTGATTCAATTGCGCAAGTACGCGCGCAGGCGAAAGCGGCTTGCCATTGAGCGCGATGATATCGCCTTGCCTGAATTCCAGGTCGAGATATTCGGCCTCGTCCGGCGCTTTTTCCGGCGAGACGCTCCAGCGCCACATGGATTCTTCCGGTTCCCGCGCGGGATCTTCCAGAATACGGCCCTCATAGGAGATGTGCAGCAGATTGGCGTCCATGCTATAAGGGGACCCTTTCTTTTTCTTCATTTCCACCGGGATGCCATGCTGTTCCGCATACGCCAGAAGCTTTTCCCGCGAAGTGAGATCCCATTCGCGCCACGGCGCGATCACGCGGATATCGGGTTTCAACGCGTAATAGCCAAGTTCGAAGCGCACCTGGTCGTTGCCCTTCCCGGTTGCGCCATGAGAAACCGCATCCGCCTGCGTTTCCAGCGCGATTTCGATCTGGCGTTTAGCGATCAGCGGGCGGGCGATACTGGTTCCAAGAAGATATTCGCCTTCATATATCGTATTGGCCCGAAACATGGGAAAAACAAAGTCCCGCACGAATTCTTCGCGAAGATCTTCGATAAAAATTTCCTTCACACCCAATTGCCTGGCCTTTGCCCGCGCCGGCTCCACTTCCTCCCCCTGTCCGATATCCGCGGTGAATGTCACGACCTCGCATCGGTACGTATCCTGCAGCCACTTCAGGATCACGGAAGTATCCAATCCGCCGGAAAAAGCGAGCACAACCTTTCCGATATCGGCCGTTCTGGATGTTCCTGATTTTTTTGATTTTTTCATTCCATACCCTATTGATGACAAACCCCGGAACCGCAATCAAGCCGGTAAAGTTTTTGCGCCAGCGACGCCGTTCTCCAGGCCTATTTTCCCCAGCAAAAGATACTCGATGAGCGCCTTCTGGGTATGAAGCCGATTCTCCGCTTCTTCCCATACTATCGACTGCGGGCCATCGATAACTTCCGCCGCCACCTCCTCCCCCCTATGCGCAGGCAGGCAGTGCATGAACAGCGTATCCGGCTTGGCACAAGCCATCATTTCCGCATCCACGCGAAAATTGGCGAAATCCCTTTTTCTTTCCTCGGTCTCTGCCTCGAAACCCATGCTCGTCCAGACATCCGTGGTGACTAGATCAGCACCTTTTACCGCATCGTGGGGATCGGCGAATTCCTCGTAGTGGTCGGTGCCATAAAGTCCCGCCCGCTCCGGTTCGACTTCGTATCCCGGTGGAGTCGACACATGCACATTGAAATCGAAAACCTCTGCAGCTTGAAGCCAGGTGTTGCATACGTTATTGGAATCCCCGATCCACGCAATCGTTTTGCCGACGATACTTCCATTTCGTTCGATAAAAGTGAAAATGTCCCCCATGATCTGGCAAGGATGGTACTCATCAGTCAATCCGTTGATCACAGGCACCCGGGAGTGGTCGGCGAAGCGGCTGATGATGCTGTGTTCATAAGTGCGTATCATGACAATATCGACCATCCGGGAAATGACGCGAGCCGCATCCTCTACCGGTTCGCCCCGCCCCAGTTGCGTATCGCGGGTGGAAAGATAGATCGCGGCGCCTCCCAGCTGATGCATACCCGCTTCGAATGACAAGCGGGTGCGCGTGGAATGCTTGTCGAAAATCATTGCCATGGTTCGGTCTTCCAGGGGCCAGTAGCGGCGGTACTGCTTGAATTCATGCTTGATCCAGCGCGTCCGCTCAAACAGATACTCGAACTCCCCCCGGGAGAAATCGTTGAATTGCAAGAAATGCTTGATCCGCATAATTATCCTGAATCCGGCAGTTGTAGCAAACTCACCATGCCGGTGAGCGTCGGGTACCGCGGAAAGTCTTGGTGGATCATAGCTCTATGCCGGAACTAAACTACCACCTACTAGATGCAGGTGGGTTAGCGCAGCTTGGATGCAGATGACTAAAGTCATCCAACCGCATCAAGCTAAACGCGCATGAGTCAACCCCATCAAAGTCACCGTCTAAAGACAGTGGTTTTAACCAAATTTATTGAAATAAGCGGTCAGCTGCCGGATTTAGGATTATTGGCAAACACAAGCTGGATCTCGAACAACAGGCCGTAACCCTTACGCTGGCGCTCCTCCCCAAGCGGCCGGACCGCCCGCATCATCATGCCGCCAGGAACTCCCGGATAATACCGGACAGGAGATTCACCACCTGCTCAGCTTCGCTTCTCTTCATGATCAGGGGAGGCAACAAGCGAACCACTTTATCCGAGGTCACATTGATCAGAAGTCCTTGTTTCAGGGCCTCCCCGACGAGATCGCCGCAAGGCCTGGAAAGTTCGATCCCGATCATCAATCCCTGGCCCCGAATTTCCTTTATATCCGGCAGATCGGAAAGCTGTGTCCTCAACAGGCTGCGCATGAAGTCGCCTATTTCCATCGCATTTCTCAGCAGGCCTTCCTCTTCGATCACTTCCAGCGTGGTCATGGCGGCACTGCATGCCAGAGGATTGCCGCCAAAAGTAGAAGCATGATTGCCTGGCTTGAACACTTCCGCCGCCGTGCCTTTCGCAAGGCAGGCGCCGATGGCGACCCCCGAACCCAGGCCTTTCGCCAGAGTGATCACATCAGGCATGATGCCGGTATGCTGAAACGCGAACCACTTGCCGCTGCGGCCGATGCCGCATTGCACCTCATCCAGCATCAGCAGCCAGCCGTTCTGGTCACATAGATGGCGCAACCCCTGCAGGTACGTCGCCTGCGGCACGTTGACACCCCCTTCGCCCTGGTATGGCTCAACCAGGATGGCGACGATGTTCTTGTTGCGAATACCTACCTGCTCCACCGCTTCCAGGTCGTTGTATGGCACGCGTGCAAATCCTGTCAGCAACGGCTCGAACCCTGCCTGCACTTTCCGGTTGCCGCTCGCAGTCAGGGTAGCCATGGTGCGACCATGAAACGATTTTTCCATTACCACAATTGTGGGAAGATCGATACCTTTGCCATGGCCGAATAGTCTGGCCAGCTTGATCGCCGCTTCGTTCGCCTCCGCGCCGGAATTGCAAAAAAATGCCCGGTCCATTCCTGAGAGGGCAGCCAGCCGGACGGCCAGTTGTTCCTGCCTTCCTATCCGGTAAAGATTGGAGGTATGAATGAGCGTTCCAGCCTGGCTGCAGATCGCTTTCACCAGCCTGGGATGACAGTGTCCTAACCCGCATACCGCTACCCCTGCCAGCGCATCGAGATAGCGCTTGCCTGCTTCGTCCCACAACCACACCCCTTCGCCTTTTGCAAAAGTGACAGGCTGAGGCAAATAGGTGTTCATCAGATTTGACATATCGGGAACCTTGCGGGAACGCTATATGGAATGCATCGAGGAAATAAGGCTGTGGCAGCCCCACATACAGGGGGAATAAGGGAGCAGGAACCCTGGCGCCGGGTTCCGCGTTCCCGCCGGTGCAATATACTGGCCATCTCGTCATGCGACAAGTCCCGGTCTCCCTGCAAAATCAGGTTCCGCGGATTTCCGGCCTTGTCACGCACATTGGAACCCAGTCTCAAGTCCCGGCTTTTCCGCGCAGGAGCTGGAAGCAGTCGCATCAGCGATACCATTTTCAGGGTCGAAATGCAGCACGGCGGCATGAGCCGCCGTGCGTCGAAAATGAACTGTCGTACACCACCCTTCTATCTTTACCTATTTACTCAGCTTTTTCAAGCCTTTTTCCTCCAGGGGAGTGAGCAACCTGAGGCAAGGCAAATATCCGTCATAAACGATACCATGCATTTCAACGCGCTTTTGAGAGCGCAACATGCTCACCAGATATTGCACGACCTCCTGCGTGATCACCTGCCCTGGCACCAGCACCGGGATTCCGGGAGGATAAGGAGTAATCTGGTCTGCGCAAACCCTCCCGTCGATATCGTTATTTACCCGCTCCTGCTCGTCCAGCAGCGGCATCAGCTCTCCGCCACAATAAAATGCGTCGCGCGGCAGGTATTTCAAATTCGTAAAACCGGGAAGCTCCGCAATCTGGTAGAGGCGTCGAGGCGCGCGGCCTTCCCGCGCGATGCGCATCAGCGCGTCGTAAAGCCGCGAAACCTTGCTCCGGGTGGTACCGATGGTAAGCAGCAAAGTGAGTGTATTGAACGTGGATTTCTCCACCTGAATATTATACCGCTCGAATAATTCCCGGATCAGGTCCTCCACAGTATAGCCGCAATGGGATATGTCTACCGTCACCTTGGTGGAATCCAGCTGTATATTGTCGTGTTTCACCTCTTCCGGCAGAAGATCGGCAAGTTCCAGCACCCGGAACACCCCGGTGGAATTCACCTGATCCCGCACCTCCTTTGCCAGCTCGAGCGTGCGTGAAAGCAGCTTGTAACCTTCCAGGCTCGCCTGCTTGCGCGCCACATCCAGGCTGGCAATCATGCTGTACTGGGGGCTGGTGGAAGTATGCATATTGAAATTCTCGCGGAACAGGTGTTCCTTGAAATCGGGATCGTTGACATGAATCATGCTGGATTGCGAAAAAGCCGACAGCACCTTATGGGTGCTCTGGGTGGCATAATCCGCTCCCGCTTCCATGGCAGTGGGACGGAATGCGGGATGAAAGCGGGCAAAACCATACCAGGCTTCATCGATGATCACCTTGATGCCTTTTGCATGGGCAGCCTCGATAATGGGGCGCAGATCGTATCGCAGTCCATCATAGGTGCAGCTGGTGAGTATCAGCGCCTGGGCATCCGGATATTCTTCGATGGCATTGAACAGGGTCTGCTTCGGCACCGGACCGTAAACGCTGAACTTCTTGTTGACCGAGGAGTTCAGATAAATCGGATGCGCGCCCGACAATACCACGCCGTGATGCACGGATTTATGACAGTTTCGATCCAGCAGGAGTTTTTCCCCGGGAGCGAGCAGCGTCTGGAAAATGACCTTGTTGGCGGTGGAAGTGCCGTTGGTGGCAAAAAAAGTACGTCGCGCCCCAAATGCCTTGGCGGCAATCTTCTGCGCTTCGGCGATCACGCCGGACGGTTCCATCAACGAATCCAGCATCGGCACCGATACCGAGAGATCCGCCCGGAATATATGCTCCCCGATGAATTGATAAAAATCGCTGGCCCACGGGCTATCGCGCAACGAATCGCCGGAGGAGTGTCCCGGCGTGTGCCAGGCATCCTTCGCCATGAGAACATAGCTTTTTAGCTGGTCATAGAACGGCGTACGTGCTTTTTCCTGGATCTGCGCATTGAGGATGCGATACATTCCCCGATAGTCCCGCTCTTCACGGTAAAAATAGCCGTCTACCGTTTCGGAAAAGAGGGAATCCACCACTTCATCCTCCTTTTCCTGCGCAATGAGGACATAAATGTCCAGTTCGGGGCGAAAGCGGGTAATTTCCTGCACCAGCTTCAATGCCGTCATTTGAAGATTGCGAGAACCTTTTTCGCCGTTTTTGAGCGTATACAGCGTATCGTCCACCACGACCGATTGGATATCTCCATCCTGTTTGATTGCTTCCAGCGCTTCGCGCGCCGTGGTAACGCCGGTAAAAGTGATGCCCAGGGGGTTTTCCAGAGACTTCGCGGCAGCATTCAGCCCCTTGATAAGCTCTTTGAGTATCAGGTTCTCGTCATTGATGATGAGAATCCGGCTGATGGGTCTTTTCATGAAGGCCGCTTCCAGGTTAAAAAACCGCTTTATGCGCTAAAACCATTTTGATTGCAAGCCGATTGCAAAGCTCAGGAAGGCACGGATGCGGCCTTGAGGCAATTCGAGCCGATTTCGGCAAAAGCAGTGAAGGGCGAAACGGTCTATAGTGACTTCATGAGATTGCGTTTCCCGGCCTTTCCGCCCCTGCGGCTTCTGCGATATGGCTCGGCCATGCTATTGCTGTTGCCCGGGCTCATCATGGCTGCGCCGGTAGTCGTGCTGAAAGTCGACGGAGTGATTGCGCCTGCCAGCGCTGACTTTATCGAGCGCGGTCTGCATGATGCCGCAACCGAAGGCGCACACCTCATTGTATTGCAGATGGATACTCCGGGGGGGCTGGATTCATCGATGCGCCGGATCATCCGGGAAATCCTCGCTTCGCCGGTGCCGGTAGCCGCTTTCGTCGCGCCCAGTGGCGCACGGGCCGCAAGCGCCGGGACCTATATCCTTTATGCGAGCCATATTGCAGCAATGGCGCCAGGCACAAACCTGGGCGCCGCCACCCCGGTAAGGATAGAGGGGTTGCCAGAGCAGCCCAGGTCCCGCCCTGAACCCTATCCCGAACCCGAAACCAGACCGGAGACGGGTCCGGAATCCAGCGCCAGCCAACACGACCCTAAAATCGGGAGTGAGAACAAGCTGCCGCCAGAAGACGCCATGTCGCGCAAAGCAGTGCACGACGCAGCCGCATACATCCGCTCGCTTGCCCAATTGCGCGGACGCAATGCCGATTGGGCGGAACGGGCGGTACGCGAAACGGCAAGCCTTTCCGCCGCCGAAGCGCTGGATCTCAAAGTCATCGATTACGTGGCCGCCGACGTGCCCGAGTTGTTGAAGCAGTTAAACAACAAAAAGGTATCGGTGCTTGGCCGGGAGCAGGTTCTGGATACTGCTTCCGCCACGATCCGCATCGTCGAGCCAGACTGGCGGACTCAATTGCTGGCGATCATCACCGACCCAAGCGTGGCTTATATACTGATGCTTATCGGTATTTACGGATTATTTTTCGAGCTTTCCAATCCCGGCTTTGTCCTGCCCGGCGTGGCCGGCGCCATCTGCCTGCTGCTCGCCCTGTATTCCTTTCAATTGCTGCCGGTAAGTTACACCGGCGTTGCGCTAATCCTGCTGGGCATCGCATTCATGATCGCGGAAGCCTTTTTACCCAGTTTCGGCGCATTGGGTATCGGTGGAGTGGTCGCCTTCGCTGCTGGGTCGCTGATGCTGATCGAAACCGACCTGCCCGGCTATGGCATTCCCTTATCCCTCGTTGCCGGCGTGACGCTTGCCAGCGCGGCATTCCTGGTCTTCGTCGTTGGCGCAGCACTCAAGGCTTATCGCAGTCCCGTTGTCAGCGGACGGGAGGCGCTGGTGGGAGCCACCGGAGAAATGCTGGAAGATGCCGCGGTCGAAGGTATGGCGCTTGTCCAGGGTGAACTGTGGAAAGTACGCTGCGCCCAGCCGTTATCGCGCGGGCAAAAGGTGCGCGTCACCGGGATTGATGGCCTGGTCCTGCAGGTGACTTCAGTGGACAAATAGTAGCAGTAGCAGAATATGACAAGGAGGCAGACATGTTCGCCAATTTGACCGCATTGATCACCATCCTGGTAATCGTGTTGTTCACTGCATTTCGCATCTTGCGCGAGTATGAGCGGGGCGTGGTATTCACGCTCGGCCGCTTCGACAAGGTAAAGGGACCAGGATTGATCATCATCATTCCCGGCATCCAGAAAATGGTCCGGGTCGATCTTCGCACGGTGGTAATGGATGTACCCAGCCAGGATGTCATTTCGCGCGACAATGTTTCGGTAAAGGTCAATGCAGTCGTTTATTTTCGTGTCGTCGATCCGCAAAAATCCATTATCCAGGTGGAAAACTTCCTTTCCGCCACAAGCCAGTTCGCCCAGACCACCTTGCGTTCCGTATTGGGCAAGCACGAACTTGACGAAATGCTGGCGGAACGGGAAAAACTCAACCTGGATATCCAGAAGGCTCTCGACGTTCAGACCGATGCCTGGGGAATCAAGGTCTCCAATGTCGAAATCAAGCATGTGGATATCGATGAGTCCATGATACGGGCGATTGCGCGGCAGGCGGAGGCGGAGCGGGAACGGCGCGCCAAGGTGATTCATGCCGAAGGTGAATTGCAGGCATCGCACAAACTGATGCAGGCAGCGCAAACGCTTTCCCGCCAGAATGGCGCAATGCAGCTACGCTATCTGCAGACCCTGACCAGCATCGCCAGCGACAAGTCGAACACCATTATTTTTCCGGTATCGATGGACCTGATGTCGACGCTGACGAACGTTCTCAAAATGCAAAACCGCCGAGGGCCCGATGAAGCAGGCTCAGCTGATGAGCCTGGCGGACCCGATGCGACTGATGAAACCACGTTGGGCAGCAGCCGGATGGAGGAAACGGCAACGGATCAGGCAAACAGCTCCGCATAGCCTCCCGGTCGGAAGCTATCGCTTCCGCTGTTTCCGCCACCCGCGCTGGATGGATCTCAGGCGATCGCCTTTATTGCGGCAGACAGGCGGCTTTTATGGCGTGCAGCCTTGTTCTTGTGGATGATGCCCTTGTCGGCAATCGAATCTATCATGCCGGCAGAGGCCTGGAACGCGGCCTGAGCGGCGGATTTGTCCGCGGAGCTGATGGCTTTTCTCACATGCTTGATTGCTGTGCGCAACTGGGAACGCATGCTCATGTTGCGGCTGCGCTGTTCGACGTTCTGTCGCGCGCGTTTTCTTGCCTGGGCGCTATTGGCCATGTAAAAACCCCGAATTAATTCAATGCGAAAATCTTTCGAATAATACGGCTATTCAAGCCATATTGCAAGCCGCGCAGCCGGACATCTGGATAACCTTGTCCCATCCCGGCTTTGCTCTTCAGTCGAAGGCGCCGACATATCCGTTCATATCTCTGTTATCTGTTCAATGGCCGATCGGGGCCGGCCGCGATCGAGCTGATTTATTACCATTGGTACAACCCCCTTTCTGTATTCGGGTTACCATACTCAGCCATGAATCTGCTCAGAGCCCTCACTACCATCAGCGGCATGACGTTGATATCCCGTATCCTGGGATTCGTACGCGACGTCCTGATCGCCCGCGTTTTTGGCGCCGGAATGGCGACCGACGCTTTTTTTGTCGCGTTTCGCATCCCCAACCTGCTGCGGCGCTTGTTTGCGGAAGGGGCATTTTCCCAGGCATTTGTTCCCATATTGGCGGAATACAAGTCACGCCGGACCTTCGAGGAAACACGCGGACTGATCGACCGTGTGGCGACCCTGCTGTCGATATGCCTGTTCCTCGTGGCATTGGCTGGCGTCATCGCGGCACCAGCGATAATTTACGTCAGCGCCCCTGGATTTGGCGGCAGCCCCGAAAAATTCGAGCTGGCTGCCGACCTCTTGCGCATCACGTTCCCGTATATCCTGTTCATATCGCTTGGCGCGCTGGCGGGCGGGATACTCAATACCTGGAGTAAATTCACCGTGCCGGCACTGACTCCGGCTCTTCTGAATATTTCCTTCATCGCGTTTACGCTATGGGGAGCGCCAATGATGGACCCGCCGGTATTGGCGCTGGCCTGGGCGGTGTTCGTCGGGGGCGTGCTCCAGCTCGCGTTCCAGTTACCGTTCCTGATGCGTCTCAACCTCATGCCTCGGCTTCGCTTCAAATCCGACGACGATGGGGCATGGCGCGTGCTCAAGCAAATGATACCCGCCATTTTCGGCGTATCGATCAGCCAGATCAGTTTGCTGATCAATACTATTTTCGCTTCTTTTCTCGTAACAGGAAGCGTAACCTGGCTCTATTATGCAGACCGGCTGATGGAATTTCCGGCAGGACTGCTGGGAGCAGCCCTCGGAACCATATTGCTTCCATCATTGTCGCGGCATCATGCGGACAAGAGCGCCGAAGAATATTCCCGCCTGCTGGATTGGGGCCTGCGGCTTACCATGCTGCTCACCCTGCCTGCAGCGCTGGCGCTCGCCATCCTTGCCACTCCGCTCGTCGCCACGCTTTTCTACCATGGAAAATTTTCCGCCGACGATGTGTTGATGACCCGCGACGCCCTTATCGCCTACAGCGTGGGACTATCGGGATTGATACTGGTGAAAGTGCTTGCACCTGGATTTTATGCGCGGCAAAACATCAAAACGCCGGTAAAAATCGCGGTCATCACGCTGATCGCCACGCAGTTGATGAATCTCGCACTCATCATGCCCCTGCGGCATGCCGGCCTCGCGCTCGCCATTGGCCTGGGCGCATGCCTTAACGCCTCTCTGCTTTACTACAAGCTTCGCCTCCACGGAATTTACCAGCCGCAGCCAGGATGGATGGTCTTTATGCTGAAGATATTCATGGCGCTGGCAGCGATGGGCTGTGCGCTGTGGTTTGCCTCAGGCACCGATTCCTCCTGGCTGATCAGTTCCACGCTCGATCGCGCCTTGCGGCTGACATGGATAGTGGCGCTGGGCGCCATGATCTATTTCGTCATGTTGTGGCTGCTTGGTTTCAGGCTTCATGATTTTTCCCAGAAAGGCGTGCTGTAATCGTTTTAAGAAACGGCATTAATGCCCGGTGCAACCGTCAGCGCCAGGACCGGCAACAGGCCAGTTAATGACAAAAAGCATGTCTCATCTGTAACGAAGCAGGATTAATGCTCTTTTAAACGAGATGAGAATTTCCCGGCGTTATTGCGGCATAAACCCTCGGCCTGACAGTAGAAAAAAAACTTATCTGGCAGGGGGATTAGCCATATAATGGGCGGCGATTCTTTCCCGTTAACGGTAAGTTACCCCATTAAATTTTGAACATGACTCGCTCTTCCTCCAGATATTCAACCTTATTAATCCTGCTTCTGGGATTTTTCCTGAACGGTTGCGCCACGACGGACAAGAACGCCAAGGCCGACAAGGGCATGGAGAATACCTCTACCCCTGTCGCGGACAGCGGCGCCAAGGCCGATAGCAGTGCCAAAGCGGGTAGCGCCACGGCGGCCGGCACCACGGCAGGCAGCGTTGCGGGTGCTGGTTCCGGAACGAATGCCGCCAATAGCGACAGCGCCACGAAGAATACAAATGTATCTGCCAGCGCTGCCGCCGCCTCCGATAATGCCAGGAAGGATTCCCAGGCGCCGGTCAGCGGTCCCGTATTCAAGGCCGCGGCGCCGACCTCCTACCCGCCCTACAGCAAGAAAGATCCATGGGAGCCTATGAACCGTGCGGTATTTGGCTTCAACGAATCCCTGGACGACTATCTGCTCAGGCCCGTGGCAAAGGGATACCGGTGGATCATGCCCGATCCACTGGAAAACGCGGTAGGAAATGTTTTTTCGAACCTGGGTGATATCCCGATAACTCTCAATAATCTCCTCCAGCTCAAGTTCAACAATGCGCTGACCAGCAGCATGCGGGTAGTGGTCAATAGCAGCTTCGGCCTGGGTGGCATAATCGATCTGGCAAGCGACATCGGGCTGGAAAAACACGATGAGGATTTCGGACAGACACTGGGATACCATGGTGTCGCGAGCGGACCCTATCTGGTGCTCCCTTTTCTCGGGCCAAGCACAACCCGCGACGCTGGCGGCAGGGTGCTGGATATTGCGACCGACCCGGTCTTTGTCGGCAGCTTCTTCGTCGCTCCGTTTATCGGGCCGATAGTCGGGAGCACGAGGGCGGCAGACACGCGCGCTGGATTGCTGAAATCGGAAAAGACGCTGGACGAAGCCGCGCTGGACAAATATGAGTTTGTACGCGAGGCCTACCTGCAGCGGCGGCGCAATCTGGTTTATGACGGAAATCCGCCGAAACAGCAGGATGAGGACGACGCCGAATAAATGAGGCGTAAAGCAGGTTAAAAGCAGCTTCCAAAAAAGCTAAACAGCTAAAAAATGCCGGAATGTTCCGAATGGAAACATTCCGGCATTTTTATTTCCGATAGCAGCCTGCAGAAACGCGCAACCTCGCGCCGCCAATCCCGATCATTACTATCCAGCAGGCACCGAACCGCATGGAAAACCCGGATTACTGCATCTCGCGCAACGCGGCTATGCGCGCTTCCAGCGGCGGATGGGACATGAACAGGTTTCTGATACCATCGCTTTTGCCCGATATCCCGAAGGCCGCCAGTCGATCCGGCAATTGCGCCGGTTCATGCTGCTGTCTCAAGCGCTCCAGAGCGGCGATCATCTTGTTGCGGCCCGCAAGCTGAGCTCCTCCCGCATCCGCACGAAACTCCCGCTGGCGACTGAACCACATGACGATCATGCTGGCAAGAATACCCAAAACCATTTGCGCTATCAGGCTGGTCACGAGAAAAGCCGGACCATGGTCTCGTTCGGTCTTGAATACAACCCGATCGACGAAGTGGCCGATCACCCGGGACAGGAATATCACGAAAGTATTGACGACACCTTGGATCAAGGCAAGCGTGACCATATCGCCGTTCGCCACATGGCTTATTTCGTGTGCCAGGACGCCCTCGATTTCATCCTTCTGCATAGTGTGAAGCAGGCCGCTGCTTACAGCGACCAATGCGTTGTCTCGATCCATGCCGGTGGCAAAAGCATTGACATCCGGAGCATCGTAAATCGCAACTTCCGGCATGCCGATACCTGCCCGCTCAGCCTGGCGGCGGACGGTGTCCACCAGCCACCGTTCCGTCGGATCGGAGGGCTGCTCGATCACGGTGGCTCCCGTCAGGCGCTTTGCTGTCCATTTCGACATGGCAAGCGAAATGAAAGAGCCGCCAAAACCGATCACACCCGCCATGATCAGCAGGGAATTGAGATTTATGTTGGTTCCCTCTGCATCCAGGATGCGATCCACGCCCAACAGGCGCAGCGTGATGCTCAGCACCAGAAGAATCGCAAGGTTGGTTGCTATGAACAGGAGAATCCGTTTCATGAAGATAACTCCATTTCTACTTGTAAAGCTGCGTGTAAAGGTAGAGCATAAATGGGACTGGAAGTTCAGTTTTCAAGTAGGAGCGACTATCCGGCTACCCATCGATTTTTGGCACGGCAGGAAGGACCGGTCTGCGCCTCTTCCCGCTTTCCTCGAACTCCAGCCGCTAACGCCGCCGGTATCGTGCAGCCATGGCGTATGCCGCCAGCCCTGCAAACAGGATGAAAAAAATAGCCGACCAGTCGGGAAGCGCAAGGCTCATGAACTTCCAGGTTACATCGGCGCAGTCGCCGTTGGCCTCGAACATGGTTGGCCACCACTTCGCCAGAGGCAGCGCATTCAAAAATGCTTCCTCCGGACTGATGCCGCATTCGAACGCTTCCGGATAACGCACCAGCCAGGCATGGCGCAACGCGACCGCCGCCCCGGCGGCCGAGACAGCGAGGATCCATCCGTTGTAGATCTTCCGGCCAAATGCCCGCGGCCCTTGCAAAAATGCCATCAACGCAGCTATGCCAACTAGGCAATAGGCAACCCGTTGGACCACGCAGAGGGGGCAAGGCAGCAGATTCCTGACGAGCTGAAGGTAAATAGCATAACTTAGCAATCCGGCGCAACCAAGAAATATCAACAGAAAAATTATTCTCATCGATTTTATGGACAGCCTTGATCAGCCAGGGAATGGGGTCCGGTATTGGCGGAACCGATACTGGCGCTTCCTCTGCGCATCCCGCCAGCAATCATTTTATACTCCAATAGCCTGCATTCCAGCGACCCATTGAATAGCGGAATGCGGCGAGACGCAGCCAGCCGGATACGCTTTGGCAGAAGCGGATCAGCGGTGATGATATATGCTTTCCATCCGCTGAATTTCTTCTTGAGCATATCGCCAAGCCTGGGATAGAAATCTTCCAGCCGTTGCTGTTCGCCCATGCGCCGGCCATAAGGGGGATTGGTTACGATAGTGCCGGACGGCGCCGGCGCCGCAATCTCCAGGACATTTGCCTGTTTCAGCGTAACGACTTCGGAGAACCCGGAGGCGGACAAATTTGTACGGGCCATGGACAACGCATCTCCGTACAGATCGCTTCCGAATATCGGCTGGGGCCTCTTCGGCTTCTCGCGGTCCGCTGCAGCCGCCTTCAGCCGCTTCCACAACCCTTCATCGAATTCGCCCAGCTTCTCAAAAGCAAAACCACGACCGGATCCAGGAGCAATATCCAGTGAGATTTGGACTGCTTCGATAAGAAATGTTCCGCTGCCGCACATCGGATCCAGCAGCGGCATGCCCGTTGTCCAGCCTGCGAGATGCAGGATTCCCGCTGCCAGGTTTTCCCTTATCGGCGCCTCTCCTGCGCTTTTCCTCAACCCGCGCTTGAAGAGGGGATCGCCGGAAGTGTCCAGATACAGCGAGAAATTCCGCGCATCGAGAAAGCCGTGTATCCTGATATCCGGTTGAAACGTATCAACGCTGGGCCGGCAGCCGGCGACCCGCCGGAATTTGTCGCAGACCGCATCCTTGATCCTCAAGGTAACAAAATCGAGGCTGCGCAACGGGCATCTGACAGCGGCTACATTCACGCGTATGGTGCGGGACGCAGCGAACCATTCATGCCACGGCAGCGCAAGAGCAGCCTCATAAACATCGGCTTCACCGGCATAGGGTCCGTACGCGACTCGCCACAGGATACGGCTGGCAATGCGGCTTTCCAGATTTGCCCGATAGCAGGTTTCCCAATTGCCTTCAAACCCCACGCCGCCGTCGTCTTCCTTCACCGAGGATGCGCCGAGCCGTTGCAATTCGGTAGCCAGTGCGGATTCGAGCCCTCGGGGACAGGGGGCAAAAAAATATTGCGGATGGGCCATTGACGGGCTTGAAAGGATTGAGCTGAATTACTTATTCACCAAGTCACGGTCACCCAAGTCGCCCAGCTTATTTTGAAGCCCACGCCCCATACGCTAGTAAAGCCCATGCACTCAGAAACGATACTCCGCCGAATGGCGTGATGGCCCCCAGCCCGCGTATCCCTGTCAGGCTCAGTACATAAAGACTGAGGGAAAACAGGACAATTCCCGCGAGCATCAACCAGCCCGACCATCTTATCGACCGGGACGCCGGGAAATGCATCAGTATGAGGCCTACCGCCAGCAGGCCCAGCGCATGGTAGAAATGGTATTGGACACCCGTCTGGTACACAGCCAGCATATCCGGCGTCAACTTCTGCTTCAACCCATGCGCGCCGAAGGCGCCCAATCCCACGCAAAGAAATGCATTGACCGCGCCGAGCGCAAGAAAGATACGTGCCATTGGAGAATAGTTAGAAATTATTTCCTGAAAAATCGATCTGAAGCCGGCGCCAGGAGGGAACCACGCCTGCCCGCACCATGCTGCTGGACGCGCATCGCAGCATAACAACATAGCAATCAGGATCTGAATCACGCTCCTGGCAGGACCAGCATGTACTGTGCATCACTGCTGTCCAAATGTCCAGCGAGGAACACTAGGTTCTCGCAGGCAAGGCACGCGGCCTGAAATACTCCTCCCAAAGGGAAGATGCATCAAAAAAGTCACATGCCGGGGTATTGGGGCGATCGTTTCGCGCTGCCTGTTTCCGTTTACCGGTCTTTTTTTTCGACCAGCGCATCGCTCCAGCCGGTAGCAAATTCTACCCGGATGACTTCACCTATGCTGATCTGGCCGCTATTTCGCACCACTGTCCCGTCAGGGGCATAGGCAATACTGTAGCCGCGCTCCAGCACGGAACAGGGATTGAGGTGGGCCAGGTTCTCCCGCTGGCGCTGCAATGCCATCATCAGTACCTCCATGCGCCTGGAGGTGGCGCGATCCAGACGCAACCCCAACTCATGCCTGCGCCCGTCCAATAGACGGACATCCGGAGCCGCAAGGGCGAGCCGATGGCCAAGCTCGCGCAGACGCCAATTTCGATTTTCCCGATGCTGCACCGAACAGGCGTCAAGCCGGCTGCGCAAATACTGGAGGCGGGCAAGCTGGTCGCGGATAGCCTTTCCCGGATGCACCAACCGGCATCCAAGCCGGTCCGCGCCTTGCATCATGCTCCCGATCCGGCCCCGGATACCGCGGGAAGCGCGGCTCCACAAAACCGCCACGGTCCGCAACAGCTCCTCCCTGTGGGGACAGGCCAATTGGGACGCGCCGGTAGGGGTGGGCGCGCGGGCATCCGCGACAAAGTCAGCGATGGTGAAATCGGTTTCATGCCCTACTCCGCTGATGATGGGGATGGAACATGCAGCAATGGCCCGTGCCACGACTTCTTCATTGAACGCCCATAAATCCTCGATGCTTCCCCCTCCCCGGCATAGGATCAGCACCTCGCACCCGGCATGGATTTCCGCCCTTCGAATAGCTGCGGCAATCTTTTCGGCAGCACCAAAGCCTTGCACCGGAACCGGATAAACCACCACGGGCATGGAAGGCATGCGCCGCTTCAGCGTTGACAGCACATCATGCAGCGCGGCCCCGTCGGGAGAAGTGATGACGCCTATCTGTGCCGGGAAAGGCGGTAGCCGCTTTTTGCGGCCGGGAGCAAACAGGCCCTCCTTCTCAAGCCTGCCCCGGAGCTGCTCGAATGCTTCGTATAATCTTCCCAACCCCGCGCGCCGGAGCGTTTCCACGCATAGCTGAAATTCCCCGCGCGCCTGATATAGCGTCACCAGCGCGCGCGCCTCTACCTGCATTCCGTCCTTTGGCTGCCAATCGAGGTATCGGTTTTTTTCCCGGAACATGACACAGCGCACCTGTGCCTGGGCATCCTTCAAGGAGAAATACCAATGACCTGAACCGTAGCACTTGATGTTTGAAATTTCCCCGCTTACCCATAATAATGGAAACGCTTGTTCAAGTAATTCCTTGGCACTGCGATTCAATTCGCTGACGCTCAGCACCGGATGCAGGACCGGCATTTCCATTTCCATTTGAAAATTCATCTTGACATTCTACAATAATCCACATCTGTAACAAATCTGTATAGTTACGTCACGCAAAACCGCATGAATATTAGGTTTCAGTATAACACGCTGTTTATAAACGAATTTATAAAAGTTCAAAAAACAGTCTACCCAGAAAATGTCGTTATAGAAGGGTAACTTAACAATTCTACCTTCAAGTTGCTCACAAACTTATCCACAGCAATTGTGGACAGTTAAGGAACTTTTTAAGAAAGCCTCTGAACAAATCCTCGTCTTTCGCGCATCCGGTTCCGCAGGGCCACCACCGCGCCAGCGGAGATTCATTTCGGGCTTACATGATGCCTTAGCCTTGCTGAAAATACAGGGGCGCGATACATTACAGCTCTCTTTTTGCACCGATAACAAGGAGCTTGCCGCATGTTCGCGTTGATCCAAGCTGCGGGTTGGCCCATCTGGCCCATTATCCTGGCTTCCATCGTGGCTGTGGCTATCATTGGCGAACGCTTGTGGGCCTTGCGCCTCAATGTGGTTACACCGCGAGACCTCCTCCCCCGGGTGTTGCAGGAATACCGGAAGAACGGCGCCAGTCCAGACATGCTCGCGCGCCTGGAAAAGCATTCACCCCTGGGCCAGATTCTTGCGGCAGGTCTGAGAAACGATAAAAGCACGCGGGAGATCATGAAAGAATCCATCGAAGAAGCGGGCCGCGCTGTCGCACATAACCTCGAACGTTATCTCACGACCCTGGGCACCATCGCGTCCCTTAGCCCGCTAATGGGCCTGTTCGGCACGCTGGTAGGCATGATCGAAATTTTTGGCGCCAGTTCGCCGACCGCTGGTGGTTCCGATCCGGCCCAACTTGCCCATGGCATATCGGTGGCGCTGTACAACGCGGCTTTCGGTATCCTGGTGGCTATTCCAAGCATCATCTTTTACCGTCACTTCCATGCCAAGGTGGATGGACTTATAGTGGAGATGGAGCTGCAGGCCTTGAAGCTGGTTGAAATGATCCACGGAGAGCGCAAGGATTGATTCCACTGGAAGCATAGGATTTACCCATGAATTTTCAACGCGGCAGGCACAAGGAAGAACCCGAGATCAATCTCCTGCCCATGATCGACGTGCTGTTGGTGATCCTGATTTTTCTGATGATCACCACGACTTATTCGAAATTTTCCGAAATGGAAATCAGCCTTCCGCAAGCAACCTCGAACAAATCCGCGGGACGCTCCAATGCCATCGATATTTTAGTAAGCGCGGCCGGGGCCTACAAGGTAAACGGGGCGCCGGTCGAGCAATCCACCACGGAAGAGCTAGGCTCGGCGCTGCGCAAGGCGGCAGGCGAGCGTCCTGATCCGGTCATTGTCATCCACGCGGATGCCGAATCCACGCACCAGGCGGTAATCAGAGTGATGGAAGCAGCGCGCCTCGCTGGTTATAATCACATTACCTTCACGACCGAAAACCCCAGGTAAATCCTGCCCATAAAAATGCCAGGACAATCCGGTTGGAATGCCGGTCATGGAACGCTGAATGATGGATGTCTTCTCCTTCTCCCGGTTCTGCCGGGTCCGCAAAATAGAGGTTCGCGCATGGACATGAAACTGCTTGACATCCTGGTTTGCCCGCTATGCAAGGGGCCGTTGCTCTACAGGAAAAACGAAAAAGAACTGATCTGCAAGGCAGACCGGCTGGTATTTCCCATCAGGGATGGCATCCCTGTAATGCTGGAAGATGAGGCGCGGAAACTGCCGCCGGAAGAGGATATTTGAGGCCTGAAGGAAGAAAAGGAAGAAAATACTGGAGACCCCGGAAAATGAACCTCATATTTTTCATGGTACTGAAAAATGACTAAAAATGATGCCGCCATCCTCGGCGCACTGGTGGCGGATGCGGCATCGCTCGGGTTGCATTGGCTTTATGATCCGGATCGCATCTCCCGGATTGCCGCCGATAGGGGCCTCGTATTCCTGCCACCGGATATGGACGACTATTCGGGTGCAAAGGGCTATTTCGCGCACGGCGGCAAAAATACCGGGGACTCGAGCGGCTATGGGGAAACATGCCTGTTGATGCTGAACCATCTCGCCCGGCACGGCAGTTTCGACCGGGTAGCCTATCAGACGGAGTTACGGTCATGCTTCGGACCGGGTGGAACGTACGTCGGCTATATCGATTCACCCATGCGCACGACGCTGCATGCGCTACTGCTGCTGGAACCCGCGGCATTCCCCGTGGCATCCGGGGCTGACGACGACCAGCATCTAGCCTTGGCGGCGCTCCCTGCCCTGGTCGCACTCCACGATGGATCACAGGATGGCTTGATGGATCGCGTGGAGGAAGTGGTGCGTATCACCAACGACAATGCGCTCGCAGTCGCTGCCGGGCAGTGTGCCGCAGCAGCTTTATATAACATGCTGCGGGGAGAGCCGGCCGCGCAGGCGCTGGCAAATGCCCTGCCATTTGCCGGAAGCGTTCTCGGGCCGTTGCTTGCCGAGGCGCTCGCCATGACAACGCTCGATGGCGTCGCCGCGGCGCAGCGATTCGGTCCGGCATGCCATGTCGCCGAAGGCCTCCCCGTAATTTTTCACATTGCCCAGCGGGCACCGGACTATCGCAGCGCCGTCGAATCCAATATCCGCGCTGGCGGAGACAGTTGCGGCCGCTCGATCATGCTGGGCGCAATGGCTGCAATAGGCACCGGAAAACAGGAAGCAGGATGCTCCATCCCATTGCCATGGCTTGGTCGCTACCGGAAACTCGCCGTCGCGGCGGATTCATGCGCAGCCCTGGGATTCGGGACCGATATTTAAGGAAGCGCTGAATAAATCTCCGCTGGCGCGGCGGCGGCTTTGCGGGACACAGGCATCACATGTTGTTCAAACAATCCCACCAGCATTCTTCCGGTTCGATTCCATCCGTGATCCTGCCCACCTCTCCACTATATATATCCCGAGCGCTTCATTTCTTTCTTAGGTAAAACAAAAACTCCTCATCCGATTCGGAAAAAAACAGCAGATGGTTTCCCGTCTGATCGGCAAAAACCTGGAAATCGATCACGGCAGCCGGATCAGTGGCGACAATTTTCAACACCTGCCCGGCCACCATCTCGGCAAGAGATTTCTTGGTGCGCAGAATAGGCAGGGGGCAGACAAGGCCGCGCACATCCAGTTCCTTGTCCCAATTCCAGTTCATGGTTTCTCCGGTCTGCTCAACATCTCGCATTGTAAATCATGCAGGAATCCACGCAGCACGCTGTATTTTGATTAGAATGCAAACTTTCCACAGTTTACCAGTTGTGCCGCAATGCCAGTCAATCTTGCCCCTCCACACGCCGCGCAGCTGTTTCCCGTAAAAGGCGTGAAGCTCGGCATTGCCGCTGCCGGGATCAGGAAGCCCAACCGCAAGGACTTGCTCGTCATTGCACTCGACGAAGATACGAAAGTAGCGGGCGTATTCACGCAAAATGATTTTTGCGCAGCGCCGGTGGTAGTTGCCAAGGATCACCTTTTGAACCCGGGACCCGGCGAATCCATTCGCGCCCTGGTAATCAATACGGGCAACGCCAACGCGGGAACCGGAGAAGACGGCATTTCACGCGCCCGTGCCACCTGCGCGGCAGTTGCGCGATTGATGGGCTGCGATGAAAAACAGGTATTGCCGTTCTCTACGGGCGTGATCATGGAACCGCTGCCGCTCGACAGGATAGTGGCGGGGCTGCCAGCCGCCGTGTCGGGCCTTGAGCCCGGCAACTGGCTGGCCGCCGCGGAAGCGATCATGACTACCGACATCGTTCCGAAAGCCGTGTCGCGGCAACTGCTCCTGTACGGCAAAACCGTGACGATCACCGGTATTGCAAAGGGCTCGGGAATGATACACCCCAACATGGCGACCATGCTTGGCTACATCGCGACCGATGCGGCCCTCGATCAGCCGCTGCTGGAAGAAATTCTGCGGCATGCGGCGGAAAACTCTTTCAATTGCATTACCGTTGATGGCGATACCTCGACCAATGATGCTTTTATCATGGCTGCGACCGGACGAGCCGGGAATCCATCCATCACCGGCAATACCAGCGGCGAATTCATCATGCTGCGCGACGCGATCACCGACACCGCAATACACCTCGCGCAAGCCATCGTGCGCGACGGAGAAGGCGCGACGAAGTTCATTACAGTGCGCGTCGAGGGCGGAAAAACCGTGGAAGAGTGCAAAAAAGCGGCGTACGCCATCGCCCATTCCCCACTGGTCAAGACCGCTTTCTTCGCTTCAGATCCCAATCTGGGGCGAATACTGGCAGCCATCGGCTATGCCGGCCTGGAAAACCTGGATGTGAGCGGACTGAAACTATACCTGGACGATGTGCTCGTGGCTGAAAATGGCGGCAGGGCAAACAGCTACCGCGAGCAGGATGGACAACGCGTCATGAGGCAGGCGGAAATAACGGTCCGCGTGGCAATGAACCGGGGAGCGGAGTCGGCCACCGTCTGGACCTGCGATTTGTCTTATGACTACGTAAAGATAAACGCGGATTATCGAAGCTAGGGGCACCGTCACCCCCCCATTCTTTCCCCGATGGCCTGGAGCTGTTGGAAGACCATCCCTGGCGCCAGGCGGCGGGCAGGAGTTGCGCTTTCACGTGCAACCCCGCCTCTCGAACCTGCCTGCAGCCTTTTGTTACTCGCCCATGGGCTTCATATGGGGGAATCTCCGGTAGTCCGTTTCATACCCCCCGGAACCCGACCCGCCATAACCGGAGCGATCTCCATGGTGGTGATGCTTCCTTCTCATTTTCTTTGCCTCATCCTTGTCGATATACCCGTCGTTGTTGGCATCCATTTTGCTGAACATCATATCGCAATGACGCGCGTGCTCGTCCCTGCTTACCCTGCCATCATTATCGGTATCCGCCATGGACATGCCGCACTTTCCTTCTCCATGCTTGCGGTCATACCCGGTTTTTTTGGCTTCATCCTTGTCGATATATCCGTCGTTGTTGGCATCCATCATGCCAAACATCTTTTCGCAATGACGCGTATTCTCATCCCTGCTTACCCTGCCGTCTTTATCGGTATCCGCCATGGCCATTCCACATCGACCCTCGCCGCATTTGCCATCGCTCTTTTTCCCTCCATACCCTTTGTCGTCGGAACCCTTGCTGTCACCGTATCCTTGAGCGACCAGGTATCCTTTACTGAGCGATTGCATTGCGAACGGATTCTCGCCTGCAGAGGCGATGGGCAGTGTGGCGAACGTGCCAGCCGCGAAGGCCGAACCTAGAGCAAGAGAAATAAGTGTTTTTTTACTGGTCATCTTATTCATGGTGTTTTTCTCCTCAAAAATGTAGCTGGGATGCAGCTGGGTTAACGGCGGAAATCCTCCTGTCCGGACACGCCGACACACCCGGCAACCGGCGTGCAACCGGGTCCGGGGATTCTGATCTGTCACACTGCAAAAACCGGATTTCCATTCGGTCAAGCGCAACAGTTGAAATCATGACTCTTCCTGTCAAAGGTTCAGTACGGTAACACACATTGAGAAAGCCGTACGGAATACCCGGATGCACCTCCCCAAAACCGGCAATCACCAGAAATCTTGAATATAATTCCCTCCGGTTCGCCTTATCCGCTGCCTGGATACCACGCAAAAAAACGATACGGGATACCCATGAATGATTTCGCCGATTTATGCATTCGCGCCGAAAACCTGCTCTCCCGCCTGGAAGAGATGATTTCACAAAGAGCGGCCGAGCCGGACTGGAATGCGGTCGCATTCCGGTGGCGCAGGCACGGCCATAAAGGCTTTCTGCAACCTGTAGCGCATCCGCACCGCATCCGCCTGGAATTGCTGCGAGGGATCGAAACGCAAAAGGAGAGCCTGGATCAGAACACCCGGCAGTTTGTAAACGGATATCCCGCAAATAACGTACTCCTTACCGGCGCGCGCGGCACGGGGAAATCCTCGCTTATCAAGGCCATGCTCGACCGATATGCGGAGGCGGGATTACGCCTGATCGAAGTGGAAAAACAAGACCTCACGGACCTGCAGGATATAGTCGAGAAAATATATCAGCGCCCGGAACGCTTCATACTCTATTGCGACGATCTGTCATTTGAAGCTGGAGAACCTGGCTACAAGACGCTGAAGGTGGTACTGGACGGTTCCGTCGCCACAGCCTCCGAGAATGTCCTGGTCTATGCCACATCCAACCGCCGGCATCTCATGCCGGAGTACATGCGGGATAATCTGGATACGCGCCATATCGACGGAGAGATACACCCCAGTGAATCGGTCGAGGAGAAAACATCGCTGTCGGAGCGCTTCGGCCTATGGATATCGTTCTATCCATTCAACCAGGACGAATATCTGGATATCGTTCGTCAATGGCTTGCCTATTTTGACATCCACGAAATGAGCCCGCCGGTTCGCGAAGCCGCGCTGAGATGGTCGATTGCACGCGGCGCGAGAAACGGCCGGGTAGCCTGGCAATTTGCGCGGGATTGGGCAGGCAGGCAGCAAGCAGGGCATGACGCCGAAGGATGAGTGAACACGCTGAAATCGTCGAAGTCGCCGCCGCAGTGATCACGCGGCCGGACGGAAAATTCCTGCTGGCACGCAGGCCGGAAGGCAAACCCTACGCAGGATACTGGGAATTTCCTGGAGGAAAGGCGATGACGGATGAACCATTGCCACGCACGCTCCAGCGGGAATTGCAGGAGGAGCTGGGAATACATGTCGAAAGCGCGTATCCATGGATCACCCGCACTTTCAGCTATCCCCATGCCACCGTCCGTCTGCACTTTTACCGGATAATGGAATGGCATGGCGAGCCCCAGCCTCACGAAAACCAGGCGCTGTCATGGCAGCACGCGCCCCGGCCGGAGGTCGAACCCATGCTTCCGGCGAATGCACCGATCCTGCGGGCGCTCGATCTACCCTCCGTTTATACCATTACCCGCGCCACGGAAATCGGCATGCCTGTAACCCTGGGACATTTGCAAGCCGCCCTGAAACAGGGATTGCGGCTGATACAGGTGCGCGAGAAAAACATGACGAAAGAAGCATTGGCTGATTTTGCATGCACTGTGATCAGCCTCGCCCGGCCCCATAGCGCCCGCGTGCTGGTGAACTGCGATACCGGCGATGCGGATTTCTATCGAGGGGCCGGGGCAGACGGGATACATCTATCCGCAGCCCGGCTCATGGCGCTGAAGAAACGCCCCGATATCGAGTGGTGCGGCGCATCCTGCCATAATGCGGAAGAGCTTTTTCAGGCGGAGCAGATGGAGATGGATTTCGTCGTGCTCGGGCCGGTGCTGCCAACTTTGAGCCATCCTGACTGCTCTCCGCTGGGATGGCGGAAATTTGCCGCGATGATCGGGGGATGCTCCATGCCGGTCTACGCGCTCGGCGGATTGCGGAAAGATGACCTGGCTGCCGCCTGGGAGCACGGCGCCCATGGCGTCGCCCTGATGCGGGGCATCGCGTAGGCGTTCCTTTCATCTGGCATGGAATCGCGTAGTTGCATGGAAAATTCCCGTCATTCCGGACGCCGCGCAAGTGGTGAGCCGGAATCCAGCGCTTTTTCAAGCTGTTGGATTTTCACCCCTTCGCGGAGATACCGCAGAGCCCGCTATCCCCACGGGCATTCTATTGCGCGCCTTCTTCCCTTTCCTTCCTTGCCGGTTCGCCCTCCTTCTCCCCGTCATCCGGAATGCGGTAAGACTCCGCCGCCCATTGGCCCAGATCGATCAGCTTGCAACGCTCCGAGCAAAAAGGGCGATAAGGGTTCCTGGAATTCCACACGACTATTTTGCCGCATTGCGGGCAGTTCACGACAGGCTGCTTCATGATTCATCCAGCAAATTGAGATATCCAAATAATCCAAATAACAAAAGCGCGCTATCCAGTGCGGCGCAAAAAAAAAGCGTATCGAAGCACCCTTGATCCGCCCCTCTTTCCCTCTGCAACCCTTCGTTTCGCCGCAGCTATTTCATTATAGATAGCTCATCCCAAATCCGGCAATGACATCCATCATGGCATAGGCGCCGGGGCTGAAGCAGCAGGATTCAGGATTGCAAAAGAATGGCCGGACGCTCCGGGAATATATCCGTTCATTCGGCTAAAACCATTCGGTACGATTTTTTCCCATGCAATCAAAGAGCTTCACGATGTTTATTTATTTTCCAATACATACTATGTTAAAATGGTTAAGTTTATTCAGGGCCTTTAATTTAAAAAACCGGACTGCAAGCCATGGCAGATATCGAGAAAAAACAGGGAATTAACAGTAGAAGACGTTTCCTTATCACAGTCACTTCGGTAGCGGGCGGGATCGCAAGCGCGGCGATCGCCACGCCCTTCGTGATGAGCATGATGCCGAGCGAACGCGCCAAAGCCGCCGGGGCTCCGGTCGAGGTCGACCTGACCAAGCTTGAGCCAGGAATGCTGCTGCTGGTGGAATGGCGGGGCAAGGTGGTGTGGGTGCTGGACCGCACGCCTGAAATGCTCGCCACGCTGAAAAAGCTCGACGGAGAGGTGGCCGATCCCAAATCGGAAAAGCAGCAGCAGCCGCCTTATGCGCAGAATGAAACACGCTCCATCAAACCCGCGATTCTCGTTGTCGAGGGAGTGTGCACCCATCTCGGATGTTCTCCCGTATTTCGCAAGGACATCGCTCCCGCGGATCTTGGCCCGGACTGGATTGGCGGCTTCTTCTGCCCCTGCCACGGCTCCAAGTTCGACCTCGCCGGACGGGTATACAAGCACGTTCCCGCACCCACCAACCTGGTGGTGCCTCCCCACATGTATTTGAGCGATACCCGGCTGCTGATCGGGTCTGACAAGGAGTCCGCATAATGAGCAAGCGACTGGAGTCGATGATCGGCTGGATAGATGCGCGTTTTCCGCTGACTTCCAACTGGAAGGCGCATCTTACCGAATACTACGCCCCGAAAAACTTCAATTTCTGGTATTACTTCGGCTCTCTGGCGATGCTCGTGCTGGTGAACCAGCTCCTCACCGGGATTTTCCTCACCATGAATTACAAGCCGGATGCCAGCATGGCGTTCGGTTCGGTGGAGTACATCATGCGGGATGTGGATTTCGGCTGGCTGATACGCTACATGCATTCCACCGGCGCTTCCATGTTTTTTGTCGTGGTCTACCTGCATATGTTCCGCGGAATGATGTATGGATCCTACCGCAAGCCACGAGAGCTGCTGTGGCTGATCGGCATGGGGATCTTTTTCGTGCTGATGATGCTGGCATTCACCGGCTACATCCTGCCATGGGGCCAGATGTCCTATTGGGGCGCCCAGGTGATCGTAAGCATGATAGGGGCCATTCCCATGGTGGGCCCGACCCTTTCCAACTGGCTGCTCGGCGACTTCATGCTTTCGGATGCGGCACTGAACCGCTTTTTCGCCTATCACGTCGTGACTCTCCCTGTGCTGCTCGTCACCTTGGTGGTGGTGCACATACTCGCGCTGCACGAAGTCGGATCGAACAATCCGGACGGAATCGAAATCAAGGCAAACAAGCACCCGGTGACGAATATCCCGGTCGATGGCATACCGTTTCACCCCTATTACACCGTAAAGGACATTTTCGGGGTGGTCGTTTTCCTGATGGTCTTCTGCGGCATCATCTTTTTTGCCCCGGAAATGGGCGGGTATTTCCTGGAGTACAACAACTTCATTCCTGCCAACACGCTGCAGACGCCGGATCACATCGCCCCCGTCTGGTATTTCACTCCCTACTACTCCATGCTGCGGGCGGTTACGGTCAACTTCCTATGGATCGACGCAAAACTTTGGGGCATTATCCTGATGGGCGGCTCAGTCGCCATCTTCGCTTTGCTGCCCTGGCTCGACCGCAGCCCCGTCAAGTCCATCCGCTACAAGGGGCCGATCTTCAAGTTTGCGCTGTTCCTTTTTGTCATAAGCGTGCTGGTCCTGGGCTGGCTTGGCACGAAATCGCCGACGCCGCTCTACACGATACTCGCGCAGGTATTCACGGTCATCTATTTCGCCTTCTTCATTCTCATGCCATGGTACAGCAAAATAGATAAAACCAAGCCTGAACCAACAAGGGTAAAAGAATGAGAAAAATGAAAGGTTTTTTACTGGTCTGCTGCTTTATCCCGCTCACGGCATTTGCGAGCGGTCCGGAGATGAGACTGGACAAGGCTCCGCTGCATCCGACAGACAAGATTTCCCTGCAGCGCGGCGCCCAGGCTTTCGTCAACTACTGCCTGACCTGTCACAGCGCCGAATACATGCGCTACAACCGTTTGCGCGACCTCGAACTCAGCGAGAAGCAGATCAGCGAGAATTTCATATTCACCGGACAGAAAGTGGGCGAACTGATGACTGTCGCCATGAAGAAAAAGGAAGCGAAACAATGGTTTGGCGTTGCGCCGCCCGACCTGTCGGTAATTGCGCGCTCCCGCGGCCCGGATTGGCTTTATACCTATCTGCGTACCTTCTACCGCGACGATTCCACGGCAACCGGCTGGAACAACCTTCTGTTCGACAAGGCCGCGATGCCTCACGTGCTGTATCAGTTGCAGGGCGAGCAGACGTTGGAGGTTCAGGCCGAAGATAACGGTCATGGCGGCACCCACGAAGTGAAAAAACTGAAACTCACCTCCCCCGGGGTACTGTCAAAAGCCGAATATGACGCATATGTCGCGGACCTGGTGAATTACCTTGTGTACCTGGGCGAGCCCGCTGCTACCAAGCGCACGCAACTGGGTGCAATCGTAATGCTCTTTCTTTTTCTCATGCTGGGACTGACTTACGCACTGAAAAAAGAGTACTGGAGAGATGTCCATTGACCGTTTCCGCCGTTTCTTTTCCCTTTGAGGGCTCGGGTAACATGAGCCCGGAAAGTAATCCATTATGATGACGTTGTACTCAGCCACCACCTGCCCGTTCAGCCATCGCTGCCGAATCGTGCTCTACGAAAAGGGGATGGATTTCCAGATAATCGATGTGGATCTGCATAACAAACCGGAAGACCTGGCGGTCATGACGCCTTATAGCCGGGTACCCGTACTGGTTGAGCGCGATCTTATCCTGTACGAGTCCAATATCATCAATGAGTATATCGACGACCGTTTTCCACACCCGCAATTGATGCCTGCCGATCCGGTCATGCGGGCCCGCGCGCGATTGTTCCTGCATCGATTCGAGCAGGAACTGTTCTGCCATATCGATGCCGTGGAGCAGGGAAATCCCAAATTCGTGGAAAAGGCGCGCGCAACCATTCGGGACAATCTCGCCGTGATCGCGCCGGTGTTCGTGAAGCAGAAATACATGCTGGGCGATGAATTTTCCATGCTGGATGTCGCGATTGCACCCCTGCTGTGGAGGCTGGACTACTACGGGATACAACTCCCCAAGCAGGCAGCCCCCTTGCTGAAATACGCTGAACGCTTGTTCAGCAGGCCAGCGTTCATCGAAGCCCTGACCGCTTCCGAGAAGGCAATGCGCAAATGAGAGAGCTTTCCACCAAGCCCTATCTGATTCGCGCGATTTACGAGTGGTGCTCCGATAGCGACCGCACTCCTTACATATCGGTCAAGGTCGACGGCCAGACACGCGTACCCGAGGAATACGTGAAGGATGGCGAGATCATACTCAATATCAGCCAGGACGCGGCCTATCATCTGACTCTCGGCAACGACCTGATCCAGTTTTCCGCCCGCTTCAATGGCGTTACCCGGGAAATCTCCATCCCGGTCAGCGCGGTCCAGGGAATCTTCGCCAAGGAGTCTTCTCAAGGCATCATTTTCCCGGCTGAGGAACAGTCCGATGCGCCGCAAACGGAAACTGATGTTGAGGAGACGGGCGAGAATCACACATCGCCGCAAAGAACACCCTCCAAGGGCGAAAAACCTCGCCTGCAAATCATCAAGTAGCCATCTCCTTCAGCCCCGGAAGTTTGCTCCTCCGCTTCCCAGTCTCTATAATTGCTCCCGCGCCGGCATAGCTCAGTTGGTAGAGCAGCTGATTTGTAATCAGAAGGTCGAGGGTTCGAATCCTTCTGTCGGCACCAATAAAACAATAACTTAGCGTATGTTAACGGATCGGGATGGGATTTTAGGCAACGGCTAAGGCAACATTTTTGTGTGATTTCGTTCAACTCCCATCCGCGGAAACATAAACAGTGGTTAAAGCCACCGTTCGACCTTCGTCTGTGAAATCAAAAACCGTAGCCGCGGCCCGCTTCGTTTCCTCGGATACTAAGCTCACTAATATCCCCTTTTTATTTTGTAATACGCTGATCCAGTGGCTATTTAGCAGCCCCGTTATCTTCCTGCTCCAATCGAAAATGTCTGAATAATCCTCACAACTGGAATTCCTCCCTTTGCGAAGGCGTAACATTGAACCCCGGTGCAGAATCGCTCCCGCTTTATTCCACAGATCTCTCAGTTCTTTCTTGCTTAAGCATTCACAAGACTTCCGCGTGATAGTAACAACTCGAGAGTCTTTTTCCCCTGGCACGCTCGACCGGCTCCGGGGAGAAGTGAGGATTTAGTTTTTCCAGCCCTCTCATGATGTTGTGGAGTTTTGAGTAGACAAAGTACGGGCATGAATGAATTTTGCCGATTGGCAGCGAAGTTGATATAAAACCGGTGTCTGACCCTTAATTCCCATGATCGGATCAACACGGTACAAATTGACACACTCAAGCCTGCCAGGTGTGAATTCATTTTTCAGGAGAAAGTCGCTGAGTTGCACAAGGACGAAGTGTTGATAGCCTGGAAGCTGGATCGACTTTCATGCTCTTTAAAAGACACGCTGCCTCTGATGGATGATGGAAAGAATACAGCAGCTTGGAGCGGAGGCCGACGCCTAAAACTCAAGATACACCAGCAGCAAGAGTTCATGCACTTGGTCAATTCTGAACAGAAGAGCGTAGCGAATGCCGCCAGACTATTCAACGTCCATCCGCTACCGTGTCGCGTCTCTTGCAAAGATACTAAGGTGTCTTAACCGCGTTTTACGTTCCATAGCGCCCCAGACCCTTTAGTTGTAACGGCTCACCCAATTGATCGCCCAAATTCTAGTGGCATACAAAGGATGTTTCCTAAAGTTGACGGCATATTGGGCCGAAATACTGCAAGCGAGGTGAAATCGTATCAATCTTCCAGAGGTATTCAGGTTATCAGTGTAACGATGATACACTCATTGAAAGTTTATCGAACTGGTCTGCATCATTAGACATATTTATTGGCTGAAGAAAAATTTGAAAGTATTCTCATCTTTTCATACGAAACTCAACCAACTAATCTCAATTTTCTATGGGAGTAATAAATAATGAAGAATAATATAACGAGCATGCTGCGCTCTACTTTATTGATCCTCGCCGTGTCTCTGCCATTGCCTGTACTCGCAGAGGTTGATGGTGAGCCGGCAAACAACATGGGTATCTTGCGGGAAAAAGTTACCGCGGATAAGAAGTTTGTTGTTGCTAATAACATGAATCTGACCGAGTCAGAAGCGAAGGCATTTTGGCCCGTCTACGAAGCTTATCAGCAGGATATGCGTGCGATCGACAAACGCTTGGCGAAGGTAATTGACGAGTATTCTGTAGCTTATAACAAGGGTCCAGTGCCCGACTCAACGGCAAAGGAACTGATTGAAAAAGCAATCGGTGTCGAAATGGCGGAAGTTAAGCTGAAACAGTCGTACGTGCCCAAGCTCAGCAAAATCCTGCCGGGAGCGAAAGTTGCACGTTACTTGCAAATCGAGAGTAAGATACGGGCTATCACTCGCTTCGAACTCGCTTCCGCTATTCCATTAGTGGATTAAGATCTTATCCATAGATAATTTGCCGAATTCACGACTATGATGCATCGGTTGAAGCCCTGGAAAAATGGCGCGACGTTTGGCAAGTTGGAAGGTATCGAAGGAGTTTCGGGTTCGCATGGAGTGCCAGGAAAACTGGGGTCAGGCCCTTTTTCACTATACCCGTCCCATTAAAACAGAAGAGAAAACCATGAAGGCTTTCCGGACAATCGTTTCTGCCGCGTTCATAACCCAGGTTATGCAAAACCAGCACGATCCTGCCAAGCCCGGGGGGAAAGAAGTCTGCTCCAATTCCTTCCCAATCTGACGCTTGGGCGAAGTAAGAACCTGGTAGCCCTTTCCTGATCTCATGACAAAACGAATAACGAATTGAGGGGATTTCAAAATGGCTGGGAAGTTCGAGATCTATAAAGATAAGGCTGGGGAATTCCGGTTCAGGCTCAAGGCAGGTAACGGCCAGACCATTCTCGCAGGCGAAGGGTACAAAGCGAAATCCGGGTGCATGAACGGAGTGGAATCTGTAAAAAAGAATGCCCCGGACGATGCGCGCTATGAGCGCAAAACCACCGAGAGCGGCAAATACAGATTCAATCTTAAATCGGGCAACAACCAGGTAATCGGTACCAGTGAATCCTATGAGACCGAAAAGGCTCGGGATGGTGGAATAGAATCGGTCAAGAAAAATGCACCGGACGCCTCCATAGTCGATACTACCGAGTCAGGCGAAAAATAACTCCTGCCCGGCTGACGAGGACTGCAGGCCATACTTGCAGAACTCCCGGCATGAAGGTTTCTACTGGAAGCCTTCGGCATTCTGAGCCGGAAATACGTCGAATAAATACCTGGAACCTGGATCATTCCCGCGAAGCGAAGACGGAAATCCGGTGGCCTGAAAAAGCTCTGGATTCCGGCTCACCGCTGGCGCGGCGTTCGGAATGAAGGGATTTTTTTATACAATGAATTTACGATTCGCCGTACTGGATAGCTCAAGACTTATCGCGGCACATCACCACGCCAAACGCCCTTAAAAAAAGATCGACCATCGATAGACATACGGTCGCTGCAACTGCCGGATACAAGTCACCCAATGGAAAAAACCCGTTTCAAGTGCTCAATAATCTTTTCACCCTCTTCCCTATCTATTTCAACCGTCTCTGAACTACTGGGATTCAACAGTTCTATGGTGATTCGCACGGTTTCTTCGGTGCTGGCTTCATCATCTATATGCAGGACCTTCAATGTGTCGTAATTCTTCGGCCAGATATCCATTCAGCTTCCCTGTATGATGATTGATAACGGTCTGAATGCCGCCCGCAGGATCAAAGCTTGCCGCGATACATTACCACCATAAAGCGGACCCCCTGCTCGCCGCGGGTGGCATCGAGGTCGATAGGATAGGCATTGTGGCGATCCAGTTGCCTGGCTACCGTGTCAGCGTCGATGTCGGCATACCACCACCTTGCCGACACTGGATTTTTCCGCGACGGCGGCAATAGCCGCTGCCCATCTTCAATATAACTGCGCAAGCGCAGTAAAGTGACATCCTGCTCCGCGAGCCCGGCATCGAGTTCCTGCGCAGTGACATGGGTAAGACACTGCGATGGTTCGGGCGCTCCTCCAGCACAATAGCGTACCTGCGAGCGCCAGCCACGACATAGGTGGCGAAATCGGCAAGTCCATGGCGGCTATCGAGAAGGCTGCGCACCCCGGCTTCATCAAGGTCGATATGAAGGCTTGGCTCGGGACCCGACCCCTTTTTTAGCAGCAGCGAAAAATGCCGTTGCGAGTCATCGACATCTATTGTAACGTCAACCGGCCGGGCGCTGTTCCCGCGTAAATCCCGTAGCTGTACCTCCATTGCCGCAGCATCGATATCGATCATGTGCGCTTGTCTCTTCCGCTACGTGGCTTCCCTCTTCCCCGGAAGCTTCCAACCTGGCATCACCAATCTCATTCTCATGATGGCCCTCCGACGTGTTTGTATGCTGGCGTACAGACGTGCTCGAGTGAAAAATGAGAATATCCGGGCTCACCTTATAAATGGAGCATAGATCATGAAAATCAAAGTGGCAACAGCGTGTCTGGCGGCGAGCCTTTTAATGACGCCGATTCTCGGCCATACGGAAGATTCCGACGCCGACCGCTCGCACCCGAAGATCTTCGTCAAGGACTCTGTCATAACCACCAAGATAAAAGCCAAACTCGCGGATGAAAAACTTGCCAGCCTTGCGCATATACACGTCGACACTGACGCGAACGGAATTGTGTACCTAAGCGGCACCGCCCGGACGAAAGAGGAAGCGGAAAAAGCGCATTCGATTGCGCATGCAACCGAAGGAGTAAAGTCAGTCAAGAATCATATAAAGATCAAGAAAGACGACTAGCGAAATGCGGGAACCGGATGGCTGACAACAGCGCACTTCATCCGCTTCCTGCCAGGCTTTATGTGCTTTTCCGTACAGAGCCCGGAAGCGTTAAAGGGAACAATAGCGTTGTGGTTTACTTAACCGGAGGAGCTTGATATGAACAGCATTATCTGGTGGGTTGGCTTTATCGTTATCCTTCTTGCGGTATTGAGTTTTCTCGGATTGCGTTGAGGTCTTGAAGAAGGATTTGACGCTGCGACGTAAAGTGCATATGCTCCGACGATATGCGGTGAACTTGAGCCAGCATAGCAATAACTATTGCCGGATCAATTGCCAGTTGTCCCCCTCTGTGCAACCTGCCTGTTCATCCGCCGGACACTTCTGAAGCATCTTCCTGTTGTATATTCCCTGGGCATTGATGCATTATATCGGCTGGAAGGTGCGCCTTTCTCCGATATCCCAAGCTACTTCCTACTTCCGCAGGAAAACAACATCTATGAAACCGAACGAGGACAGGGCAATTTCAGAAGCAGGCAAAATTCTGGAACCTCCCCTGGAACAGTTGCAGCAATCTCACCAGCTTCTTGAGGCGCTGGTCGCAGCACTGCCTCCTCATACGCGGAAAGAACTTGCCAGCCTCCTGCAAACGCTTGCCGCGGGCGACACCTCCAGTAAATCGCTCGATTCCGTGCACCAAAAGGCGTTGCAAATCGTCTCCAATATTTGCAAACCGACCGGTTCACAAGAAGATGCAAACCAGGAATCCGGAAAAGGAAATACGGAACGTCGCCAGGGTGACAGGCGGCAGAAATAAGCCGCCGGAGATTAATCCGAGCTAACTCTTGTACGCGATTGCCGCGCTGCAAGGCCCGGCCAGATGCATGATTTCGTATCGTTTGAACCCGGCTTCCCTGCACCATTCCCAAAAATCAGCCCCAGTGAAATCAAACGCATCCCCGAATTCGACCAGCATGTTCAGGGACATCATCAGCCCGAAAGCATTCGTGCGCCGTTCATCATCGATAATGTTTTCTATTGCCACGAAAACGCCGTTTTCCGGCAGCGCTTCATAGGCAAGGCGAATAAGATGTTTCTTCTTTTCCAGGTTCCAGTCATGCAGGATCATCCCCATGGTGACAATGTCGGCCTTTGGCAAGGGATCTTTCAGGAAATCGCCGGATACCAGGTTGATTTGATCCGCTAACCCCGCTTCTGCAACATATTTTCGTGCGATCGGTTCCACCACGGGCAAATCGAAGCTCGTGCAGCGCATATGGGGATGTTGCTTTGCCACCAGGGTTGACAGCAATCCTGTCGCTCCTCCCACATCGCAAAGTGACCGATAGCGCGAAAAATCGAACTTTTGCGCGAAAACCTGGAAGTTGCCAAGCGATATTCCCCTCATTGCTCCCATGAATTGCTCAAGCCGGGGCAGGTCTTCATAAAGCGTCTCGAACATGGATTTCTGACTGTACCTGATTTCATTCTGCGGCTGACCGGTTTTGAGCGCGGTTTCGAGGTCATTCCAGAACCGGTACAAGCGGTCATTGGCCATCTCCAGAATGCCACCGATATAACCCGGTTTATTCTCGTCGAGAAACGAACCTGTTTCGGCGGTATTTGAATAAAGCGCGTCCTGACCCACCCCACTCCGTTCCAGGAAACCGAGCGCCACCAGGGTATCCAGAAAATCCCAAATCCCCCGTGGATGAAGATCGAGCTCCCTGCCGAGCGCTTCGCCTGTCATCGATCGATCCCCAAGCCTGGTAAAAAGCGCCATTTTCACGGCTGTAAGCAGCACCTTGGATGGCCAGAAACCAAAACCCATATTCAGAATACGGGAAGGATTTTTCTCTTCAACCATGATTCCTCCTGACTACTTGATAAAGGAGACAACAGGCAGGATACCTGTCAGCCAGCTCCTTCCCGGCATAAATTTACTTCTTATCCGGCTCCGCGGGAATATCGATAGCGACCAGTAGCAACCCATTTTACAGGACTGCGCCAAAAGCGCATCGGCGAGAAGACGCAAAGAATCATGGGAGAATTTTGGAATGGACGGACTATCAATCCAGGCGGCTCCATACGGCGCGGGCTCGCCGGCCGCTCGCCCTCGATTACCGGAGGAAGAAGCGAGGGGAAAAATGGATGCTAAAACTGAGGGAGCGCAGGCAATTGCGGAAAATAAAGCGTATCCGGTCTCAGGTTTATGATGAAAGAATAGCAGCAGGGAAAACGCGCCGTCATTTTTGCGTCCTCCACGCCGCATCCGGATCAATCACCGGACGGAGGCCGCCCGGCGGACAAAGAGCCAAGGAGTCATGGGCAGCCGCTTTTACATAACCAGGACTGCACCTATCACAAGGCCAAAAATGACTCGTGCGAGCATGCTGTTCTTCAGCCAGCTATCGACATTCTTCATGAAAATGGAACGGTTCCGTTCAACAGCCTGTGGATCAAGCAGTTCGTCCCACTGCGTATCCGCCGCAGCGCTGTTTTCCTCGGGCTTCCCATACTTGCGCGACAGGATGCCGGACAGGCGCGCCGCTGCCTTCCCGGCGCCGTACAGCGCCACCATGGTAAGAAGAATATAGGGAAATACGATGAAGAATTTTGCTGACTTATCCCCGAATTGCTCCATCAAGGGGAAACCGAACTTGTTCAACGAAATTGCGATTACCCAAAGCAGGGGGAGAAACAGGCAAACCATCAAAACGTGAAAAAGCGATTGTCTCACAGCGTTTCTCCTTTTAATCCGGGTACCCAGGAAAGACTGCACAAAACCGGCTCAACGCGTGATTCGGCAGGATTTCCCCATACATTTCCGCCTGCTAAATGGATCGAATGGTTTTTGTACAATCTGATACCCACGATGTGAAGACTGCCATATCGCCTGTGAAGAAGATGTCACATAGATGTGATTAATTTGTGAAATAAAAGAAATGAAAAAAAGCGGCGGAATGAATAAAAGAGCGGCTATTTGCCGGGAAAACCGCCCTTATCTGAGACGATGAGCAAGAGGTTAAGCAGGCTTCTAACAATAAAACCTGCAACCTGCCGGAACAAATCACTCGGGCAGCAATAGGACCAGATTTTGCAGAAGTCGGCAAACCATGGTATCAAAATCCACCACGATCTATCAGGAGTTGCCGGGAATGGCAGTTCTCCGGGGTTGAGCCTTACCTTTCAGATATATGCAATCAAGCACCCCGCCGCAAGCAACGGGGTATTGACCGCGCTCTTATAATCCGCCACCCTCAGCCAGCCTTTACCCCGAGGGGCGGAAAATTAAACCCACAGAGATTGAAAGCGTCGAACGGCTACGGAAAGAAACTGGCCTCAATATCCGCCACCGGAATTGCCCGAACTGGATTCGCCACCCTGCCCGCTGCCATAGCCGGAACCGCTGTCCAGCTTGTGCCCTCTGTTGGCTTCTTCCTGGTTTCTATCAAAACGATTTTTTCTTTCCGCTTCTTCCCCGCGAGTGGTGCCTTTAGCAAAAGGCTTGCCCGGAGTGACGGGAGGTTGCATGGAATCCACCGGCCTTTGCATCGAATCGCCCTGATTGGGCGTATTGATCTGCGCATGAACCGCGCCGGCAATACCCAGGCCTAGAAAGACGGCGCCGAGAAAGGATCGGGTCGCTTTGCTGTTCAACATGGATTCGTATCTCATGACATCTCCTTTTATCTGCTCAGCAATATCGCTGTGATAAAAGATTACGCTTCGCCGGCCGGCTTTACTGTACGACATCACACAATATCGGCAACGCGCCCAGCGAGGACTTGTTCAGGGCTTCCCTAGCCGCCAAATGTCCGGTCCTGCCTTCTGAACCAGGACAGAGCACTGTCGAAATGCTGCGGTTCGAAATCCGGCCAATATTCATCCCGGACATAAAAATCCGCATATACCGATTGCACCGGCAGAAAACCGCTCAGGCGGCGTCCCCCACCCCATCGCACGATCATATCCAGCCGGGAAACTTCCCGGGATCGCAAGCCACCGTTCCTGAGACCTCCGAGATCCCATTCCCAGCCATAGTTTATGAGCAGATTCACCTTCATGCCCGTACCCTGGCGTTCGCGAAATACCTTCAATCCCTTGGGAAACTGTGCGGAAGTTTCGTCCCCGACAACGAGCAGGGCGGCGCCGCGGCGGGCAATCTCGAAAGCGAATTCGACGGAAGCAGCGGTAAAGGCGATTTTCTGGGAAGTGGGACGCTTGGTGTTGTCCTGGGTAAAGCAGTAAATGGAAGCTTCCACGATGCCTCGTTCCTTGCATATCTCATACAGGGACAGGCCGGGCTCGATACCTTCCGCATACCCGGCCTGCTTTGGAAGGCCCCGAGCCTGGGCCCAGCGGCGATTACCATCGGGAATGAAGCCAATGTGACGCGGAACAGTATTTTTCGCCATTGCCGATCCTTGTCCAAGCGCCGCCCGCAATGCCTGACAGCATGAAAAATCCGGAAGCTATGACGGCCTGGCGTCCTCCGGTACCGTGTCCTCCCCTGCGAGCTGGAACCAGGTTTCCACCACTGCGTCGGGGTTGAGCGACAGGGTTTCGATGCCTTCCTTGACGAGCCACGCTGCCAGATCAGGGTGATCCGACGGACCCTGGCCGCAGATTCCGATGTACTTTTTTGCCTTGCGGCATGCCTGGATTGCCATCTGCAGCAAGGCCCTTACCGCGGGATCGCGTTCATCGAACGATTCCGCTACCAGGCTGGAATCACGATCCAGCCCGAGGGTGAGCTGGGTAAGGTCGTTGGAGCCGATGGAAAAGCCGTCGAAATATTCCAGGAACCGATCCGCCAGCAGGGCATTCGAGGGAATTTCACACATCATGATCAGCCTCAAGCCATTCTCTCCACGCTTGAGACCATGGACTTCGAGCAGCTCCACCACCTGCTTTGCCTCTTCCAGGGTTCTCACAAAGGGGATCATGACCTCGAGATTGGTCAACCCTATTTCGTCCCGAGCATGCTTGAAGGCGCGGCATTCCAGTCCGAAACACTCCCTGAAGCTGTCAGCCACGTAGCGGGAAGCGCCGCGGAAACCCAGCATGGGGTTTTCTTCCCTGGGTTCGTACTGTTGCCCCCCTATGAGGCTGGAATACTCGTTGGATTTGAAATCCGACATGCGGACGATGACAGGTTTGGGGAAAAAAGCCGCTCCGAGGGTTGCGATCCCCTCGGTCAGTTTCTCCACGTAAAAGTTCACGGGATCGCCATAACCCGCCATTTGCCGTTCCACCTGCTGCTTGAGCGGCAATGCGAGATTGGGATAGTCCAGTGCGGCCTTGGGATGCAACCCGATGGCGCGCGCGATGATGAATTCCAGCCGGGCAAGGCCTATCCCGTGATTGGGTATGCGCTGAAAGCTGAATGCCAGCTCGGGATTTCCCACGTTCATCGAGATCTTTACCGGCGGCTTCGGCATGCTCCCCAGCTCGAGGTCGATCACCTCGAATTCCTGGATTCCTTCGTGAACCTTCCCGGTATCCCCGTCCACGCAGGAAACGGTGACACCCTGGCTTTCGGAAAGCAAGGTTGTGGCGTTGCCGCAGCCCACCACCGCCGGAATGCCCAGTTCACGGGCAATGATGGCAGCATGGCAGGTCCGCCCCCCGCGGTTGGTGACGATAGCAGAGGCGCGTTTCATTACCGGCTCCCAATCGGGATCGGTCATGTCGGTCACCAGCACATCCCCTTCCCGCACGCGGGACATTTCATTTGCGTCGAGGATCAGGCGCACCGGGCCTGCGCCGATCTTCTGGCCGATGGCCCGGCCGGAAACGATTACCCTGGATTTCGTCTTCAGCCGATAGCGCCGCAAGGTTTCCACCGCGGCCAGCGCCTGGACCGTTTCGGGCCGCGCCTGCAGGATATATATCTCGCCATCCACCCCATCCTTGCCCCACTCTATATCCATCGGCCGCGCATAATGCCGCTCTATGGCAAGGGCCTGCCGGGCCAGTTCCTCCACGTCGTCATCCGTGATGGAAAACCGTAACCGCTCGGCTTCCCCTACTTCCACCGTTTCCACCGGCCGGCCACCCTCGTAGCGGGCGGCAAATTGCATCTTGATGAGTTTGGAGCCAAGGCTGCGCCTCAGGATTGCGGGCTTTCCCTGCCTTAGCGCCGGCTTGTAGACGTAGAATTCATCCGGGTTCACCGCTCCCTGCACGACTGTTTCGCCAAGGCCGTAGGAAGACGTAATCAACACCACCTGGTCGAAGCCCGACTCCGTATCCAGGGTAAACATCACACCGGAAGCGCCCACGTCGCTTCGCACCATGCGCTGGATTCCCGCGGAAAGCGCCACATCGGAATGCGTGAAACCCTGATGGACGCGATAGGATATGGCGCGGTCGTTGTAGAGGGAAGCAAAAACCTTCCTGACCGCTTTCAGCAAATCTTCCAGCCCCCGGACATTGAGGAAGGTTTCCTGCTGCCCCGCAAATGATGCGTTTGCCAGGTCTTCCGCCGTGGCGGAAGACCGTACCGCCAGGGAAAGCTCCGGATCTCCAGCTTCTTTCACCATCTTGCCGTAAGCGGCGGATAATTCCCGTTCCAGCCGGGGCGGCAAGGGAGTTTCCACGATCCAGCCGCGAATTTGCGACCCGGTTGCCGCCAGCGCCTCGATATCTTCCGTATCCAGGCCGTGCAGCAGCGTTTCGATCCGCTGCCCTAGTCCGGCATGGCCCAGGAAATCGCGATAGGCATCGGCCGTGGTGGCAAATCCGTCAGGGACACGAACCCCTGCCTGAGTCAACTGGCTGATCATTTCTCCCAGCGATGCGTTCTTGCCGCCAACGATTCCCACATCGGCGATGCGCAGCTCCCGGAAGTTCATGACGTATGGCGTATCACCCATTTCTGCTCCGTTGCGCCCAAGTCGCTCCCTGCTTCTATTTCACGCGGTCCATTCCGGCCGTGGCAGGCCCGCCGGGACTCCATCCGGGGACCAGCCATTCGTGCCCGCCTTTCGCGCACCCCATCCTATCCTATGAGACCGCCGCCGCGCCAACGAGGATTTGCTCACCTCTTCCCCATGTGCTACAACGAAGCCATTATTCATTATTGGCAAGTTGAGGCAAATGTCAACCACAGCAAATCCGCCGCACCGCACTGCCTTTTTTGTTTCCGATCGCACGGGCATCACCATGGAAATGCTGGGACGCAGCCTCCTGAGGCAGTTTGATAACCTGCAGTTCAACGAAATCACCATCCCCTATATCGATACTCCGGATAAGGCCGCGGCTGCCGTGAGCGAGATCAACGAGCGCGCTGCCGCGGATGGCGTCCGCCCACTGTTGTTGAGCACCTTTGCAAATCCCTCGATCCGCGCAGCGCTCAACTCCGCCAATGCATTTCACCTGGACTGCTTCGGCTCCCTCATTGCGCCGCTCGAAGCCGAGCTTGGCGTGACCCCTTCGCCTGCCATGGGGCACTCTCACCGGATCGGCGACACTGCCGACCAACGGCGGCGCATCGATGCGATAAGATTCACCCTGGATCATGACGACGGGATTTCCAGGAAAAACTGGGCACAGGCCGACATCATTCTCGTCGGCGTATCGCGTAGCGGCAAGACTCCTACTTGCCTTTACCTTGCTCTTCAGTATGGCGTCTGCGCCGGAAACTATCCACTGGTCCCGGAAGATTTCGCCAGAGCGGGATTGCCCGAACAGCTCGAGAACCTGGGGGGGAAGCTGTTCGGATTCAATATCCATCCCGAGCGCCTGCATCAGATACGCAGCGAGCGCAAGCCGGGCAGCCGATACGCGTCGCTCGACAATTGCCAGCAAGAAGTGCGCCAAGCTGAAGCGCTGATGAAGCGGGAAGGAATACCCTATCTGGATGCAACCAATAAATCCATCGAGGAAATGGCCATAGCGGTATTGCATCACGCGAAGCTGCAGCGAAAGATCTATTAGCGCAGACATAACCCGGGCGCCGTGCCAGGCGCCACGGACAAAAGACTTCAATGCACCTCGGCGCCCCTCAACTCGCCGCCGCCCAACTTGCGCCATCCTCGTAGCGGTATTTGGCCAGCAGCAGCTTGACATCGCCGTCTTCCAGAACCTCGCTGGCGGATTCCCGCAGGGGCTCATCATCCGGATACAGGTCGGAAAATGCGATGATGGCCATGGCTGCCAGTTCCCATTCCTTTCTCCCGGAATCGCCGTAACTTCCATCCTTGAATTCGGAGCTGGCATAGACCGATCGGGGACGATCCACTTTTATGCTCATCCGGTACAGCACATAGCCTACCGCAAGCATCAGCCCTCCCGCCGCGAAAAGTTCCTTGAAGATATAGACGGCGCTGAAGAAAAAAGCCGTCAGGTAGAGGATTACGCTGTCGCGCCGTTTTTTCCAGGAAGTGGTGGAGGTCGCCAGGGCCATCCAGTATTTCACGATATACGCCGTCAGATCCTCGGCGTTGTTCCATTTGGGAACCAGGATTCTCGTTATCGTCGCGGGCGGAATGCCCGAGCGCTCGATCAGCGCCTGCGGCGCAACCACAAGGGCATACAACGCCGGCAAAACTGCTCCCCAATATATCGCGAGCGCCTGGTTCAGCGAGAATGAAGCATAAATGGCAAGGGCATTGACGACGAACAGCATGCAGCGCTTTCCTTTTCCTTCCGTCCTTAATAAGTGGGTGCGGCACTATTCATGAATCCGGGGGAAACCATCGCCAATTGCGTATTTCCGGCATATCCTCCCCATGGCGCACGATATACTGCTTGTGTTCCGTCAGCTTGTCGCGCATTTTCTGCTTGAGGCCGGCCGCCCTGTAGCCGAGTTTCGGCACGCGATCAACCACATCCATTACCAGGTGAAAGCGATCGAGGTCATTGAGCACGGTCATGTCGAACGGCGTGGTCGTGGTGCCCTCTTCCTTGTAGCCGCGCACGTGGAGATTCTCATGGTTGGTGCGCCGGTATGTCAGGCGATGGATAAGCCAGGGATACCCGTGGTAAGCGAAGATAATGGGCTTGCTTGGGGTAAAAAGCGTATCGAAGTCGCGATCGGACAGCCCGTGGGGATGCTCCTCCCTGGGTTGCAATGTCATCAGATCGACGACGTTGATCACGCGCATTTTGATCGCGGGCGCATGACGCCGCAATATGTCCACGGCAGCCAGCAATTCGAGCGTCGGCACGTCACCCGCGCACGCGAGCACTACGTCGGTATCGCCATCCTGATCGTTGCTCGCCCAGTCCCAGATGCCAATGCCGGCAGTGCTGTGCTTGATTGCCGCGTCCATGTCGAGCCACTGCAGGGCCGGCTGCTTCCCCGCCACGATCACATTGATGAAATTCCGGGAACGCAGGCATTTGTCGGCAATAAAGAGCAATGTGTTGGCGTCGGGCGGCAGATAAACCCGAATGATGTCGGCTTTCTTGTTTACCACCAGATCGATAAAACCGGGATCCTGGTGCGAAAAACCGTTGTGGTCCTGGCGCCATACATGCGATGTCAGCAGGTAATTCAGCGATGCGATCGGACTGCGCCACGGGATCTCCCTTGTGGTGACCTTGAGCCACTTGGCATGCTGGTTCAGCATCGAATCGACGATATGGATAAATGCTTCGTAGCATGAAAAGAGCCCATGGCGCCCCGTAAGCAGATATCCTTCCAGCCAGCCCTGGCATGTGTGTTCGGAAAGTATTTCCATCACCTCTCCGTCCGCAGCCAGGTGCTCATCCTCGGGCAATATCGGCGCCAGCCAGGTTCGGCCCGTTGCTTCGAACAAGGCATCGAGCCGGTTGGAGCTGGTTTCATCCGGCGCCATTACGCGGAAATTCCTGCTGTCACGATTGAGCTTCATGACGTCCCGCAGCAGCTTCCCCATTTCCCGCGTAGCTTCGCCCACCGAGATTCCCGGTGCGGAGACTGCAACCGCATAGTTGCGGAAATCTGGCATTTCCAGATCCTTGAGCAGCCGTCCGCCATTGGCATGGGGATTTGCTCCCATGCGGCGATCCCCTTTGGGCGCGAGGTTCGCCAGTTCCGGCAGCAGGTCCCCTTCCGCATCGAACAGCTCTTCCGGTTTATAACTCTTCATCCAGTTTTCCAGCAGCCGCAGATGCTGCGGGTTTGAACCGATTCCGGCAAGGGGCACCTGGTGCGAACGCCAGTAACCTTCGGTTTTTTTTCCATCCACTTCCTCGGGCCCGGTCCAGCCCTTGGGGCTGCGCAGCACGACCACGGGCCATCGCGGGTAAGTCCCGGTGCCGCCGGTTGCGCTCACATCCGGCGCCACAGCCCGGGCTGCCCTCTGGATCGCCCGGATCCTGCCGATTACGCTATCCAGCGTGGCTGCCATCTTCTGGTGCATCAGTTCGGGATCAGCTCCCTCGACAAAATAGGGGTCATAGCCGTAACCCTTGAGCAAGTCTTCCAGCTCTTCGTGGCTGATGCGGGCGAGCACCGTCGGGCCCGCGATCTTGTAGCCGTTCAGGTGCAGAATGGGCAGCACTGCGCCATCCCGGGCAGGATCGAGAAACTTGTTTGAATGCCACGAGGCGGCGAGCGGACCGGTTTCCGCTTCCCCGTCTCCAATTATGCAGGCGACGATGAGATCGGGATTATCGAAGGCGGCGCCAAACGCATGCGATAGGGCATAACCCAGCTCTCCGCCTTCATGAATCGAGCCCGGCGTCTCCGGCGCCACATGGCTGGGTATCCCGCCTGGAAACGAAAATTGCTTGAAAAGCCGCTGCATCCCGATCGCATCCCGCGGAATGTGAGGGTAGAACTCGCTATAAGTCCCCTCCAGCCAGGTGTTGGCAACCATTGCCGGTCCGCCATGGCCCGGGCCGGCGATATAAATCATGTTCAAGGCATTTTTTTTGATGATCCGGTTGAGATGGGCATAAATGAAGTTGAGCCCCGGTGTCGTTCCCCAATGCCCCAGCAGGCGCGGCTTGACGTCATCGAGCGCAAGCGGCCTCCTGAGCAGCGGATTGTCGAGAAGATAGATCTGGCCTACGGAGAGATAATTTGCTGCCCGCCAATAACGCTGGATCCGGTCCAGCTCATCCGGGGAAAGCGGCTGTTCGTTTTCAGCCAGCGTTTGAGTGTCCGTCATCCAATCCTCCAAAAATCCCGTTCTCCGCTGTTTGCAGCACGGCTACCGCTTCACGCGCTAAAAGCTCAGCTTCATCCACTGGTATAACCCAAACCTCGATATCGGCGGCAGCAGTACTGACGCACAAGGGCCCGTCTGCGCGCTTGTTTTGTTCATGGTCGATCCCGATCCCGCACCATTCCATGCCACTCAGGATTCTTTCACGGATGGCAGGCAGATTCTCCCCCACGCCGCCGCCAAAAATTACCGCGTTTGCACCTCCTAATACCGCAAGGTACGCGCCAAGATATTTGCGCGCACGGTAGCAGTATATTTCCACCGCCAGTTGCGCAAGTTCATCTTCGGACTCGAGCAGTGCACGCATATCGGCACTCGCGCCTGAGATACCCAGCAGGCCCGACTGCTCGTTCAGCATCCGGTCCAGTTGCGCCGGTGTCAAACCTTCCTGACGCTGCAGAAATGTGATGAGTCCAGGGTCGACATCTCCCGAACGCGTCGCCATCATCAATCCTTCCAAGGGCGAAAACCCCATCGACGTATCGCGCGGCAGCCCGTTATCGATCGCGGCAATCGAACAACCGGAGCCAAGCTGCATGGAGACAACTTTCCCTCCGCCCGCAATCTCCGGCCGTAACGATTGCCACTTCTGCCACATGGCCTGGTGCGCCAGTCCGTGGAAGCCATAGCGGCGCACCCGATATTTTTGCGACAAAGCATGTGGAATGGGATAGATCTTCGCCACTGGGGGCAGATCGGCGAAGAACGCGGTGTCAAATACGGCAACCTGACGAACATCTCCACCCCATACCTCGCGGATCGCACGTATCCAGTGCAATGAAACCGGATTGTGCAAGGGCGCGAGTTGCCCCAGCCGATCAATTTCTGCTTCAACCTTCCGGTCGAGCAAGCGGGAGGTATCGAGTATTTCCCCACCATGAACCACACGGTGCGCGGAAACATCCACATGCGCGATTCCATGGGTCTGCATGAACGTGGCAAGCACATCCTTCGCAGATAAGGCACGGGCGCCAACCCCGTAACGCTCATTCGCCAGCTCGGAAATCGCGTTGTCCTCGCGTGCGAATGCCGCAAGGCGCACGGATGAGCTGCCGGTATTGACAGTCAGAATGATCTCGGAAGGGCTGCTGGAAGGATCTGGCATTGGCGTTCTTTCAGATTATCCCGCTGCCATTGTCACCGCTATAGATGACAGCGCCAGTGTGGTGAATCGTAAATCCATTGCATAAAAAGCCCGTGCCATTCCGGGCGCCGCAATCCAGCGCTTTTTCAGGTTACTGGATTGCGGTCTTCGCGGAAATGATCCAGGCATTTATTCGACGTATTTCCGGTTCAGGATACTAATGCTTCCCATTGCCGATACTGCGGACAAATGGACTCGAATCGCAAATTTTATAAGCGCACTGCGAAAATAGACGCGCTCTCGCGCCGAGTCTGTACGTTGCCGATCATAGGCGTAGCCATCCGTCTATCTCTGGCATCAGAAAAAAGATTTTCCTATCCCCCGAAATCATGACCGGTGCCGTAGTACTTGACATGTGCCTGGCACCGACAATCGCCATAAAGCCTATACTACCCTATGGACACCCTATGGAAATTCTTGAAAAACCGTCTTCAGGCGATGCTGGAAGAAAAGAGATCATCCACTTTTTTACATCCGCTTTTTTACGTTTGCCCGATCGATAAACGACAAGACCAGCTGGAGGCAGAATGTTTTTTGAAGATCGTATGGCGGCAGCCAAACAGCTTGCTGCGGCGCTATCCGAATACCGCGGCAAGCAACCGCTGGTTCTCGCGATTCCCAGGGGCGCGGTACCCATGGCAAAGGTTATTGCCGACGAATTGGATGGCGATCTGGACGTGGTGCTCGTACATAAATTGCGCGCGCCCCGCCACCCCGAATTCGCCATCGGTTCAGTGGACGAAAGCGGCTGGATTTATCTCGCGGACTACGCTTCCAGCGTTGGCGCGACCCAGCAATATATCGATGCCGAAGTTTCCGCCCAGCTCGAGGTGATGCGTCAGCGGCGTGCCCAGTACACGCCGGTGCGCCCACCCATCGACCCGGCCTCACGCGTGGCCATCGTGGTGGACGATGGGCTCGCAACCGGCTCAACCATGATCTCCGCACTGCATGCCATCAGGGCAAAAAATCCAAGGGAGCTGGTCTGCGCCGTGCCGGTAGCCTCATCCGATGCACTGAAAAAAGTGGAGGCTAATGCAGATCGCGTGGTCTGTCTGTCGGTTCCGGCCCACTTCCAGGCGGTAGGACAATTTTATGGAGAATTTCCTCAAGTAGACGATGAAGAAGTCATCGCCATCCTTGCCGGTTCCACCCATCCCCAAGCTGGTTAGGTCTGCATGAAAAGATCTGCCGTGAACATAGTTTATGTCGTGGTGACTTCGACTGCGCTCATTCAAGTGGGCTGCCGGTCCGAAACCGCACAAAGCGGTACAATAGAACTTTCAGTTTCAGAAACCCGGTAACGCTTATCGCCGCGCAGGATTTCACCGCTTGATGTCGATGTGTCCAGAAACTCAAAATACCCGCGCTTATCCGCAACATGCCCCTGCTCGCCCGCACGGCGGATAGTTCACATCAATCATGCTGGAGCTGAGGAATATCGATAAGGCCTACGCCGGCGGGCGGCAGGTACTGACCAGCTTATCCTACCTGCTTCAGCCGGGTGAGTATGTAGCGATAATGGGCGAGTCCGGCGTGGGCAAATCGACACTGCTGAACCTGATTGCGGGTCTCGATTCACCCGATCGCGGCGAAATTCTGATTAACGGCACCGCCATATCCTCGTTGAGCGACAACGCCGCAACCAGGCTCAGGCGCAAGGAATTTGGCTTCGTATTCCAGGCGTTTCACATCCTGCCGCATTTGACGCTGCGCCAGAACGTCGCGCTGCCCTTGCTGCTGAACGACGCCGCGGTGAAGCATGCCGAAGAACGCGCTGAACGGATGCTGGGCGCGGTGGGATTGCCGGGCAGGGCCGGGGATTTTCCCCGGCAGCTGTCCGGCGGTGAACTGCAGCGCGTCGCCATCGCCCGCGCACTGGTGCATCGCCCGGCATTGATCCTGGCGGACGAACCGACCGGTAATCTCGATCCTGATACCGCGCATGAAATCCTGATGCTGATACGGCAGGAAATCAAGGAAAATGGCGCTTCCGGTATCCTCGTCACGCATTCGCATGCAGCGGCGGCTACTGCCGACCGGACGCTGCTGCTGACGAAAGAAGGACTCAGTCCCGCGGCGCAGCGGATAAAATGACAAACGCATGACGGCCTCGTCGAGCAGAAGTACCCTGGGTCTCTGGCTGTTATCGGGCGAATGGCGGGCCCATCGGCTGCAGATAGCCGTAGCCATCTGCGCAATTGCTCTCGGAGTAGCGCTCGGGTTTGCCGTACATCTGATCAACGCGGCCGCTTTCAACGAATTCTCCGCGGCTGCCCGCAGCCTTTCCGGTCAATCCGACCTGCAAGTGCGCGGGGTCCAGTCCACATTCGACGAGTCCCTCTATCCGCTCTTGGCCCAACGGCCGGAGATCGAGCTCGCCAACCCGGTATTGGAACTCGACGTCGCCATCCCCGGCAACTCCGGTGACCGCAGAAACGCGACGCTGAAGATACTCGGACTGGATATTTTTCGGGCTGCGATCATCTCTCCCGATGTCATCGGCATTCCGGATGAAGACCGGCTATTCGATATGCTGGAGGATGATGCTATTTTCCTTTCGCCAGCGGCAATGGGATGGCTGAAGGTAAAGCGGGGAGACACGCTCCAGTTGCGTGTGGGAACGCAAGCCATCAAGCTTCGGGTGGCCGGCGGCCTGGTGCGGACACGGGCGGGGCAGAGACTGGGAGTAATGGATATCGGCGCAGCACAATGGCGCTTCCAGCGTCTCGGCCAGTTGTCGCGTATCGAACTTAAACTGGTCCGCGGCATCGACCACGACCGTTTCAAGACCGCGCTCGCCCGGGACCTGGGCGAGCGATACCTCGTTACCGAAACCGCGGACCAGGAAGCGCGCGTCGCAAACATGTCGCGTGCCTACCGTGTCAACCTCAATATGCTGGCCCTGGTGGCCCTGTTCACCGGCGCATTCCTCGTTTTTTCCACGCAGGCGCTGTCAATCGTACGGCGCCGAAGCCAGTTTGCGCTGCTGCGGGTGATCGGATGGACACGACAGCAGCTTTTGAGGCAGATCCTGCTGGAAGGCGCCCTCCTCGGATCCCTGGGGTCCCTGCTCGGCCTCGGGCTGGGTTATCTGGCCGCCGCCGGAGCGATATATGTTTTTGGTGGAGATCTGGGAAGCGGGTTCTTCTCCGGCGTAAAACCCCGGCTGCATTTCGATTCGCTCGCGGCTTCCGTCTTTTTCCTGCTGGGACTCGCCGTCACTCTGCTCGGAAGCGCCGCGCCCGCCGCGGAAGCGGCGAAAGCAAAGCCCGCCGTGGCACTCAAGCCCGGCAGCGAGGATACCGCGCTCTCCAGGCTCGCCAATCCGTGGCCGGCCCTTACCTGCCTTGGATTGGGGGCGCTGTTCGCAGGATTGCCGCCGGTTTTTGAATTACCGGTGTTCGGCTATCTGGCCATAGCGCTGCTATTGATTGGCGGCATCGCGCTCATGCCGCGCCTTTCCGCATCGATTTTCTCCATGCTGCTTTCCATGATGCGCCGCATGTCAGGGACGCTACCCGCGCTCGCCCTGGCACGGCTGGCGAATGCGCCGAACCAGGCCGCCATCGCCCTGGGAGGTATCGTGTCCAGCTTCAGCCTGGTGGTCGCCATGGCCATCATGGTCGCCAGCTTTCGCGTATCGGTCGACGATTGGCTAAGGCATATCCTCCCAGCGGACTTATACGTTCAAACCACGGCGGCAGGCGATGCGCGCGGCCTTTACCCGGAAGAAATGAAGTCGATCGCAGCCGCTCCCGGCGTATCGCGCATCGATTTCTTTCGTTCATCCCAGATCATGCTCGACCCGGCGCGGCCGGCTGTAGCCTTGACAGCCCGCCCTATAGACCTGACCGACCCTGCGAGCATATTGCCGCTGACTGCCGATGTGATGGAGCCTTCCCTACTCCCGGAGGACGCGATTCCCATCTGGGTATCGGAAGCGATGGTGGACTTGTATGGATTCAAGGCCGGAACGCGGGTAGATCTGCCCTTGGGAGCCCCGGGACCAGCTCCATCATCGGGCCGCACTCCGCCTGCCTTCATCGTTGCTGGTGTGTGGCGCGACTATGGGAGGCAGTTCGGCGCCATACAGATGCGGCTTTCAGACTATCGCGCGCTGACGGGAGACCAGAAAGTCAACGATGCCGCGCTGTGGCTGGAATCCGGAGTCAAGCCGGAGCAGGTGATCACCTGGTTGAAACGCCTTCCCTTCGGGGAAGCGCTGGAGTTTTCCACGCCTGGCGAAATACGCACGTTGAGCCTGAATATTTTCGACCGCAGCTTCGCCGTGACCTATCTCCTGGAAGGGGTAGCGATCATCATCGGGCTGTCGGGAGTGGCCGCGAGCTTCTCCGCACAAACGCTGGCACGGGCCAGGGAATTTGGCATCTTGCGCCATATAGGCATGACGCGGGGTCAAATTCTCGGTATGCTGGGCATGGAGGGCGCCTGCCTTACCGCCCTCGGCATCATGTTCGGATCGATGATCGGCTGGTGCATCAGCCTGATCCTGGTGTTCATAGTGAACCCGCAATCGTTCCACTGGACGATGCAGATGAGCTTGCCGTGGAGGGGGCTGGCGGCGGTCGCCCTGACATTGCTGGCCCTGGCGTCGCTGACGGCCTTGATGTCCGGCCGGCATGCGGTTTCCGGCAAGGCGGTGCGTGCAGTAAGGGAGGATTGGTAATGCCATCACCAGATCGTGAATTGATTTCCAATAGCCATCTTGGACGCGCAGGCCGGAAACATGCGGCTGGAAGAAAGGTGTTCCTGCCGCTGTCTCTGTCACTGGCTTTCATTACCACTGCGTGCGCCGCATCGCCGGATGAGCCATCTCGCGTCCTGCCGAAGTTTTCTGCCGTCGTGCCAGGGGTCGCCCTGTCATTTCCTCGCGATTTTGGCGCTCACCCCACCTTTCGAACCGAATGGTGGTACGTGACGGGGTGGCTGGAAACGCCGGAAAAAAAACCGCTTGGATTCCAGGTCACGTTTTTTCGCGCAGCCACCGGCCTCGACACGAGCAACCCCAGCCGTTTTGCACCGAATCAGCTCATCATTGCCCATGCGGCTCTATCCGACCCCGCGATCGGGAAACTCCAGCATGACCAGAAAAGCGCCCGCGACGGATTTGGCCTGGCTTATACCAAGGTCGGCAATACGGACGTAAGGCTGGACGACTGGACGATGCTGCGCGAAGAAAACGGCCGCTACCAGACCAGCATAAACTCCCGGGACTTCTCGCTGCACCTGTCGCTCACGCCCACGCAACCACCGATGAAACAGGGAGAAAACGGTTTTTCCCGCAAAGGACCACAACCGGAGCAGGCGAGCTACTACTACAGTGAACCCCACCTCGAGGTGGCGGGGACAATCGTGCGCGACGGCAAGTCCATTGCCATCAGCGGCAATGCGTGGCTCGACCACGAGTGGTCCACCGCCTATCTCGACCCGGATGCGGACGGATGGGACTGGGTTGGAGTCAATCTCGATGACGGATCGGCCCTGATGGCTTTTCAGATTCGTGGCAAGGACGGCTGCAAGATATGGGCTTACGCCGGCCTACGCGATCGATCCGGAAAAATGACGCTTTTCACGCCGCAGGAGGTGAACTTCGAACCGCAGCGCACCTGGCGTTCACCGCGAACGGGCGCCACCTACCCCGTGGCGATGCGAATCAGAACCGGCACGACCGAATGGCTGCTCACCCCGTTGCAAGACGATCAGGAACTCGATTCGCGCGAATCGGTCGGCGCGGTTTACTGGGAGGGGGCGGTAACGGTGACCCGCGACGGAGCGCCTGCGGGACGCGGCTATTTCGAAATGACCGGCTATGTGAAGCCGCTCAAGCTATGAATACGAATACAGGCTTGGGAATTGCGGAGCAATGACGGCTCGGTTATCGCCCTGCGGATGCCGGAAGCAGTGACTCGATCAAATACACACGCTTCTCTTTTTTGACCGACACAACTTCCCCGATTCTGACGTTCATCCGGCATCATTCTGGCTCTTCCATTTCGCGTAACACTCCAATCCGCAGAAATGCAGCACATAATCGACTGCTTCTTCGCTTAACACCTCTGATACCGGAATTTCTTTGAAACACACGATGCAGGGGATCATCTCGGGATCGGATGGCTGCTCCGGCTCACGCATTCCAAACCTCCTCTTTTTTCAGCTTTTGCTGTCACTTGCCGTTCCAGGAAACGTAAGCCAGGGTGGAATGTTCCGCCAGCCCGGCCACCTGTACGGCCATTGTCTCAAGCGATGGAACGAGGAGCGCGGGATAGATGCCCAATCCTATCAGCAACCCTGTCAGTGCAGCCAGCGTGATGCTTTCCGCCAGGGAAGCCGGCACCGGAGGTGATATTTCTTTGCCATGGTCTGCGTTCGAGTCGCTCGAGAACATCGCGGCAATGATCCGCAGGTAATAATACAGGCTGATCGCGCTGCCAACCACCAGGACGATGACCGGCAGCCATAATGAAGCGCTGATTGCGGCCGCCAGCACGTAAAACTTGCCGATGAAACCCATGGTCAGCGGAATGCCCGCAAGCGACAATAGCATGGCAGTGAATACTCCGGCCAGCCATGGCCTGTGCCAGAACAGACCGGCATAATCAGCGAGCGAACCGCTGTCCTGTTCCGGAACCCCTCGGGACAATACGGCAACCACGCCAAAAGCGCCCAGCATGGTTACAAAATAAGCGGCGAGATAATAAGCCACCGCCTCAGCCGCCATTGCCCCGAAAGCCAGGAAGCCGACCAGCAGGTAGCCAAGTTGTGCGATCGATGAATAGGCAAGGATCCGCTTGACATTATCCTGCAACAGGGCGAGCAGGTTGCCAACAAGGATCGTCGTGACGGCAACCAGGCTCAATGCGAATGTGATCGGCTGCGACTGGTGCGCGCCTGCCATGAGGAAATAGCGCAGCAGCAGGGCAAGCATGGCGCCCTTTGAAACGGTGGCGATAAATGCGGTAATCGGCGCAGGCGCACCCTCATATATATCCGGGGTCCACATGTGAAAAGGCACCAGCGCCAGCTTGAATGCGACACCGGAGACAATCAGCGCGAGCCCCGCCAGTCCGTAGAGCTCCAGCGCCTGATGCGGGGCAGCAAGCATTGTTCCGATTTTCGCAAACTGCATCGTTCCGAGCTGTGCGTAGACCAGCGCCATGCCAAACAAAAGCAATCCGGATGAGAACCCCGCGAGGATCAGGTATTTAATTCCCGCTTCGAGAGGCCGCTCCGTGAAGCGCGGATAGGCGATCAATGCAAACAGTGAAATGCTGAGCAATTCCAGACCCAGCAGAAACGAGGCAAAATGGCTGCTCGCTACCAGAATTCCGCCTCCGAGCGCAGCCAGCAGCAGCAGGATGTAAAGCGCTTCATGGCGGCTTTCAGAGCCGCCGAAGTAGCGATAGCACAGTACTGCGACGACAAAGGTTGCGGCGAAGATGAGCCCGATAAAAAACAGCGCATAGGTATCGAGGATCAGCAGAGCCGTGATCTGGCGGGACCCGATGCCCTGGGGCAGAAACAGTGATGCAAATGACAGAACCAGCCCCGCGAGCGTCAACATCATGACCGGTCGGGGATGACGGCAAAAGGCTGCGGCCAGCATCACCACTATCGCAGACCCGGAAAGGAGGATGAGCGGGGATAGGGCCATGAAGTCCGGGTGTAGCGCGGAGGGTGGCGGGTTCATTCCGCGTTCCCCTCGCGATCAGCGACAGCAATCGCAGGCGGACGGCTTGCTATATCCGGCGCGGCATCGAGTACCGGTTGCGGGTAAAGCCCCAGCCATAGCGTAATGGCCGCCATTGAATACAAGGTCGCCATTTCTCGGCCTGACAGATCAGGTAATTGCCAATCATGCTTATTCTCACCATGAAAGGTTTTCTGCACCAGCGCAAGCGCATACACGACACTGGCGACAAATGCCACCGCCGCGACGGACGCCAGTACGCTGTTGACGCGGTATAATCCCATCAATATCAGGAATTCCCCGACGAAATTACCCATTCCTGGCAGCCCAAGCGTGGCAATGGCAAAAAACAGTCCCATTGCCGCCAGGCGCGGCATGACGCTCCACAGGCCTTCAAAGCGGCGCATGTCGCGTGTGTGGGTCCGATCCTGCAAAATGCCTGCGATTACAAACAGCGCTCCCGTGCTGATACCGTGCGCGATCATCTGCATCACGGCTCCTCCAAGCGACCAGGGATTCCAGGCGAATATCCCGAGCACCACAAAGCCCAGGTGACTCACGCTGGTGTAGGCCACCAGGCGTTTCAAATCCGTCTGGGCGAACGCCAGGAAAGCGCCGTAGAGAACTCCGGTTGCTCCCAACGCGATCGCCACCGGCGCAAATTGCAGCGCGGCATCGGGAAACAACGGGACAACGAAGCGCAGCAGTCCGTACGCGCCGGTTTTCAGCAATACCCCTGCAAGAATTACGCTTCCCGCTGTCGGCGCCTCGGTATGTGCGTCCGGCAGCCAGACGTGTAACGGCACGATTGGGGTCTTGACTGCGAACGCAATGAAAAAACCGAGCATGATCCATAACCCTGTAGAGGGAGACATGGCGGTATTCAACAGCTCGAAATAATCGAATGTCAGGACTCCAGTACTGCGGTAGTGGACGAATACCAGCGCAAGAATCGCCACCAGCATGAACAGGCCGCTCCCCTCGGCAAAAATGAAGAACTTGATCGATGCATACCGCCGATTCTCATGACCCCAGATCGCGATCAGGAAATACATCGGCACCAGCATCAGCTCCCAGAAGAAGAAAAACAGAAACAGGTCCAGCGCAAGGAATACCCCGATTGCCCCTGCCAGAGTCCATAGCAGGTTGAAGTAAAAGAAACCGGCACGCTCCTGGATCTCCGTCCACGAACATGCCACCGATACCATCCCCAGAAAAGCAGTCAGCATGACCAGGATGAGGCTTGTTTCATCCATGGCCAGATGAAAGCTCACGCCGAAACGCGGTATCCACTCCGCCCTGGTCTCGGCAAACCACCCCCCGTGAGCGGGAAGAGCCATGGCGCTGGCAAATTGCAGCCAAAGCCATATCGTCAAAACCAGTTCGATGCCCACCGTAGCCAGTGCAACCCACTTTGCAGAGCCCGGATACCACCGATTCGCCATCCATGCCAGCATACCGCCGGCTACAAGGATGAAAATTAATGCGGAGAGAATCATGCGAATATCCCGATGAATAGAATACCGATCGACCCGGTGGCGATCGCCGCCGCGTAGCGGCGCACCTGTCCGCTTTGCGTTGCGCTCAAGGCGCGATGGAGAAACAGGCAAAGTCCGGCCAGGCCATTGTAGATAGTGTTGATTACATCGTGAGGATCGACCTTCTGCAGCCACCTGAGCATGCATGAAAGCGCCATCTTGTAGATATTGTCGATCACGTCACGCCGATCCGCATGCGCAAGCCAGAGATAGGGCCGCACGAACAAGAACTCATAGAAACGGTCGAAACCCCAGCCAGACTGCCAGAATTCCCGGATTCTTGCGAATGCCGGGATCAGCATCATTCCCTGGAGAAAGGCGGGATATCTCAAAAACAACAGGTACGCCAATGCGATGCCGCCAAGAGAGGCAGCAATTGCGAGCAGCTCCAGTATGGTTTCGTCATTTTTTTCGCCATGAACGGCCTGAGCCGGTGGCAAGGCATGCTGAACAAAGCTGGAAAACAGCGTTAAATTGCCGAGAAAAGGTGGAGTTTCAATCCATCCGCCAACCAGAGAGAATGCGGCAAGCACTATAAGCGGTAGAGTTATGCGCAGCCCTGGCCGCGCGGTTCCGGGAGGCATAGCAGTCCTCGCTTCGCCAAAAAAGACGAGAAACACCACGCGAAAGATATAAAGGCCAGTCAATATTGCACCCCCCCACCCCGCGGCCCATAACCATGGATTTCCTCCTGCTGACGACCAGGCCCGCCAGAGAATCAGGTCCTTGCTGTAGAAGCCTGCAGTAACAAGTGGCAGCGCCGCGAGCGATGCGCTGCCAATCAGAAAAGTCCAGAATACGATGGGAAGTTTTTTCCTCAGCGCGCCCATCCGGAAGATATTGTGTTCCTCGTGCAGGCTCATGATGACCACGCCCGCGCTCAGGAACAGCAAGGCCTTGAAGAAAGCGTGCGTCACCAGGTGAAAAATGGCCGCTGACCATGCGCCTACTCCAAGAGCCAGGAACATATAACCGATCTGGCTGATGGTCGAATAGGCCAGCACCCGCTTGATGTCGGTTTGAACGAGCGCGCTGAATCCCGCCAGCAGCAGGGTAAGGGCGCCGATCACCGCTACCGCATGCTGCACCACTGGCGCGAGCGTAAAGAGCACATGCGTGCGGGCAATCAGATAAACGCCTGCCGTTACCATGGTTGCAGCATGCATCAGCGCGCTCACCGGCGTAGGTCCGGCCATTGCATCGGGCAGCCAGGTCTGTAATGGAAGCTGCGCGGATTTGCCCGCCGCACCGGCAAGCAGAAGTGCCGCGGTAAGGATGGCGAGTCCTTCCCCCTCCGGCCATTGCTGGCCGGCACACTGCATCAGCGGCTGGATATCGAGGGTTCCCAGATGGGTGAACAGCAGGAAAAGGCCGATCGCCATGGCGGTATCGCCGATCCGGGTTACGATAAACGCTTTGCGCGCGGCGCGTCCGTTGGCAGGATCCCGATACCAGAATCCGATCAGCAGATAGCTGCAAAGCCCCACCCCTTCCCAACCCAGATAAAGAAACAGAAGATTGTCGGCAAGTATCAGGATGCACATCGAACCGACGAAGAGATTCATATAGGCGAAAAAGCGCGCATAGTCCTCATCGCCGCTCATGAATTCCGTGGAATAAAGGTGTATCAGAAAACTGATGAGAGTCACCACCAGGACCATCACCAGTGATAATGCGTCAAGATAAAAGCCGATCCCTGGCGAGAAACCGGCCACGGCGATCCAGCTCCATGCTTCCTGCCGGAAAACAAAGCCCGGCGGTGGTGCAGCGATGAAATCCATCCCGATCAGGATGGCAATGAGTGCCGAGAGAGCCGTCGAGCTCGTCCCAATTACCGCAATGCTGCGATGCCCCAGATATTTTCCACCGAGCGCCAGCACCAGGAAACCGGCCAGGGGCAGCGTGGGAATAAGCCAGAGCAGGGACAGCATGTTACCCCCGCATCTTGCTCACCGCGTCGGCATCCAGGGTCTGGAAGCGGCGATAGAGCAACAGCAGCAATGCGAGGCCGACCGAAACTTCCGCCGCTGCCACCGCAAGGATAAAGATGAGCATCACCTGCCCATCGGCCTGCTCCCAGCGTGCACCGGCAACCACAAAGGCAAGTCCGGCCGCATTAAGCATGATTTCGATCGACATCAGGATGAAAACGAGATTGCGCCGGGCCAGGATGCCGATCATTCCCAGCGCGAACAGGATTGCTGCAAGCACCAGCCCATGATGCATCGGGATCGCGGCAATGGCTTCAACCGTTCTCATGGCCACGCTCTTCCTCGTGCCCGGTTTCGATGCCCGCCTGATTCCAGCCCAGGTGGCATGCTCCCACCAAACCCGCCAGGAGCAGCAGCGAAGCCAGCTCGACGCCGAGAAGATAGGGCCCGAAGAGAGCGATGCCGACCTCCTTCGCAGTCACCGCGGCCGTGCCCCAGGGCGTATCGCCGCCTTGCGCGAAAATATACGCCAGTTCGGCCAGCAGCAGGGCGGCCAGAACGCCCGGACCCGTCCAGATGCCTGGATTCAGCCAGCCCTGCTCTCTCGCGGCGGCAGCCTTTCCCAGGTTGAGCATCATCATCACGAACACGAACAGCACCATGATCGCTCCGGCGTAGATGATGATTTCCAGCGCTGCCGCAAAGGGTGCGCCCAGCACGAAAAATACGATAGCCACCGCAAGCAGCGAAACGATCAGGTAGAGCAACGCATGCGTCGCGTTGGAAACCGTGATGACCATCAGCGTGGCGGCAATGGCAATCGCCGCTGACAGGTAGAACGTGATTTCCATGAACGCCTCCTCTGCATCGGATACGGTTTCGGGATTCAGGGCAGCAGACTGTGCGGATCCACCGGGGGCTTTTCGTTCTCGGCTTCGCCCTTGTTCTTGCTCCCTATGGCGAGTCCCGCCACCCGATAAAAGTTATAGTCTGGATACTTGCCGGGTCCATCGATCAGCAGATCCTCTTTTTCGTACACCAGGTTTTTCCGGTCGTATTCGCCTATTTCGAAATCCGGGGTGAGCTGGATGGCATCGGTGGGACACGCTTCCTCGCAGTAGCCGCAAAAAATGCAGCGGGAAAAATTGATGCGAAAGAATTCCGGATAGCGCCGGCCATGCTCATCCTCCGTGGCCTGCAGGGCAATGCAATCGACCGGGCAGGCGGCCGCGCAGAGATAGCACGCCACGCAACGTTCCTCCCCGTCCGGATCGCGGCTCAGGATGATGCGGCCACGCCAGCGGGGCGGAATACCGGGTTTTTCGTCCGGGTACTGGATCGTCACTCTGCGCCGGAACATATGCAAAAAGATGATCCACATCGTCTTCAATGAATTCCACATGTCATTTCTCTCCCAAGCGGCAGGTCATCATGACTCCCATGCGAGCACGATCGCTCCCGTAAGCAGCAGGTTGACCAGCGTCAGCGGCAGCATCACTTTCCAGCCATAGGCCATCAGCTGGTCGTAGCGCGGCCGCGGTAATGACGCCCGCAGCAGGATGAAACAACTGATGATGATGGAGGTCTTGAGTAGAAACCATATCAGCGGCGGCAATAACGGTCCCTGCCATCCACCGAAGAACAATGTCACCATCATCGCCGAAATGAGAATGATGCCGACATATTCGCCAATGAAAAACAGGCCGAATTTCATGCTGGAGTACTCGGTATGGAAGCCCGCTACCAGTTCATTCTCCGCTTCGGGCAGGTCAAAAGGCAGGCGCCGCGCCTCGGCGATTCCAGCGACGGCAAAGGTCATAAGGCCGAGGATTTGCGGAACGCAGAACCATAAATCTTCCTGCGCGGTCACGATGTCGTGCAGATTGAACGAACCAGCCAGCATGACGACGCCCATCAGCGAGAGTCCCATGAAAACCTCATAACTCAGCATCTGGGCCGCTGCACGGAAACTACCCAGAAGCGAGTACTTGTCGTTGGATGCCCAGCCTCCCAGAACGATGCTGTACACCCCGAGCGAGGACATGGCGAGAAAAAATAGCAAACCGATATTCAAATCGGCTACGCCGATACCTGGCGCGATAGGCACGACGGCAAACGCGAACAGCGTGGTGGCAAAAATGATTGCCGGCGCCAGGACGAATACCGCCTTGTCGGCGAACGGCGGCACCCAGTCTTCCTTGGTGAGAAGCTTGATCGCATCGGCAACGACTTGAAGCACACCGAATGGCCCAACCCGGTTGGGGCCATAGCGATCCTGCCAGACCCCCAACAGCCGCCGCTCGATCCAGGACAGCAACGCCGCGAAACTGAACACGACGATCAGGATCACGATAATGTTGAGCCAGTTTCGCGCCAGCTCGCTCATGGTGCAGCGCCCTCCCCTATCTTTGTACTCTTCTTCGCTCCTGCCACCCTGCCCCATGCAGGCAGGATGATTCCGGCGAGATCCGGCAGGCCTGCGGGCAGCCCGGCCACGCCGCGCCGCAGCTCGGCCCTCAATTGCACGGGTATCTCATAATCCATTCCACGATCCGCCCCGCCATTCCTGCTCAGTTGCAATAACACACTGGCTCCGGCAGCCAGACCCAGTTCCGCCGCATCCTCCGGGTTAAGCGCGAGATAGGGCTTTGCGGCCAGTTCGGCGATGGCGGGCGCGAGTACGCTCAAAGCCTCCGAACCGAAGATGTGATGCAGCGGCACCACCAGCCACTCGCCGGTACGACGGCTGAACGCCGGAGGTACGTTGTGGAAATAGTTCATGCGGCTGTTGGGTTCCGGCTCGATCAGGCGCGTGCCGGGATCCCCCCCGGAAAGCTGTCCGCCCACCTCATCCTGAAACTTGTTGACCGCCTGTACCGAGTTCCAGCCCGGCGCCCAGAAGCGGGGAATGAGCGCTGGCGGCGGGCGTCCCGAATACCCTTCCATGGAAAATGAAAACGGTGCATCGGGGTCGTCGGGTGGTTCGGGCTCATGCACGCTGGCGTTGGCCGACATGGCTGTACGCCCGCTGTAGCGGTGCGGCTCGCGCGGGATTTTCTGTCCTTCCATCCGGAATTCCGAACCGGGCGCGGCGGACAAAATAGGCTCCAATTCGGGAATATCCCTTGCGCAGGCAGCCATCAAATGGTCCAGATTCAGCCATGGAGCGCCCTTGTTGCGCCCGGACAGGGTCATGATGTCCTGGACCCAGCGCCAGCTTTCCCGGATATCGCCTTGCGGGACGAATACCTGAAAAAAGCGCTGTGCCCGGCCTTCGTTATTCACCAGGGTTCCATCGGCTTCGGCAAAAGTGCCGGCAGGCAGCACCACATCGGCCTCCGCGCTGCTTTGATGGACGGTATGGTCGATGACGACGACATGCCGGGCGGCGGCAAGGAACCGGTCGACCACCTCGGCATCTGCGTGCTGATAAAGGTCGTTTTCAAGGAGGATAACAGTCGTGGCGGGCATCTCAACGTTGCCATCGACGC
>MKVR01000012.1:90885-100982 GCA_001899235.1 Nitrosospira sp. 56-18
GCTCCGCCGGGTGTCCCGTATGACATAGCGCCCATGCCACATTGGCTGCCGCCTCGATGACTCCGGCATTGCCGCAGCCCGTGCCGGAGATGACGAGAGGACGTTCCGCCGCTTTCAGCGCTTCCGAGATGGCATGGGCCAGCTTGCCTGTTTCACTCGGCAGATCGGGAACCGGCGGAGCATGGGAATCGAGCGCATGCGCCACGGCGAAACCAAGACGGGCGAGGTCATCGGGTGTGCCGTGAAAGGTCTGCGTGGCAATATCGTCGAGCCTGGTGCCGACGAGCGTGGCAATGAACAATGGGCCGCTTTTTCCCTGGGTTGCTTCGCGCACCGCATGATCATCCCAGTGTGGAATGTGCATTTTCCCGGCGATCTTGAGCGGCTGGCGACGTACCGATTGACGCAGCGCCAGCGCCAGCAGCGGCGCAGTGTTGGCTACATCCTCGCCCAATACCAGTACCGCGTCGGCGAGTTCCACCTCGCGCAGCGACGGCGAGCGCGCGGAGCCCTCCCGTAAAATATCCAGTATGGAAGAAAGCAAATCATGGTCGCGCGCAGATATCCCGGCATAGAACCGTTCGGGCCCCACCAGCGTGCGTAACGCGAAATTGGCTTCGAGCGAGGCGCGTGGCGAACCAATGCCGATTACCTGGCTTCCCTTCGAGAACAGCTCGGCCAGGTGCTGAAGCACCTCGTCTTTGGTGGCGGATTGCAGCGGCGCATCCTTTTGTTTTCGAAATGCGGGCCGCCTGATTCTGTGCCGGCTGTTGACGAAGTCATACCCGTAGCGCCCGCGATCGCACAGGAAATAGCCGTTGACTGCACCATTGTAACGATTGCGAATGCGCCGCAATTTGCCATAACGCTCGCCGGGAATCGTGTTGCAACCCAGCGCGCAGTGCACGCATATCGAGGGCGCTGTCTGGAAATCCCACTTGCGGGTGTAATGCTGTTTCAGGGTCTTGTCGGTAAAAACACCGGTAGGGCAGACTTCCACCAGATTGCCGCTGAATTCGCTTTCGAGCGTACCATCCTGATGGCGGCCGAAGTAGACCTGGTTGCGCAGTGCCAGTGCCTCCAGGTCGCGCCCGCCGGCATAGTCGCGATAAAACCGTGTGCAGCGGTAGCATTGGATGCAGCGATTCATCTCATGATTGACCAGCGGCCCCAGGTCCTGATTGTAAAATGTGCGCTTCCGCCCGCGGTAGCGGCGATAGGTATGGCCGGTCATGACTGTCATGTCCTGCAGGTGGCACTCGCCCCCTTCATCGCACACCGGACAATCGTGCGGATGATTGACCATCAGCCATTCGATCACACTGGCGCGGAATTCCCGCGCCTCGGGATCATCAATGGAAATGCGGGTTCCGTCCGTGGCCGGGGTCATGCATGCCATGACAATCTTGCCGCACTTGTCGTCTTCGTCCTTGAATTGCTTGATCGCGCATTGCCGGCAGGCGCCCACCGAACCCAGTGCAGGATGCCAACAGAAATAAGGAAGGTCGAACCCCAGGGAAAGGCATTGCTGCAGCAGGTTTTCGCCATCCTTGACCGGATAGGGCCGGTTCTCGATATGAACGGTCGCCATCTTCATCTCCATGGACAGCGTTTCTCCTGAACGTGCCGCTCAAAGTCATCCCTGAAATATTTGAGTCCGCTTTGCAGCGGTTCCGCGGCACCGGGCGCCAATGCGCAAAAGGTATGGCCGGGCCCCAGCAGGCGCGCATGAGCCTGCAGCCGTTCCAGATCGGAAGCCTGGCCTTCTCCCTCTTCCAGGCCTTGCAGGATTTGCTCGACCCATGAAAGCCCGGACCAGCAAGGCGTGCACCACCCGCATGATTCCTGCGCGAAGAAGTGTTCGAGATTGCGCAGCATGCCGACAGGGCAGGTCCTGTCGTCGAGGATGATCATGGTACCGGTGCCGAGACGGCTGCCTGCCGCCTGCATCGATTCGAAATCCATTGCCGTGTCAAGATGATCCGAGACCAGAAAATCGGTCGAAGCGCCTCCCGGCAGGAGACCACGAAAACGGTATCCATCCCGCATGCCGCCGGCATGCTCCTCCAGGATCTGGCGAATGGGCGTCCCCATCGGCAGTTCCCACAACCCCGGCTTCTTTACCCTTCCGCTCACGCCATACAGCTTGGTGCCGCCATCGCCGCTACGGCTCAGGCTTTTGAACCACGCGGCACCGTGGTTCACGATATGCGGCACGTTGCACAGTGTCTCAACGTTGTTGACGACCGTGGGTTTGCCCCATAAACCGCTTACCTGTGGATAGGGCGGCTTGGCGCGTGGATTGGCGCGCTTGCCTTCCAGGGCATTGAGCAGCGCGGTTTCTTCCCCGCACATATAGCGGCCGGCGCTGACGTGCAGATGCAGTTCCAGGCTGTATTCCGAGCCCAGGATATTCCTGCCCAGATAACCCTGGCGGTAAGCTTCGCCGATGGCCTGCTCCAGCCGCTCCGCCGCCAGCTTGTAGGCCCATCGCAGGAAAATGTAGCCGATATCGGCCTGTATCGCATACCCGCTGATGATCATGCCTTCCAGCAACTGGTGCGGATCGCCTTCGAGCAGCAAGCGGTCCTTGAACGTGCCGGGCTCCATCTCGTCCGCATTGCAGATGAGATATTTGGGATGCGGCGCATCCTCGCCCATCGGCACGAAACTCCATTTCTTCGCGGTGGGAAACCCCGCACCGCCCCGGCCGCGCAGGTTGGCCTCCTTTACTTCCTCCATGATGTCGTCGGGCGACATGCGCAGCGCTTCGCGCAGCGCCGCGTAACCACCTGACTTCTCGTACTGCGCGAGATCCGGCGGTTTTTCCCCCGGCAAGATGTTACGGGTCAGAGGTGTTTCCATCGGCGGCCTCTTTTTTTTCCTTCTTTTCTTCCTGTAGAAAAAAGTGCTTCGCATGCCAGTCGATGATTTCGTCAAGCCTGGCGGGGTCCAGATCCTGGTGCAGCGTGTCGCCTATCATCATGACCGGTGCGTGGTCGCATGCGCCGAGGCATACATTCGGAAGCAAGGTAAAGCAGCCATCCGCGCTGGTTTCACCCAGTCCGATACCCAGCCGGGCATGCAGATGCCCGCGCATGCGCTCATAGCCCATGATCCAGCAACTCACGCTGTCGCATAGCAGGATCACATGCCTGCCCACCGGCTTGCGGAAAATCATGTTGTAAAAAGTGGCAATGCCCTCCAGTTCAGCCGGCGTCATCTGCAAGACATCGGCTACGTCCTTGATGCCTTCATCCGACACCCAGCCCCGATATCGCTGCACGATCTTGAGCGCTTCGATACATGCAGAGCGATTGTTCGGATAGTGCCGGGAATGCGCCTCTATTTCCTTTCGCTCCTGCTCGCTCAGCATGATTCCTCAACGGTCCACGTCGGCCATGACATAATCGATGCTCCCCAGAATGGCAACCAAATCAGAAACCATCAGTCCGCGGCTGATAAGGGGAATCATCTGCAGGTGCGGAAAGGAAGGCGTGCGGATACGCACCCGGTAGGCCATGGTGCTGCCATCGCTGATCAGGTAATAGCCATTGCTTCCCTTGGTTGCCTCCACGCACATGAATGCTTCCCCCGCAGGGATCACCGGCCCCCAGCTCACGCCCAGAAAATGATCGATGAGGGTCTCGATGTCCTGCAAAGTCTGTTTTTTAAGTGGCGGGGTGGTAAGCGGATGATCTGCTTTATAGGAGCCGGGCGGCATATGGTCCAGGCACTGCTTGATGATGCGCAAGCTCTGGCGGATTTCCTCGGCACGGACGGCGCAGCGATCGTAGCAATCGCCGCGCTGGCCGGTCGGTATCTCGAACTCGAACTGTTCGTATCCTGAGTAGGGGCGCGCCTTGCGAAAATCCCACTCGAAGCCGCACGCGCGCAGCCCCGGTCCGGTGACGCCCCACTCCATTGCCTCTTCCACGGTATAGCTGCCCACATCCCGGCTGCGTACCTTCAGGATGCTGTTGCCAAGCGCGATCCGGTCGTATTCGTCGAGCCGGGATGGAAGGTAATCGACGAAATCCCGCACCAGCTTATCCCATCCCTGTGGCAGATCCTGGGCCACGCCACCGATGCGAAACCAGCTCGGATGCATGCGTCCCCCGCAAATCGCCTCGACGATGTCGAATACCCGCTCGCGATCGGTGAACATGAAAAATACTGGCGACAGGGCGCCCAGATCCTGTGCGTAGGTACCGTAGAACACCAGGTGGCTGGCAATGCGGGAAAACTCGCACATCATCACGCGAATCACCTTCACCCTGTCCGGCACCTCGATGCCCGCCAGCTTTTCCACAGCCAGCACGTAGGGAAGGTTGTTCATTACCCCTCCCAGGTAATCGATTCGGTCGGTATAGGGAATATAGGTATGCCAGGATTGGCGCTCGCCCATTTTTTCCGCACCGCGATGGTGAAAGCCTATTTCCGGTACAGCGTCGACGATTTCTTCGCCATCGAGCTGCAATACGATGCGGAAGACGCCATGCATCGCGGGGTGGTTGGGTCCCAGGTTGAGAAACATGAAATCGGTGCCGTCATGCGCCCGCCGCATGCCCCACTCTTCCGGATGGAAGCGCAGCGCCTCCTGCTCGGCGTTTTCCTTGTCCTGCGGCAGGCGGAATGGCTCCATTTCGGTAGCGCGTGCCGGGTGGTCTTTATGCAACGGGTGCCCCTGCCAGGTGGCCGGGAGCAGGATGCGCCGCAAATGCGGGTGGCCGGCAAAAACGATGCCGAACATATCCCAGATCTCGCGCTCGTACCAGTTCGCCGAAGGCCAGATATCCGTAATGGTGGGCATCACCAGATCCTCGGGGGAAAGCGCTACTTTGAGGCGGATGTCCGCATTGCGAGCGAACGACAGCAAATGATAAACCACGGTGAAACTGCTTTCCGGCTGGCCTTCACGGTGGACGCGCGTGCGCTCGTCGATGGCGGTAAGGTCATATAGCATGCGGTAGGGCTGCTCCGCCTCCAGTTTCAGATAACGCAGGATATCGCGCACTCTGCTCTTCTCAATCCAGGGAGTGGGCACACCATCACGGGTTGCCTGGCAAGCACCGATCGCCGCGCCGAAGCACGCTCGCAATTCCTGGAGAATGCCCGGGGAATCCGGTTCCGGGGGAGCCACGCTGGATGAAATTTCATTCAAGGCTCAAACCTCATCGGGACTGCGCAACGCGGTCTGGCGCATTCGGCCGTCCCTGTTGAGATCCCGCTGGGATGGCCGCTCCCACCGCTCGATCCCTTGCGGACCGATGACCCAGCTCAATGGCCGCCTTTCCTTGCCGATCGCATCCTGCAGCAGGTTCAGGCCCTGCATGAATGCGTCGGGGCGAGGCGGACAACCCGGAACATAAACATCTACAGGAATGAATGTATCCACCCCCTGGACCACGCTGTAGATATCATACATGCCGCCTGAATTGGCACAGGAACCCATCGAGATGACCCAGCGGGGTTCCAGCATCTGCTCGTAAAGCCGCTGGAGCACCGGCGCCATCTTGATGAATACGGTGCCGGAAATGACGATCAGGTCGGCCTGCCGGGGCGAGGCGCGCAGCACCTCGGAACCGAACCGCGCAAGGTCATATTTGCTGGTGAAGCTGGTGGCCATTTCCACATAGCAGCACGAGAGGCCGAAGTTGTAAGGCCATACAGAATTCTTGCGGCCCCAAGCGACAAGATCCTGTAGCCGCGCCAGCAGCACGCTGCGCCGCCCATCTCCTCCAAAACCATGATCACTGCGGCTGGTGGAAGCCCGCGGTGCTGGCTCATCTCGCGCCCCGGGCCGGGTTGGTCCGGTCGATTCTGCTGCCGCGGTTAACGACCATCGCATCGCTCATCCTCCCTTCGTCCATGGCGTCCAGGGAAGCGCCGTCCGCTGGAACCCCAGTCCAGGGCTCCCAGCCTCCATAAATAAACAAGTGCTGCAACCAGGGCGCCGATAAAGATTGCCGCTTCGATATAACCGGCCCAGCCAAGTTCGCGCAGAGCAACAGCCCATGCAAAAAGGAATACCGCCTCCATATCGAAGATCACAAAGAACATCGCGATCAGATAGAATTTGGCGGACAGTCGTAGCCGGGCTGAACCAACCGCGAGGATGCCGGATTCGAACGGCTCATCCGCCGCTCCTGCCTTATGCCGCTCACCGATAACATGGGAAAGTATGAGAATCCCCGCGAGGAGCGCGAAGACGAGAAGAAAATAGGCAGCCAGGGGCCAGATCTCGGTGGATTGCGCGACGGGAGTATTCAAGGATCAGGCTCCTCTGGATCGGACCCATCGCCCCTTCACTCCTGGCGAGCCCGGTAAAGCAGTAGCGAACAAGTATTTTCCAATCCCTCGCACGCCTTCTGTACGGTAGGCAACATATGAAGCACCGCGAAAATCCAGCACAACCGTCGACTGTAGCAACCGGCCGGAGGCAGTCAGCTAATTGCCGTTCGCACCCGCATGAAAACCCGATCTTATTTTTCCCGCGAAGGGATCATGGCTGACCGGAAGCCGGGAATCCAGGCAATCGACTTTTTTCTCTGTGCGATGGTGCTGTTCTGGGCAAAGGATGGCTCGGCTTCGGATAAAAACCAGGGATTCCAGGCCAATTGCCGGAAACTGGGCGATACGGTCAGGATAGCGGCCACCTACAGGGATATTGTCCCGACGGAAGATAGTTCGCAGACAGTGAAAGCTCTCAGATCGCTATCGGGCAAGACCAGCGATCCGTATCACCACGTGTATGGCCTGACGCATGCCGAACCGGCATTCAGCTACCAGTTCATGCCCAGGTGGCATATCGGCCCGGACGGACAGGTGTGCGCGCTGCCGGACGTATCGGTGGAAATGGGATTTTCGTCGATGCGGGTCTATCTCGCCAGGGAGCTTCAGGAAACCTGCAGAAAAGGCGTTGTGCGCGACCACGAAATGGAGCATGTGTCGGCATGGAAATCCCATTTCCGGGCCGGCGCGAAATTGCTGGAAGGCCCGCTGCGCCAGGTATTTTCCCAGCCGCGCTATTATCGCACGCAGGCTGATGCCCAGGCCGGCCTGAAGCTTTGGGTGGAAGAGGAAATGAAACAGTTCTGGAAACGCTTGATGAAGGGTGCGATAACCGCTCACCGCGCGATCGACTCGCCTTTATCCTATAACCATGTGAATAACCGCCTGCGCAATTGCCCGCCGGACGCCCACCAGCCATTCTGAATCCCGGCCGGACTGGCCATATTTCAACCAGGCCTACATCCCCCGGCTCTTCCTGATCAACTCGTAGGCGGTCTGTATTTCCTGGGTCTGCGCGGTAGCCATGTTGATCATATCCTGCGGAACACCCTGGCCCATCAATTTATCCGGATGGTATTGGCTCATCAGCTTGCGGTAGGCACGCTTGACCTCCTGGTCGCTGCTTTCCTTAGTGACGCCCAACGCCTTGTAGGCTTCATCCAGCGCATCTGCGGAGGTCGCATGGCCTCCCGCGAAATGAGACTGGCTCAACACCATATCCAGCAGTTGCCTGAAGGCCAGCTGGTCATATCCCAGATGAGAGGCAAAGCTTTTCAGCATGCCCTCCTCCGCCGCATTCAGCACGCCGTCGGACAATGCCATGACAATGAGATAAACCAGGAGCATTTGCTTCAGGCTGTTCGTATGCCCGCAAACCGCCATGAACTCATTCAGTTTCGGCTCCACGTCAAACCCCGGCTCCGCTCCCTGCTTGAATAGGGCTATTGCCAGCCGCCGATGCTCGGAGGACATTCCCATCTTTGCCATGAAGTTTTCGACATGGGAAACTTCGTCCTGGGAAATACGTCCATCCGCCTTGGCGAGTTTCCCCATCAGGATGAAAACCGTCTCAATGAAAACGGTCTGCCGTTGGGCGCTCGTAAGAGGATTGATCGCCCCTGCGCCGTAGGCCCGGTAGCGGTCGATGAAACTTCCCACGATATATCCGAGGAATGCGCCGAAAATACCGAGGAAGTAATAGCCTAGAAAAATTCCAATTATTTTGAACAAGGGAGGTTCCCGCGATGATTATGAACTCGGGCCTTTGCACCCAGGAAGTCCTGAGTCTTCCGGCTGCAAAATGATATCAGCAATCCCTGCAGGCATTGCGGATTTAGTGTTTGCAGGCACGCATGAAGCGTCAGGGGCGGAAGCTCGAAGCGCGTGATCCGCCTTGCGTCTGGTGTGCGGCAAAAGGAAGGGGTGTAATATTCTCCGCAATACCTGCCGAAAAGAACCCGTGATAGGAGAAAACCCATGATTGAATTGCACTCCAGCCCTACTCCCAACGGGCAAAAAGTCATCATCATGCTGGAAGAAACCGGGCTTGAATGGAAACATATCGACGTGGATATCGGAACCGGCGAACAGTTCAAGGCCGAACATCTGAAACTCAATCCCAACAACAAAATTCCCGCCATCGTGGATACGGACAGCCTTGAAGGCGGGCGCTACACTATGATGGAATCCGGCGCCATTCTGGTTTATCTCGCTGAAAAGACTGGCAGGTTTTTACCGGCCGACCGGCGCAAGCGCTACGATACGCTCCAGTGGCTGTTTTTTCAGGTAGCGCATGTCGGACCCATGTTTGGCCAGGCGAACCATTTCAATAATCAGCCCAAGGACAATTACAAGGACAATCAGTACGCCCGGGATCGATACAACAACGAGACGCTGCGGCTATACCGGGTGCTGGACAATCGCCTGGCGCAATCCGCCTGGCTTGGTTGCGACGAATACACTATCGCCGACATCGCCACTTATCCCTGGTGCAAAAGGCATGCCGAGCGCGGCATTGGAGAAGCCGGCCACCCCCATTTCACGCGCTGGTTCAAAACCATGGAAGCCCGCCCAGCGGTACGGCGCAACAATGCCATGGCTGACGAGATCCGTGCGCGCATGGCCAAGGCTGCGCAGGGGCGCCAGGCAATCGATATTTATGACACGCGGGACAATGGCGAAAGGCTTGCCCAGGCCACTTCCAGACCGAGCGCCGGGAAAATCGATCCTCTGGCATAAGTTCGTTTTGCCCCGCTTTCTGGACGATATAGTAACCGGTCGAATCCGAGTACATCTACGTAACGAACCGTCCCTATAGTTCGCTGCTGCAGGAAATCACGATTTCGGGCAAACTTTTTTCTTCCAGGCAGCTCCCATTCAACATACAGATGCAAACCCAGTCCAACTGGTGCTGGGCCGCCACCTCGACCAGCGTTTCCCACTTTCACTGGTTCTGGAGCACATGGACGCAATGCCGTTTGGCAAACGGGGAACTCGGGCATAGCGATTGCTGCAACAGCCCCGTCCCATCCGCATGTAACGTGCCCTGGTATCTCGACAAGGCGCTGACGCGCACTCACAATTTTGTAAGCATCATCGGGCAGCAAGCCAGCTTCCAGCAGGTGCGCGAGGAAATAGATGCGGGAAGACCGGTAAGCGCCCGCATCGGCTGGAGCGGGGGCGGAGGTCACTTCATGGTGATCTACGGCTACAGCCGCTTTTTGGGAATGGAATATTTCGATATCGATGATCCCATATATGGGAAGAGCCATCTCGCAGTATCGGATTTTGCCAATAATTACCAGGGCAGCGGAACCTGGACCCACACCTATTTCACGAAGAGCTATTTCAAAATGCCAATCAAATATCTGCTGCTTGCCGAGCCCATTCTCCAGCGTATCCGGGAAGCCCGTCCATTGCTGAAATTGAAGCAGGGGTCACAGGCAACGCAGACCGCAAGTGAACCAGGACTGTCGCACGACTTTGCAGAAGATTCCCATGTTGCGGTAGGAATGGCGCATCGCATTTTCTCCGTAGGGCTCGACGCGCTACTGGGAAGGAATGAACTCGCCCCCCAGTCCGTTGGGCTTCGGGTTTATGAATCGGTAGGGCAAAAACTGACCGCATTTTTCGACGTGAGCGAAGAGGAGCAACCCCGGCTGTTGCAAATGTCGGCAGCCGGGGAGCCCCTGGAATTGTTTACGCGGGGGCCTCACCGAAGTATTGGAGGCGCTCGGCCGGAACGATCCTGAAGCCGAGCTGAGATTGCTTCGGGTGCCTGCACTGAATTTTGAAGCGCTCTG
>MKVR01000012.1:100991-107622 GCA_001899235.1 Nitrosospira sp. 56-18
CCGCTACGTGAAGCGCTCCCAGCTCTGAAGGAGGCAGCACGGCCTCTGGCAAACATGGATGACGCCATGGGAGCATGAGCAGTATAGATATCTCCCGAAGGCTTTCCCGATGCGGCCGCTCTCTTCCCTCCTGAATGGAAAGTGGGAATTAACGTGAGTACCGGGTAAATCCATAGCACTCAATCTTGAAACACGAATGCGCGTTGCTGCGTATCAGCACCTCAGCATTAATTTGGCAGCTCTAGCTTATTATGGCTATCCTGCTAGTTTTGTTGGATTCCAGCGATGGATGAAGCCCCCCCACGAATCCTGCAAGAGCGGCAACCATCACTAGAAATCCCCAGCCGGTGCCCTTGCTGGTATGGACAAAGTCCCCTGCCCGCCTGACCTCCAGTGGGATGGTGACGAGCGTCTCGGGCTCACCTGTCTCACTATTTCCGATTAGCAGAATGTTGTACTTCACGAGTGGTTCCAGGTCTACGGCGAGGGCAATGTTCTCCGATTCATATTCCTGTGCAGGAACCGATAATACCTCGCGCTCTTCCCCCCCTTCCACTTTTATCAACCGTACTTCGAGCGGGTATTCCCGGAGTTCTGGCGCGAACAAATCCATCACGATGTTCAGGGACCGGTGGGCACGGGGAGCAGAATGGCGGATAGGAAAGGTGATCTCCATCCGGCACCACATAAGCGTTGAAGCCCATAGGGAACATGTTTCTTTCCGGTGTGCCGATGGCCGCACTTTCCATGTGCGCAAGGCAACACATCGGGAGCCAGAACTGCCGCTATCTCCAGATGCCATCTTCACCTTCTTTCAGGCATGATCCATTAGCATCCAGTCCGTATACACACTCTATTATTTGACCAGCAATAATTTTTTCATAATTTTCCCTTTCTCTTTCATTAATCGGCACCAAAGGACGACCACACGCGGCTATCAGCATAACTGACAGAGCAATAGTAACTGCATTAATAATACGCTTCATAAAGTAACTCCCTATAACTTTATAATAACCTTACCGTGGATATGATTTTCCACTGCTTTTTATATAGAATAAAGGCTGTTTTTTGGATAACATTGCTCTATAAATGGAGCAATTAGAATGGAATTTTTGAATGACATGACCCTGTTCATGGAAGTGGTCAAGGCTAGGGGCTTTCGCGGTGCTGCCGATACTATCGGAATGCCGAACTCAACCCTGTCCGACGGATCAGTGCATTGGAGAAGACAATTGGGGCTACGCCTTTTGCATCGCAAAACGCGCAAGATCGAGCTAACCGGAACAGTATTGGGAGACAGATCTCGGTTTTATTTCGTTCCAATCCTTCTTTGTCGCAATAAGCTACAAACTTGACATGGTTTGTGTTTTCAGGCTTTGTCAGCAAGCCAGCGTGCGCACTCGAGTCCCAGTTCATTGACTGCGCGTGCTTCATATTGAGCTGAGTCGTCTGCAGTCAGTGTGTCCAGCCAGCGGCCGTTCACCCCCTTGTTGATAAATACCTTAGCCCCCTCATCCCAGAACGCGCCGCCCATCGGCACGCTTTTCGTGGCATTATTTTTCATCCAATCGAATGAACAGTATTTGATGATGTCAGGCCACCTGGCCTCATTAATAGGAATATCAAGAAAGCGTGCAATCCGGCGCATTTCACCCGGCATATCGCGCTTGAGATCGTTGAAGTGAATAAGCAGAAGATTGGGCAATTCACGGAGCCGCCACCAGGAGCGAATATTTTCCCAGAATGGCCAGAAAGGATAGCCGTCCTTCTCCATCCAATTACGCCAGCACGTGCGGATATCTACCGGCAATGGCGTGAAAGGCGGACCCACCCGCCCTGGCGTATCGTTTAATGCCGCATACATCGCTTGATTACCGTTGGCGTAATGGTTATACAGGCTCCACAGAACATCCCGGCCATCGCGGCCGATGTATATATATTTTGCTTTCGGCGAATACACCAGCGCATCGGTCGGCAAGTGCGTTTTCAAAAATCTACGATGTGTCTGCGCTTCCACCAGTGGTAATTTCACTGCCTTGGGCGGCACGCGGAGATCAAGCCACGGCGACATTTCCGCCACCGCCAGATCGGGATCGCCGTTGAATAACATCTGCGCTACGATTTGCTGCGTCCAGGTGGTGCCTGATTTGGCATACGTTGCAATAATGATATCGTCGGATCGAAACTGAAAATCATTCCAAATCGTTGAATCAAAATGATTGCTATGCAACTCCCTGGATTTTACCGGCCATGCAGTAAGAGTAGACATATTAATATTCCTTTAAGTAATGAGCGAGCCATACTGAAAGCTGTGTATGACATAAACTGAAGAGGTGGCGTATTTTTGATGGTCGATCAAGGCTGTCAACCCTTTTACCAAGGGGCGATTACGCCGCTGCCCTGTCCTATCCTGTAGGTTTCTTTTGGTTCCAGCTATAAATGACCCCGCCAACGAGTCCTGCAAGAGCGATCACCATCAACAAAAATTGCCGCGCCCAGCGTTTCGCCAACGGCTTCCATGGAATATCGTCCTGTGGCTACAAGGGCATGTACGAGATCAGTTTTTTTTCATGAGCAAGCTTCATCGCTTCGGTGAGAATCTCATTCTACCGGGCAGCCCAGCACCCGCTCCAATTCGCGGATGCGCTTCTTCAACTGCCGGACCTCAGCCACGGACACTACGGCATCATCGCTGCGCGCTGCTTCCTGTCCCCCTTCAGCCACGAGCTTTCTCCAGCGAGATAATAAATTGGGAGCAACACCATATTTTCGCGCTACATACGAGACACTCATTCCCGACAGCCGGGATTCTTCAACAGCTTTCAATTTCTCACCCAGGCTCCAGCGCTGCGGCGCTCAACCCTGAGAATCCTTCAACCCGGTCAAAACCAGAGGCACTATGCCTATCTCTTATTATCAGCGCATTCATGTCGGTTCAATTGAGCCACTCGATTTCAGCGGACTCCGGCAATGCTGCTCCCTGGGACACAGCGGAAGCAGCTGAGTCAACCGAAGCGGCTCCCAAAGCATTGTCGGTCGATCTAGGCGCGTGAGCCGGAACGGCTCAGGATCAGCGCCCACTTCCAGAGCTTGCATTGGCCGGCAACTGTTCGCCGTTCCAGCCCTCATCCTTCGTCATGATGATTTCCTCTAAATTTCCAGAGTGGAATCATCTACTGCTTTTTATATAGAATAAAGACTGTTTTTTGGATAACATTGCTCTATCAATGGAGCAATCAAAATGGAATTTTTGAATGACATGGCCCTGTTCGTGGAAGTTGTCAAGGCTAAGGGCTTTCGCGGCGCTGCCGATACTATCGGAATGCCGAATTCAACTCTGTCCCGCCGGATCAGTGCGCTAGAGAAGACAATTGGGCTGCGTCTATTGCATCGCACAACACGCAAGATCGAGCTAACCGAGGCTGGTCAGATTTATTACGAGCGCTGCAAGCGCATCGTCGATGAAGCCAGGCTTGCGCATGAACAACTCGGCAAAATGCTCGCACAGCCTAGCGGAGTGCTACGCGCTTCACTACCCGTGGATTTTACCGTGGCCTACCTGGCGCCTTTGGTCGCCGAATTTGCAAACCGTTATCCCGGCATCACTTTCGATTTCGATCTCACATCACGGCGAGTCGATCTGGTGAGCGAGCCTTTCGATGTGGCGATCCGCTTGGGAGAACCGGAGGATTCGCAGCTGATCGCGCGTCCACTGGCCGTGCTCCCTACTTACCTTTACGCTTCACCCCGTTATCTCGACCGCTCGGGAGAACCGGTCGAGCCTGCCGATCTGGAGCACCATGAATGCCTGGGCATCCTGAAGACCGGCACATGGACGCTGCACGATGGGACGCACACCATCAAAGTTTCCATTAGCGGCCGGTTCACGCTCAACAGTGTCGCCATGATTCGCCGCTTGGGAGCACTCGATATGGGCATTATCATGATGCTGGAGGAAATTGTCACCGATGATCTTGCCAGTGGGCGGTTGCGTCGCGTACTGCCTCAATGGCATGGCACTCCGGTATCAGTCTACGCTGTCACTGAGACCCGATTGCTGCCTGCAAAAACACAGCGCTTCATCGAATTTTTAAAGGAGCGCCTGCCACAAGGATTAACAAGATGCTGAAATTTCCTGAAGACTTCCGGCGCATCTTCTCGCGTTTCGAGAAACCCGATGTTATGTTTATCGGATTTCTTCACTTCGCTTTAATCGTTGAAGCTTTCCGTAGTGTTAACATGTCCTGGTTTGTTTTTGCGCGACGATATCACGGTCATATAATAAGTCGATAACCTTGTTAACTGATGCTACTAAAGGCAGATTTCCTGTATCTACCACCAATTCGGGGTTGTCTGGTTCTTCATATGGGGAAGAAATACCAGTAAAGTCTTTGACCTCGCCTCTTCTTGCACGTTTATACAACCCTTTCACATCCCTTTCTTCACATATTTCCAGTGGGCACCGACAGTATATTTCCAGGAAATCGCCTTGGGGAACCAATGAGCGAACCCGTTCGCGATCAGAGCGGAAAGGCGAGATGAGAGCAGTAAGTGTGATTATGCCGGCTTCCAGAAACAGTTTTGCCATTTCTCCCACTCGCCGAATGTTTTCCACACGATCTTCAGTGGAAAAACACAGATCGGAACAAAGTCCATGACGCACGTTATCTCCATCAAAAACGAAGGTTCGGCAGCTCATCCGGAATAACTGCTCTTCCACTGCGTGGGCTAACGTGGATTTACCCGCTCCTGACAGGCCAGTAAACCACAAGATGACACTTGGGTGGCCGCTCAGGTTCTTCCGGTGCTCACGAGTTACAGGAGCTTGGTGCCAAAGGACGTTAGCATGTTGCGCTCCATTACTTTTTTGCATTCCTTCCTCTCTTAAGAAAAATTAGCGGTCTCAAACAACAGTGGTCTTGAAACGTGGTTGTGATCATCTTTACCAACGATCCCTCGAAGGAAATGGCAAGGGCCCCTACCCCAATAGACCTATGGGGTAATCCATGCATGGCGTATCCCTATTGGATGTAAGGCCAGATGACGACTTCACCTATATCAGGAATATTATTATCTGATGTTACGCAACCTGTAGTTTTCGCAGCTGCTGACGGACCTGTTGTGCTCGTCAGAAGGGCATGATCAATTTCAACCAGGCTGTGTAACCCTGGAAACGATTCTTGACGTGCATTTCATGCTGCCACTGTGCAATAAACATCGTTCCGGTCGGGCTGTTATAACTTACGCCACGTCCAATCGCAAACACTTCACCTTTGCGCCCCCGGGACCAAAGGCCAGGAGCAATTGGTGGCAGCGCATTCGCGACATATCCTAGGCGTCCCGCGTTCGGCTATCTGCGGGTGCTAGATAGTGTAGTCACGAGATATTTGTCCAGAGAGCGATACATCTGATTTGCACAGCGGCGAGGAAAGAGGCGGTATTTTTGGCGTATCTTGTGGCGATGCCGCGCCATCTCTTGAGATGGAGGAAAGCGTTTTCGACAAGATGCCGCAATTTATAGAGTTCTTTGTCGTAAAACCTTTGTGCTGTGCGGTTTTTCTTTGAGGGGATCACGGTTTCCATACCCTGTCTCCTTGCCTGTTCAATAATTGCGTTGCTGTCATAGCCGCGATCCGCCAGCAAATAATCCGCATCAAGTCCTTCGATCAGGCGATCAGCCTGCGTGCAATCCGCTGTGGTACCTTATTTGGCCACCGGCCAGGTCATGGGCCAGTTACACCGGCGTCATCGTGCCACCGAATTCCTGAAATTCCTGCGCACCATCGAGCAGAATGTGCCACCAGACCTGGCGATTCATCTGGTCATGGACAACTATGGCACCCACAAAACACCGTCGGTGCGCCCCTGGTTTGCGCGCCATCCGCGCTTTCACCTGCATTTCACGCCGACTTCCGGTTCCTGGCTCAATCTGGTGGAACGCTGGTTCGCGCTGCTCAGCGAGCGCCAGATCAAGCGCGGATCGCACCGCAGCACGGTCGAGCTCGAACGCGCCATCCGCGATTACCTTGCTGTCTATAACCAAAGCCCGACTCCTTTCGTCTGGCACAAGACCGCCGACCAAATCATCGCATCGGTCGGCAGATTCTGTAAACGAATTAATAACTCAGTACACCAAATAACGTAGTCACGAGATGAGAAATATGAGATTCTTATAAAGATGAAAGGATCGCACATGACACATTCACACCGCAGGCATGACATATCAGATGAAGTATGGGCGCTGCTTGAGACCCATTTGCCTGGCCGCCAAGGCGTTTGGGGAGGCATAGCTAGAGATAACCGCCAGTTCATCAATGCTGTTTTCTGGATTATGCGCACAGGCGCACCGTGGCGGGATTTGCCGCCGGATTACGGGGACTGGAGCAATACGCACCGCCGCTTTATCCGCTGGCGCGACAAGGGCGTCTGGGAAAGATTACTGGAAGCCCTGATTGACGATCCGGATTACGAATGGCTTATGATTGACGCCAGCCATTGCAAGGTTCATCCCCATGCCGCCGGGGCCAAAGGCGGAAATCAGGATATGAGCCGCACAAAAGGGGGCTCAACACCAAGATACATCTGGCCGTGGATGCGCATGGTATGCCGGTCAGAGTTCTTATCACACAAG
>MKVR01000012.1:107817-168066 GCA_001899235.1 Nitrosospira sp. 56-18
TGGCGCGGCATCGCCACAAGATACGCCAAAAATACCGCCTCTTTCCTCGCCGCTGTGCAAATCAGGTGCATCGCTCTCTGGACAAATATCTCGTAACTACACTATCTAGTGATCGTTGGCAATTATGTCATCCTCGCAAAACGCCGTTTAAGCGTGCGAACCCGTGCGTGGGTCCGTGGACTGAATACGTGCTCGAGCCACTACCATTCGTTTCACGCTGGCCAATCCGCGAAATCGCCAGGACGGCGGCATCGGCCGATCCAACCGCTCACTGAAAACAAGGAAAGCCACTACGGCCATGGCGGCTAGGCGCCCCGATGGCAGCAACATAGGGAACAGCATCAACGCCCAGCAGGAAACCACGCACCAGACTCCGTGCGTCAAACCGAAACGCAGCACGGCGAGATCGGCAGTGGCGCCGAATGCGGCAAGTTCGGTATGCAAGTGACAGCGATTGAGAGCCCGCTGCTTGATAGGCGAAAACTGCCACACCACGGCAATCAGCGCCACGCCTGCTGCCGGCAAAAACGACATCGGAACCAGCAGTTTGACGGTGGTCTCGATTGCTAGCACTACGGCCCCAGCGGCCATCCACGACGCTGCATAACCCGCAACGAAGAGCGCCACGGCGCGCGCCCGGCGGTGCTTGAAGCTGCGTTGCCTCACGTATTGAATAGAAGGAATGAGCAGCGGCGCCATCATCGCCACCAGCATCAGCGCCCAGCCCGCAGCCTGCATCTGCGCTGCAGCGGAATTCCCGGCATGGAGGTGAGCGTGTCCCGCCATGCCGTACGGCTGCGCAATCAAGAGGACCCAAGTCGCCGCAGTGAGCAGCAGCACAGAATAGCGCACTCGTGCGAATTCCCGTGCTTCATATGTCATCGGCTACTTCGACCCTTCGCGATAAATACTGACCCGCCCGACAGTCACCTCTCCACTATCTGGAACCGGCGGTTGGGGCAGGATGGTGACGTGGATCGAATCGGTGTTGAACTCGTTTCTTAGATGCAGCGTATCCACGATGTCGGTGATTTCGAGGTTGAAATCTAGGCCATCGCCGGAATGCCCCTTATCCGTTCGACTGGCTAGGCGAAGCCCGAACAGTCCGACGGTTCCTGCCAGTAGTTCGGGATGACCAAGCGGATTGGTGCCTTTCGGCAGGTTGATATAGACATTGAGCGACACGGCGTCCTGGGTACCGCGAACATTTTCGAGGTACAGGTAGACTCGATCGGGGGGAGCGGCCTCGGATGGGGCGGCAAGACTCGCGATAACCTTGGCTCGAACCCGCGCCGCAAGCTTGACTATAGTTGCGGCGCTCGCGCCCTTGATGGGCAAGGCGCCTTCGTTTGCGCCCAACAGCTCCTCTTCCGCTCCGTGGTCCACAGGCTCTTCTTCCTTTACGTTTGCCGCCGCGGCGACAGCTCCCAGGCGGTTCAGCCGTTGTGAAAGCATATTAACGGCCGGGGCCAGTGCCGGCAATGTGTCATAGGTGTAATCCACCTTGCTCAGGCTATCCATCTGGCTAGGAATGTACACCCATGAACTGTTGGTAGGCAACGGCATCACAAACTCGCGCTGGCCCGACGCAGCAGGACCGTTGAGCCAAGCTGGATCGGTGGAATTCTTATTTCCGGCCTGGTTCCAGACAGCCCACATGCGATCGATATTGCAGTGATGCAAATAAAAGATCGGATCGAGTGCCGCAATACCCGGATCGCTCATCAGACCGTACGTGCCGTTCGGCAGACTCCCCCCGACAGCGCCGTGTACTTGATTGTGCGGATTGGATTCCAGGTTGCCGTTCAACCCTCTTCCATGGTTGAATCCCGTTTTCGGTCCGCCGAACCCGGGCTTGGCGGTTTTCGTGTCCGAACCGGTGAACAGGTCATTGGACATCACGCTCTGGCTAACCGGCGGAATCGGCACGAAAATATTCCCGTTTCCCAGCGGGCCGTAACGGGCCTTGACAAAGAGGGGATTAGGGCTGCCGTCGGGCAGTGTTGTCGCGGTGAAAGCCGGGGGAATGCTGCTCTCATTCGTCCCGAAATAATTCCAATAGGGTAGCGCCCAGTCCGACGGGCCGCCAGCAGCCTTCACCGCCGCCCGGATCTGCGCCTCCAGGGCGATCAGGTAGCCGCGGTGCCATGGCAGAAAATACCAGCTCTGATGCTGGCATTGATTCCAGTATTTATCCTGAATGCTCTGTGGCGGTTGCGGAGTTGTCGGCGTCGCGGGCGGTGATGGCAAGTAACCCCAGCCTGGAAATGAAGGATCCGTGATGTACTCGCCATGGAGGGCGGCGAATGACCACCAGCTATTCAGGTTGTCGAGCGGAAGCGCCTGCATCGCTTGAACCCCCTTGGCATACCAAAGCAGGTCCGTATTGATGAAAGTGCCGCCGTTATTCCAAGCGTTCGAGCGTGTATAGGTAGCCATTCTCTCCTCTGCTTTCTAAACTTGTAAACTTTACGATTAACCGCACAGCCGCCGGCCGGCGGTATCCCGCCCAAGACTGGAGCCCAGAAACGATACGTCGTCACCGCGGTTCACTTAAATACCGCCAATGCAGTTATTTTTTCATGTCCTCCACCTTTTCTATGCCTCTAGAAGTTGCCACCGTGTATCAAGTGAGGATCTCTTTCTCCGGTGAGCAACCAGTCGGAAGAAAAATCGAGCTGCAACCGAAGCTCGAGTAGCTTTTTTATTTCCGGCGTGCGCTGCCGGTTTCCCATTGGGAAACCGGCAGCTTTGGAAACGCCGCACAGTTCGCCCAAGGTCTGGCTGAGTTTGTATCTGCGGCGAAGTTGAATCAGGCGCGGCCCCATATTTCACTCGCAAGAACAATAGAAATTCGGGCAGCAAAGGTTAAATGGTTAACCTTTGCTGAACCTCATGGTAAAGCTTACGCCTGATCTTTCTCTTTTGTCAATTATGAATTAACTATGTCGTTGCTGAAGCAACCTGCTCCCTGCAGGCCCGCCAGGCAGTTTGTGTTATCTTGGATTTTTCAGAGGTTGATCAGTCAAATTCCCCATTCACTGTCTCCGAGAAGGCAAAGTTTTCATATGAGCAGCCTCATGCGTTAAACTTGCGCGCTTGTCATTCACAGACCTACACCCTGCCATGGCCCAATATGTCGTTACCATGAATCGCGTAAGCAAAGTCGTTCCGCCCCGGCGCACGATTCTCAAGGATATTTCCATCAGCTTCTTTCCCGGTGCGAAGATAGGACTGCTGGGGCTCAACGGGTCGGGAAAATCCACCGTGCTGAAAATCATGGCTGGACTGGACAAGGAGATCGAGGGGGAAGTCACCGCCATGCCCAATCTCAACATCGGATATCTTGCGCAGGAACCGCAGCTCGATCCAGCGCAGACGGTACGCGAAGCGGTGCAGGAAGGATTGGGCGAAATATTCGGCGCGCAACAAAGACTGGAGGAAGTTTATGCGGCTTACGCCGAGCCGGACGCGGACTTTGATGTGCTGGCTTCCGAACAGGTTCGCCTGGAAGCCATCATCGCCGCTGGCGGAGGCGATGCGGGGCAGCAGCTGGAAATTGCGGCGGATGCGCTGCGCCTGCCTGAATGGGATGCAGTGGTAAAAAACCTTTCCGGTGGTGAAAAGCGCCGGGTTGCCCTATGCAGGCTTCTGTTGTCCAAGCCTGACATGCTGCTGCTGGACGAACCGACCAACCATCTGGACGCCGAGTCAGTGGAATGGCTGGAACAGTTCCTCACGCGTTTTCCCGGTACTGTCGTGGCCGTCACGCACGATCGCTACTTCCTGGATAATGCCGCGGAGTGGATTCTGGAGCTTGACCGTGGGCATGGCATTCCATGGAAAGGCAACTACAGCTCATGGCTGGAGCAGAAGGAAAACCGGCTCAAGCAGGAGGAAGCGACCGAATCAGCACGCCAGAAAGCGCTGCACAAGGAGCTCGAATGGGTGCGTCAAAACCCCAAGGGACGGCAGGCAAAATCCAAGGCGCGGGTTGCGCGCTTCGAGGAACTCAACTCGCAGGAATACCAGAAGCGTAACGAGACGCAGGAAATTTTTATCCCGGTCGCGGACAGGCTGGGCAATGAGGTCATCGAATTCAGAAATATTTCGAAAGCCTATGGCGAACGGCTGCTGATCGACGGCTTGAGCTTCAAGATTCCTCCCGGAGCCATTGTCGGCATCATCGGGCCGAACGGCGCGGGCAAGTCAACGCTGTTTCGCATGATAACCGGGAAGGAACAGCCCGACTCGGGAGAGATAGCGGTGGGAGCGACAGTCAGGATCGCTCATGTGGACCAGTCACGCGATATCCTGGAAGGTGGCAAGACCGTATTCGATACGATTTCGGGAGGCCACGACATCCTTACAGTGGGCAAATATGAAACACCAGCCCGCGCTTATCTGGGGCGCTTCAACTTCAAGGGTGCGGACCAGCAAAAGCTGGTGGGCAATCTCTCGGGTGGCGAGCGCGGGCGGCTGCATCTGGCGAAGACGCTTATTTCCGGCGGCAACGTGCTGCTGCTGGACGAGCCTTCGAATGACCTGGATGTAGAAACCTTGCGCGCGCTGGAAGACGCCTTGCTCGAGTTCGCCGGATGCGTGCTCGTCATCTCGCATGACCGCTGGTTCCTGGACCGTATCGCCACGCATATCATCGCGTTCGAAGGAAATTCCCAGGTTGCCTTCTTTAGCGGCAACTATCAGGAATACGAAGCCGACAAGCGGAAACGCCTGGGCGAAGAAGGCGCAAAACCCAAGCGCCTTCGATACAAGCCGATCAACCGGTGACGTTGGCTGGGTTATTCTTTTAATGATGGTAAAAGCGGGTCCGGCAAGTGGGGATACACCTTGCCGGATCTGTCCGGGCTAATAACGGCCTTCGCGCTTGGGTCCGGTACCTGAATAGTCCTGCCCGCCATCATCGAACCGTTCAGTGCCGTCGGTGGTATATCGGGAATTATCCGGGTTTGCCTTGTATTTTTTCGGTTTCTTTTTCATTGCTTCCTGATCGGGAGGGCAATCGGCCCTGACAGCAGCGGAATCGCCCGCAGCGATCTCATCCGGCATATCGCACTCCTTGGTCTGAACCACTCCGTTGGCCTGAGCCACTCCCACGGTGGCGCCGAACATGAATAACCCCGCCAGAAACAGCGACTTCGATTTTGAAATTGAGCAAGATTTCATGGTAGTCTCCCGTTGATTGATCCATTAAACTGCTTCTGTAACAATAGGCTTATATCAATGAAAAATACGGTGCGTTAACACACATAGCACAACAATAACTGCGAATATCCCGCAGGGAGGGTATGTATCCATCATCCCCGGCCGCGCTCGGACAACGCTGTCCTTTTCCTGCCTAGCCCTTTTAGCTTTATGCCGCGGATTACCTCAAATCAATATAGCCGACTATCAGCTTGCCTACTACTTTTATAAAGCAGTTCAGTTCATGAAATCAGTTCATTGCCTCCTTCTCGCATCGATCCTGGTACTGCATCTTTTCGAAGTGCACGCCTACTCGCCCAGTCTCATGGACAATCACAAAAATGATTCTCCGGATGCGGAATTGCCAGCCGGCATGGCCGCGCCTGCAAACACCACCGGAATCCAGGCTGCCGAACCGGTCCACCTGGCGGCGCAGCAGGAGCAGGGCCAAAAGCTGGGGAACGGAGCGCGGCACGGCACGGGAGAAGCGTTGCGCGGCCTCGACAGCTGTCCGGGTTGCCCGGAAATCATTCCCATTCCCGGCAACAAGTTTGCAATTGGCAAATTTGCGGTAACTTTCAGGGAATGGGATTCATGCGTTGCGGATGGCGGTTGCGGAGGATATCAGCCATCGGACAATGGGTGGGGACGAGGAAACCGGCCGGTGATCAACGTAAGCTGGAACGATGCTCAAAACTATATCCAATGGCTGTCTCACAAGACGGGTAAAGCCTACCGTCTGCCAAGCGAACAGGAGTGGGAAACTGCCGCGCGTGCCGGAACCACCTCCGACTATTACTGGGGAAATGACATCGGACGCAATCATGCCAATTGCGACGGATGCGGAAGCGAGTGGGATAATAAAAAAACCGCTCCCGTGGGCAGCTTCAAACCCAACGCTTTCGGTTTATACGACATGATGGGAAATGTCTGGCAATGGACGGATGCCTGCAGGAGCGGTAACTGCACCCGGCGGGTATTCTGCGGGGGATCATGGAACCATCGGCCGCAGGACATGCGTGCCGGAATGTGCAACTGGTTCGAGACGAGCAAACGCATGCGCTATCTCGGATTTCGTCTGGCCATCACCCTCCCCTGAAACACTTCCTGCGGCAGTAGCGGTAAAAATTCCGAAGCAGTTATTGAGCGCCGGCGAAGCCCACTCGAAGGAAATCAGGTTGCGCGCCTTATTCTTGCGCCCAGCATGGACAGTTTCTGCTCGATGAATTCATATCCGCGGTCCAGGTGGTAAATGCGGTCGATGACGGTTTCCCCTCTGGCGATCAATCCGGCCAGCACGAGACTGGCTGAAGCGCGCAAGTCAGTCGCCATGACGGCTGCGCCATCCAGCGCGGCGACGCCGCATACGATGGCTGCGTTCCCCTCCACCTTGATATCCGCATTCATCCGCTTCAATTCCTGCACATGCATGAAGCGGTTTTCAAATATGGTTTCGGTAATGATTGCGGTCCCGGTAGCGACACTATTCAATACCATGAACTGCGCCTGCATGTCCGTAGGAAAAGCGGGATAAGGCGCAGTCCTCAGATTGACGGACTTGGGAGCATGTTTCATTTTGAGGCGAATCCAGTCTGGTCCCGATTCGATTGCCGCGCCAGCCTCCATCAGTTTGTCGAGCACTGCATCCAGGGTATCGGGTCGAGTCTCCTTGAGGTATATCTCCCCGCCGCTTGCGGCTGCCGCGATCAGAAATGTTCCGGTTTCTATTCGATCCGGCATCACTCTATAGGTCGCGCCATGCAATGTCTCCACCCCCTCGATGGTAATGATATCGCTCCCGACCCCGTGGATTTTTGCACCCATCGCGATGAGGCAATTGGCGAGATCCGATATTTCCGGCTCGCGCGCGGCATTTTCGATTATCGTGGTTCCATCGGCCAGCGTGGCGGCCATCATCAGGTTTTCAGTGCCGGTAACGGTAACGATATCCATAACGATATGGGCGCCGCTCAACCGCCTGGCTTTTGCGTGGATATATCCATGCTCGATTTCGATCTCGGCTCCCATGGCCTGCAAGCCTTTGATATGTTGATCCACCGGACGCAAGCCAATCGCGCAACCACCCGGCAGCGACACTTTTGCCGCCCCCGCGCGCGCCAGCATGGGTCCCAGTACCAGGATTGCCGCCCGCATCGTTTTCACCATTTCATACGGTGCGATGAGATGATTGAGATGCGCCGCAGTCAGCGTCATTCTTTCTTTTTCCGTCTCGATGCCGACACCCATCTGTCCGAGGAGATTCAGCATGGTGATCACATCGTTCAAATAGGGAACATTTTCGATTGTGAGCATATCTGCGGTGAGCAGCGACGCGCATAGAATGGGCAATGCCGCATTTTTGGCCCCGGAAATGCGGACCTCGCCATAGATGGGCATCCCGCCTTGAATGATGAGTTTTTGCATGGTTACAAAATAGTTGTCAGGTTATATTGGCGCGTACAATCCGGCCGGGCGCGCTGGGGCGCCGGGACCGGCTTCCTCCGCATCGCTGTTGCGCCGTGGCGCCGCGAGAACAAATTCGGGATTTCCCTATCCGCCGTCTCCCATAAAAAACTCCCTCGGCTCCCGGCGTCTAACATGGGTTCTCATTTGGAAAGACTGATGAGATCGACCTGGATTACAATTCGGAATTCAGGAGATACGGGCAGACAGGATCCGATAGGACCACGCGGGGCTAGCACTTTGATTATCGACTGAAAACCTGTCGTTCCCGCCATCATATCGTAAACTGGACTCCTCGGCTTCGTATTTATCCGTCCTGATTTACTGGCGGGCGGCTCAAGTTTGGCACAATTTATATACTCTTAAGGAAATCAGATGAAAAAAAAGACAATCCAGTCCCCCGATGCACCCCAGGCCATAGGAACTTATTCTCAGGCAATTCGCGTAAATGGAGGGGATACGGTTTATCTTTCCGGGCAGATCGGCCTGAATCCTTCCTCGATGCAGATGGTGGCCGGGATCGAGGGGCAAATACAGCAGGTGCTATCGAATCTGAAAGCTGTAGCAACAGCCAGTGGAGGAAGCCTGTCCGATATCGTGAAGCTGAATGTCTATCTGACGGATCTTTCCAATTTTGAAAAGGTCAACACCGCCATGGCAAGCTACTTCGATAAACCGTATCCCGCCAGGGCTGCGATAGGCGTGGCGGCGCTTCCGCGCGGCGCATTGGTGGAAATGGATGCGGTGATGGTATTGCCGGGGTGAAGGGCAATGCCGGGCAGGATTCCGGCCATCGAGCGGCCGGACCTCCCGCTATCCGCGCCATCCACCAGGCAACACAGGAGAAACTGGCCAAGCTTGGCATTGCCGATGAGTTCGATCTGATGCTGCATTTGCCGCTGCGGTACGATGACGAAACTCACCTCTATCCCATCGGGGATGTTCCTCTGAACAAGGCAGTTCAAGTCGAAGGCAATATCACGCACAGCGAAATCCTGTTTCGCCCGCGACGCCAGCTGGTATGCCAGGTGGAAGACGGCAGTGGTTCCCTCTTCATGCGTTTCCTCAACTTTTATGGCAGCCAGGTAAAAGCTTATTCCAAAGGTGTCCGCGTTCGGCTGCTGGGAGAGATCCGCTCCGGTTTTTTCGGAGTCGAGATGGTGCATCCGAAGTGCCGGGTAATACATAAGCATACGCCGTTGCCCGAAACTCTGACGCCGGTTTATCCATCCACGGCGGGCCTCTCCTCCGAAACCCTGCGAAGACTGATCCAGCAGGCTCTGCAACAGATCGCCGATAACAACCAGCAGCGGGAAGATCTGGAAACGTTGCCGGAGGCATTGTTGAAACGCTATCGGCTTCCCGGTTTCTGGGACAGCGTATTCTTTTTGCACAACCCTCCTCCCGAAGCATCAATAGCATTATTGCAGCAGCGCACCCATCCGGCCTGGCAGCGAATCAAGTTCGATGAATTGCTGGCGCAGCAGCTCTCCATGCGCCTGCATTACCAGCAGCGCCGCAGTGGCAGCGCCCCCGTTCTGCGCGAAAAGAAAGAATTGACCTCGGCGCTGCTGCAATCGCTTCCTTTCCAGCTCACGCGCGGCCAGCAGAACGCTTTTTCAGAGATCAGGAAGGATCTCGTCACCGGGCATCCGATGCAGCGGCTGCTGCAGGGTGACGTAGGCAGCGGCAAAACGGTGGTTGCCGCGTTGGCCGTGCTGGCCGCTGTTGAAAACGGCTACCAGGCCGCCTTGATGGCTCCCACCGAGATTCTTGCCGAGCAGCTTTATCAGAAATTTTCCGGCTGGCTGGATCCGCTTTTTGCCCCGCGCGGATTGATGATTGCGTGGCTGTCTGGAAGCCAGAAACCAAAACAGCGGGAAAATATGCTCGCCAGCATCGCCCAGGGGAGTGCATCGGTGGCGATCGGTACGCATGCGCTGGTGCAGGAGCATGTGGAGTTTCATCGGCTTGGGCTTGCCATCGTCGATGAACAGCATCGTTTTGGTGTGCATCAACGGCTGGCGCTGAGAATGAAGGGTACAGCAGCCAGAATGGTGCCGCATCAGTTGATGATGAGCGCTACCCCAATCCCGCGCACTCTTTCGATGAGCTACTATGCCGACCTGGATGTCTCGGTAATAGACGAGCTGCCGCCAGGAAGATTCCCGGTGGTGACCAAGCTGATTGCCGATGAACGCCGCGAGGAAGTAACAGGCCGCATACGCGAGGCGTGCCGGTCGGGAAAACAGGCCTATTGGGTGTGTCCGCTGATCGAGGAATCCGAGGCTTTGCAGCTGAAGACCGCGTTGGAGACGCATGGCAAACTGGCGGCCACATTTCCCGAGCTGGAAATCGGTCTTGTGCACGGCCGCCTCTCCGCGCGGGAAAAATCGGCAGCGATGGAATCATTCAGGAAAGGTGAAACTCAACTACTGGTTGCAACAACCGTAATTGAAGTGGGCGTGGATGTGCCCAACGCGTCGCTGATGGTGATCGAGCATGCCGAACGCATGGGCTTGTCGCAGTTGCACCAGTTGCGAGGCCGGGTAGGACGCGGTGGTGAGGCAAGCATATGCATACTGCTATATCAGAAACCCTTGTCGCCCATCGCGCGGGAACGGCTTAGAATCATATTCGAACATGCGAATGGCTTCGAGATCGCGCATGAGGACTTGAAGCTGCGGGGACCCGGCGAGTTTCTTGGAGCGCGCCAAAGTGGCGTACCCATGCTGCGCTTTGCCAACCTCGAACAGGATGGGAATCTGCTTGCCGCCGCGCAAACCGCGGCGAGCGAGTTCCTCCGCGAGCATCCTTATGCCGCGCAGCGGCATCTTCAGCGGTGGCTCGGAAAAAAAAGCGAATACCTGAGGGCATGAAAATACCTGTGATGTCCATCGATACCCGGTCGTGATCTCGAAACCGCACCGTGGCGGCAGGCACATGCTGCGAAGAGACATATTGTGATGCTGCAAACCAGAAATTTGACGCTGAAATACCCCGATAAATTACTTTGTCACGACTTGAATTTGACTGTCAATCCGGGCGAATGCTGGGCCATACTCGGCCGCAATGGTTGCGGAAAGACTACTTTGATCCATGCGTTGGGGGGATTGCGGCAGGCAAACGGGAATGGCGGCTCACCCATCAGTCTGGGAGGCAAGCTGCTTGAAAGCTGGTCCCGCCGGGATCTTGCCCGTCATCTGGGCATACTGCTGCAGGAAGAACCCGGGGAATTTTGGGGAGATGTGCGGGAATACGTGCTCCTGGGACGGCATCCCTACGCCGATACCCTGTTTGGCTGGCGGTCTGCCGACCTTGACATTGCGCTTGAAGCCATAGAACGGATGGAACTGGCCGATGTCGCCCACCGGCCCCTTGGCACGCTTTCCGGCGGGGAACGCCAACGTGCGCGCATTGCCTTGCTGCTTGCCCAATCGCCACAATATTACCTGCTGGATGAACCCTTGCAGCACCTCGACTTGCGGCATCAACTTGGCGTGATGCAGCTTTTCAAGGAATTGGGGGAGCAAGGCAGCGCCCTCATGATGGTGCTCCACGATATAGGATGGGCCAGCCGCTTCTGCGACCACGTCCTGATGATATTCGAAAACGGGCAAATTATTGCAGGAGGTGCTGAAGATCTCCTCAATCGGGAAAATCTCGAGGCGCTTTATCAATGCAGCATGGAGGAATTTGTGAGGGAGCCGCGGCGGCACACGCTGCCGGGATCTGTCTCCAGTGTATAATTCAGCCGATTCCTTCAGGAAATCCTTGAGAATTTCCCAACTTGGTCGCTTTTCCGCATCTTTAGCATATCGCTATCCTGATTCTCCTGGTTCTCGATATCTGCCGGATTTATTCAGAGGTCCTCCACTTTCGTAATGATTCGTAAACTGCTTCACCGCGTCTTCAACCGCAAACCTGCTGCCCCTGTTCCCCTTTCCAGCTCATCCAGTTCCGGGCTGCGGATCATTTCGTGCAGGCAGCATCGGATAACACGGGACCATATCAGCTCTTGCGCATTGAAAGTCACTTCGGAACTGCAGGAAGCAGGATATGCCGCTTTTGTAGTAGGCGGAGCCGCTCGTGACGTACTCCTGGGGCTGGAACCCAAGGATTTCGATGTCGCTACCAACGCCACGCCCGAGGAGGTGCGGTCGATTTTCCGGCGCTCGCGCATCATAGGGCGGCGTTTCAGATTGGTGCATGTGATGTGCGGCCCGGAAACCGTGGAAGTTTCAACATTTCGGGGAAGCATGCCCCTCGGCGAGGATAACGAAGGCGCCCCCCACGTACATGCCGATGAACACGGGCGTCTGCTGCGCGATAACGTGTTCGGCAGCCAGGAAGAGGATGCGAGACGGCGTGATTTCACCGTAAATGCCTTATTTTTCGACCCGGTAAAGGGAGAGATCTGGGATTACCTGGACGGCTATGAGGATATCGAGGCGAAGCGCCTGCGCATTATCGGCGACCCGATCCGGCGCTATCGCGAAGATCCCGTCCGGATGCTGCGAGCAGTCCGGCTGGCAGCCAAGCTCGACATGCAGATAGATGCCGGCACTGCGGCGCCGATCGCCGATCTCGCTCCCCTGCTGCAGAATGTGCCGCCATCCCGCCTGTTCGATGAAATGCTAAAGCTGCTGTTATCCGGGCATGCATCGGCGTGCGTGTTGGATTTGCGCAGGCGTGGCCTGCATCACGGCCTGTTGCCAATGCTGGACGCGATACTGGAACAGCCGCTGGGCGAGCGCTTCATCATGCTCGCGCTCGAGAATACCGATCAGCGGGTACGCGAAGAAAAACCGGTATCTCCGGGCTTTCTGTTTGCAGCTCTATTATGGCATGAAGTGCTTACGGCGTGGGATGCCCGCCAGCACACAGGGGAAAAAGTGATTCCCGCTTTGCATCAGGCGATGAGCGACGTCCTGGCGATCCAGAACAAGAAGCTTGCCATTCCTCATAGGTATGACGCCATCATGAAGGAGATCTGGGCCATGCAGCCGCGCTTTACCGGGAGATCCGGCCGCAGGCCCTTCCGGCTGCTGGAGAATCCCCGCTTCCGCGCTGCGTACGATTTCATGCTTCTGCGGTGCGAAAGCGGCGAACTGGATAGGGAATTGGGAAAGTGGTGGGAGGCATTTCAGCGGGCCGATCCGAGGGAGCGCGAAGCCATGCTGCTCAAGGACGACACGCCCGGGAAGCGTAAAAGAAGCCGCGCCCGGAAGAAGCCGGCTTCCGTCGGCGAACCGGCGTTGCGGAATAAAGGCGCAATACGGGAATAGCGAAATAATTCCATGGCATGCCCATTCCCCGACCCTGTCTCACGGGCTTATATTGCGCTCGGCAGCAATCTGGATGATCCGGTGTCCCAGATTCGACGCGCATTCGAGGAGCTGGCGGAGCTTCCTTCCAGCCGCGTGCTGCGACGCTCTTCTCTCTATCGCAGCACCCCGGTTGGGCGGCTCGATCAACCCGATTTTATCAATGCGGTGGTGGAAATGGAGACAGCCCTTTCACCCCGCGGACTGCTCGCGGCTCTACTTGAAATCGAGCGCAGCCATGGCCGAATACGTGAATATCCTGACTCTCCCAGAACACTCGATCTGGATGTTCTCATGTATGATCACGTAAAAAGTGACGAACCCGATCTTGTCCTTCCGCACCCGCGCATGCATCAACGCGCATTCGTGTTGCAGCCTCTTCTGGAAATCGCGCCGGATTGTCACATCGATGGGCATGGTCCCCTTGCTCAATTGCTGGCATTATGCAAAAACCAGCAAATCGAACGGACATAGGCCGTGAAGCTGGAAGATTGCCGCTACGTTGTAATCGAGGGTCCCATAGGAGCGGGAAAAACCAGCCTGGCGCGGCGCATGGCCGTTCACTTGAGCGGGCAGACATTGCTGGAAAAACCGGAGGAAAATCCGTTTCTGGACAGATTTTACGGAGACATGCCGCGTCACGCGTTGCAGACGCAATTATTTTTCCTGTTTCAGCGCATCAATCAGCTTCAGGGCTTGACGCAAATGGATATGTTTGCGAGCACCATCGTAAGCGATTTTTTTCTGGATAAGGATCCGCTATTTGCCAGGCTCACGCTCAGTGACAGCGAATACGATCTATACAAAAAAATCTTCCATCAATTACAGACCAGGCAGCGACCGCCAGATCTTGTGATCTATCTGCAGGCATCCGTTCCGACGCTGATGGGGCGGGTGAAAAGGCGGGGAAGCCCCTTCGAGAAAAATATTTCCGAAGACTATCTTCGGCAGGTTGCCGACAGCTATGCCCGATTTTTTCACCAATATGAAGATGCGCCCTTGATGATCATCAATAGCGAAAATCTCAATCTGGTGGACAACCCGGGGAATTTCCGGCTACTGCTGGAGCGCGTCAACGCAATGCGAAGTCGGCGCGAGTACTTCGACCAGGGAGTTTGACCGGCATTCCGGATATCGGGACGACAGGCTAGCAGTCTGTCGGACTTGAAGAATCGAAGTTCGGTTGAAGCGAGGTACGGAATGGCGCCCGGCAACGGCGAAGCCAATATCCGTTTTGCTTCAAGATCTATTTGACGAGTTACGCAGGAGCCATGTATGCGCACTACACAGGACACGCTACAAAAAATGCGGGATGATGGTGAAAAAATAGTCATCCTTACCTGTTACGACGCGAGTTTCGCCACCTTGCTGGAAGATGCCGGCGTCGATATCCTTCTGGTGGGCGATTCGCTGGGAAATGTCCTGCAAGGCGAGGAAACAACGCTTCCGGTGACACTGGAAGATATGATCTACCATACCCGCTGCGTGAAAAAAGGCTCCAGCAGGGCATTTATCATGGCAGACATGCCGTTTGGCACCTCCCAGGTTGCACCCGGGGATACGTTTGAAAATGCCGCCGAACTCATGGCTGCGGGCGCAAACATGGTCAAGATCGAGGGCGGCTGCATCATGGCGGAAACCGTTGAATTTCTCACTCGCAGAGGCATCCCGGTATGCGCCCATATCGGCTTGACTCCTCAGTCAGTCCATCAGTTGGGTGGCTACAAGCTGCAAGGCAAGACCGGCTTTCAGGCAAAGCAATTGCTGGAGGATGCCGTCAGCCTGGAACAAGCGGGTGCGGGCATGCTCCTGATGGAAGTGGTTCCCGCGGTACTGGCAAAGCAGGTTACCGAAACGCTATCCATCCCCACCATCGGCATCGGCGCCGGAATGGATTGCTCGGCACAGGTTCTGGTCCTGTATGACATGCTGGGAATCTATTCCGGGAAAAAGGCCAGATTCATGAAAAATTTCCTGGCCGGAGCCGGCAGCGTCCACGAGGCGGTGCGAAATTACGTCAAGGCGGTAAAGAACGGCGAATTTCCAGGGCCGGAACATGCTTTTTGATCTGCCGGGGTGACGTGCCGCGGCATGGAAATCATCACTACCATCGGCTCGCTGCGAAGCCGTCTCAGGCAACAACCTTCAATCGCCTTTGTGCCCACGATGGGTGGCCTGCATGACGGCCACCTGGCACTGATCCGCGCCGCGCGGCAAAAAACCGGTTTTGTAGTCGCAAGTATTTTCGTCAACCGGCTGCAATTTTTACCGACGGAGGATTTCGATCGGTATCCTCGCACACTGGAGGAAGACTGCCGTCTCCTGCAAAACCATCATGCCGATGTGGTTTTTGCTCCTGGAGAAAAGGATTTATATCCCGCCCTTCAGGAATTCCTGGTGGATCCCCCGTCTATGGCAGACACGCTCGAGGGCGAATTCCGGCCGGGCTTCTTTCGCGGCGTCTCCACGATTGTGCTCAAGCTTTTCAATATCGTCGGACCCCAGGTGGCGGTATTCGGAAAAAAAGACTATCAGCAGTTACATATCCTGCGCGAAATGGTAAAGCAGTTGAATCTGCCAATCGAAATCCTTGCCGCCGATACGGTGCGAGCGCCGGATGGCCTCGCCCTGAGTTCACGGAACCGCTACCTCGCTCCCGAGGAGCGATGCCAGGCCCCTCGGCTATATCAGACACTGCGTCAACTTGGGCAGGAAATAAAAAGCGGCAATACAAGCTTTCGCGAGTTGGAGGAAAATGGGACGGCCGTCCTCGATCGGCACGGCTGGAAGGTCGACTATGTGGCAGTGCGAGACCAAAATACATTCGCTCCAGCCCAGGCCGGTAACGAGCGCGTGGTGGTACTGGGGGCAGCCAGGCTGGGCAAGACCAGACTGATCGACAATCTCGAAGTCTAGAACAGTATTACGGGGTTTGACCCGGCAAAATGGATGGAATTCGATAGGCGTCACCTTTTGACGACAGACATGAAATGTTTGGTTTCAAGAACTTATCCAGGGAGAAGATCAGCATGTTGCTGAAGGGCAACAAAACCTGCCCCTGAATAAATCTTTCCCGCTCAACTCATTGTATTTTCTCGTCTTTATTTCTGGCATGGTAAGTGCTTGTAAAGAATCAGGGCAACCAACCGGACCACCGCGAAGAAATGCACCAGATTGAGAAGGAGATGTTTCTTTTCGAAAGCCCCAGGAATAACCGCATGCTCGCCGCCCTCCCTGCGGAAGACTATAAGCGGCTGCGGTCCTATTTCGAACATGTCAGGATGTCACCTGGGCAATTCATACATGAAGCCGCGACCCCGGTAACTTATGTGTATTTTCCGACCAGCGCCATCGTTGCACCGCTATATGAAGTAAAAAATGGCGCATCGGTACAGTTGGCCATTGTCGGCAGCGAGGGGTTCACCGGCATCTCGTCGCTCCTCGGCGGAGGCAGCAGCCCGGGAATAGTGGTTCAAGCCCCCGGTTATGGCTACAGAATAAAGGAAAAGATACTGAAAATGGAATTTGAACGGCAAGGCTTTCTGCAACAACTGGCTCTGCATTTCGTCCAGGCGCTCATGACGCAGATGGCGCAGAACGCGGTATGTAACCGTCATCACAATGTGGAGAAGCAGCTATGCCGTTTTCTATTGATGAGCCTCGACAGGTCATCCGGACGTGAACTGCAAATGACGCATGAGCAGATTGCGATCATGCTGGGAGTGCGTCGAGAGAGCGTGACTCAGGCTGCGCTCAAGTTGCAGACCGCTGGCGCCATCCGGTACAGCCGTGGCCACATCACGGTGTTTGAGCGCGAAGAACTGAAGAAATCCGTGTGCGAATGTTATTCCGTGGTCAACAAAGAGTATGAGCGATTGCTGTGGACCAGGCGAACTCATCGAAGTGCTGTCCATGGTCCATGGGGTGGCACGAAAGGCAGACAGAGAGAAAGAACGATGGTCCGTAAACTGTGGAGAGCCCCGGACTGCTCGGCTGGAAACCAAATATCGCCCTCCCCTGACTTTGGTTCAAGCTGAGTAGCCCGGCTTGTCGATCTGGCCTCTTCAGGAAATTCAGGAAGCCATGAGTTCCCTGAGTACGTAGGGAAGAATTCCCCCGTGCCTGTAATATTCGACCTCGATCGCCGTATCTATCCTGCATAGCAGGTCGACTGCTTGCCGCGAACCGTCCTTGCGGTATATGTCGAGCTTCACGTTCTGCTGTGGCCGAATCTCCTTCAACCCCGAGAGATCGAATTGCTCGTCGCCCCGAAGGCCGAGCGATTGCGCGTCATTTTCATCCTTGAACTGAAGCGGCAATACACCCATGCCCACCAGATTGCTTCGATGTATCCGCTCGAAGCTCTTGGCAATAACCGCCTTTACCCCTAGCAATTGCGTGCCCTTTGCCGCCCAATCCCGACTTGAGCCGGTGCCATACTCCTCACCCCCGAATACCAGCGTTGGCACACCGTCAGCCAGGTATTGCATCGCGGCATCGAAGATGCTCATTTGCCGGCCATCGGGCTGGTGCAGCGTAATCCCGCCTTCGCTGCCTGGGATCATCATGTTTTTGATACGCACGTTGGCAAAAGTCCCTCGCATCATGACTTCGTGATTGCCGCGGCGTGCGCCATAGCTGTTGAAATCCATCTTCGCCACGCCGCTTGAAAGCAGATACTTTCCTGCGGGCGAGGTATCCTTGATTGCTCCCGCAGGACTGATATGATCGGTGGTCACCGAATCTCCAAATATGGCCAGGACGCGCGCTCCCGATATATTGCCGGGCTGCGCATACTTCATCGAAAAATCCTGGAAGAAAGGCGGCTCCGCTATATAAGTGGAGACCGGCCAGTCATAGGTATCCCCGGCTATCGACGCGATATCGTTCCATAAGGGATGATTCCTGGTAAGGTTACTGTAGAGTCGGCGGAATGTTTCCGCATTCGCTGCAAATTTTATCAATTCCTGGATTTCTTCATCTTCTGGCCAGATATCGCTGAGCCATACTGGTTTGCCGTCTTTTCCCAGGCCCAATGGTTCCGAAGACAGGTCCTTGAGCATCGTTCCGGCGAGTGCATACGCCACTACCAGCGGAGGAGAACCAAGGAAATTCGCCCGGATGCTGGGATGGATCCGCGCCTCGAAATTGCGATTGCCGGATAGCACCGCCGCGCACACGAGATCATTCTCGACCACAGCCTCTTCGATAGGCTCCGAAAGCGGACCGGAGTTGCCAATGCAAGTGGTGCAGCCATAGCCCGCAAGATTGAAGCCGAGCTTTTCCAGGTAGGTCAGCAATCCGGCGGCGGAAAGATACTCTGTCACCACGCGCGATCCGGGCGCGAGAGAAGTCTTGATATGGCGCTTCACCGTCAAACCCCGCTCGACCGCCTTTTTCGCCAGTAATCCGGCTGCGATCAATACGCTGGGATTGGATGTATTCGTGCAGGATGTAATTGCCGCAATCAGAATATCGCCATGCCTCAGATCGACCGGTCCATTGGGAAGGCATACTTTTTCATCCGTATCCATCAAGGGGCGATTAGCAATCATTTCGGCAATATTCCTCGCGCTTCCCGGCTGCAGAGGAACCTTTTCCTGGGCTTCACCATCGGCCGCCTCCTTGCTCACGGCATCCCCGCAGCCACGCACAGGATAGCGCCGCTCCAGATCCTCGGTATTTTTTCCATAGCCACCCTGGGCGGCAGGCTTGGAAAAAAGCTCAGAAAACCGGGTTTTCATGCTGCCAAGCTCGATACGATCCTGCGGACGCCGCGGTCCTGCCAGGGAGGGTGTAATCGTACCCAGGTCGAGTTCGAGTTCACGGGTGTAATCGATGTCGCCCCCCCGTGGAACGCCATACAGTTCCTGTGCCTTGAAATAGGACTCGAACGCGGCAACCTCGTCCCCGGTGCGTCCCGTGTTCCTGAAATACTCGATGGTTTTATCATCCACCGGGAAAAAACCCATCGTCGCTCCATATTCCGGCGCCATGTTGCCGATCGTTGCACGGTCCGGCACTGTCAATGAAGCGGTCCCCTCGCCAAAAAATTCCACGAACTGTCCCACGACATTGGCCTTGCGCAGCATTTCCGTGATCGTCAATACCAGGTCGGTGGCGGTAACGCCATTGCGCAGGCGTCCTCTAAGATTCACACCCACCACGTCCGGGGTCAAAAGATAGACGGGCTGGCCCAGCATGCCTGCTTCCGCCTCTATACCTCCGACACCCCATCCCACTACGCCTATGCCATTGATCATGGTCGTATGCGAATCTGTCCCTACCAGCGTATCCGGGTACGCCACACCCTCTTTCTGATGCACGCCTCGGGCGAGATATTCCAGATTCACCTGATGAACGATTCCGATGCCCGGAGGCACCACCCTGAACGTATCGAACGCCTGCATGCCCCATTTGATGAACTGGTAACGCTCGTGATTGCGGCGGAATTCCACTTCCATGTTGAGCTTTAGCGCATCGTCATTGCCGTAGTAGTCGACCTGCACCGAATGGTCGACCACGAGATCAACCGGCACCAGCGGTTCGACCACCTTTGGATCCCGGCCCATCCTTTTCGTGACGCTGCGCATTGCCGCAAGATCAACCAGTAGGGGAACTCCGGTGAAATCCTGGAGAACGATGCGGGATACGACGAACGGAATCTCTTCCATGCGCGCCCCGCTGGGCTGCCAGTTGGCGAGCTGCTTCACATGAGCCTCGGTAACCTTTATATCGTCGCAATTGCGCAGAACCGACTCGAGAATGATGCGGATCGAAACCGGCAGTCGCGAAACTTTGGCGAAGCCGGCCGCCTCCAGCGCGGGCAGGGAATAATATTTCGCGCTTTTGCCGCCTGGAAGAGCAAGCTCCTTGAGAGTATCAAACAGATTATGCGTCACGGGATATTCCTTCAAAAAATTAGCGGGGCCGCGAGCCCCAGGAAGCGCATCGGCGCAGAATTCCCGGCACGGCAACATCGGGAGCCGGGGTTTGCGGCATGATATGGCCTTTGCTGCTCAACGTTGCCAGCCGCCTGCGAAGCTTCCGCCACTTCGTGCCTCTGCTTCGTTCCGGCCGAAACCCACTATCGCGGAGGCAAAACAAGCTTTGACAGGCTTGGCGCCCTTCATTCCGTATGGTATTCCGGAATATCGGCTTCGATCACATTCTTTGCGAAGCTTTCGTAGGCGTCGCCCACCCTTTTAGCCAGAGAATCGGGGAAAAGGTGAAAATGCCCGCTTTTCAGGCCGGAGACTATTTCTTCCGCGACGACCAGAGGCGGCTCCGCGGACCTGTTGAGGCCGGCGCTATCCGACATATCGGTAGCAATAAGGCCAGGGTGGACGCTGAGCACCAGCGTGCCCTGCTGGCCCAGCAACTCCCTCAGCGCCTGGGTAATGGAATAGGCAGCCGCTTTCGAGGCGGAATGGATTGCAAAGCTTGAAGAGCATTTCAATGAAGCAACCGAGTTGATTTGCACGAAGGCGCCCCCGCCGTTGCGCTTGAGGACGGGAGCAAAGGCTTGCGCCACATGCATGAGGCCGCATACATTGATCCTGATCGCAAGCTCCAGTGCTTCCACGGCGTCGCCATCCAGAGGTGTCCTTGCCATGAAGACGGCGGCATTGTTGACCACTACCTGGACATCAGGTGCATTGCCGGCCAACGCCGAAATAGTTTCCCGCTTGGCGAGATCCAGGCGAACGGGAATGACCCGGTTGCCATGCTGGTTGATCAAAGGCTCCACGGAATGCACGTCCCTGACCGCGGCATAGATCTTGGCGACACCCTCGCGCAGAAATACTTCCGCTATCATCCTGCCGATTCCGCGGTTTGCGCCCGTGATGACCGCCACCTTGCCCCTGATGTCATACCTTGGCTTCATGCTGTCCATTCCTGATTCATCGCGAGGCCCGATCATGCTTCCTGAAGGGTGACGATGGAGATGCCCCACACACCCTTGAGGAAGCACTGAACAAATCCTCGCTGTTAAGTCTATCACCCGTGGCTGCGCTGGATTCATTTTTTAGCGAGCGTAATCACGCGAATCTCAAAATCGAGTAACATGAATAGGGTGGCGACATCACTATCATAGTAGAGAAGCCCGACACCTGCCCGCAGCGCTGCCACCGGATCAGCATGCCTCTGCGTCAAAAGAAGATTACTTGCCATGCGGATATCATAAAAATATCATAAAAAAATGGCTTTCACGACTCCTTCCAGCCTGGTTCTCCTGCATGGGTTTCTTGGTTTCTCGCACCTCGGACCGATCGAATACTTTCGTGGCATAAGGAAAGTCCTGCTGCCCATGCGAATCATGCCTCTGATACCCGAAGTACCCGGCGCCGGCACCATCGCGGAGCGGGCTGAGACACTCGCCCGGCACCTCTTCCGCAGCAATACACAGGCTTTTGCCCTGGTGGGCCACAGCATGGGAGGGCTCGACGCCAGGTATCTCATTGCCCATCTCGATCCGGATCGGCGCGTGAAGAGCCTGGTTACCGTTGCCACGCCGCATCGCGGCTCTCCTCTCGCCCAGTGGATGATCGAATCGCGCGGCGCCATACCGGCCTGGTTCAGGCATTGCGGACTGCCCGGATTGAGAGAATTGACTCCTGAAACACGTCTGGCAACGCCGATACCGAACCGGGAAGACGTGACCTATGCTTCTTATGCCAGCGTCCGTCCCGATAGTGAGCTTCCCTTCTGGCTCAGGCATTATGCGCGCGTTATTCCGGAAGCGAACGATGGCCTGGTGCCGGAGAGCTCGGCGCGATGGGGAACATTCCGTGGAATGGTGCGCGCGGACCATATCGAGCTTCTGGGATGGAGCCTGGGTTTACCCAATGCCCGCGCGGCCCGGCCATTCAATCATCTGCAGTTCTGGAAAAAAGTGGCTGCCGAATCCCTGGCGGCAACAGAAGACGCAATGAACCAAAAGGACGGCCATGGATCAGGGTGAAGATCGCAGACGAACCATGCCGTGGTATGACTGGCTGGTATTCATCGTTCCGGCATGCTTGATCGTTGGCTTGGGACTGGAGTCCGCTCTTGGTCCCGACGGGGTGAAATACAGGGATTTCCGGGCGGTCGCGCACTGGTTCGATCCCGTTTTTTTTCAATATAACCTGGTCATGACCCTGCTTGCGGTTCTCGTGGTGCCATCGCTGGCGCTCAGCTATATACAGGCCATGACGGATCGCAAGGAAAAACTTCTGCAGCGCGAAGTGCCGGTTGAGCGGCGGGGAGAAATCCGGCGACGCATGGGCCGCCGCGCATCCTTCAGCGCCTATCGGGGCAGCGTATGGCTCACCACGACCGTGGTCCTGCTGGGCACCTGCATACTGCTGCTGTTCAAACCCGCCCCTTCCTCCGCGGAATTGGGCGTGGATTTCAGCCTTGGCGCAAATATGCTGACCATGGGGCCTTTTGCCGAACTATACGAGAAAAACCCGGAAGCGTACTATTCCCATGTCGTCCGCAGCCTCACGGCTTTCCAATATGGTTTCCTTGGCGCCTACATCTACTTCATCGGTTCGGTTATCCGCGCATACTTCACGCTGGATCTGACCTCGCATACCTTTGTCGACGGCGCCGTGCGCATGATCGTCGCGAGCATATTGGCGCTGGTGCTTTCGTTCGTCTTCAATTTCACCTTTCCCGAGGATTTCAAGGCCGTTGCCGCACCCGCCAGCAATTCTGCGTCTGCGAAGGAGGACGCGAAAGATGCTGCGGATGAAACAGAGCCAACCATACCGGCAAGCCTGAGCCTGCTTCCCGTTTTGAGCTTTTTCTTCGGTTTCTATCCCAAGCGGGCTGCGCTGGCAATCGAGCGCGTTGTGCTCAAAGTGATGAGAAGCATCCCCGGGGACAGTTACCGGGCTCTGCCGCTTTCCATGCTGGCCGGGATGAGTTATGCGCATGAGCTGCGGCTGGAACGGGAAGGCTACGACAACGTTGAAAATCTGTGCAGCGCCGATGCCGTAGATTTGGCGGTGTGCACCTGCTTCTCCTACAACCAGTCAAAGCAATGGATAGACCAGGCCTGGCTTGCGGCACACCTGCGGGAGGATTATCCGGACTTTGTCCGGCATACCAGCATAACGAGTAGTAATGAATTGCGCCTTTTCCTGACCGAGGGCGACGCCGCGCATATGGACGGTGCGGCGATGCTGGCGGCGGGCTTATCGGCGGACCCCGCGGTGATCGAATCCTGGAAAGTGAGGCTCATCGCTCTCAAGATCCTGCTCAATATCCATCCAGGCCCGACAGAAGACCCGGCTCATTCGACCCCTGGGACAGGGGACACATCGGTTGAAACTAAATCCGGCAGTTGACTGCTCATTTCCAGTTTTGAGTTACGATCCACAGAGACTTTCCGCGGTACCCGACGTTCACCAATATAGTGAGTTCGCCGCAGGGCGGATTCAGGTTGAATTTTATGTCCGCCTTGTCAGGCTCCTGGCGAAGGAGCGCCCCCGGAGCGTCGCCCGAGGGGCCCCGCAGAGCGGGGATCGGGCAGCGGAGGGGATGCTTCGACCGCACCACAGTTTTGTTGGGGCGCAGGCATCCCGCTACGGGGTCGCATCTTCCTTTCGGAAGACACTGCTCCGCCCTGCGCCGTCGCACCATTCGCGTCGTCGCCTTTCGCGCATCCCATCCCGCAAACCCACCGCCGCGCCAGCGGAAACTTGTTCAGAGGTTCCCTAGATCACGAACATATCGACAAATTGGTCGGCCGGCGTTTCCTCCAGCCTGGCCTGATCCTGGCATAAACCGGTTATCGCTTGCTGCCGTTGGGGCGGGAAGCGAAGCGCAAGATTGCGGCGGAATTTCTCCTGCAGCAGTGGAATACCTTCATTGCGGCGAAACCTGTGGCCCAGGGGGTAGCTCGCCACGATTTCCTCCAGCTTCCTCCCATCCTTGAATTCCACCTCTATGCCGTTCGGAATTGCCCGTCTTTCCGGGTCATGATACGCCGCCGTGAATTGCGGGTCCTCCACGCAGGTCATTTTTTCCCGCAATGCATCGATGCGGGGATCGGCAGCCACCGCGTCCTCATAATCGCCAGCCGTGAGCCGTCCGAAAATCAGCACGACAGCAACGATATATTGCATGCAGTGGTCGCGGTCGGCGGGATTGTCAAGCGGTCCTTTCTTGTCGATGATGCGGATCGCAGCCTCGTGCGTGCGAATGGTGATTTTCCCGATCTCATGGATACGCGCCTTTAGGTGGGGATGCAGTTGCATCGCGCACTCCGCCGCTGTCTGCGCATGAAACTCAGCCGGAAATGAAACCTTGAACAGGATATTTTCCATCACGTAGGATTCCCACTGTTCAATCGGCCTCTGGAACCGGAATGACTGTCCTTTGAACAAGACATCGTAAAACCCCCACTTTTCCGCAGTAAGCGCGGATGGATAACCGCTTTCTCCTTTCAAGGTAATCAAGGCGAGCCAGACTGCGCGGCTGGTGGCGTCTCCTGCCGCCCAGGACTTGCGGGAACCGGTGTTGGGCGCATGGCGGTAAGTGCGCAGCGCTTGCCCATCCACCCACGCTTGGGAAAGGGCATCGATGATCTGTTCGCGGCTGCCGCCCAGCATGTGTGTCACCACCGCAACCGAAGCGGCTTTCACCAGCAGGACATGATCCAGCCCGACACGGTTGAAACTGTTTTCCAGCGCGAGGCAGCCCTGGATTTCATGCGCCTTGATCATGGCGGTCAATACATCACGCATGACGAGCGGCCTGCTTCCCGGGGTTGCCGCGTTGCGTGCCAGCCAGTCCGCTACGGCCAGTATGCCGCCGAGATTATCCGAGGGATGGCCCCATTCCGCCGCGAGCCAGGTATCGTTGAAGTCGAGCCACCGTATCATGGCACCGATGTTGAATGCCGCCTGCACGGGGTCTAGCTCGAACCCGGTGCCGGGCACCCTCGCTCCGCCAGCCACCGTTGTTCCCGGAACGAGCGGACCCAGGAGCCGGGTACAGGCCGGGTAGGCAAGCGCTTCCACCGCGCAGCCAAGGGAATCGATGAGGCAAAGGCGGGCGGTTTCATAAGCCAACGTATTCTGGATAGGACGGCTGATGACGTAGTCGGCAATATCCGCCAGCACCTGGTCGGGCTGGGGACGACTATTGGGGATGTGCGATGACATGGGTGGCATGGGTTACCTGTCATAAAGCTGGCGATCCCGCCAGGGAATACTGTCATTCCTGCGAAAGCGGCAGCACTGTCTCATCCGCCGGTATGCAGTTGAATACAGCTTTCGACTATATTCCCTGTCGTGCCGTCCTTCTCATGCCGGAAAAGCGTGGCAGATGAACCTGGCCCCGCTCCTTTGGTCCACCACTCCAACCCGTTCCCGACATAGCGCGCTCCACTGCCCGAAACGGCAATGGTCATCTCGCGCATCCTGCCCTCGTACTGCACAGCAGCCATGGTGCTGGAGGGATAGGATGCCCTCACGATATTGCCGCTATTGCAGCGGTAGGCAATCGGTAAGTCAATATCCGCTTCCCTCCCGTCAATTGATACGCCAGTGGGAGAGAAATGACTACAACCCGTCAAGGCGACGATGGTAACGAGAAGAAAAAAACGCATCAATATTTGATGCCTCAATCGAATTGAACAGTACCCGAACGAATGATTCCACAAAAAATACCATGAATTTCATCATTCCGGGCTGTTGACCTGGAATCCAGGCTAAACCAATAATGATGCTCTCGCCACGTAAGCCGGGTTTATGGAAGCCTCCAGCGGAAGCCGTTACAATTACTGTCAGCTCCTGTTTGTCCGCTTGGGACGCGCCCTTTGTCTGATCCTGCCAGCGCAAAGTCGGAGACCTATGATGAGCTTTACAACGACCCTGGTGCGCGACACCGTATCCGTGAGGCTGGTAGCAGATACGCAACGCGGACAGCGGCCGTTATCTTCGTCCGGGCAACGCCTTATACATAGACATAGGCGCGTAGTTGTTTCTCTCCGTGATTCCAGTCTCTCATCAATTTTCGACTAACGCCAGCGGATAGACGTTCCATGAAAATCCTCGAATATGTGGGCCTCGACACCTCTCGTGTCAAAGCGGCCTACCTTAAAGTAACCGAGGCCATCGTCCGTAATGACTTTCGCGCCGCTCAAGTAAAGAAACTCTCCAACCTCAGCCACGGCAAGTTCTACCGGGCAAAGCTTGACGACACCAACCGGCTGCTATTCTCCCTCGTACGCCATGCCGACGAGGTGTGCGCTCTCATGCTCGAGGTCATCGAAAATCATGATTACGACAAGAGCCGCTTCCTGCGGGGTGCGGCAATCGACGAGACCAAGATTGCCGACATCGATGCCAGTGAAGCGCTTCGTGAAGCCCTGCCCATACGCTACCTGCATCCTTCCCGTCGTGACATCCATTTGCTGGACAAACCCATCTCTTTCGATGACGCACAGCAAGCTATCTATCATCTGCCACCGCCGCTCATCGTTGTCGGTTCCGCCGGCAGTGGCAAGACCGCCCTGACTCTCGAAAAGCTCAAGCATGCCGAGGGCGAGATATTATATGTCACCCACTCCGCTTATCTCGCCAACAGCGCCCGCGATCTCTATTACGCCAACGGTTTTGAGCATACCGGCCAAGATGCGGTGTTTCTGTCCTACCGCGAGTTCATCGAGTCGATCCGTGTGCCGCGAGGGCGGGAGGCTGGCTGGCGCGACTTCGCCCAATGGTTCGGCCGTATGCGCCAGGCTTTTCGTGGCATCGACGGTCACCAGTCTTTCGAGGAGATTCGCGGCGTGATCTCTGCAGGGGCGGATGGCCTGCTCACCCGGGAGAGCTACCATGCTCTGGGCGTGCGCCAATGCATCTTCCCGGAAAGCGAACGCGACCGGGTCTACGATCTTTTCGAGAAGTACCGGTCCTGGCTGGCCGAGGCCAAGCTCTACGACGTCAACCTCGTCGCACAGGACTGGCAGGTGTTCGCAGCACCACGTTACGACTTCATCATTATCGATGAAGTTCAGGATCTTACCGCGGTGCAACTGGCGCTAGTGCTCAAGACGTTAAGGAAACCAGGCCATTTTCTGCTGTGTGGCGATTCGAATCAGATCGTCCATCCCAACTTCTTCGCATGGAGCCGGGTAAAGAGCCTGTTCTGGCGTGACCCGCAACTTGCCGAGCGGCAGGAATTGCGCGTACTCGCCACCAATTTCCGCAATAGCCGCGAGGCGACACGCATCGCCAATACACTGCTCAAGATCAAGCACAGGCGCTTCGGCTCCATCGATCGGGAAAGCAACTTCCTGGTCGATGCGGTGGGCGATGAGGCGGGACAAGTGGCCTTGTTGCCGGACAAGGACAATGTCAAGCGTGATCTGGACCAGAAGATTCGCCAATCGACACAATTCGCCGTGCTGGTGATGCGAGACGAGGACAAGATCGAAGCAAAGAAGCATTTTTCCACGCCATTGCTTTTTTCCATCCACGAAGCCAAGGGGCTGGAGTACGATAATATCGTGCTCTACCGCTTCGTCTCCGACCATCGGGGCGAGTTTGCCGATATTCTGGAAGGCGTGGACAAGCGCGATCTAGCCATCGATGCACTGGCGTACCGCCGCTCCCGGGACAAGAGCGACAAGTCGCTCGAAGTCTACAAATTCTTCATCAATGCATTGTATGTAGCGCTTACGCGGGCGGTGAAGAATTTGTATCTCATTGAGTCCGACATGGGGCATCCTCTCTTCAATCTGCTCAATATTGCGGAAGAAGGGCCAGCGACGATCGAGGCCAAGCGGGCAACAGTGGAAGACTGGCAGAAGGAGGCCCGCAAGCTGGAATTGCAGGGCAAGCAGGAGCAGGCGGATGCCATCCGGCACAGTATCCTGAAGCAGACCCTGGCACCGTGGCCGGTGTTCGACGAGGCAAGGGTGCGGGAACTGCTCATCAAGGTATTCCGCGAACGGACACCGGGCGGCAAGCCCAAGCAACAGCTCTACGAGATTGCCACCTGCCACGACGAACCGGTACTCGTCGCCTGGCTCGAGCAGGAGACTGGTTTCACCGCTGCGAAGGGCTTCTCAATGCAGCGTGCGAGCCTGGGGCGTAAAAGCTACATCAATTATTTCGCGGGCAATTTCAAGGAAATTTTGCGGCAGTGCGACCGGCATGGCATCGAACATCGCCTCCCGATGAATCAGACGCCGCTCATGGCAGCCGCCTCAGCCGGCAACCTGCTGTTGGCCGAGGCTCTGATACTGCGTGGCGCAAACCGGGAAGCAACGGACCATTACGGCCGCAATGCGCTCCACTGGGCGATGTTGGAGGCATTCCACGATCCAAAATTCGCAAAAGGTCCGTTTGCTGCCCTCTATGAACTCCTGGCCCCGGCAAGCGTCGATGTGAATACCGGCGAGCGATTGGTGCGCGTAGACCGGCATCTGTCCGAATACTTTCTTTTTCAGACCTTGTGGGTGCTGTTCAAATCGCGCTTCACCCACCGCCAGCGGCGACCCTATGGCGCATTCGAAACACAGGCGATCCTGGACGCGTGGCAGCACCTGCCCGCCAACGTGGTGCGGCCGGAACGCAACAAACGTCAGCATCTCTCCGGTGTGCTGGCGAGAAACGAGGTGGAGCGGGAGTACTCCTACAACCGGGGTCTTTTCAAACGGGTGGGACAGGGCTGGTACCAGTTCAACCCGGAGCTCTCGGTGCGCCGCCGGCAAGGGGAGGAGGAAACCTGGGTACCTGTCTATCAGGCGCTCAATCTGCCTTTCATCAGCGAGTTCGCCTGGGATTTTGTCTGGAACCGCATTGATGAATATCTGGCGCTGTCGGGGCTACCCGGTCGCACGTTGCCCATTGCTGCCGAGCGCGCAGTCGCGCGCCAGCAGGCGGCCGAATATGAACGGAAACAACGGGAGGCCGAACAGCATGCGGCACTCGAACGGTGGAAGACTGAGCAGGAGGCGGCGCGAAAACTGCGACTGGAAGAGACGCCGAAATGGGGCACCAGCGAGGCCAAGCAACGTGAGATCGAGCGAATTCGGGCTGAAATCAAGGCGAGACAGAAGAGCTAACGCGGAAGAATTGGGAAATTGAAATAAATTGGGGTCAGACTCATTAGTCTTCCCGCCACGTAGTCACGCAGTCACCTAGGGCACAATAAGCAAAGCGCATTGCGCCGCGTGAGTCAACCGTTGCGCTCCGAAATCGGAACGAACTTCCGATCCTCCGGCCCGATATAGTTGGCGGAAGGCCGTATGATTTTGTTGTCCGCCCGCTGTTCGATAATATGAGCAGCCCAGCCGCTGGTGCGGGCGATGGCAAACAGCGGCGTGAACATCGCCGTGGGGATGCCCATCATGTGGTAGCTCACGGCGGAAAACCAATCCAGATTGGGAAACATGTTCTTGGCATCCTGCATCACCTCCTCTATCCTGGCTGCGATATCGAACATTTCCATGTCGCCCGCTTCCACCGACAGTTTTCTCGCAATTTCCCGTATTATCCGGTTGCGCGGATCGGAGACGGTGTAGACGGGATGGCCGAAGCCGATGATGATTTCCTTGCTGGCCACGCGCCGCCGTATATCTGCCTCCGCCTCATCCGGATTTGCGTAACGGGTCTGAAGATCGAAAGCTGCTTCGTTCGCGCCGCCGTGCTTGGCGCCACGCAACGCGCCGATTGCGCCAACTACTGCCGAGTAGAAATCCGAGCCGGTTCCCGCGATCGCCCGAGCGGTAAAGGTCGATGCATTGAACTCGTGCTCCGCATACAATATCAACGAGGTATGCATCGCCCTGATCCACGTTACCGGGCATTCTCTGCCGTGCAGCAAGCGCAGAAAATGCGCGGCGATGGAACCGGCATCGGTGGTCAGGCCGATTCGGCGGCCATGATGGACATAGTGATGCCAATAAAGCAGCATGCTGCCGAGACTGGCCAGCAACCGGTCCGCCAGATCGCGAGCACCTGCCGCGGAATGATTTTCCTCTTCCGGCAGCATGGCGCCCAGTGCGGATACGCCGGTCCGCATGACATCCATCGGATGCGCCGAGGCGGGAAGTGCCTCTAGTACCGTTTTAATGCCGGCGGGCACATCCCGCAAGGACCGGAGCTTTTCCTTATAGCCGGCCAGTTCCGCCATTGTGGGCAGTTTTTCATGAATCAATAGATAGGCGATTTCCTCGAATTCGCAGATCTCCGCTATATCCAGGATATCGTACCCGCGATAATGCAGATCGTTGCCGCTTTTGCCAACGCTGCATATCGCCGTGTTGCCGGCAACGACGCCGGAAAGCGCTACGGATTTCTTCGTTTTAGCCTCACCGGAATTTTGTGTATTGTCACTGATCTTCAATCTGCCTCGCTGCCTGGGTGAGCAAGCTATCCTGCTTCTCCTCGTATATGTGGTAATCGAGGAAATCATATAGCTCCGCGCGGGTCTGCATGGCACCGACCATGCTTTTTTGCGTGCCATCGCGCCGTATCGCCTGGTATGCCGCCAATGCGGCTGCGCTCATGGCCCGGAATGCGGACAGAGGATAAAGTGCCAGGGCGACGTTGGCTCGCGCCAGGTCCTCGACCGTAAAGAGCGGAGTGGCGCCGAATTCCGTAATATTTGCCAGGATAGGGACCTTCACCTCTGCCGCAAACTGCCTGTATGTGTCCAGGTCGGCAACGGCTTCCGGAAATATCGCATCCGCGCCGGCCGCCACATAGGCGCACGCGCGGCTTATAGCGGCAGACACCCCTTCCACCGCCAGCGCATCCGTTCTTGCCATGACCATGAAACTGGAATCGCACCGGGCATCTACCGCAGCCATGATGCGATCCACCATTGTCCGTTCACTGGCGATAACCTTGCCCGGACGATGGCCGCAACGTTTGGCAGGCACCTGGTCTTCGATATGCATTGCCCCTGCCCCGGCCTTGATCAGCGACTTTACGGTGCGGGCAACGCCGAAGCTGCTGTCCGATATGGAAAAGCCGGTGTCCGCATCCACCAGCAATGGTACGTCCGTAATATCGGTAATGCGGCGAACGTCGGTCAGAACATCGTCGAGTGTCGAGATAGCGAGATCCGGCAAGCCGAGGGATGCTGCAGCCACGCCCGCACCGGAGAGATAGATTGCCTTGAAACCCGCACGTTTCGCCAGGAGCGCGGAGTAGGCGTTTATACACCCCGCCACCTGCAGTGGCCATTCGCTTGAAAGTGCGGCGCGAAAACGCGAGCCCGCGGAGGAAGGGATCATCAGGAAATCGTCACGAATCGTGGGAGAGATGTTTATTTGAGCAAGTGCCTGATCGATTCCTGTTCCTCCACCAACTCGCGGTAAGAAACCTGCATTTTCTCTTTTCCCGATTCGCTTATTTCCAGATCAGGAACGATTTGATAAGTGCCGCCCTTGCATACCACCGGAAAGCCATATATGACACCCCCTGGAATGCCATAGCTCCCATCCGAGGGAATGCCCATTGAAACCCAGTCATTCTCCCTGGTGCCAAAGAACCAGTCGCTGACATGATTGATAATCGCATTCGCGGCGCTGGCGGCGCTGGACAAGCCGCGCACTTCGATAATGGTTGCGCCGCGTTTCTGGATCGTGGGAATAAACTCACGCTCCACCCATCCTGGATCACCGATCACATCAAGGGCTTTTCTTCCGTTCACCTGCGCGTGGCTCAGGTCCGGATACTGGCTGCCCGAGTGGTTTCCCCAGACGATCATCCTTCGCACGCCGGCCACGGGACAACCAGCTCGAGCGGCAAGCTGGGATAGCGCCCGGTTATGGTCCAGTCTCATCATTGCGGAAAAATTTCCCGGCTTCAGGTCGGGCGCATGGGTCATCGCGATATAAGCGTTGGTATTGGCCGGATTGCCCACGACCAGGACCCTGGCCTCGCGGCTCGCTACTTCATTGAGCGCCCTGCCCTGGCTGATGAATATGGCGCTGTTTGCTTCCAGGAGATCCTTCCGCTCCATGCCCTTGGTGCGGGGCCGCGCTCCTACCAGCAATGCGATATCCACATCGCGAAAAGCAACCTTCGGATCATCGGTAACGATCAGCCCTGCCAGAAGGGGAAACGCGCAATCCTCCAGCTCCATCACCACGCCTTTCAGCGCAGGCAATGACTGGGGGATGTCCAGCAAATGCAGGATGACCGGCTGATCCTTACCCAGCATGTCGCCCGCAGCGATACGAAACAGCAGACTATAGCAGATCTGGCCGGCCGCTCCCGTGACCGCTATGCGAATAGGATTTTTCATTCTTGCGCTCCTATGGGAGATTGCCGTTAAACCTGGCACGGCAATATCCTTGCCGCATTCCTGGCAAACAACGCGACAGCAATGGAAGCGGCAGGGAGTCCGTGGCAGTATACATACAGGTTAGCCTCAGCCTGAAATGGCCAAGATGCGGAAATCGCAAAGACGAGCGTCGCAGAAGCCATCATCCGGCACAGATGGGACAACTCGCGCGCTCACACGACTTTTTCCGCTCAACGATGCTCGCCTGACTAACTCGACTATAAAAACATTCCCCATCACTGTCAATTTGCATTCATTTGGCATCGTGGCCCCAGCACGATCATCGTTGCATGCCTTATGATCATCTGGATGTTACCACCAACGCGCTCAACGAGGATTCATTCAGACACTCTCAAAACCCTGTTTTCAATATGGATTAAGTCAGGTGTGCACCTGTTGTATCGTCCAGTATAACCGTCTAAACTAATCCGGTAGATACAAAACTCAACCGTTCGGGAGCGAAATGTGCAAAGTGATCGCCCCAAATACCTCGACCTTCTCAAAATACGACAGCCCCTGCCGGCTGTAGTCTCATTTCTGCATCGGGTGAGCGGAGCGCTGCTTTTTTTTCCGGGAATCCCTCTCCTGCTTTGCGGGCTCGACATGGCTTTGAATTCTCCGCAGGATTATGCCCGATTACAATCTCTTCTGGACAATTCCCTGATCAAGGGACTTCTGACACTTCTGCTCTGGTTTTTTCTGCATCATTTCTTCGCCGGCATCCGCTTTCTCGCACTGGATCTCGGCTATGGCGGCGCGCTGAGGCAAGCGCGTGCGAGCAGCAAGGCGGTCCTTGCCGCAAGCATCCTGTTTACTGTGCTGGTTTCGATACGAGTATGGTGAAACGAGCATTGACTGGCGCGCATTATGGCCTGTTCGACTGGCTGGCTCAGCGCATCACTGCATTCGTAATGATTGTTTTCGTCCTGTATGCGGCGGCCGCATGGCTGTTTTCGGCGCCGCACGGCCATGACGGATGGAAAACGATATTCGGTTACAGCGGCATGCGGATAGGCGCTTTCCTGTTTCTCGTCAGCCTTTTCTGGCATGCATGGGTCGGGATTCGCAACATCCTGATGGATTATGTGCATGCCACTGCCATCCGGCTGGCGTTGCAGGTACTGGCTATCCTCTCATTGCTGTTTTATGCCATCTGGTCCGCTGAAATCCTCTGGGCTCCGGGAACTTCGTGGCGATAGTGAAAAGAAAATTCGACGCGGTGATCGTGGGAGCGGGCGGCGCCGGCATGCGGGCGGCACTGCAGTTATCCGAAGCGGGCCTGAAGGTTGCGGTATTGTCCAAGGTGTTTCCCACCCGTTCGCATACTGTCGCGGCACAAGGCGGCATTGCCGCAGCTTTGGGAAACGTCACCGAGGATAACTGGCATTGGCATATGTACGATACCGTGAAAGGTTCCGATTATCTCGGTGATCAGGATGCTATCGAGTTCATGTGCCGCCAGGCGAGCGAAGTCGTGTACGAGCTCGAGCACTTTGGCATGCCGTTCGACCGGCTTGATAACGGCAAAATTTACCAGCGGCCCTTCGGAGGGCAATCGCAACATTTCGGCGGAGCCCAGGCAACGCGTTCATGCGCGGCTGCGGATCGAACCGGCCACGCGATGCTGCATACGCTTTATCAGCGCAATGTGCGGGCCAATACGCAATTTTTCGTGGAGTGGATGGGACTCGATCTCGTTCGCGACGAGGGAGGGGATGTTTGCGGGGTAATGGCGCTAGACATGGAAACAGGCGAAGTCATGCTGCTTCAGGCGCGAGCTACGCTGTTCGCAACCGGCGGCAGCGCGCGCATATTCGGCGCCAGCACCAACGCTTTCATCAATACCGGAGATGGCCTGGGAATGGCCGCGCGGGCAGGCATTCCTTTGCAGGACATGGAGTTCTGGCAATTTCATCCTACTGGCGTATATGGGGTGGGCGTACTCATCAGCGAGGCGGTGCGCGGAGAAGGAGGCTATCTGCTCAACAAGGACGGCGAGCGCTTCATGGAACGGTATGCGCCTCATGCCAAGGATCTGGCCAGCCGGGATGTCGTGTCGCGTGCATTGACTACCGAAATCAAGGAAGGGCGAGGCTGCGGCAGGGATGGAGATCATCTGCTGCTGAAGCTCGATCACCTGGGCGCCGAAGTCATCCACACGCGGCTTCCCGGTATACGCGAGATCGCCATGAAATTCGCGCATGTGGATCCCATCCATGACCCAATACCCGTCACGCCCACCGCGCACTATATGATGGGGGGCATTCCGACCAATTTTAACGGACAAGTGGTCGTGCCCTATAAAACCGGCCCGGAGGAGGTGGTCCAGGGCTTCTATGCAGTCGGAGAGTGCGCTTGCGTTTCGGTTCATGGCGCGAATCGGCTGGGAACCAATTCACTGCTGGACATTCTTGTTTTCGGGCGGGCAGCGGGACAGCAAATCATCGAAGATCTGAAAAAAAACCCCCATCATAAGCCTCTGGCGCCGGATGTGGCTGACGGAACGCTGGCGCGGCTTGCCCGCCTGGAAAACCAGAAGGATGGGGAAAGCGTTGCACAAGTCAGCGATGCATTACGCAAGACCATGCAGACACATTGCGGCGTATTTCGATTTGCCGAAATGCTTGAGCAGGGTGTGGCGCGCATCGGCGAGGTAGCAGAGCGCGCCAACCACACAGAGATCAGGGACAAGAGCAGGGTCTTCAACACTGCGCGGGTGGAAGCGCTGGAACTCGACAACCTGGTCAAGGTGGCGGTTGCAACCATGGCTTCGGCGCAAGCGCGCACCGAAAGCCGGGGCGCCCATGCCCGGGACGATTTTCCTGACCGGGATGACAACAAGTGGCTCAAACATACATTGTATTTCAACGAAGAGCAGCGGCTGGATTACAAGCCCGTGCGGCTGAAACCATTGACGGTCCCGTCATTTCCGCCGAAAGCCAGGACATACTGACGGAATATCGGCTGGACTGCCGCCATTGGATAACGACACAAACATAACCACGCAGGCGTTTTTTTGCAGCCAGGCAGAGATAGAGGGCAAGGGCGAATAGACAAGCGGAAATAAGAAACAAGCTGCCAGTCCGATTGCCGGCCAGTGGATCGGCCAGGCGCAGCATGGCGATCATCCGCGCCCGCGTTTCCCGGTGCAGCAAGGGTAGCAATGCTGAAAAACCATGAGGAGAGAAATATGAAAAATATCGATCCCTGTGTTTTAGTGATTTTCGGGGCAAATGGGAACCTGTCGCGTATCAAATTGATACCAGCGCTGTTTCGCCTGGAAGTAGCGGGGCGCCTCTCCGACAGCATGACCATATTGGGTTGCGGCCTCGAGTCGTGGAAGGATGAACGGTGGATTTCGGAAGTAACCGATATTCTGAAGGCCAAATTCCCTGATGGTATGGATGAGCAGGCGTTCGAGCGTTTTTGCACCCGCCTGCACTACCATCCCAATCCTCCGGGAAATAGCGATGCCTACGCGAAATTGAAGCAGGTGCTGGAAGAAACCCCGGGTTTCGCTCCAAACGTGGTGTTTTACATGGCGGTGCGTCCGTCGGAATTTCCCGCGATCATCGACCGGCTGGGAACACTGGGGTTGCTCAACCAGCAGAGAGGATGGTGCCGGGTGGTCATCGAGAAACCTTTCGGCTATGACTTGCTCAGTGCGCAAACCCTGCAGGGAAGCTTGTACCGCCATTTGAACGAGCCGCAGATTTATCGCATCGACCATTATCTCGGCAAGGGCACGGTGCAGAATGTGATCGTCTTCCGCTTCGCCAACATTCTGCTGGAACCGATCTGGAACAATCATTATATCGATCACGTGCAGATTACCCATTCTGAAACGCTGGGCATAGAAGGCCGGGCCGATTATTACGAGAGCGCCGGCGCGCTGCGCGACATGATCCAGAGCCATCTGTTGCAGTTGCTTGCCCTGGTGGCGATGGAACCGCCGGTGACACTGTCGGCAGAGCACTTGCGGGACGAGAAGGTAAAAGTGCTGAAGGCGATACGGCCAATTACGCAGAATTCCGTGCATGCCCATGCTTTTCGCGGGCAATATACCAGCGGCACCATCAACGGCAAACCCGTTCCCGGATACCTGGATGAGCCAGGCGTCACACCGGACAGCGCCACGGAAACCTATGCCGCGCTGAAGCTTTTTATCGACAACTGGCGCTGGGCTGGCGTGCCGTTCTACCTGCGCACTGGAAAGCGCATGGCGGAAAACAGCTCGGCAATTTGTATCCGCTTCAAAAAACCGCCACAGGATCTGCTGCGCCACACGCATCATCACGAAGCTTCCCACCCAAACTGGATCATGCTGGGCATCCAGCCCAATGACTCCCTGAAGATAGAAATGCAGGTAAAGGTGCCGGGACTGGATCTGACCACGCGCACCATCAGCCTGGACGCAACTTACCGCAAGGGAACCGAGCAGGAGCATGACGCCTACGAAGGCTTGCTGCTGGATGTAATGCTGGGCGACCATTCATTATTCCTGCGTATTGACGAGGTGGAATGGGCCTGGCGCACGGTGGATCCCATCATCAAGGTATGGGCGATGGAGCGCGATTTTATCAACGGCTACCAGGCCGGCAGTTGGGGACCGCGAGGCACATACCGCTTGTTCGACAATGACGACCAGTTCTGGCGCCACTCGCTAAATCCGGAAGGCGCTGACTTGCAGGCTTATTGATATCATGCCTGGTCCGGGCGAGCCATTTTGCCAACCAGATAGATCAGGAATACCAGAGGAATATGTTTCCTGATTATCGCCAAAAGATTGGATAAACCATGACCCATTCCTTGAAGAAATCCATTTTTGAGCACGAAAAGGTCGGTTTCGATGCGGACTCGATCAAACACTCTCTTTCCAACAGCTTGATCTATTCCGTCGGCAAAGATGCGCGAACCGCGACCGATCGCGACCGGTTTTTCGCCGCGGCCTACATGGTGCGCAATCGCCTGATAGACCGCTGGATGGAAACCATGAGCAGTTATTACGACAATGATGTCAAGCGCGTCTATTATTTTTCGCTGGAATTCCTGATAGGCCGCACGCTGATGAACAGCGTGCAAAACCTGGGCTTCGATCCGCAATTCCGGGAAGCGCTGCAGCAACTGGAAATCGATCTCGATGCAGTGCGCGAAATAGAACCGGATGCCGCATTGGGAAATGGCGGCCTGGGAAGGCTTGCCGCCTGTTTCCTCGATTCCATGGCGACACTCGATATTCCGGGCTACGGCTACGGCATAAGATATGAGTATGGCATGTTCTCCCAGCGCATCGAAAATGGAAGGCAGATCGAACATCCGGACAACTGGCTGCGTTACGGCAATCCATGGGAATTTCCCCGCGCGGAAGTGTTATACCAGGTCAAGTTCCACGGCCGGGTGGTGCAATACGAAAACGAGCGGGGCGCCGCACGCTATCACTGGATCGATACCGACGATGTCATGGCCATGGCATTCGATACGCCCATCCCGGGTTATGGAACGGCTACCGTCAACAATATGCGGCTATGGGCGGCGAAGGCCACGCGCGATTTCGAATTGCGGTATTTCAACGAAGGCAATTATGTCAAGGCGGTGGAGGACAAGAACGAATCCGAAAACCTGTCCAAGGTACTCTATCCTGACGATACCACGGCAATGGGACGCGAACTGCGGCTCAAGCAGCAGTATTTCTTCGTGTGCGCTTCGCTGCAGGATATTCTCTATCGCTATCGCAAGTATCAGGCGGATTTCGATGCCTTGCCCGACAAGGTCGCGATTCAGTTGAACGATACGCATCCGGCAATCGCCATCCCCGAACTGATGCGTATCTTGGTGGACTTGCATCAGGTGGATTGGGACAAGGCATGGGACATCACCACGCGCACCTTTGCCTACACGAACCATACCCTCATGCCGGAAGCGCTCGAAACCTGGGCAGTCTCGCTGTTCGAAAAAGTTCTGCCTCGCCACGTGCAGATCATTTATGAGATCAACCGCCGTTTTCTGAAAGACGTGATGCACCGCTATCCCGGCGATACGGGTATCCTGCGCCGCATGTCCATCATCAATGAAGAGGGTGAAAGACGCATTCGCATGGCCCATCTCGCCATTGTCGGAAGCCACAAGGTAAACGGAGTGGCGCAGATCCATACGGAATTGATGAAACAAACGATATTCGCGGACTTCGACCGTTTTTTCCCTTCCAGGATCATCAATATCACCAACGGCATCACGCCGCGCCGCTGGCTGCATCTGGCCAACCGCCGCCTGGCCGAACTCATTACCTCCCGCATCGGTTCCGGCTGGATCAAGGATCTCGCCCAATTGAAGCAGTTGATTCCGCTTGCCGACGATGCATCCTTCCGGCAGGCATTCGCCGCGGTAAAACGCGCGGACAAGGAGCAACTGGCAAGCATGCTGAAGCAAAAACTCGGCATCGAGATCAATGTCGAGTCGCTGTTCGACGTCCAGATCAAGCGCATCCATGAATACAAGCGGCAACTGCTCAACCTGCTGCATGTCGTGACCGCATACAACCGCATCCGCCACCAGCCCGGCGCTCGCTACGTCCCTCGCACGGTCATCTTTGGCGGCAAGGCGGCGCCGGGCTATTTCATGGCGAAGCTCATCATCAAGCTGATCAATGATATTGCTGATATCATCAATAACGATCCGCGCGTCGGCAACAACCTCAAGGTCGTATTCGTGCCCAATTACGACGTCTCGGTGGCGGAACGGATGATCCCGGCGGCGGATCTGTCCGAGCAGATTTCCACTGCGGGCACGGAAGCCTCGGGAACGGGGAATATGAAACTCGCATTGAATGGCGCCTTGACGATAGGAACGCTGGATGGCGCCAATATCGAAATCGGCAACGAGGTCGGCAATGAGAATATTTTCATTTTCGGCCTGACCGCGGCCGAAGTTTCCCAGGTGAAAGCCGAGGGTTACCGCCCCTGGGACTTTTACCATTCCAACGAGGAACTGCGGGCCGTGCTCGACATGATCGGCTCCGGCTTCTTTTCGCCGGACGAGCCGGACCGGTTCAAGCCCATTGTGGACGCACTGCTAGATCATGGAGACCAGTATCTCCTGCTGGCCGATTTCGCGTCCTATATCGCCTGCCAGAAAAAGGTCGAGATCGCTTATCAGGACCAGGAGCAATGGGTACGCAAAGCCATCCTGAATATCGCCAACATGGGCAAATTTTCGAGCGACCGGACGATCATGCAATATGCCACCGAAATCTGGGATTCCCGGCAGAGGAGCAGCCGCCAGTAGAAAGCGGATATCACAGGTCACCAGCCCGGAATAATTTCGATGGGGGAACGCAGCGAGGGACGGAAAGCCAGTAGTCTGAAAAAGCTCTGGATTCCGGCTCACCGCTGGTGCGGCATCCGGAATGGCGGGGATTTTTTACGCAATGAATTTATGATTCGCCACACCAGGGACTTCCGGGCAAAAAAGGATTCCGTTATTTTTATAGTGGTGCGTTGAGAGCAGCGACGGTGTGTGCTGAATAGGCGGCGGCAATCCTTCCGCTGAAACGGGGTGCCGCAGAATGTGTGTACGATAAAGGATTCGATCATGAGATTCTCCATTTTCCGCTTTGATCCGGACAAGGATGCAAAGCCATACATGCAGCAGTATGACATCGCGCTGGAACCGGCGGACCGGATGCTGCTGGACGCCCTGGTGCGCATCAAGGCGGTGGATGACAGCCTGAGTCTTCGCCGTTCCTGCAGGGAAGGCGTATGCGGTTCGGACGGAATGAATATCAATGGGCGCAATGGACTGGCCTGCATCACGCCGATAGCGGGGCTGCGCGAACCGATAGAATTGCGCCCGCTGCCGGGATTGCCGGTAATACGGGATCTTATCGTCGATATGACGCAGTTCTTCAAGCAATATCATTCGATCAAGCCCTATCTCATCAACAATGATCCGCCACCCGAAACCGAACGGTTGCAATCGCCGCAGGAACGCGCGGAACTGGACGGACTGTACGAATGTATCCTGTGCGCATGCTGCTCCACCGCCTGTCCGTCATTCTGGTGGAATCCCGATAAATTCGTCGGTCCTGCCGGATTATTGCAGGCATACCGTTTTCTGGCGGACAGCCGCGACCAGGCTACCGAGGAAAGACTGGATTATCTTGAAGACCCGTATCGGTTGTTCCGCTGCCATTCCATCATGAATTGCGTCGATGTATGCCCAAAGGAATTGAATCCCAACCGGGCGATCAGCAAAATCAAGGATATGATGGTCAAAAGGACGGTATGAGACGATGAGGGAACTGGAACGCGCCCGCTGGCGCTGCCGGCGCGGCTTGCTGGAACTGGATATCCTGCTCGAGCGTTTCATGGACGAGCATTACGCCACGCTGGGCAAGAATGAACTGCGGCAATTCGAAATGCTGCTGGACATTCCCGATAACGACTTGTGGGATATGATTATGCAAAGGCAGCAAGCGTGGGACCCAAGCGTCCAGCCTGTGCTGCGTTTGCTGCAGACTGTCTGATGGCGCCGGCCCTGAAAATTTTTGAATAGCGAGGATGGCATGGAACAAAAACGCACAGCAACCCTCCGCCTGAATGGTGACGAGAAGGTTTTCGAGTTTCCGCTCATCTCCGGCACGATGGGGCCGGATGTAGTGGATATACGCAGCCTGCATGCCCAGGCCGGCGTCTTTACTTATGATCCCGGCTTTCTTTCCACCGCCAGCAGCAATTCCAAAATCACCTTCATCGATGGCGACAAAGGCATACTGCTGTATCGCGGCTACCCTATCGAGCAACTGGCGAAGCGGTGCGATTTCATGGAGGTATGCTATTTGCTGATGAATGGCGACCTGCCGACCAGGACGCAAAAAGCTTCATTCGACAAAACCATCAAAGAACACACCATGGTGCACGAGCAACTGGCGCGGTTCTTTACCGGTTTTCGGCGCGACGCGCATCCCATGGCGGTAATGGTGGGTGTGGTGGGCGCATTGTCTGCGTTTTATCACGATGCAATGGATATTTCGGATGCGTCGCACCGCGAGGTATCCGCCTATCGGCTGATAGCGAAATTACCGACCATCACCGCGATGACATACAAGTACAATATCGGCCAGCCGTTCATTTATCCGCGCAACAACCTGAGTTACGCGGAAAACTTCATGCACATGATGTTCGCCACCCCGGCGGAGGACTACAAGCCCAATCCGGTGCTGGCCAGGGCGCTGGATCGTATCCTTATCCTGCATGCAGACCATGAGCAGAATGCGTCCACCTCCACCGTGCGGATGGCGGGCTCCAGCGGGGCCAATCCCTTCGCCTGCATTTCCGCGGGGATTGCGTGTCTCTGGGGCCCCGCGCACGGAGGAGCAAACGAAGCCTGTCTCAACATGCTGGAAGAGATCGGCGATGAATCGCGCATCGGCGAATTTATCGATCGCGCCAAAGACAAGAGCGATCCCTTCAGGCTGGTGGGCTTCGGCCACCGCGTATACAAGAATTTCGACCCGCGCGCGAAACTGATGCGCGAAACATGCCATGAAGTGCTGAGCGAGCTCGGGCTGCATGACGATCCCTTGTTCAAGCTGGCGATGAAACTGGAGAAGATTGCACTGGAGGACGAGTATTTCATTTCACGCAAGCTGTATCCCAACGTGGACTTCTATTCCGGCATCGTACAGCGCGCTCTCGGGATTCCGATATCCATGTTCACCGCCATCTTCACCATGGCGCGCACGGTCGGATGGATCGCGCAATGGAATGAGATGATTTCCGACCCCGACCACAAGATCGGACGTCCGCGCCAGCTTTATACCGGCACGGTAACGCGCGATGTCGTCCCGATTGCCTTGCGTAAATGATCCGGCAAATGACGCGGCCTCACTCGAAAATTTCTCTATCCGCGGAGAACCCGGCATGACAGAACAGCGCTCCGGAATGGTGCTCGAAAGCTCTCCCCTGTCCGCGTCGAATGCGTCCTACATCGAAGGGCTTTATGAAAACTATATGCGGGACGCGGGGTCCATTTCGCCGGAATGGAGCAGGTTTTTCGAAAAACTGCCCCAAACTGGGGATGACCAGGACGACACGCGTCCCGCAACCACGTCAACCTCCCCTTCTTCCTCTCTTGGCAGCGCTGGTCCGCGCGCCATTCATGGAACCAGAAGAGCCGGCGGAAATGAAAGTGAGAATAACGAAGGCCTTGCCCTGGAGCGCAAGCAGATCTCGGTCCTGCAACTCATCAATGCCTATCGTTTTCTCGGCGTGCGGCATGCCAATCTCGATCCGCTCAAGCACCAGGAAAAACCATTCGTTCCCGAGCTTGATCCCGGCTACTACGGATTGACCGAATCCGATCTGGATACGGTGTTCGGCACAGGCTCCCTTATCGGCCCGGCCCGCGCTCCGCTGAAGGATATATTGCAAATATTGCGGCAGACCTATTGCGGAAGTGTCGGCCTCGAGTACATGTATATCACCGACACCGAGCAAAAACGGTGGATACAGAATCGTATCGAAGGCTCGCGCTCCCAGCCCGTCTTCTCCGCGGAATACAAGCGCCACATCCTGGAGCGGCTTACAGCTGCGGAAGGGCTGGAAAAATACCTGCATACCCGATACGTGGGCCAGAAACGATTTTCCGGCGAGGGCGGGGAAAGCCTGATTCCACTGCTTGACAACCTGCTGCAACGGGCCGGACAGATGGGCGTGGAACAGATGGTCATCGGGATGGCCCACCGCGGGCGGCTGAACGTGCTGGTCAATACCCTGGGCAAAGCGCCGGCCAACCTGTTCCAGGAATTCGAGGGCAAGCAGGTGCAGGAACTCTCCGAAGGAGATGTCAAATACCATCAGGGATTTTCCTCCGCGGTTTCGACGCCGGGCGGCGTCATGCGTTTGACCCTGGCGTTCAACCCTTCCCATCTGGAAATTGTGGATCCGGTGGTGCAGGGCTCGGTGCGAGCCCGGCAGCATCGCGCCGGGGACAGGGAGGGCAACCTGGTGCTGCCCGTGCTGCTGCACGGCGACGCGGCGTACTCCGCCCAGGGCGTGGTGATGGAAACGCTGAATCTCTCCCAGACCCGCGGGTATGGAACGGGCGGAACGCTGCATGTCATCATCAATAACCAGATCGGATTTACCACTTCCGACCCTCGGGACGCACGTTCCACGCTTTACTGTACCGATGTATCGAAAATGATCGAAGCGCCGATTTTTCATGTCAACGGGGACGATCCGGAAGCCGTGCTCATGATTACAGAAATAGCGCTCGACTTCCGGATGAGGTTCCACAAGGACGTGGTCGTCGACATGGTCTGTTTCCGCACACTGGGCCACAATGAGCAGGATGAACCGATGGTGACGCAACCGCTGATGTACAAGATCATCAGCCGCCACCCCGGCACACGCAAGCTGTATGCCGAGAAACTGGAAAAAGAAGGGGTGATCGGCGCCGGACAGGCCGAACAGTTGGTGAAGGCCTATCGCGACGACATGGATGCAGGGCGCAACCCGAATAAAACGGTCCTCTATGACTACAAATCCCCCCATGCCATGGACTGGACACCGTTCCTGAAGGGGGGCAAGTGGAATATGGAGACGGTTACCGGCCTGCCCATGGCGGAGCTGAAGAAGCTCGGAGACCGGCTGACCGACATTCCCGCAAAGTTCAAGCTGCATCCCCGCGTGGAAAAAATAATCGCCGATCGCCGCCAGATGAGCGAAGGAAAACTGCCTCTGGATTGGGGCATGGCAGAAAATCTTGCTTATGCCGCGCTGCTTGCGGACGGGTTCGCGGTGCGCATTTCCGGGCAGGATTCGGGACGTGGCACTTTTTTTCATCGGCATGCCGTGCTTCATGACCAGAACCGGCAGCGGTGGAACGAAGGGACCTATATTCCGCTGCGCCACATCGCGCCGGACCAGCCGGACTTCGTCATCATCGATTCTGTGCTGTCGGAAGAAGCCGTGCTTGGCTTCGAATATGGCTATGCGACGGCGGAACCGAATGAGCTGGTGGTATGGGAAGCGCAGTTCGGCGATTTTGCGAATGGCGCACAGGTAGTGATAGACCAGTTCATCGCATCCGGTGAAGCGAAGTGGGGCCGGCAATGCGGCCTGGTGATGATGCTGCCGCATGGTTACGAGGGCCAGGGGCCGGAGCACTCTTCCGCACGGCTGGAACGCTATCTGCAACTTTGCGCGGAATACAACATTCAGGTATGCGTTCCCTCCACGCCCGCCCAAATGTTTCATCTGCTGCGCCGGCAGATGATCAGACCGCTGCGCAAACCCCTGATCATCATGAGCCCGAAAAGCATGCTGCGTCATAAGGAATCGGTATCGAGCCTCGAAGAACTCGCGGAAGGACGTTTTCAGGCGATCATTCCGGAGACCGAAGAGCTTGATTCAGGGAAGGTGCGGCGGATAATCGCGTGTTGCGGCAAGGTCTATTACGATCTGCTCGCTTATCGCCGGAAACAGGCAATTTCGGATGTGGCAATAGTCCGCGTCGAGCAGCTGTATCCCTTCCCTCATGAAGACTTTCAGGTCGAGATCGAGCGCTATCCCCATGCCCGGGACGTGCTGTGGTGCCAGGAAGAACCGGGAAACCAGGGAGCCTGGCATCGCATCCAGCATTACCTTATGAGGCATACGCGGCCAGGGCAGGTGCTGGGCTATGCCCTGCGTCCTTCCTCGGCCTCCCCCGCCGTGGGATATTCCCAGAAGCATAATCTGCAGCAGAAGGAATTGGTCGAGGCAGCATTTCGCGAGAAAATTTGAAAGGAAGAGCCATGCCTGTCGAAATCAAGGTTCCCGTGTTGTCCGAATCCGTGGCGGAAGCGACGCTGCTTTCCTGGCACAAGAAAGAAGGCGAACATGTTGATCGTGATGAAAATCTCGTCGATATCGAAACCGATAAGGTCGTGCTGGAATTGCCTGCCCCCGTGGCCGGCATATTGACGAAAATCAATAAGGGCGATGGCGCCATAGTGGCGAGCGGTGAAGTTATCGCGCTACTGGATAGCGAGGCCAAAACCGCTGCTTCGCCAGCGCCCGCTTCCGAGGCTCCCGACGTTCCCGCTGTCCCCGGAACAACGGCAGCCAGGCCGAAGACAGCTGGCGCGCAACGCGCCGCTGCTTCAACTCCCGCTCCAGCACCTCGCGCTGCCGCCAACCAGGCAACCCTGATGCCGGCGGCCCGGCGCATGGCGGCGCAAGCAAATCTCGAGGCTGATGAGATCGGTGGCATCAAGAGTAGCGGACGCGGCGGCCGGATTACCAAGGAAGACGTTGCAGCGCATATGGAGAGCAGAAATCGCCCCTCCGCGCCGGACGCGACCCCGGAAGGTTCCACGGCTTCTGCGGTTGCCGCCGCTTCTGCAGAAATGCCTGTGGCGGCTGCTCCCCAACCGGCAGCCGGGCGGCCAGAAAAACGGGTACCCATGACACGGTTGCGCGCACGCATAGCGGAGCGCCTGGTTCAATCGCAATCCACAGCCGCGATACTGACCACATTCAATGAAGTCAACATGCAGGGCATACTGGATCTGCGCACCCGGTACAAGGACAGGTTCGAAAAGGAGCATGGAGTCAAGCTGGGCCTCATGTCTTTTTTTGTCAAGGCGGCTGTCGCCGCGCTGAAGAAATACCCCATTGTCAATGCGTCGGTGGACGGAAACGATATCGTCTACCATGGCTATTACGATATTGGCATTGCAGTGAGCAGCCCGCGTGGATTGGTGGTTCCGGTCATTCGGGACGCCGACACGCTGTCTCAGGCCGAGATAGAAAGAAGGATTTCAGACTTCGGCAAGCGCGCCACGGATGGCAAACTGACCATTGAAGATCTGACGGGCGGCACTTTTTCCATCACCAACGGCGGCGTGTTCGGCTCCATGCTTTCCACGCCCATTCTGAATCCGCCGCAAAGCGCCATTCTCGGGATCCATGCCACCAAGGAAAGACCCGTGGCGGAGAATGGCCAGGTGGTAATCCGTCCGATGAACTATCTTGCGCTCTCCTATGATCATCGCATCATAGATGGACGAGAAGCGGTGCTCTCCCTGGTTGCGATGAAAGAAGCGCTCGAATATCCGGCAAGCCCGCTGCTGGAAGATTGAAACATCACGCGCCGATCACTTGGAGCCAATTCTGTCGGTCTTTTCATACATTTTCATAATAAACAACAATGTCAGCAATTTTTGATGTAGCCGTCATAGGCGCCGGACCGGGCGGCTATGTCGCAGCCATAAGATGCGCCCAACTGGGCCTAAATACCGTTTGCATAGACGAATGGAAAAACCCGCAAGGCAAACCCAGCCTCGGCGGGACATGCCTGAACGTCGGCTGCATCCCGTCGAAGGCCCTCCTGGAATCGTCCGAGAATTACGAGCGCGCAGCGGGAAAATTTGCCGCTCACGGGATCAGGATCGAAAACCTGTCGTTCGATGTTCCCACCATGATAGCGCGCAAGGACAAGATCGTTTCCGCGTTTACCGGCGGTGTCGCCATGCTGCTCAAGAAAAACAAGGTAACCTCGATCCACGGCCGGGGAATCCTTTTCAGCGGCGGCGACGGCGATACGCCCTGGCAGATAGCGGTGAGCGATGGCGACAAAAAGGAGATGGTGGAAGCCCGGCATGTCATTATCGCCACCGGTTCCACGCCGCGCCAATTGCCGTTCGCTCCCGTGGACAACGAGCGAATACTGGATAGCGCGGGCGCGCTGGCGCTGACAGATGTGCCCGCCCGGATGGGGGTGATAGGCGGCGGCATCATCGGCCTGGAAATGGGCAGCGTCTGGCGCCGTCTGGGCGCTGAAGTCACCATCCTGGAAGCGTTGCCTGGTTTCCTGGCTGCCGCCGATGAGCAGGTGGCAAAGGAAGCGCGCAAACTGCTTACGAGAGAAACCGGCTTGGTTATCCAGACCGGCGCCACAATCACGGGGATCAGCGCGGGAGAAAACAGCGTTGCCGTAGAGTATGCAGCCCCGGAAAACGGAGCTGCAAAGCTGGAAGTGGACAAACTGATCATCGCCGTAGGACGCGTGCCCAATACGGCTGGGCTGGGCGCGGAAAATATCGGGTTGAAAGTGGATGAACGCGGCTATATCGAAGTGGATGACCATTGCCGGACCAATCTGCGGAATATCTACGCCATAGGCGATGTGGTGCGCGGCCCCATGCTGGCGCATAAAGCCTCCGAGGAAGGCGTGGCGGTCGCTGAAACGATCGCCGGCCAGGATGGGCATGTGAACCTTGGCACCATTCCCTCCATCATCTACACCTCGCCCGAGATTGCCTGGGTGGGCAAGACCGAGCAGGAATTGAAGGCGGCGGGTGTCTCATACAAGGCTGGCCAGTTTCCCTTCATGGCCAATGGCCGCGCCAGGGCGCTGGGCGAAACCGGTGGCTTCGTCAAGGTGCTGGCCGATGCCGCTACCGATCGCATCCTGGGCGTCCACATGATCGGTCCATACGTTTCCGAAATGATCGCGGAAGCGGTGGTGGCAATGGAATTCGCCGCCAGCAGCGAAGACATTGCCCGCATCGTGCATGCTCATCCGTCGTTGTCGGAAGTCCTGCATGAAGCGGCGCTGGGCGTGGAAAAGCGGGCAATCCATATATAACCCAATTCAGCCTGAAGCTGTGCTATTGATCGAAATGATTCTATCGAAGCCCCTTGTCTCGTCATTCCTGCGTAAGCCCCCATTACTGTCGGGGATAATTTATAGAGTGAAGGTGAAAAGGGTTGCAGGTAGTGGTTTAAGGGGTTAAGACCCTGTTTAGGATAAGCTTGTAGGTCGGATTAGCGAGGCGTAATCCGACAACGGCAATTCGTTCATCCATGTTGACGTCCCTTCCTCAGGAACTGTCGCATATCGGTTCCGACTTCTTATATCGAATCACACTCCGCCAATTCGGCTTGCAAATTCAATATTGCGGCAATAGTCCGGCGCTGCCGCCTTTAGGGTAAAATACGGTTTTTCATGAATTTTCCATGATCCCCATCACCATTGCCCTTTCGAAGGGGCGCATTTTCGATGACACCGCTCCGCTGCTGAAAGCTGCGGGAATCGTGGCGCTGGAAGATCCCGAGACGTCGCGCAAACTGATCCTCGCCACTACTCGCGATACGGTCCGGCTGATCATCGTGCGCGCCTCCGACGTCCCGACTTACGTGCAGTACGGTGCCGCGGACATGGGCATAGCAGGAAAGGATGTGTTGCTGGAACATGGCGGAGCAGGCCTCTACCAGCCTCTCGATCTCAATATTGCCCGCTGCCGGATGATGGTGGCGGTGCGTGATGAATTCGATTACGACTCCGCTGTCCGGCGCGGAGCGCGGCTGCGGGTTGCGACCAAGTATCTCCATACCGCCCGGGAGCACTTCGCGGAAAAGGGCATGCACGTGGATCTCATCAAGCTTTATGGTTCCATGGAGCTTGCGCCACTGGTAGGCCTGGCTGACGCCATCGTCGATCTGGTTTCAAGCGGCAACACGCTAAGAGCCAATCAGCTCAAGGCGGTGGAAGAGATCGTTCCAATTTCGGCACGCCTGGTCATCAATCAGGCGGCACTGAAATTGAAACGTGAAACGATACAACCGATGCTGGAGGCATTCTCGGCCGCCAGCATGCAGCGCGGCGCTTCACAGGAAGTGACAGAGGTTGCGCACCAGTAATATTTTCGATTTTCATGGCCCAGATCACACGCTTATGTTCCACTGACAGCGGCTTTCAAGGCACGCTGGACAGGCTGCTGGCATTCGACGATACGCAGGATGCTGCGCTCAATGCCGTAGTCATCGATATTCTTGCGGATATCAAGAAGCGCGGAGACGATGCGCTGCTCGATTACACGCGCCGGTTCGATCGCCGGGAAGTGGCGGCAATAGCGGAACTGGAACTGTCCCGGGACCAGTTGCAGCACGCCCTGCAAAGCCTGCCGGAAGATCAGCGCAAGGCGCTCGACCTGGCGGCGCGGCGTGTCCGCGTTTACCATGAAAAGCAAGTGGCGCACTCATGGAGCTACGTCGAGCCCGGCGGCACGCAGCTTGGCCAAAAAATAACGCCACTGGATCGCGTGGGATTATATGTACCGGGCGGCAAGGCATCGTATCCTTCATCGGTGCTGATGAACGCCATTCCGGCAAAGGTGGCGGGCGTCAAGGAACTCGTCATGGTTACGCCCGCTCCCAATGGAGAGACCAATCACATGGTGCTGGCGGCGGCAGCCATTTGCGGAGTGGATCGCGTCTTCACCATCGGAGGGGCGCAGGCGGTGGGAGCAATGGCTTATGGAACGCATGCCGTGCCGCGAGTGGACAAGATCGTCGGCCCCGGCAATGCTTACGTGGCCGCAGCCAAACGGCATGTGTTTGGCTTGGTCGGCATCGACATGGTGGCCGGACCTTCGGAAATCCTGGTCATTTGCGACGGCGGGACGGACCCCGACTGGATCGCGATGGACCTGTTTTCACAGGCGGAGCATGATGAACTGGCGCAGGCCATCCTGCTTTGCCCCGAAGCGGCTTTCATCGATGCGGTAGCGGAAAGCATTGCGCTCCAGTTGGAAACCATGCCGCGCAAGGCTGTGATACAAGCTTCGCTTCGCGACCGGGGGGCATTGATCCAGGTGCGTGATCTGCACGAAGCCTGCGCCATCGCCAATCATATCGCCCCCGAACATCTGGAATTATCGGTCGAGCAGCCGGAAGCATGGGTCGAGAAAATCAGGCATGCCGGAGCAATATTTCTGGGACGCTACAGTTCCGAAGCTCTGGGCGATTATTGCGCGGGGCCCAACCATGTGCTGCCCACTTCGCGCACTGCCCGGTTCTCGTCGCCATTGGGCGTATATGATTTCCAGAAGCGCAGCAGCCTTATCCATGTATCACGGGAGAATGCAGCCGAGCTTGGCGCGATTGCTTCCATACTGGCAAGGGGAGAGGGCCTGCAAGCCCACGCCATGTCGGCGGAATATCGATACAGGAAGAACGATTAGATTTTCAGTCTGTTCCGGATCGAGCGCTGTAGCGTGTTAAATGCTGTCCCACGAAGATGAAACAATGACGGCAAAAACCAGCCCTGATTCAGCCTTATCGGCCATAGTGTAGCCATGGTGTAGAATAGCCCGCTTATGCCCCGCTCTCCCGATCAAGTCATCCGCCCGGAAGTCCTCGCGCTCTCCGCCTATCATGTTCCTCCCGCAAAAGGCATGGTAAAGCTGGACGCGATGGAAAACCCTTATAGCCTGCCGCCGGAGCTACGCAGCGAAATAGCGCGGCTCGCCGGCGAAGCCGCCATCAACCGTTATCCCGATGCAAACGCAGCTTCCCTCAAGGATGTGCTGCGTAGCGCGCTGCCTATTCCGGATGGAATGGATATCGTTCTGGGCAACGGGTCCGACGAGATCATCCAGCTCATTGCTCTGGCGGTCGCGAAGCCCGAAGCGGTACTGATGAGCGTCGAACCCGCATTCGTCATGTTTCGCATGATAGCGACGTTTGCGCGAATGAAATACGTGGGAGTACCCTTGAAGGCCGATTTTACGCTCGACGTTGACGCCATGCTGGACGCCATCGTACGGCACGAGCCTGCGCTCATTTTTATCGCCTATCCCAATAACCCCACCGGCAATCTGTTTGACGCCGCCGCGATCCTGCGTATCATCGAAGCTGCGCCTGGCCTGGTCGTCGTGGATGAAGCTTACCACGCGTTCGCTGGCGCTAGCTTCATGGACCGATTGGCGCAATATCCCAATCTGCTGCTGATGCGCACGCTTTCGAAGCTGGGGCTGGCCGGCTTGCGGCTGGGAATGCTGGTCGGCAGGAAGGAGTGGTTGACGCATTTCGAGAAACTGCGTTTGCCGTATAATGTCGGGGTCATCACCCAGTCGATTGCGGAACGTGTATTACAACATCATGAAGTTCTTCTGCGTCAGGCGAATGTGATAAGGACTGAACGCGCGGTCATGATCGAGCGACTGTCAGTCATAGGCGGCATTCACGCTTTTCCGACGGACGCGAACTTTATTTTGTTTCGCGTAAATGAAGCCACTCAGGTATTTGAAAAACTGAAACGACGGGGAGTGCTGATCAAGAATCTGAATGGCTCCCACCCGTTGCTCAAAAACTGCTTGCGCGTGACGGTTGGCACACCGGGCGAAAATGCATGTTTCCTGGACATGCTGAAAGCATCGCTTGCCGAGTTCGAACCGGCATCGCCTCTTCCTTCATACTGATTGATACCGAACCATACCCGCACCCATCCCGCACATGCGCCACGCCGAAGTCACTCGCAACACCCTGGAAACCCGGATTTCCCTGAAGATCGATCTGGACGGAACCGGCAAAGCCTCATTGGATACCGGCGTGCCATTTCTGGACCATATGCTCGAACAGGTAGCCAGGCATGGTATGATAGACTTGCACGTCAGTGCCAAAGGAGATTTGCACATCGATGCTCACCATACGGTGGAGGATATCGGCATCACCGTGGGACAGGCATTCGCGCAGGCGATTGGCGACAAGAAAGGCCTGCGCAGATATGGGCACAGCTACGTGCCCCTGGATGAAGCGTTATCCCGGGTTGTCGTGGACCTCTCGGGACGGCCGGGTATGGAATTCAATGTCGAATTCAGACGCGCCCGCATCGGCGAATTCGACGTCGACTTGATCAATGAATTTTTCCAGGGGTTCGTCAATCACGCCATGGTGACGTTGCATGTCGACAACCTTTCCGGCCGCAATGCGCATCATCAGGCGGAAACCATATTCAAGGCCTTCGGCCGCGCATTGCGCATGGCGGCGGAACCTGATCCCCGCGCCGCAGGAACCATCCCCTCCACCAAAGGCTCCCTGTAGCTTCTCTCCCTCTCTTCATTTCCGGGCATGACTGATATCGCAATCGTCGACTATGGCATGGGAAATCTCCGTTCCGTGTCCAAAGCTCTGGAGCACGTGGCGCCGGATGCCTCGATAGCAGTAACCGACGATCCGGAACTGGTTCGCGAGGCAGGCAGGGTCGTGGTCCCCGGCCAGGGAGCCATGCCGGATTGTCTGCACGAGCTCGATGCCCGCGGATTGCGCGACGCCGTGAGGGATGCCGCCATCAACAAACCGTTTCTCGGCATCTGCATCGGCCTGCAAATGCTGCTTGAAAGCAGCGAGGAAGGAAATGTGAGCGGCCTTGGCATCATTCCGGGGAAAGTAGTGCGCTTCCCCTCAAGCCGGACGGGGGAGTCCGGCGGGCAGAAGCTCAAGGTGCCGCATATGGGCTGGAACCAGGTACATCAGACCTCGGCGCATCCCTTGTGGAGAGGTATCGCCCAGGACGCGCGTTTCTATTTCGTGCATAGCTACTACGTCGCTGCCTCCTCCCCGGAGTCGGTAGCGGCCTGCAGCCAATATCCTTTTTCGTTTACTTGCGCCGTGGCAAAGGATAATATTTTCGCCGTTCAGTTTCATCCGGAAAAAAGCCATGAAGCAGGCTTGACGTTGCTGAAAAACTTCGTGCAGTGGAAGCCGCTTTCCCGAAATGGGTAGCCAGAGCGCAGACGTCATTTTGTTCTCCCATCCGAGATCTCCACATTCCTATCCTGACTCAAAATGTTGATCATTCCTGCAATAGATCTCAAAGACGGTGATTGTGTCCGTCTGAAACAAGGCATGATGGAAAAGGCCACGGTCTTTTCGGAAGAGCCCGGTACGATGGCCAGGCACTGGCTGGATCAGGGCGCACGGCGACTGCATCTCGTGGATCTCAATGGCGCATTTGCCGGAAGACCGAAGAATGAGCCGGCAATCCGGGAAATAGTCGAGGCAATCGGCGATGAGATTCCAACGCAGCTTGGGGGCGGCATACGCGACTTGGAAACGATCGAGCGTTATCTCGACGATGGCATCACCTACATCATCATTGGAACGGCGGCGGTCAAAACACCCGGCTTTCTGCATGATGCATGCAATGCTTTTCCCGGCCATATCATGGTTGGGCTGGATGCAAAGGATGGCAAGGTGGCCGTTAACGGCTGGTCCAAGGTTACCGGGCATGACGTCGTGGATCTGGCAAGGAAGTTCGAGGATTATGGAGTCGAGGCCATCATTTACACGGATATCGGACGCGATGGCATGCTCAGCGGTGTCAATGTCGATGCCACGGTGGAACTCGCCAGGGCTCTCAGCATTCCCGTCATTGCCAGCGGCGGCGTAAAGAATCTCGATGATGTCAAGGCGCTTTGCGAGATCGAGGCGGAAGGCATCATGGGCGCCATCACGGGACGGGCGCTGTATGAGGGTACGCTGGATTTCAAGCTGGCACAGGCCCTGGCAGATGATCTATGTCTGAAATGAAACTGGATGCCCTTCCATATTGAATCCATCGGCGATTGAGCCGCCCGCACCGCGGCTGCTCGCTCATTCCAATTGCCCATCATTGGGAAAAGTGCTGTTTCTGCCGCCATGTCCAGCACGGATTCGCTTCGGATTCCGGAAAGCTTCAACAATCCGGAGTGAATCGCTCGCCTGCCCGCATAGCGCATCTGAGGGCATTGGAGGCAGGTTGACCACCAATGTTGAGTAAAAACCTGTCTTTATAAAGAACATAGAGAAATACCATGGGCTTGGCAAAACGTATCATTCCCTGCCTCGACGTTACCAATGGCCGGGTCGTCAAAGGCGTCAATTTTGTCGAGCTGCGAGATGCTGGAGATCCAGTCGAGATAGCCCGCCGCTATGATGAGCAGGGCGCGGATGAACTGACCTTTCTCGACATTACCGCCAGTTCCGACAATCGCGACCTGATACTTCGCATTATTGAAGAAGTTGCGGCGCAAGTGTTTATTCCGCTGACTGTGGGAGGCGGCGTTCGCAAGGTCGAAGATGTCCGGAGGCTATTGAACGCCGGAGCCGACAAGGTAAGCATCAATACCTCGGCCGTGCAGAATCCCGACCTGGTGGCGGACGCCGCCAGCCGCTACGGTTCGCAATGCATCGTCGTGGCGATAGATGCAAAGCGGACGGCGCAAGGCTGGGAAGTCTTCACCCACGGAGGGCGCAAGGCAACCGGCCTCGATGCCATCGAATGGGCAGGGAAGATGCAATCGCTGGGTGCGGGAGAAATATTGCTGACCAGCATGGATCGGGACGGCACGCGCAACGGTTTCGATCTGGCGCTCACCCGCGCCATATCGGATGCGGTGACTGTTCCGGTTATCGCCAGCGGCGGCGTCGGCAATCTGCAGCATCTTGCGGAGGGAATACTGGAAGGCCATGCCGATGCGGTGCTGGCTGCCAGTATTTTCCACTACGGTGAATATACCATACGCCAGGCCAAGGAGTACCTGGCGCAACGCGGCGTGGAAATACGGCTATAGTGATAAAATGAATTCACTTCCCGCGATTTTCGAGCCTAGCGAGAAACTGCCGGGCCGCATCATGGGCAACTCGCTGACGATTTTTTAACTACTGATTACATTATCCATGTCAGACACTTGGCTCAACAGAGTGAACTGGTCGGATGACGGACTGGTGCAGGCCGTGGCACAGGAGGCAGGCAGCAATGAAGTGCTGATGGTTGCCTGGATGAACCGCAAGGCGTTGAAACTTACAGTGGAAACAGGCGAGGCGCACTACTGGTCCCGCTCCCGCAAAAAGCTGTGGCACAAAGGCGAAGAATCCGGCCACGTGCAAAAAGTGAGGGAAATTCGGCTGGATTGTGACGGGGATGTCCTGTTGCTCACCATTGAACAAGTTGGCGGCATTGCCTGTCACACGGGAAGGCACAGCTGTTTTTTCCATAAGTTTGAAAACGGTCAATGGAAAGTAGTGGACCCGGTGATCAAGGATCCGGAACAGATTTACGGCAGATGATCGATACCTCCTCCATCCTGTTCCGGCTGGCGGGAACGATCGAAGCCCGGAGGCTGGCCGATCCCGCCTCTTCCTATGTAGCGAAATTGCTGCATGGGGGCCAGGACAGAATCCTGAAAAAACTTGCGGAGGAGTCGGCTGAAGTACTGATGGCTTCGAAAGACGGGGACAGGAAGCATATTACAGGAGAAATGGCGGACTTGTGGTTTCACTGCCTGATACTGCTGGCCCACCACGGCCTCAGCCCGGACAATGTGCTTGCCGAACTGGAACGCCGCGAAGGCCTGTCCGGAATCGATGAAAAGGCGGCTCGGAAAACGGAATGATCATGGATCAATGTTTGTTTTGCAGGATTGTGCGGGGAGAAATCCCCTCGGGGAAGGTGTACGAGAATGACAACATTCTGGCGTTTCACGACATCCATCCCGCAGCTCCCGTGCACTTCATGGTGATACCTAAACTCCATATTCCCTCCCTGATGGAAGTGGGTGACAAGCACCGCGACCTATTGGGAGAAATGATGGCATTGATACCGCGGCTTGCGGAGGAACAGGGGTGCCGGGACGGCTTTCGGACTGTTATCAATACCGGACCCGTCGGAGGCCAGGAGATATACCACCTGCATATTCATGTCATCGGCGGCGGGGAGCGCCTGCCCGGCATGATTCCGCACAGGAGATAAAGGAGCGAATTATGGGCTCATTGAGCATCTGGCACTGGTTGATCGTTCTCATCATTGTTGTCCTGGTTTTCGGAACAAAGAAGCTGCGAAATCTTGGCAGCGATCTGGGCGGCGCAGTAAAAGGATTCAAGGAGGGCGTGAAAGGAGCCGATGAGGAGGCAATATCAGGCGCGCATGATAAAAATACCGGACAAACCATAGAGATCGATCTCAGCCACACGCGGGACAAGGTACACGAAAAGCGCGAGGGATGAGGAGTGGTGCAATCTTCTCCCAGCGCTTCGCTGTTCAAGCATCTTCCTGGTACCTTCGCGGCTTGATCCATACTTTCGAAAATGTTCGATATCAGTTTCGCGGAGATCGTGGTCATTGCAGTAGTCACCCTGATTGTGGTTGGCCCGGAGCGCTTGCCGAAGGTGGCGCGTACACTCGGCTACCTGCTGGGACGTGCCCAACGCTACGTCGCAGACGTCAAGAATGATATACAGCGCGAGATGGAACTGGAGGAATTGAAGAAATTGAAGACTTCGATGGAAGGGGCGGCACATTCCATGGAGGAGACGATAAGGACGGAGGTAAATGGAATTCGGGAGGCGGCCAGCGAAAAACCAGAAGAAGATTTGATGGAAAAAACCGAAACAACATCTGTTATTGTCACGGATACGATGACGGAACCTGTCCGGGAGAACATGCCGGACTCCGCGGTTCAACCCGGCCCCGCAGACTCCCTATCGCGCCGACCGAACCTTTGACCCCAAATCCGGCAGTTGATCGCTCATTTTCAGTTTAGAGCCATGACCCACAAAGACTTTCGGCGGTACTCGACGTTCACCTATATGTTGAGTTCGCTACAGGGCGGATTGCGCGATTTTTGCAACACATGGCTGCGTTGCAACTCCCTGGAATGGAATGGCCATTGCGCGTCGCAGCACCTTGCCCTGCACTCCAAAAACCGCACTCTCCACCCTGTCCAACTGCTGGATTTAGGTTAACTGGTGAAACCATGCGTGGGCAGGCTGAGCCCTTCGCCATTCACGATTCAAAATACAGAATGCCTGGCTTGATATATCCGGCCAGTTCAAGCTACCTGGTTCTCTCCGGCACATGAGCACCGAGGAAACATTCATTTCGCATCTGGTGGAACTGCGCGCAAGACTGGTGCGCATATGCGGAGGGATACTGATCGGCTTTCTGCCATGTTCTTTTTATGCGCGGGAATTGTATTCCCTGCTTGCGCTACCCTTGCTCGAGAAACTGCCGCAGGGGGGGCAGATGATCGCCACCGAGGTCGTTACGCCGTTTTTTGTGCCGATGAAGGTGGCCATGATGGCTGCGTTTGTGATTACCCTGCCCCACACTCTCTATCAGATCTGGGCATTTGTGGCGCCCGGATTATATTCCCACGAGAAACGATTGATACTGCCCCTCGTATTCGTCAGCACGTTCCTGTTTCTCTGCGGAATCGCCTTCGCCTACTTTGCCGCATTGCCACTGGTTTTCGAATTTATTACCCACTTTGCCCCCGAAGGCGTCGCGGTCATGACCGATATCGGCAAATATCTTGACTTCGTTCTGACCATGTTCGTCGCTTTCGGCATCACTTTTGAAGTGCCTATATTTGTTGTGCTACTAGCCCATATCGGCGTCGTTTCGATAGAACAATTGAAGAACGCCCGCCGCTATGTTCTGGTTGGCGCGTTCGTGATTGGTGCGATTTTTACCCCGCCGGACATCGTCTCGCAATTCATGCTGGCGGTGCCGCTTTATCTGTTGTATGAAGCTGGAATCCTGGTGGCGAACTTGATCTCCCGCTCGACCCCTACTTCCCGGCTGATCCGGTCGGACGGTGGACACCGGGCGCGCAAAGCGGGAGATGCCGGAACCTCTGAGTAAAGCTTCCGCCCTGCTTGGGCTGGCACAGGGGATGACCGGGCTTTAACAACAAAAGATACCGTGAACCGGTGGTTGCACACAAAGATCCTGCACGGTTTCGGAATCCTGTTTGGTTATTCCATTCCCTCCGAGTCGAGATACTGCTCCTGGGAAGCGGGCTTGGGCCGCTTGCCTACGTTGACCTTGACGGTTTTTTCCGCCTGGTTGCGCATCACCAGGATCGTAACGGTTTGACCGGGAGACAGGGCGGCGATCAGGTCGAGCATTGCCGAGGAATCAACCACCGGTTTGCTATCCACCGCAATAAGTATATCTCCCGGCCTGACCCCGGCACGATCCGCCGGCCCCCCCTTGAGGACTCCGGCGATCAGTGCGCCGTTGGTGTTGGGGCGCTTGAACGACTCGGCGAGCTCTGGTGTCAGATCCTGCACTTCCACCCCGATCCAGCCCCGTGTTACTCCTCCCGTCTGGATGATCTGCTCCATGATCTGCTTGGCGACAGTGGTCGTAATGGCGAATCCGATACCAAGCGATCCTCCGGTGCGGGAAACGATGGCGGTGTTGATACCAATCAGATTACCAGACGTATCTACCAGCGCGCCGCCCGAATTTCCGGGATTTATGGCGGCATCGGTTTGTATGAAATTCTCGAAAGTATTGATGCCAAGATGGGTTCGCCCAAGTGCGCTGATAATTCCCATGGTGACGGTCTGCCCCACTCCGAAGGGATTGCCTATGGCAAGCACGATATCCCCGACCCGGGCATTGTCCGATTGCCCGAAAGTCATGGTGGGAAGCGCTTCCATATCCACTTTCACAACGGCAAGATCCGTTTCGGGATCGGAACCGATGACCCTGGCCTTGCTCTTTCTACCATCCGCCAGTGCAATCTCAATCTCGTCCGCCGCTTCAATCACATGGTGATTGGTGAGAATATAACCTTCCGGACTGACAATCACCCCCGACCCAAGGCTGGACGCGCGCCGGCTCTGGGATTCAAGGGGGTCACCGAAGAAGCGCCTGAATCGCGGATCTTCCAGCAATGGGTGGGGCGCTGCCTTCACTTCTTTACTGGTAAAAACATTGACAACGGATGGCATGGCGACTTGCGCCGCGTTGCTGAAACTGCCCGGCCTGAATTCCGCCTTGGTTTGCGTATCGGAAACCGCTTCCTTGATCGTCACTATCGTTCCGCCCCCCTCTCTCAACTGGCCCCGGGGTAATAGATCCGGCCTCAAGGTGGAAACCACAAACACTATTGCGAGAACCAGTGTCGTGAATTGTGCGAAAATCAACCAGAGTTTGCGCATTTGGAATAGGGAGACTGGGGTTTAACACGCCCGAATAAAAAAGGGATGAAATATCGATGCAACTGAACGAGCTTGAAGCATACCTGAACAAGCTCCTGAATATTGACCAGTTTCGTGATTATTGCCCAAATGGACTCCAAGTGGAAGGCCGAAATGAAGTATGGCGGGTAGTCAGCGGAGTAACCGCTTCGTTTGATTTCCTGCAAACGGCCATTCTGGCGGGTGCGGACGCGGTCCTGGTGCATCACGGCTATTTCTGGCGCAATGAGGAATCGCGCGTCGTTGGCATCAAGCGGCGGCGGCTCGCGGCATTGCTGGAGAGCGATCTCAGTCTGCTCGCCTATCATCTCCCGCTGGATGCGCACGCGGAGCTGGGCAATAATGCACAACTCGCCCGCCGGCTGGGACTGGTTGAAGACGGCCGTTTCGGCGAGCAGGATCTTGCCATGCAGGGGATTCCGCCATTTCAGGGCATGAAACTGAAGGAATTACGGCAGCATATAGAAGCCACGCTGCTGCGCAAGCCCCTGGTGATCGGGGATGACGCCAAGGTCATGCGCCGGATCGCCTGGTGTACGGGTGCCGCGCAGGGTTATTTCGACGAAGCAGTCCAGCTTGGTGTGGATGCCTTTATCACGGGGGAAATTTCCGAACAGACTGTTCATATCGCCCGAGAATCAGGAGTGGCCTTCATTTCCGCAGGCCACCACGCCACGGAACGGTATGGCGTGCAGGCGCTAGGGGAACATATATCGGACAAGTTCGGAATCAGCCATCAGTTCATCGATATCGACAACCCCGTCTGAACGATCCGAAGTGCCCGAAGCAGTTGCAGGCGGAAAAGTTGAAACTGAATCGGGCAGGTCTGCGGGTGGTCGGCTTATTGATCGGCACATACGAAATTATTGGTACCAGCAAGAGTCCGGAAACTGGTGCTACCCGTTTGACCTGACGAGTTATACATTATCAAAAGTAATAAAGTACTGTCGATAATTACGGATGTCCGCCTGAAAGGATGCCGGTTCGGCGTGACGCATGGTGCAGGTGTTGTTCGCGCTCGGGAAAACGGGAACAACATGTGCCTCATGACAAATATATATTGGAAAGGAGAGAGCGATGGGAGCCGAGTATTGGCTGAAGGTATGTAAGGGAGCGGTGGGGATAGGGGTAGGGTTGATGCTGGCGGC
>MKVR01000013.1:0-107568 GCA_001899235.1 Nitrosospira sp. 56-18
ATACCGATGCCCTGATGCAGCAGGTCGCCCAGCTCAATTCCGAAAAGGAAATCCTCCCTCCTCCAGGCGATCATGTGCATTGAGGGCGAGGGCAAGATATCCAATCGTCTTCCCTGACCAGCAGGACATTACGATGATTTTCGCACAGCAGGTTAACAATTCCGTCACACTAAGGAGAATGAAGATGAACAAATTCCTGGCCACCGCTCTGATCAGCATGGCGATGGCCGTGTCACTGCCTGCCAAGGCTCACACCGAAGCGTATTTTGATTCCATCAATGCGCCTCATGGTGGCCAGATGCGCATGGCAGGCCCCTACCATCTGGAGCTGGTAACCCAGGATAAGGAAATCACGCTCTATGTGGCAAACCACTCGGATAAAAAAATCAGCACGGAAGGCGGTGTGGGCAAAGTGGCGTTCCAAATTGGCAAGGCCAAGCCAACGGAATCGATCAAGCTGGAACCGGCGGGAGACAATACCTTCAAGGGAACAGGAGAATTTTCACTCACTCCCGACACTGTCGTAATCGTTTTTCTGAAATTGCCGGAGGATGAAGCGCAGTCCGCCCGTTTTACTCCGCTCAAGCCAAAAGCAAAATCCGAGAAGAAAGCCGCTGAAACGAAGAAGCCAGCGTCCGGACATGACCACCATGATCATCATATGCATCACTGATCACGCTGGCTGGATCAGCTGTCCGGGAAAGCATCTGGATGCAGCGCGGCACGACGGCCTCGCTGTACATCCACTCCCGCCAATATCATCAGGCCAATGATGAAATAAATGCCAGTGATCAGCATGGCGAGACGGTGATCGCCTTGCGAAACCCAGCTTACTACGCCATACGTCAGCGGGCCCAGTATCGACGAGAGCTTTACCGCAAGTCCCCACAGGCCAAAAAACTCCGCTCGGCGTGTATCGGGGCTGAAGTAGCCTACCAGCGCCCTCGCCGCGGATTGCGAAGCTCCCAGGCATAACCCTGCCAAATTGGCAGCTGCCCAGAACATCATGCGGCTCTCGGCCATCCAGGCTAGCAGAATCATGACAATCCAACCCACCAGGGTCAGCGCAATGGTCGGCACATGGCCGATTCTGTCTTGCAGGTTACCGAAAGAGAAAGCCCCCGCGGACGCCGTAAGGTTAACCACAAGAATCAGAAACATGGTGTCGCTGGTGCTGAAACCCATCGCCTGCTGCGCATATATCGCCGCCAGAGTAATCACCGCCTGAATGCCGGCCTGATAAAACACCAGGCAGGCAAGAAAACGCACCAAGTCCCGGTAATCCTGCACGTGACGAAGCGTATGGCCCAGCCGGGAGAATGCCTCCAGCATGATATTTCGTCCCGGAAAATGCGGCTGAGGCAGCGCCCGTTCCTTCAAATAACAAAAAGTCGGAATACTGGAAACGGCGAACAGGCCGGCGGTAATCAGCATGGTGACGGGAACAAACTCTTCCGCTGTCTTACCCGCGCCCTGCGCCCAGGTTACGTAGGCGAGCGAACAGCCCAAGCTGACCAGCCCACCCAGATATCCCAGACTCCAGCCCCAACCGGACACCTTCCCCAGCGCCTTGCCCCGCGCCAACTCCGGTAAAAATGCGGCAATGAGATTTTCGCCGCAGCCAAAAAAGAAATTGGAACAGACAAGAAAGACTATAGCCAGCCAGAGCTCGCCGGACCCGGCCAAAGACAGCAGCGCAGTGAATATCACGCAGCCGATGGTACTGAAAACAAGCAGGCGCTTTTTCGCGGCATAAGCATCGGCGTAGGCTCCAAGTACCGGAGCGGTCAGCACGATAAGCGCATACGAAACCGCAAGCGAAGCCGTCCAGGCGAACGTTGCCCATTCCTTACCCTCCGCCACCACGGCCACGAAGTAAGCATTGAAAATAGCAGTAATGACGACTGTCGTATAACCCGAATTGGCGAAATCGAACATCGCCCATGACCAGGCTTCCCGTCCGCTCACGCCCTCCGCCAGATACTGCCTTCCATCATTTCGAGCCATGCTTGCGTCCCGCAGAGTTTGTCGATAATCGATCAAATACCAATTCTGGTTTGTCCCCCCAACTGAAACTACCGCATTCGGAAAGCGCAATAGAAATCCATTCCGGATTTTACGGCAATCCATACTCGCCATTGTTTTGATACCACCTCCAGAGGCTCCCCTTGATCGATAGTAGAGTTCTCCGTAGCACTCACCTCTCCTGAAAGTAAGTAAGCACACACACACGCTAAAAACCCATACCAGCCGCTAGACAGCTGAAATAAGCCTTTACCGGCGCGGTGTCCTGCTGCATTCAACCGCTACTCGATCCGCTTCGCAAAGTCCGCGGGTCGCGCTCCGGGAAGCCATGGATATCGCACCTTGGCGTCGTACTCCGCAACGACCACCGTCATATGCTTTCTTGACTATCCGATTTTATCAGCCACGTGTCCGCGAGGGCTTGTCCAAAGCTTATAGGTAACAAGTTGTACTTAGGTCCAATAGCTATCAACAATGAAATTGATAAGATAAAAACCATTCCCTCGGGGGAAAGAAGTGCCGGACCGCTATGCCAAATGCCCTGGCAACCCCTCGTTCTGCGGATTAACGACAGGACACCTTGAACAGAGAGGCTAATTATGCATAAACCTGTTGAACTGGCAGCTTCACGGATGGCGGTTTCGCGGATTTTCCATCTCTTGATCCGCCTGGTGAATGCGATAGGAACGCTATTCTGGTATGAACGCCGGTTATCCGATGCAGCTACCAGGCAGAAAGAAACACGCGAAACCAGGGCCAAATGCTATTCCCCGAACTCGGGAATAAAATGCTGAACGACTGTGGCCGACGCCGGATTCTACCCCAGCATTTGCAGTAATTTCCCAGCAGGCATTCCACTCAGGCTGGTCTGTGGTCGAGCCAGCGCGGCTCGGACCCACTATTAACTCCTGCAAATCAACGGTAGGGACTATCGGCGTGGGCGCACCTATATATCGATCGTTGGCAGAAACAAAAGTGCAATAAAACCGGCTGGACCAATCCGTGTCAGGCCGGTTTTAACCTGAATCCACCGTGTAGCGAACTCATCACATAGGTGAAGGTCGACTACCGAGGAAAGTCTTTGTGGATCATAGTACTAAACTGGAAATCAGCGGGCAACTGCCGGATTTAGGTTTAATGCTTCGACTGTCCCACTCCTGCGCACACGTTCATCAGTACGCCTATCAGATTCAGCATCCCTTCGATCAGCAGATTCAAATGCTCTTCGCTTCGTTCAAAAGTTCGCAGCAATGCCAAAGTCTGATCCACGGGAATTTCCCCGTGCTTTATCTGATGATGTGCCAGATTCAACGCAAGCAACCGGGCACATTCAGCAAGTTGCTCCTTGGTTGCCTTATTGATAAGAATCTCCGCCAGCTCGTAGGTCTGGTCAAATGTTACCTGGTCCATATCATTCCCATCCAATTTCCTGAGCCCGCTGTCCATGAGCTTTTGGAGCAATCCGGCAGCATGCTGTTCGTGCCGAACCGAACAACGGAGCCGGATATTTATAGTTATGATTACCCGCAAGCCAAAACATGCGAGCTTACCCTGCGTCAAAAATCCATTCGCATCATAACCACATCCAGGCGTTTTACTATTGGACTGAAGTACCCCCAGCCGCATCATTTAAACGCCGCCTCCGCTTCCAGCATCCGTAAAAGTTCTCGCGAGACCCCGGCTCGCCATCCGGTTGACTGGCAAAATTGATGCTTCTATATTACTTGCGTAATAAGGTACCGTCTGTCTACAGCTACAAGGAGAGTGAAACATGAAGCTCGTTCAATTTTTCCGTAACGCAATCTTTGCCGTAGCAATCGCGCCATGAATACGCCGTCCTTGCAAGCCAATGCTGCTGGCGTGGAATTCGTCATGGTGGATACAAAAGCGATTCAAAGTGCCCATTATGAGCGCCTGACGCGGGATAACGCGATTTTGCTCATTGTCGACCATCAGGTAGGCTTGTACACGGGTGTCCGCGACATCGATATCCTGCAGCTCAAGCACAATATCGTGGGTTTGACGAAAGCAGCCCAAGCTCTCAAGATTCCCGTTATCGTTACGACCACGACCGAAAGAATGTGGGGACCAATGATCCCCGAACTCCAGGAAGCGCTGGCTAGCATCCAGCGCATCCAACGCACCACCGTGAACGCTTGGGATGATTCCCGAGTGGTTGCCGCCGTGAAAGCAACGGGGCGCAAAAAGCTTGTTATTACGGGCATCTCGACCGATGTTTGTTTGGCGTTGCCGGCAATTGCGGCCCTGGCTGATGGCTACACGACGTATGCAGTCGTCGACGCAGCCGGGAGCTTTACGAAAGAACAATCCGACTTGGGCGTAATGCGGATGGTCCAGGCTGGCGTAATCCCTGTTGGTTATTCAAACGTGGCTGTCGAAATTTTGGCCGACAACGCTGCTCCCGAAGCAAATGCTGTCTATAGCGCCTTAAATATGCCGTTTGCGGGTCTCGTCTATGACCTGAATCAATATTTCTCTCAGAAGTAAGCTCTTTTGCCGATCTGGCTGTTCGACACTGGGGCGGATGCAAAAGCAATTTCCCATCACTAGACTAATCGCAAAAGCCTGCACAGTATTAGTCAGGACAATATCACGCTAGAAAAGCTATTCTGGAACAGGCAAACCTAACTAGAAAGCAACGGGAAAAATAATCGCATAAAGAGGGTGGGGATTAGAGCCTGGAGTATCCTCGGGGTGCCCGAAGTGCAGAGTGCATCGAGGATTCACCCGTGAGCTTTGGATTTGGTGCTGTTGAGAGGAGTCGAACCTCCGACCTACTGATTACGAATCAGTTGCTCTACCAACTGAGCTACAACAGCCCAAGGAAATACATCCCGATTATAGAGGTTTGAAAAACTGCGGGCAAATGCGTTCTCAGGTGAGAAAGCGGATTCCCCTCCCAACTGCAATGTCAGGGAAAGATTACCGTGAACCGGGCAGCACCGCAAAGTACGCAGCCGGTAAAAATACGTTCCCCTCACCCGTCACCATCAGTAATCACGCAAAAATACCTCATTGAGCAAATTCATAAGTAAATTCCTGGGTTTGGCCAGGAATTCACAAGTGTTCCATAAATAACGGTTACTATTTCACGCCATTTTCGCCGAATAGCATTCAACACCTAGACAAGTTGAACGGTTTAAGTCAAACTTGCCGCCATGAAAAAGAGCGCTCCCTCAGTGAGGCAAATCCTGGTTCTCCACGGCCCAAACCTGAATCTGTTGGGAACCCGCGAACCTGGAATTTACGGTAATACGACGCTCGCCGAAATTAACGGAAGTTTGGCGATTTTAGCCGAAAAAGCTGGCTTAGCATTAGAAGCATATCAAAGTAATGCCGAAGCCGACCTGATAGCGCAAGTCCATCGCGCAATTGAGGAAAAAATTGATTTCATCATCATCAATCCGGCGGCATTTACCCACACCAGCATCGCGCTGCGCGATGCTCTCGCGGCCGCCCGCATTCCTTTTATCGAAATACATCTTTCCAACATATTTGCCCGGGATGCCTTTCGCCAGAAATCCTATTTCTCCGATCTCGCGGTAGGGGTGATCAGCGGCCTTGGGGCGAAAGGGTATGAGCTGGCATTGCAGTTTGCCTTGACCTCTATTCGTGCAGAGGGTTAGCTGGCTGCCAGGCTTTGCCAAACGCAAATTAATGGATGCGCGTTATGCGATTGATTATTGTGCGACCGCAGTGGTTCAGCTTGTTGCTTTCGCCTCTGTTTTACAAGTGGCGTAAGCAGCCTGGATACGGAAGCTCATTGAGCATGGCGGCATTGGGACAGTTCAGGACGCCTAGACTGGGCGGTGCTCCGGGAGGTGCATTATGGATTTAAGAAAACTCAAGAAATTGATCGATCTGGTAGAGGCTTCCGGCATTGCCGAGCTGGAGATAACCGAAGGCGAAGAAAAAGTGCGCATCAGCAGATCGACATCCTCGTCCCAGACGCAGGTGGCCACCGCGCCGCCCCTATCTGTACCGCAGCCCGGTTCGGTTGCAACAGCTCCTCCTCCCGGAGGCGCAGGGGCGGCTGCGGCGGCGGTATTGCCGGAAGGCCACGTGGTCAAGTCACCCATGGTAGGTACGTTCTATCGTTCTTCGGCGCCCGGCGCCAATCCCTTCGTGGAGATCGGGCAGACGGTAAAGGCTGGCGATACGCTCTGCATCATCGAGGCAATGAAGCTGCTCAACGAAATCGAATCGGACAAGAGCGGAACAATCAAGGCGGTGCTGGTGGAAAACGGCCAGCCGGTGGAGTATGGCGAGCCCTTGTTCGTGATCGAATGACCGGCATTCGATTCGTTATGGAGGAAGCAGGTTTTCATCGGCTCGGCGAGACACTACGTAGACAATGTTCGAAAAAATTCTAATAGCCAATCGTGGTGAAATCGCCCTCCGGATACAACGCGCCTGTCGCGAGATGGGCATCAAAACCGTCGCGGTGCATTCCCAGGCCGATGCGGACGCGAAGTATGTAAAGCTTGCCGATGAGTCTGTATGCATCGGGCCAGCGCCATCGGCACAAAGTTATCTCAATATTCCGGCGATCATCAGTGCGGCGGAAGTCACCGATGCCGAAGCGATCCATCCCGGCTATGGTTTTCTTTCCGAAAATGCCGATTTTGCCGAGCGTGTCGAAAGAAGCGGTTTCGTTTTCATAGGTCCGCGTCCGGAGACTATTCGCCTGATGGGCGACAAGGTCAGTGCCAAAAACGCGATGAAGAAGGCGGGTGTTCCCTGCGTGCCTGGCTCGAATGGCGCCTTGCCCGAATCCCTCGACGAAATACGGGGAATCGTCCGGGCAATCGGCTATCCGGTCATCATCAAGGCGGCGGCGGGTGGAGGCGGCCGGGGAATGCGAGTGGTTCACACGGAAGCGGCGCTGTCGAACGCTGTCATCATTACGCGCAACGAAGCTCAGGCAGCATTTGGCAGCCCCACGGTCTACGCTGAGAAATATCTGGAAAATCCGCGTCATATCGAAATCCAGATACTTGCGGACGAGCACCGGAACGTGATCCATCTGGGTGAACGAGATTGCTCGATGCAGCGCCGCCACCAAAAAATTCTCGAGGAGGCGCCGGCGCCCGGCATCACCCCGCGAATGCGGGATCGTATCGGCGGCCGTTGCGCGGACGCGTGCCGCCGAATCGGGTATCGCGGTGTCGGAACGTTCGAGTTTCTGTTCGAGAAGAATGAGTTCTATTTCATCGAAATGAACACGCGTTTACAGGTGGAGCATCCTGTTACCGAGGCCATCACCGGAATCGACCTGGTGCAGGCGCAGATTCGGGCTGCGGCAGGAGAAAAACTCACCATACGCCAGCGGGATGTCGCATTCCGGGGGCATGCAATCGAGTGCCGCATCAATGCTGAAGATCCATACAAGCTTACCCCGTCAGCCGGTCGCATTACCCAATATCATGCACCGGGAGGGCCAGGCATCCGGGTTGATTCCCATGTCTATGCTAACTATATGGTGCCGCCCTATTACGACTCCATGATCGGCAAAGTCATAGCCCACAGGGATAATCGCGAACAGGCCATAGCCCGCATGCGCATCGCGCTATCCGAGATGGTGATTGAAGGCATCAAGACCAATACGCTTTTGCATCTCGACTTGTTGTCCGATGGCGCTTTCCTGAATGGAGGAACCAGCATTCACTATCTCGAGCAAAAACTTGCCAACTATAACAAGCCGGGCTAGCGCCTGTTAACCAGGGAAAGAAGGTTGGAACCCGTGTGAAGGTTCTGTTTTCTGGAAAAGATGAGCGGCGGGAAAATGGCAAATCAAGGAAGCAGCATACGGATGTCCAACCCACCTTCGGGTTGTTGACCCAGTGTCGTGGATCGCCGTAACCCTTGAAACGGATAGCGCGCATGCTGAAGCGCTGAGCGATGCCATGCTCGAGCTGGGCGCGCTGTCGGTGGATATTCGCGACGCGGGGGCGGGGACGGAGCGGGAGCAACCTCTGTTTGGCGAGCCAGGAGAAGTCCCGGGAGAGACCTGGTCCGCTTCGGAAATGACCGCCCTATTTGGGGCAGACGCAGATATTCCCGCGATAATGAAAGCCGCGATTCGGGCGGCCCGGCTGAGCGATTCCCCGGCGTACATCACCACCTCTATCGAGGAACAGGATTGGGTACGGGTTACGCAATCGCAATTCGGTCCCATTCAAATATCATCACGTTTATGGATCGTTCCCAGTTGGCATGAAAGCCCGGACTCTTCCGCGATCAGCCTTATGCTCGATCCAGGTCTCGCCTTTGGCACGGGTAGCCATCCATCCACGTGGCTCTGTCTTGCCTGGCTTGACGAAAACCTGCAAGGCGGGGAAGATGTCCTCGATTATGGTTGCGGTTCAGGCATACTTGCCATTGCCGCGGCAAAGCTGGGCGCCGCTCGTGTAATCGGGATCGATATCGATCCGCATGCGATTGCGGCAAGCCGCGAAAATGCGTTGCGTAATCGATGCAGCGAAGCCGAAACGCAATTTCATGGTGATTTTTTTCCGCAAGGCCAGCCGCGGGCAGATATCGTAGTGGCCAATATCCTGGCCAAGCCCCTTATCATGCTGGCCCCGATACTGTCGCGCGCCATGAAGCCAGGCGGACGCATTGCGTTGTCGGGCATCTTGGATGAGCAGGCCAGAGAGGTCATCGAGGCTTATCGACAATGGGTGGACATGCGGATCGCGGGTGAACGGGAGGGCTGGGTATTGCTGTCAGGGACGAGAAAGTGATGCTGGATTTTCTTGAGAAAAGCCATGGCGCTCATTACCCGGTGTCCTAATTGCGGTACTGCCTTCCGCATAACGCCAATCCACCTGCAGGCGCATGGCGGCGACGTGCGTTGCGGGCGCTGCACTCGCATCTTCAATGGTTTTTCCGCACTGACTACCATGCAGGAGCCGGAATCGGCTGTTCCCGCAACAGCGGAGGGCGTGGACACGACGCCCGTGGAAACGTTGTCCGATGCTTCCGAAGCGGCTCCTGAGGCTCCTGCGATTGACTCGGGTACGATTCCCGAACCTCGCATTGAGGCTGCTTCCAGCGTGGCTTCCGAAGCTGCTCCCGAGCCTGATCCAAAGCCTGCCCCCGAACCTGCTCCCGGAACTGGCACGATCGATTCCGAAGCCGATCTGCAGCAGATCCTGGCGCAGAGAACTTATTCACGCACGCATAGCGGGCATGAAAACCCGCCGGCGCAATCGCTGGCCGCAGCGGCAGCAGCGCATGGTCCATCCCCCGTCGAGCCGTATATCTCGGGATGGGGGAAACCAGAAGAATCCGCAGTGGCGCCACCGCACTCCGGAGGTTACGAGATACCGGAGCCAGATGATATTCCACGGCGGAGCGGGAGTGCGCGTGGCATGCGCCGGAATCATGCATACGATGGCGAGCGGCCGGTTTCGCTTTTATGGAGCGTTGCCTCCTTCTTTTTACTGATGGTGCTGGCAGCACAGGCTGTTTATTTCTATCGTAACGATATCGCTGACGCCATGCCTGCCGCGAAACCGCTTCTGGATCAATACTGCAAGCTGCTGGGATGCACCGTGCAAACCCCGTTGCGCCCGGAATTGCTGAATATCGAATCTTCCGGAATGGGATTGAAAATTCAGGATTCCAGCAAAATCATCCCCAATGCCATGGTGCGTAATCATGCGCCTCGTTCCCAGGCGCTTCCTTCCTTTGAGGCGGCGCTGACGGATATCCGGGATCAGCCTGCGGCAAACCGCGTCTTTTCCCCCGGCGCCTAGCGCGAAAAAAAGAGATCCGATCGAGTGCCGCTGGGCCAGGCCACGAATTCAATGCCCAGCTCCATCTCAGCAGCGGCGGGTTGAGCGCAACGGATGCCCTTTTCCCTGATTTATCCCGATTCGGGGCATCGCTTTATTTTGATGCAGCTGTAAATATCGGAAAGTGGAAGGTGAGCGGCGTCAACGCGATATTGGATCGGCGCTGAATGTGCCACACATTAATGGGCTGTGCTGGAGGCACATTTGGATTAAAATTGAAATCCCGTCAACCCGATATTTCCAGCTTGCGCAGAATGGCATCTGAAACCCTGGTCGAAGTCAACGACCTGAATTTCTCCTACGGTGAGCGCCCTCTGCTGAGGGGGATCAATATGACGATGCATCGCGGCAAGGTCATTGCCATCATGGGAGGCAGCGGCAGCGGGAAAACCACCTTGTTGCGTCTTATTGGCGGGGCAATCGTCCCGACTTCGGGTCATGTGAAAGTCGCCGGCGAGGTTGTGCACAAACTGAATAGAGATGACCTTTTCCAGTTGCGCCGCAAGATGAGCATGCTCTTTCAGTTCGGAGCCTTGTTTACGGATCTGTCCGTGTTCGATAACGTTGCATTCCAGATTCGGGAACATACCGATTTGCCGGAATCCATGGTACGCGATCTGGTGCTGATGAAGCTGCAGGCCGTAGGGCTCCGGGGAGCGCACGATCTCATGCCCGCGCAACTTTCGGGAGGGATGGCGCGTCGCGTCGCGCTGGCTCGTTCGATCGCGCTTGATCCACTGCTCATCATGTATGATGAGCCTTTCACCGGACTGGATCCCATTTCACTAACCGTGATTGGAAACCTGGTTCGCCGCCTCACCGATGCGCTGGGCATGACATCCATCGTAGTGACGCACGATGTGCAGGAATCCCTGAAAATCGTCGATTATGTCTATTTCATTTCCGATGGCGTAATTGCCGCGCATGGGACGCCGGACGAAGTACGGGAATCGGTTGCTCCTTTCGTGCATCAGTTCGTGCATGGCGAAGAAGATGGTCCCGTGACCTTCCACTACCCGGCAAAGGCCTACGCAAGCGACCTGAAACTGGAGACTGGTCTTGCCTAGACGCGTCGCTATCGGCATCCGAGGCATCGGTCACCGGGTAATTGATAGTACATGGCGGCTAGGCTACGCCAGCCGCTTTTTCCTGCTGATATTGCTTAAATCCGGTACCAGCCTTCGCCGCTTCAGCCTGGTCATTCGCGAGCTTTATTTCACAGGGGTGCTGTCGCTGATCATCATCAGCGTTTCGGGATTGTTCGTCGGCATGGTGCTGGGCTTGCAGGGTTACGAGACACTGCAGCGATTCGGGGCCGAATCGGCCGTGGGGACGATGGTGGCGTTGTCCCTGGTGCGCGAGCTGGGTCCGGTCGTGGCCGCACTGCTGTTTGCCAGCCGTGCCGGCTCCGCCATAACGGCGGAGATCGGCCTGATGAAGGCCACGGAACAACTGGCGGCAATGGAAATGATGGCGGTTGACCCCATTGCGCGGGTGGTCGCCCCCAGGTTCTGGGCCGGCGTTATTTCAATGCCGTTCCTGGCAGCCATGTTCTCGGTAGTGGGGGTATTCGGCGGCTATCTGGTTGCCGTGGTGCTTATCGGCGTGGATGACGGTTCGTTCTGGTCGCAAATGCAGAATGCCGTGGATTTTCGGTACGATATCGTCAACGGCATTATCAAGACATGTGTCTTCGGGGTGGCGGTGACTGCTGTGGCGGTGTTCGAGGGTTACGACGCGTCTCCCACGGCTGAAGGCGTATCGGGAGCGACGACCCGTACCGTGGTGACTTCATCCCTGGTGATTCTGGGACTGGATTTCGCTTTGACTTCGTTCATGTTCAGGGGAATGAGCTGATGCAGCGTGCAACAATGGATTTATGGGTAGGACTGTTCGTTCTTGCCGGAATCGGCGCACTACTGTTTTTGGCGCTGAAAGTGGGGAATATGGGTACTTACAGTTCGGCCGAGGGCTACACCCTGGTGGGTAATTTCGAGAATATCGGAGGATTGAAAGTCCGTGCACCGGTTAAAAGCGCCGGGGTGGTTGTCGGGCGGGTAACGGACATCCAGCTCAACACAAAGACATACGATGCGGCCGTAACCATGAATATCGATACCCGTTATCAATTCCCCAAGGATACTTTCGCCAGCATTTTGACATCCGGGCTGCTGGGAGAGCAATACATCGGATTAGCGGCGGGTGGTGACGATACGTTACTGAAAAATGGCGACAAGATCATGAAAACAAACTCGGCACTGGTCTTGGAAGAACTGATCGGCCGCTTTTTATTCGACAAGGCGTCGGAGAACAAGGAAGAAAAGAATGGCAAGGATTAGGGCAATTCCAGGAGGCCGCTTGCCGCTTTGTTCAGCCCCAAGGTCAAGTAGTTACAGGTTAATTTTTAGCGAGGTAATCATGAAAACCCATTTTGCTGCCTTTGTATTGCTTGCAACGTGCTTTTTAGGCCTTGCGGCCCCCGCATGGTCGATCGAGGTGCGTCCGGATGCCCTTGTGGACAAGACGGCGCAGGAGGTATTGGCCATCGTCAGACAGGACAAGGAAATTCAGGCTGGCAATACCACGAAGATTCTTGATCTGGTCGAAGCCAAGATTTTGCCGCATTTCGATTTTACCCGGATGACCCGGCTGGCTATGGGCAAGAACTGGGCGAAAGCCGCGCCTGACCAGCAGCAGCAATTAGTGAATGAGTTCAGGACACTGCTGGTGCGCACCTATTCAAATGCGCTGACCACCTACCGCGACCATACCATTACGGTGGAACCATTAAAAGATCTGGGAGATGCTACCGATACCACCGTGAAAACAAAAGTGATGCAGGATCAAGGGCAGCAGCCGGTGCCGATGGACTACAGCATGGAGAGGACCAATGACGGGTGGAAGGTATATGATGTAACGGTGGCTGGCGTCAGCCTGGTGACCAATTATCGCAGCACTTTCAATAGTCAGGTACGCGAGGGAGGGGTCGAAAAGTTGATCAAAACGCTGGTGGACAAAAACCGGGCGCTGGTAGCAAACGATAAAAAAGCTGCGGCGCGATAAGTCCGTGTTATCGGAAGTGCTTCTGTCCGAGGATGATCGGTTGCGTGTCGCCGGGTCGATAACCATCCATAATGTCGCGGCGGTTGTTGAGCAAGGCATCGCCCTGTTCGATCGCGGAGTTCAAATCATCGATCTCTCTAAGGTGGAGAATGTGGATTCGTCGGCAGTCAGCATGCTGCTCGAATGGCAGCGCGAGGCTGACCGTCGCGGACGGCGAATCGATTTCATGAATATGCCGGAAAAACTGGCTAGCCTCGTGCGATTATATGACCTTTTCGAATTGATTCCGCAAAACTCGGCCAGATAAAAACCGGATCACGCATTATCCTAAATCCGGAAGTTGTAGCGCTCACTTATAGGTGAACGTCGAGTACCACAGAGAGTCTTTGTGGATAATGGGTTCTAAACTGGAAATGAGCGGTCGACCACCGGATCCAGGATCAATATAAAGGATGCAAAATGGTTACTCCGGAAAGCATAAAAAGTCATATCGAAGCTGCGATGCCTTGCGAACTTGTTCATGTGGAAGGTGATGACGGCTATCACTTCAGCGCAGTTATCGTCAGTGCGGAATTTCAGGGAAAAACGAAGGTTCAGCAGCACCAGCTGGTATACCGGGCGCTCGGTGACAGGATGAAACAGGAAATTCACGCCCTTTCCATGAAAACGCTTACGCCCGAGCAATGGGCGGAGAATCGCTCGGCCTGACAGCATCCTTTTCGGGAAGCTTCCCCCGCCGTTTCGCTATCTATTCTCCAGGCGCCATTGCCGTTCGCATCTTCTGCATTGCCTTTACTTCGATCTGGCGAACGCGTTCGGCGGATACTCCCAACTCGTCAGCAAGATCGTGCAGTGTCGCGGTATCCGTTTCCCTCAGCCAGCGCGCTTCGATAATTCGCCGGCTGCGCGCATCCAGGCTGGACAGGGCCCGTTCCAGCCCCTCTCCACGCAATCGCCTGGTTTGCTCGGCTTCCAGCATCTGGGTCGGTTCAGATCCATCTGTAAGATAGGCGATCGGGCTGTACGTTTCCTCATCGTCTTCCTCGCCCAAAGGCTCCAGCGAGATATCCCGTCCGCTAAAGCGGGTTTCCATTTCCACGACATCCTCTGCCCTGACTCCCAATTGACTGGCTACGGCATTCACTTCTTCCGGATTCATGGTATCCAGCACCGGTTTCATGCTGCGGAGGTTAAAGAACAGCTTGCGCTGCGCCTTGGTTGTCGCGATCTTTACCAGCCGCCAGTTGCGCAGTATGAATTCGTGTATTTCCGCTTTGATCCAGTGCACCGCAAACGATACCAGCCGCACGCCGCGTTCCGGATCGTAGCGCTTCACCGCTTTCATGAGCCCTATATTGCCTTCCTGTATCAGGTCGGCCTGCGGCAGTCCATAGCCCTTATACCCGCGGGCAATGGCAACGACAATGCGCAGATGCGACAGAACCAGCTGTCGTGCCGCGTCGATATTGCCTTCATCCCTCAGGGATCGGGCCAAGCGGACTTCTTCCTCTTGTGTAAGGATAGGAAAGCGATTGGCCGTCTGGATGTAGCTTTCGATGCTACCGCTAGCTGAAGGCAAGGCCAGGGCAAAGGTCATATTTCCTCCGGATATGGTAAATGCCGCCTAATTACAATTGGGATAGGGCAATAGGGGTAATATTGATAAGATGAACAAATTATCGGGAAGTTCCGGGTCGGATTGAGGATCATGGGTCATCGGGGTTCTATTTGCCACAGGTGACTTTCCACCGAGAGCCAGGCTCCGGCCCATCCCAGCGAGGCCGAAAACAATAATAGACTCAGACTGTCTCCCAGCGAAAGCTGATAGAGCTGCCAGTTGATATCATAGAGATGCATCAGGTTTTTCAGCTGCTCATCGATCAGGTTGGTTCCGAGTGTCGTGATAAGCAAGGCGACGGCTCCTCCAGCCGCTCCCTGAAGCGCGCCAAAATAGAGAAACGGGCGGCGGATGAAACCGTTGGTCGCTCCTACCAGCTTTGATACCTCTATTTCATCCCTCATCGTGAGGATTTGCAAACGTATGACATTGAACGTAACCACCAGCAGGGCGACGCTCAACAGGACCGAAAGCATCAGGACAGCAAGCCGGCCAAGGCCGAGCATTGCCTCCAATCTCTTGGCCCAGGCGGAATCCAGTTGCACATGCTCGATCTCGGGCCACTTCTGCAACTCCGCTTGCAACTCGTCCAGCTGATAGGATGGAACGCTGCTCGCCGTAATCACGAAAGCATCCGGCAGCGGATTCTGTTCAAAGCTTTTCGCAATATCCGCCAGCCCAGTGCTCTGTCCAAACTCCTGTAGCGCATTTTCTTTCGAAATGAACTGGATGGTGGTGATGCCTGCATGGTGTTCCAGTCGCGATTTCACGTCCATTACCGCCTCTTCGCTTGTATTCAGTTTCAGGAAAAGACTCAGCTGGGGGGTGGTCGAAAATTGGCCGGCCACTGCCTCAAGATTCTCCAGCATCCCATAAATACCGGCGGGTAAGCTGAAGGCGATTCCTATGACGCTGATGCTGAGCAGGCTGCCTAGCGGCGACATCAGCAAGCGTTTCAGCGCCAGCACGAAGGCCTCGAAATGATGAGAAAGCCAGACGCTCACGTCGCCAGTTCGCCTTGGCGAAGCGTAAAAACCCGTTGCTGGGCGTTCCCGAGCAATTCGCTGTCATGAGTGGCGATCAACACCGTCACTCCCACCTGGTTGAATGATTTGAACATATCCATTATGTCTCTCGCATAATCGGCATCCAGGTTGCTGGTAGGCTCGTCGGCTATCAGGATGGAGGGCCGGCTGACGATGGCGCGGGCCACGCACAGCCGTTGCTGTTCTCCCCCGGAAAGCGTGATCGGGCGCGCCTTCTCCTTGTCCAGCAACCGGACTTTGTCGAGCGCGGCGCGCACTCGTGCAGCCGATGAGCGGGCATCAAACCCGCTTATCTGCAAGGGCAGCAAAACATTGTCGAATACGCTGCGGTCGAACAGAATCTTCTGGTCTTGAAAGACCAGGCCGAGATTACGCCTGAGGAACGGAATTGCTCCGCTTCGCAGCGTGCCCACATTCTGGCCGTTGACGATGATACTGCCGGAAGTAGGGCGTTCGATAGCTGCAATGAGCTTCAGCAGCGTTGTTTTTCCCGCCCCGGAATGTCCGGTTATCAGTGCCATTTCTCCAGACTCGAGCGCAAAGCTCACATTCTTGAGTGCGTCGAAACCGTTGGGGTAGCGCTTATGAACCTGGCTAAAGCTAATCATCGAGTGTTACCGTCTCGAACAGTCTCATTTCAAGCGCGTGGCCCGTTCCACAGTTCAATCGAACAATGCCTGGACAAATTCAGTTGCCACAAACGGTCTCAGGTCATCCATGCCTTCGCCCACGCCGATGAAGCGAATCGGCAACAGGCTCTTCTGCTCGCGTTGTTTCGCGATGGCGGCGATGACGCCCCCCCTGGCCGTGCCATCGAGCTTGGTGATGACGAGGCCGGTAAGATCGAGTGCATCATCGAAAGCCTGAACCTGGTTAACTGCATTTTGACCCGTGTTGGCGTCGAGCACCAGCAGCACCTCGTGCGGCGCGCCCGGGCAGGCTTTGCCGATCACGCGTTTTACTTTTTTGATTTCTTCCATGAGATGAAGCTGGGTTGCGAGCCGCCCAGCGGTGTCCGCCAGCACGATATCTATCCCGCGCGCCTTTGCCGCATTGATAGCGTCGAAGATGACCGCTGCCGGGTCTCCCTTCTGCTGGCCGCTGTTTTCCTGGGCGATCACGGCAATATCGTTGCGCTCGCCCCAGGCTATCAGTTGTTCGCGCGCAGCGGCGCGAAAAGTGTCTCCCGCTGCCAGCAGCACGGATTTTCCCTGCGCCCGGAAATAGTGGGCGAGCTTGCCGATGGAAGTCGTTTTTCCTGCTCCGTTCACGCCTGTGAGCATGATGATGAAGGGCTTGGCTGTGCGGTTATCAAGCGGCTGGGCCAGAGGCTCGATCAGATTGACCAGCGCCTGCTGCAACGCAGATCTGAGTTGTGCGGCATCGGTCAGCCCATCGCGCCTGACCTGCCTCTTCAAGTCCTCGAGCAGCCAGCTGGTGGCATTCACGCCGACATCCGATACGAGCAATATCGTTTCCAGCTCCTCATAAAGCGCCTCATCTATCCTGCCGCTGCCAAACAGAGCGGTAACCTGCTTGCCAAACTGGTTCCGGGTCCGGGAAAGCCCCTGCCTGACACGTGCAGCCCAGCCGCCTGTGTCTGCTTCGACAGGTGCGGCGGAACCGGTGTTATTTTTGGATTTAAAGAAACTCGGCATTCTGGTAGGCTGTCGACAATTGGGGATTTCTGGATAATCCTGCTCTGCGAAACAATGATTTTGCTGATTTTGCCGGAGGGATGCGTCAAGGGATGACACGAACGACCGGTTCTCTTTCCCAGGAATCCGGCAAGGCCGTTATCCGCAAAGCCTTGTCCCTTTGTCCCCTTGTCCCTCGGGTTGCTGATAAAATCAGATTCGCCCCGATTTTACCAGCAAGATGCTCTGCCGAGGACTTATTCAGAATTCCTTGGCTGGTGGCCATGGGAGATTCATGCAGAAGATGCGGTTGATCCGAATTTTATGCCGTTTGCCCCGGTTCAGGTTATTTAAAATGCCAGACTATTTATTCGCCATTTCGCTTTTTCCCGTCATTCGAACAGTTGCGGCGGGCGCCGTTTTTCTCGGCTGCCTGGCTGCGCCCGACGCATTTGCCACGACTCACGAGTACATGCTCGGCAATGGGCTCAAGCTGATCGTAAAGGAAGATCACCGTTCGCCCGTGGTAATTTCCCAGATCTGGTACAAGGCGGGCAGCGTCGACGAGTTGAACGGTACTACTGGCGTGGCCCATGTGCTGGAGCATATGATGTTCAAGGGAACGCGCAAAGTCCCGGGCGGGGAATTCTCGAAACGCATTGCCGCGGCGGGCGGCCGGGACAATGCGTTCACCAGCCGCGACTACACGGCCTATTTCCAGCAACTGCAGAAATCCCGATTGCCGTTGGCGATGGAACTGGAGTCGGACCGGATGCGTAACCTGGTTCTGACGAAGGAAGAATTCTCGAAGGAGATCCGGGTAGTGATGGAGGAGCGCAGATTGCGGACCGACGATCAGCCGCGCGCCCTGGTGCATGAAAAAATGGCCGCGACTTCTTTCCAGGCTCATCCGTATCGCCGTCCCGTAATCGGCTGGATGGATGATCTGGAAAATATGACAGTTCGCGACGCCAGGGAATGGTATGACCGCTGGTATTCTCCGAATAACGCCGTGCTGGTGGTGGTGGGCGACGTGAGCGGGAAAGAGGTTTTCAGGTTGGCGCAAAAATACTACGGCCATATCAAGTCCCATCCGGTATCGTCCTTGAAAGAACGCAAACCGCAAAAGGAGCCGCCGCAGATCGGGATAAAGCGGCTTACGGTAAAGGCTCCCGCCAAGCTACCCTATATCGCGATGGGTTATCACGCGCCCGTATTGCGGGATCCGGCTGCCGACTGGGAGCCTTATGCGCTGGAAATGCTGGCAGGCGTGCTGGATGGCAATGAATCTGCCCGGCTTAATAAGGAACTGGTGCGCGAGCGGCAGGTCGCGAACTCGGCAGGAGCAGGTTATGACTCTACGGCGCGCGGCCCCGGCATGTTTTATCTCGACGGGACGCCCAGCGAGGGCAAAACGGTTGGTGATCTGGAAACAGCCTTGCGCGGGGAGGTGGAAAAACTCATCCGCGAAGGGGTGACTGAAGAAGAACTCGCCCGAGTGAAAGCGCAGGTCGTGGCTGGTCATGTATTTCAGCTCGACTCCATGTTTTACCAGGCCATGCAGATCGGCCAGCTGGAGAGCATAGGCATGTCCCACCGGGATGTGGATACCATGCTGAAAAAGTTGCAGGCCGTAACCGCCGAACAGGTGCGTGAGGTCGCAAAAAAGTACCTTAAGGATGACAGTCTCACAGTCGCCGTACTGGATCCTCAGCCGCTGGATCAGAAAGCGCCGTTTGCTGTTCCGCCCGGCGGCTTGCGGCATTGAGCCACGCGGTTCACCATTCCATATTGCTTCAAGCCTCTTTCCATGTGCCGCAGGCGCAGGCCTGCCCGGCGGAGATTTATTCAGCTCTTTCTTGCATGCGTTTTTCATCGACTCGCCCAGCCATCCGGAGAAGTTTCAATGCATAGGCTACGCTACCTGTTTGTTCTCTTGTCAGGAATCTGCTTTCAATCGGCATTCGCAGCACTGCCTATTCAGCACTGGCAGGCGGCTTCCGGCGCCCAGGTCTATTTCGTGGAAAGCCGGGACTTGCCAATACTGGATGTCAGCGTGGATTTCAATGCGGGTAGCAGCACCGACAGTGTGGACAAATCGGGCCGGGCGGGTTTGACGCTATACCTGCTCAGTCTCGGAGCGGGAGGCTTGTCTGAAGACCAGATCGCCAAGGCGGCGGCCGATGTCGGCGCCCAGCTTGGGGCGCATTTCGACCAGGACAGGGCTGGCATAACCCTGCGTACCCTGAGCAGTGCCCGCGAACGCACCCAGGCGCTGGATATATTGGGGCGCGTCGTCCAGAAGCCGGAATTCGTGCCGGACATTTTGCAACGGGAAAAAGCAAGAATCATTGCGGGGCTGCAAGAATCTGATACCAAGCCGGAGATCATTGCAGACCGTGCCCTGATGAAAATGCTCTACGGCGACCATCCGTACGGGTTGCGCGGCTCGGGAGAGGTGGAGACTGTCAGTCAGATACAGCGCGAGGATCTGCTCGACTTTTACCGTTCCCATTACCTGGCGTCCGGAGCGGTAGTTTCGATAATGGGTGATGTAAGTCGTGCGGAGGCCATCGCCATCGCCGAATCACTGACAGATCAACTGCCCCAGGGTATCCAGGGCAGGTCGGTAAATGAAGTGCCGCCGGTGCAGAATCCGGTACCAGGGGCCAAAATGATTGCCCATCCTGCGACGCAAAGCCATATTCTCCTTGGCTATCCGGGCCTTCGCCGCCACGATCCGGACTATTTTCCATTGCTCGTCGGCAATCACATATTGGGAGGCGGAGGGTTCACATCCCGGCTGATGGAAGAGATCCGCCAGAAGCGTGGACTGGCGTATAGTGTCCATAGTCATTTCTCGCCACTCAGGGAAAGGGGACCGTTTGAAATTGGCTTGCAAACCAGGAAAGAGCAATCCGAAGACGCGCTGGCGCTGACACGGAAGGTGCTGGCCGATTTCGTGGCGAACGGCCCGACACAAAAGGAGCTTGCCGAGGCCAAGCAGAATATCATCGGCAGTTTTCCCTTACGCATTGACAGCAACAAGAAAATAATAGGATATCTCGCATTGATCGGGTTTTATGACCTGCCCCTGACCTACCTCGACGATTATCTTAAAGCCGTGAGCGCAGTGACTGCCGGGCAGGTCAAGGATGCCTTCCAGCGTCGCATCGATCCCGAAGGGATGGTCAGTGTTGTCGTGGGAGCGCCGGAGAAGAAACAGCAGGAGTCTCTCAAGACCGACAGAAGCGATGCAAAATGAGGTTTTGAGAAATGCATAACTGCGTGCAGATATACCGGCGGCGGCTTGCGCTATCCATTTTTTAAAATTACATCGTTTTTGATAAAAAACAGAGTTCGTATCATTGGCGGCACATGGCGCAGCCGCATCATCACTTTTGCGGACAAGCCCCATTTGCGCCCTACGCCCGACCGTGTACGCGAGACCGTATTCAACTGGCTGGGGCAGGACCTGAGCGGAATGCATTGCCTCGATCTTTTCGCGGGAAGCGGCGCCATGGGCGTGGAAGCAGCATCGCGCGGCGCGGAATGCGTAACACTGGTGGAACCGGATCCTGCGGTACTGAAAATGCTCAGGACCAACCTCGACAAATTGGGAGCGGATCAGGTACGGCTGGTGCCCATGGATGCGCTAGGTTTTCTCAAATCCAATCGGGAACGGTTCGATATCGTTTTTGTCGATCCCCCTTACCAGCTTGGGCTGGTGCCCGAACTGATGGCCCAACTTCCCCTGCATCTTTCGAGGGAAGGAGTGGTCTATGCGGAAAGCGCTCAATTCATCGAACCACCATTGAACTGGACAGTTTGGCGCAAGGGCCGCGCGGGCAAGGTGTGCTATCAACTATTGAAACTCGAAAGAAATGGATAAAGCGATCTATCCCGGCACGTTCGATCCCATTACCCGGGGGCATGAGGACCTGATACGCCGGGCTTCCCGTTTATTCGACCCGGTGGTGGTCGCGGTGGCGACGAGCAGCGACAAGAAGCCTTTTTTCAGCCAGGAAGATCGCGTGCGCATGGTGCAGCAAGTCGTGGCGGATTGCCCTAACGTGGAAGTAGTAGGTTTTTCCGGTTTGTTGATGGAATTTTCCCGGCGGCAGAATGCGAAGGTCATCTTGCGGGGGCTGCGAGCGGTGTCGGACTTTGAATATGAATTTCAGATGGCCGGGATGAATCGCAGCATGTATCCGGATGTGGAAACCGTATTCCTGACTCCATCCGAGCAGTACATGTTCATTTCGGCGAGCATCGTGCGCGAAATTTCCTTCTTGGGAGGGAATGTGGACAAGTTCGTGCACCCGCTCATAGCGGCGGAGCTGCGTTCAAAAATGGAAGTCCACGGATTTCCCCGGGATTGGGGTTGACGGGTTTGATATGGCGCTGATCATCACCGACGAATGCATCAACTGCGACGTTTGCGAGCAGGAATGCCCTAACGGCGCCATTTCGCAGGGCGAGGAGATTTATGTGATCGCACCCGCACTGTGTACTGAATGCGTGGGTTATCACGAGACATCCCAGTGCGTGGAGGTGTGTCCGGTGGACTGCATCATCCTTGACCGGGGCAATATCGAAACCAGAGAAGAGTTGTATCAGAAATACCTAAGCTTGACGACTATCGATTGACGATGGACGAATCGACCGATAGTCGGGCCTTGGGGATCAGCCAGGAGTTTCCTTGTCGAAATTTCGCTGCTGTGCGGCGAGTTCTTCCGGAATAGGATAACGCCTGGGTCCGAAAATAGCGGTACCCACGCGAACCGTGGTTGCCCCCTCCTCGATGGCGATATCCAGGTCTTCCGACATGCCCATCGAGATCGTATCGAGATCATGGCCTTCCCGCTTCAGTTGGTCATACGCTTCCCGGAGCATGCGAAACTGGCTCCGCTGCAGGGCAGTGGCTTTGGTGAGTTCGGGGATCGCCATCACGCCCCGCAGTTTGAGGTGGGGCAGCTTCACGATGTATGCGGCCAGATCCGAAACATCCTCGGGCGCCACACCGCTTTTGCTGTCCTCGCCGCTTACATTTACCTGGAGGCATACCTGAAGCGGCGGCAGCGATTCGGGTCTGTCTTTCGACAAGCGGTCGGCGATTTTTTTCCTGTCCACGCTATGGACCCAGGCGAAATTCTCCGAGATACGTTTTGTTTTATTGCTCTGTATGGGGCCGATGAAATGCCATTCGATAGGCAGGTCGCGCAGCGCCTCGATTTTCATCAACGCTTCCTGGAGATAGTTTTCGCCAAAAATGGTTTGTCCTGCTGCAAAGGCTTCCCGCAGGCACTCCGCGGGATTCGTTTTGCTCGCGGCTAAAAGCGTGATCGTCTCCGGCCGCCTGCCTGCTTTTCCCGCGATGCTTTCGATGCGCGCCCTGACTTTCTGCAGGCCCAACGCTATAGTTGTCGTGTTTGGTTCCATATTGACTTCAGTTCAAGGTTTCGCTCCCCTTCCCGAGATAACAATGGCATATAAGGGAAACAAGCATAGTAGAGCTACTTGCCTTTATGGTCAAGAAAAGGCGGTTTTTAAATCCGGTTTAGTAATTTATCTCGATATTTCCGGCAGTGAAGTGAGCCTCGAGCGATTGAATCAGGCTCTCCTCCAGGATCACGCACCATGCCTCGCCCAATTCCAGTTCGCATAGGGCATGGTGGTTGCGATAAGCCACCCATACCGGACAGTATTGTTCAGTAGTGTTGCCGTGGCCGCCGGGGACGGCCCGGCGGGTGTTGCCGCCTCTGCGATACGGTGCAAGTATTTCTTTCAGCGCAGCTCCGCTGGATGAGCCATTGCAGTATAGCTTTATATTTTTAGCATAACGGGAACGAGCAGTATCGAAATCATACAACCGTTCCGCGGAAATGCGAAGCTCGCCGCTTTCGTCGTCGCCCATCCTGTTGCTCACCTTCGCCTCTACCAGCAGCAATTGGTCCTCCTTTACCCAATTGCGCGCAGACTCGAATAATTCACTATACGCCACTACCTCGATACGTGCGCTGCCGTCGTCCAGTACGATCACGCCCATTCTGCCGCGCCGCGTCATCTGGGTACGGACGGAATAGACAATGCCCGCAAGAAGCTGCGGCTCCCGCTGGGGATTCAGCCGATCCAGCCGCGTACGCACGAAATTTTTCAATTCCTCGGCATGGGCGGTGAATGGATGCCCGCTCAAATAAAATCCCAGGGCCATTTTTTCGTTTTTGAGTTTTTCCTTCTCTGCCCAGGCGGGGACGTTTATCAGGTGCAGTTGTTCGGCCGAGTTGCCGCCACCGCCGAACAGGCTTACCTGGTTGGCCGCGCGGGCCGCCTGTTCCGCGGCTTCGAGCGCAACTCCCACCGATGCCAGCAGTCCGGCGCGGTGCGGGTTCAAGGAGTCGAAGGCGCCTGCGCGAATGAGCGATTCCACTACTCTCCGATTGACGATACGCTTGTCCACCCGAAGACAGAAATCGAACAAATCGGTATAGAGCCCACTCTGTTCGCGTGCTTGCAGGATGGCCGCGATGGCCGATTCCCCGGTTCCCTTGACGGCCCCCAGACCATATCGTATGGTTTTTTCGTCCATGGGTAAAAAGCGGTAGCCGGATAAATTGATGTCCGGCGGAAGAATGATGAGCCCGTTCGCCAGACTATCCTCGAAAAATGCGTGCACCTTGTCGGTGTCATCCATGTCGGCGGACAAGGTTGCAGCCATGAATTCCGACGGGTGATGGGTCTTGAGATAGGCCGTCTGGAAAGCGATCAATGCGTAGGCTGCCGCATGGGATTTGTTGAATCCATACCCCGCGAATTTCTCCATCAGATTGAACAGTTCTGCCGCATCATCGCGTGCCAGGCCATTTTTTACCGCACCCGCCACGAAAATGTCGCGTTGCTGAGCCATCTCCTCGACCTTCTTTTTGCCCATTGCGCGACGGAGCAGGTCGGCACTGCCGAGACTGTATCCGCCTATGACCTGCGCAATCTGCATCACTTGTTCCTGATAAATCATCACCCCATAGGTGGGCTCAAGTATGGGCCGCAAGCGCGGATCCATGTACTCCACGCGCTTGCCGTGTTTGCGTTCCACAAATTCTGGAATGAGCGCCATGGGTCCCGGACGATACAGCGCCACCAGGGCAATGATGTCCTCGAAACGGTCCGGCCTGGCCTTTTGCAGCAGATCCTTCATGCCGCGAGACTCGAACTGGAATATTCCCACGGCGTTGCCCTGGCGTAGCAGAGCATAGGTTGCCGGATCATCCAGTGGCAGGTTTTCCAGGGAAAAACAAGCCCAGCCCCGGGCGTCCGGCTCGCTGGCTTGCTGGTTCTTTTCCCCGGCCGCCAGCACGGCCGATCCCGTTTTGCGCTGCCTGATATATCTGACCGCCCAGTCGAGTATGGTCAACGTTCGCAAACCGAGAAAATCAAATTTAACCAGGCCAATTTTCTCCACATCATCCTTGTCGAGCTGGCTTATCACCGAGTCGCCGGCATCGGTGCAGTAAACCGGGCAGAAATCGGTAATTTTTCCAGACGCGATCAGCACGCCACCCGCATGCATGCCCACGTTTCGCGTAAGCCCTTCCAGGCGCTCCGCGAGTTCGAGCAGATTGCGGACTTCTTCTTCCTCTTGCGCGCGCAGATTCAGTTGCGGTTCTTCGGCGCGCGCTTTTTTTAACGTCATGCCAAGCTCGAACGGGACCAGCTTCGCCAGTTGGTCCACAAAGTTGTATGGCAGGTCGAGCACTCTTCCGACATCGCGCACCACCGCTTTGGCAGCCATGGTGCCGAATGTCGCGATCTGGGAGACGCTTTCCGCGCCATATTTCTGTTTTACATATCCGATCACTTGCTCACGGCCATCCTGGCAGAAGTCGATATCGAAATCCGGCATGGAAATACGCTCGGGATTGAGAAAGCGCTCGAACAGCAAATCGTAGCGAAGCGGATCGAGATCCGTTATCCCCAGGGAAAAAGCGACGAGCGAGCCAGCGCCGGAGCCGCGGCCGGGACCCACGGGGACGCCATTTTTTTTAGCCCAGTTGATGAAATCCGCCACGATAAGAAAATAGCCAGCGAAGCCCATCTGCACTATGGTGCTGGTTTCGAATTCCAGCCGCGCCCGATACTTGGGCATCTCTGCATACCGCATGGCGCCATCTGGAAACAGCGCATTCATTCTTATTTCGAGTCCGGTCTCCGCCTGCTCGCGCAAATAATGCTCCAGGCTCTCCTGGTTGGGCGTGGGAAACAGCGGCAGGCGGTTGACGCCTAATTCAAGGGTGAGATTGCAACGTTTTGCAAGTTCGACAGTGTTGACCAGCGCGGAGGGGATATCGGCAAACAGCTCTTCCATTTCCGCCTGCGTTTTGAAATACTGCTGTACCGTGCAGCTTTGGGGGCGGCGCCGATCGCCCAGGACATAACCCTCCGCGATGCATACCCGTGCTTCATGCGCCCTGTAATCTTCGGAATTCAAAAACTGTATCGGGTGGGTGGCAATTACCGGCAGGTCCAGCGTAGAAGCCAGCATGAGGGAGCGCTGCACGAGTGTTTCCGCATTCGCATTTCCTGCTCGCTGGATCTCCATGTAAAAACGATCGGGAAAAAGGCGTTCCCATTCTGTTGCAAGCATGCTTGCCTGGGCAGAGGCGTTCTGTATCAGCGACAGGCCGATATCTCCGGTATCTCCGCCCGATAACGCGATCAATCCACCCGTTCCCTCTTCGTTACCGTGGAACCACCCCTTTCTTATTTCCGCTCTTCCCCGATGCTGGTTTTCCCGATAGGCTCGCGACAGAAGGCGGCATAATCGCAAATAGCCAGCATAGGATTGGCATAGCAGCAGGATGCGCGTCGGCTTGTCGCGATCCGCCTCATTGCTGATCCACGCGTCGCAGCCGATTATTGGCTTTACTCCCTCGGTGCGCGCCTCCTGGTAAAACTTTACCAGCCCGAAAAGATTGGAAAGATCGGTCAGTGCCAGCGCCGGCATGCCATCCGCAGCCGCTTTGGCGACGGCCTCCTCCACGCGCACGATTCCATCCGTGATGGAATACTCGCTATGCAACCGAAAATGAACGAATGTGGGAGATGCGGGCATGCTGCACAAATGCGGCGTCGATCGGGAGCTACATCGGAAACGGATTTACTGCTGCTTACCAGTCAATTCGCGGTGTCCAGCTCATGGACATGGATGAAGCCAATTTTACATCAATCCCCGCCTTTCCTCTCCCTGGTCCGATCAATTGAGGGGCTGCCGCACGCTGCCAAAGGTGGAAGGTGGGAGGAACATGGCTGATATCCACGTGCCGCTTCGAGGCGTCCGGGATCGGTATTTCTCTTGCCCTCCAATGGGTTCAATGCCGGTCCAGCTTGCGATATTGCACTGCTTCCGCGATATGATTGCTCGCTATGTGGTCGCTCTCAGCCAGATCGGCAATTGTCCGGGCCAATTTCAGAATGCGATGGTAGGCGCGGCCAGACAAATTCAGGCGGCTGATGGCCAGCTTCAACAGGTTTTCGCCTGGCAAATCAGGAACGCAATATTTATCCATTTCTTTGACTGCCAGCCGCGAATTGGCCTTGCCTTGCCGTTCCAGTTGCTTTTGATAGGCTTTTTCGACACGCTGCCTTATCCGCGAGCTTGGTTCGCCATCCGATTGGCGCATGATGTCTTCCTGCGGCGCGGCTGGCACCTCGATCTGGATATCGATCCGATCCAGCAACGGGCCGGAAATTTTTCCGCGGTAGCGGGCCACCTGATCGGGAGTGCAACGGCATTTTCCGTTATGGTGTCCCAGATAACCGCAGGGACAAGGGTTCATGGCCGCGATCAACTGGAACCGTGCAGGAAAATCGGCTTGCCTTGCGGCACGCGATATCGTTATATGCCCTGATTCAAGCGGTTCCCGCAGCACTTCCAGAACCTTGCGATCGAATTCGGGCAGTTCATCGAGAAACAGTACGCCATTCATCGCCAGGGAAATCTCGCCCGGACGGGGGTTGCTGCCGCCTCCCACCAATGCGACAGCGGATGCCGTGTGATGGGGTGAACGATAGGGACGGCGCCTCCAGGCTGCGATATCGAAGCTGCCGTTGCTCAACGATTGCATTGCGGCCGATTCCAGGGCTTCTTCTTCGGTCATCGATGGCAGGATGCCAGGAAGCCGCGCCGCCAGCATCGATTTTCCGGTACCGGGTGGTCCTATCATCAGCACGCTATGATTGCCTGCAGCCGCAATTTCCAATGCGCGCTTGGCATGCGGTTGACCCTTGACCTCCTCCATGTCGAGATAATGCGGCTCCTCCTGGCCGGCGATCGGCGCCCCTGCTGTTTCATCTCCAGAGGTGCTGCCATAACGCTCCAGTGGCGTGCGGCCAGCGAGATGGGTGCAAATCTGCAATAGCGATGTCGCGGGATATACTGCTGCTTCCCTGACAAGCGCCGCTTCCGCGGCATTTTGCCGAGGCAGCACAAAACTTCGGCCCGAGCGCGATGCGCCATATGTCATTGCCAGCGCGCCCCGGATTGCCCGCAATTCTCCTGTGAGAGCAAGCTCTCCCGCCCACTCGTATTCGCCCAGCTTATCGGAAGGAATCTGGCCGGTAGCCGCAAGAATCCCCAAGGCAATGGGAAGATCGAATCTCCCGCTTTCCTTTGGTAAATCGGCGGGAGCGAGATTGACCGTTATGCGCCGGGATGGAAACTCGAACTGTGCGTTCTGGATGGCTGCCCGCACCCTGTCCTTGCTTTCCTTCACTTCCGTTTCCGGCAATCCGACGATGGTAAAGCCGGGCAGGCCGTTTGCGATATGCGCTTCCACCGTAACCAATGGCGAATCCATGCCCGAGATGGCGCGGCTATAAAGTATCGCTAGCGGCATTCAGGCAAATTCCCGCCAATCAGCGGCGGCATGCGGTTTTGCCTGGCTGTAAGCCGGAATGAAGCCGGGCCTGCGGTATTTTTCCGGCACCGCTAGAAACGATCCTCTGCGTCGAAGCCCACTATTCTGATTCTGAAAGGTCGTCCAGGTTTTCCGCCGAATTCGAGAACCCGGCTTTCTTTGCGGTTCTCCGTTGCCTCGCCGACGTCTCCGCCGGAGCTGTTTCTGAATGCAGCTTGTCAGAACGCGCTTCTGTCTCCAATTCCGTAACACGCGTTTCCAATTCGGTCAATTTTTCGCGGGTGCGTTTGAGCACTTCCTGCTGAACATCGAATTCCTCCCGCGTGACCAGGTCAAGTTTCATGAATATTCCCGAGAGCATCACGCGCAGATTTTTTTCCGCATCCTTGACCGGGCTCTGCGCCAGGAATTCATTGACCTTGGTTACCACTTCGTCCAATACTTTTTGGTTTAGCATGATTTTCTCCATGATGTCGCTCTGCCGCGCCTTCTGCCCGAGAGGCTCTGCATCTGCAGCAGGATAAGAGGCGCTATCCGCGTGCTAAAATCTCATACTTCCCGCAATTAAGCAATCAGCCAACATTATGGACCGTTTGCATCTCCTGGAAAACTGGATCAGCCGGCAGTTCCCGGAAAAGCGCTTCACCCTTGCGACGGCCTCCGCGGATGCCAGCTTTCGCCGTTATTTTCGTGCCACCTTCGAGGATGGCACCCTGATTGCAATGGATGCCCCGCCTCAGCATGAGGACTGCGGCCCTTTCCTGCATGTGGCTGGACTGTTCTCCGCGGCGGGCCTGCATGTGCCGGAGATAGTGGCGCAGGATCCGGTCCAGGGTTTCCTGCTTCTCTCCGACCTGGGACGCCTTACTTATCTTCAGGCCATGGATGATCCGGATTCGGCAGATCGTTTGTACCGCGATGCCATTGCAGCGTTGCTGAAAATGCAAATGGCAAGCCGGCCCGGCGTGCTGCCGGAATATGACGAAGCGCTGCTGCTCAGGGAACTGCGCGTGTTCCCTGAGTGGTACGTGACCAGGCATCTGAAGGCAACCCTCGATGCAAGCCAGAAAGCCGGGCTCGACCAGGTTTTTGCGCAGATTGTGCAACGCTGCCTGGCCCAGCCGAAAGTCTTTGTGCACCGGGACTACCATTCGCGCAACCTGATGGTTGCCATCCCCAATCCCGGCGTTATCGATTTCCAGGATGCGGTTTACGGCCCCATTACCTACGATCTGGTATCCCTGTTCAAGGATGCCTATATCCGGTGGGAGGAGGAGCGCATCCTGGACTGGCTTATCCGTTATTGGGAACAAGCCAGGGCCATGGGCCTGCCTGTTCCCGCGGATTTTGCCGGGTTTTACCAGGACTTCGAGTGGATGGGAGTGCAACGCCACGTCAAGATCCTGGGAGTATTCGCACGCCTGTGGCATCGCGATGGCAAGGAAGGCTATCTCCGGGATATCCCCCTAGTGCTGGAATATCTGCGCAAGACCTGCAGCCGCTATCCGGAGCTCACCCCTTTGTTCGCGCTGCTGGACAGGCTGGAAGAAAATCCCCTTGAAGAAAGAATTGGCTATACTTTCTAAAGCCGCGCCATTCAGGGCCATGATCCTTGCGGCCGGACGTGGCGAGCGGATGCGGCCCCTGACTGATGCCTTGCCCAAACCATTGCTGCGCGCCGGTTCCCGGCCGTTGATCGAATATCATGTGGAAAAACTTGCGCGAGCCGGCTTCGCCGGGATCATTATCAATCATGCCCATCTTGGCCATATGATAGAAGCGGCCCTGGGCAGCGGCGAGCGCTACGGCATCCCCATCCGTTATTCTCCAGAACCTGCAGCGCTCGAAACCGCCGGGGGTATCGCGCAGGCACTGCGGTTATTGGAAGACGGAATTCCAGATGACAGGAAAGGACAGCCATTTCTGGCGGTCAATGCGGACATTTATTGTGAACTCGATTTCCTGGAGCTGCTGCCTGTCCTGCATCGAATGCAGATCGAGCCGGAAGATGATCTTGCTTACCTGGTGCTGGTAGACAACCCTTCGCATCATCCGGACGGAGATTTTGCTCTCGATGCCGGCAGAGTTGTTCCACGGAGTAGCGAGGGCGGCGAAATGCTGACCTTCAGCGGCATAGGGATATATCGCCCGCAGTTTTTCAGGGAAGTGGCGCCCGGTTCGGTAGCAAAGCTGGCGCCGCTATTGCGAAAAGGCATAGCGGCGGGGAAAGTGGGGGGCAAGCACTATCGGGGAATCTGGGTCGATGTCGGCACGCCCGAACGCCTGCGTGCGCTCGATTTGAAGCTTGGCGCCGCTCCAGCGCAACTTTAGCGAACGCTTGCAGTATAGCGAGGCGAGCTTTCGATCCCCTGGAGTGCCGCTGAGATTGGGCTCTCCCTTCGTTGGGCCATGACGAAAACTCTTGAACTGATAGGCGGTCCCAAATAGGGATAGGCATGAGCGAAAATAAGCAGATCTGGACGACTATGCGCGCTTTGCTTTATCCGTAAAATCCTGCAAAAATCATTATTATGATTCCGGTAAAAACTTTTGCCGCAAGACGCCGCAGCATCGCCTCCCGCATGCAGGGCGTTGCCATCCTTCCCACCGCGCGGGAACAGGTGCGAAATCGGGATGCCCACTTTCCCTATCGTTTCGACAGTTATTTTTATTATCTGACCGGCTTTCGCGAGCCGGAAGCCGTGCTGGTAATAGTGGCGGACCCTGGCAACGAGGATAAGACGAGGCATATCCTGTTTTGCCGCGACAAGGACCCGGAGCGCGAAATATGGGAAGGTTTTCGTTATGGCCCCGAGGCCGCAGGGGAAGCATTCGGGTTTGACGAGGCATACTCCATTATCAAGCTGGAAGAAATGATGCCGCGGTTGCTTGCCGACCAGCCTGCCGTGTATTGCGCGCTGGGGCAGGATGCCTCCTGGGATACGAGGTTGACCGGATGGGTGAACAGGGTGCGCGAGCAGGCGCGAAGTGGCGTCACGGCGCCTGCCCAAATCCGCGACATCCGGCTTCTGCTGGACGAAATGCGCTTGTTCAAAGGCGCCGAAGAACTCGAAGTCATGCGTGGCGCTGCGGAAATATCCTGTGGCGCTCACCGCCGCGCCATGCTCAAAACCGGTCCTGGCATGGGTGAATATGAAATCGAAGCCGAGCTGCTTTACGAATTTCGACGCAGGGGCGCGCAATCCCCCGCATACACCTCCATCGTGGCGGGTGGTGCCAATGCCTGCGTACTGCACTATGTCGAGAATAATGCCCGCCTGAAGGATGGCGAACTCCTGTTGATCGATGCAGGGTGTGAGCTGGATGGCTACGCATCGGATATCACGCGCACCTTTCCCGTGAACGGAACATTCAGCGCGCCGCAAAGAGACCTGTATGAGGTGGTGCTGGCCGCGCAGGAGGCGGCGATAGCGGCGGTGCGTCCGGACAATCACTGGAATGTTCCGCACGAGGCAGCGCTGCAGATATTGGCGCAGGGATTCATCGATCTGGGTTTATGCCAGGGCAGCGTCGACGGTGTCATACAGTCGGAAGATTACAAGCGTTTCTATATGCACCGCACGGGCCATTGGCTGGGCCTGGACGTGCATGACGCGGGGGAGTACAAGCAAAACGGAACGTGGCGCGCGTTGCAGCCGGGAATGACCTTGACCGTGGAGCCCGGTTGCTACGTTCGGCCTTCGGAGAATGTCCCTGCGTATTTCTGGAATATCGGTGTGCGCATCGAGGATGACGTCGCGGTAACGGGGATCGGATGCGAGGTATTGACCTCCGCCGCGCCCAAGAGCGTTGCGCAAATCGAGGAGTTGATGCGAAACCGGGAGGCATGATCCCATGGACGAGAAAAACAGGATAATCATCAGGCGCATATCCCGAAACGAACAGACAGGCATTCCTGAAGAGGAGATCATGCGAGTTGCCCCCGTGGGTTGGGCTGGCCGATGGGCGCTGTATCTGGTCCTTATTCCGGTGTTCATCCTTCTGGCGATTTTAGGCGTTTTCTTTTTTACCGCGTTTTTTGCGTTGTTCGCGGTAGCGGCTGCCGGGCTTGCGCTGCGTCTATGGTGGCTGCGCCGCAAGCTGCGTGAATCTCTGGAGGGGCGAGAGGGCCGTGTATCGGAGAAAGGGATATCGGAGGGAGACTATGTCGTGATCGAGGATGCGGAAATTGTCGAAGAAAGTAGTGGGACAGACAAGACATCGGGGTCAGCCGGTGGGAAGGATAGGGACATTGGAAAATAAAATAATCGGATCAATACCTGCGCAAGGACAAGGAAGGCCAGGGAAGATCAACTGTCGGACGCATTGTTGATATCACCACCGGTGCGGGAGGCGTACTGAAGCCGCCAGGAAATCAAATGACCATCGATATCACGGATACCAGCGATACCGGCGCTCGGCACGACTATGACTTGATCATCGTTGGCGGCGGCCCCGTCGGCATGGCGCTGGCCCTTGCCTTGCGGGGTAGCGGCGTGTCCGTGCTGTTGCTGGAAGCACGGGGATTGCCCGGGAAGACCGAGGATTCCCGGCCATTGGCGCTATCCCACGGCAGCCGGCTCATCCTGCAGCGCCTGGGCGTATGGCAGGGATTGCCCGAAGTCACTCCTATCACCACCATTCATATTTCCAATCGCGGCGGTTTTGGACGAACCATACTTGCCGCTGCGGATATGGGCGTGCCTGCCCTGGGCTATGTCCTGAATCACCATGACATCTTCCGCGCCATGCACAAGGCGCTTCGAAATTCCGGCACCACTTATCTGACGGGAGCGCAGGTGGTACGCCTGGAAACCCTTGCGGAAGCGGCATCGGTCGAATTCCAGCACGAAGGTCGCACAAAAAAGGCATCGGCAGGGTTGCTGGTCCTGGCGGATGGGGGCCGTCTTATCGAGCAAATAGAAGGCGTGACCCAACATGTGCATGATTATGGGCAATGGGCTGTAGTGGCTCGCGTCAAAAGCGAGCACCTTCCAGCGTTCGCCAATGCTTCTCCCGAGGATCCCGCCTATGCCCCAGCCGGGGACGAGCCCGGATTAGAGCGCGCCAAAGGCGCTCGCCGGCCTGGGAAGCGTATTCATCCCCATCCCCAGCCGGGCGTGGCTTACGAGCGCTTCACTCCCGATGGCCCGGTAGCGTTGCTGCCATCCGGCGAATATTTTGCATTGGTGTGGACGGTTTCTCCTTCTCTGGCGCAGGAAATCCTGGGCCTTGACGATGCGGCTTTCCTGATACGGCTGCACGCCCATTTCGGGGATCGCCTCGGCAAATTCATTGAAACCGGGAAGCGAGCCGGTTTTCCTCTAGCGCTCAAGTATGCAAGCCCGGTCACGGCCTGCCGGAGCGTTCTCATAGGCAACGCCGCACAAACCTTGCACCCGGTCGCAGGGCAGGGGTTCAACCTGGGGTTGCGCGACGCCTGGGAACTGGCCGACGAAATCATTGCGGCTTCCCCCGAGGCCGGTACCCCCGCGATGCTGGCGAGATATCGGGAAAAGCGCCGTGTGGATAGCAATGTGGGCCGTATTTTTACCGATTCGCTGGTCAAGCTTTTCTCCAACGACGATCCTCTTCTGAGCAGCATGCGCAGCCTGGGGTTAGGTGCACTGGATTGCCTCCCTCAGGCCAAGCGCTTCGTCGCCAGGAGAATGATGTTCGGTGCGAGGGGTTAGGGAAACGCTGAGCAAATCTCCGCTCGCGCGGCGGCGGCTTCGCAGGATGGCATGCGCAAAAGGCAGCGGCGCGGCTGACTAGACTGCGATGGTTGGAGCAGTCTCTTCCAGAGGAAGATGCAGCCCTGCAGCGGGCGGTAAGCGCCCAACGATATCCTTGGTCTACATAAGGATATTTATGCTTTACGCATCTGCGCCAGCTTCTTCCTTTTTGTTTCCTGTTGAATTTTGTGCTGCTCCTTTGCTGTCCTGCTCCTGGCTTCTTGTGCCAAATCCCCTGGGTTGGCGCGACTTTCCGGCCGTAACGAATAGCCTTGTCGTCGCATTCATGGCGGCGATGGTTCACGCGCCTTCCGTCTTCCTGTAAAATGAAATAATGTCCTTTAGGTTTATAAGGATACTGCTTTACGCATCCGTGCCGGTTTCTTCTTCTCTGTTTCCTGTTAAACTTTAAGGCTTCTCCTTTGCTCCCGGCTCCTTGTGCTGGGGCTGGCGCAACTTTCCGGCAGCAACCCATCATGCAGATCGGTTCTCATATTCTCAAGAATAATCTTATCGTCGCACCCATGGCGGGGGTCACCGACCGTCCGTTTCGCCAGTTGTGCAAGAGCATGGGGGCGGGCATGGCCGTGTCGGAAATGGTATCCAGCAACTCCTTGTTGTGGGGTTCCGAAAAGACTCGTCGCCGCGCCAACCATGAGGGAGAGGTAGACCCGATCTCGGTGCAGATCGCTGGTGCCGATCCGGTGATGATGGCGGAAGCCGCCCGCTACAATGTCGCGCAGGGGGCGCAGATCATCGATATCAATATGGGATGCCCCGCCAAGAAGATTTGCAACGTGATGGCCGGATCCGCATTGTTGCAGGATGAGCCGCTGGTGGGAAAAATACTGGATGCCGTGGTCGGAGCGGTCGAGGTGCCGGTCACGCTCAAGATCCGCACCGGCTGGGACAAGCAGCATAAAAATGCGCTCGCCGTCGCACATATTGCCGAGAGCGCGGGAATTCAGGCGCTCGCCATACACGGACGCACGCGCGCTTGCGCCTATACCGGCCATGCCGAGTATGACACTATCGCCATGGTAAAAGCTGCCATCAACATACCAGTTGTCGCTAATGGCGACATCAATACGCCGGAGCAGGCGAGGCGGATACTTGACTATACGGGAGCCGACGCGGTGATGATCGGCCGGGCAGCGCAGGGACGGCCCTGGATATTTCGCGAGATCAGCCACTATCTGGAGACCGGCAAACATATCCCGTTACCGGAAGTAGCCGAGATTCACCGTGTTCTCATCGATCATCTGCACGACCTGTATGAATTTTACGGTGAATACTCCGGAGTGCGGATCGCCCGCAAGCACATCTCCTGGTATACGAAGGGTCTGGTCGGCTCCGCCGTGTTCCGCCATCAGATGAATCAGTTGCAAAGCGCCGAGCAGCAATTGGCGGCGGTTGACGAATTTTTCCACACGCTTGCCGCTTACGGACGCAGATTGGTCTATGCTGAGTCTGAGGAGCTGGTCGCATGAGCATAATCAATGAAAATGAAATTGCTCGCTGTGTGCGCAGCGCGGTGGAGGAGTATTTCAACGATCTGGATGGCGAAAAGCCCCATGCCATCCACGAGATGGTGATGTGCAGCGTGGAAAAACCGTTGATCGAGATGCTCATGCAGCAGGCCGGCGGCAACCAGACGCGCGCTGCGGAGTTGCTGGGCATTAACCGCAACACGCTTCGCAACAAGATAAAGCAGTACAACATCAAATAGCAGGGCCGATAGCGGGCCGCAGCCGGACTTTTCAGCCCTGTCGGCAGCGGTGGCCATTTCTGTTTACAATCGCTGCAATCCCAACTAAATAAAAAGAACATTCCATGAGCATCAAGCAGGCCCTGATAAGCGTTTCAGACAAAACCGGCATAGTTGAATTCGCGCATGCATTGCGCAAGCTGGGAATCGCCATTCTTTCGACTGGAGGAACGGCCGGATTGCTGAAAAACGCCGGCATCGAGGTTACCGAGGTCAGCAATTACACCGGTTTTCCCGAGATGCTTGACGGACGCGTAAAAACTCTTCACCCTAAAATACACGCCGGCATTCTTGCACGAAAAGATGTGCCCGAGCACGAGGCAGCGATGGAGAAGGCGGGCATTCCCACCATCGATCTCGTCATAGTGAACCTCTATCCCTTCAGCCAGACCGTGGCCCGGCCGGACTGCACCTTGCAGGAGGCAATCGAAAATATCGATATAGGGGGCCCGGCCATGGTGCGGGCCGCAGCAAAAAACTATGGAAGCGTTACGGTAGTGACCGATCCCCAGGATTATGCGCCGCTGCTCGTGGAAATAAAATTGGGAGGCGAGGTCAGCGAGGCCTTCCGCTTTCGCCTGGCCTGCAAGGCATTTTCGCATACCGCCGCCTACGATGGCGCGATCAGCAACTATCTCACTTCGCTTGGCGTATCCAGCCCGGAGGGCGGTGCGGATAGTCAGAGTCAAGCCATGCGCCAGACCTTCCCTGGACGGTTCAACCTCAATTTCGATATCGCGCAGTCCCTGCGTTACGGCGAAAATCCCCACCAGAAAGCGGCTTTTTACCGGGATCTGCAACCCGTGGCGGGTAGCCTCGCCAGCTATGCCCAGTTGCAGGGCAAGGAACTGTCATACAACAACATCGCCGATGCCGACGCAGCCTGGGAATGCGTCAAGACATTCGACGAGCCCGCCTGCGTTATTATCAAGCACGCGAATCCCTGCGGCGTTGCAGTAGCGGATTCTCTCCTTGCAGCTTACAAGCGGGCTTTTGCCACCGATCCGACTTCCGCGTTTGGTGGCATCATCGCCTTCAATCGTCAACTGGATGGTGCCACCGCCGAGGCCGTCGCCGCACAATTTGTCGAAGTGGTCATCGCCCCCGAATTAACCGATGGCGCGCGCGAGGTCTTCGCGCGCAGGACCAATGTCCGCGTACTGACGGTACCGTTCGAGGCGGGTCATAACGCCTTTGACTTCAAGCGGGTGGGCGGAGGCATGCTGGTACAAACGCCAGACAGTCTCAATATCGATGCCGCCGAGCTGAAAGTGGTGACCAAGGCGCGGCCGACACCGCAGCAATTGCAGGATTTGCTGTTTGCCTGGCGGGTGGCGAAATTCGTCAAGTCCAATGCCATTGTGTTTTGTGCCAATGGCCGTACGCTCGGCGTGGGGGCGGGGCAAATGAGCCGGGTGGACAGCGCACGCATTGCCTCGATCAAGGCCAGGAACGCGGGACTGGCTCTGGACGGTTCGACAGTGGCGTCGGATGCCTTTTTTCCGTTTCGTGACGGCCTGGATGTGGTCGTGGAAGCAGGGGCAAGGGCGGTGATCCAGCCTGGCGGCAGCGTGCGCGACGCGGAAGTGATCGCTGCCGCGGATGAGCAGGGCGTTGCCATGGTATTGACCGGCGTAAGGCATTTTCGGCATTGAATACCTGGCTGGCCGACTATTTCAGTCCAATGATTTCATCAACTCGCATTGCACGGCTTACGCATGAGTTATCATATCCCCGGCTTCATCAAGCCGAGGCTCATCGTACCCATCCGGGAATAAGACGCAAGATGGGAGACAAAGCTGGTAGGGCAGGCATAATCCGAATTCGAATCTCGATATCCTGATATGAAACTACTTGTAATTGGCGGCGGCGGCAGGGAGCATGCCTTGGCATGGAAGCTACTCCGCTCATCCCGCGGCCCCGCCCTTCCTACGGTCTTCGTGGCGCCCGGAAACGCGGGGACGGCGCTGGACGAAGACCTGGAAAATGTCCCGCTCACCGGAATTCCGGAACTGGTCGAGTTTGCCAGGAAAGAATCGGTCGCGTTTACTGTCGTCGGACCCGAAGCGCCCTTGGCGGATGGCATCGTGGATGCGTTTCACGCCGCCGGCCTCAAGATTTTCGGCCCTACCCGGCAGGCCGCGCAACTGGAAACATCCAAGGAGTTTGCCAAGGCCTTCATGCAGCGGCATGGCATTCCCACCGCGGCTTACGCGAGCTTCGATTCCCCTGATGAAGCGCATCGTTACGTGGATGAAAAAGGCGCACCCATCGTCGTCAAGGCGGATGGCTTGGCTGCAGGCAAGGGAGTGGTGGTGGCCATGACGCTGGAAGAGGCCCATGCCGCGGTGGACGCAATGCTCGTGAAAACATCGGCGGGAAAGGTGGCCGCCCGCATTGTGATCGAAGAGTTCCTGGAAGGCGAGGAGATCAGCTTTATCGTCATGGCCGATGGCCGGCATGTGCTGCCGCTGGCAACCAGCCAGGACCACAAGCGCCTGAAAGAAGGCGACCAGGGGCCCAATACGGGCGGAATGGGCGCTTATTCTCCCGCGCCGGCGATAAGTCCCATGCTGCATGCCAAAATAATGCGGGAAGTCATCCATGCCGCCATGGCCGGCATGGAACAGGAAGGGATTCCCTTTACCGGTTTTCTGTACGCCGGGTTGATGATCCTGCCTGATGGCGGCATCCGGGTGCTCGAGTTCAATTGCCGCATGGGCGATCCGGAAGCCGAGGTCATCCTGCTGCGCCTGAAAAGCAACCTGATCACCCTGATGGAGCACGCGATAGGCGGCACGCTTGACAAAGTGGAAGCGGAGTGGGACCGGCGCACTGCTTTGGGCGTAGTCATGGCTGCGCACGACTATCCCGGCACGCCGCGCAGGGGCGACGTGATCCACGGCCTGCCCGATCTTCCCCAAATGCCCGCATCGGAGAAGGATTTCCACGTATTCCACGCGGGAACTGCCTGGGGTGGTGAAAACGGCAAGGAAATCGTCACTGCCGGCGGGCGGGTATTATGCATCACCGCCTTGGCGGATGGCGTCAGGATGGCGCAGCGCCGCGCATACGAAATCGCCGAGCATATCCATTTCGACGGCTGCCAGATGCGGCGCGACATCGGATACCGCGCTATCAATCAATCGCGCAAGTAATCGGACCAGGGGCGGACTGCAATCCATGAATGCAGCGGAACAGGCCAGGGAATTTTTTACCGGACTTCAGGCCCGGATCGTCCAGCGGCTGGAAGAAGTGGATGGAGCGCGGTTCCGCCGGGATGAATGGGAGCGGCCCGAAGGCGGCGGTGGATTGAGCTGCGTGATGGAAGAAGGCAACGTGCTGGAGCGCGGTGGGGTGAATTACTCCCATGTGTTCGGCGGCGGCCTGCCGGCTTCCGCTACCGCAGCCCGGCCCGAGTTATCCGGCCGCTCGTTCGAGGCGATGGGCGTATCGCTGGTGTTGCATCCGCGCAATCCCTACGCCCCCACAGTGCACTTGAACGTGCGCTTTCTGGAGGCGCGCAAGGAAGGCGCCGAGCCGGTATGGTGGTTTGGCGGCGGGATGGATCTGACTCCCTACTACGGCTTCGAAGAAGACGCCGTACATTTCCACCAGGCCTGCAAAGAGGCCCTGTCCCCTTTCGGGGAGGATTATCACCCGCGCTTCAAGAAGTGGTGCGACCAGTATTTTTACCTCAAGCACCGCAAGGAGCCGCGCGGCATCGGCGGCATTTTCTTCGATGATCTCAGCAAGCCGGATTTCGATACCTGCTTCAGCCTGACGAAAAGTGTCGGCAATCATTTCCTGGATGCTTACGTGCCTATCCTGGAACGGCGCCTGGTCATTCCTTATGGCGAGCGGGAACGCGACTTCCAGGCATACCGACGCGGCCGCTATGTGGAATTCAATCTGGTGTGGGATCGGGGCACCTTATTTGGCCTGCAATCAGGAGGGCGCACCGAGTCCATCCTGATGTCCCTTCCCCCTATCGTGAAATGGCGCTACGACTGGAAGCCGGAACCGGGAAAGCCGGAAGAGAGGCTTTATACGGACTTTCTGACAGGCAGAGACTGGGTGTGACGAGATTCGATCTATTTCATGCGATGGCTAATCTTTGAGGCAGGAGTAAAAACCACCTGTTGCCTGCCGCGTCATATGATGGCATCGCTTTTTGATATAAAATACGCCAGAAATCAACCGGGGACGTAGCTCAGCTGGGAGAGCGTCGCGTTCGCAATGCGAAGGTCGGGAGTTCGATCCTCCTCGTCTCCACCAATTAGATGTCTAGGAAGTCCTAAAATCCCCCGTGCCATTCCGCACTGCGCTCGAAAGATTGCTGACGGAAATCGAAAAGCGGTCACGCACTCGAAATCTCACATTCGACCATCATGCCATGCCGGGCCGAAAACGCGATTTTCAGGCGTTAGCCGATAAGTTCGATGCAGGACTGGAGCGTGCACCCCGCACATTTGATGATTATCTGGAGGGACTATGTATTTTTAAACGTGGGGCGCGACAGACAGACAGAGTTTTACTGCAAGATTTTCCCAGAATTCTTTGAATAGGGTGAGGTACTTCATATGCTGAGCCTCTACGAAGAATTGAAGATCTGGCAAGGCGCGATTAGCTCGCTTCTTGGCTTTTTGGCGCTGATGGTCGCAGCGCTATGGAATTTTCACCTAAACCGTAAACGGGATGCGGCACTTCGGTCAGATGAAGCTCTTTCGGTAGCCGCCGCGCTATATGGTGAAATCATGCTCCTTCGCAAGGAAGCGGCGCAGATAGCTACTACCGTTGCGAAGATGGCAATGAGAGAGACACGGTATGGCAGTTCCTCATACAAAATTGATTCACACTTCCTTGAAGCGAACAAGCTGTCGGAACCAATGTTCTATAAAACTTTGGCCCCGCAAATTGGCGTATTGAGTCCTGATCTAGTGATTGCCATCACTGAATTTCATCGCAATTTTCAGGAAGTAAAAATATCGTTGCCGCTACTCGTTGAAAATAGCGACAGAGGGTACGATTATAGCTGGTCATCAGTTCTTATACCGGCGCGCGATGCCGTCAAAAATATCATTCCTGCTTCGAGGAAAATCGAGCAACTTACGTCCATTTCCACCCCAATGAAGGATTTGGAGTTAAGAGAAGTCGAAGAAGTTATTGAGTTTGAGCAGATTCAATATGACAACCGGGGTTGACTGCAAAGATCTGCGACACATAATCTCTGCTGGCGAGTGCCGATTTAATAGCGATATTCACCCACGTAAAAGCCGCACCATGACTGGATTCGCCAGCTGGGCACTCAGCCCGCCTTTTTTGGTAGATTTACGAGCTACCGGAAGCATGTGGGGGTATATCTTGGGGTATAAAAATAGAGTCAGGCTTGTAGCGCATTATTTGAAGCCATTCTATGATTCAGTTCGATCCTTCTTGTCCCAATTGACTGTTCCACCAAGTCCCGAGAAGTCCCGAAAGCCCCACGTCCAGCGGGCTTTTTCATTGATTTTCCATACTGGCGCGTCCGCCTGTTCTATTGAATCCAGTGCTCAAAGGTTAGAGAAGTCAGGCCGGATTGTCAGCTGTGATGTAAAAGGTTTTCCCCTGGATTCCCGGCATCATTGGAGGAAGGAATAAACCTAAATCCGGCAGTTGGACAGGATGGAGTGTGCGGCTTTCGGCGTGCAGGGCAAGACGCAACAACGCGGAATGGCTATTTCATTCCAAGGAGTTGCAACGCAGCCATTTGCCCCAAAAATCGCGCAATCTGCCCCGTAGCAAACTCACCATACAGGTGAACATCAAGTACCTCGGAAAGTCTTTGTGGATCATAGTCCTAAACTGGAAATGAGCGGCTACTGCCGGATTTAGGATAAAGAATGGTTTATTCCACTTCATTCACGTCTATGCGGGCCAGAAACTCATTTTTCTGATTACTTGCTCCCGTTTTGCCGACAGGCTGCAGTCCCTTGCATCGTTTGGCGCCATTTATCTTATGCGGTCTGTATAATAAGCATTCCGCTCTGGCCGGTTATTTTCTTGCTTCTTCTCGCGGATGGTGGAGTAAGTCACTAATGAATGAACTCACCATTTTTTCCGTATCCATTTATCTCGCACTATCCAGCCCTATGGCCGCACAGTCAGCCGAAAAAGCAATGTATGTGGGCAACGGTCGATATGTTGGGGAAGGCAGGTCTGTTGAAGATGCGCAGTTGCGCCAGCGTAGCGGTGAGTATTCAGAACGTGAAAGGGACAGACAGGAAAATGAGCGACGATATGAACACTCTGAACGTGGGAGCGTGACTATGATTATCGGGATCGGCTTGATGAGCATTAATAACCAAGCCTAGAAATGGTCTTTCAAATAATATAAAAGCCGTTTTTTAATAGATAGGAAATATTCTGGCTATAATAACTTATAAAAATCTTCTTCATTTTGATACCAAGAAAGTGAATTGCAAAACGATACACACAATACGCTTCTGGCAAATCAGGGGAAATAAATGACGGTAAAAGAACTGATAGAAGAATTAGCCAAGTTTGATCAAAAACAAGATGTGTTTGTTTCTCACGGCGAGGTAACTGAAGTAATACTCGTTAATCATCCGGGACATCCGAAGAATGGATATGTTTTTCTTGTCACGGATAGTGAAGACGAAGCAGTAATGAGAAAACTTTATAGCTGAGACTCTATCCCTGTAGCCACTTCCTTCCAGGGATTCAAACTCACTTCAAGAGAAGTGATCCCATTTGTTTGCATGGCGCGTATCGGGTCGTCCTCAACGGTGACAGTTACCGCAGCCTCAAGCCGTTGCCGGAAATACCGAAACCGCGGTTGTCAAACTGCTAAAAATCGCGCATTCTTGACCCCTGTTCGAGCCCCTGAAATGGACATTCAAAGTACGTCTTTATGCCAAATATCCCCGGCGCCAATATGCCGAACAGTGACACAGGCAAAGGTTAAAGAAGCCAGGCTGGATTGTCGACTGTGATGTGAAAGATTTTCCCCTGGATTCCCGGCATCATTGGAGGAAGGAATAAAGGATGGTTTATTCCACCTCATTCACGTTTATGCAGGGCAGAAACTCATTTTTCTGATTACTCGCTCCCGTTTTGCCGACAGGCTGCAACTCCTGCCTCTTTTCTTGCTACTTCCCTCGGGTGGTATGACAGGAGTGGTTAGTTATACTGACTGCCTCCATGCCGATTTTGGGAAATCCTACAATAGGATAGACGACTCAACATCATAAAAGCTGTTTGCTATTCTGTTTGCATTGTGCATATATATAGCATATGCTCAAGATTCAATACAGCCGTGAATTGCGCAATAGCCTGAAGCTGATGCCGGCAATATCAGCAAAACAATTCGTGGAAAGATTGAACAATTGGCCTCTGATCCCTCCCCTCAGAATAACAATGTCAAAAAGCTTGAAGGTCGCCCTGCCTTTCGGGTTAGGGGTTAGAGGGAAATTTATGAAATACAAAACGACCGCTTGATTGTTTTTATCGAAACCGTTGCTCCCTGTGGAGGCGCGTGCAAATGAGAAAAATTCAGTTTATCGAGACAGATGGGAGGCGAGATTATGCAATCGTTCCCATTGAAATTTTCGAGCGCATGGCTGAAATATCAGAAAATATGGACGATATGGCTCTCTATGATGCAGCCAAGGCCGTTGATGACGGAACTCGCATTCCTTCGGAGGTCGTCAATGCCGAGCTTGCAGGCGCTCATCCGATCAAAGCATGGCGCAAGTATCGTAATTTGACGGTTCAGGCTTTGGCGGATAAAGCGGGCATCAGCAAGCCATTCTTGAGCCAGATAGAGGGACGCAAGCGGACCGGAACAATAGCCGTATTATCCGCAATCGCGAAGTCTTTGGATGTTCCTGTTGATCTGGTGACAGAATAACCAACCTCCAAACCGAGAAACCCAAAACGTGATGTCCATTTCTATCCGTATATCACCTGACACCATGCGCCAGAACCACGATACCTGCGCGTTACCCGGCACCGCACAGTTCGCTGATGATCAAGTCGCGCAAGGCAGGCCCAAGCCGTACCAGATGCCGGGATATGGGTGGCACAACAACACCAACCACGCAAACTGTCGTGACTGACAGCTCCTGATGAGGTATCCTTCGGGATGTCGGTAAGTTATGCTAGGCAACCACCGTTGTTGCACCGGAACTTGAATCCGCGCCACTGATAATTTGTAAAGAGGAAGAATTTAATGAGTTCCAAACATATTGTATTTATTGTTGCTCTTGGTGCCATTTTGACTGGTTGTGGTGGTGGTGGCGGCGGAGCCCCTGAAGCAAATGCAACGAATTGTTCTGGCGCGGGAATGCAGGCGGTGCTTCCAACTATCACTAACGAAGCCGAGCGGCAAGCATTTATTGATAAATGCCAATCCATTGCCGGAAAATAAAGCTGGGTAGCTGAGTACAACTGACCTGCGCTAATGTATAGCAGTCGCGATCTCATCTGACAGAGTTTCCCGTTTGATAGGTGCAGTTGTCAGATCAGATTCAGCCTGAATCCGGCGGTTGTAGCGAACTCACCATATAGGTGAACGTCAAAATGAGTGGTCAACTGCCGGACTCCAGGCCTCCTTTGCGCCGTTCAATGTTTGTATAGGCATTCGGCCGCAACCCGTCTTTCCCTGATGGGTGCGGTCTTGCTCAGTTTCTTTCCACTCGACAACCTGATTGCGGTGCGCTCTCAAATCGCTGTCCCAGTTCGGCCAGAATCTTCTCTCCCGCCAAGGCCGCTAATGCAACCCGCGCTTTGAACGCCGCTGGGCGCATCCGCCTCGTCATCTATCCCATCTTCCACTCCAAATCAAAGCCCCCGCAGCGAATATTAAAAGGCGGCAGATCCTCCATTTATCCGGCACATCCAAATTTCCGAGACCAGTTTCATCGACACGCTCAATTGAAAATAAATTAAAGAAAAAGCCTATATTGCCGTAGATTTTCCTGAGGCAATAGACGCAATGACCAGCCCGAGGCACAGTCGAACGCTATCAAAGGAGGATGAATGGCAGCAATTACCGTTATGTATTACGACACCTATAGCAAAATCGCGGACGACATGATCAGGTCAAGAAGGCCCGCCACGTATGAGGTCATCATTGAACATGTCAAGGGAATCCCGATACCCGAAACAGAGCTGCAAGTGGATGATGCCTGGCTGGACCAGAATGGATTTCTTAAAGAGGGCTATCTTTGAGAGGGATGCGCGCCAGTGCAATAACGGAAACGTCTATTGAGGCAGGATATATTTCCTGGTCTTGCGAGGCGTTTGTTCGTATGGTATTCAATCCTATTCGATTGTCTTCGTTACAACAGCGGCCCCACGATGCCTTCCAGCTTGTCCTTACTGAGGCGTCCCAGTTTTGTGCCGACGATGGTGCCGCTACGGTCGATGACGACAGTAAAAGGTAGCGCGCCCTGCTTGTTTCCCGCGGCATCCGCCAGGGACATGGCGTTCATATCCCCCACGAGCACCGGATAGTTGATCCCGATATCCTTGCTGAATGCAGCCGCGCGTTCGGGCTGGTCGATGGCGATCCCGATGAACACCAGCCCGCGGTCCCTGAACTTGTTCTGAAGCTCGATGAATTCCGGAATTTCCGCCCGGCAGGGCTCGCACCAGCTCGCCCAGAAATTGACCACCATGACCTGGTCGCGCCATTGGGAGATGGCTTGGCTCTTTCCTTCGAGATCGGGCAATGTGGCCGAGATGATGGCCGCCGCCCCCTTGCTCGCGACATCCGCCGATACCGGCGGGACGCTGCTCTTGGAGAGATGGCCGCGCAATAAAAAGCCGGCAGTGATGGCAAGCAGCGCCGTTGCTATGAATAGCGTTATCTGTTGCGATTTCGTCATTTCGTGCCCTTGAAAAAGTTACCCGGATCGACGATCGCCCACGCAGCCCATTTCAGGCGGGCATAACCTGCGATGCGATGCGGATGGGATTGCCAAACGAGGAATCGGGATTCCCTATATCAGCACGGCATTGAGTATGTTGATAAAACGCTCCGTGTCCTGGAACCCGATAAGCCGGATATTGGGAATGTCGCGCCCTGCCCGGTCGATGAAAAGAATGCCGGGCGGGCCAAACAGCTTGAAGCGCTTGAGCAGCGCCAAATCGGCCGGCGTGCCGGCAGTCACGTCCACCTGCAACAGCACCACGTCTTTCAACCGCGACTGCACCTTGGGATCGGTAAAGGTGAATCGCTCCATTTCCTTGCACGAAATGCACCAGTCCGCGTAAAAATCCACCATGACGTACTTATCGCGCGACTGGGCGATGCGCTGATCGAGTTCGGCCACCGTCCTGACTCTTTGAAATTCGAGGTGCTGGCCCTGCGCGGCGCGGGTTCCATCCACCTCGGCATTTATTCCGGCAATGCCTATTTTGGAAAGCGGCTGCAGGATATCCCGGCTGCCCGACAGCACACCGATCAGCAGCGCGACGCCGACCAGCAGTGCGATCATCCCGATGCCTTTCATGAATTTCCGGAATCCCGATGCGTCGGGTTTCAGCGGATCGACGGCATGAAGATAAATCGCGGAAACGATCAGCAGGGCCGACCACAGCAGCATGTGCGCTACGGCGGGGATCACCGGCGAGATCAGCCAGATTGCGACTCCGAGCAGAAGCCCCCCGAAGAACTGTTTCACCGCCTCCATCCAGGGCCCCGCCTTGGGCAGCAGCGCGCCGGCGGAAGCGCCGAGTAGAAGCAGCGGCACGCCCATACCCAGCGCCATGACGAACAACGCCGAGCCTCCCAGCAGCACATCCCGCGTCTGGCTGATATAGAGCAGGGCTCCGGCCAGCGGGGCCGCGACGCACGGCCCGACGATCAGCGCCGACAAGGCGCCCATGCCGAATACCCCGGTCAAATGGCCGCCCCTCAGTTGCCCGGCTTCAGCAGTAAGCTTGCTCTGGAAAAAAGTGGGAAGCTGCAGTTCATAGAAGCCGAACATCGAAAAAGCCAGGGTCACGAAGATCAGCGCAAATGCGCCCAGCACCCAGGCATTCTGCAATGCAGCGGCCAGCATCGCACCGGAAAGGCCCGCCGCCACGCCCGCGATCGCATAGGTTATCGCCATCCCCATGACATAGGCCAGGGACAGGATGAACCCCCGGCCGCGGGTGATATGCTCGCCACGGTTGGCGATGATGCCGGACAAAATAGGGAACATCGGGAATACGCAGGGGGTGAACGAGAGCAGCAGGCCGATGCCGAAGAAGCCTGTCAGGATCATCCAGAAGTCACCGCTCTCGAACATGCGCTCGATCTTGAGCGATTCGGTCTCGATGGCAGGACCGGCGGGAGAAGTCTGGAACAGTTCGTCAGCGGAGCCCGGCTTGCCTGCCCCACCCGCCGGAAAAGTCCCAGGTGCGGCAACCGCATTGCCGCTGACCGCATTGGCCATCACCCCCGCCGCAGCTTTCGCCATGGGGAGCGTCAGCTCCACGACCTTGCTGATAGGCGCATAGCATACGCCTATCGGCTCGTTGCACCCCTGGTAAGTCGCCACCAGCGTCAGCTTTTCTGCTGCCGGCGTCCCGCGCTTGAGCGCGATGCGCGCTTCGAAGGGCTTGTGGAAGACTTCGACCTGGCCGAATGTCACGTCGCTTTTCGGCGTGCCCGCGGGCATCGATATGTTTTCGACCGATGTTCCGGAAGCCGGATCTTCCGCGGATTCCCTGGGTTTGAACGCAACCTTGTCCCGGTACAGGTAATAGTCTTTCGCCGGCGTGAACTGGGCGACCAGCGTGTTCTCGTCCTGTACCCGCACCGTCATCTTGAACGCCTGGTCCGGAGGCAGCAGTTCCTGCTCGGTCTGATCCAGGCTCGAACCGAGCTTTTGCAATTCGGACAGAAATCCGAACGAGCCCTTATCCCCGGGTTCGGCGAGCGCGTGCGGGGCCAGAAAAACAAGCAGCAGCAGGAAGTATCGAATCGGGCGCATGGAAATTGTGTCAGTCATCTTTGATAGGCGCTGCTGTTGCCGCCGTTTCGGCGGCTATCCATTTCAAATAGGCGGGCAAACCACTGCTGATTGGGACAGCAATGACTTCGGGGAGTTCGTACGGATGCTCCGACTTTATCAACTGCTCCACGGCCGCGTAATGCCGAGCCAGCGTTTTAATGAATAGCGGCACTTCGCTGGCGGTTTCGCTTTTGTCGTGCCACCAGTAAACCGATACGCAGTCCGCAAGCACATTGACGCAAGCCGCCAGCCGCGCTTCGACCAGTTTCTGCGCCAGCGCCAGGGCTTGAGTCCTGTCCGGAAGGTTGGTGATAACGAGTATATGCTCCACGGTATAAGCGCCTTCGCTAGCCCGTCTGGTAAAAATAGCGAATTTTACCCGCTTTCCGCGCCGGTTGCTGCGCACTCCGCAATACCATCCTCCACCGTCGGATAGCGCAGGTTGACATGCAATTCGCGCTTCATGCGGTGATTCGCCAATCGCCGCGATTCCCGCATGAAGGAAAGCAGGCTCGGCGATATGCATTCCTCGGCCTGGGTGCGGGTGATGCGGGGCGGATGAGGCAAGCCGAATTTGTCCGCTATCAGGTCGAAATATTCGCCCATTTTCAGTTCAGAGTCATCGGAAGCGTGATAAACGCGACCAGGGAGGGCATGGCGCAGTGCGGCAGCGAGAATCCGCGCGAGATCGTCGGCATGGATATGATTGGTATAGCTGTCCACTTCCGGCAGCAGCGCCGGCGTTCCGGCTCGCACCCGCTCCAGCGGGATGCGATCGCAGGCGTAGATCCCGGGCACGCGAAAGACCGAAACCTTCACCCCATTTCTTCGCCCCCAGTGGCGCAACTGCCTTTCCGCATCGACTCGTCGCAACGCGCGGCCGGTTTGTGGATTGGTTTCGCGGGTTTCCTCGATCAGCGCCCCGTGGCAGTCGCCGTACACACCGCTGGTACTGATGTAGACAAGCTGATGTGGTAACATTGCCGACTTTGCGTTCGCGCGGGTCGCATGTTCCCCATGCGCCGTCAGCGCTGCCAGCAGGTTGGCCGTGCGCGTGTCCCGGTTGCCGTGTGCGGGCGGAGGCGCCAGGTGCAAAACTGCACGAGCCACCCCTGCGAGTTTGCGCAGGCTTTGCCGCCGGTCCAGGTCTCCGGCCACCGGAATGATGCCGTGCGAACGCAACAAGGCGCGGTTGTCGGAGCGCCTGCACAGGCCGAGCAGTCTATAGCGCGCACGCAACAATGCGGCTGCGCGGAAAGCGATATCACCACAGCCGACGATCAGTAGCGTTGGTTTCGTTGCTCTCTTTTTATTTGTAGCCATTTTTGATTGCTCAGCTTGTCGTATTGTCATTCAATGCCATACCAAATTACCATCAATCCGAGCAATCACGTTTTTATTGCCGAGTCCGGAGAAACGGTCCTGCAGGCCGCACTTCGCGAAGGCTTTGCGCTTCCTTACGGCTGCCGTAATGGCGCATGCGGAACCTGCAAGGGGAAAATCATACAGGGAACGGTCGATTTCGGCAGCCACAATGAAGATACGCTTACGGAAATGGAAAAGCGGGCAGGAATGGCCTTGTTTTGCTGTGCTACGCCATTATCGGATCTGGTAATCGAAAGCCGTGAAATCGGTGCAATGAAGGATATCAAGATCAAGACCCTGCCCTGCCGCGTGCATAAGCTGGAGCGGGTGGCGCCCGGCGTGATGATTATTTCCCTGAAATTGCCGGCCAGCGAAAGGCTGCAATTTCTTCCGGGACAATACATTGACATCCTGATGAAGGATGGCAAGCGCAGGAGCTTCTCCCTGGCTAACGCGCCGCACGATGACGAGCTGCTGCAATTGCACGTGCGCAATTATCCTGGCGGCACGTTTGCCGAGCACGTATTCACCCGCATGAAGGAGAAGGATATCCTGCGTTTCGAAGGACCGCTCGGCACCTTTTTCCTGCACGAGGATTCCGACAAGCCCATCATTTTCGTAGCTAGCGGCACCGGGTTCGCGCCAGTCAAAAGCATCCTCGAGCATGCATTCTACATAAGAAACATCCAGGGCAGCGAGCGGCAGATGGTTCTTTACTGGGGCAACCGCACCAGGGCGGACATGTACATACCGGAGCTGCCAGGATTATGGCAGCAGGAGCACGAAAATTTCACGTTTATCCCGGTGCTGTCCGAAGCGTTGCCCGGGGATGACTGGAACGGAAGGACAGGATTGGTGCACGCGGCGGTGATGCAGGATTTCGATTCCCTTGCCGGATACCAGGTTTATGCGTGCGGGGCGCCAGGAATGGTGGAAGCGGCCCACCGGGATTTCACCCGCCATCGGGGGCTGCCGGAAGAAGAGTTTTTTTCCGACGCGTTTACGGTATCTTCCGGTTCTACCACCGGTTCTTTCGATACATCCGGCGAACCCCCGGAAGTAGGACTGCAAAAGTAGCGCTGCTCATAGCGTACCGGTATCGTCTCGCTGGCTGCCACCATTCGTCTGTTATTCACTGCCGCCTCCGCCGGCGACCTCGAGCCTGCGCAATGCAAGCTCCAGCCCTTTGCCATAATGATCTCTGGCGAGCTCGGACTGGCCGATTTTCTGGTTCAGTTGCGCCAGTGCCAGGTGGGCGGGGTGGCTGGGTTCGACTGACAGGCTCGCTTCCAGGTAGCTTTGCGCTTTGCCCCACAACTCGCTGTGCACGCACAACTTGCCAAGCGCGAGCAGCAGACTGGCGTCATTGGGATGGGATTTCAGCCAGCTCTCGGCGCGTTCGATCTGCCTGATCGCATCATTTCCCAGGCATTCCGCATACAATCCCGCCAGTTCCGAATCCCATTGCCTGTCCAGGCTTTGCTCGATGATCTGATGCGCTGCTGCGCAATCTCCTATGGACAGGCAGGCACGGACAGCAGTGGCGGCCACCCGGACATCCTTCTTATCGGATGACGACATGTTTCTCCAATATTCCTTCAAGGTTTCCGGGTTCAGCACCTTGTGCCTGATATTTTCTATGTGGGCATGGCGCCGCAATTGCTCGATTACCGTCTTGTCCAGCGCATTGCGCTGCTCCAGCTGCTTGAGCAGGTCCAGCACGGCATACCAGTTTCCGGATAATTGCTGCGCCTTCAATTCCAGCCGCAAGGCGGCGGTATGCAGCGGTGCCCCCGTGGAGCGCAGCGAGTTCAATATTTTCAATGCTTCCCCGGCGTGCTGTTCGTCCAGCAGCATCTCTGCCTGGGTTATCAGCCGCACGGTGACTTCCCTGGGCGCGAATCCTTCCGCTTTTGACAGAAACTCGTCGCGTTGCGGATATTTTCTCAGCTCGTGCGCGGAGCGGGCTCCCACCAGAGCATTGATCGTGCTGACGCGCGGCGATTCCTCCAGCTCGAGAGCCGCGGCGGCTGTTTTTTCGGCTTTGGCGTAGCGCCCTTCAAAAAAGGCCTTCAGGCCGTCCAGCATCATCCTGCGTGCCTTCTCCCGGCGCCGGCGCACGCGAAATTGACGCACCTCGGCGGGTATCCCCAGGATGATGGCGATGAGCCGCACGAAGAAATAGCCGATAAGAATGGTGGCGAGCAGCAGCACGACCATGAGATTGAGCGAGATTTCCACCCGGTAAGGCGGGGCTACCATCAGTACATAGCCGTTGTTGTACTTGGCGGCGATGGTAACGGCCACCGCCACGGCGGATAGCGCCAGCAGCCAGAGCACCGCCTTCATGCTACTTTCCCTTATCCCTGGCTAACCGGTATTTGCGGATGGCATCGAGGCTGGCCGAAATAAGAGGCAGCTCCACGCCCACGTCGCTGTCGCGCAATTCCCGCAATGTCTCGAGCATGCTGGAGACCGCCTCCGAACGGGTATCAAAATACCGGTCGGTCCAGTTGAGAGATGCTTCGATATCCGCCTTGAAGCTGGCCGGGTTGCGCGCCAGCAAGGCGTTCCGCGCCGATAGCAGGCGCAGCCGCAGATTTTCGCGGAGGAAGTACGCTTGCGAGGGCGGCAGAAGCGCAATATCGGGCTTGTTCATGTTCTGCACGCGAACCAGTTGTTTCATATCCTCCCATACTTCGCGGATCAATCGCAGCCATGTGCTTTCGGTGTCCGGTCTGTCCGGAGAAGGTTTTGGTTCCTCGGGCCGAAGCTCCAAGGCCAGCGGCAGCTTGTCGATTTCCCTTGCGAGGCTGTCCAGGCGCAGGCTCATCCCCACTGTATCGACGTACGGAGCGGTTTTCAAAAGATCCATGTCCAGGGACAGAATCTTGCGCACGGGGGTCAGTTGGGGGCGCTCGATGCGCTGCAGGCGGACATCGGCTTCCTGCAGGGCGATCAACGCCGCCTTGACGTTGTTCGCCAGCTGCAATTGCTGGTTGGCTATGAGCAGCAGCTGCTCGACCTCTTCCAGGGTTACTTCGTCGCGGCTTTTCGTCAGTTCCTGATAGAGCGCTTCCAGGGCCAGTTGCTCGCTTTGAGATTCGGACAGCTTCGCGTCGAGCGCTCCTACTTTCGACTCCATCCTGCGTCCCGCTTCAGACGCCTCGCCCGCAAGGTAGCGCGATTCCTTGCTGAACGTCTCCGCCTCTGCCAGCCGTTTGGCGAGCTCATGCTGCAATTCGGAAATCTGGCTCCGGTTGTCATACCATTGCCAGGCCATGGCTGCAGCGAAGATCGCAGCCAGGATCAGTACTGGGACAATATCCTTGGGCCATTCCCTTCGCGATGCTGCTGTGGTTGTATCGCCTTTCTGGATATTCGCGCCCATGTCACTCATGTTTTTGCTGAAACGCAAGGCTTGCCTTGCCCTTTCCAGGGGACCGAAAATAGTCCAGCAAGCCCTGCAGCAGACCTTCATCGCCCATTTCGGTGAGAATCACTTGCGCAACTCCCAGCGTTCGCGCAGTCTGGGCTATGCGCTCGTGAGGCGCGAATAGCGGTGTTGCGGTCAACCAGGCTCTGCCGGATTCATCGAGCATCTCGAACAGGTTACGCAATCCTTCGCTGCTGGTGATGGTTATGCCGCCGATTTTCATTTTTTTCCAGCTTTTCAGCGACTGGACGACATCGGCATCAGGCCTGGCGCGACGGTAACAGGATACGTATTCGAGAATGGCGCCCCGCTTCTTCAGCGTTTCGCCCAGCAGCTCGCGGCCGCCTTCCCCACGAAAAATCACCACGCGCTTGCCTTCGACTTGCCGCAATTCTGCCATATCCAGCAAGGCTTCGCTGTCAAAACGCACTGTCGGCGCAATGACGGATTCCACGCCAAATTTTTTCAGCGCTTTCACCGTGCCCTGGCCAACCGCCACCATCTTCAATGCCGGCAGCAAGGATTGCGGTGTTTCCTTTGCAACGATCAGGCTCATTGCCTTATCGACCGCGTTTGGGCTGACGAATACCGCGAGATGGAACTCATGCAGCCGGTCGATCAGGCTTAGCAATGGCTGCCGATCTTCCAGATCCTGGATCTCCAGGACAGGAAACAGAACAGGATTTCCTCCCTCGGCACGTATCTTTTCCGACAGCCTTGCCGCCTGGTGTTGCGGGCGCGTGACGAGGATATTGATTCCGGCGAGGGCATCCGTCACGGATGGCTCACGGATTCGGCTCTCCCAGGCCCGAGCGCGGCCAGAATCTCTTCTGCTCCGCGGACTTTCAGATTTCGGGCCAGTTGCGAACCGATAGCCGCGCCCAATTCAGGCTCGCCCCTTAATTCATCGCTGATCATGCATTTTCCGTCCTGGCTGCCAACAAACCCGCGCAGACGCAATATTCCATCGATTATTTCGGCAAAGCCCCCCAGCGGCACCTGGCAGCTTCCCCCCAGGGCGCGGCTCATGGATCGTTCCGCTTCCACGCATTGCGCCGTTTCGAGGTGATGCAGCGGCTGCACCAGGCTGATCAGGTCGGGCCGGTCTGTGCGGCATTCTATTCCCAATGCGCCCTGGCCTACCGCCGGCAAGCTTATTTCCGCATCGAGCAGGGCGGTTATGCGGTTCTCCAGTCCCAACCGCTTCAGCCCCGCCGCAGCCAGGATAATGGCGGCGAATTGTCCTTCATCCAGCTTGCGCAGCCGGGTTTGCACATTGCCGCGCAGGGGCCGCACTTCCAGGCGCGGATACAGGGCTCGAAGCTGGCTTTCGCGGCGCAAGCTCGAAGTTCCCACCAGGCTGCCCGCGGGAAGCGCGTCGAGGCTCCGGTATTCGTTTGAAACGAATGCATCCCTGGGGTCTTCGCGCTCATGGATGGCGGCCAGGGAAAACCCGTCCGGCATATCCATGGGAACATCCTTCATCGAATGCACCGCGATGTCGGCGCGCCTGTCTTCCAGCGCCTGCTCCAGTTCCTTGATGAACAGGCCCTTGCCTCCAATTTTGGAAAGCGACATGTCGAGTATCTGATCTCCGCGGGTGGTCATGCCCAATATGCTGAATTCCGTTTGCGGGTATAATTCCGATAGCCGCTCGCGGATAAAATTCGCCTGCCATAAGGCGAGCAGGCTTTCCCGCGTGGCGATAACCACTTTCGCTGGTATGGATGAATTGGGCATTATCATGAAGTCGAGAAATTTAAGGAATTACTTCTGATGTCGATTTTAGCATGGCAGACCCCAGCCCGGACTGAGGCGCATTTCGCGTCTGGCGGCGTGAGCCTTGCCAGGGAGCGTTCATTATGACTCTCCTTGCGCCCAGAAACACAGCTTTCGATAAAAATCACGTCGACGACAAGGATAAGGACAGGCCGGTAAAGGATGATCCGCTGCGCGAGGATATCCGACTCCTGGGGCGCATGCTGGGCGATACTTTGCGCGAACAGGAGGGCGAGCCCACGTTCGACCTGGTTGAAACCATCCGCCAGACCGCGATCCGGTTCCGGCGCGAGCAGGATCCCAGGGCGCGGCAAGAACTGGACATGATACTGAACCAGTTGAGCAACAAGGCGACTGTCGCAGTGGTCCGCGCTTTCAGCCATTTCTCGCAACTTTCCAATATCGCCGAGGATATGCACCACAACCGGCGGCGCCGTACCCATCTGCGCGCCGGATCGCCGCCTCAGGCAGGCAGCATCGCCCTGGCATTCGACCAGGTATTCTCCAGCGGCGCCGGCGGCGCCGCCCTGGCCGGTTTCTTTGCAAAAGCGGTTGTGTCGCCGGTGCTGACAGCCCATCCCACCGAAGTGCAGCGTAAAAGCATTCTCGATTGCCAGTTGACCATCGCGCATCTGCTGAACGAACGAGATCGCATGGAGTTGACCCCGGACGAGTTGCGCAATAACGAAGAAGGTTTGCGCTGCGCCATCCAGATACTCTGGCAGACGCGCATGCTGCGGCCGGAGCGCCTCTCGGTATATGACGAAATCAAGAACGGGCTGGCGTACTACCGCTATACCTTTCTTTCAGAAGTGCCGCGGCTTTACGCCGAAATCGAAGACTTGCTCGAACGGCGGATGGGTGCGGCCGCGCCGTGCATCCCCGCATTTTTACGCATAGGGAGCTGGATAGGCGGCGACCGCGACGGCAATCCTTTTGTCACCCATGAAGTCATGCTGAATGCGGCGGAACGTCAATCCGCGCTCGCGTTGGACTTCTACATGGGCGAAGTACACCAGATTGGCCGAAGATTGAGCCTCACCGAACGTCTTGTCGATGTGGATGACCAGTTGGCCGTCATGTCTGAAGCATCGCCTGACCGAGCGCCCAGCCGCGCCGATGAACCCTACCGGCGCGCGCTGATCGGCATCTATGCCCGTCTTGCCGCAACCAGCCAGGAACTGGGCCATGTAATCAGGCAGCGGCGCCCGGTAGGACCCTCGTTGCCCTATTCGGAAAGCGGCGAATTCATCCAGGAACTCGATATTCTTATCCGTTCGCTCAAGCAACATAAATCGGAGTTGCTGGCTCGGGGTTATTTACGCCATCTGCGGCGCGCGGTGGAGGTGTTCGGTTTCCACCTGGCGCCGCTGGATATGCGCCAGCATAGCAACGTGCATGAGCAGGTTGTCTCGGAATTGTTCGGGTATGCCCTGCACCGGGATGATTATGGCGCATTGAGCGAAGCGGAACGGATGCAGTGGCTGCTGGCCGAGATCAGCAGTATTCGTCCTCTGCGCTCGCCCTTCGTCGATTATTCCGCCATCGTGCAGAGCGAAATGAGCATATTGCAAACGGCGGCGGAAATACATCGTCGTTTTGGCCGGGCCGCGTTGCCAAATTACATCATCTCCAAGACCGACGGTATTTCGGACATGCTGGAGGTGGCGTTGCTGTTGAAGGAAGTGGGCCTCCTGCTGCCAGGCGATACGCCGCGTCTCCATGTCAACATCATCCCATTGTTCGAAACGATTGCGGACCTGCGCAAGTGTGGCCAGGTAATGGATGAGCTTTTTTCGATCCCTTATTACCGCCAGCTCCTGGATTCGCGCGGCAATGTCCAGGAAGTCATGCTGGGTTATTCCGACAGTAACAAGGATGGCGGCTTTCTTGCCGCGAACTGGGAGCTCTACAAAGCCGAAACCGAGTTGACCAAAGTTTTTGCAAAGCACAAGGTGGCGTTGCGGTTGTTCCATGGACGCGGCGGCACGGTGGGGCGTGGCGGCGGCCCAAGTTATCAGGGCATACTGGCCCAGCCTCCCGGCAGCGTCAACGGGCAGATACGCATCACTGAGCAGGGCGAAGTCATTGGCAGCAAATATGCGGACCCGGAGATCGGGCGGCGCAACCTGGAAACGCTTGTGGCGGCCACGGTCGAAGCCACCTTGTTGGGCCATGACCCACTCGGCGAGCGTGCTGCCGATTATCACCAGACCATGGAGACGCTGGCATGCGATGCCCTCTCGGCTTATCGCAATCTCGTCTATGAAACGCCTGGATTCAAGCAGTATTTTCAGGAGTCGACTCCCATAAGGGAAATCGCCGGCCTGAATATAGGCAGCCGGCCACCTTCACGCAAGCAGTCCGATGAGATAGAAGACCTCCGCGCCATTCCCTGGGTATTCAGCTGGAGCGTTAACCGCGCCATGATCCCAGGATGGTACGGTTTTGGCACGGCCGTGGAAAAATTTGTGGAGCAATCTGCGGAGTGCGAGGGCAAAAATGCGAGAGGCCTTGAATTTCTACAGGAAATGCACCGCAACTGGCCGTTCATGCAGACCTTGTTATCCAACATGGACATGGTTCTCGCAAAAACAGACATGGGAATTGCCTCGCGCTATGCCGAACTGGTTACCGATGTCCGGCTGCGCAACGATATTTTTGGGCGTATTCAGGCGGAGTGGGACCGCAGCGTGAAATGGTTATTCGCGGTGACAGGACACACCGAGTTGCTGCAGGATAATCCCACGCTGGCTCGCAGCATACGCAACCGCACGCCCTATATCGACCCGCTCAATCATTTGCAAGTCGAATTGCTGCGCCGCTATCGTTCCGGCGATACCGCCGATACTGTAAAACGCGCAATACAACTCACCATCAACGGCGTGGCGGCGGGACTGAGAAACAGCGGGTAGCCGAAAGCATTGTCATCCAAATATCAATGCCGCTTGCCAGGCGACAGGGACAGGATCGTGAGCAAGAAACTTTATATCAAGACTTTTGGCTGCCAGATGAACGAGTACGATTCCGCCAAGATGGCGGACGTGCTGCACGCGGCTCAGGGAATGGAAAAAACGGATGACCCGGCGAATGCGGACGTGATCCTGTTCAATACCTGCTCGGTACGGGACAAGGCGCAGGAAAAAGTATTCCACGACCTGGGGCGCATCAGGCATTTGAAAAAGCTCAATCCTGATCTGCTCATCGGCGTGGGTGGCTGCGTGGCCAGCCAGGAGGGCGCCGAAATCGTGAAGCGCGCGCCCTATGTCGATCTGGTATTCGGCCCCCAAACCCTGCACCGTCTGCCGCAACTGATTTCGGAACGCAGAATTTCCGGGCAGCCGCAAGTCGATATATCCTTTCCGGAAATCGAAAAATTCGACCATTTGCCTCCTGCCCGCGTCGAAGGCGTCACCGCTTTTGTGTCCATCATGGAAGGATGCAGTAAATATTGCAGCTTCTGCGTGGTGCCTTATACCCGTGGCGAGGAAATGTCGCGTTCGCTGGTGGACGTGCTGGAAGAAATAGCGGAACTGGCAAGCCAGGGCGTAAGAGAAGTGACTCTGCTGGGACAGAACGTCAATGCGTATCGCGGCGCCATGGAAGGCGTGGATGGGGCGGACGAAGGCACGGTTGCGGATCTGGCGCTCCTGCTCGAATGCATCCATGAGATGCCGGGAATCGAGCGCATCCGTTACACCACGTCTCACCCGAAGGAATTCACATCCCGGCTCATCGACACTTATGCCAGATTGCCGAAGCTGGTGAGCCACGTTCACCTGCCGGTCCAGTCAGGTTCCGACCGGATACTGGCCGCAATGAAGCGCGGCTATACGACACTGGAATATAAGTCCATCATACGCCGCCTTCGGGCCGCGCGGCCGGATATTTCCATTACTTCCGACTTCATTATCGGTTTTCCCGGGGAGACCGAGGCCGACTTTGAAGCAACCATGAAATTGATCGAGTCTGTCGGTTTCGATGGTTCTTTCAGTTTCATCTACAGTCCTCGTCCCGGAACCCCTGCGGCGGGCCTGCCCGATGACTGTCCGTACGAGGTGAAACTCGAGCGGCTGCATAAATTGCAGGAGCGTGTCGACAAGCAGGCCCAGGTCATCAGCCAGGCCATGGCTGGATCGATACAGCGCGTGATCGTGGAGGGTGTTTCCAGAAGAAATGCGGAGGAACTGACCGGGCGTACCGATAATAACCGCGTGGTCAATTTCGCTGGCTCCAAAGCCTGCGTCGGACATTTCATGGACGTGAAGATCACCGCTGCGCTTGCTCACACCCTGCGGGGCGAAATCGTGGATGGCGAAAACCGGCAGGTATCCGTATCGGCTGGCGGCTGATATCCCGCGATCCAGCCACTGGCCATGGTATCGACGCGCTGCTCCCAACTCCTTCATGGCTTCCGCAGCTATATGGATTACCGTGCCGCCAGTATTTTCATTGCTGTGCCGGCATGAAAGCACTTTCCTGTATGCGTTTCCTTGCAAAGTGATCCGGCCACTGCCAGAATTGAGAATCTTACCACCACTCCCAACGTTCCATTGAAATCCAGGCCAGTAGAACTTTCATTGACTCCCGTCGATAACCAGCGTCTTGCAAACCTGTGCGGGGTACTGGACGAAAACCTGAGGCAGATAGAAACGGTGCTGGATGTCACCATAGTAAGGCGAGGAGAGCATTTCAGCTTGCATGGCAAGATTGCCAACGCCTCTCTGGCGGCGGAAACACTGAAGAGCTTTTATGATCAGGCTCAGCATCCGCTGGGCATCGAGGAAGTTCAATTGGGGCTCATCGAAGCCATGCGGCCTCATTCCGCGAAAGAGGGGGCTCGCCTTGCAGTTCTTCCAGCAGAAGCGGCGCCGCTGCTCATCACTCGCCGCAGTGATCTGCGGGGCCGCACGCCGCTGCAAACTCAATATTTGCAGCAGATCCAGACTCACGACATCACATTTGCCGTCGGCCCGGCGGGCACGGGGAAGACATACCTCGCGGTTGCCAGTGCAGTCGATGCCCTGGAGCGCGACAATGTGGCGCGCATCGTGCTGGTGCGTCCGGCGGTAGAAGCGGGAGAGCGTCTCGGCTTTCTCCCGGGAGACATGGTGCAGAAAGTGGACCCCTATTTGCGCCCGCTATACGACGCCCTTTACGATTTGATGGGGTTCGATAAAACCAGCAAGCAGTTCGAACGCAGCGCGATCGAAATTGCCCCGCTCGCGTTCATGCGCGGCCGCACGCTGAACCAGTCTTTCATTATTCTCGATGAGGCGCAGAACACCACGCCAGAGCAGATGAAAATGTTCCTCACCCGTATCGGCTTCGGCTCCAAGGCCGTGGTGACAGGCGACATCACCCAGATCGATCTGGCGAAGCACCAGAAAAGCGGGCTGATAGAAGCCCAGCAGGTGCTGGAAAAAGTGCGTGGCATCGCTTTTACCCACTTCGGCGCGGAGGATGTGGTGCGGCATCCCCTGGTTCAACGGATTGTCAATGCCTACGAAACGTATGAAAAATCTTCCAGGGGGAATTGAGCCGGCCGGAGAAAGCAACGGCAGCACGGGAGGGGTCGATCTCAACATACAACGCGCGACCCGCGCCCCTGGCATTCCCTCCAACGAGGAGTTTCGCAAATGGATCGGCGCAGTCCTGCCAAAGGATACAAGGGATGTGGAAATCGGGTTGCGGATAGTGAACGAATCCGAGGGCCGGCGGCTGAATCGTGAATTTCGCCATAAGGATTACGCGACCAATGTACTGACTTTCGTTTATGACGACTCACCGGCCCTGGCTGGCGACATCGTGCTTTGTGCCAGCGTGATAAAAAACGAGGCGGCTCGGCAATGCAAGGATCTTGCCGCACACTATGCTCATCTTACGATTCATGGGATATTGCATCTTCAAGGTTTTGATCATGACGTCGATGAGAGGGCGGAGGTAATGGAGCGGCTGGAGACGGAGATTCTTGCCAGGCTGGGGTACAAAAATCCATATGAAACACCGATCTCCACCGCAGATGAGGGTTCTGGCGGGAATGGAGCGTGTCAAGCATGATCCTGAATCCGGCAGCCGATCGCTCCTTTCCAGTTTAGAATTATGATTCATAAAGATTTTTCGCGGTACTCGACATTGACCTGTATGGTGGGTTCGCCACAGGGCGGATTGTGCGATTTTTGGGGCACATGGCTGCGTTGCAACTTCCTGGAAGCCATTGTGTGTCGTTGCGCCTTGCCCCGCACTCCGGAAACCGTACTTCCATCCTGTCCAACCGCCGGATTCAGGATGATTCGCAGCAAACCTTTCTTTCTTGTAAACGGAACCAACTGACCTGCATGGAAGAACCTCCCAAACCGGGCTGGCTGGAACGGGTCAGCACTTTGCTGCTTCGGGAACCCGGCGATCGTGAGCAACTTGTGGCGTTGCTGCACTCTGCTTTCGAACGCAACCTGTTTGATTCCGACGCGCTCAGCATGATAGAGGGGGTCATACAGGTATCCGAAATGCAAGCGCGCGATATCATGATCCCGCGCTCGCAAATGGATGTAATCGACATCAGCGAAACACCGGACAAGTTCATTCCGTTCGTCATCGAGAAGGCGCACTCGCGCTTTCCGGTCACTGAAAATGACAGAAACAACGTCATAGGGATACTTCTGGCAAAAGACCTGCTGCGGTTTTATGCGGGGGAGGAAGAGTTCGATGTGCGGGAAATGCTGCGGCCTGTGGTATTCATCCCGGAGTCGAAGCGCCTCAATGTATTACTCAAGGATTTCCGCAGTAACCGCAATCACATCGCCATCGTGGTGGACGAGTATGGAGGCGTAGCCGGGCTGGTAACCATAGAAGACGTGCTGGAGCAGATAGTCGGCGATATTGAGGATGAACATGATTTCGACGAGATCGATGACAACATCGTCCAGGAACCGGGGGGCCACTGCCGTATCAAGGCGGTTACGGAAATAGCGGATTTCAACGAAAAGCTCGGATCATCGTTGAGCGATGAAGATTACGATACGATCGGCGGCCTGGTGCTGCACAGCTTTGGGCGACTCCCCAAAAGGGGGGAGTCGGTCGTCGTGGGCCCATTCAAGTTCACCGTATTGCGAGCGGATAGCCGCAGGCTGTATACCTTGCAGGTAGAGCCGAACATGGAGGAGACGCCTGTCGAGCCGGACCTGAAACAGGAAGAGTGAGTGTGCAGGTCAATTTACGAAGTGCGTCCATGAATCTCAATGGATCCATATAGTTTCGCGCCCCTGAAAGAGTTCCCATTGGAACCTCCAATGGTAGAGGTGATAGTGGAGATTCCACGAGGGAGCTTCCTGAAGCGCGGATCTTCAGGCAGAGTGGATTTTGTTTCACCCCTGCCCTGTCCTTTCAACTATGGATCGGTCCCGGACTATATCGGACTGGAAGGCGATCTGCTCGATGCGCTGATACTGGGTCCGCGGCTGCCTGCAGGTACGCGCAAGCGTGTCAGGGTATGGGGTGCCGTGACTTTCGTCGACCGCGGCATGGCCGATGACAAGCTCATCTGTTGCGATTATTTTCCCGATGCCGCGCAGCGGGAAGCCGTGCTGCGCTTTTTTTGCTTCTACGCAAAGTGCAAGGGCATGCTGAATATCTGGCGCGGACGACCGGGGCGCAATGCCTGCGAAGGCTGGTGCGAGGCAGCCGAGGCACTGGGACGGGCAAAGCCGCGCGACCATTCATGGCGGGGACCGCCGCTCGATTATTAGCAGAAAGCGGCGGATTACCTGCATGATGAAAAAGGAGCCTTTCCAAGGAACGGGATGCGTGGCAGAATTGCGCCCCCTCATTACATCGAGTCAGCATTGCCATGCCTCTTCTCACTGCTGAAAAGATTTCCCTCTCCTTTGGGCATCATATGCTTCTGGATCAGCTCAGCCTGCAGCTCGACCCAGGCGAGCGCGTCGGTCTTATCGGCAGGAACGGCGGCGGAAAATCGAGCTTGCTGCGTATTCTGGCTGGCGAAATCCAGCCGGATGACGGCCGGGTCTGGCGTACTCCCGGCCTCAAGCTGGCATATGTGTCGCAAGAACCGGAGCTGGATGCGTCTCTTACCGTATTTCAGGAAGTTTCCAAAGGGTTGGGTGCCATCAGCCAGCTTCTGGTGGATTACCATGAAACTTCGCATCTGCTGAGTGATGGCGCAACGGATACGGAAGCGCTCCTTGCACGGCTCGAGGACTTGCAGACCGGACTGGAAGCTCAGGATGGCTGGCGGATGCAGGCGATGGTCGAGACGGCGATCGACAAGCTGGCACTTTCCGCGGACGTTTTGGTGGGGCAGTTATCCGGTGGGTTGCGAAAACGGGTTGCCCTGGCGCGCGCGCTGGTGATGACCCCCCAGGTATTGCTGCTCGATGAGCCGACCAACCATCTTGATTTTTCATCCATAGAGTGGCTGGAGGCATTGCTCGGGGATTTTGTGGGAAGCGTCCTGTTCGTTACCCACGACCGGCGCTTCGTCAGCAACGTGGCTACGCGCATCGTTGAACTGGACCGGGGCAGATTAACCGGTTTCCCTGGAAACTTTGCCGAATACCAGCGCCGGAAAATGGAACTGCTGGAGATCGAGGCTGTACACAATCAAAAATTCGACAAAGTTCTGGCACAGGAAGAGGTATGGATCAGAAAGGGCGTACAAGCCCGGTGCACTCGCAACGAGGGCAGGGTGCGAAGATTGGAAATGCTCCGGCTGGAGCGTGCGGCGCGGCGCGAGCGTTCGGGAACGGTCAATCTCAGCGTGGATGAGGGTTTACGGTCGGGACAAATGGTAGCCGAACTGGCCCATGTCAGCAGGAATTACGGTACAAGGAAAGTGATAGAGAATTTTTCCTGCCGCATTCTCCGAGGGGATCGGGTCGGATTACTGGGGCCGAATGGGGCTGGAAAATCCACGCTGCTCAAGCTGATACTGGGAGAGTTGCAGCCTGATTCCGGCGAAATCAAGCACGGCACCAAGCTCGCGGTAGCCTATTTTGACCAGATGCGGGAGCAACTGAACGAGGAATCGACGCTGGTGGATACCATAAGCCAGGGCTCGGATTTTATCGACATCGGCAAGACAAGAAAGCATGTCATAAGCTATCTGGAAGATTTTCTGTTCTCGCCGGAGCGCGCGCGTTCGCCCGTCAAGTCGCTGTCCGGCGGCGAGCGGAACCGGCTTCTGCTTGCGCGGCTGTTCACCCGTCCGGCCAATGTGCTCGTTCTGGACGAGCCGACCAACGACCTGGATGTGGAAACGCTGGAACTGCTCGAAGCGTTGTTGCAGACTTACTCCGGCACCTTGTTTCTGGTGAGTCACGATCGGGAGTTTCTCGACAACGTGGTCACCCAGGTGATCGCATTTGAAGGAGCCGGGGTATTGCGCGAATATGTGGGAGGGTATGAAGATTGGGTAAGGGCACGAGATCTTTCACGGGTTGCGGTGGCAGTTCCGCCAGAACCGGCCAGATTGACTTCTTCCCCTGTCGACAGAAAGCGAAAATCCGAAACTCGCAGCAAGCTGGGTTACAGCGAAGCGCGAGAACTCGAGGAATTACCGGGCCGGATCGAGTTGCTTGAACGCGAGCAGGCCGAAGTAATGCGGCAATTGTGTTCCCCCGAAATTTACCGTGATCGCCCGGATGAGGCCCGGACGCTTCAGGCTCGAAGTGCCGCCATTGAAGAAGATCTCATGGTTCGCCTTTTGCGATGGGAGGAATTGGAGGCGAAAAGCGCAGAGAGCGGCAGAAAGTGCAGCGATAAGTTCTAAAAACCCTACTCGTTTAATCGTTGACCCGGAATGACACATCGTTTAGAGTCGCTCTTTTTGAAAAGAGGGCACTAACGATGAAAAGACCAGCAATAATAAATTTATTTGCGTGGGGCCTGCTTCTGGCGATGGCCGGCGCCGCTCAAGCCGCTGGCGATGCGGCAGCGGGGAAGCAGAAAAATGCAATGTGTGTTGGCTGTCATGGTATCGAGGGATACCGGACATCCTACCCCAGCGTATACAAGGTTCCCAGACTTGGCGGCCAGCATGCCGAATATATCGTCAAGGCGCTGCAAGCATATAAAACCGACGCCCGCAGCCATCCGAGCATGAAAGGGATAGCTGCCTCCCTGTCTGAAAAAGACATGGAAGACCTGGCCGCTTATTACTCCGGCGGTAACTAATTTTATCTATTGCGCAAGGGACATCCATGAAAAATCTGTTGATCACCGCCGTGGGCGGTGCATTGTTGTTGATTTCCAGCCAGGGCATGGCGGGCAACATCGAAGCGGGGAAGAAAAAAGCGGCTGAAGTCTGCGCGGCTTGCCACGGCGCCGATGGCAATAGTCCCGCCCCGGCGTTTCCCAAGCTTGCCGGACAACATGCCAGCTATCTGGAAAAGACCTTGAACGAATACAAGTCGGGAGCGAGGAAAGACCCCGTGATGGCTGGAATGGCTGCTGCGTTGAGCAAGGAAGACATCGAAAATGTAGCCGCCTATTTTGCCAGCCAGTCCGGTTTGAAAACCAAGTATTGATTGGCTAGGCGGCTGCAAAGCCTGCCCGGTCACATGCAGGATCGGTGCGGGATAACGCTGGATCGACTTACGGAACCTTCGCTCATTCCGGTCGATCCGGTTTGCTCCCTTCACTGATCGAGCTTGCTGCGATCCAGGCAATCGAAATAAATCGAAGCATCCATTCCGGATGCGCTTCTCTGAGCTTGCCAGATCATTTCTGCCAGACATTCCATGACCTGGTGCGTCGCTGCATGCTCGTCTCCCGTTTTTCTCAACAGGTGTTCGAAACGCTCGCAGATTCCTGCCGGCTGGTCTATGGAAAGCTGCTCCTTGATCGCCATATGCATGCCCATATGTAGAAAAGGATTGGTGTCTCCCATCTCGGGCAGGTAATCCTTGTGCTGATAACGCTCCGGATCATCGAGCATGGCATGATATTCCGGATGCATTAAAATGACCTGGAGCGCCACATCTTCCATGCCGGTGAGCATTTCGCGCCGCCGGTATTTTCGCCAGGAATCGAAGAAGAATTGACGTGCCTCTTCTCTTGATGGATTAAACATTCAGGCTGTCGAATGCTGGAGGGGGTTTTCTGGCGGAAGTGCGAAATTCTTTTCCTTGAATTCGCACAGGTCATTAATGAAGCAAATGGCGCATTCCGGCTTCCTCGCCTTGCAGATATAACGCCCGTGCAAAATAAGCCAGTGATGCGCATCATGCCGGAACTCCATTGGAACATGCCTCAAAAGCTTCAATTCCACTTCCAGGACGGTTTTTCCCGGGGCGATCCCGGTGCGGTTCGAGACCCGGAAGATATGGGTATCCACCGCGATGGTGGGTTCTCCAAACGCCGTGTTCAGGATGACATTTGCCGTTTTACGCCCAACTCCGGGAAGCCTTTCCAGTTCGTCTCTTTTCCGGGGTACCTGGCTCCCATGGTTTTCGATCAACAGCCGGCAAGTGGCCAGGATATTTTTTGCCTTGGTTTTATATAGCCCTATAGTCTTGATGGCTTCCTGTAGATCCGCTTCGCCCAGCGCGAGTATTTTTTCCGGGGTATTGGCGCGCTTGAACAGCTTTCGCGTAGCGAGATTCACGCTCTTGTCGGTTGCTTGCGCTGAAAGGATCACCGCGATCAGGAGCTCGAAAGGCGAGCTGTACTCCAGTTCGGTAGTGGGGTGAGGATTGGCTGCCTTGAACCGTGTAAAGATCTCGCGGCGTATGGTGGAGTTCATGAGGAAGCGATTATTCGAAGGGATGCCATTTATGATTGATTCTTTTCCACAGCCTGAATCCGGCATGCCTTCGCGCGCGCAAGCGCAGCCTCTATGGCTGCCCGTTTGATATCCGCGGCCGCTACAGCGATTTCCGGTGAGGAGGTATTGCCGGATTTTGGAGAGCCTGTCGTCATCGCCAGTTTTTCCTCCCGTTCCATTTTTTCACGTGTTAATCTTCGCAGCCTGGACCGGTAGCGCATCCGCGCGCGCTCCGAAGCTTTCATTTCTTCCTCTTGCAGAGCGGAAATGGAAGGAGCAGCGGCAGGAGAGAGCTGCCGCGCCGGATTCACGGCGTGAGTGTCGCCGGGATGGGGAATCGCGCTGGCAGAAATCATGTTGATGCAATTGACCGGGCACGGTGGGATACATAGCTCACAGCCGGTACATTCCGCCGAGATAACCGTATGGACCAGCTTGGCGGCACCCACGATGGCATCGACCGGACACGCCGCCATGCACAGCGTGCAGCCTATGCATGCATCCTCGTCGATGAACGCGACTGCTTTTGGCTTGGTAATCCCATGCGCAGTGTTCAGCGGGAGCGGGCTTACTCCCAGCAATTGCGCCAGTTTACGGATACCCTGTTCGCCTCCGGGAGGACACTGATTGATCGGGGCGCGTCCTTTCGCGATAGCGGCGGCATAGGGTTCGCAGCCATCGAAGCTGCACTGGCGGCACTGGGTTTGCGGCAGTATGGCGTCGATTTCCGCTATTAGCAGATCCTGTTTCATGCTGATCTCTCGCGCAGATCCACCCTTGGCTCATTCATATCCAGTGCGCGCAGCGAACACGCAATTTCGCTCACCAACCTTGGCCCTCTGTAAATAAGGCCGCTATAAATCTGTACCAGGCTTGCTCCCGCCTCGATTTTTTCATTCGCGTCTGCCGCACACATGATGCCTCCCGCGGCAATAATCGGCAGCGCATCCTGCAGCACCTCACGCAGGCGGTGGACAGTAGCGGTGGCCTGCTGCCGAAGGGGCGCCCCGCTCAGTCCGCCCGCCTCGCCCCCATGGAGCAGCGACTCCACGCCTCGCCGCGATAGTGTCGTGTTGGTCGCGATCACCCCGTCGATCCTGTGCTTCATCAATAACGCCCCCATGGCGTCTATCTGCCGCATTTCGAGGTCGGGGGCGATTTTGATCACGAGAGGAGTATACTTGCCGTGCTCGTCGGCCAGTCTTTGCTGGCTCGATTTCAACGCATGCAGAAGGTGATCCAGCTCCTCGCCGTTTTGCAGCTCCCGAAGGTGGGGTGTGTTGGGAGAGGAAATATTGACCGTGATGTAATTCGCATCGCGGTAAGCCTTGCGCAGGCAGATCAGATAGTCTTCCGCAGCCTGTGCTATCGGTGTATCGAAGTTTTTCCCAATATTAATGCCCAAGATGCCGGAATAATTCGCGCGCCTGGCATTCGCCAGAAGATTATCGATGCCCTGGTTATTGAAACCCATGCGGTTGATGATGGCCTTGGCCCGCGGAATGCGAAACAAGCGCGGTTTTGGATTCCCCGGCTGGGCACGGGGAGTAACCGTCCCAATCTCGATGAACCCGAAGCCGAGCTCCCCAAGCGCTTCTATGTGTTCGCCGTCCTTGTCCAGTCCGGCGGCCATGCCTACCGGATTGGGAAAGACAAGGCCCATGAGATTTTGAGGGTGATCTGGTATCCGGGAATAAGCAGGGAACCCCCGGCGATAAGCCTGCTCCAACAGCTGGAAAGTCACCCAATGGCTGGTTTCGGGTTCAAGAGCAAACAATAATGGGCGCAGGAAAGAGTAGAGCATGGCGTTATTTTAACTCCGGGCGTTCCTTGCGAGAACTTATTCGGAAATTTCCAGACACCTGCTCCTTGCTTCCGGGTGGCACTTGTGCTGTTGTCGCAAGCCATTTACCATCGCTGCGTTGCTCGTAGAGAGAGATTTCTCATGAAGTTGGCCAGCTTTTCTTTCCTCCTGTTCCTTTTCTCGTGGGCCGGACACGTTCACGCATTGAATGAATGGGAGAAGCTCAATCAGAAAACCGAATCGCTCTATCAACAGGGCAACTACCCGGCAGCGGTGGAAGCAGCCTTGCAAGCCCTGCAAATAGCAGAGCAAACGCTTACTCCTGATCATGCCGATCTGGCCACCAGCCTGAATAGCCTGGGCATGTTATATAGCGCGCAAGGCAGGTATGGCCAGGCTGAGCCGCTCCTGACCCGGGCACTCGGTATTTTCGAGAAGTCTGCCGGCGAGGAAAGCCCCGAGATGGCGGCAACCCTGAATAATCTCGGAGCGCTGCACAAGAACCAGGGCCAGTACGCGAAGGCGGAAACGTTTTACAAGCGCGGACTCGACATTGATGAAAAAGCGCTCGGGCCGGAGCATCCCGACGTAGCGATAAGCCTCAATAATCTGGCGCAGCTATACCAGGCGCAACAAAAATACGCGAATGCCGAGCCGCTGCTTCAGCGCGCGATGGGAATCATGGAAAAGACACTGGGTCCGGAGCATCCCAGCACCATCATGATCATGAATAATCTTGCTTTGCTGCATGGCGCGCAGAAACAGTATGACCAGGCCGAACCGTTGTTCAAGCGGGTTTTTGTGGTTTCCAAGAAGACTCTGGGGCCGGATCATCCCTACGTGGCCCTGAGCCTGAACAACCTGGCGGGGATCTATAAGGACCAGGGTAAATATCCCTACGCCGAACCGCTTTTCAAGCGCGCGCTGATAATCTCCGAAAAATCCCTTGGCCCCGATCATCCCAGCGTTGCAACGGGACTCGAAAATCTGGCGCAGTTGTACCGCGAGATAGGCCACGCCAAAAAGGCGGAGCCACTAGACAAGCGTGCTGCCGAGATACGAGCGATGAAGCGCTAACTATCCGCAGATAGCACGACCGGCGACATTGAGTTTGCGTCCCGGCTAATCCGGCTCGTTCTTATGGCCGGTATCGTCCGGCAACGGCAGCCATTGCCCGTCCATCAAGCCTTGCAGCGGTCCGAATCTCGCCTTATATGCCATTTTCCGGCTGTTCTTGATCCAGTAGCCGAGATAAAGATAGGGCAGGCCCAGCGCACGGCACAAATTTACCTGCCAGAGGATGTTATAGGTCCCATAACTTGCCTGCGGCATGTCAGGATCAAAAAATGTATACACGGAGGATACGCCGTCCGATAATTTATCGATGATGCTGATCATGCGCAGGTGCCGGTTTTCGTGAAACTCGATCAGCTTCGAATCGACATTGCTCGGCAGCAGGAAGTGCCGGTATTGCTCGCGGCTGTCGCGATCCATGCCGCCGCCGCTATGCCGTTTGGCCTGGTAGCGCAGATAGAGCGCGTAATGCTCGGGGTGATAATACAGATCGTGCTGCGTGGCGGTCAAATGCTGATGCCGATTCCAGGAGCGGCGTTGCGTACGCCTGAGAACCATCTCATCCACCACGAGCCGCACCGGTACGCAAGCGCGGCAATCGTCGCAGTAAGGCCGATAGGTAAATGCCCCGCTCCGGCGGAACCCGGCCTGGACCAGTTCACCATATACGCTGGTATCGATCAGATGGCTAGGCGTCGCCACCTGGGAACGCGCTAATCGCTCGGGCAAATAGCTGCACGGATAAGACGCCGTCGTATAAAACTGCAGCACCGATGAAGGAATATCATTCAGCTGGCTCATTATCGAAACACCATTTTTCCGCCCGGACCGGATAGTTTACCAATTCTTTCAGCCGTTGACTAAATTCCTCTCGCGCTATTTCCGTCGCTCCAAGCGAGGCGAGATGGGCAGTTTTCATCTGGCAGTCGATCATGCCAAAGCCCCAACGTTGCAATTGTCGAGCCAGGTGCACCAGGGCTATCTTGGAGGTGTTTGGCACGCGGGAAAACATGGATTCCCCGAAAAATGCCCGTCCCTGCGCAATTCCGTACAGTCCTCCGGCAAGTTCACCGCCGATCCAGATTTCAACAGAATGCGCACCCCCCATTTCATGCAGCGTGGAATACGCTGAAACCATCTCCGGGTGAATCCAGGTCCCCGCCTGTTTCCGCCGGGGCGCGCCGCATGCCTCCATTACCTCCCTGAAGGCACTGTCGACACGGACTTCATATCCGCCTTTCGTCAAAATTTTTCGCAAAGACCGGGATATTTTGATTTGATCCGGAAACAGCACCATGCGCGGGTCAGGACTCCACCATAACACCGGTTCGCCACTGTTGAACCATGGGAAAATTCCCGAGCGATAAGCTTCGATCAACCGTTGGGGAGAAAGATCCCCGCCGGCGGCAAGAAGCCCGTTAGGCTCTCTTAATGCCGCGTGGAGCGGCGGAAAGCGGGATGCGGGATCGAGCCAGGGAATCATGTCGCGCGACAGGCTATGTCTTATAGCGTGTCACATAGCGTGTCACGTCCGGCACGCCAGCCGACTCGAAGCCCGCTCGGCGCAGCCTGCAGGAATCGCATACGCCGCACGCAAGTCCGGATTCATCCGCCTGGTAACAGGAAACGGTCATGCTGTAATCCAGGCCTAGCAGCATGCCTTGGCGAATAATCTCGGCTTTCGGCAGGTTGATCAGCGGAGCATGTATTTTCAACCTGGCGCCATCAATCGCTGCTTTCGTCGCCAGATTCGCCATTTGCTCGAAGGCGGCGATATATCCAGGACGGCAATCCGGGTAGCCCGAGTAATCCACGGCATTCACGCCGATGAAAATATCGTGGCTTTGCAGTGTTTCCGCCCAGGCCAGCGCAATAGACAACATGATGGTGTTGCGCGCGGGCACATAAGTGGCCGGAATGCCCGCATTCGCTCCTTCCACCGGTATGGCAGCCGACTTGTCGGTCAGCGCCGATCCGCCGAATGCGCCCAGATCCACCTTGATGATCTTGTGATCCCGAATCCCAATAGCCTGCGCAAGTTTACAGGCTGCCGCCAGTTCGGAATCGTGCCGCTGGCCGTAATCGATGCTCAACGCGTGGCACTCATAATTCCTGCCGCGAGCGATGGCCAGCGTCGTGGCGGAATCCAGCCCGCCGGATAGAAGCACCACCGCATTCATCATGATGTCATTGCATTGATACAGCTGCTAAGGAAGCGCTGAACAAATCCTCGCTGGAAAATGGAAAGACGGGTCTGCGCTGCTACTCATCAATGTCCCCGTGCTTCCCCCCATATCAATTTATGCAATTGCAACTGCATGCGCACCGGCAGCCGGTCGCGCAATATCCATTCCGCCAGCGCTTCGCGGGAGAGAACCTCATGCACGGGTGAAAACAGGACGGGACAAATCTGATCGAGCCGGCTGGCGCGCAATGTCTCGACCGCCCATAGATAATCCGCTTCATCGCACAATACAAATTTGACTTCGTCATGCGAAGTCAGATAATCGAGATTGGACCACCGGTTTTTTCCAGCCTCGCCCGACCCTGGGGTTTTTATGTCGAGAATTTTTGAAACACGCTTGTCCACGCCCGCTACGTCGATCGCTCCGCTCGTTTCGAGCGATACCGAATAACCCGCGTCGCACAATGCCCTGAGCAGATCCAGGCATTCCTTTTGCGCCAGAGGCTCCCCGCCGGTGACGGTGACATGGTGAGCTGCATAGCCGGCAACCTCCGTAATGATGGCTAAGATCGATAAGCGGCTGCCGCCGTGAAAAGCGTACTCGGTATCGCAATAGCCGCACCGCAAGGGGCACCCCGTAAGGCGAATGAACACCGTGGGCAACCCTACCCGGCTGGTTTCCCCTTGCAGGGAGAAGAAAATCTCGCTGATACGCAAAGTTCCTGAAACGGAAGATTGCATGGGTTCAAATGGCGGGGCTGAAGAAATGGCTGTTTGCTATTCTAGATCGGAGAACAAGGAATCCACACCCATTTTTCTGGAGGCTTGCCTCGATTATCTCGGCTATCTTCTGTTGGCTAGCCGCTGCCTGGCTCTTCCCGCCGCATCGCTGCCCGGATATCGGGCAATGAGCGCATCCAGCGTTTTTTTTGCCCCTGCCTTGTTATTCATTTCCTGCTGGCTGCTGGCAATGTTGAGCATGGCATCCGGAGCCTTGGAGCTGTCGGGAAAGGTTTTGATCAGTTTTTCCTGCGTGCTGATAGCGCTCCTGAAGTCACGCAGGGCATAATAGGAATTGCCGATCCAGTAATGGGCGCTGGGAGCGAAGCTGGACCCGGGATAGTTTTTTATAAACTGGTTGAAATGGGAAATGGCTTCCTTATATTTGCCTACCTTGAATAAATCATATGCAGCGTCATAGGCGCGGCTGTCACCGCCGTCGGAAGCCGGGGGAATGGATATCGGCGCTGCCGCAGAAGGGGCGGGCGTCTGCGCCTCCGGAACCTCATCCGGTTCGGAAGTACCGGCGGCTTCGCTTGCATAGTGAGGCGTAGCCGCGGATCCGGATGCCCCAGGCTCCTCCCGACGTTCCATTCGCCTCAACCGGGTATCCAGATCGATATAAAAATCCTTCTGCCGTTTCTGGATGGAATCGTTTTCATTGCTCAGCACTTCAATCTGGCCCTGCAGCCTGTTCAGATCGACGCGAAGGCCTTCAATCTGATTTTGCAGTTCCAGCGCGGGTTGATCAGCGAGCGCGCCTTCCAGTTTTACCGTGCGCGCTTCCAGGGCCTGCGCCTGGTTCCGCATTTCCGTGATCACCTGTTGCTGGGCGGCAATCTGTCTGCGCGCTTCCTCGTCATCGAACATGCCGGCGTAGCTTGCGCTACTGCCAACCAGCAGCACCAACCAGAAAGCGCGCAATTGCATGGCTTACTCGCCCTGATAGCGTATATCCGCACGCCGGTTTTCGGCCCAGGAAGACTCATCGTGGCCGGTTGCCCTGGGTTTTTCCTCGCCCAGGCTCACGGACTCGATCTGTGTTTCCCGCGCGCCGGACAACGTCATGGCATGCTTCACGGCATCCGCCCGGCGCTGCCCCAAGGCGAGGTTATACTCGCGGCTGCCGCGTTCGTCGGTATTGCCCTGCAACAGTACCCTGGCGTTGGAATTGTCGCGCAAATATTGAGCATGGGCCACAACCAGGGATCTGTATTCGTCTTTCACGACGTAGCTGTCGAAATCAAAATAAACGCTGCGCCTGGACAGGATATTATTCGGATCGGTCAGAGGATTGAGAGAGGGAGACGTTGTTGTTCCCGCACTGCCGCCGCCGCTTTCTGCGGGCGCGGTACCGACCGATTTGTCTTCCACCTCGGCGGATGGTTTGGTGGTCTGGCTGGCGCATGCCGACAATAAACTGATCAATAGCACGCCAAGGAATTTCTTCATGTTTGTTCCTTTAGAATGTTGGCAAAAAAAGTATCCGGATTTATCGCAGTTTTGGCAAAGGTCCCCACGCGGGTTCCCTTACATCGCCCGTCTGGGTAGAAAGCTGTTGTCTCGTTCTGCCGTCGCTTGATACAGCTGATAATATACCACGGCCCCCTACTTCAGTTGCATAAAGGATCATTTTGCCGTTGGGGGCATAACTGGGCGATTCGTCAAATTGCGAATCGGTAAGCAGTTGCACCTGGCTGGTTGCCAAATCCTGTATTGCGACGTTGAATCTGCCGCCACTGCGATGGATGAAGGTGAAGCGTTTGCCGTCGGGGCTGTAATGCGGGCTCACGTTATAGCTGCCCTCGAAAGTGAGGCGCTCCGCCGTGCGGGAAGTCTGCCCGGATACCGGCATGCGATAGATCTGCGGCGTGCCGCCGCGGTCGGATGTAAAAATGATATGTTTCCCATCCGGAGAAAAACTGGGTTCCGTATCGATTCCAGGACTCTGGGTAAGTCTTTGCAGGCCTCCCCCGTCGCTATTGACGAGAAAGATCTGCGAACCTCCCATCAGAGAAAGCACGACAGCAAGTTTTTTCCCGTCGGGCGACCATACGGGGGCGCTGTTGCTGCCCCTGAAGTTGGCAACTGCCTTGCGCGTGCGCGTGGCAAGCGTTTGCACATAGACCACGGGCTTCTTGTTCTCGAAAGATACATAGGCGAGCTGTGTTCCGTCCGGCGACCATGAGGGAGAGATGATCGGCTCGGTGTATTCGATTACGGGCTGGGCATTGAAGCCATCCGCGTCTGCCACCTGAAGCGCATATTTCTTTCCCTGCTTCACAATATAGGCTATGCGGGTGCTGAACACGCCCACGTCGCCGGTCAGCTTTTCATAGATCATATCGGCGATGCGATGGGCCGCCGCCCGCAATTGCCCGGCAGGCACCGTTTCGCTATAGCTGGCCAGTCGCGCCTGCCTTGCCACGTCCAGCAGGGTGACGCGTATGGCCACTTGTCCATCGGGAAGGGCGACAGTGCTGCCGATAACCAGCGCACCGGCACCGCGGCCGATCCAGTCCGGGTACGACACCTGGGTAGGCTCGTGCGGCGTCAGGCCGGTGGTATCTACCAGCCGAAACAGGCCGCTGCGCTGCAAATCGGCGGCCACAACCGGAGTAACGCCTTGCGCCAGCTTTTCTTCCGTGGCGAAAGGAACGATGGCGATAGGAATCTGCGTTGCGCCTCCTCCAAAAATCTCGATATCGAGCGCAGCCTGCAAGGGGGACGAACTGATCAGCCAGAAGAGCAGGGCAAGAGCTTGGGGAAAGCGGCGCGGATGAATCCACATGGACATAATTCTCGGCAAATTTCGCAGAATATACTGGGGATTATAACAGTCATTCACGATAATGCACCTTCAGGTTCAAGTTGCGGAATTTCGGAAACAACGCGGGATCGGGCGGTACGGGCAGGGGTTTGGACAAAAAAATCGCCCGCTCCACGGCCTCGTCGAAACCAGCATGGCCGCTGCTACTGCGTAATCTCGCATCGAGAATATCCCCGCCCGGAAGCAGGGTCACATCAAATTCCGCAACGGGATTCCCCGGCAGATCAGGCGGCATGATGATGTTTCTCTTGATCTTGGCGAGAATCCTGGCCTTGTACTCGGCTATCTCGTTGGACAGCCGCGACTGGGCGGCTGCCTGCGCCTGCAGCTTTTCCTCTGCTTCTTCTTCCCGCCTCAGCCGCTCTACCTCGGCGGCTACTCTTGCTTGCTGCTCCTTCGCTTTCAGCTCTTTCTCTTCCTTTTCCTTTTGCGCCCTGAGCTCCTTCTCTATCCGCTCCTTCTGATCTTTCTCCGCGGACTGCCTGGTTTCCGGGGACTTCTTTTCCACCGGCTTCTTTTCCACCGGCTTGGGTTTCTCGATTTTTTCCTCGACCGCGATCTCCGGTTTCGGAGGCGGCGGAGGCGGGGGAGCCTCTTTTACCTGGGGCGGCGGTTCAGCCGGCTTGGGCGCGGGCGGCGGCACGGGTTTGGCAGGCGGCTGGACAAGCGGAACGGGCCGGGGAGGAGGAGCAGGCTGAGGGCGCGGAGCAGGTTGGGGGGGCGGAGGCAGGCTGCTCCATAAATCGACCATCATATTTTCGGGCGGATAAGTCCTCCAGTTAAAACCGAAGATCAGAAACCCCAGGAAAAGCAAATGCACCAGCACCGCCAGGATGCCAGCCGGCACCAATCCTGGTTCGACATGCGAAGGATCTCGCAGCGCAGCGGCTCTCATTTTGTCTTCATATGAGGCGTGCGCCTTTATTTCGGCCTGGCCAGCAGCCCTACCTTCTTCACCTGCTGCTGTTGCAGTACATCCATCACGTTTATTACTTCCTCATATTTCACATCCTTGTCCGCCGCAATGACGACCGGCTGTTCCGTATTCTGCGACTGTTTGCGCTTGATCGCCTCGACCAGCACCTTGCGGTCGATCTTTTGTTCGCCCTCCGTGCCGGAACGGTCATGCAACGTGAGGCTGCCGTTTGCCTTGATCACGATTTCGAGTGGCGCTACCGGCGGCGCCAGGGACTTGCCGATCTGCGGCAATTCAATCTGGCCGGGGGTGATCAGCGGTGCGGTTATCATGAAGATCACGAGCAGCACCAGCATGACGTCGATATAGGGAACGACGTTGATTTCGTTTATCAGCCGGCGTTTGGCGCGTCGCTCAGCCATGGCGCCCTTCCCTGCTTTCATCGCTTTGACTATCCAGGGAATATCCTTCCAGTGAAATCATCTTCATTTTCATCCGGTCGCCTGGCGCTGCAGTACGTTGGACAATTCCTCCATGAAGCTTTCGAAGCGCGTGGCCAGGCGGTCTATGCTGTTGGCGTAGCGGTTATAGGCAATCACCGCCGGTATTGCCGCGAACAGCCCCATGGCGGTGGCGATCAACGCCTCGGCAATTCCCGGCGCGACGTGGGCAATGGTGGCCTGGTTCACGTTGGAGAGGCCGCGGAAGGAATTCATGATCCCCCATACGGTCCCGAACAACCCGATATAAGGACTGACCGACCCCACCGTGGCAAGAAAGGAAAGATGCGATTCGAGGTTGTCCATCTCGCGCTGGTATGTCGCGCGCATGGCCCGGCGGGTGCCGTCCATCACCGTGCTGATATCCATGCCCGGCTGGCGTTTGTGCTTGATAAATTCCCGGAAACCCGCTTCAAAAATCCGTTCCATGCTTCCCGCCGTATGGCGGGAAGCGGCAGCGCTTTGATACAGCGCGTTGAGATCCGGCCCCTTCCAGAAAATGTTTTCAAACTCGTCGCTCTGCCGTATCGCCTGCCTGATCACGAACAGCTTGCGAAAGATATACCACCACGACAGGAAGGATGTCAGCAGCAGCAGCAGCATCACCAGCTGCACCGGCAGGCTTGCGCTGCCGATGAGGTGGAACAGGGACATGTCCTGTATGATGGTCGCGTTCATGGATGCTTTCCAATGGCATGGCCGATCCGGTGGCGCAGCGGCACGGGAAAGCTGGCGGGCTTGAGGCTTTCCGTCCCCACGCAAACTGCATGGACTGTTGCGCGGGCAAGTACGATGGAGTCCCGCAGCACTTGCTGCGCGAACGCTATCCGGCTTCTGCCCAATTCGACAGGCTGGACCGAGACATGCAGCAGATCGTCCAGCACGGCTGGTTTGAGGTATTCAATATCGAGCGAACGTATCATGAAAATTACCTTGTAAGTTTGAATCAGGGAATGAATATCAAACCCCAGCTCCCGCAACCACTCGTAGCGCGCACGCTCCAGGAAGTCGAGATAGGTTGAATGATAAACCACTCCACCCGCATCGGTGTCCTGATAATACACCCGTACGGGCAGCGTAAAAATTGTGCCGGGGGGCGAGCTGGGCGAATCCATTTTTATTATTTTTAATGTTTTCGATTACGAAGGGCTAATAAGGGAAGCGCTTTCCTGGGTTGGCATGCCGGATATCGGAGTCTCAGTGGTTTCAGTGGCTTTCTTCCCATAATTCCCGGCTCAAGTCCGCGTTCAGTCCGCCGAGGCCGTTTTTTGGAAGCGGCAGGCCAAAATGCTGATAACTGACGGAGGTTGCCATTCGCCCGCGCGGCGTGCGTTTCAGGTAACCCTGCTGGATCAGGTAGGGTTCCAGCACGTCTTCGATGGTTCCTCGCTCCTCGCTGATGGCCGCGGCAAGATTATCCACGCCTACGGGGCCGCCGCCGAATTTTTCCATTACCGCAAGCAGCAGCTTTCTATCCATTACATCGAGGCCGAGTACATCCACATCCAGCATGATGAGTGCGTCATCCGCTACAGGACGGGTGATGCGCCCATCGGCTTTGACTTCGGCGAAATCCCGCACCCGCCGCAGCAGGCGGTTGACTATGCGGGGAGTGCCGCGAGAGCGGCGGGCAATTTCCATTGCCCCGTCCGGGCTGATTTCCGCATTCAGCAGGCCGGCGGATCGGGTAACGATCCGGGTCAGCTCTTCCACCGAATAGAATTCGAGCCGCGAAATGATGCCGAAGCGATCCCGCAACGGATTGGTGAGCATTCCCGCGCGCGTGGTAGCCCCCACCAGGGTGAACGGCGGCAGATCGAGCTTGACCGAGCGCGCAGCCGGGCCTTCGCCTATCATGATATCCAGCTGATAGTCCTCCAGCGCCGGGTAAAGAATCTCCTCCACCACGGGGGACAGGCGATGGATCTCGTCTATGAACAGGACATCGTTGGGTTCGAGGTTGGTCAGCAGCGCAGCCAGGTCGCCCGGGCGCTCCAATACCGGCCCGGAGGTATGGCGCAGGCTGACACCCATCTCGCGGGCTATGATGTGGGCGAGCGTCGTCTTGCCCAAACCGGGCGGACCGAACAGCAGCACATGATCCAGCGCTTCCCTTCGGCGCCGTGCGGCTTCAATGAAGATCTGCAGCTGGCCGCGAATTTTTTCCTGGCCGACATATTCGTCCAGGTGCTGGGGACGCAAGGCACGCTCCAGCTCTTCTTCCTTGAAAGAAACTGGCGTGGAGGTGATTAATCGATCGGTTTCAATCATTCAGTAATGCGCCACTCTCCTATGACAGCATGCCGGTACGTGCCAATATGCAAACGTGCAAACGTACCAAAGCAAGAGCGGCGGGTCGCAAGCAAATGGGCGGGAACTTTTGACTGTTTCCCAGCCTGTTTGCGTGTTTGCATGACTCTTATTTGTCCACCTTGTCCCTGGACAGAAGCTTCAACGCCTGGCGGATGCCGTCGGATACCGCAATATCGGGAGCGAGTTGCCTGACAGCCCAGTTTGCCTCCCGGTCATTATACCCCAGGGACAACAGCGCATTCAGGACATCGCTGCCGCCTCTTGCATCCGGCGTGGCACCCGCAGCATTCGCTATGCCGGTCAGCGGCAGGTTGAGCTTGTCGCGCAATTCCAGCAGCAGGCGCTCCGCTGTTTTTTTTCCTATGCCCGGGATTCTGACGAGGCGCGCGCTATCCTGGGAAGTCACCGCATGGTGCAGGTCCGAAACGCTCAAGCCGGACAATAGAGCAAGAGCGGTTCTTACCCCTACTCCGGAGATTTTCACAAGTTGGCGAAAGGCCTGCCGCTCCGCATCGGTTGCAAACCCGAAAAGCAGATGCGCATCCTCGCGCACCATCAGATGGGTATGCAGCATCACCTGCGCACCGACGTCGGGCAGGTTGTAGAAGGTGCTCATCGGCACGTCCACCTCGTACCCCACCCCCTGCACGTCGATCAGGACCAGCGGCGGGAGTTTTTCCAGAAGCTTGCCGGTAATCCTGCCGATCATACCAGCCGTCCCCGCTTCATGCGGTAGCCAGCGGTGGAAATCCCGCCCAGCCCCAGTCCCCCGTGAGCGTGGCAGATGGCGCAGGCAAGCGCATCCGCGGCATCCGCGCTGGGGTTTCCGGCAAGCTGCAATAGCCTTCTGACCATTTCCTGCACCTGTTCCTTTCTTGCATGGCCCCTGCCCACCACCGCCTGCTTGATCTGCAGCGCCGTATATTCGGCGACAACGAGATTGTTCAGGACAGCGGTGCAAACCGCGGCGCCGCGCGCCTGCCCCAGCATGAGCGTGGATTTCGGATTGACATTGACGAATACCTGCTCTACGGCGACCTGGTTGGGGCGATGTTCGGTAATCACCTCGTTCAGGTGATCCATGATGGATTTCAGGCGCAGCGGCAACTCGCCATCCACGGTCTTGATGCATCCGCTGCTGATGTATGTCAGCTTGCCGCTGTTGATTTCGATGACCCCGAAGCCGGTGATGCGCAGGCCAGGGTCTATGCCAAGGATACGGATTTTCCTGCCCTTCTCGTCTTTCCCATCTTTCCTGTTTCGGGTGTCCCGCAAAAGCTATTCATCGATTACCGCGGTAGTGTAAACCTCTTGTACATCGTCTATATTTTCCAGCGCATCCAGCAATTTTTGCATTTTTGCCGCTTCGTCTCCCGCGAGGAGCGTTTCGCTAGCCGGTTTCATTGTTACTTCGCCCAATTCCGCCTTGAAGCCGGCCTTGTCCAGCGCAGCCCTGATTTCGACAAACTCATATGGTGCCGTAATCACTTCAATGCTTTTGTCGTTATTGGTGACGATGTCCTCCGCGCCTGCTTCCAGCGCTGCCTCCATCAATTTGTTTTCATCCGTTCCCGGGGGAAACAGCAACTGGCCGCAATGCTTGAACAGGAAGGCCACCGAGCCATCGGTCCCCAGATTGCCGCCATACTTGGTGAATGCGTGGCGCACATCCGCGACCGTCCGCACCCGGTTGTCGGTCATGCAGTCGACCAGCACCGCCGCCCCGGCAATTCCGTAGCCCTCGTAGCGCACTTCCTCATAATTCACCCCTTCAAGGTCTCCGCTGCCCCGCTTGATCGCCCGTTCGACGTTGTCCTTGGGCATGTTTTGCTCGTAGGCCTTGTCCACCGCCAGCCGCAGCCGGGGGTTGCTGTTGGGATCGCCGCCACCCATCCGGGCAGCCACGGTAATTTCCTTGATGAGCCGGGTGAAAATCTTCCCCCGTTTCGCATCCTGCGCCGCTTTTTTGTGCTTGATATTAGCCCACTTGCTATGACCAGCCATGATGCCCTTGTCCTTTACTTTGTTCTTTCTTCCTTAAGGTAGTGCAATGGTATCATCCTGTCTCTGCAGGATAAAGCGTGGGAGCGTCTTATCAAGATGCTGCAAGCGAAGCGGCTATGAGCCCGTGTCATGCAGGCCATCGATAAGGCGTAACATCCAGCGGCTGGGGCTGGCCAAGTATCATGTTGCCCAGAATAAGAGCGCTGCCGGGCGCCATGGTCACCCCATAGCGATAATGGCCGCTGTTGAGATAAAGGTTTCCGATATCCGGGTGGCGATCGATGACGGGAATATTACCGGGTGAACCGGGACGCAATCCTGCCCAGTGACTTGCCAGCGTGTCCTCCGCCAGGGCGGCCAGAAGCGTATGCGCTTTTGCCAGCAGTCCCCCCCTGGCTTCACTGGTAGCCTCCCTGTTGAAGCCGGCCTCCTCCACTGTGCTGCCGGCGAGAATGTGGCCGTCCCGGCGCGGTATCAGGTAGAAATCCTCCCGCTCCCGCAGCACGATAGGCGAAAGCATGCCGGGCGGCAGCTTGAACAGCAGGATCTGTCCGCGCACCGGCCGGATTTCCAGCTTCGATCCATATTCCCGCAGAAGCTGACGGCTCCAGGCGCCAGCGGTGACGATGTAGCAGGCCGCGCTGTATTCATCGCCGCCGCTGGTGCGTATCGACCGAACCCGTCCACGCTCCACCTTCCAGTCCGTCACCTCCGTATTTTCGATGATGGTGGCACTGCCCGAGCACGTGATGGATGCGATGAGCGCTTGCAGCAGGCGGGGATTGCGCACCTGGCTGGTTTCGGGCAGCCAGAGCGCTTCTTCGTTGCACGCGAGCGCTGGCGCAATTTCATGAGAGCGCACCCTTTGCAGGGCAAGCGCGTGGCGCGCGCACCAGGCTTCAGCGCTGTTGCGCTGATAGCGGGCTTCGTCATGTTCTGGCGGCAGCGTGGAAGAATCGGGCAGCACCAGCATGCCACTGGCCTGGTATTCGGGATCGATCCCGGTCTGTTGCCGTAGCGTTTCGATGAATCCGGGATAGAGCTTGTTGCTTAACTGTGTGAGGCGGGTTACCGGTTCGGCATAATTCCAGGGCAGCAGCGGCGAGAGTATGCCGGCACCTGCCCATGACGCTTCGCGTCCGCAATGGCCGCGCTCCAGTATGGTTACCGCCATCTCCGATTGCAGCAGCCGGTGGGCCGTCGCCAGCCCGGCGATTCCTCCCCCTATCACAATGGCATCTGTATTCAAACTGAACGCCCATCAGCAGTCGATTGAATTCGGGATTCTGGGGCTAAACCTGCTTTGGAGCAATGCGATGGCGGGAAATACCTGATCGGAATGGCTTTGATATCGGGGGATGAGCCGGTATAATGCGTGTCCCTCCGGGTATCCTCTTGGGCCGTTAGCTCAGCCGGTAGAGCAGCGGACTTTTAATCCGTTGGTCGGCAGTTCGAATCTGCCACGGCCTACCAGAAAATCAAGCAGTCAAGAGAGGTATTCCTGTAACTCATTTTTGATAGCGGGGGAAATATAGCCGGTTTATAACCGCTATTTTAATAAAGACGGAAACAGCCTTGCGGCCGTTCCTACCCGCTTTATTTCCACCTTGCCGGCCTCGCTCTTCGGCCGCTTGATTAACCAGACCTCGCTCGGCTACCGGATCAACCGCAGCATGAGTGTTTGACGATGCGTTGGATAGCCCCTACCGAAAAGGACTCCGCTTCCATCTCGCTCGAAAAGCGCTTGTGGGATGCCGCGGACCAGTTTCGCGCCAATTCCGGCCTCAAGGCGCAGGAATATTCCGGCCCCATTCTCGGCCTCATCTTCCTGCGCTTTGCCGAAGTCCGCTTCGCCCTCCAGCGCAGCAGGCTGGAAGCTGCCGGTGCTTCCTCACGCCGAGGCAGCCGAACTCGACGCCGAGCAAGAAGCCAAGCTGGAGAAGGCACTGGGGCGGCAATACCACCTGATCACGCGCGACGACCGGCTGGAAACGGTGGATCAGGATATCGTGCAGCACTTCCTCGGCCGGGGGTTCATCGGCAAAGCCATGGTAGTGTCGATCGACAAGGCCACCGTTGCGCATGCACGGCAGGGTGAAAATGCATTGGGCAGCGGAAACGGCGCGGGTGCAGAAGGAACTGGGCGAATTGCATTACCGGCCTCACCCGGCCGGACATGGCATGACGCCCGAGCAGGCGCGACGCGACCTGCGCATGGCCGAACTGAGACAGCGACTGGAGGTGCTGACCAGCACCGACATGGCGGTAATAGTTTCGCCGGGACAGAACGAAATCGCCCAGATGCAGAAACTAGGGCTCGACATCGAGCTTCACCGCAAGTGCATGAATCTGTCATTTTCTTCGGGGCAGCCGGGGCTGGACGAGAGATTCAAGGATGTGGATGACCCGCTGCGACTGGTCTTCGTCTGTGCCATGTGGTTAACTGGTTTCGATGCGCCAAGCTGTTCGACCGTGTATCTCGACAAGCCGATGCGCAACTACACGCTGATGCAGACCATCGCTCGTGCCAATCGCGTCTTCCCCGGCAAGCACAGCGGCGTGATCGTCGATTACGCCAATGTCTTCGCCTCGCTGGAAAAGGCGCTGGCGATCTACGGGGCAGGCAAGGATGGGAAAAGCCCGGTGAAGAACAAGCAGCAACTGGTGGAGGAACTGCGCGAGTCGGTGGCGGATGCGGCCGCCTTCTGCGCTGTTCACGGCGTGATGCTGGCCGGGATCGAAGCCACGCCAAATGGCAGTATGGAGCGCCTGGCGCGGATCGAGGATGGCATGAACGCGCTGATCTCGCCGGACCCGCTGCGTCGCGACTTCTTTGCCCATGACCGGCTGGTGAGCACGCTCTACTGCGCCGTGAAGCCTGATCCTTCAGTCTTGGAATTCGCGGGCAAGGCCGCCCGCCTCTCCGCGCTCGCCGATGCCATTCGCGCCAGGCTGAATCCGGGCCAGCCCGAGATTTCCCAGGTGATGGGGCAAATCAATGGCCTGCTCGACGAGTCGATCACCGGCCACGAAATTCGGCAAGAGGTCCCGGCGCTCGACCTTTCGAAGATCAATTTCGAGGCATTGGCCAAACGCTTCGAGAAATCCAGGCACAAGAATACAGACCTCGAAGTGCTCAAAGCGGCGATTCGCGCCCGGCTCGAAAAAATGATTCAGTTGAACCGTACCCGCGCCGATTTCGCCGAGAAGTTCGAGGCGCTGATCGAAGGCTACAATGCCGGCAGCGCGACCATCGAGGCGCTGTACAACGAACTGCTGAAGCTGAGCAATAGTCTGAACGACGAGCAGCAACGGCATGTGCGCGAAAATATGTCCGAAGAGGAGCTGGTTATTTTCGATATCCTGACTCGACCTGCGCCAGAGCTATCCAGCAAGGAGCGTGCCGAGGTAAAGAAGGTTGCGCGGGAACTGCTGGTCAAGCTGAAGGGGCTGCTGGTTCTCAACTGGCGGCAGAAATCGACGGCACGCTCGCAACTCAGGCTGACCATTGAAGATACGCTTGACTTCGGCCTGCCGCGCGCCTATACCCCGGAATTGTACAACCAGAAGTGCTCGGCAGTGTTCGAGCATGTGTATGAAAGCTACCCTGAGCGGAATACAGGGGTGTATACATGATTCAGGTGCGCACCGCCGTGTCAGCAACGCTTTCCTTTATCCAAGCTGAGCCTCGGTCTTTAGTCGTACGAGGATTCGAATTGCAGACAGGAGCATCCAATGAAGCATCGCTATGTAGCCGCGCACCCGTTGGAAAACCCCGAGGTGGTTATCAATCTCTGGGCCTATTCCGATGAATACGGCACCATACTGCGCCTGGCCGGCAAGACCTATGTCATGCAGGGGACCGATAGCGAGAAGCTGGCATTGCTTCGCCAACTCGCGGTAACCGATTTTCTCTCTGCCAGTTGGCATAAAGTGCCTGCGAATTTCACCATCCAGCACGCCGAATTTGGCGAGATTAAGGAGGCGGCACAAGCATCGATGATCAGCGACCCGCATTACCACGAATACCTGTTCGGCCCGTTGATCGAAACGCTGGCGCAGTCGATTCCCGAACAGGCTCGCAACGTAAACGGCGAGTACCAGAAATTTCGGCTGGAGCTGCCTGAAACCCCGCTCTTCGTATCGACCATGGTAATGGAGTATGAAGACGGAACGCTGGTACCCATGGTATCAGCGTAACCCCTGGCCCAACTCATCGAAGACGTACCACCTACTGATCCAGGCGGTCGAGCCTCTCGGCCATGACGTATTGATGGAAGCGTGATATTTGCCGTTCATTGCTGCGGATCTACTCCAATCTGGGTGTACTGTGATGCAGTCACCTCCCCTCTTCATACCATGCTCGAGCAATTCTTCCAAGCAGACACACTGGACAATTAAGCTCCAATTTATTGAGCGGTCAATATTTGGAACTCGGTGGCGTTGACGATGGGGCGCACACACCGGTTCTCGCGCCGCATTTCCACAATTCCATAATGGGACATGGTCTTCAGAGTACGGGAAAGATTGCTTGGCTTTCGTCCGGTAATCGCTGCAAGACCGGCAAGCGATTTCATCGAGGCAAACCAAACCTTGGGCTCACCTGGCCTGGATTTGTACGCGCCTTTCGCTATCGCCAGCATGCGTTCCCGGATTTTTTCCTGAGGCATGATGCCAATCACAATTCTTTTCATAGCTTCATTTTCTAAAGACTCGACGGCAACTCATGCGACCGCTGGTTTTGGGGATTAGGAATGGCCAGAGTTTTAGACTTGAAATCGACTTGTTCCCATGCGTGAATTATTTCACTCTATATCCGCACGCCTTCGTGATCTTCCACGAATATTCCCGCGTATGGTCGGACGGTAATAGCATGGAAAGCGAGCCCGTGCTGTTGGGCTTCACTGCCAGAGGCAAATCGTACTCGCGGCCGGTTTCAGAGCTGGCAGGGATCAGCTTTCCTCCTCGCGTAACAAGCACGGTTACCTGCGTCACAGTATATTCGGCATTGGCATTATGAAGGGTCCCGCTGAAAATCCCGTACCCGAACCCGCCGCGTGCATCGAGCCTGGCGAGTGCGGCGGGAGGCAGTGGCATGCTGTCGGACTCGCTCCCCGACAGTTTTTTGGGACAGGAATGCTTGCCGGCGTCACCGGCGGAGTTATCCTGAGCAGGAAAGCTGGCGGCATTCACATGGGTGGCTGTCAGCGATATGAGCAGCGGGGACGCCAGAAGGATGGGAAGCATGATGATTATGCGAGCAGAATAAAACAGCGGAATAGAACAGCGGAAACCTATGCGCCGATGGCGCGGTATAGATTGTAGAGGCTGATGAGGGTGATGAGGGTTCCTACCAGTATGAGCAAGGTTTTGGCATGCAATTTCTTGCACAGCACCGCGGCAAAGGGTGCCGCGAACAAACCGCCGAAGACCAGTCCCACGATGATGGGCCACGTATTGGTTTCCATCAGCAGGGTAAAAACCGTCGCGCCTGCAAGCGTCAGGAAGAACTCGGCGAAATTTACCGAGCCGATCGTGGTGCGGGGATCGTTACCCGAACCGACGAGGGTCGAAGTCACCACCGGTCCCCAGCCCCCGCCTCCTGCCGCATCGACGAATCCGCCAAACAGCGCGAGCTTTCCGACATGTTTGGGGGCATTTTTCCGAAGGCGCAGCGGGCGGAACGCTTTGCTGAGGATGTAAATTCCCAGCATTAAAAGATAAGCGGAGATATAGGGTTTGAATGCGGCACCGTCGACCTGCGTCACCAGAATGGCGCCCAGTATGCCCCCCAGGATGCCCGGCACAAGCAACCTGACAAACAGATCCTTGTTGACGTTGCCGAACTTGGCGTGGGAGATGCCGGATACGCCTGTCGTGAAAATCTCCGCAATATGCACGCTGGCGCTGGCCGCACCAGGGCTGGCGCCTGTTGCCAGCAAAAAGGTGGTAGCGGTGACCCCATAGGCCATACCCAGTGCGCCATCCACCACCTGGGCAAGAAATCCTACCAGAACTGCGCTCCAGAACACTTTTCCGCTGATCGTCTCCCCAATGATCTGCCAGCTGCCAGACCAGTTATTCGATAGAAAGAAACGGGCGGCGAGAAACAGGACCAGGACAATCAGAACAAGGCCGGCAAACCACATTGCGGCATGCAGCAGCGGATGGGTTCCGGGGTGGGACACGGGTTCCTCGACAGGTGGAAGCCCCAGTTCCTGATGTTCCGCGTTGATCGGGTTTTGTGTCAGGTCCAGATTGCGAATTTTCATATATATTTACCCGCTCGTTGCGGGCAAACTATACCGGCAACTTGAGGCATCCAGAAATAACTGAATAGAATATGGATATTCTTTTACACTTTTTGCGGAAAAAATCCCTTCCGTGAAAGCCGATTTCGGCTGAAAGGCGTTGTCGCCTTTTCCCTTAATCGGACTAATTCGCCGCAACTGGAGCCCGATTTTCCCTTCCCCGCGAATATAGGGGACGAGATCGTGTGACCTCATGCTTCTCGCCGATATCATACTCATCATCCATTTTCTGTTCGTGCTATTCATCGTGGGAAGCGTGCCGGCTATCTGGATCGGGGCACGGCTGGGATGGCGCTTCGTGCGCAATATCCGGTTCAGGCTGGTTCATCTCGGCGCTATCCTGTTTGTATCTCTCGAATCGCTCGCCGGCATGGTATGCCCTCTCACCCTGCTGGAGGATTCGCTGCGGCGCACGCCGGCGGATACCAGCTTCATCCAGCGCTGGCTGCATCGTATTCTTTTTTATGATGTTCCCGAAGGAGTGCTGACCGTGCTTCATGTGATGTTTGCGATCCTGGTGGCCGTTACCTTCAAATTCGTTCCTCCGTCGCGCCATCGGCGCGCCGGCTGATTTACGGGAATCCCATCTCCATATTGACCAGCCCTAATGCTGAGCGTAGAGTCTGAAGTCATAAAAAGTCGCCGGCTATCGCGATAAAATTCTCGCCATGCGGCACTGAGTTGTAACATCATTTCGAAATCACGGCAGGAGTTAAGTCGAGATCATGTCCCCGGTATCATTTTTCCGCCGAATGAATACCCGCCAGCGTCTGCTTGCCGCGCTCGGCATTCTTGCCATAGTCATTGCCCTGTTTGGCCTGCTCGGCTATTTCTGGCTGCCGGGATATGCAAAAGGCAAAGTGGAAACATTGCTGTCGGAGACGTTGCACCGGCCCGTCACCGTTCAGGCAATCGAAATTCAACCCTTTACCCTGGAACTGACCATCCGCGGGTTTCGCATAGGCGAAAGGCCAGACAGCGCGGATGCCGGCGAGGCATTGTTCTCCGTCGGCGAGCTGTATACTGATTTGAGCAGCGCATCCATTTTCAAGCGCGCACCGGTGATCAGCGTCCTGTCGATAAAAGAGCCGGCTATCCGCCTGGTACGCGAAGGCGAGCAGCGCTTCAACATCACCGATCTGGTGGAAGAACTTTTGAACCGCCCCGAGAAACCGGATGACGGGACCAAATCCCTGTTTTCCGTGAGCAACATTACGATTTCCGGCGGTCGTTTCGAATTCCTTGACCGGCTCAAAAAGAGCCAGCAGGAGATTTCCGACATTCGTCTCGGAGTGCCCTTCGTCGCCAACTTCGAAAATGACCAGGAAGCCTGGGTGGAACCGCATTTCAGCGCCAAGGTGAACGGTGCGGCGCTTGATCTCAACGGCAAGGTGCGTCCCTTTACCCGGAATCGGGAAGCCACGCTCGAGCTCAAGTTAAACGATATCGACCTGATGCGGATAGACGAGTATTCGCCTATTCCCGTGGGCATCCGGCTGCTTTCCGGGCGCTTCGATAGCGACCTGTCCCTGGTCTTTACCCAGGCCGATGGGGAACCGCCTGGGATGGTTCTGACAGGCAGTACTGCGTTACGTGGGCTGCAAGTAGAAAACGGGGCAGTGGAAGTGCCTTATACCGCGAAACTCGATCGGCTCGACGTCAAGTTGACTGAGGTCAATTTGAGTGGCCAGAAGGCTTCGCGCGCGGGATTGACGCTGAGCGATCTCGCATTGGTACGCGAAACCGAATCGGAACCGGTGCTCCATTTGCCAAAGCTGGGGGTGGATGAAATTGCGGTTGATCCGGAGCAGCGCAGCGCCACTATCGGTACGGTAACGCTCGATGGATTCAAGGCATCGATGCGCCGCGAAAAGGATGGACGGATCGACATTGCCAAACTTTTCGCGCCATCGCAGGCCAAGACTAAAACACCGGCAGAACCGGAGGCCGCCCCCGCCAATACGGAGACGATTCCCGCAAAAGCGGAGGCCGGCAAGCCATGGACGACACGGCTCCACAGCGTGAAGCTGGCGGGGGCGGCTTTACGCTACGAGGATGCGACGTTGGCGGGGGTTGCTCCCATGGTGGTCGATCCGCTGGATCTAACCGTCAGCGATATCGACCTCGCTGGCGCCACCCCGATCAACCTGATTCTAAAGGCAGCCGTGAATAAAAAAGGCAGTCTCGAAACAGAGGGGACGTTGGGCTGGGCGCCGCTGGCTGTCGATCTCGCCATCAATGCAAAGGAGCTCGAGCTCGTTGCGTTGCAAGGCTGGGCTGGCGATCGATTGAATGTCTTGCTGACGCGAGGGGCCGCCTCCTTCAAGGGCAAGGTCAAAGCGGATGGAACGCCTTTGAAGGTGGCGGTGAATGGCGAGAGCCGGTTTACCAATTTCAATGTCATCGACAAGGTTAGCGCATCGGATCTTCTGCGCTGGCGAAGTCTTGATGTCAATGGCATCAAGTTTGTCAACGAGCCGCTGCGAGTGGATATCAATTCGGTCGCGATTGCCGATTTCTTTGCCTTTGTCGTCCTCACTCCCGAGGGGCAGCTCAACTTGAAAGATATCGTCAAGCAGGACAAGGATGCATCCTCGCCAGGGACTGCATCGGCTGCGCCGGCGATGTCTGGGGAAAAAACCGCTGCTGCCACGCCACCTGCCGCCGCTGGGGCCTCTTCTCCACCTCCCCCCCAGCAGGCGGGCAAACCCCAGCCGGTTCGCATAGGCCGCGTCGTGCTGCAGGGGGGCAATGTCAACTTCAATGATCGATTCATCAAGCCCAATTATCGGGCAAACCTGACCGGTCTTGCCGGACGTGTGGGTCCGCTGGATCCCAAAAAACCGGGAGAAATAGATATTCGCGGGATGGTGGACAAAACCGCTCCCCTGAAAATCGATGGCAAGGTCGATACCATGGGGAAAGAAGTCTATCTCGACATCACCGCATCGGCGAAGGGCATCGATATGCCTACCTTCAGTCCTTATTCCGGCAAATACATCGGTTATGCCATCGAGAAAGGCAAGCTGTCGGTCGATATACATTACTACATCGAAAAAGGAGAATTGACGGCTGAGAACAATGTTTTTCTCGACCAGTTGACCTTGGGGGAAAAGGTTGAAAGTCCGGATGCGCTATCGATTCCGGTAAACCTCGCCTTGTCATTGCTTACCAACCGACGGGGTGAAATCGACGTCCATTTACCGATCAGCGGCTCCATCAACGATCCCCAGTTCAGCATCGGGGGGCTGATTGTCAAGGTCCTGCTTAATCTGCTTACCAAGGCGGCGACTGCGCCCTTCGCCCTGCTTGGTTCATTGCTGGGTGGTGGTGAAGAGTTGTCGCAAGTAGATTTTTTGCCGGGCGATGCAAAGATCTCGCCCGAAGCCGAAAAACGCCTTCAGACGTTATCCAAGGCCTTGATAGACCGGCCGGCCCTCAAGCTCGAAATCACGGGAAGAGCCGATCCGGAGAATGATCCTGAAGCCTTGAAGCGCGCCATACTCGAGCGCAAGGTCAAAACCCAGAAACTGCTGGAAAGCGTGAAAAAGGGAGTGGAAACCGGTTCGGTGGATGATATCGAGCTCAAGCCTGAGGAATACGAAAAGTACCTGACGCTTGCCTATAAAGAAGAAAAGTTTGCCAAACCAAAAAACGTGGTGGGTCTGAACAAGAGCCTGCCCGTACCGGAGATGGAGCAATTGATGCTGGCTAACATTAGTGCCGGCGACAGCGAGATGCGGGATCTTGCCGAGCGCCGGGCCGTCGCCGCGCGCGACTGGCTGGTCGGGCAGGGAGGTGTTCCAGGCGATCGCGTGTTTGTACTGGAACCAAAAGTCGAGGCGGAAGCGGACGGCAAGAAATCCGTCAGCTATGCGGAATTCTCGCTGAGGTGAACCGGGTATTAAGGAAGCGCTGAACAAATCCTCACTGAGCGCGTTGCTGTTAAAATCGGGATGATCATAAGGCGCGCGACGCAGGTCGTAGCCGGGACTACGATGCCAAGGAGCGCAACGCGATGGCTCCCCAGAGCGTGGCCCGAGGGGCCCCGCGAAAGCGGGGATCGGGCAGCGTCGGGGATGCCAGACCGCGCTAAAGTATACATGGGGCGCCAGCAGCCCGCTACGGGGTCGCATCTTCCTCTGGAAGACACTGCTCCGCCCTGCGCGGTCTTGCCCGATTTTACCGCAACCCCACCGCCGCGCCAGCGGAGATTTATTCAGCGCTTCCTTAAGGGCCAGCCCAGGTTTCCGACGCCGTTCGGAAACCTGGGCTTGCAATTGAGAACAATCAGGACTTGTTCGGAGATTCCCTAGAAATCCACCTGGACCTGTGACAGGAAGGAGGCGAGGTCGGCGTTATTGAAGCCCGCGGTGCGAGGAATTGGCGATCCGCTTGTATCCACGTTCAGAACATAAGTAATATTGTTTTGTATCTTCACATGGGTATGGGGATACCAGTTCAGGGCAAACCTGACCATATCCATCTTTCCGCCCCTGATTACCCCGCTGTTCAAATTGAGGTAATCATAGCCGCCGGCGATTTCCCATGCCCCCCAGCCTGGACCGCTCCATTGGAAATTCTGCTTTGGTTTTATGCGGTTGGCCGCGCCATTCCTGACATGATACGCTTTGGATTCGCCGGTAAAAAAGTAGCTGGCGAAGCCGTAGTAGCCGGTGAAATGTTCTCCGCTATAGCCTAGGCCATTTATATTGGTTCGCAGGTACTCCCCCTGGAGCGAAAATGGGCCGTGCACCAGCCAGCCTTCCGCGCCAAAGCGGTCGTAACTGTCTATCCGCCGGGAGCCGGGTGCGCCCCGGTTTCCGATGCTCAGGTTGCCGGTATTCAGCACATTGGTACGGTCGACGTTTGTGCCGGGAAAGGCAAAGAAGGCCATTCCACCGCCGCCGCCCGTCTGGTTCGGCCCGACATTGATCGTGCCATTGGCCTGGTATTGGGTATTGACGACGGTATGCCCGCCTGAAATCCCCAGGTGCAGGAATTTTGTTTCGCTTTCCATCCACGGTCTTCCCGTGATCCGGCCGATTCCTTCCCATCCGGTATCGCCTGAGCCATTGTTGCGGCTGTTGTTGCCGGCGGCATTGACAGAGGTTGAGGCGGCAGACCAGGCTCCCACGGGTTCAGTTTGAAAAGCAACACCGAACTGAAAGCGTGGAACCGCATAGTTGGCGCCTATACCCGTTTTATAAGTATTGACATTGTCTATGAATGAATTGACCGCCATATGACGCTCGATAAACGTGAGAAAACGGTTGCTGGCGGCTTCTTCCAGGCTGAATGGCTCCTTGAACGAGCCGAGCTTCAGAGAAAAGGGTTTGTTCACATTCATGCGTATGAAAGCATCGGTAACTCCGGATGCGAGCGAGCCATTGCCTCGAGTGAAGTCGAACTCGAATTTGTAATCCCACACCTTGAAAAAAGTGCCTTCGACACCCAGACGGGCACGGCGAATGGTCATGCCGCTGTTCAATTCGTTGGGCAGATTGCTGCCGGTAGCCGGCAACACATCATTGAGGAAGTTGTATTGTGAACCTCCTTGTATCCGGCCATTTACCGCAAACGTAAAATTGCCGTCCTTGCTGGAAAAATGGGGAGCGCCTTCAGTAAATTCAGTGTGGACCTTCTCGGCATCCTTGACCCGCTCGTCAAGCGAGGCGATCTCGCTGACGAGGCGTGCTTCCCGCATTTTGGCTTTCAGCTCCATATCCTTTCGCATCGCCGCCAGATCCACCCCCTCTGTTGGCTCGACTGCACTTTCCACTCCACCTTCAGCGGTGCCTGATTTCTTGTCCACTGCCACAACCGGGGCTCTGGAGGCTGCCCTGTCCGTGGTTTTGGCCGGGATATCCTCTCTCACGAAGGAACCCATGTGTACGCGGCCAGGACCGGGTTTTGCATAGATTTGTTCGGTCTTCGTGTCGACGTACAGATCGATGGCGATTGCTGTGGATGATGCGCCGGCGCCCAGCGCGACCGCCACTGCCAGGGCAATCCTGGATGCTCTAAAAACCATAATCGCCTCTCGTCTATTTGAAAATCCGTTCGAGAATACGGCGGTAAAATGTCTATTTCATTGCAATTTTGTGACCGTTGTGTGACAAACGTAGTAAGGTTGGACTATTGAGTTTAACCAGTACCGGGGCGGCTATCGGGACCGCACGAACCCCGATATTTTTCACTGGCTATCGCGGCCGCATCTTGTTCATGTCTTCGCATTTCACTTTTCTTGCCGCCGTGATAGTCTATGTGCTGAGCTGTCTCCGGTTGGAGACAATTGTTGATGCATCAAGGCAATTGGGGATTCCCCGGGCCGCTACTTAAGAGGAGCAGTGATGGAAATTCATGTATATGACACTTATGTTAAAGCCAAGGATGGTCACACGATGCACTTCGATGTATTCACTTCGGTCAGGGATGATAAAAAAGCGATCGAATACGCCAAACAGTGGCTTTCATCGATCGGAGAAGGGGATGCGGTCGTAACCAGCAGGGAATGTAATTTCTGCCACAGCCAGGGTGCGCCCAATAATGTTGCCGAAGCCATCAATAAGGACGGCTATTTCATCTACAAGATGGAAGGTTGCCGCTAACCCTGCACGAACCGGCGAACCGGCAAATGAAGAGAGAAAGCTAAAATAGAGAGACAGGAAGTTGATGCCGGGAGCAGGGACGTGCTCAGGCACAGTTGGACATCATGTCCTGCTATGGGAAACCGATGATGGGCACGTGTCGTACTTTTCGAATCTCGTTGTTTGGTTGTATCGCAAGTCTGGCCATTCCGGGGCTCATGTGCATTTCGCACGCTTGGTCAAGTGACCTTGTCAGGACCATCGAAAACGTAAAGCCTTCGATAGTCGGAATAGGAACGGTGCAAAAGACGCGTTCTCCGCCGGTCAACTTCCTTGGCACCGGTTTCGTGGTCGACGACGGGTTACATGTTGTCACCAATGCCCATGTTGTTCCCGAAGTGCTGGATATCGCCAACAACGAGTCATATACCGTAATTACGGGAAAGGGCAAGCAGGCGGAGTATCGGGTTGCGGCTATCGCGGCTATCGACAAGGAGCATGATCTTGCCCTGTTGAAAATTACCGGGCCTGCTTTGCCTTCCATGAAATTGGGAGACGCCGACAAGGTCCGGGAAGGGCAAATGCTGGCATTTACCGGGTTTCCTATCGGAATGATTTTGGGTCTATACCCTGTAACCCACCGCGCCATGGTCTCATCGATCACCCCGATTGTGCTGCCCGCGCGTAATTCGCGCCAGCTTGATGCAAAACTGATCAATCAATTGCAAAAATCGGCCTACGTGGTGTTTCAGCTTGACGGCACCGCCTATCCGGGAAATAGCGGAAGCCCGCTCTACGATTCCGAAACCGGGCTTGTGTATGGAGTGATCAATATGGTATTTGTAAAGGGAAAAAAGGAGGCTGCTCTCAGCAACCCGAGCGGCATCACCTATGCTATTCCCGGGAACTATATTCGCGAACTATTAGGGCGCAACCGGTTTGAGGAAGCGCGCTAAACTTCCGCTGAATGCATCTGCGGGGCGTGATGCCGAGGCAGGCCGAGCGTTAGCGGGATCAGTGGTCAGACAAAATCTGTTTTAAGATGTACCCGTTATTCCGCTATGCTGATAGCAGGGCGTAGACCTTGTGATGAGATCCTTGGCGGGGTATGAAACAATCAAGCCATCGAGCCGGATGGCGGTAAAGTGGACGAGTTGATTCATTGATAGGTTATGATTCCGGGATGTGCGACGGGGGAGGATAGCGATGGAAACAGTGACTGTGGCAATAGCCGATATGGACCCAGGCAGACGTACAAGATTGGAGCAATCCCTGCAAGGCGGGGAGGGCATCACCGTTCTGACCGATATCATGGCGCCCGGAGGCGGTGCGCGAATCGATGGTGACTTTCAAGACTATGAAAATGGCTCGATGGAGGAAGTTGTCGCAAAAATCGCGCAATTGAAGCCTCGTATTCTTTTCATAAATCTCGACCAGTCCATAATCGGGGACTTTGCCTTGCTGGATGCGCTGCACCGGGAATGTCCGGAAACGCTCGTGGTCTTGCTGACTGATAGATCTGCCCAAGACGAACAGATAATCCAGGCGCTGGCCTATGGCGCCCGAGGCTGTTTGAGTCACGAGGCGGATCCATGCTATTTTCTGAAGGCTGTGCATGTAATCGATCGTGGCGAGATCTGGGTCACTCGCAAAATGTTGAGTAAAATCATGGATAAAGTATTGCATTAATAAGATATTGAAATTCGACGAAACCATTGGGGAAATGCCTTGATCTTGCTCGCCAGTTCTTCTCAGGATAATTTGTCCCGCTGGGAACAGGGAATACGCGGCCTGGCTCCCATATTCTGCTCGACCAACCTCGACTCCGTGCGGGGTGAGTTGGTGCGGATCAAACCCATAATCCTTCTGCTCGATCTCGATTTGCCCAAACTGGACGGACCGAATGGAATCCTCGGGTTGATGAAATTGAATCCGGAAACCAGGGTGATCATTTTAAGCGGCACGCTTTCGGACGAGATCGAATGGAGTCTCTTCAGGACCGGCGTGAGAGGCTGTTGCAGGGGCGATATTGAGCCCGAGCAATTACAAAATGTCGTCCAGGCTGTTCAGCAGGGTGAATTGTGGATCCGGCGCACGCTGAGCTGGCACCTTCTGAATGAGCTCGTGATGATCACGCAGGAAAAGAACAAGATAAAGCAGGCTGTCGGAGAACTGCTCGCAAATCTCACTCGCAGAGAATATGAAATCGCCACGCTTGTTGGCAACGGAGAAAGCAACAAGCAAATTGCACGCCGGCTGGACATAACAGAGCGAACGGTCAAAGCCCACCTGACCGAGGTTTTCCGGAAACTGGATGTTGCAGACAGGCTCAAGCTCGCATTGATTGTAAAGGGATCCATGCCTCCGCATGGTTCTACCAGCGTGGGGCACTGATCCGCCTGTCTTTCCTGGATATCCCATCCAGTATCGGGACCCGCGGCTTTTCTGAGTTCGAGTCTATCCGGACAACTGCTCCCTCCCATCATCGCCTGTGGAACTTTCGGCATTCGCAGGTCGAGTACCGCGAAAAGTCTTTGTGGATCATAGCTCTAAACTGGAAATAAGCGGTCAACTACCGGATTTTAAGTTCAAATCTTTCCTCCTTTCCGGTAATCCTTAATTTTCCCCATCCTGCTGTTCAGGCGCCCGCTGTATGGAAAAATGTTCGCTAAAATAAGCCTCGGCTTATTTGCGTACCAAGGTCCAATTGTTCTTGCCCACGAAGTTGCTATCATGTGATAAACAAATCCTGACAGTTTCCGGCTGACTGGACGACAGCTATTCACTGGAAGTCTCGTCCAATATGATATTTGTTTTAATAAATGAAATGGTTACAAAAGCTATGCGATATTGGTGCAAGCTGGAATCGTGCGGGCTCCATGCGTAACGGGGACGATGATCTGAGCAATAAGGATGAGCTTTTGGAATTTTCCGGTGCTGGCTTCCGGCAGCCGGGTGGTCTTCGCGAAGGCAGCGCAATAACGAAGTATTGTCGCGTTTAATCCTGCGTCATGACGATGGGGGTCGGCAATCCGCAGCGATAGCCGTGTGTATCGAGCGTATTGGCAGCGCGTAACAACAGTTAGGCAGATTGATATGTAATGCAGCCTTGTGAGGAGGAGATCGCCTTTTCACCGAGGTGCCGCCGAGGGGTCAAATTGCTTCGTATCTACAATCATTATATTTCCAGGACCACCGTCTTGCTCATCGGTACGGAGATTTTCGTATTGATGGTTATGGTTTATTTTGGAGCGGGTATCCGTTTTTTCGGTCAGGCCGAGCCGTTTCCTTTTTCCTTTTCTTCCCTGTTCCCGGAAGCGAGTGCCTTTACCTTTGTCATGGTGCTGAGCATGGCTGCGATGGGAATGTATCAACTGGATTCCCGCGTGGATCTCAAAGATACGTTCTTTCGCCTGATGCCCTCCATGGCGCTGGGATTCGCGATCGTGACCCTGGTTTTTTATATTCTGCCGGATCTTTATCTGGGGCGGGGAATTCTTGGGCTCGTGATGATGCTTGCTTTGGCGGCCATCCTGTTGACGCGCGCCGCTTTCCTGAAATGGTCCAGGCTGGGGATCCTGGAGTCGCAGGCGATAGTTCTGGGTATCGGGGAAAAGGCAAAGGAATTCATCGAGCAGGTTAAAAATGATCCGCGCGGTAGAGGATTCAAAATTGTAGGATTTGTGCCGCTGGCGGACGAAGACCTGAAGGTTCCGCCCTCCGCCGTCCTCCCCAAGGGGTACTCGCTGATGACGCTCGTTAATCTGCACGGCGTCCGGGAAATCGTCATTGCCAAGCAGGAGCGCCGAGGCGGGTCATTTCCGATTCAGGATTTACTGGAATGCAAGCTGAACGGAATCAAGGTGACCGATGAAGCCGCGTTTTTCGAGCGCGAACGGGGGCAAATTCGCGTTAATTCCCTTTCCCCCAGTTGGCTGATCTTTGGCGGCGGATTCGATCAGAGTCTGCTGAGGTCTGGAATAAAGCGGGCTTTCGACCTGGCGGCCAGCGGAGTCCTCCTGATGGTCACGCTGCCCATAATGCTGATCACGGCCCTGTGTATTTTCTTTGAGGACCGGGGGCCTGTCTTCTACCGGCAGGAGCGGGTTGGAAAAGGTGGAAGAACGTTCATGGTTCTGAAGTTCCGCAGCATGGGAAACGATGCCGAGAAAAGCGGAAGACCGCAGTGGGCAACAACAGATGACCCACGAATAACGCGGGTAGGCCGAATCATCAGGAAATTGCGGATCGATGAGCTTCCCCAGATATTCAATGTCCTGAACGGCGAGATGAGTTTTGTCGGGCCTCGGCCGGAACGGCCCTATTTCGTAGATCAGCTTTGTGCTCAAATTCCCTATTACAATGTCAGGCATAGCATCAAGCCGGGAATAACCGGGTGGGCCCAGGTTCGCTATGGCTACGGGTCCTCGGTGGAGGATGCGGTCGAAAAGCTGCAGTATGACTTGTACTATGTCAAGAACCATAGCTTGTTTCTTGATGTCATCATTCTCCTGGATACCGTTGAAGTGGTTGTGCTAGGCAAGGGCGGAAGATGATTTCCGGCGGCAAGCCATGCTGATCAGTATTGCGACGGCCAGTTACACCATAGCGGCAGTGGCATACTTGTTTCTGACGGTTTTGCTGCTGACAAGCTGGCGCGGCCGCCTGCACGGAATGGTGCTGCCAGTTGCCTGCCTTCTTTCAGTAATATGGGCGGCTGCGCTTGCTTTCCAGGCTACCCAAACCGCCTCCCTCGGGGTTCTTCCGGATATTCTCGAAGTTCTCAGAAACGCTGGCTGGTCGGCTTTTCTTCTCGTGCTGCTAGGGCCCTACCATCAGTCGAAACCTGCCGACACCCGTAAGCTGAGGCCTGCTGTAGCCGCCATAGCAGTACTGTACGTTGCATGCCTGGCTCTGACGATATACGCCAACTCGGGTTTTTACGCTCCGATACACCGGCCGACCGAGGCGCTCAATAGCATTACCGGTAGTGTCGTGATGGCAATCCTGGGCATGATCCTCGTGGAGCAGTTGTACCGGAATACGCCAGCAAAACAGCGGTGGGGAATAAAGCTTGCATGCCTCGGCATAGGTGGCATTTTTGCATTCGATTTCTATTTATATAGCGAGGCGTTGCTGTTCAGATTCATCAATACTGAAATCTGGGCTGCGCGCGGCATAGTCAATGCGCTGGTGGTTCCGCTGGTAGCCGTGTCGGCTGCGCGAAATCCCCAGTGGTCTCTGGGCATTACGGTTTCGCGCCGCATCGTATTCTATTCCGTAGCGTTATTTGGCGCCGCTGCGTATCTGTTGGCGATGGCCGCCGCCGGCTACTACCTCCGTTTTTTTGGTGGAAGCTGGGGCACCGTCATGCAGGTGACGTTCCTGTTCGGAGCCCTGGTTTTGCTGCTGGCAGTTTTTTTTTCCGGAACGCTGCGTTCGTGGCTTAAGGTTTTCATCAGCAAGCACTTTTTCAGCTACAACTATGACTATAGGGAGGAATGGCTGCGTTTTACCCGTACCTTGTCGGAGGGAGAGCACGCACTGGGGGAGCGCGCCATCCAGGCTTTGGCGCAACTGGTCGAAAGTCCCGGCGGCGGTTTATGGATCAGGCAGGAGTCCGGCGATTTCGAACCCGTCACGCAATGGAACATGCCGGTTTCGGGCGGGCTCGAGCCGGCGGAAAGTGCGTTTTGTCAATTTTTGCGTCAGAAGGAATGGGTCATCGAGTTACAGGAATACGCGACCATCCCCGAAAAGTACGATGGGCTTGCCCTGCCTTCCTGGCTGCAAAGTCTTTCCAAGGCCTGGCTGGTAATACCGCTGATTCAGCACCGGGACCTTTTTGGCTTCGTAGTCCTGGTGCAGCCGAGGAGCAAGGTGAAGCTGAACTGGGAAGTCAGTGATCTGCTCAAGGTTGCCGGCAACCAGGCAGCAAGTTACCTTGCCCAAAACGAAGCAGCCAATGCGCTCCTGGTGGCACGTCAGTTTGAATCTTTCAATCGCATGTCGACATTCGTGGTGCATGACTTGAAAAATCTGGTTTCCCAGTTGTCTCTCCTGTTGTCCAATGCGGAGAAGCATAAGAAGAATCCGGAATTCCAGGAAGATATGGTCGAGACCGTCTATCTTTCCGTTCAAAAAATGAAACGGATACTTGAGAAATTACGGAGCGGCGGTTCGTCGGATAAGCCCGCGCCGCTTCTTCTGGCGCCATTATTACGGGATGCGGTAAAGAGCAAATCCGTTACCGAACCGAAACCGGTGCTCGAAATAGAGGATACCGGCGTGACCGTATACGCCAACTCGGTGCGCCTGGAAAGAGTTGTGGGGCACCTCATCCAGAATGCGATCGAGGCGACCGCCCGCACCGGCCAGGTAAAAGTCCTGTTGAAAAAAGAGAGGGACTTTGCGATGGTCGAAATAAAAGATACGGGTCATGGCATGAGCGAAGAATTTATTCGAGAGAGGCTCTTCAGGCCTTTCGAATCCACCAAATCGGCTGGCATGGGCATAGGCGTATTCGAAAGCAAGGAGTATGTGTCCGAGCTGGGAGGCAAGCTGGAGGTTACCAGCAGTCTCCTGAGCGGTACGGTTTTTCGCGTGGCCCTGCCTCTTTATGCCGAGCAGCGTGCCGTAAAAGCAGTGCATATGAAATGAAAAGGTGTATCGGAGGAGGACCATTCACAAGCTTTACAAATAACTGGAATTATTGCGGCTTTTCCTGGCTTGGCTGTTTAACCTAAATCCGGCAGTTGACCGTTCATTTCCAGTTTAGAACTATGATCCACAAAGACTTTCCGAGGTACTTGACGTTCACTTGTATGGTGGGTTTGCTACAGGGTGGATTGCGCGATTTTTTGGGCACATGGCTGCGTTGCAACTCCTTGGAATGGAATAGCCATTCCGCGTCGTTGCGTCTGGCCCTGTACGCCGAAAGCCGCATACTCCACCCAGTCCAACTGCCGGATTCAGGTTTAAAGGTATATAAAGGTATATGAGAGGAGTGGAAGTGAATCAGGAGAAAAGGAAGCTGTTGGTTATCGAAGACGATCCTGGATTGCAAAAGCAGTTGCGCTGGAGTTTCGACGCCTATGAAGTGCTGGTGGCGGCAGACCGCGAAAGTGCCCTTTCTCAAGTCAGGCGGCATGAGCCGGCCGTTATCACCATGGATCTCGGGCTTCCCCCCGATCCCGATGGGGCTTCCGAAGGGCTCGCAACACTGGAGCAAATACTCGAGCTTGCACCGGATACCAAGCTGATAGTTCTTACAGGGAATCAGGATCATGGGAACGCATTGAAGGCTATCGGTTTGGGCGCTTATGACTTTCATCAGAAGCCCTTTGACTCCGACATGCTGAGCCTGGTCGTGGAAAGGGCATTTTACGTTTATGCCTTGCAGCAGGAGAACCGCCGCTTATTGCAGACTCAGGCATACTCGCTCATTACGGGCATCATTACCCGGGACCCTGCATTGCTCAAGGTATGCCGCAGCGTCGAAAAGGTGGCGCCATCCGACGCAACCGTGATGCTGCTCGGGGAAAGCGGTACAGGCAAGGAAATTCTGGCTCGGGCGCTGCACCAGTCGAGTGCCAGGCAGGGGAAGCGTTTCATGGCCATCAATTGCGCCGCCATTCCCGAATCCTTGCTGGAAAGCGAATTGTTCGGGTATGAGAAGGGTGCGTATACCGGCGCGGCGAAGCAGACGCTGGGCAAAATCGAGCTTGCCGATGAAGGCACCTTTTTTCTTGATGAGGTGGGCGATCTGCCCATGGCATTACAGGCGAAATTGCTCCGGTTCCTGCAGGAAAGAGTCATCGAGCGTATCGGAGGACGCAAGGAAATACCGGTGGATGTCCGTATCGTCTGTGCGACCCATCAGAACCTGAAGAAGTTGATCGAGGAGGGGCGGTTTCGCGAGGATCTCTATTATCGGCTCAGCGAGATCGTTATTACGATTCCTCCTTTGCGAGAACGGATCGGGGATGCCGCCTTGCTGGCGCATCACTTTAAAAACAAATTCTGTGCGCAGGAGAAACGCTCCTCCCTGAATTTCAGCCAGGAGGCAATTGCCGCGATCGAAGGCCATCCCTGGCCCGGCAACGTGCGGGAGATGGAGAACTGCATCAAGCGTGCGGTCATCATGGCGGATGGTCCTCTGATCACCGCCGAAGATCTCGGCTTGCAATCCGCCGCTGCTCTTGCCGACCCCATCAACCTTAGGCAGATACGGGACAAGGCAGAGTGCGACGCGCTCATGAAGGCGCTGGCCCGAGTGGACGGAAATGTTGTCAAGGCGGCGGAGCTGCTCGGTGTGAGCCGGCCCACCATTTACGATTTGATGAACCGGCACGGGCTGAAATGAAGTTTCCCCCGGGTCATTTTTTCAGGACGATTAATTATTGCGTTGGAAGGCTACTTCAATGGTAAATCTTGTCCATGAGCTTATTTCCCGATCGGCGGAACGCTCTCCCGAAAAAGAGGCGCTGATATATCAGGGAAAACGGTTGACATACGAGGCATTGGCATCAGAGGTGGAAAGGACGCGCGACGCCATGCTCGGGCTCGGGCTCGGTCGAGCCGAGCGTGTCGCCGTTTACCTGGAGAAACGCCAGGAGGCGGTGATTTCATTGTTTGCCGCGGCCGCCGCCGGAGGCGTTTTTGTTCCCGTCAACCCACTCCTGAAACCGGAGCAGGTGGTTTACATTCTCCGGGACTGCAACGTGAGAATCCTGGTGACCTCCCGCGAGCGGCTGCAGCTCCTCGCCCCTGTTTTGCCCCAGTGCCATGATCTCCATACAGTCATCGTGGTGAATTCCGAAGAAATAAGCCGCGGTCCTTCCGGACCGGACATCGTGTCCTGGGGGCAGGCGCACGCGAGCGGGAAGGTCGAGCCCCATCGCAGCATCGATAGCGATATGGCTGCCATTCTTTATACTTCTGGCAGCACTGGAAAACCAAAAGGTGTGGTCCTTTCCCACCGCAACCTGGTGGCAGGAGCCATGAGCGTTGCCCAATACCTGAAGAATAGCCCCGATGACCGCATTCTTTCGGTACTGCCACTTAGCTTCGACTACGGACTTAGCCAGCTTACCACCGCCTTTCACGTGGGCGCCACCAACGTGCTGATGAACCATCTGCTTCCGCGAGACATCATCGCCGCCGTTGAAAAGGAAAGCATCACGGGGCTGGCTGCCGTGCCCCCGCTGTGGATTCAGCTTGCGCAGTTGAATTGGCCGGCCGGTCTTTCCTTGCGCTATATCACCAATTCAGGCGGAGCGATGCCTGGAGCAACCCTTGAATTGCTTCGCGCCAAGCTTTCGGCTACCGCGGTATTTCTCATGTATGGGCTTACGGAGGCTTTTCGCTCAACCTATCTGCCTCCCGAAGAAGTGGCCAGGCGGCCAGATTCCATAGGCAAGGCGATTCCAAATGCGGAAGTACTCGTGGTGCGCGAAGATGGCTCGCCTTGCGCGCCCGGCGAGCCAGGGGAACTGGTGCATCGGGGAGCGCTGGTTTCCATGGGATATTGGAATGACAGGGAGAAAACGCTGGCGCGCTTCAAGCCGGTTTCCTGTCTTCAACCAGGATTACCTCTTACGGAACTGGCGGTCTGGTCAGGCGATACTGTACGCATGGACGAAGAGGGTTTCCTGTATTTTATCGGCCGCCGGGATGAAATGATCAAGACTTCGGGCTATCGCGTCAGCCCAACCGAGGTCGAAGAGGTGATATATGCCACCGAATTGGTGGGCGAAGCCGCTGCAATCGGGATTCCTCATCCGGTGCTGGGGCAGGCGATTGTATTGGTCGTGACACCCAGAGCGGGAGCAACTCTCGATACCGAAGCGCTGATGGCCGCATGCAAACTCCAGCTTCCCGGATTCATGTTGCCAAGCCGGATCGACCTGCGCGAAGGAAGCTTGCCCAGGAATCCCAATGGCAAGATCGACCGCAAATCCCTTGCCCAGGAACTCGAGGGCGCTTTCATGGAGGTTGACGCATGAGTAATGTCCCTCCAAGGCACGCTCCACTGGTCCAGTTTCCCGTTATTGACGACTGCCTCCAGGTCGGTGGCATTCCGCTCTCGCGCCTGGCTCAACGGATAGGCAGAACCCCGTTCTACGCTTACGACCGGAGAAAGATAACAGAACGAATTGCTTTGCTGCGCCGGCATCTGCCTGCCGAGATTCATCTTCACTATGCGATGAAGGCCAATCCCATGCCCGCAGTCGTTCAGCATATGGCAAGCCTGGTGGACGGCCTCGACGTGGCTTCCCTGGCCGAGATGAAGGTCGCTCTCGATACCCCTATGTCTCCCGGTCTTATCAGCTTTGCCGGACCGGGAAAGCGGGACGAGGAACTTTCCTGCGCCATCGCGGCGGGAATCGTCCTCAATATGGAATCGGAACATGAAATGGAGCGTATCGCGGGGCTGGGAAATCTCCTCGGTATTTGCCCCAAGGTGGCGGTACGGGTAAATCCGGATTTCGAATTGAAATCCTCCAGTATGAAAATGGGGGGAGGCGCCAAGCAATTTGGCGTCGATGCAGAGCGCGTGCCTGCCATGCTCGCCCGGATCGGCAAGCTTGGTCTCGATTTCGAAGGTTTCCATATTTTCAGCGGTTCACAAAATCTGAAAGTGACGGCTATCCAGGAGGCGCATGAAAAAACCTTGCAACTCGGCATGGAATTGGCCGAGCATGCGCCGGGGCCGGTTCGTTTGCTGAACATCGGCGGTGGTTTTGGCGTGCCTTATTTTCCCGGCGATCAAGCGCTGGACCTCGTTCCAGTAGGCGATAATCTGGGGCGCCTCATGGGTGAGGTAAATAGGCGCCTGCCGGAGGCTCGCGTGGTAATCGAGCTGGGACGCTATCTGGTGGCCGAGGCAGGCATCTATGTGTGCCGCGTATTGGAACGAAAGGAGTCGCGGGGCCAGATATTTCTGATTACGGATGGCGGGCTTCATCATCATCTGGCGGCATCGGGAAATTTTGGCCAGGTGATCCGCAAGAATTTTCCGGTTGCGGTTGGAAACAGGCTAAAAGGGCATGAACGCGAAACGGTTTCAGTGGTGGGACCGCTTTGCACGCCGCTTGATCTGCTGGCGGATCGAATGGAGATGGCCAGGGCGGAGGATGGCGATTTGATCGTCGTCTTTCAATCCGGCGCTTACGGACTTACGGCCAGTCCGACGGCATTCCTGAGCCATCCCGAGCCCGCAGAGGCGCTGGTCTGACATGAGGAACGCTCAGTGAGGGCTTGTTCAGGGTTTCCTTAGGAGCGGCCGAGATGCTTTTTTGCAACGAGCTGTCATTTATTGTCATAAACAGGGATTAGAGTGAAGGTCATGGTTGAAAAAACAGGGAATTTATCTTGAGCGGGCTCTGCGGCTGGATAGGTTACGGGGATTCCGTTTCCGAAAACCAGGAACTGATTAGGAAAATGGCTGCTCCCCTTGCCCGCTTCGACAAAAGCATTTTTCATGGCCTGGCAGGTAAAAATAGCGGTCTCGCGGTTTCTGCGAGCAGCGACAACGCCCATACTCATCAGGAAGAAGGAGTCTTTGTTGCGATCTGGGGGAAGCCGAGATTTCGCGATTCTCGGCTGGCTGAGCTTTCCCGCACAGCGGGATTGGCGAAAGCCCTGGCGGATCAATGGTGCGCAAAAGGCGAGCAGGTTTTCGAAGGCCTGCAAGGCGCTTTCGCGCTATGCGTCTTGCGTGAACGCGACGGTGGCAGCGAAGCGGTCCTGGCGACGGATAGGATGGGCACCTATCCAATTTCCTTCGACGCCGCCGACAGGCGGCTGATCTTTGGCTCGTCCGCAGATTCCATTCTCCTGCATCCATCGGCCAACAGCCGGGTGTCCTCCCAGAGCCTGTATGATTACATCTATTTTCACATGGTTCCAGGCCCGGGATCGATCTATGAGGCGCAGAAGCGGCTTCTGCCGGGCGAATATCTCCTCTACCGAAACGGACGGTCCGAGATACGCAGATACTGGGAAATGCGTTTTCTGGAAAATGAGAAACGGCCCTTCCAGGAACTCAAGCACGATTTTCTTGAGGTATTGCACTCGAGCGTGCGCGAAGCTGTCGATGGCCAGCAGGTCGGCGCTTTTCTGAGCGGCGGTACCGACAGCTCGACTATCGCCGGTGTGCTGGGAGAGGTCACAGGCCAGCCGGCGCGAACATACTCCATCGGTTTTGACGCATCCGGCTATGACGAAATGGAGTATGCCCGCATCGCGGCAAGGCACTTCTCCACTCGCCACCAGGAATATTACGTCACTCCTGATGACATCGTGGCTGCCATTCCCCAGGTTGCCGCGGTATTCGACCAGCCTTTCGGCAATTCCTCCGCGATCCCCACGTATTATTGCGCCCGCATGGCTCAGGCCGATGGCCTGAGTAGAATGCTCGGAGGTGATGGCGGAGACGAATTATTCGGTGGCAATGTCCGCTATGCCAAGCAGCATCTGTTTTCGCTATATGAACAGGCCCCTTCGCTCTTGCGAAGCGCGCTTATAGAGCCGCTAGTATTCGGTGTTCCCGGAGGCGGAACCGTGCCGCTGATCCGCAAGGCGCGCAGTTACATCGAGCAGGCTTCCATTCCCATGCCTGCCCGCACGGAAACATATAATTTGCTGGATCACTATGGCCGCGAGGCCGTTTTCACCCCCGAATTTTTATCTGCCATAAACTTGAATTACCCGGCGAGCCTTCTCGATGAGACTTATCATCAGAACGGGGCTCGCAGCTTGATAAACAAGATGCTGGCCTTTGACAGGAAATTTACTCTTGCAGATAACGACCTGCCTAAAGTAGCCAAAGGTTGTGAGTTGGCGGGAATCCAGGCGGTCTTTCCGCTTATCAGCGATGAAGTGGTGGCATTTTCCCTGCGCCTGGAACCGCAGCTCAAGCTTAAGGGCACCAAGTTGCGTTATTTTTTCAAGGAAGCCCTGCGCGGGTTTCTTCCGGACGAAATCATCACCAAGCAAAAACATGGCTTCGGGCTGCCTTTCGGAGTATGGCTTCGTCATCATAAGCCTTTGCAGGCGTTGGCCGCGGACAGCCTGAGCGATTTGCGCGCGCGAAATATCATACGCGGAGACTTCATAGAAAAGCTGCTGGGACATCACCTGGACGAGCATGCGGGATATCACGGAACCATGGTGTGGGTATTGCTGATGCTGGAGCAATGGTTCAAGCAACGTCAGGATTCCAGAAGCGCTACATAGCCTGCCTGGGTGTAGTTTCTCACCACGCAGGTGAGCGCCGAGTATCGCGAAAATCTTTGTGGGTCATGGTTCTAAACCAAAAAAAAGTGGCCAACTGCCGGATCTAGGATAATGTTCGAGGGTGGGCAAGATCGTTCCTGTCCCTGAATTTCCTTCCAGAAACTTCCGCATGAAGCACTGGTGGCTGCTCATATTGCTGGTACTCCTGGCTGGCTTGTTTTTTGCGCTTGATCTCGAGCGTTTCCTCAGCCTGGATTCGCTCAAGGGCAGCCGAGACGAGTTGCAGCGCGCTTATGAGGCGCAGCCACTGCGCATGATCGGTTTTTACATGGCCACCTATATTCTGATCGCTGCGCTTTCCCTGCCGGGATCAGCGGTCATGACCCTGGCAGGCGGGGCCGTTTTCGGGCTATGGGTCGGGGTTCCCGCCGCACTTTTCTCTGCCAGCATTGGCGCGATCCTGGCTTTCTGGCTGGCACGCTACGTGTTTCGGGATGCGGTGCAACGCCGCTTTGGCGATCGCATGGAAGTGGTCAACGCCGGCATCGCGCGCGATGGAGCTATCTATCTTCTCACCTTGCGCCTCGTACCGCTGTTTCCTTTTTTCATCATCAACCTGCTGATGGGGTTGACCGCCATTTCAACGGTGACGTTCTTCTGGACGAGTCTCTTCGGCATGCTGGCCGGCACCATGGTTTATGTGAATGCGGGCACTCAACTGGCGACGATTACCCGTATCTCCGACATTCTTTCCCCGGCAGTTATCGGATCGCTCGTCCTGCTTGCCATATTTCCCTGGATAGCGCGAGGAATCGTGGGTCTGGCCAGAAGGAAGCGCACCGGGAGACGCTGACCAGGCCACGGCATTTTGATCGTAATCTGATCGTCATAGGCGCCAGCGCGGCAGGGGTATCGAAAACCCCAAAGTTATCGTGGTTTTTCAATCGACTACATAAACAGATCGCCATGGACAGCATTAAAGTAAAGCTGTATAGTTGGCGAGCCTTTGCTCCGCAGA
>MKVR01000014.1:0-29669 GCA_001899235.1 Nitrosospira sp. 56-18
CGCCCACTGCGCATCGCTCAACATGTCCCGATCCATTGCTCACACGCAAATTCCACATGTAAACATAAATCAACTACTGTGAACAGACCCTAGTCTGCAACAGAAATATCTTTAAAATCTCTCTCTATCGGTCAGTGACGCCTCCTGAACTCGCACTCCCCCGCCCCATGACACTCGTTCTCACGGCCGGGGAGCCCGCGGGGATCGGTCCGGACTTGTGCGTGCAAATTGCGCAGCTTGACCTGCCGTGCCGGCTGGTCGTCATCGCTGACCGCGGCCTGTTGCAGGAACGCGCTCACTTGTTGCGGCTTCCGCTGGAAATAACCCCGAGCCATGGCATCGAGGGAGCGCCGCACAAAGCGGGCAGCCTGCAGGTGTTGCATATGCCCCTTACCCGGCCAGCCATTCCTGGCACACTTGACCCCGCGAATTCGGGCTATGTTCTAAAGACTCTGCAGCGGGCGATAGAAGGTTGCAATGCCAGCGAATTTGATGCGCTGGTCACTGCGCCGGTTCATAAAGGCATCATCAATGATGCAGGCATCGCTTTCACCGGGCATACCGAATACCTGTCCGAGCTTGCCCACAGTTCCGTGGTCATGATGCTCGTGGGAGGCGGGATGCGGGTAGCGCTTGCGACCACGCATCTGGCATTGAAAGATGTTGCCGCTGCCATCACGGGGGAAATGCTGGAAAAAAAACTGCACATCATCCAGCATGACCTGGTGAGACGCTTCGCCATTCCCGTTCCGTGCATCGCAGTGGCGGGATTGAATCCTCATGCCGGAGAGTCAGGCCATCTTGGAAGAGAGGAAATAGACGTCATTATTCCCTCCCTGGAAAAGCTGCGTGCCGCGGGCATGAATCTGCTTGGTCCGCTGCCGGCCGATACCCTGTTCCATCCCGACAGGATAAGGAATTATGATTGCATATTCGCCATGTATCACGATCAGGGATTGCCAGTGCTGAAATATGCGAGCTTCGGCGCCGGAGTGAATATCACTCTCGGCTTGCCCTTCATCCGTACGTCGGTGGATCATGGCACGGCACTGGAACTGGCGGGGACGGGCAAAGCCGACCCTGGAAGCCTGGTGGCGGCAATCAGGATGGCGTCGGATCTGGCTGCAACTCGAAAACCGGTAGCCTGAGTTGCTTCCAATCATGATCCGGGGCGTAAAATGCAGCAGCGGTTAATGCAGCACGTTCCCCGCAAGCGTTTCGGCCAGAACTTTCTCATCGATCCAGCCGCCATAACGGGAATCATTACCGCGATCCATCCCAATAATGGCGACCTCCTGGTGGAAATTGGCCCCGGGCTGGGCGCGCTGACCCGGCCGCTGCTACGATCGCTCGATCATCTGCACGTGGTGGAAATCGACCGTGATATCGTCGAACGCCTGCAGCGCCAGTTCCCTGCGGATAAGCTGTCCATACATATGGGCGATGCGCTGGAATTCGATTTTGCCTCTCTCGGCCAGAATCTTCGTGTGGCCGGCAACCTCCCCTACAATATCTCCACTCCCCTGCTGTTTCATTTAGGTCAATTCGCGGACAGCATCCGGGATATGCACTTCATGCTGCAAAAGGAGGTCGTCGATCGCATGATAGCCGCTCCCTCAACTTCCGATTACGGCCGGCTTTCGGTCATGCTGCAATGCCGCTTTGAAATGGAACAGCTTTTCGTTGTGCCGCCGGAAAGTTTCCATCCCATTCCAAAGGTCGAGTCCGCCGTGATCCGGATGATCCCGCTACGGCCAGCCGCTATCGCACCGGACAGGGAAAAGGCGTTCGCGGATATTGTCTCCGCTGCATTTTCTCAACGGCGCAAGACCTTGCGCAACACGTTGCGAAATTATCTCAAGCCGGACGATTATCAGAAGCTCGAAATCGACCCGATGGCACGGGCGGAGAACCTGTCGGTAGCGCAATTCGTTGCAGTTACGGAATATGCGGGCACCCGGCCATGAGATTGTAGTAATACTATCGCCCTATCGGTGGCTTTCGTATCCATGGGGAAGCCACATTTTGATTCCATATCCCCAGCACGAGGCCAGCGCCGTTCCTCCAGCACCGCTAAAATAAATTCCCGATTTCCGTTTTTACCCGAACCGAACGAGAAATGGCACTATCATCCTGCATCCGGCAGTTGACCACTCATTTCCAGTTTGGAGTGATGATCCACAAAAACTATCCACGGTACTCGGCGTTCACCTGTATGATGAGTTCGCTGCAGGGCGGATTCAGGATCATTCTCTTCACATCTCCTCTGAATATTTAAGGATATTTATGAAGACGCTCAAGAGATTGATTATTGCCATAGGAATCGGTATCTCCGGACTCGCCGTGTTCATCTATTCCGGTGCGTTCAATATTGCCGCTGATGAGCCGCACTGGCCTGCGACCTTCAAGATCCTCAACATGGTACGCGATCGCTCGGTCGAGGTGCGTTCCGGCACGCTGGCGCCACCACCCGATTTGAGCAACGAGACCCACGTCAGGCTGGGCGCCGGGAACTACGACGCGATGTGCACTGCTTGTCACCTGCGGCCCGGCATGGAAGAATCCGAGTTGCGCCTGGGCCTGTATCCCAAGCCGCCGCAATGGCGCGAATTCGATATGCTCGATTCGAGCAAGGCTTTCTGGATAGTCAAGCATGGCATCAAGATGAGCGGCATGCCAGCCTGGGGCAAGAGCATGAACGATGAACACATCTGGAATATCGTCGCCTTCTTGCGCAAGCTTCCGGAACTCACTCCTGCTGCCTACGAGGGACTCGTCGCCAGCAGCAGCGGGCACAAGCATGACAGCGAGGGAGCCGAACCACATCATCACGATGAAATGTAAAGAAAGTATGGTATCTGGTTGATCCTGATGTCCCAGTCCTTCCGGGATACATAAACAACCATACCGGACTCTCTTCGATTCAAAATGCTGCATAAGTCAAGATTGGCCTCACAATGAAGAATAATCGCGATGTGTTCTTGAAGGCATGAGCAAAAAATCCATCCTGCAGGCTCTTATCCTGTCAGCCTTGCTGGCGTGCGTTGCGCCGCAGCCAGCCTTCGCCGAAATCTACTGGTTCACCGACAGCGAAGGCGTAATGCACTTTTCCAATGTGCCTACAGATAAACGTTATATTCCATTTGCCGGTCCCGATCGTGCCGTGGACGACAAGACCGGTGCCGGACGAAGCGCCAGGCGAGCCGGATCACCGGCCAAGGCCCGGTACGAGGCCGCCATCAAAGCGATCGCCGATGCTTATGCCCTTGAAAGCGCGCTGATCCACGCAATCGTATCTACGGAATCAGCCTATGACGCATTGGCGGTTTCGAAAAAAGGGGCGGCTGGCTTGATGCAACTCATGCCGGAAACCGCGCAGCGCTACGGTGTGACGGACCGGTTGGATCCGGTACAGAATCTTCACGGCGGCGCGCGTTACCTGCGCGACCTGCTGAGAATGTTTAATGGGAATCTAAGCCTGGCGCTGGCTGGCTACAACGCCGGGGAGAATAGCGTCGTCAAGCATGGTTATCAAATCCCGCCCTATGCAGAAACCAGGACTTACGTGCCCAAAGTGCTGGAGCTGTATCAACGATATAAAGAAAACACGATGCTGGCTAGAACAAAAATGTGAAATCTAATCATATCAAGTATTCGTGAGTTAAGTGTTCTTTGTGGGTTACCGAATGATGGCCCGATGCTTACGCTCGTCGCCACGGATCACCTTGCCTTCACGCATAAGCAAACCTAGAATGCTCCATGCCAAATAGTCTTTTGATCCTCCAGCATAATCGCTTTGCAAACCAAGAGATTTAGATACATCAGCATTCATAACACCAGTGGGATTGGCTTGGGCAAACTCTAAAACAGCGGTTTTCAGAAGCTCCAACCCAATTTGTGCCTTTTCAACAACTCCTGTTGGTATAGTTAGTTCAGACCGCACCTTTAGCTTACTACCAGATGGAATAACGGAATTTGTAAGTAACCCACCAGTATCTTCTGTACCAAAAGATGCAATCAGCTCTGCTTCGAGTTTGAGAGCTTGAGCCTCGGTTAATTCATCCGCAAGAATAGTGGTAATAATATCTAATCCCTGAGCCTGAATTTCCGCAATTCGCATTCCTTTACGAGTTGAATCAACTCTTAGGGTGTGCTCCCAAGCACGGCTTCCCGTGCCCTTTCCTATATAGAAAGGCTTTGCACGAGACATGCGAGGATCTTTCAATGCATATATGTAAAAAGGATTCACGATTAAAAAACCTACAATGTATTTAGCTAAGCCAACACAGCAACGAGAAAGTAATAAGCGTCATGCCGAATATCCTTATCTTACTTCCTCGGCATATAAAGATCGGTAATTGTCCCCTCCGCGATTTCGGCAGCAAAGAAGACCGTTTCGGATAGCGTCGGGTGGGGATGGATGGTGAGGCCGATATCTTCCATGTCCGCACCCATTTCCAGTCCCAGCACGGTTTCGGCAATCAGCTCGCCCGCATTGACGCCAACCACGCCCGCCCCAAGGATGCGCCGCGTTTTCTTGTCCAGCAGCAGCTTCGTCATGCCTTCGTCGCGCGCCATTGCGATTGCGCGGCCGCTTGCGGCCCAGGGGAACACCGCCTTTTCGAATTCGATTCCCTGCTTGCCGGCTTCCGTTTCTGTCAAGCCCATCCAGGCAATTTCGGGATCGGTATAAGCGACGGAAGGAATGGCGCGGGCATCGAACCTGGCCGACTGGGCTTCTTTCCCGCCCGCGATTATTTCAGCGGCAAGCTTGCCTTCATGGGAAGCCTTGTGGGCCAGCATGGGTTCGCCGCAAATATCCCCTATGGCAAAAATATGCGGGATATTGGTGCGCAACTGCTTATCCACCGGGATGAATCCGCGTGGATCGACATTGACGCCCGCCTTATCCGCCCCAAGATCGCGTCCGTTCGGCTTGCGGCCCACAGCGACCAGGATGCGGTCGTATACCTGCGGCTCGGGTGCCGGCGCATCCGAAGCACTCTCGAAGGCCACTTTCAGGCCACTGCCGGAAACCTCGATGCCGGTAACCCTGGTCCTGAGATAAATGGCCTCGTAGTGTTTCTGTATGCGCCGATGCAACGGTTTGATGAGATCCGGGTCCGCACCGGGAATCAGTTGATCCATCCATTCCACCACGCTCACCCTGCTGCCGAGCGCATCGTATACCGTGGCCATTTCCAGGCCGATGATGCCCCCGCCAATGATGAGCATCCGCTTCGGAATATCCTCCAGTTTCAATGCGCCGGTCGAATCCATGAGGCGAGGATCGCCGTAGGGAAAACCTGGTATGCGCGCCGCGCTCGAACCCGCGGCAATGATGCAGTGTTCGAACGATACCGTTTTCGGGCCGGTCGAGGTTTCCACCTCGATCATATGGGGCGAGCTGAACCGGCCTTTCCCCTGCACTACCGTCACCTTGCGCTGTTTCGCCAGAACCCCCAGGCCCTTGGTAAGTTTACCTACGACGGATTCCTTCCAGCTTCGCAGCCTGTCCAGCTCTATGCCGGGCTTGGCAAAACCGATACCCTGGCGCCCAGCCTCCTCCGCATCGGTGATGACCTTGGCGATATGCAGCAAAGCCTTGGAGGGAATGCATCCGACATTCAGGCATACGCCGCCGAGCGTAGGATAGCGCTCGATCAATACCACTTTTTTGCCTAGGTCGGCAGCACGAAATGCCGCCGTGTAGCCGCCCGGACCGGCACCCAGCACCACCACCTCCGCGTGGATATCACCGCTCGGCACAAAAGCCGATGTCGAGGACGATGTGGCGGTGGCCGAACCACCCGGTTCCTGCACCGAATCGCTTTCTGGCGCAGCAGAAACAGATCTTTTGACCGGCTCGGCCAACTCTTCAGCTACGGTGGCTCCAGCAGATCGAGTTGCCTGTGCTGCGTCCTCTACCGGCGGCGCCTCTGCTTCCAGGGTCAATATCAGAGAACCTTGAGAGACCTTGTCGCCTATCTTGACGTGGATTTTATTTACCACCCCAGCTTGAGGCGAAGGAATCTCCATCGTCGCCTTGTCGGTTTCCAGCGTAATGAGTGATGTTTCCTTCTCGACCATATCTCCCGGTTTTACCAGGAGTTCGATGACAGGAATATCCTTGAAATCGCCAACATCGGGGATACGTATCTCCACCAGATTATTCATGATCTCTTTCAGTAAATTCAGTAAATTTATCCATGCTTCCCGATTATATCGCCCCTTCCTGCTCGCCTTTTTTATCATGGACGAGCATCCAGTCGGCCAGCGTACGCAAACCGGCTGGCAGCGGCCGCCTTAGCAAGCGCTGCAACTGTTCCTTGTCGTCCTCGCTCAATGACAGACAGCAGGGCAGATTGGACAAGGTTTCCACATCCATGCCCCAGGGCTCCCAGGATAACCCTGCTGCTTCCCAGATTCCGGCCGTCTGCAATGCGATTTCGATTCCCGCAGGATCAGGATCGCAAGCAAGCAGCGCAGGTGCCGGGCACAATGCCAGGAGCTGCGCGACACCTTGTTGCCACCATAAAGGCGCAAAGCCCGGCAGCCACACCACAAAATCCCTGTCCCCATGGCTGCGGGCGACGCGCTCAAAACTGGTACGGTTTTCGAGTATTCGCCAGTAGCCGATATGCCCTTTAATGCTGGTCAGATTGCGCAGCGTATCCGGCGTCAGCGCAATGCAGTCATCGACCAACCCGACATCGAGGCCGAGATCCCCGCGCAACAATATGACCGGTCCCCGTATCCAGATCGCCGGGGTATGCTTCTCGATCCCCAGCTCGACCAGGTTCAGATGGCGCTCCAGCCAATCCCACTCGGCGCTGGAGACCGCTTTGGTGGCGCCACGCGCAAACAGGGAAAAATCGCGGCGAGTACCGCAGCGCTCGCCAGCCAGCCAATCATCAAGCGCGCGCAGTAGCGCCAGCCGGCGCAATGCCGATTGCGGGGGAGACGCATGCAGGCTTTGCTGCGCGTTCGCAAGGCGAAAGTCCTTGAGGGGATGCAGCACTTCGGTGCGAAACAACCGGTCCAGCGTATCCTTGTCCGGCAACCCCAATTGATGCCGTAATGCAGAAGATTCAAGAAAATTCACCCATACCGGCAGCCAACGCCCGGATTGCCACCGTTCCTCCACCTCCACCCAGCCACTGCGCAGCAGCGCGTCCAGCAGTTCATCCGCAAGATGCACGCGACGGCTTCCCGCCGCTACCAACAGGGTGTCCCATTTGCGTTTTGGAGATGATGCCTTTAGCCACTCAATGAGCAGCTCCCGCCACTCCATCGGCCAACTGCCAATAGTGCGCGCCGCGCCGGGAAATGCCGCGCCGGGGAAGGCTCGACGCAGGCGCTTTCCACGCAGCGTGCTTTTGGCTCCCACGTCGAGATTACGGATACGGACCCCGAGCGCGTCCGGTCCCCCCCAGGTTTCCAGCTCATGCATGCAGCACCTTCTGCCGGCTGACCTGTGCAAGGGGAGGCGCCCAAGGCTCTCCCGGACGTTTCTTGTAAGTAACCAGCGTCAGTTCCGCGGGATCATAGACATTCACATTATGGGTAATGGGCGTGGTAATCAGGTATTGAGCGCGCGTGGCCTTGAGGAAACTGCCGACGCGATCGATATTGAAGATGTCGAGATGCGCAAAAGGTTCGTCAATGAATACGAACCCGCCGGGCTGGCTTTCATCCATCATCAGTCCGACCAGCAAAATAAGCGATTTCATTACCTGCTGGCCGCCGGAAGCTTCGCCATCATTCAATCCGGTCAGCCCCTTCTGATCGAAATTGAAATGCACCGCCAATCCCGCCTGCGCCAGCACCAGGTCGTCATTTTCCAGATGCGGTGGCTCGCATTGCACCTCGATTCCCGCAAGCTGACCCAGCTCCCTGATATTTTTTCCGTAACGCCGGATCGTGGCGCGAAGCCGGTTGATATAGGCATCGCGGGCTTCGTGGGTAAGACTCTGCGCACGCTCATTCGCGGCACGACGCCTCGATACGTCCGCCTGCATTTCCTCCAAATCCCTTCGCAATTTATCACGCAACGCGATGATGCTTTCGTCGGTTTGCCAATCCTCGTTATCCAGGCGGTTTTCCAGTTGGCGCAGATGCAGTTTTACTGCTTCCGCCGAAGCGAACTCTTCGCGTAACTTGAGTAGCGCGGCAGGAACATACCAGGCGAGCGGCATGCCTTTGCGGTCATGGCGCAACCGCTGGATACGCTTGACGTTTTCGATACGCTGGTTTTGCAGTTGGGGTATCAGCACCGCAGTTTCCTGCGCCAGCCGAGCATGCGTAATACGGGTAGTTTCCAGTTTTATTTCGATCTGGTGGCGTGATTCCACCGCCTCCGCTCTCTTCCCCGAGGCAGCCGCCATTTCACCGGCCGCTCGCTGGGCCGTTTCTCTCAATGCACCGGCAAGATCTGCTGCACGCGAAAATTCGTCAGCCCGCAGCGCCAGCATCTGCGCAGCATCGAAGCCGTCGAGCTGCGCCTGTTTCCGGGCAATGCCGCCACGCAAATCCGCCTCTTCTCCAGTCAATTTCCCGATTTGAACGGATAACATCTTCGTTTCCCCCGTCCAGGCGTCCAGCCGGCTTTTTCTGCCCCCCTCGCCAAAATGATAATCGGTGGAGTCAACGCCGATAAAACGTCCGCCGCGCCGCTCTCGATGATAACCGGCGCGAGTGATCCAGTTTTGTACTGCCGGGAATTCGGCGCCTGCTTGCGTGTCCTGGACACGCTGCACCTGATTCAATAGCTGAATCAGCCAGCCGGGAGCATCGGCCGTGAACCGCACGATCTCAAGCAACGAACCGGACTGGGGAACGGAAGAGGCCACCCGGCCGGCTGCCACAAAATGCCGGTAGCGCAGTTTTTCACCAATGCGCCACGCCCCGACCCGATCCGCTTCGTTCTCCAGCAGAATCAGCTGGCGATAAGGCGCAAGCAGCGCTTCCACCGCCGCTTGCCAAACCGGATCGATGACCTCGACGATTTCGGTCAACATGCGATGGGGGATCCCCTCCCGGTTCAATGCGCCTCGGAACTCCCTCACATATTCGGGCGGAACCTGCTTACCGCTTTTGAGCGCGTCCACAAGGACATTGAGCTCATCCAGACGAGTACGGGCTGCCGACAATTCGTTCTGCAATGAGGCCAGACGCTGGCGCTCGCAACCCAATGCTTCAGCCAGGGCAGCCAAATCTTCACCGTGCCCTGCCCGGCTCAACGAAACGAGGTGATCGCGCTGCTCCAGCAAGGCGGCGGTTTTGATCACCGCCTCCCGTGCCGCATGAAAATCCTCCATGGCACATCTTTCCGCCAGTTGCAGCGCCTCCTCCCGTTCTTTCGCCGCTCGCAATACAACGCCGAGGGCGGCAAGGGCAGCGTCTTCTGCGGCCAGCAGCCGTTGCTTCTCACGCGACAGCCGCCTGTTTCCCTGGATCTGGCTGCGTGCCCCATTGATGGATTCCTTCAGATCGAGCACCTGCAAGCGCGGCAGAACCTCGCTCTGCAGTCTGGCCTGCTCCTCCTTCAGGCCACGCCACTGGATAAAGTTGTTGACCTTGAAAGTCATTTTCTCAACTTTGTTATCGAGCGCTTCCAGGTTATTGCTCATCTCCTGCAATTCACGTTCGATTTCGCGCTGCTGCCCCTTGGCTTCGAGATAGGCATCCAATACCTGCTTATCGCCGAATACCTGAAAAACCAAGTCCAGCAAAGCCTTCGGAGAATATTCGCAAAGCTTGTCGGTATCACCCTGTTCCAGCGATAGCACTTCTGCCATGGCCTTCGTGAGGCCGGCGCTATCCATGCGCCGCTGGTATTCGATGACTCCCAGCCAATCGCTGGAAGATTCGAGATTTTCGATGGTTACGTTGCCCGGAACAATCAAGTATTGACGCTGCCACTCGCCTCCCTGCTTACGGATACGGCAGGCCAGGGTTACTTCATCGTCCAGCAACGGAAAAAAAGGATGGCGCCGATTATCCATTCGTCGGTTGTCCACTACCGCGCGCAGCCAGGCGAAAACCTCGCTGGAACGGCGAACGTAGCGCTTGTACTCGCGTTTGCCGGAGCATTTCAGCGCAAGCAGCGTTCTCAGGGCATCGAGGAGCGTGGTCTTGCCCGAGCCGTTGGGCCCGACGATGGTAACGATCTGGGCATCCAGCGGCAGCATGAAGCGCTGCCAGTAGTCCCAATGGACGAGTTCAAGGGATTTGATATGAAACATCAGGCATCCATCAACCGTTGTCCTTCTTCGCCGGATTCGGGATCAGCAGCGTTCACGATACTGTCGTCCGCTGGCGCCATTTTGTCCGGGTAGCCTCGATTGAACAGCATGTCCGAAAGCGCTCCATCGATAATGCGCGATTCCAGAACCGGATATTCCATCAGCAAATCGAGTGCCGGCCCCTCGTAAATCATCTTGTTGCGGCGCTGGATGAAACCCAGCCGGGAGAGTATTCCCAAATTCACATTGACCCGCATCTTGCCGCCCAGTTTGGGAGCAAAATCGGCCAGCAGCGTGCGTTCAGCCACACCGGCGGAAACCCCTTCGCCGCGCGGCAGAGGCTTCTCCGCAGCAAACATGTCACCCTGATCCATCGCTTCCTTATCATGCCGGGCGACCTGACGCTCGCGCTTCGGCAAGATGATGAGCGCCCACAATACCACCAGCAGCGCCACGCCATCGCGTTGCAGGCCCATATTGTTACTCAGCCAGTTATCCTGCCGGCCGAATACCGGGTCTTCCATCTCGCGCTGAAGGCCCACGGCAATATGGCCGGCATAAGGATTTTCCAGCAGATGCAGCCCGCAGGCGGCTAGCCGCAAGTCGAGCTCGGCCCGGAATGCTTCGTCAGTCAACGCACGCCGGGCAAGGCTATCCTCGCGCTCGACATAGCGATGCGCCAGCAAGCGCGCAATCAGAGTCTGGATTTCCATATTCATGGGCTTGGCAATTTCTGTTACGAAGACCGGGTGCGCTCCAGCATTCCCACGCTGATTTCCTCGACACCATCACGCTGAATCTTGCGTGTGTCGGGCGATACCTTCAGTTTGAACGGCGCAGCCGCCAATTCCGCCATGGAACCAGTCAGGAGGCCGCCATCGATATCGTTAAGCATGGCCAGCAGCGACATGCGGTAGGCTGCCTGGGGATAGGCGCCGCCTATCACGACATCTTCGAGGTCTGCTTCGGTTTCGATGCTATTCATATTTCCTAGAAACTGTTCCAGCAATAGCAACCGTTCGGCCTCGATACGAGCCGTTTCGGGAGCAGCATTGGGGGGCGGCAGGACCGCGAGGGCGGCTTTTTCACGCTCACGCTCGATCAGCTCATACTCCGCTGTATCCAGCATTTCGTGGGGGGTAATAAACACGGGCTGCGGGTAGGCGAATAAGGCAAGGTCGGCAACAGAAGCCAGTTGCTCCTGCGGCTGATTGCGCAGCCAGGCCATGATATCCGAGGAGGAAAGGCCACTTTGTCCCAGATGCACCCGTTGCCGCTCGAGACTGCTGAGCGCGCGCTGAAAGACGCCGGTCATGCGCAACATGCGGCTCTGTGCCTGGCCGACGGATTGGGCGACGCGATAAGTAGCGGTATCCAGATCGCCATCGCCCGTCATGGTACGGATGATCTCGGTACCTTTTTCCACCCAATGCCACACCGAGGCCAGTTTCGCCTGGGAGCGCCGCAACCGGAATTCGGAACCCGCCAATACGGCCTGATCGAATTCATTTTGCAATTCATTCAGCCTGCCGAGCAAGTGCTGCAACGTTTCGGCCGACACTCTCCCGATTGCCTGTCCCGCGGCCACCTGGGCCGTAATGTAACCAAGTTCCGCATCGCTTTCTCCAGCGAAATTCAACAAGGTCGCCAACGCCGAAAGAGTGAGGCGGCCGATGGAACTCAATTGGTAGATGCGCTGTTCCGGGTCCCAGACCAGCAAATCATTTTCGCGCAGGCGCTTGAGCACGGTATCGAGCTTCACCGGATCGAGATAGCCAAAATGAGCCTGCAATTCCTGTGGGCTCCAGCATGGCGCGTCAGCTCGTGTTCCAATTTCCCGCAGCACCATGAGACGCACCAGGACTTCATCCTCGCCGCCCCGGAATAACGTGATGAGCGCGTTGAGAGCCTCGCGCGCCCGGAGAAGCGGGAATAACGCAGGCAGATCGGCCGCTTCGATTCCTTGCGCAAAAAATTCGCCTAATCCTGCGGATAGGGAGCTTGCATTGCCGGTTTCGGGCGAAGAAAAAGAAGTCATGAATATGAACCTAAATCCGGTAGTTGACCGCTTTCTTAGTTTGGAACCATGATCCACAAAGGCTGCCGGATTCAGGATGAAAGGAACCGAATGACTGCGCGCCGGGCCTTTGTCACTCCTGCCCGCTCCTTCCCGTTCCTGCTAGCCCAAGCGCCGGAAACAGTCGGATTTTCTGGGGAGCAGGCTTGAATGACCTGCAGGTCAATGAGAAGACTTCGGGAGTGATCCCTGTTTTCTCCCTCCCATCGTCAAGTTCGTTCAAGTTCGTATGTGCCCGTCTCCCAATACGATGAATTTCTGGCTGGTCAATCCTTCCAATCCGACCGGGCCTCGCGCGTGGATCTTGTCTGTGGAGATGCCGATTTCCGCGCCGAGCCCATACTCGAATCCATCGGCGAAACGGGTGGAAGCATTCACCATTACCGAACTGGAATCCACTTCGCGCAGGAAACGGCGAGCGCGGCTGTAATCCTCAGTAACAATTGTATCGGTATGCTGCGAGCCATATGCGGCGATATGGTCCATGGCCTGATCCAATCCGCTTACAATGCGAATGCTGAGGATCGGCGCCAGATATTCCATGCCCCAGTCTTCTTCGGTCGCCTCGTTCGCCTGCGCAAGGATGGCGCGCGTGGCCTTGTCGCCGCGCAACTCCACCCCTTTGTCGAGATAAATCCTGGACAGCGGAGGCAACACCTCGCTCGCAATGCCCTCATGCACCAGCAGGGTCTCCATCGTATTGCAGGTGCCGTAGCGCTGGGTCTTGGCATTGTCGGCAATGCGTACGGCCTTCGCCACATCGGCGCCCTCGTCGATATAAACATGGCACACTCCGTCCAGATGCTTGATGACGGGAATGCGGGCTTCATTGGCGATCCGTTCTATCAAGCCCTTGCCTCCGCGCGGAACGATCACATCGACAAATTCCCGCATGGTGATCAATTCGCCCACTGCTGCGCGATCGGTCGTTTCGATCACCTGTATGCCGGTTTCCGGCAATCCAGCCACTCGCAATCCTTCTTTCACGCATGTCGCGATTGCCTGGTTGCTGTGCATGGCTTCAGAACCGCCCCGAAGAATCGCCGCGTTTCCCGATTTCAGGCACAACCCGGCGGCATCCGCCGTGACATTGGGACGCGCTTCATAAATGATGCCAATTACGCCCAAGGGGACACGCATTTTTCCAACCTGTATCCCCGAAGGCCGGTAATTCAAATCGGTGATTTCTCCAACCGGGTCCGCCAGCGCCGCTATTTGCGCCAGACCCTCCGCCATTCCCGCAATGCTCCTGGGCGTGAGCGTCAGGCGATCTATCATCGCGGATTCCAGCCCCCGGCTTCTCGCCTGCTCCACATCCCTGGCGTTGGCATCCAGCAAAGACTGTTCATCGCGTCTGATGGCAATGGCCATGTGGGCAAGCGCGCGATTCTTTGTCGCGGTCTCAGCCCTGGCGATCGTGCGTGCGGCACAGCGCGCTTCGCGCCCTACCGACTGCATATAGGTTTTTACATCTATCACGTCCATAACCCCGCTCCATTCGACAATTATCCCAAATCCGGCAGTTGACCGCTCATTTCCAGTCTAGAGCCATGATGCACAAGACTTTCCGCAGCACTCGGCGTTCATCTGCTCACCTGCTCACCTATAGGGTGAGTTTGCTACAGGGCGGATTTCAGGATTATGATCCCCTCGCATTGCCGCTGCCGGGCAATGCGACTATGCCTGCACGCCCGCTCCCACTCATGTGGAATGTGAACGCGTTTCATTCTACCGCCGAGCAGGGGAAAAGCGTAACCCCAACTGCAACAACTCATCCCAGGCATCCCCCCTGGCAGCGCCCTTGCTGATCCTGTCTATTTCTGCCAAATGCACCAATGCATTCGTCAACTGCCTGAAGCTGAGGCGCGCCGCCGCGCCTTCCATCGCTTTCTGCTGGGTTCCCCAGGCTCCGACCTGCTTCATTATCTGCGTGACAGACTGACCCGAATCCGCTCCCTTGCGAACCGCGATGAGCGAGCGGATGCTCGTGGAAAGGGTGCCGACGATATGCGGCAGCGCCGCTCCTTCTCCCTGCAATCCCTCCAATACGCGGGTGTAGCGGCCCATATCTCCCGTCATCATCGCACCGGATAACTTGAATACATCGTAGCGCGCCACATCCAGTATGGCATGCTTCACCTGGTCGAAAGACAAAGCGCCTTCGGGATAAAGCAATGCCAGTTTCTGTATTTCCTGATAGGCCGCAAGCAGATTTCCTTCCACTTTCTCCGCGATAAATTGCAAGGTATCCGGACCCGCGTCTTGTTTCTGCAAGGTGAGCCGCTGGCCGATCCATGCCGGTAGCCGGCCGCGCTCGACAGAAGCGATAGGCACCGCCTCTCCCGCCTCCTCGAGCGCTCTGAACCACTTGGCCGCGGAGCTCTGCTTGTCCATTTTGGGCAGCGTGACCAGAGTAACGGTATCCATCGGCAGCGCGCGGCAATATTCCTGTATGGCCTCGCTGCCCTGGCTCCCCGGCTTACCGGAAGGAATGCGTATGTCCATCACGCGCCGGGCACCGAACAGCGACAGGCTGCTGCTGCGATACTGCAGTTCCGTCCAGTTGAAGCGATGGTCGATATTGAAAACCTCGCGCTCGAGATAGCCAGCCTGGCGTGCTGCGGCACGAATCAGGTCGACAGCCTCGATTGCCAGCAGCAGTTCGTCGCCAAAAACTGTATAAAGCGGAGCAAGCTGCTTTCGCAGATGCCGGGCAAGATCATCGGAATGGATACGCATAGTGTGCTTGTCGTGCTCGTCGTGTCACAGGCTGATCAGCCTGCACACGGAAAATAGCACGGAACGCTGCCGCAGAACGCGATAGGTAGCGAGAGCGGAACAGCGGCCCATTCCGCCGATTGCTTGCACGGCGATGTCCGGAAAGACAGGAAACGGGATCCCATAAGAAATAGGGCAATAAGGAAGACTACAACCGCAATGCATCGCACCGCCACCGGCACGCATCAACCCTTGAATCGGTAGCCTGTTCGCAGCAAACCCGACATTCAATCCGAAGCCACTTTGACGGCCTCCAGCCGCCGTACTATTTGTGATGCGGAATCATTCTGCATTTCCCGCACAAGCATTGCCTCCTCTCCTTCTTTGGCCACGACCTGGGCATCGGTAAAGGGAAGAATCCGCCGCAAGGCGATCTCGTTGGTAGGAATCAACTCCGTGCCTTTCGCATCGAGAAGGCGAAACGACACGCGGTAGCGCAATTCGAACTCCCGCACCCGGCCGCCTCCGGAAACCGACATGATCTGCTTGTCGTTTACGACGCTGATGATCTCCAGCAGGGCCTGCGCATCCTTGGGCTTCTCCACGATGCGCGTATTGGTTCCCGCCTTGATGAAGCGTATTACGTCAGTGCCGATGGGGTGTCCCGTCGGGAAAGAGACATAGATCGTCTGAAAGGGAAGGTTAGCCGTGCCACGCAATTGAAAGCCGCAGGCGGCGAGCAAACCGCAAAATAGCACCAGGATGATTTTCTTCATGGCATGAATCTCACGCTAAACATTACTCCAGGAACCTTTATACGACGATATTAACCAATCTGCCCGGCACCAGTACAACCTTTTTTACCGTTCCGCCAGCAACAAATTTTTTCACCTGATCACTTTCAAACGCCAGACATTCGATGGCGGCCAGATCGGCGTCCCGCGCAACCCTTATCCTGTCGCGCAGTTTGCCATTGACCTGGACTATCAACTCGATTTCATCCTGCACCAGGGCCGTATCGTCTGCGCGGGGCCACGGCTGGTCCAGAAGCTCGGTGCCTGGCCGCAACTCGCGCCACAATGCATGGCAAACATGGGGAACGATGGGCGAAAGCAGTAACACGATGTTTTCCAGGGCCTCCTGCATGAGCTGGCGCGCTTCCGGGTCCGTGTTCCGCAACTTGCCCAGCGCATTCATCAATTCCATCACCGCCGCGATGGCGGTATTGAAGGTGTGGCGCCTGCCCAGATCGTCGCCGACCTTGGCAATAGTCTGATGCAGCCTGAAACGCAACGATTTGATCTCGGCAGCATTCTCTTCATGCTGCACCAAATCGCCAGACCTCTTTTTACCTTCTTCCTCTTGAACATGAATATGCTCGTATACCTGCTTCCACAAGCGCTTTAAAAAACGGAACGCTCCATCGACTCCCGTATCCGCCCATTCCAGCGTCTGCTCGGGAGGGCTCGCGAACATCATGAACAGGCGCGCAGTATCGGCGCCATACTGCTCGATCAGTTTTTGCGGATCGACGCCATTATTCTTGGATTTGGACATGGTGCCGATACCGCCGAATTCAACCGGTTCGCCATCCGTGCGTAAAATTACCCCGCTGCGCCTGCCTAGCTCATCGGTTTGAACCTCCACCTCCGCCGGGTTGAAATAGTGAATACGCCCGCTATCGGTCTTCCGGAACATGATTTCGTTCAGCACCATTCCTTGGGTAAGCAGATTCCTGAATGGTTCATCGAATTTTACCAGGCCGAGGTCGCGCATCACTTTGCTCCAGAAGCGGGAATAGAGGAGGTGCAATATCGCATGCTCGATGCCGCCGATATACTGGTCCACCGGCAACCAATAATCCACGCGCCCGTCCGTCATGGATTTATCCTGATCTGCGCAGGCAAAACGGGTGTAATACCATGAGGAGTCAACGAACGTGTCCATGGTATCCGTTTCCCGGCGCGCGCTGCCGCCGCAACGGGGGCATGCGCACTCGTAAAAGGACGGCTCTTTTGCCAAAGGATTGCCAGAACCATCCGGCACCAGGTGTTCGGGGAGCACTACCGGCAAATCCGCATCCGGCACAGGTACTGTTCCGCATCGACCGCAATGTATGAGGGGGATCGGACAACCCCAGTAGCGCTGACGGGAAATACCCCAGTCACGCAACCTGTAGTGCGTGCGCTTCGCTCCCAGCCCCTTCTTTTCCAGCTCTGCCGCAATTGCTTCCACCGCGGCATCGAATCCCAGGCCCGAGAATTTCCCCGAATCAAAAGTAACTCCCTGTTCCACGTAGGCCTGCCGCAGGGGAATGGCAAGATCCCCTTCGTGCGGCTTGATGACGGGCTTGACCGGCAGCCCGTATTTCGCCGCAAACTCAAAATCACGCTCATCGTGGGCAGGAACTGCCATGACTGCGCCCTCGCCGTAGCCCATAAGCACGTAATTCGCGACCCAAACGGGAAGGTTCTCCCCCGTAAGCGGATGCGTCGCGCGCAGGCCCGTATCCATGCCCTTCTTTTCCTGAGTGGCGATCTCCGCTTCCATGGCGGCTCCGTGCCTGCACTGATCCAGGAATTCCGCAAGCTCCGGGTCATGTTCAGCCGCATGGAGCGCAACCGGGTGTTCGGCGGCTATCGCCACGTAGGTCGCGCCGAGCAGGGTGTCGGCGCGGGTGGTGAATACCTTCAATGGCTGCGGCATTCCCGATGGAATATCGGGTGGAAAGACGATATCCACGCCAAAACTCTTTCCAATCCAGTTCGCCTGCATGGTTTTGACCCGCTCCGGCCAATCAGGCAGACTGTCCAGATCCTCGAGCAATTCGTCGGCATAGCCGGTAATCCTCATGTAATACATGGGTATTTCGCGCTTTTCGACAGGTGCGCCGGTGCGCCAGCCGCAGCCGTCTATCACCTGTTCATTGGCAAGCACAGTCTGATCGACCGGATCCCAATTGACAGTTCCGGTAGTCTTGTAGGCCAGTCCTTTTTCCAGCATTCGCAGAAACAACCACTGGTTCCAGCGGTAATATTCGGGACTGCAGGTCGTCACCTCGCGGCTCCAGTCGATGGCAAAACCCAGGCTCTGCAGCTGTTGCCGCATGTAAGCGATGTTGTCGTAGGTCCATCTCGCCGGGGGAACATTGTTTTGCATCGCTGCATTTTCAGCGGGCAACCCGAAAGCATCCCAACCCATCGGTTGCAGCACGTTGCTGCCCTGCATGCGATGGTAGCGCGACAACACATCGCCTATGGTGTAGTTACGCACATGTCCCATGTGCAGCTTGCCGGAGGGATAGGGAAACATGGACAGGCAGTAGTATTTTTTTTTGCCGGAAATTTCCACCGCCTTGAAGGCAGAGGTTGACCGCCAATACTGCTGGGCTTCCGACTCGATTTGCTGGGGGTGGTATTTTTCCTGCATGAACTTCCGCTTTCCGCGTTAAAGCCATGAATTATACTGCGAATAAAAGTCCTTCATGTTCCCGCATCTCATCGCCTGGGGGATAACCCAGGAAACGAGGGAAACAGGATTGGAAAAGGAAGAGCTGAACAACTCTCCGGATGAAAAACCTGCAAACGGCTGAGATCGCTGAGAGACCGTAAAGACGGGCCCAATAGCGAAATTAATCCGCTATTCCCGGCAGATGGATCGGTCGAAGGATAAACGTCAGCGTATCATGATCCTCAGCCTGAAATCGCCGCGCAACAGGCTGAGTATGATCGAATCCTGGCTTGCCTGCACGGCCGCAAGGAATTCCTGCACCGAGCGCACTTTTTTCCTGTTGACCCCGACAATGATATCCCCGGGCCTAAGGCCATGCATCCAGGCCGGGCTATTACCCTCGACTTTTGTTACCACGACTCCCTCCGGCCCGCGTGCCGACTCGGCCTTGAAATTTGCTACCGTTGCGCCGGCAAGCTGAGGCACCGTTTCGGCCTCGGTACCTGGCACGTCCAGCGGCTTGGCAATCTTGACCTTGGTCGTGAGAGGCTTGCCGTTCCTTATCAGTTCCAGAGTCACTGTCTCTCCAATCGGCATCAGCCCTATCTTGTTGCGCAAATCGAGAGAGCTCCTGATATTTTTTCCATTGACCGCGATGATGACATCTCCCGCCTTCAGGCCCGCCTTTTCCGCTGGCGAGTTGGCATCGACTGTACTGACAATGGCGCCTGCAGTGGAAGCAAGTCCAAGGGACGCCGCCAGGTCATGCGTAATGTCCTCGCTGCTTGCCCCCAGCCTGCCGCGCCGCACCTCGCCGAAGCGCACGATCTGATCCACTACCGCCTTGACCATGACACTGGGCACCGCAAAACCAATCCCGACATTGGCGCCGGAAGGTCCGATAATCGCGCTATTGATTCCGACCAGTTCACCCTTGAGGTTGACCAGTGCACCGCCGGAGTTTCCTGGATTGATGGATGCGTCGGTCTGGATGAAATCCTCGTATCCTTCGATGTCGAGCCCGCTTCTGCCCAGCGCGCTGACGATGCCGGACGTCACGGTCTGCCCCAGGCCAAACGGATTGCCGATTGCCACGACGAAATCGCCGACATTGAGCAAATCGGAATTGCCAAGGCGCAGCGCCTGCAATTTTTTTGCATCGATTTTCAGCAAGGCGATATCGGTGCCGGGATCCGTTCCCACCAGCTTTGCCTGAAACTGACGCCGGTCTTTCAGTGTCACCGTTACCCGCAGGGCATCCTTGATTACATGAAAATTGGTCACTACATAGCCGTGAGCTGCGTCGACAATCACGCCTGATCCCGCGCTCTGTTCAGGGCGCTCCGCCTGGTCGGGAATATTGAAAAACCGCCGGAAAAAAGGATCGCGGAATAACGGATTGTCCTCGATGGCGGAACGTGTCTGAACTGAAATATTGACCACTGCCGGCGTAACCTCCTGCAGCAGCGGAGCAAGTGTCGGCACTCCATTTTTCCCGTCCATGACCGGCATGGCTGAATAGGCAGATGATATCAGCAAGGAGCCTGCAATAAAAATGACCGGAAGCCAGGTGAATTTATGCTTCATGAGTATGTTCGAATTTTTTCGGATTTATGCTTCATGGATATGCTCGATTTTTTTTGGCTCAGTGACAACCCCTTGGTCTGGCTTATTGATAACCTCTTGGGCCGGGGCTATTCAATCCCTCAGAAAATGGCCCGGTTCCATCCAGTTCAAATAGGGCTATTCGTTTTAATCTGTCATCCGATCCATCCGGCATTTTTGCGAAATCGCTTTCCCAGAGTGCAGGCTGCCTGTTGAACCCGATCAGGTATCAGGTTGTACGGAAAATTTCTTCCACACGCGACTCGAAGATCTCCGGATCGAAGGCCTTGTCCCCATCAGGGAACGGCTCGTTTCCAGTCTTGAGCCCCTTGAAATCATAAAGCTCCGGGTCGAGCAAATGCGAGGGCTGGATATTCTGCAATGCGGTAAACATGGTTTCCAGCCGGCCGGGATACTTCCTGTCCCAGTGTTGCAGCATTTCCCCCACGACCTGGCGCTGAAGGTTTTTCTGCGAGCCGCACAGGTTGCATGGAATAATGGGAAAATTTTCCATCTCTGCATAAGCAGCCAGGTCTTTTTCCTTGCAATATGCGAGCGGGCGTATCACGATATTGCGGCCATCGTCGCTCACCAGCTTGGGTGGCATGGTTTTGAGCTTGCCGCCATAAAACAGGTTTAGAAACAGCGTCTCCAGTATGTCGTCGCGATGGTGCCCCAGCGCGATCTTGGTCGCGCCCAGCTCACCCGCAACGCGATACAGCACTCCCCGGCGTAAGCGCGAACAGAGGCTGCAGGTCGTCTTTCCTTCCGGAATCAGCCGCTTCACCACGCTGTAGGTATCCTGCTCGACAATGCGAAAGGGCATGCCGATCGCGGAGAGGTAGCCGGGCAGCACATGCTCGGGAAAGCCCGGCTGTTTCTGATCCAGGTTTACGGCAATGAGCTCAAACCGGGTTTCAGCATGAGCCTGGAGGTTGCGCAGGATATCGAGCAAGGCATAACTGTCCTTGCCGCCCGAGAGACATACCATCACGCGATCCCCTTCCTCGATCATATTGAAATCGGCAATTGCGGTGCCAACGAGACGCCTCAACCGCTTCCGCAGTTTGTTGGCGTCGTATTGGGTCTTTCTGGAAGCCTCCTCCATTATGCTCATCGCAGAAAACTCCTGAAATTGATAATTGATCGGGTCGCTTGGATATGTTTTACGCAAATCCGGGTTCAGCCATCCCGCAACAAGGGATTTTCCCAGATCGGATGAGGTTTGGACAGTACCTGCGATATGGCCGAAAGCGGCCGAAGGCTCGCTTCGATCGCCGCAACCCTATTCACGTGGAATCCTGCCTTGATCAAGCATCCGCCTGCATATGCAAAAAACAGATAAACAAATGAAATGTTATTAGTTTCAAATATAAGCGCGCGCTGGTAACTTGCTGTTGTGTCTCCTTGATCACGGGAAATGAAATGCCGGGAAATATAAAAATTGCCGAGCCGGAAGAAGATTTTTTTTTGCCAGGCGAGACTGGCAAACGGATTCCCCGCGATATCAGGCAGCGCATCCTGGGGGCAATCGCCAGCATCGAATATGGTTCGGTGGAAGTCATGGTTCATGACGGCAGGGTTGTGCAGATAGAGCGCCGAGAGAAGATTCGCGTGGAACGCCACCAGCCGGGCCGCGGGGCCATCACCTGAGGTGGCAACCGGAGAAACCCGGATAGGCGGCCAGTCAGATTGAAGGGGATTGAAGGCGAAAAGAGTCAAAAAAATAATACACCGACCAGACGATTGGAGGTGATACAAAAACTGCAAATCTCCGCCCCAACCGAAACAACGGACGGGCGGCTCAGGAGAGAGAAAAATGGAAGTGTTTTGGCGAATCGCTTATGCCTTCGCAATCAGCGCATTATTTATCAAGCCGCTTCAGGCGGATGAGAACAACGAGCAAACGGGAAAATCCGGGAATTACGGCACAACCTCACAACGCATGCAAAAAATGACCCAGGCCGAAGCATCCACCCCATATAAATGGTCGATCGGATCCCCCGGGAATTATAAGTGGGCGATTCAGCCATCCAGCGAAAATGACAAATGGGCGCTTCCGTCTTCGGATAAACCAGAAACAGGGCCAGACAAGCCAGCCGCTTCCGCCAAAGACTCTGGAAAAAAACCGGCGAGCTATTTCGTCCCATCCAGCAGCTATTCCACCCAGCCGGAATCCGACCCGCCACGGTATGTACGGAACCTGAGCAAGACGGGCATCGAAGCTTTCAAGGATATCACGTGGCTGGATGTGGGCCTGGACCACCGGACCCGTTACGAATTTCGCAGCAACGACATACGGCGTACCCGGTTCCTGATCGATGAGCCCTTTCTGTTGCGCACTCGCGGATATCTTGGCGTGAAGGAAATTCTCGATCCGCTACGCGGCGCCGTGGAGTTCCAGGATTCGCGCCGCTACAACGGACACTTTCCGCATGATGATCGCGATTTCAACGAATTTGAGTTGATCCAGGCGTATGGAGAGCTGTACTTCAGGCGCGCATTGGGCGAGGACGCGCGCGAGCAACAGCGCCCAATCAGATTCCGGGCGGGACGCATGGCTTATGAGGCGCTGGATCGGCGCCTGATCGGCCGCAATGAATGGCGCAATACGACCAATACTTTCGAAGGCTTCCGCATCAATCTCGGCCAGGAGGCCAACAATTGGGAAATCGACACATGGGCTTATCAACCAGTGAAACGGCTGCCCACCGAGTTTGACCAGCGGATCGAGAATGTCTGGTTTTACGGGGTGATCGGCCACTGGCGCGAATGGTCGCAAATCATCACGTTACAGCCGTATTACATGGGCCTGGTACAGGACGGCAGCAAAGTGCCAGGACAGATTGACCGGGAAATTCACGCTCCTGCCCTACGGGGTTACGGAAAAATCCCTACTACCCGACTCGACTACGACTTCAACCTGATCTACCAGTTCGGCCAGAATGCAGGGCAGCGCCATGAAGCCCATGGCTATACCCTCGAAACTGGATATACCTTCCAGCATAGCTGGAAGCCGCGCCTGAGCGCTTTTTACGGCTATGCCTCGGGCGATCGCCATCCCAACGACAACGTGGATAACCGTTTCGAGCGATTCTTTGGCTTTGCGCGACCCTGGTCGGCGGATGACTATATCGTGTTCGAGAATGTCAAAGTGCCAAAAATCAAGCTCGAATTCCAGCCCGCCAAAGACCTGCGCATCGATGGCGGCTACAGCTGGTATTGGCTCGCCAGCAGTACCGATCGCTTCAATAATCTGCTCGATGGAAACAACAGCGCCATCAAGAACCCCGGTTTCAATCGCGATCCCACCGGGAGAAGCGGCGATTTCATCGGGCACAACTTCGATATCCGCGCACGCTACAAGCTCACTGCAAACATCGATACGACCGTGGGTTATTCGCACTTCACCAGCGGCGATTTCACGCGTAATCGCCAGATTGCGGCCCTCGGCAAAAGTCCTGGCAGCTCGGATTTTTTCTATGTCGAGGTTGTCATCAGCGCGTTTTGACGGAGAAACAAATTTTCACATGGCTAACTCATAAAAGGAAAAACGATGAAATTCAAAGCCCGGCTGGCATCCGCCCTTCTCATAACCAGCTTCACGATCAGCGGCAGCGCATGGGCCGACAAGACCATCTTGAACGTCTCGTATGACCCGACGCGGGAGCTGTACCAGGAGTTCAATGCCGCCTTCGCAAAATACTGGGAACAAAAAACAGGGGAGAAAGTGGCCATAAAGCAATCCCATGGGGGCTCGGGCAAGCAGGCGCGCTCCGTTATCGACGGCCTCGAGGCGGATGTGGTAACGCTCGCTTTGGCCAATGACATCAATGCTATAGCGGAAAAAGCCGGGTTGCTTCCGGCCGACTGGCAGAAGCGCCTGGAGCTCAACAGCACGCCCTATACCTCGACCATCATCTTCCTGGTGCGCAAGGGAAATCCCAAGGGCATCAAGGACTGGAACGATCTTGCGCGGCCCGGCGTATCAGTGATCACCCCCAACCCGAAAACCTCCGGGGGCGCACAGTGGAATTACCTGGCGGCCTGGGAATTCGGGAAACGGCATTTCGGGGAAGCCAGGGCAAAGGAATTCGTCGCTGACATCTACAAGAACGTTCCCGTGCTGGATTCCGGAGCGCGCGCCTCGACCACCACTTTTGTGGAACGCGGTGTTGGGGACGTCTTCATTTCATGGGAAAACGAAGCTTTCCTGGCGATCAAGGAGCTGGGGGCCGGCAAGTTCGAGATCGTGGTGCCGTCACTCAGCATCCTTGCGGAACCTTCGGTCGCAGTAGTGGATAAAGTGGTAGACAAGAAAGGTACGCGAGCGGTGGCCGAAGGCTATTTGAAGCATCTCTATTCGGAAGAAGGGCAGGAAATCGCCGCCAGGAATTTCTACCGTCCCACCGATGCGAAGATCGCCGCGAAATATGCAAACAAGTTTCCCCCCATCAAATTATTCAAGATTGATGACGCGTTTGGTGGATGGAAAAATGCCTATAAAACCCATTTCGCCGATGGCGGCACTTTCGATCAGATCTATCAGAAATAGGCATCCTTGTTCTCATAGCCAGGCAGCGATGTGATTGCGAAAAGGAATAGCAAAATGAGCGTTTACATGAAAGATGCGAGAGGCATGAAAGATGGACTGGCCCGTATCCAGGCAGCCACGGATTACCCGGTACAACGTTCGGAAGACGGGTGGGTGATCGGGCACTTCTTCAACAGCTGGCTATCCAGCGTCTTCCAGCCTGTATTCGGGCTGAGCGAGCACAGGATAGCCGGGCATGCCGCGTATATCCGCTCCACGACGGAGGGAAAAAGCGTCCTGTCTCCCTGGAAGGCCTTCGCCCTGACCGAAGGCGATGCGCTGCTGGTACGTTTTGACCGCCTCTGCCGCGTGATTCACGCCCTGAACTATTTCAGCAATACCTCTCAGGGAGATCTTTTTGTAACGGTTCAGCCACGCCTGCTGGAAAGCGTCAAGGATGATCATGGCCGTGCCTTCGAGAGAATACTCCATATTATTGGAGTCGAAACCTCCAGGGTCGTGATCGAAATACCGACCGAGGTAAATCGGGATTCGAGATTGCTCAAGCACGTGATCAGCAATTATCGTTCGCGCGGCTACCGGATTGCGATCAACCACAGCGTGACGACAGAGGACTGGATCGCGGAACTTGCCAGTTTGTATCCTCTTTTCCCGCACATCGTCAGGCTGGAAGCTTCGGCGCTGGAGCGCCGTTATGGCACCGAATCACTCGTGGATGCGGTGCACCACTTCGGCGCATTGGTGCTGGTGCATGACATTGAAACAGCACAGCAAAAGCGTGTCGCCGTGGAATCGGGGGCCGATCTCCTTCAAGGTCGCGCGCTTGGATTGCCGCTTCGGGCGATTGAAACCGCGGTGCCAGCAATGATGGAGGAGCACTATCGGGTGCTCGCCAGAGGCTATCGGCAATCATCGTTTAATGGGGCTCCTGATTGATGAAATTCAAACAGCACAGCGTCCTGCCGGGATTCAATCTTGCGCTCGGGTTCACGCTGCTGTACCTCAGCCTGATTGTACTGATCCCTCTTTCCGCCGCCTTTGTCCGGACGGCCGCCCTTACCTGGCCGGAATTCTGGAGCATGGTGACTACGCCGAGAGTGTTGGCGTCATACCGGCTGACGTTCGGCGCGTCTTTTGCGGCGGCGCTCGTCAACGCCATATTCGGCCTCCTCGTCGCATGGGTATTGGTGCGTTACCGTTTTCCCGGAAAAAAGCTGGTGGATGCGTTGGTGGATCTCCCGTTTGCGCTGCCAACCGCCGTCGCTGGTATTGCGTTGACAGCGCTCTATGCTGGAAATGGCTGGATCGGACAGTTTTTCGAGCCTCTCGGCATCAAGATTGCATTTACGCCCCTTGGCGTCTTCGTGGCGCTGACGTTCATCGGTCTGCCGTTCGTCGTTCGAACAGTCCAACCGGTGCTCGAGGACATGGAGACGGAGCTGGAGGAGGCGGCGGCAACGCTGGGCGCCAATCGGTTCCAGACTTTTTCCCGCATCATTTTCCCCACTGTGCTGCCCGCCTTGATGACGGGATTCGCACTGGCATTTGCGCGCGCAATCGGCGAATACGGTTCGGTAATCTTCATAGCCGGCAACATGCCCATGGTGTCTGAAATCACGCCGCTGCTGATCATTACCAAGCTCGAGCAATATGATTACGCGGGTGCAACCGCCCTGGCGGTAGTCATGCTGGTCATTTCATTCGTCATGCTCCTGATCATCAACTTCCTGCAATGGTGGAGCCGGCGCCGGGGCGTCGTAATATGATCCTAAAACCGGCAGTTGATCGTATATTTCCAGTTTAGAACTATGATCCACAAAGACTTTCCGCAGTACTTGACGTTCACCTATATGGTGAGTTCGCTACACGACGGATTTAGGATAATACTTATGAAGGTACAACGTTGAGTACGACACTTCTTCCTGCACCTGTCAGTCTGGATCAGGCGCGGGCTACCACGGAATCCATATGGATAAGGAGAAGTCTGATCGGCCTCGCATTGGCTTTCCTGACCCTTTTCCTCTTTATCCCCTTGATCTCGGTATTTTATGAGGCACTGAAGAAGGGGTGGGATGTCTACATTGCAGCGATCACCGATCCCGACGCGATATCCGCCATTCAGCTTACCTTGACTGCCGCGGCGATTGCCGTCCCCCTCAATGTGATATTCGGCCTCGCAGCTGCGTGGGCGATTGCCAAGTTTGAGTTTCGTGGAAAAAGCGTGCTCATCACGCTCATCGACCTGCCATTTTCTGTTTCTCCCGTAGTTTCCGGATTGATCTATGTGCTCATCTTCGGCCTGCAGGGTTGGCTGGGGCCATGGCTGGCAGAACATGACGTCAAGATCATTTTTGCGGTACCAGGCATCGTGCTCGCGACGATTTTCGTCACTGTTCCCTTTATCGCGCGGGAGTTGATCCCGCTGATGCAGGCACAGGGAACCGAGGAAGAGGAAGCTGCGGTGGTGCTGGGCGCGAATGGCTGGCAGACCTTTCTTCATGTGACCCTGCCAAACGTCAAGTGGGGGTTGCTCTATGGCGTGATTCTTTGCAACGCGCGCGCAATGGGCGAGTTCGGAGCGGTGTCGGTCGTATCGGGGCATATTCGCGGCAGTACCAATACCTTGCCGCTGCACGTCGAGATTCTCTACAACGAATACAACTTTGCCGCGGCGTTCGCCGTGGCGTCACTATTGGCCTTGCTTGCGCTGGTAACACTCGCATTGAAAACGTTTGTCGAGTCGCGCGGCAGACATCAGGAGAATATGAATGAGCATTGAAGTACGCAATCTTTCCAAGCAATTCGGGAAATTTTCCGCGCTACGGGACGTTAGCCTGGAAGTAAAGTCGGGTGAGCTGCTGGCGCTGCTCGGTCCTTCCGGGTCTGGAAAAACCACCCTGTTGCGGGTGATTGCCGGGCTGGAATCCGCCGATACGGGGCAAGTGCTATTCCAGGGGGAGGATGCAACGGACCAGCATGTGCGCGAGCGGCAGGTGGGCTTTGTCTTCCAGCACTACGCGCTATTCAGGAACATGACCATCTTTGAGAATGTGGCGTTTGGTCTGCGTGTACGCCCACGGAAGTTTCGCCCGGCTGAACCAGAGATTTGCCGCCGTGTTCATGAACTACTAAAACTCGTGCAACTCGATTGGCTGTCCGACCGGTATCCGCACCAGCTTTCAGGAGGGCAGCGCCAGCGGATCGCCCTGGCGCGGGCATTGGCAGTGGAACCGAGAGTATTATTGCTGGATGAGCCATTTGGGGCACTCGACGCAAAAGTACGCAAGGAGCTCCGCTCATGGCTGCGCCGGCTGCATGACGAAATGCATATCACCAGCGTGTTCGTAACTCACGATCAGGAGGAAGCGCTGGAAGTGGCAGACAGGGTTGTCGTCATGAACGAAGGCCGCATCGAGCAGATCGGCACGCCGGACGAAGTATATGAACACCCGGCAAGTCCCTTCGTATATGAATTCCTGGGCAAAGTGAATCTGTTCCACGGCCGGCTTCATCGCGGACGCGCCTGGATAGGCGGAATCGAAGTCGAGGCGCCCGAGCATACCGAGGCAGAAGAACTTTCAGCCGTGGCCTATGTGCGTCCGCACGACATCCATGTGGACCGGGTGGTTAACGGCGATGGCGCAATTGGCGCGCGCGTATCGCACATTCTCTCGGTTGGCCCGGTAGTGCGTCTTGAACTGACGCGCGATGACAGCGACGGCAAGGAACTGATCCAGGTCGAAATCAGCAAGGAGCGCTTTCGTGAATTGCAGCTGGTGCGAGGCGACCAGGTTTTCATTAGGCCTGCCCGCTTCGATCTCTTTCCGGCGCAGATACATTGAGACGCACGAGACTCATGCCAGCTACTCAACGACTTCCAGAACACCCTCCATCCCGTGTTCCCTGTGGCTCTTGAAAAAGAACAACTTCTTTGGGCAATAGAAAGCATACCTGCCCGGCGCGCTTGGAGTGAAAATAAACGTATGAAACTCCCGGCTCAGGTCTTCATCGATCGAGATATTCGCTTCGAGTGCCTTGAGCACCAAGCCGTGAGGAACGATCCCCCGCTCCACACGAACCACCAACCTTACAGGTACGTTGACTTTGACGATGATGTGATTGGGCTTGAAAAAATAATCGCCTGCCAGAATGTTTATTTGTTGCACGCCATCAGTGTCCATCACCGCCCGGTACGGTTTATTGCCCAGCTGTGCGCCCAACCGCCCTGCGATGCAGGAAACGGTCAATGTCAATATTATGAGGAATAAAAACCGGAGGGATAAAAACCGTAGCGATTTCATGATGATTTCTCGCTTTGTACCAAAATCCCACAAGAAGCTTGATGGTCTGATCTTCGATATCCTGGTTCTTGAGCGCCCATAAAAAAGCCCCAACTCTCGCGAGTCGGGGCTTTTTTCTATAAGGTGCCTGGCAGTGACCTACTTTCGCATGCGAAAACACACTATCATCGGCGCGACCTCGTTTCACGACCCTGTTCGGGATGGGAAGGGGTGGGTCCAAAGCGCTATGACCGCCAAGCGTAAACTGCTACGGCATTGACCGCAACGAGACTGTCGTCCCGCTTTACGATCCGCCACGATCTGGAAGAAGTAATTTTCAATAATGGGTTTGATTGTATCCAGCAAACAACTTGTTCAACTCAAGGTTATAGGATCAAGCCTCACGGTCAATTAGTATCGGTTAGCTTAACGCATTACTGCGCTTCCACACCCGACCTATCAACGTCGTGGTCTTCGACGAACCTTTAGGGGGGTTTAACCCCCGGGAAGTCTCATCTTGAGGCGAGTTTCCCGCTTAGATGCTTTCAGCGGTTATCTCTTCCGCACTTAGCTACCCGGCGATACGACTGGCGTCATAACCGGTACACCAGAGGTGCGTCCACTCCGGTCCTCTCGTACTAGGAGCAGGTCCCCTCAAACTTCCAACGCCCACGGCAGATAGGGACCAAACTGTCTCACGACGTTTTAAACCCAGCTCACGTACCACTTTAAATGGC
>MKVR01000014.1:29749-122349 GCA_001899235.1 Nitrosospira sp. 56-18
CCGGCGTACCTTTTATCCGTTGAGCGATGGCCCTTCCATACAGAACCACCGGATCACTATGACCTGCTTTCGCATCTGCTCGACTTGTCAGTCTCGCAGTCAAGCACGCTTTTGCCATTGCACTATCAGCACGATTTCCGACCGTACCTAGCGTACCTTCGTACTCCTCCGTTACACTTTGGGAGGAGACCGCCCCAGTCAAACTGCCTACCATACACGGTCCCCGATCCAGATAATGGACCCAGGTTAGAACCTCAACAACATCAGGGTGGTATTTCAACGTCGGCTCCATGAGCTCTGGCGAGCCCACTTCAATGCCTCCCACCTATCCTACACAGATATTGTCAAAGTCCAATGTAAAGCTACAGTAAAGGTGCACGGGGTCTTTCCGTCTAGCCGCGGGGAGATTGCATCTTCACAAACATTTCAACTTCGCTGAGTCTCAGGAGGAGACAGTGTGGCCATCGTTACGCCATTCGTGCAGGTCGGAACTTACCCGACAAGGAATTTCGCTACCTTAGGACCGTTATAGTTACGGCCGCCGTTTACCGGGGCTTCGATCAAGAGCTTGCACCCCATCACTTAACCTTCCGGCACCGGGCAGGCGTCACACTCTATACGTCCACTTTCGTGTTTGCAGAGTGCTGTGTTTTTATTAAACAGTCGCAGCCACCATTTCTTTGCAACCCCCATCCGCTTCACACGCGAGGTGCTACACGTACCGGGGGCACACCTTATCCCGAAGTTACGGTGTCAATTTGCCGAGTTCCTTCTCCTGAGTTCTCTCAAGCGCCTTGGAATTTTCATCCCGCCCACCTGTGTCGGTTTGCGGTACGGTCCTCATTCAACTGAAGCTTAGTGGCTTTTCCTGGAAGCAGGGTATCACTCACTTGGCGCCCCGAAGGGCGTTTCGTTATCACGCCTCAACTAAGCCGCCCGGATTTGCCTGGGCAGCACGTCTACACGCTTCAACCGGGACATCCAACACCCGGCCGAGCTAACCTTCTCCGTCCCCACATCGCATTGAACAAAGGTACTGGAATATTAACCAGTTTCCCATCAGCTACGCATTTCTGCCTCACCTTAGGGGCCGACTCACCCTGCGCCGATGAACGTTGCGCAGGAAACCTTGGGCTTACGGCGAGGGAGCCTTTCACTCCCTTTATCGCTACTCATGTCAGCATTCGCACTTCCGATACCTCCAGCAGCCTTCTCAAGCCACCTTCGCAGGCCTACGGAACGCTCTCCTACCATCTACACTTGCGTGTAAATCCCTAGCTTCGGTGCACAGTTTGAGCCCCGTTACATCTTCCGCGCAGGACGACTCGATCAGTGAGCTATTACGCTTTCTTTAAAGGATGGCTGCTTCTAAGCCAACCTCCTGACTGTTTTAGCCTTCCCACTTCGTTTGCCACTTAACTGTGTCTTTGGGACCTTAGCTGAGGGTCTGGGTTGTTTCCCTTTCGACACCGGACGTTAGCACCCGATGTCTGTCTCCCACGCTCGCACTCTTCGGTATTCGGAGTTTGCCATGGTTTGGTAGGCCTAAACGGCCCCCTAGCCATAACAGTGCTCTACCCCCGAAGGTGATACGTGAGGCACTACCTAAATAGTTTTCGGAGAGAACCAGCTATTTCCAGATTTGTTTAGCCTTTCACCCCTACCCACAGCTCATCCCCTAATTTTTCAACATTAGTGGGTTCGGACCTCCACGAGGTGTTACCCCCGCTTCATCCTGGCCATGAGTAGATCATCTGGTTTCGGGTCTACACCCAGCAACTAAACGCCCTATTAAGACTCGCTTTCGCTGCGCTTCCCCTATTCGGTTAAGCTTGCTACTGAATGTAAGTCGCTGACCCATTATACAAAAGGTACGCAGTCACGGAACAAGTCCGCTCCCACTGTTTGTATGCATGCGGTTTCAGGATCTATTTCACTCCCCTCCCGGGGTTCTTTTCGCCTTTCCCTCACGGTACTGGTTCACTATCGGTCGATTACGAGTATTTAGCCTTGGAGGATGGTCCCCCCATGTTCAGACAGGATTTCACGTGTCCCGCCCTACTTGTCCCAACCCTAGTTCCACACTCGAATTTTCGCCTACGGGGCTATCACCCGCTATGGCCCGACTTTCCAGACGGTTCAGCTAATTCGAATGCTAAAAGTTGGAGGCTGCTCCCATTTCGCTCGCCACTACTCTGGGAATCTCGGTTGATTTCTTTTCCTCTGGCTACTTAGATGTTTCAGTTCACCAGGTTCGCCACGCTTGGCCTATGTATTCAGCCAAGGTTGACCCTTGCGGGCCGGGTTTCCCCATTCGGACATCTCCGGATCAAAGCTTGTTTGCCAGCTCCCCGGAGCTTTTCGCAGGCTACCACGCCCTTCATCGCCTGTAATCGCCAAGGCATCCACCACATGCACTTATTCGCTTGATCCTATAACCTTAAGGGCTCAAAATCTGTTATCGGGAGTAAATCACTCGAAAGCTATTTCTGCCCGATCACGGCTTCCAAACCAATGGCTATAGTTGTCTGCTACGCATTGCATCCGACTAAAAATGCCATGCGTCGATACAATCTAACCCATTATTCCGTATCCGGGATACAGGACCTTGAACAAGGCCATGCTCCCTGACATGGAACGTTTTACTTCTTCCAAATTTTTAAAGAACACCGGAACAGGCAAGACCGGATGATATAAATATGACCCGCTTCTCCACAACTTGTTCCTGACTACAGCCGCTGGTAAAAAAACCAGAGGTAAACGCGCATCGTTTACCTCTGGTCTCTAACTGGAATAATGAGGCGATTCCGGCCTGGGATTTGGTGGAGGTGAACGGGATCGAACCGATGACCCCCTGCTTGCAAAGCAGGTGCTCTCCCAGCTGAGCTACACCCCCGTTAGTTGGTGGGTCTGGGTGGACTTGAACCACCGACCCCACGCTTATCAAGCGTGTGCTCTAACCAACTGAGCTACAGACCCCGGTCAGACCTAGAAACAAAGGGCCGGCCTTTTAATTTTCCGGCCTTCCACTTCCGGCGGCTCCTCGGCGCCTAGCCCTGCTTTTTTTAACAACCGATAGGTTGTGGACGCTTGAAAAAGGCTTTCTCTGAAAGGAGGTGATCCAGCCGCAGGTTCCCCTACGGCTACCTTGTTACGACTTCACCCCAGTCATGAATCTCACCGTGGCAGGCGCCCTCCTTGCGGTTAGACTACCTGCTTCTGGTGAAACCCACTCCCATGGTGTGACGGGCGGTGTGTACAAGACCCGGGAACGTATTCACCGCGACATGCTGATCCGCGATTACTAGCGATTCCGACTTCACGGAGTCGAGTTGCAGACTCCGATCCGGACTACGACGCGCTTTCTGAGATTAGCTCCCCCTCGCGGGTTGGCAACCCTCTGTACGCGCCATTGTATTACGTGTGAAGCCCTACCCATAAGGGCCATGAGGACTTGACGTCATCCCCACCTTCCTCCGGTTTGTCACCGGCAGTTTCATTAAAGTGCCCAACTGAATGATGGCAATTAATGACAAGGGTTGCGCTCGTTGCGGGACTTAACCCAACATCTCACGACACGAGCTGACGACAGCCATGCAGCACCTGTGTTACCGCTCCCTTTCGGGCACACCCACCTCTCAGCGGGCTTCGGTACATGTCAAGGGTAGGTAAGGTTTTTCGCGTTGCATCGAATTAATCCACATAATCCACCGCTTGTGCGGGTCCCCGTCAATTCCTTTGAGTTTTAATCTTGCGACCGTACTCCCCAGGCGGTCAACTTCACGCGTTAGCTGCGTTACCAAGCCCGTTAAGACCCGACAACTAGTTGACATCGTTTAGGGCGTGGACTACCAGGGTATCTAATCCTGTTTGCTCCCCACGCTTTCGTGCCTGAGCGTCAGTGTTAACCCAGGGGGCTGCCTTCGCCATCGGTGTTCCTCCACATCTCTACGCATTTCACTGCTACACGTGGAATTCCACCCCCCTCTGCCACACTCTAGCCTTGTAGTTTCAAACGCAGTTCCCAGGTTAAGCCCGGGGATTTCACATCTGACTTACAAAACCGCCTGCGCACGCTTTACGCCCAGTAATTCCGATTAACGCTTGCACCCTACGTATTACCGCGGCTGCTGGCACGTAGTTAGCCGGTGCTTCTTCTTCCGGTACCGTCATTTGTCACGGGTGTTAACCATGACCATTTCGTTCCGGCTGAAAGAGCTTTACAACCCGAAGGCCTTCTTCACTCACGCGGCATGGCTGGATCAGGGTTTCCCCCATTGTCCAAAATTCCCCACTGCTGCCTCCCGTAGGAGTCTGGGCCGTGTCTCAGTCCCAGTGTGGCTGGTCGTCCTCTCAGACCAGCTACTGATCGAAGCCTTGGTAAGCCATTACCCCACCAACTAGCTAATCAGACATCGGCCGCTCCAAAAGCGCAAGGTCTTGCGATCCCCTGCTTTTCTCCTCGGAGATTATGCGGTATTAGCGCATCTTTCGATGCGTTATCCCCCACTTAAGGACACGTTCCGATGCATTACTCACCCGTTCGCCACTCGCCACCAGGGTTGCCCCCGTGCTGCCGTTCGACTTGCATGTGTAAAGCATGCCGCCAGCGTTCAATCTGAGCCAGGATCAAACTCTTCAGTTCAATACTGGTAAAACTCTCGCTTGACGTATTATGCGGCTCCGATTCCCATCCGGGATTCCCAGAATGGTAACCAGAACCTTTCCATCGTGCGAGCACTTCAACTTTGCTTTTCCCGTCACTGCGCCGGATGGCGAAATGACGGGCGGCCTAGTCAAGCGCCCACACCTATCGGCTGTATATTTTTAAAGAACAATCCGTTTAACCTTTCGGTCCTCACGGGGAAAGGCGGCATTATACAGGCATCAGCCAGCGGGTCAAGAGATTTTGCCGAATTTGTCAGGAGAGAACGACCCTGGCGAATTTCCGCTTGCCCACCTGCACAACTGCAATTTCGCCCCGGCATAGCCTGATGCCTTTATCGCTGATTTTTTCGCCATTCAATTTTACACCACCTTGCTCTATCATGCGCAGGGCTTCAGTGGTGCTTGCGGTGAGCCCGGCCTGCTTGAGCAATTGGGCGATGGGCAAACCCTCCTGGCCGGCATGCAGCGCCTTCTCGCAAATATCGCTGGGGATGGCCCCCCGCCTGAATCTTGCTTCGAAATCCGCCAGGGCGAATTCAGCATCTTTCCTGCTGTGAAAACGGGCGACGATTTCCTGTGCCAACAGGACTTTGATATCACGAGGATTTTTCCCCTGTTCCACCTCCTGCCGCCACTGCCGTACGACGCTCAAGGGCTCGAATGATAGCAAATCGGCATATCGCCACATCAATTCATCTGAAATCGACATCAGCTTGCCAAATATCTCCGCGGGATGCTCCGCAATGCCGATATAGTTGCCCGCTGACTTGGACATTTTATTGATGCCATCCAATCCCTCGAGGAGGGGCATGGTAAGAACGCACTGTGCCGCCTGTCCAAAATGCTTTTGCAGCTCTCGCCCCATGAGCAGGTTGAATTTCTGATCAGTACCTCCAAGTTCGATATCCGCTTGCAGCGCGACGGAATCATATCCCTGGATCAATGGATACAGGAATTCATGGAGCGCGATGGGTTTATTGGCCTGGTAGCGTTTGCCGAAATCATCGCGCTCCAGCATGCGGGCTACCGTATGAGTGGCTGCCAGCCTGATGAGCCCCGCCGCATCGACCTTATCCATCCAGGTGGAATTGAACACCACCTCGGTCTGCTCGGGCTTGAGGATCTTGAAAACCTGGTCTGTATAGGAATGCGCGTTTTCCACCACCTGGTCGCGGGTAAGGGCGGGACGCGTCGTATTCTTGCCGCTGGGATCACCGATCATGCCGGTAAAATCACCTATCAGGAACAGGGCATGATGGCCGAGATCCTGCAGATGGCGCATCTTGTTGAGCAGAACCGTATGTCCCAGGTGCAAGTCGGGTGCTGTCGGATCGAATCCCGCTTTTACCCTGAGCGGACGCCCGGCTGCGAGCTTGTGCGCGAGCTCCTCTTCGAGCAGGAGCTCGTCGCATCCGCGCCGGATGATTTCCAGTTCCTCGAAAATTTCGCTGGTCGCCACTGAAGCAAGACCTGTTTGCGGTTACTTGCAGTTATTTGCAATTACGCAGAGCGAAATCCCAGTTGATCAGCTTGTCGAGCACAGCATTGACATAATCCGGACGGCGGTTCTGGTAGTCGAGGTAATATGCATGCTCCCACACGTCGATCGTCAACAGTGGCTTCATTCCCTTGGTCAGCGGCGAGTCGGCATTCCCGGTCTTGACGACCTTGAGCTTGTCTCCGTCCTGCACCAGCCATGCCCATCCGCTGCCGAATTGAGTCGTTGCCGCGGTTGCCAATTCTTTTTTGCAAGCATCCAGCGACCCGAAAGATGAGTCTATTTTCCCTCCCAGATCGGATGGCGGTTTCCCTCCCCCGCGCGGCGAAAGGCTATTCCAGTAAAATGTATGGTTCCAGACTTGTGCTGCGTTGTTGAATATTCCCGCCTTTTCCGCATTGCCGGCAGTTGCCGCGATAATCTCCTCCAGGGATGAATCCGCAAGTTCGGTACCGCTTATCAATTTATTGAGGTTGTCGACATAGGCCTTGTGATGCTTTCCATAATGGAAGCTCAAGGTGTTGGCCGAAATAACAGGATCCAGCGCATTTTCCGCATAAGGGAGAGGTGGCAGACTATGAGGCGCACTTCCAGTCGTTTGATTGCTCATCGTTTCGCTCCTTTGTGTTTAAAAAATCTCTGCTCTTTCTTATATCGAGGGCATGCAGGCAGGCACTACTGCTGGCGGAACCCGAACCGGGGATCTCTTTGCCATTATACCAACATACTCCCGTTAACCTAAATCCGGCAGTTGGACAGAATGGAGTGTGCGGCTTTTGGAGTGCAGGGCAAGTGCTGCAACGAGGAATGGCTATTCCATTCCAAGGAGTTGCAACGCAGCCATGTGCCGCGGAAATCCCACGATCTGCCCCCCCTGTAGTGACCCCACTCTACAGATGAACGTCGAGTACCGCGGAAAGTCTTTGTGAATCATAGCTCTAAACTAGAAATGAGCGATCAACCTCCGGATTTAGGTTCAAGTGTTGTTAACAGATCCGGGGAGAGCTGGAGGAAACTCAGGCAAGATCAGCGACGTGAAAATGGAAAGTGATCGCTTACGATCTTTTCAAGGCTGGCGAACAAAAATTGAAATGGTATTGCGCATCCACCGCAGAGATCGGTGGAAACAAAACAGCCGGGCGCGCCTTTTCGCGCTCGGCTCGCCAGGAATAAAAAAGGGGAGAGCTACGGCTCGCGCAACCCGACAAGCTCTCTATCCGGGAACCGCTCCATTTGATACCTCTGCCACAAACGGCTCCCGATGTGGAAAGCCAGTGTATCGGCATTGAATTGCAGCCGTGGATTTTCCATTTCGCTGGTGGTCAGCCGAAACAATTCCAACCACCGCTCGAACAATGCCGGGTTGAGCCCGGGTAGCGCAACATGTTTCGGCATGGGCATACCACGGAATCGGCTGGTCCCGCGCAATTTCATTGACCAGAAATTGATCATTTGTACAAAATGAGCGTCCCAATCATCAACGTGCGCCTCGAAGATGGGCCCCAGTCCCGGGTCTTGCCGGGCTCTTGCGTAAAAAGTGTGAACCAGCCGTGCAATTTCTTCTTCGGTGCAGAGAGCGGGATCAGGTGCCGTAAACTCTGGTTGTGACATATCCATAAATAACGCCTCGATTCAAATAATTTCAATACGACAGCAACGCTGACGGGTCGCGATTATACTTCAAACTCCCCACTTTGATGGAACAGGCTTTAGACATATAATACTGATAAAAGTGGCCGGAGTAAAGACTATTGAGCGCACTGCATTTGGGGCGGCGCGCTATCGAAGCGGCCAGACAGGCCGGTTGCTGCAAGGCTAAAATATTCCTTCCTTCGAAACTCCATCGCATTTCAATATGCCGCGCAGCGTTTCCAGTGCTTCCAGCTGAATCTGGCGCACCCGTTCGCGAGTAAGCCCAAGGCTTGACGCCAGCTGCTCCAGGGTTTGAATTTCACAGGCATTCAGCCCATAGCGATGCTCGATGATATGGCGCTGCTTGTCGTTCAAACGGCTGAGCCATTCCTTTACCCGGTCCTTGATCTCGGATTGCTCCAGCATCGCATCGGGGCCGGCTGATTTTTCGTCGGCCATGACATCGCCGACGGACAGGAGAGGATCGACATCGAGCGGAGCGTCCAGCGACATCATGCTCATGTTCAGGGATAGCATGCGCTCCACATGCTCGACGGGGCGGCCCAGCAGACGGGCCACATCTTCCGGTTTAGGTTCCTTGCCAGTATGAGCTTCAAGGTGACGGGCCGCCTGCAGGACAACATTCAGATCCTTGATGACATGAACAGGCAGGCGGATCGTGCGCGACTGATTCATGATGCAGCGTTCGATATTCTGCCGTATCCACCAGGTGGCGTAAGTGGAGAAACGAAAACCGCGCTCGGGATCGAATTTGTCCAGCGCGTGCATCATCCCCATGTTGCCTTCCTCGATGAGATCCAGCAGCGCGACGCCGTGGTTGGCATAGTGCTTGGCGATATTCACCACCAACCGCAAATTGCACTCGATCATTCTTTGCCGGGCATTGAAGTCATTCTGCCTGACGAGGCGCGTGAGCTCCACTTCCTCTTTCGGAGTCAGCAATGCGTTGTGGCCGATTTCGTTGAAATATATTTGCGTTACGTCAGTCAGAAGAAAATCACTGGAGTCACTGCCAGCAACCGTGACGCCGCTTTCAGAAATGGCCGCCGACTCATCGTCCGTTTCGGGCGAATCCACGGAATCCAGCGCTTCCTCATCCTCGTCATCACCGTTATCGTCTGAATAGCTCATCCGGAAGTGGGGGGGAGGTATTTTAGGGGATCCACAGGTTTTCCGTTTTTGCGGATTTCGAAGTGAAGTTTTACCAGACCGCTGTCGGTACTGCCCATCTCAGCGATTTTCTGCCCTTTTCTGACTGTTTGTCCTTCTTTTACCAAAAGTTTGTCATTGTGCGCATAAGCGCTGAGGTAGATGTTGTTATGCTTGATGATGATAAGCTTGCCATAGCCCCGCAATCCGCCACCGCTATACACTACCTTGCCTGCCGCCGAGGCGTTGATCGCCTGGCCGGATGTACCCGAGATATCAATGCCTTTCGTACCTTCGGAAAACCCCTCGAGTAGTTTGCCTTTGGTAGGCCAGGTCCACTCGACTTGATCGCGCGCGAGAACAGTTTCCGCTGCGTCCGGCACTGGCGGCACGGCGGGTAGCGGGACCACGGCTACGGGCGGGGCAGGCGGCACGGCGGGCAGCGGGACCACGGCTGCGGCTGCGGAAGGCACGGCGCCTGCTACCAGCGGAAGCTCTCTTTCGGCGGGCGCCTCACTCCTTGCGACGGCTGTCTGGGCTGGAATGATGTCTGCTTTCAGCTGCGCCACTGCCTGCTCCGAGTATGGCAGCTTCAAGGCCTTTGGTTCTGTTTTCAGCTTGTCGCTGCTCGCCACCGGCCTGGCTTCGGCTGGAACTGCTGCGCCGCGAAGCTCCACAGGGCCCGGGGAAGAAAGCCGCGGCTCGGGAAGCGCATAGAGCGACGGCTGGGCCATTTGCCCAGGGGGCGAAGGGGGCGAAGGGGGCAAAGGAGGCAAAAGCAGCAATTGCTGGCCGACCTGAATCGCAGCCGGATCCTGGATATTATTCCATTCGGCAAGATCCTTCTGGCTAATGCCATTGCTTTGAGCAATGCTGTACAGCGTGTCCCCCTTACGGACGACATAGGTATTGGATGACTGGCCTTGCGTTTGGCGGGCGTTACCCGTGGTGGATCCCGCTCCGGCCCGATCGACGACCGGGGCAGGCCGCGGGGTGGATTCGCAACCGGCGAGCAACAGGCCGAAAAACAAGCCGAAAATGAGAAGCAGACCACGTATTGAAGGAAAAAAAATGACAGGGAGAACTTGCCGCCCTGCCCCCATCTCAACCATGCAAGACCGTGCAAAGCGGCATGCTAACCATTTCGAACCTTCGCATTTCATTCCACTGACCGTCATCTGATATTCGTATTACATTGTTCAGCCTTTCTGAACGCCAGGCACCATGGGCACGAACCTCACTTCACCCAGCGTAGTTTCAGTATACCCCTGGGAGCTCTTTTCGAGCATGCACAGATGTTGCTCCTGACTGCCCTTGGGAAAAACCAGCCTGCCGCCAATCGCCAACTGCTCCAGCAGGGAAGAAGGGATATGGGTCGTGGCTGCTGTCAGCATGATAGCATCAAACGGCGCAGCCTCGGAAAGACCCAGCAGTCCATCGGCGTGCTTCAGATAAATATTGGGGAGCCGAAGCCCCCGCAACCGGGCTCGGGCACGGGTAACCAATGGTCCAATCCGCTCGACAGAATACACCTCGCGTGCCAGCCGTGCCAGAATGGCGGTTTGGTAGCCGCAACCGGAGCCGATTTCGAGCACCTTGCCCAGATCTGAACCGGCTCTCAGCAATTCAGTCATACGGGCCACGATAAACGGACTCGAGATGGTCTGGCCGAAATTGATGGGAAGGGAAACGTCGTCGTAAGCACGGCTCGCCAGGACCTCTTCAACGAAGATGTGGCGCGGAATGAAATTCATGGCAGCCAGGACGGCCTCATCCGCAATACCCATATCGCGCAGGCGCTCCACCATGCGCGTGCGGGTACGCTGCGAAGTCATGCCGATACCGGAATGATGAGTGCTCAATGCCTATCCTGACAAGAGCTCATGACCAAGCCCCGTAAGACCATAAAAAGCTTTATCTATTTCAGCCACATTTTTACGGAATCCATCTGTCCATACCGGGTCAGGTCGATCTGTAATGGAGTCACCGATACTCGATTACGCTGAATTGCAAAAAAATCGGTTCCCTCTCCGGCATCCTGAACGGGCCCCGCGGCCCCTACCCAATAAACCGTCTCGCCACGCGGGCTCTGGGATTTGACCACTGGCTCGGCCTTATGGCGGCGCCCCAGCCGGGTGACCTCCATGCCTTGCAACTCCTCATAGGGCACATCAGGCACGTTGACGTTGAGCAGCACCGTTCCGTGGAGCTTGTCGCGCTGGTATCGCTGCACCAGTTCCGCCGCGATACGCGCAGCGGTGGAAAAATTTCCTTCGGAAAAGCGCGCAAGGGAAATGGCTATCGCGGGAATGCCGAGCAGGAAGCCTTCGGTTGCGGCTGCCACGGTACCGGAGTAAATGGTATCGTCCCCCATGTTCGCGCCGTCGTTTATGCCGGACACTACCATGTCGGGCAATGTGTCGAGCATGCCGGTAACCGCAAGATGCACACAGTCGGTAGGCGTGCCGTTGACATAAAAAAACCCCCGGTGGGATCTGTGCAGGCTGAGGGGCCGGTCGAGCGTAAGAGAATTGCTGGCGCCGCTTCGGTCGCGCTCCGGCGCGACCACGACGATATCCGCGATCGCGGAAAGAGCAGTAGCAAGAGATTCAAGGCCTGGCGCAAAATACCCATCGTCATTGCTGAGCAAAATGCGCATAGTACGGTACCTGAAACGATGAACCCGATCGAGAACAGAATAATAATAAGGCTGCTAACAGACGTTGGCACATGCCGGTACATGCCCGAACGTCTGATTGTCTGATTTTATTCATTGGTCGGGGCGAGAGGATTTGAACCTCCGACCACTTGCACCCCATGCAAGTACGCTACCAGGCTGCGCTACGCCCCGAGAGGTGGATTATAACAACAAGGCGGGTTCAAAGTCGCTATTGCTTTATAAGGAGAGTAGCCGCAGAGGCAGATAGAGGGACAATGCGGGGGAGGAGCATATACCGGCGTGCACGCAAGAAGAAAACAAAAATCTCCGGCTCCTCACCGGTTTCACTGAAAAGACGATACAGCGTCCGCTCCCGACTTCCTGGTTCATGTGAACTCTTGCAGGATCAGGATCGGAGGAGCGCTACCACGTCCCTGATTTCCTTCCGCCACAAGGATATGTCGAGCGGCGGCCCGGCTTCAACCGACGCTGCGATCGCAGGCATCATTTCCGCCGCCGCAGACCCCAGACGACTGCGTGCTCCATGTATTGTAAATCCTTCTTCATAGAGAAGCTCCCGTATCCGGCGCACCAGGAGGACTTCATGATGCTGATAATACCTGCGATTTCCCCGGCGCTTGAGAGGCTTCAGTTGCGTGAACTCCTGCTCCCAATAGCGCAATACGTGCGGCTTGACCCCGCATAACTCGCTCACCTCGCCGATCGTGAAGTAACGCTTTGCGGGAATGGGGCCAAGCTGGGCGTTAGGCGTTGCGTTTCCCATGCTGGTTTTTTTCCACCATCGCCTTCAGTTTCTGACTTGCGTGAAAGGTCACGACCCGCCTGGCGGTAATCGGAATCTCTTCACCGGTCTTGGGATTGCGGCCCGGACGCTGGGGTTTGTCGCGCAACTGAAAATTGCCAAATCCCGAAAGCTTCACGCCATCCCCATTCTGTAGCGCAATGCGGACTTCCTCGTAAAATGATTCAACCATGTCTTTAGCTTCGCGTTTATTGAACCCCACTTTCTCAAACAGCAAATCGGCCAACTCAGCCTTCGTTAAGGTCATACTCTCCTCGCCTGTTTATATACCTGTCCGGATACAGCCAGCCTTCGGTATTTTCACCTGCCGGGTGTCAGGAAGCTCTGAACAAATCCTCTTGTCATCCAGATTTGTTCAGAGCTTCCTCAATTGCGAAGTCTCGCACCAAACTCGGCTTCCAGAATTCTGGTCAGCCGGGCAACGGCCAGATCCGCTTCCGCATCGGTTAATGTCTTTTGAGTATCTTTTAATAACACACGGAATGCAAGACTTTTTTTGCCGTCTTCCATCCCTTCTCCCTGGTACACATCGAATAGATGAATTTCGGAAATGACGGATAACTGTTCCGATGTCATACGATCGAGTATCGCCTGTGCCCGGATTTTTTCCGGTACGACCAATGCGATATCCCGCCTGATCGTAGGGTATTTGGAAATTTCCGCGACCGTGGGCAAGGAATGCGATACAAGCGCATGGAGATCGAGCTCGAACAACACCGGGGACCGGGATAGGCCGAGTTTTTTCTGGATGCGTGGGTGAAGCTCTCCGATACAACCGGCCACGCCGCTGCCCGCGTGGATACGCGCTGCCTTGCCCGGATGCAGGGCGGGATACGGCTGGGGCTCGAAATGGACCCTGGCTGGCCAAAAAAGCGCTTCGATGTCCGCCTTCACATCATAAAAATCGGCAATCCGGGCAGGCATCCCCCATTGTTCCGGATAAGCGTCGCCGTAGCAAAGTCCGGCAAATTTTTCCGGCTGAGCATAGCTGTCACCCTCCCTCAGGAAGCAGCGCCCTATTTCGAACAAACGCACCCGGCTTTGCTTGCGGTTGAGATTGAATTGCAGGTTGGACAACAGGCCGCCAAGCAGGGTGCTGCGCATTGCGTTCATCTGGCTGGATAGCGGATTCTTCAATGCTATCGGCATTTCATTGCCAAATATCTCCCGCTCCCACGACGCGTCTACAAAAGCATAATTGATAACTTCCTGGTAATCCCGCGAAGCCAGGATTTCTCTTAGCTGCGACGGGGAGAGCATGGTTTCGGAATCGGGCAGCATTTCCGATGCCGCATGTGGCAAACTGCCCGGAATCTGATTATAGCCGTGAATCCGCACCAGTTCCTCGATCAGGTCTTCCTCTATGCCGAGATCGAAGCGGTAGGTTGGCGGTGTTATCAGGAAGGTCCCATTGCCCCTGGGAAGGAAATCAAATTGCAGTCGCCGCAGTAATTCGGCAACCCTGACTTCATCGAAGTCTATGCCGAGAACCTGGCGCACCCTTTGTAAACGCAGGTTTATGGGGTGGCGTTGCGGCAAACCACCCCGGACTTCGTTGACGGCGCCGGCGCTGCCGCCGCATATTTCCAGCACCAGTCTCGTAGCGCGTTCCAGAGCCATGCGGGTAGCAGCAAAATCCACACCCCGTTCAAAACGATGCGCGGAATCCGAGCTGAAGCCCAGGCGGAATGATTTTCCTGAAATACTCTCCGGGCTGAAGAAGGCGCTTTCCAGGAATAAATCGGTCGTCTCGTGCCGTACACCGCTTTCGTTTCCACCCATTATCCCTGCAAGCGCCAGCGGCTTTTCCACATCGGCGATGATCAGCATGTCGGGCTCCAGGGCGAGCTCTTCGCCATTGAGCAATTCGAACTTCTCCCCCGCCTGAGCGAAGCGCACCTGGATCACACCTGCTCGTTCACCCGAAATTTTCGCCAGGTCGAAGGCATGCAGCGGCTGGCCAGTCTCCAGCATGACATAGTTGGTCACATCCACCACGGGGTTAATGGTTCGTATGCCGCTACGCTCCAGGCGGCGCACAATCCAGTGAGGCGTAGCCCTATCCAGCGATACACCCTGTATTACCCTACCGCAATAAAGCGGGCATGCTTCGGGCGCGCCCACCTCGACCCGCAACATGCCACCCACCGCCGGAACCACCGGCTCGATCTCAAGAGGCCGAAGACTCGCCGAAGTTACAGCGGCTGCTTCCCGCGCTATGCCAACGAGGCCCAGGCAATCACCGCGATTAGGTGTGAGCTTGAGGGTAAGGAGCGTGTCGTCGAGTTCATAATAATCGCGAAAATCGATACCGGGAAGCGCATCCTCGGGAAGCGCGAGCAGGCCTTCCGTGGCATCGCTTAGACCCAGTTCAGTGGCAGAACATAACATGCCATGAGATTCAACCCCTCTTATGCTGGTCGGCTTTATAGTGACTGCAGGAAGTTTGGCACCGCTCAGCGCGCACGGAACCTTCATTCCGGCCCGAACATTGGGAGCGCCGCAAACTATCTGCAATTGCCCGCCCCCGGGGATGGGGCCGGCATTTACCTGACAGACACGGAGACGGTCTCCTCCTGGATGCTTCTCGACCGACAGCACCTCAGCTACCACAACGCCGGTAAAAGCGAGGGCAAGCGGCTCGATCGTTTCCACTTCCAGGCCTGCCATGGTCAGCGCATGGGCAAGCTCATCCGTGGATAATGGCGGGTCGACGAAGGTCCGGAGCCAGTTCTCGGAAAATTTCATGTTTCTTCTCGCCCTCTTGTTCTAAAAACGAATGCAGCTATTTTTTACGGCACCTATCGCGTTCGCTGCTTGATTGCGCGGAATTCGCAGTCTTTGCATTTCCATCGTACGGGCCGGACTTTCAGAAATGACACCTGGAAAAACCGCGCCTAGCTGAATTGCTTGAGGAAGCGAAGATCATTTTCGAAAAACAGGCGCAAATCGTTTACTCCGTACCGCAGCATCGCCAGCCTTTCCACACCCATGCCAAAGGCAAACCCGATGTACTTTTCGCTGTCGATACGTACATGCTTGAGAACGTGGGGATGTACCATGCCGCAGCCCAGTACTTCGAGCCAGCCCGTGTGACTGCATACACGGCAGCCACTGCCCTCGCACATTACGCATCCAATATCCATTTCCGCCGAGGGTTCGGTAAATGGGAAGAAAGAAGCACGGAAACGCACCGGCAAGTCGTCGCGTTCGAAAAAATGCTGCATGAAGTCCGCCAGCAAGCCTTTTAGCGCCGAGAAATGGGCGGTTTCATCAACCCATAAACCTTCCACCTGGTGAAACATGGGGGTGTGAGTCAAATCGGAGTCGCAGCGGTAAACTCGTCCTGGCGCAATCACCTTCAGGGGTGGAGCATTTTCCTGCATATAGCGGATTTGCACCGGTGAAGTATGGGTACGCAACAAATAAGCGCCGCTTTCCTCATCAATATAAAAGGTATCGTGCATCGCACGGGCAGGATGATTCTCGGGAATATTGAGTGCGGTAAAATTGTAGAAATCCGTTTCGATCTCCGGCCCTGTTGCGACGGCAAAGCCAAGCGAATGAAACAGGGACTGGATGCGATCGAGTGTACGGGTGATGGGATGTATGCCGCCCGTTCCCTGGCCGCGTCCCGGCAAAGTGACATCCAGCGCCTCAACGATGAGCTGAGCTTCGAGTTTCTTTTCCTGTATCGCGTCGCGGCGGCTACCAAGCGCAGCTTCGAGCATTTCCTTGGCTTTGTTGATACGGCTTCCCATTTCCGGCCGCTCGTCCGGAGGAAGCTTGCCCAATCCCCTCAGCAACTCCGTCAGCTTGCCGTTTCGGCCGAGATAACGCGCCTTGGCCTGCTCCAGCTCGACAGCATCATCTATGCCGTTGAAAAGACCAGTGGCTTCACTGATGAGAAGATCCAGATCATTCATAGGGATTCAGGATGAGGTGATATCAATTCCATAAACAAGAAAAAAGGAGGCCAGGCGCAGTGCCTCCAGCCTCCTCGTCATACTTCTCTGCTTATCTGCTATATCGCCAGACTGGCCTTGGCCTGTTCGGCCAGCTTCATGAAAGCAGGCTTATCGAAGATCGCAATATCAGATAACACCTTGCGATCCACCTCGATCGCCGCTTTTTTCAAGCCGTTCATGAATACGCTGTAAGACAAGCCACATTCACGCGCGGCCGCATTGATGCGCGTAATCCACAGCGCCCTGAACTGGCGTTTTTTCTGGCGGCGATCGCGGTAGGCATACTGCCCCGCTTTCATCACCGCCTCCTTCGCGATACGATAGACATTCTTGCGGCGTCCGCGATAACCTTTCGCCAGATCCAGTACTTTTTTATGACGGGCGTGAGCCGTCACCCCACGTTTCACTCTTGGCATGGTCGTCTCTCCTTACGCGTAGGGCATCATGGCGCGAACGGACGCCACGTCGCTTGCATGAACACCGACGGTTCCGCGCAACTGGCGTTTGCTTTTCGTCGTCTTTTTGGTAAGGATATGGCGCTTGAATGCTTGTGAACGCTTGACGCTGCCACCAGCTCTGACCTTGAAGCGCTTCGCTGCACCACTCTTCGTTTTCATTTTCGGCATTACACTGCTCCTGCTCTAGCATGACGCCAGGTGTTTCCGCACCGGAACGCTTTCAAACCTGGTCACCACTTGTTATGAATGGCTTTCTATCCGATCGCCTGCTACCACCGTTCGCACCGAACCCGCCCGGCCCGGCGCAAAAACACTTCCACACTTTCCAATTTTACCGCAACCCTTATGGGGCGGGGCTTTTCGGGCAGTCCGCCTTGTCAGGCCCCTGGCGAAGGAGCGCCCCGGAGCGTCGCCAGAAGGGCCCTGCGGAGCGGGAATCGGGCAACGGAGGGGATGCTTCGACCGCACCTCAATATTGTTGGGGCGCAGGCATCCCGCTACGTGGTCGCACCATTCGCATCGCGCGCCTTATGATCATCCCGATTTTACCAGCAATGCGTTCAGCAAGGATTTATTCAGCGCTTCCCTAGGATTGGACCGCACCTTTATTTGTTCCGGCAGCCGCATCATTGGGCGCAGCCTTGGGTTTGGTCGATTTCACCTCTTTCTTGCGCGGAGATAGCACCATGACCATCTGCCGCCCCTCCATCCGGGGAAATTGCTCAACTATCGCATGCGCCTCCAGGTCGTCTCTAACTCGCTCCAGCAGGCGAACGCCAAATTCCTGATGAGCCATCTCACGCCCGCGAAAGCGCAAGGTAATTTTTGCTTTATCCCCTTCCTCAAGAAAGCTGATCAGATTGCGCAGCTTGATGTTGTAATCGCCCTCATCGGTATTCGGACGAAATTTGACTTCCTTGATCTGAATCTGCTTTTGCTTGAGTTTCGCCTCGTGTTTTTTCTTGCTTTCCTGATAACGGAACTTACCATAATCCATCAAGCGGCAGACCGGTGGCCTGGCCGTAGGCGCGATCTCGACGAGATCCACCTCCGCCTCTTCCGCCAACGAATTGGCCGCCGCCAGGGAAACAATGCCTATCTGCTCTCCCCCGACACCAATCAAGCGCACTTCCGGTGAATTTATCTCTTGGTTGATGCGTGCTGCTTTCTCTTGAACTATAGTAATTCCCCAGGTATATGATTGAGTCAGTTCGCGCCGACCCCTATGGATGCCTCTGTTTTGAGAAGATCGATCAGCGCGGTCAAGTTAAACTGGCCGAGATCGGCGCCCGTCCGGGTTCTCACGGAAACCGTTTGCGACGCCACTTCCTTATCGCCCACAATGATTTGGTATGGCAACTTTTGCAAACTATGCTCCCGTATTTTATAAGTTATTTTCTCATTTCTCAAGTCCGCGAACGCTCGAATGCCATTGTGCTTGAGCTCCACGGCTATTTTGCTGGCATAATCCGCCTGTCCTTGGGAGATGTTCAACACTACCGCCTGATCGGGAGCAAGCCATAGCGGAAGGGCGCCTGCGTGGTTTTCGATGAGAATGCCGATGAAACGTTCCAGAGATCCCAATATCGCCCTGTGGAGCATTACCGGCACCTTGCGGGTATTATCCTCTGCCACGTATTCCGCACCCAGCCGTTCTGGCATGGAAAAATCCAGCTGCAAAGTGCCGCATTGCCAGACCCGGCCGATGCTGTCCTTGAGCGAAAATTCGATTTTCGGACCATAAAAAGCGCCTTCCCCAGGCTGCAGCTCCCAGATGAGCTTTTTATGGCCCAGGGCCGATTGTAACGCCTGTTCGGCTTTATCCCACTGCTCTTCCGAACCGACGCGTTTTGCCGGCCGCGTCGAAAGCTTTACCAGGATCTCCTTGAAACCAAAATCTGCATACACTTGCTGCAACAAGTCGATAAAACACACCGCCTCATCCTGAACCTGGGACTCCGTGCAAAAAATATGAGCGTCATCCTGGGTAAAAGCACGAACCCGCATAATGCCATGCAGGGCACCGGAAGGCTCGTTACGATGACATGAACCGAACTCTGCCAGCCGCAATGGCAGATCCCGGTAACTCTTCAGTCCCTGCCTGAATACCTGCACATGGCCAGGGCAGTTCATCGGCTTGACAGCAAACTCTCGTTCTTCCGACTGGGTAACGAACATGTTCTCTCGGAAATTCTCCCAATGTCCGGACCGCTCCCATAGGCCTTTATCCAATATGGACGGTGTACGGATTTCCAGATAGCCGTTATCGCGGAGCACTTCCCGCATGTATTGCTCCACCTGCTGCCAGATAATCCAGCCTTTGGGATGCCAAAACACCATTCCTGGCGCTTCTTCCTGAAGGTGGAACAGGTTCATCTGCTTTCCAAGCCTGCGGTGGTCGCGCTTCTCCGCTTCCTCGAGACGACGCAAATAAGCTTCCTGGTCTTCTTTCTTTGTCCAGGCGGTACCGTAAATCCGCTGCAGCATTTCATTGTGCGAATCGCCACGCCAATAGGCGCCTGCCAGCTTCATCAGCTTGAAAACCTTCAGCCGCGAAGTAGCCGGGACGTGGGGACCGCGGCAGAGGTCGGTAAAATTCCCCTGGGAATACAAGGAAACATCTTCGTCTCCCGGTATCGCTTCGATGATTTGCGCTTTGTAGTGTTCGCCCTGATTCTTGAAAAAATTAATCGCTTCGGACCGGTCCCAAATCTTGCGTTCCACCTTCAAATCGCGCGAACTGATCTCGGCCATGCGCTTTTCTATCGCGGCGAGATCCTCCGGGGTGAAAGGTCTTTTGTATGAAAAATCGTAATAAAAACCATCTTCGATGACCGGCCCGATAGTAACCTGCGCATCAGGGAAAAGCTCTTTTACCGCGTGCGCCAGCAAATGGGCGCTCGAATGCCGGATGATTTCAAGTCCCTCCGGATCCTTCTCCGTAATTATCGCCAGGTCGCCGCTGGTCTTGATGGGACTCGACAGATCCACCAGCTTACCATTGATTTTTGCCGCCAGAGCGGCACGACCGAGGCGCGGACCAATGGATTCCGCGACCTCGCGAGCCGTTACCGGCTGCTCATAGCACCGCTCAGAACCATCCGGGAGACGAATGACAGTCACAACCTGTTCCTTTACAAAGTTAAACCCTGCCAGCGCGCAGGCCCGCAAAATGACCTACTTGTTCCATGTCTGTTTTACAAAGCGGATGGCGGAGCCTACCCATTCCGACTGACCAGCCTAAAAAACCGGCCTGATGCAGGACTCAAACTATAACAGCCAATCGAACGATAGGCTAGCAGCCTGTCGGACTTGAAGAATCGAAGCGAAAATGTGGCTGGGTGAGGGGGATTTTGACGATTTTGAAGACCAGTAGTTGTTCTATTGGTCGAAAAAGTGGCGGAATATAGACCAGTCAGACGCTTTTGCAGCCGATTTCCTTTAAGTCCGGCAGGCTGCCACGGAAGGACACGGCGACTGGGCTCTATACAACTTACAACTAAGCTGGCAAAAAAAACTGGCCCCGAAACAATAGACGAAAGGAGCGCCGATCTGAAATGAAGAACGACAGATGCAAAACCGATTTGCAAACCTTTCTTGCCGCTGCCGTTGCTCCAATTTTCAGATCAGGATGACTGATGTGGAATCATTGACTGGTTTCGCGCTTCAACACTTCTTCGATCTGGAGTCCGACCTCGGGCTGGCCATTGAAAACCGTTCCTGTTTTCTTTTGGCTAAGATGTTCGAGATTTGTGGTGTAAACCTGTGGGGGCAGCGAAAAGAATTTGACTTCTTTTACCAGCGAAATCGCATTTTTCATATAGAACTCGATAAATTCCCTGACTTCCGGCTTATCCGCCGACTTTATATTGACGTAAATGAAAATGGGCCGGGATAACGGTTGATAACTGCCGTCCTCCACCGTTTTCATGGAAGGAAGAACGGGCCCCTTTCCTCCGTCGACGCCGACAGCCTTAAGCTTCTTCTGATTCTCTATGTAATAGGCAAAACCAAAGAACCCCAGTCCGTTCTTGTCGCTCGCGACTCCCTGGACCAATACGTTGTCATCCTCAGAGGCTGTAAAATCGCCGCGGCTTGATTTAGCCTTGCCGACGACAGCTTCGGTAAAATAATCGAAAGTGCCTGAGTCGGAGCCTGGTCCGTAAAGCTTGAACGCCTCATCCGGCCATGAGGCATTCACCTGATTCCACCTGGTTATCTTCCCCTGAGCAGCAGGTTCCCATATTTTCTTCAGCTCTTCGACAGTGATATTTTTGCTCCAGTCGTTCCTCGGATTGATTACCACGGTCAAGGCATCGAACGCGACGGGCATTTCCACGTATTGCACCCCTGAAGCCTTGCATTCGTCCATTTCCTTTTTAAGAATAGGACGTGAGGCATTAGCGATATCGATTTGCCCCCGGCAGAATTTCTTGAAGCCGCCACCGGTGCCCGAAATACCTACCGTGACGTTGACAGCTCCGCGCTTTGCCTTTTGAAAATCTTCTGCAACGGCTTCGGTAATGGGAAAAACAGTGCTTGAGCCATCGATTTTTACTAGCGCAGCGGCCTGTGCAACACCAATGGCGCCGCTCGATATCCATGATATGGCCAAAATTCCAAGTGCGCGGGTATTCGATAATTTCACTATTTCACCCCTCAATGTCTTGATATACCAATTCTTCCTCGCGTTCGTCCATGCTAGGTCATCAATATTACAGTATTGTGACAGCGCGTTATCGTCAGGAAGCCTTTGAACAAATCCCCGCTCCGGCGCGACGGCGGCTTTGCGGCATGAAATACATATGTCCGGACAACCCTGGACCCGAGTTCACGACGGATGCTTCATCTGCCTCATTGAACAGGGGAGGCACTCTCATCCAGTGCGTCTGCCCGCACCGCATCCGCTATTCGTTCGGCCCAGTGTGTAACCTTCTGCAAGGATTTACCCTCCACCATCACCCGTATCAGCGGTTCCGTCCCGGATGCCCGCAACAGTACCCGGCCATCATTGGCAAGATCGCGTTCAGCCTCCATCTGCACGGCCTTAACCAAGGCACTCGCGCTTAAATCAAACCCTTTGCGGACCTTGACGTTGACGAGCTTCTGCGGATGAAGCGTTATATCGCGCGCAAGCTCGGCCAGGGTGTTGCCGCTATCGCGCATGGCGTGCAGTACCTGCAGTGCAGAAACAATTCCATCGCCCGTTGTATGCTTGTCCAGGCAGATGATATGGCCCGAGCCTTCCCCTCCCAGTTGCCAGCCTTCCTTCTGCAGAAGTTCCAATACATAGCGGTCGCCCACCTTCGCCCGGGCAAATGGGATATCGAGTTTTTTCAGGCCGTTTTCGACCGCAAGATTGGTCATCAGGGTTCCCGCCACGCCGCCCTTGAGTAACTCCCTTTGCTTACGGTGCTTGGCGATAATATATATCAGCTGGTCTCCATCGTATAGCTCGCCTTCGCTGCCGGCCATGATCACCCGGTCGCCATCACCGTCGAGGGCGATACCGAGATCAACCCCGTATTTTCTTACGGCCTCCTGAAGGGCGGTACCATGCGTGGCCCCGCATTCATGATTGATATTGAGACCATCCGGTTGCACCCCCACGGCCACCACGTCGGCGCCCAACTCATGCAGCACTGGTCCGGCGATTTGATAAGTAGCGCCGTGAGCACAATCAACCACGATGCGTAACCCGCGTAGATCGAGATAATTCGGAAAAGTGCTCTTGCAAAATTCAATATAGCGGCCTCTGGCATCGTTCACGCGCCGGGCCTTGCCTAGCTGTGCAGAATCCATCGACCTGATCGGAGCAGTCAAGCCCGCCTCTATCTCGTGCTCGGTCGCGTCTGGAAGCTTGCTGCCGGCAGAGGAAAAAAACTTGATGCCATTGTCTTCGAATGGATTGTGGGAGGCGGAGATCACGATGCCCGCTTGCAGCCGCAACGCCCGCGTAAGGTAGGCGACGGCTGGCGTCGGCATGGGACCGGACAGCAGCACGTCGACACCGGCCGCCGACAGGCCTGCTTGCAAGGCCGATTCCAGCATATAACCCGATATCCGGGTATCCTTTCCGATAAGCACCGCAGGGCGTTCTCCTTTGGATAAATGCCAATCCGACGACGCCAGGACCTTGCCCGCGGAATACCCTAAATGCATGACGAACTCGGGTGTGATGGGTGGTTCTCCGACGCGACCGCGAATACCGTCGGTACCAAAATATTTTTTTGTCATTTAAAGTCTCGGGGAAGAAGAAGGCGGCGATGGGGTTATTGCTTAAGGAAGCGCTGAACAAATCCTCGCTGGGCGCGTTGCTGGTAAAATCAGGAGATCATAAGGCGCGCGACAAAGGTCGTAGCCGGAACTACGATGCCAGAAAGCGCCGCGCCATGGCTCCCCAGATCGGTGGCCCAAGGAACCTGAGAAGCGGGGGTCTGGCAGCGCCGGGGAGCCAGACCGCACCATAGTACTGTTGGGGCGCCAGCAGCCCGCTACGGGGTCGCATCTTCCTCTGGAAGACACTGCTCCGCCCTGCGCGGTCGCACCATTCGCGTCGTTGCCTTTCGTGCATCCCATCCCGCAAAGCCGCCGCCGCGCCAGCGGAGATTTGTTCAGCGCTTCCTTAAGACATTCCGCACAATAACTCGCGTTCGCAACCTGAAAAAAAGATCAGCCGGACGATCAGGCAAAAAAACGCTCGGAATACTGGATGACGAGCATGGATTACGCCGTAATTTTATCGCATTGGCTGACCGTTTACCGCATTATAAACAGCTATTGCATCGCTGGTTGCCTTTACATCATGCACCCTGACGATTTTCGCTCCTTTCATGATCGCCAGCAAGGCAGCCGCAACGCTTGCCTGGACCCTGTCTCCCACTTCGCCGCCGGTAATTTTCCCCAGCATCGATTTCCGCGACAGACCCACCATCAAAGGAACTCCCATGTCCAGAAAGGAGCCGAGATGACGCAACAGCGCAATATTATGCTCCAGCGTCTTCCCGAAACCAAAACCAGGGTCTATCACCAAATGTTCCAGCGGAATACCAGCGGCACGAGCCGAATGCACCCGATCCCGCAAAAAATCCTTCACCTCTGTAACCACATTCCCATAATACGGATTGGCCTGCATGCTTCCCGGTTCTCCCTGCATGTGCATGAGGCAGGCGACCACGCCGCCTTCCGCAACTGCCTGTAGCGCATCCGGCGCTTGCAGCGCTTTTATGTCATTGATCATCGCAACACCCGCTTCTATCGACGCGCGCATCACTTCCGGCTTGGAAGTATCCACGGAAACGCAGATGTTCCTACCTACCAATGCCTCTATCACGGGCATGATACGATCGATCTCTTCGGCAGCATCTACCGGCTTGCTGCCGGGGCGCGTGGATTCCCCGCCGATATCCACTATATCCGCGCCCTGTTCCACCATGTGTTCGGCATGGCGGATGGCATTTTCCGCCGAGACCCATAAGCCGCCATCGGAAAAGGAATCGGGGGTGATATTGAGCACTCCCATTATCAGGGGACGGGAGGAAAAAGATGAGATTGATTGCCCGCGTGAACGCAAGGTAGACAGGAGACCGCAATGAAGGAACCTGATAAATAAGGCGGAATTTCCGCCTTATTTATCACGCTTCGTGCAATTAATTGGGTGGAACCAAATATCGCGGCTTACGCTTCCTGCGCCGGAGTAGCAGAGGCCGCAGGCGCCGGAGGAGGCGTGTTGTCCTTGGGCGGCGTTGCGGTAGTCTTGGAAGGTTTGGGCGGGCGCGGCGTACGGCCTTCCATGATATCGCCGATCTGTTCCGAGTCTATGGTCTCCCATTCCAGCAAGGCTTTGGCCATGACTTCGATCTTGTCGCGATTCTCTTCTATCAACCTCCGGGATAATCCATATTGAGCATCGATGATGCGCCGGATCTCTATATCCACTTTTTGCATGGTGGCTTCACTCACGTTTTTATGCGTGGTCACGGAGCGGCCGAGAAAAACCTCACCCTCGTTTTCACCGTAGACCATAGGCCCCAGCGAATCCGACATTCCCCATTGGGTCACCATGCGTCGCGCCATCTCGGTAGCACGCTCAAAGTCGTTTGAGGCGCCCGTGGTCATCTGCCCCATGAAAATCTCTTCGGCAATGCGTCCGCCGAATAGCACTGCGATATTCTGCAGAATTTCTTCGCGATCCATGCTGAACCGATCCTCGGTAGGCAGCTGCATGGTCACGCCTAGCGCACGTCCCCGCGGGATTATCGAAACCTTATGCACAGGATCGGTTTTCGGCAGCAGTTGAGCCACCACGGCATGCCCAGACTCATGATAAGCCGTATTGCGCCGCTCGTGCTCGGGCATAAGGACGGAACGCCGCTCGGCGCCCATGAATATCTTGTCCTTCGCACGCTCGAAATCTTCCATGTCCACAAGCCGCTTGTTGCTGCGTGCCGCGAAGAGCGCTGCTTCGTTCACCAGATTCGCCAGATCGGCGCCCGACATTCCGGGCGTGCCACGGGCAAGTATCTCGGCATGCACGTCGGGCGCAATGGGTACCTTGCGCATGTGGACATGCAGGATCTGCTCACGCCCCCGGATATCGGGCAGCGGAACCGTAACCTGCCTGTCAAAACGTCCGGGACGAAGCAGCGCCGGGTCGAGCACGTCCGGACGGTTCGTCGCCGCGATGACAATGACCCCTGCAGTCCCCTCGAAGCCATCCATTTCCACCAGCAACTGGTTCAGCGTCTGTTCGCGCTCGTCATTTCCGCCACCCAGCCCTGCTCCGCGCTGGCGCCCCACGGCATCGATTTCATCAATGAAAATAATGCAGGGAGCATGCTTTTTGGCCTGCTCGAACATATCGCGCACCCGGGCGGCACCCACGCCGACAAACATTTCAACGAAATCGGAACCTGATATGCTGAAAAAGGGTACCTTGGCCTCGCCCGCAATCGCACGCGCGAGCAACGTCTTGCCAGTGCCGGGATTGCCAACCATCAGCACGCCGCGCGGAATGCGCCCGCCCAGCTTCTGGAATTTGCTCGGATCACGCAGAAATTCCACCAGTTCGGAGACTTCCTCCTTGGCTTCCTCGCAACCCGCCACATCCGCAAAAGTTACCTGATTGGTGGATTCATCCAGCATCCGCGCTTTGCTTTTCCCGAACGAGAACGCGCCGCCACCTCTGCCTCCCCCCTGCATCTGGCGCATAAAGAAAATCCATACGGCTATCAGAAGCAGCATCGGGAACCATGAAACGAAAATATTCATCAGCAGAGACGGTTCCTCTTCAGGCTTGGCGTCAATGACGACGCCCGCTTTGAGAAGATCGCTCACCATCCATGGATCGGAAGGCGTATAGGTAGTGAAACGCCTGCCATCGGACTTGGTGCCTTTGATGGTGCGGCCTTCTATAGTTACTTTCGCGATCCTGCCCTGCTTCACCTCATCGATGAATTGCGAATACTCCATCGGTGCCTGGGCCGATTGCCGCGTGCTGAACTGATTGAACACCGTCATCAGCACCAAAGCAATCACCAGCCAGATGGCCATGTTTTTAATGAGATTGTTCAAGATAACTCCTTGGCTCGCGCCGTCAATGCCCTTGAATATTTCATTCTAAACCCATTTTGAGATTTATAACAGCGTGGAATACCGCTGCAGCAGGCGTTCGCCCCACCGCCAAAGACCCAGCCTCATGCTCGTCAGACGGTTTTGATCATTGCATCTAATAGCGTTTTCCAATCCCCAGTAAATAAAGTTCGCTGCTTCTATCACGGGATGCTTCCGGCTTGCGCGTTACCACCTTGTTGAAATCCAGCCGCATCGACCGCAAAAACTCCTGGAAGCCCGCTCCTTGAAATACTTTGACGAGAAACGCGCCGCCGGAGTTCAATTGCTCCCTGCTGAATTCGAGCGCCAACTCCGCCAAATACATGCTGCGGGCCTGATCACTTGCCGCTATACCCGTTATATTAGGGGACATATCCGAAATTACAAGGTCAACAGGAGATTTTCCGAGTGCATTTTTGAGTTCTGCCAGAACCCCGGATTCCGTGAAGTCTCCCTGTATGAAGGTCACTCCCGGCAATGGTTCCATCTCGTTCAGATCCAGCGCCACGATCCTGCCTCTTTCACCCAGCTTGGGCGCAGCCACCTGGGACCACCCACCGGGAGCGGCGCCGAGATCGACTATCGTCATGCCGGAGCGAAAAAGGCGATCATGTTTCGCAATTTCAATCAGCTTATAGGCTGCGCGGGAACGGTAACCTTCTTTTTTTGCCTGCTTCACGAAGAAATCGTTCACATGCTCGTTCATCCAGGCCTTGCTGGTCTTGGCACGCTTCATCACTTAAAATGAGGTTTTTTCGGAAAATCCATGTTGACACTTACACCTGCACTCCGGCGGGCACTCGCCGCAACGGCTCATGGCATGCGGCCGATAGTGATGATTGGCGAGGCGGGACTCTCCGAAAATGTCCTGCATGAACTGGATCTGGGCCTTAAAAGCCATCAGCTGATCAAAGTCAAGGTTTCCATTGGAGAGAGGAAAATTCGAAATGGTTTGCTGGACGAGATATGCCGGCGCCTTGCGGCCGCGCCCGTTCAGCATATCGGAAAAATCCTGGTTATCTATCGACCGGAACCGGAACGCGCGGCACCCGAGCCGAAGGCGCGATTCGAAAGGAAGAAATCGGATGGAAGAAATACCGAGAAACCCGGCATCAGTTCTACGCTTCCTAAACGTATTTGACGTCCAGGATCTCATACTCCCTTATACCACCGGGCGCCATGACTTCCGCCACATCCCCGGGATATTTGCCTATGAGTGCGCGTGAGATCGGAGAACTGATGGAAATCTTTCCCTCTTTGATATCGGCTTCATCGTCGCCGACGATCTGGTAGGTTACCATGGTGGAACTGCTCATATCTTCGAGGTCGATCGTAGCACCAAATACGCATGCTCCACCAGCATCGAGCAACGCCGGATCGATGATCTGCGCGTTGGAAAGCTTGGCTTCCAGTTCTGCTATCCGGCCCTCGATGAAACCCTGCCGTTCCTTGGCGGCCTCGTATTCGGCATTTTCAGAAAGATCGCCATGGGAGCGCGCTTCCGCCAGAGCCGCGATCACTGCGGGCCTCTGGACGGTTTTCATCTCGTGCAATTCAGCGCGCAGCTTCCCTGCGCCTACCACTGTCAAGGGGATTGTGCTCATTATCTATGCTACCTTCCTCTATTCCATCTTCCCGTTAAATCCGATATTCAGATCCGTGCTCGACTCGCACTGCGGTTCGACAGTTGAACTTGTTGCAGTAGAATCAGCAGAATCCGGCCCGGAGCACTCAGCGCTGGAGAGCCGCGATACGCTTTCCTGCTGCTCATGCAGTTCCTGCAAGCTATAAGCCTGCAATTCCCCCATTCCCGCCATGCCGATGCACGCAGCCCTCGCCCCGGCTAAAGTGGTGTAGTACGTCACCTTTGCCTGTAACGCGGCGTGACGAATGGAATAGGAATCCTGGATCGCACTCCGCTTGTCCTCCACTGTATTGATTATCAGGTCCATTTCCCCGTTCTTTATCATATCGACGATGTGGGGACGGCCTTCAGCAACCTTGTTCACCGGCGTTACTCCCAGATCCGCGGCAAGCAGTACAGCAGCGGTACCGCGGGTAGCATAAAGGCTGAACCCTAGTTGCGCAAGATTTCGAGCGATTTCCACGACGCGCGGCTTGTCCGATTGCCGCACGCTGATAAACACCTTGCCCGCCGAAGGAACCCGGACTCCCGCAGCGAGTTGCGACTTGACAAATGCCTCGGCAAAAGTTTTGCCCACTCCCATTACTTCGCCGGTGGATTTCATTTCCGGCCCCAGTATCGTATCGACGCCTGGAAACTTGATAAAGGGAAATACCGCCTCCTTCACTGAATAGAAGGATGGGATTTGTTCCCCAACGATATTCTGATGCGCGAGCGTTCGCCCGGTCATGCTCCGTGCCGCAATCTTTGCAAGCGGCAATCCGGTTGCCTTGGACACGAACGGTACCGTGCGCGATGCACGGGGATTAACTTCCAGCACGTACAGGATGTCGCGCTGGATGGCGAATTGCACGTTCATCAACCCTACCACTTCGAGCGCCCGCGCCATCGCCGTGGTCTGGCGCCGCAACTCGTTGCGCATGGCAACGGACAAACTGAAAGGTGGCAGCGAGCATGCCGAATCGCCAGAATGCACGCCAGCCTGTTCGATGTGTTCCATAATACCGCCAACCAGCACCGCTTCGCCGTCGCAGATCGCATCAACGTCCACTTCAACCGCATCATTGAGAAAATGATCCAGAAGCACGGGCGAATCATGCGAAACCTTTATGGCTTCCCGCATGTAGCGTTCGAGATGGGCCTGCTCGTGAACAATCTCCATGGCACGGCCTCCCAGCACGTAGCTGGGCCGCACCACGAGCGGGTATCCGATCTCGGCAGCCGCGGCGAGCGCCGCTTCCGCAGTACGCGCAGTACGATTGGCCGGCTGCCTGAGGTTCAACCGCTCCAGCATCTTCTGAAAACGCTCACGGTCTTCGGCGCAGTCGATCATATCGGGACTGGTGCCTATGATAGGCACGCCGTTGTCCTCCAGATCGCGCGCAAGTTTCAGCGGAGTCTGGCCGCCATACTGTACGACCACACCGGAAGGTTTTTCCACCGCCGCGATTTCAAGCACGTCCTCGAGCGTCAACGGCTCGAAATAGAGCCGATCCGAAGTGTCGTAATCGGTAGAAACCGTTTCAGGATTACAGTTGACCATGATGGTCTCGAAACCATCCTCCCGGAGAGCCAGGGCAGCATGCACGCAGCAGTAGTCGAACTCGATGCCCTGGCCGATGCGGTTGGGCCCGCCTCCCAGAACCATGATCTTGTCCCTGGTAGTGGGCAAAGCCTCGCATTCTTCCTCATAGGTGGAGTACATGTAAGCGGTTCGCGTGGCAAACTCGGCAGCGCACGTATCAACACGCTTGTAAACGGGCCGCAGGTTGAGCTGGTGGCGCCGGACACGAATCTCCGTTTGGGTCGAATTCAACAATTTAGCCAAACGCCGGTCCGAAAAACCGCTGCGCTTCAGTTTGCGCAACGCCGGCAGATCAAGATCGTCGAGGGATTTCCCCGCAAGAACCCGCTCCTGCTCGACCAGGTCTTCGATCTGCGCCAGAAACCAATGGTCGATACGCGTATGCTGATGAATTTCATCGCGCGGCATTCCGCAGCGAAACGCATCGGCGACATACCAGATCCGCTCCGGGCCGGGATCACCAAGCTCAACCTCAATGGCTTCGATATCCGACGTCTTTTCGTCGAGGCCATCAGCGCCGATCTCGAGCCCGCGCAACGCTTTCTGGAACGATTCCTGGAAAGTGCGCCCTATGGCCATGGTCTCTCCGACCGACTTCATCTGCGTGGTAAGCCGGTCGTTGGCCTGGGGAAACTTCTCAAAGGCGAAGCGGGGAATCTTGGTAACGACATAATCGATGGAAGGCTCGAACGATGCGGGCATGGCGCCGCCGGTAATATCATTCCGGAGCTCATCCAGCGTATAACCCACCGCCAGTTTGGCAGCCACTTTGGCAATGGGAAAACCCGTCGCCTTGGAAGCGAGCGCAGAGGAACGGGAGACTCTTGGGTTCATCTCAATGACCAGCATGCGGCCATCCTGCGGATTGATGGCAAACTGGACATTCGAGCCGCCGGTTTCCACGCCGATTTCGCGCAATACGGCCACCGCCGCATCCCGCATGATCTGATACTCTTTGTCGGTAAGCGTCTGCGTGGGGGCAACGGTGATGGAATCCCCTGTGTGGATACCCATTGGATCGAGGTTTTCGATGGCGCATACGACGATGCAATTATCCTTTTTGTCACGGATGACCTCCATCTCGAACTCTTTCCAGCCTATGACAGATTCTTCGATCAGCAATTCTTTCGTAGGGGATGCCTCGAGTCCCCGATCGCAAATACTGAGGAACTCCTCCCGGTTGTATGCGATGCCGCCGCCGCTCCCGCCCATGGTAAATGATGGGCGGATGATAACGGGATAACCTACCATTGCCTGAACCTGCAGGGCTTCCTCCAGGCTGTGTGCTATTGCCGACCGGGCCGATGCCAATCCGATCCTCGTCATGGCCTGCTTGAATTTTTCACGATCCTCGGCTTTATCGATCGCCTCGCGCGAAGCGCCGATCAGTTCCACGCCGTACTTTGCCAATACACCATTCTTCGCCAGATCGAGCGCGCAATTAAGCGCCGTCTGGCCGCCCATCGTCGGCAATAATGCGTCTGGCCGCTCGCGCGCGATGATTTTCTCGACCATCGGCCAGATGATGGGCTCGATATACGTCGCATCGGCCATTTCCGGATCAGTCATGATGGTGGCGGGATTGGAGTTGACCAGCACGATGCGATAACCTTCCTCGCGCAATGCCTTGCACGCCTGCGCGCCGGAATAATCGAACTCGCATGCCTGGCCGATGACTATCGGACCGGCACCGATGATGAGGATGGTATGTATGTCGTTTCGTCTAGGCATTGCTGCAATGATCCCAAATCCGGCAGTTGTCTCTACGCAGCCATACTCATGGTTTGCGTCCTGTTTCCATCAGGCCCGTGAATTTCTCGAACAAATAATCCATATCGTGCGGACCAGGACTGACTTCAGGATGTCCCTGAAAGCAGAACGCGCGGGCGCCAGCCAGCTCGAACCCCTGGAGGCTGCCGTCAAACAATGACACATGCGTAATACGAGCATGCTGTGGCAGGCTATCGATATCGACCGCAAAGCCGTGGTTCTGGCTGGTAATCATGACTCTTCCGCTATCGAGATCCTGCACCGGATGATTGGCTCCATGATGTCCGAATTTCATTTTCATGGTCCTGGCGCCGCTGGCCAGACCCAGCAATTGATGCCCCATGCATACTCCGAAAATAGGGACGTCATTATCCAGCAGTTTTTTGGTGGCGGCGATAGCGTAATCGCAAGGCTCGGGATCGCCCGGGCCGTTGGAAAGAAACACGCCATTGGGGTGCAATGCCAGAATCTCTTCGGCGGACGTGCTGGCTGGCAAGACGGTGACTCTGCAATTGTGCTGAGCCAATTTTCGAAGCAGATTGCGCTTGATTCCAAAATCCAGCGCGGCAACGTGAAAGCGCGGGTTTTGCCGAAGAACAGGACTCCTTCCCCGCTCCCATTCTCCTTCGATCCACTCATAGCGTTTATCGCAGCTCACCTCCCTCGCGAGATCCATTCCCACCAGCCCTGGAAACGATCTCGCCCGTTCCAGCGCTTCCGCTTCATCGACGAAGCCAGCCATGAGGCATCCCGATTGCGCACCTTTCTCGCGCAGTATGCGCGTGAGCTTGCGGGTATCGATATCGGCAATCGCGACCACCTCCCGCTGCCTGAGATATTCAGGCAAGGTCTGCGTTTGCCGCCAATTGCTGGAAAGTATCGGCAAATCTCGGATAATGAGTCCTGCCGCAAATACCCGATCGTCGCTGCCGGATTCGATATCTTCGAAATTGGCTCCTGTATTGCCGATATGAGGATAAGTCAGCGTGATGATCTGCCTGCAGTAGGAGGGGTCGGTAAGAATTTCCTGATAACCCGTCATGGACGTGTTGAACACCACCTCGCCGACACTGGCTCCATCCGCTCCGATGGAGATGCCACGAAAAATTGTGCCGTCGGCAAGCGCGAGAACGGCAAACGGGCGTTGTAACAACGGAAAACTCCTGGAATGAGGACAAGGCATGGAAACAGGGCAGGCAGTGTCGACCCTGTCGATGAAGGCGAATTATACGTTGAAAAGGATGCTTGCTCAACGAAGCCGCCACGTGCCCGGCTGGGGAGAGAATAGCGAGCGCCAGCGCAGAAGATGGCCTAACGCAGCGCCAGCACGTCCTGCATATCGAACAGGCCGCTTTGCTTGTGCGCCAGAAAGCGGGCAGCCCGCATGGCCCCTGCGGCAAAGGTGGCGCGACTCCCGGCCTTGTGCGAAATTTCCATGCGCTCGCCCGGCCCGGCAAACAACACCGTGTGGTCGCCAATGATATCGCCTCCGCGCACGGTGGAAAAACCGATCGCTCCAGGGACTCGCTCACCGGTAATACCCTCCCGTCCGTATATCGCAACTTCGGAGAGATTTTTTCCACGTGCCTCCGCCGCCACTTCACCCATGCGCAAGGCGGTGCCGGAAGGAGCATCGACCTTGTGGCGATGATGCGCCTCCATGATCTCGATATCGTAATCCTCTTGGAGCACCCTGGCCGCCAATTCCACCAGCTTGAGCGTAACGTTTACTCCAACGCTCATATTGGGAGCCAGCACAATCGGAATATGTTGCGAGGCAGCGCGGATTTCTTCTTTTTGCTTCACGGAAAAACCGGTGGTGCCGACAACCATTTTTACTCGTTCTGTCCGGCATACATCGAGATGCATGAGCGTGCCTTCAGGGCGGGTAAAATCGATCAGCACATCGCAGCCTGGAAGAGCAAGGGCGGCATCGTCCGTAATATGGACGCCGCAAGCCGTGCCGATCAACTCACCCGCATCCCTTCCCAGATAAGGGCTGCCGGTCTGATCGAGGGCAGCGCATAATCGCATGCCCTCACCCTGCATTACGGCTTCCAGCAACACGCGTCCCATTCGGCCTGAACTTCCGGCGATTGCGATATTCAATGTCGTCATTTCCACTCTCTCGCCGTTATCAGCGGTTGATTGCCTACCCATTGCTGCTGCCGTCACTCCTTGGGCTGATCCGCCTCTCCCTCTCCGGTATCCAGGGCTTGCGACGGCGCCTGCCGGGTGCTCCGGGCGATTGCGTGGGCCGACTGAGCACCTGTCAAGGCGGCGCCTCCGTCCTCTTTGATAACCGGCCGGGCGGCTTCCGCCGGTTGAGGCAAGACCGCGGCCTGCATCGGCATTTGTCCGGAACCAGGCGGGACCGGCGAACCCGCGGCTGGAACCTGGGGTAGAACCGCTGCTTGTGGGGTCGTCGGGACGAATGCTGAAGCAGCGCGTTCCGGTTCGGATACAATCGCAGACGCAGCGCCTGCTTGCGTGGCTGCGCTGCGAAGCTCCTCGGCCGGGCTGGCCGGTTCAGCGGGGGGTGCTGGAGCGAAAGCAATCGAAGGCGAAAACGTGCCATCGATACGCACCAGCTTATCGCCCTCGAAAAACACGGTCAGCTTCCGCTGCTCCACCAGCTGCCCCCTTTGCTCAAGCCGATAAATATAATCCCAGCGGTTTTCATGAAACGGGTCGCTGATCAAAGGCGAACCAAGCACAAAGCGCACCTGCGAGCGGGACATGCCGGGCTTTAGCTTATCCACCATATCCTGGGTAATGACGTTACCCTGCTGAATCTCGATTTTGTATAGTACGGATGGAACAGACGAACATCCGGCAAGCGATAGCAATACAAGCAGCGGAAGTATTCTTGCGCGCATCGAGGCAGCGTATGTCTTCAAAACAAACCAGTGTAGTGAATCGTAAATTCATTGCATAAAAACCCCCGTCATTCCGGACGCCGCGCCAGCGGCGAGCCGGAATCCAGAGCTTTTTCAAGCTACCGGATTCAAGCCTTCGCGGAAATGACCCAAGTATTTATTCAACGTATTTCCGGTTCAGGATACCAGGGAAGCGCTGAACAAATTCTCGCTGCGCGCGTTGCTGGTAAAATCGGGATGATCATAAGGTGCAACGAGGTCCGCAGCTGGGCAACGATGCAGAAGAGCACCTAAACTCCCCCTGGGGCGCCGCTCGAGGAGTCTCTGCAAGGTGGAGGTTGGAGCGGCAAGGATGCCCGGACCGCCGGCAAGGTTGGCGCAGCCGCAATCCGCCATGCGGTCCAATTGCGCCGCCTTTCAGCATACCATCCCACCCAGCGACGCTGCCGTCGCACCCGCGAAAACTTGTTCAGGGATTCCCTAACGTTATATGATACAGCAAAACAACCCGATGGATGGACGCCATGAGTAAATCGAACGACCTCAAAACCATGGGCCTGAAGGCGACCCTGCCGAGGTTGCGCATCCTGAGCCTATTTGAAAGCAGTCCCGTGCGCCATCTGTCCGCGGAAGATGTCTACAAGACACTCATCAGTGAGGGAGAAGACATCGGTCTCGCAACCGTATATCGCGTGCTCACCCAGTTCGAGCAAGCTGGCCTGCTGGAGCGCCACCATTTTGAAGGGGGAAAAGCTGTTTTTGAACTTGCCAGCACCACCCACCACGACCATCTGGTATGCCTGCAATGTGGAAGGGTTGAAGAATTTTACGATGCCGAAATCGAAAAACGGCAAGCCAGGATTGCCAAAGATCGTGGTTTCATCATCCATGAACACTCGCTATCGCTTTATGCGGATTGTACCAAGCCCGCGTGCCCGCATCGAAAAACCGAGGACCGGGGAATCGCCGAAAGAAGCTGAGCCTGCTTTTCCCTTTTTTGATTCCGATGGAAGCCCGGCTGGCGGCAGCAAGAACACTTCTCTTGCATAATCCTGAATGAAGCTTCGGACACCGGCGCAACTCCTCCGTTCTCCGGGTCGCCGAGGCGCGAGGTCGGTTAAGGAAGCGCTGAACAAATCCCCGCTGGCGCAGCGTCCCCTCCTACTTCGGAAGAATACCCCGGAAATCGCTGTTATCCCTGAGTCTCTTCGCGCCGCCAGCCGTTGGATAGGGGTTGACCAGCGGCTCGCTAACCGTTACTGTTCAGTATTTTTTCATTATTTCTGGCAGCACCTATTTGGATTCAGGAAAGCATGGAAACGGAATTGACGGGCGCTGAGATTACAGTGCGTTGTTTGCAGAAAGAAGGGGTCGATTATATTTTTGGCTACCCCGGCGGCGCCGTGCTATTCATTTACGATGAACTGTTCAAGCAGGACAAAGTCAGGCATGTCCTGGTACGGCATGAGCAGGCAGCCGTACATGCCGCCGACGGCTACGCGCGCTCCAGCAACAAGGTAGGGGTGGCACTGGTCACGTCCGGACCTGGCGTAACCAATGCGGTAACAGGCATCGCCACCGCCTACATGGATTCGATTCCGCTGGTGGTCATCAGCGGGCAGGTTCCTACCCACGCCATAGGGCTGGATGCGTTTCAGGAAGTCGATACCGTAGGCATCACGCGTCCCTGCGTCAAACATAACTTTCTGGTCAAGGAGATCGGGGAACTGGCGGCAACCATTAAAAAAGCCTTCTATATCGCATCCACCGGTCGCCCAGGCCCCGTGCTGGTTGACATTCCAAAGGACGTGAGCCAGCAGACGACAGTATTCAGGTACCCCGAAAGTGTCGCCATGCGATCCTACAATCCCGTCACGAAAGGGCATTCCGGACAGATAAAAAAAGCGGTCCAGCTGATACTCGGCGCGAAGCGCCCCATGATATACGCGGGGGGAGGCGTCATCCTGAGCGATGCCGCCCCGCAGTTGACGGAGCTCGTGCAAATGCTGGGGTTTCCGTGCACGAACACCTTGATGGGGCTGGGAGGCTACCCCGCGACCGATCCGCGGTTCGTGGGTATGCTGGGCATGCACGGAACATACGAAGCCAACATGGCAATGCAGCATTGTGATGTACTGGTAGCAATAGGCGCCCGCTTCGATGATCGCGTCATCGGCAATCCCAAGCATTTCTTCAATGAGGAACGCAGGATCATACACATCGATATCGATCCCTCGTCCATCTCCAAGCGTGTAAAGGTGGATGTTCCCATTGTTGGCAGCGTCTCCGATGTACTGGTCGAGTTGATAAAACAGCTCAAATCCCGCAAAGAGACGGTGGACCAGGCCGCACTCGATGCATGGTGGGCACAAATCGAGTCGTGGCGCTCCCGCGACTGCCTCAAATATGATCGCGAGGCTCCGGTCATCAAGCCGCAAATGGTCATTGAGAAACTCTACAAGGTCACTGGTGGAAATGCTTTCATCACCTCGGATGTAGGCCAGCACCAGATGTGGGCGGCGCAGTTTTACAAGTTCGACAAGCCACGCCGCTGGATCAATTCCGGGGGTCTGGGGACCATGGGCTTCGGCCTTCCCGCAGCGATGGGCGTGCAATTCGCCAATCCCGGAAGTCCCGTGGCCTGCGTTACCGGGGAAGCCAGTATTCAAATGTGCATCCAGGAATTATCCACCTGCAAGCAATACAATCTCCCGATCAAAATCATCAACCTGAACAATCGCTACATGGGCATGGTGCGGCAATGGCAGGAATTTTTTCATGGCAATCGTTATGCCGAATCGTATATGGATGCGCTTCCTGACTTCGTCAGGCTGGCCGAGAGCTACGGCCATGTCGGCATGAAAATCCAGCAGCCGGGCGATGTCGAGGACGCATTGCGAGAGGCTTTCGGGCTTAAAGACAAACTCGTATTCATGGATTTTGTCACCGACCAGACGGAAAACGTCTTCCCCATGGTGCCAGGGGGCAAAGGCCTCTCCGAAATGATTCTGGTATAGACATGCGCCACATCATCTCACTGCTCATGGAAAACGAGGCGGGCGCCCTATCCCGCGTCGCCGGCCTGTTTTCCTCTCGAGCCTATAACATCGAATCGCTTACGGTGGCGCCAACGGAAGACCCGACCTTGTCACGCATGACCGTGGTTACCACGGGGTCAGACGACGTGGTCGAGCAGATCACGAAGCAATTGAACAAGCTGATCGAAGTAGTCAAAGTTGTGGATTTAAGCGAAGGCGATCATATCGAGCGCGAGATGATGCTGATAAAGCTGCGGGCGGTAGGCGAAGATCGCCAGGAAATAAAACGCATGGCCGATATCTTTCGCGGCCGCATCATTGACGTTACGGATAAGTCCTACACTATCGAGCTGACGGGTACGGGGTCAAAGCTCGATGCGTTTCTCGATGGGGTCAACCGCAGCGCCATCCTGGAGACGGTGCGTACCGGTGCGTCGGGTATCGGCCGGGGCGAGCGGATACTTAAGGTTTAAGGGAGCGCTGAATAAATCTCTGGTGGCGCGGCGGTGGCTTTGCGGGATGGGATGCGCCGAAAAGCGACGACGCGAATGGTTGATCCCCTTCGTCAGGAGCCTGACAAGGCAGACCGCTCGCAAAGCCCCGCCCCATAAGGGTTGTGGTAAAATCGCATGCTCATGGCGTTGCACTCCCTGGCATCGTAGGCCCAGCTACGACCTGTGTCGCGCGCCTTATGATCATCCGGATTTTACCGGCAACGCGCTCAGCGAGGATTTATTCAGCGTTTCCTCAAGATCATTCTGCCATAGGCTGGCCCATGCCCTGGTGTTGTCTCTCGTCAACCCTTTGACGCTTTTCCATTTTACAGAAGGTGAAACATGAATGTTTTTTACGATAAGGATGCCGATCTATCTCTTATAAAGGGGAAAAAGGTCACTATTGTGGGCTATGGCTCGCAAGGCCACGCCCATGCCAATAACCTGAGGGATTCCGGCGTAACGGTGACAGTGGGCTTGCGCAAGGAGGGCGCATCCTGGGGCAAGGCGGAAAAAGCCGGTCTTACGGTGAAAGAAGTGGGAGAAGCGGTAAGGGAAGCGGACGTGGTCATGGTGCTGTTGCCTGATGAACAGATTGCCGCAGTCTATATGGCCGAGATCGAGCCCAATCTCAAGAAAGGCGCTGCTCTCGCATTCGCCCACGGTTTCAATATACATTATGGCCAGGTATCGCCCCGAGACGATCTCGATGTCATCATGATCGCACCCAAAGGACCCGGCCACCTGGTCCGCTCCACCTATACCCAGGGAGGAGGCGTGCCTTCCCTCATTGCGGTGCACCAGGATAAATCCGGCAAGGCACGCGACCTGGCGCTCTCCTATGCGGCGGCGAATGGAGGCACGCGCGGGGGCGTAATCGAGACCAACTTTCGCGAGGAAACTGAGACCGACCTTTTCGGCGAGCAGGTGGTGTTATGCGGCGGGCTCACGGCGTTGATCCAGACAGGTTTCGAAACCCTGGTGGAAGCGGGATATGCTCCCGAGATGGCTTATTTCGAGTGCCTCCACGAAGTCAAGCTGATCGTCGATCTGATCTATGAAGGGGGCATAGCCAACATGCGTTACTCGATATCGAATAACGCGGAATATGGAGATATTTCACGGGGTCCGCGCATCGTTACCGATACGACCCGCGCGGAAATGCGCAAGATCCTGCGCGAAATACAAACCGGGGAATACGCACGCGAGTTTATTCTGGAAAACCGGGCCGGAGCCCCCATGCTTAAAGCGAGCCGCCGTCTTGCCTCCACTCATCAAATCGAAACCGTCGGCGCGAAGCTGCGCGAGATGATGCCATGGATCAGAAAGAACAAACTGGTTGACCAGGCGAAAAATTAGCATCGCGCAGGTGGATGGGAGGCGGCGGGCAACGCCATTTTTCATATGTGATGCGCAGCCTTCCAGATGTCATCCCATCCCTTCTGCACCTCTTTTTCTGACGCTGATGCTATTTATCCGCTATCCATATAAACGGGCTATCACTCGTTTTACCATCCTCCGCCCTTCCAGCGGCTTGCGCAGATGACGCATGAACCACAGTCCCGCCTCGTTCTCAGATCCAAGCTGCGGCGGCGCGGAATCTATCTCCTTCCGAACCTGTTCACCACTGCTGCACTATTCGCCGGATTTTATGCGATCGTGCAAGCGATGAATGGGCGGTTCGAACACTCGGCAGTTTCCATTTTCATTGCCATGGTGCTGGACGGGCTGGATGGCCGCGTGGCACGCCTTACTCATACCCAGAGCGAATTCGGCGCGGAATACGACAGCCTGGCGGACATGGTTTCGTTTGGCGCTGCCCCAGCACTGGTCATATATGAGTGGGCGCTGAAAGGCATGGGTAAACTCGGATGGATCGCAGCATTCATCTATTGCGTATCCGCGGCGCTGCGCCTTGCACGTTTCAACACCAATGCAGAAGTGATCGACAAGCGTTTTTTTCAGGGATTGCCCACCCCCGCGGCTGCCGCGCTGATAGCGGGGCTGGTCTGGGTGATGCTGGACTTCGATATCGCAGGGTCCGATGTCAGATGGCTTGCATGGTGCATCACACTGTTCGCTGGGCTGACCATGGTCAGCAATCTCCCCTATTACAGTGGAAAAGAGATCAATCTGCGCAAAAGCGTGCCATTCATCACCGTGTTGCTGCTGGCGCTGTTCTTTTTTGTGCTGATACCCAGCCATCCGCCGGTCGTTCTCTTCTGTCTTTTCCTTCTCTACGCGTTGTCCGGCTATGGTCTTCGGCTTTGGCGGCTGATGAAGAGAAAAAGGATGAGTGCTCCGCAATAGATTGTCCATGCCCGCAAAGGCTTTTCGCGGTACTCGGCGTTCACCCTATATTCTCCTGTATGGTGCGTTCGCTACAACTGCCGGATTCAGGTTGAACACCGCCTTAACATTTTCTTGATGCCTGCTGTGCTAGATTTCTGAACGCTGGGCTTGCTACACTTCATGGATCGGCCGCGTCCGGAGATAAATGCCTGGGGCGAGCCGGTTTTGATACCAAGCACCGAATGCCCGACGTGGGGCAGGCGAATGAAACCACATGAAGCCCTGCTCTGCCGTGTGTAACCTATCAAACGGACTGCTGGATACTGGCAGATCCTGCCGAACGGGAGCGATCATGAATACACAACGCGTGAGGCTGACATGAGTGTCGAACCTCCGGTCTCGATTCAACCCGGCACCCCATCCCTGACGGAGTTTCCCGCGTGGAAAGCACTCTCATCTCATTTCAAAGCAATCCGTGACAAGCATCTCCGCGAATTTTTTGCGGATGACGCCCGGAGGGGCGAGCGCTTCACGGCTGAAGCTGCTGGCCTTTACCTTGACTACTCGAAAAATCGCATTACCGCCGAAACGCTTCGGTTGCTGGTTCAGCTCGCGGAAGAATGCGGATTGCAAAAGCGCATTGCCGCCATGTTCGAAGGCAAGCCGATCAACTCGACGGAGCGGCGCGCCGTCCTGCATACCGCCTTGCGCGCACCCAGGGATGCGCAAATCATGGCGGATGGAATCAATGTGGTGCCGGAAGTACACGCAGTGCTTGATCGAATGACGACCTTCGCCAATGAATTATGCAGCGGCGGATGGCGCGGCCATACCGGCAAACGAATCCGGAACATCGTCAATATCGGCATAGGCGGATCCGACCTGGGGCCGGTAATGGCCTATGAGGCCTTGCGTGCATACAGCCAGCGAGACATGGTCTTCCGCTTCGTCTCGAATGTGGATGGCACCGATTTCAGGGAAGCCACCAGGGATATCAGCCCCGAGGAAACATTATTCATCGTTTGCTCGAAAACATTCACGACCACGGAAACGCTTGCCAACGCCCACGCCGCTCGCCAATGGATGCTGGATGCGTTCGATGATGCGCGCGCCGTGAGCAAGCACTTCGTTGCCGTCTCCACCAACACCGTGGAAGTCTCGGATTTCGGAATCGACCCGGCAAATATGTTCGGTTTCTGGGATTGGGTGGGGGGCCGCTATTCGATGGACTCGGCAATAGGTCTTTCAACCATGATTGCCATAGGTCCCCAGAATTTTCGCTCCATGCTGGCAGGCTTTCATGCGATGGACGAGCACTTTCGCACTACGCCATTTGACAGGAATCTGCCTGTCATCATGGGGCTGCTGGCAATCTGGTACAACAATTTTTTCGGCAGCGAGACGCTTGCCGTGCTGCCTTATGACCAATATCTCAAACGCTTTCCGGCTTATCTGCAGCAACTGGCAATGGAAAGCAATGGCAAGCAGGCGAGGCTGGATGGCTTTCCTGTCAATTACCAGACGTCCCAGATAGTTTGGGGCGAGCCAGGCACCAATGGACAGCACTCGTTCTATCAGTTGATACACCAGGGAACTCGCCTGATCCCATGCGACTTCATCGGATTTTGCCAGACGCTTAATCCCCTTGGAAATCATCATGATCTGCTTATGGCCAACCTTTTTGCCCAGACGGAAGCCCTGGCTTTCGGTAAAACCAGCGAAGAGGTCAAGTCAGAAGGAACGCCCGACTGGCTTTGTCCACATCGGACATTTCCAGGCAATCGCCCGACCAACACGATTCTCGCCGAACGCCTCACTCCTTATACGCTCGGAACACTGGTTGCCCTCTATGAGCACGCCGTCTTTACGCAAGGAGCTATCTGGAATATCGATTCCTTCGACCAATGGGGCGTTGAGCTCGGCAAGGAACTCGCCAAACGCATCGTCAAGGAGATGGCACCCATGGGCGACCCGAATCTGAAGCATGACAGTTCGACCAATGCGCTCATCAGGCGTTATGTCGGATGCAGAGACGGGGGCGGGATAACAGGCTGATCGCGTCTTGAAATAACGGCATCGGGAACCGGGAATGCCGGCACGCCGGCTCCTCCTGTTATGGTAGCCCGGCTATCTTCGAACCTTGCCAGCGGGCCCGCCAGTTTCTTCTCGTATCAGTTTGATATGTTGTGCTGCAGTTTCTTACCGCCACTATTCGAAGCGAGACTATTATGGCCACCGAAAAGGCTGCTCCAAAAATCAACCCATTCGCCGGCAAAGCGGTCCCAGCGGATATGCTCACGAATGTACCCCGGCTTGTTACCGCCTACTATGCGAAAATCCCTGACTGGTCCGTACCGGCCCAAAGAGTTGCCTTTGGAACCTCGGGGCACCGCGGTTCCTCTCTGGAAACCAGCTTCAACGAATGGCACGTACTCGCCGTTACCCAAGCCATCTGCCAATACCGAAGGCAAACGAACATAGATGGGCCGCTGTTTCTCGGCATCGACACCCATGCGCTTTCCGAACCTGCCTTTGCCAGCGCGCTGGAAGTGCTTGCCGCTAACGGCGTGGACGTAATGCTGGCAAGCGGGGGGGAATATACCCCCACCCCCGCAGTTTCACATGCCATACTGACATACAACCAGGGACGAAGCGCAAAACTTGCGGATGGCATCGTGATCACGCCATCGCACAACCCGCCGGACAGCGGCGGATTCAAATACAACCCGTATCATGGCGGGCCGGCCGGCGTCGAAGCCACCGCCATAATCGAATCCCTTTCCAATGAGTTTCTAAAAAATAATCTTTCGGGGGTTCGAAGGACAGGCTTTGAAAAGGCATTGGCTGCTCCCACCACGCATGTTCACAGTTTTCTCGATAGCTATGTCGGTGATCTCGGGGCTGTGATCGATATGTCCTCGATTCGCGAATCGGGCATCCGCATGGGGGTGGATCCGCTAGGTGGCGCAGGAGTCCATTATTGGGAAGCCATTGCTGCGCGCTACGGCATCGACCTTGAAGTTGTAAACAAGACAGTAGATCCCACTTTCCGCTTTATGACTCTGGATTGGGATGGGAAGGTTCGCATGGATCCGTCCTCATCCTACGCCATGCAGGGGCTGATCGGCTTGAAAGACAGTTTCGATATTGCCTTTGCCTGCGATACCGATCACGACCGGCATGGTATCGTCACCCGAAGCTCGGGCCTGCTGCCCGCCGATCATTACCTCTCGGCTGCCATTCACTATCTTTTTGCCAACAGGCCGAAATGGAACGCCAATGTGGCGATCGGGAAAACGGTAGTAAGCAGCCACATGATCGATCGGGTTGCGGGCGGAGCCGGCAGAAAACTATATGAGACGCCAGTTGGATTCAAATGGTTTGTAGATGGCCTGCTCGATAGCTCCCTGGGTTTTTGTGGGGAGGAAAGTGCAGGGGCTTCCTTTCTTCGCATCGATGGCACCGCCTGGACAACAGATAAGGACGGGATCACGGCGGCACTGCTGTCAGCGGAAATAACGGGGAGAATGGGAAAGGACCCCGGAGAAATATACCGCGGGCTGGAACAGGATTTTGGCAAATTCTTCTTCGAACGCGTCGATGCTCCGGCAACACCCGACCAGAAGAAAATCCTGGCCGGACTCTCGCCGCAACAGGTGCTCTCCAAGGAGCTCGCCGGGGAGAAAATAGAGACGATCCTTACTCGTGCGCCGGGCAACGACGCTTCCATAGGCGGCATCAAAGTCATGGCAAAAAATGGATGGTTTGCCGCGCGCCCATCCGGCACGGAAAATATCTATAAGATCTACGCGGAAAGTTTTAACGGCACGGATCATCTGCAGCACATTGTCGATGAGGCCCAATCCATCGTTAGCGCCGCCCTGGCTGGGGCCAAGCCAGCGGCATAGCGGCTCGGACCACGCCCGGCGCCAGGGGGATGCTCCACCCGGCACGACCCGATTTGCCGCAAACAGTCCTGATTTGCAAGGTTCGCCGGCTATATGGCGTGGCGGATTACCTGATACGCTTGATTGATGGAGGTGCAAAATGCAACTGGGAATGATCGGATTGGGACGGATGGGAATCAACATGGTCGGCCGCCTGCTCAAAGCAGGTCACGAATGCGTGGTCTACGATGAACGGGCGGAGGCGGTGAACGAACTTCAACAGCAGGGTGCCATCGGAACGGGTACATTGGAGGAATTCGTTGACGGATTGGCCAAGCCCCGCGCAATGTGGCTAATGGTCCCCGCGGCCGTAGTTGACGGACTTATTGCAAAGCTGATGGCCCTTGCCGATCCCGGCGACATCATCATCGACGGCGGCAACTCCTACTATCACGACGATATCAGGCGCGGCGCGGATCTCCTGTCCAAAGGCATACATTATGTCGACGTGGGAACAAGCGGCGGCGTAGCGGGACGGGAACGCGGGTACTGTCTGATGATAGGAGGGGACGAGAAAGTCGTTCAGCGCCTGGATCCCATCTTTGCCGCACTCGCGCCCGGCATTGGAGCGGCCCCGCGCACACCGGGACGCAAGCAAAAGGGAACAGCCGAGCAGGGGTACCTCCACTGCGGTCCGTACGGAGCCGGCCATTTCGTGAAGATGGTGCATAACGGGATTGAGTATGGCCTGATGGCCGCCTATGCGGAAGGACTGAATATCCTGCACAGCGCGAATGCAGGCAAGCGTGTGCTGGAAGCGGACGCGGAAACGACACCGATGCGCAACCCTGAATTCTACCAGTACGAACTGGATCTGCCCGAAATCGCCGAGGTCTGGAGGCGGGGCAGCATCGTTGCTTCCTGGTTGCTCGACCTGACTGCGGAAGCCTTGCTGGAAGATGCCACTCTGGCTGGGTTTTCCGGCAGGGTGTCCGATTCGGGCGAGGGAAGATGGACCACGCTGGCCGCGGTGGATGAGGGTGTGCCGGTCCCGGTGATTAGCGCGGCACTCTTCAGCCGCTTTGAGTCGCGCGGCAATGCCGAATTCGCTGACCGGTTGCTCTCGGCGATGAGAAAACGATTCGGGGGACATCACGAAAAGAAGGAGGAAGGCTAATGAGCGGGATAACGGATACATCCACAAATTCTCCCGCCTCAGGCGCCCTGGTACTGTTCGGCGTCACCGGAGATCTCGCCTACAAAAAAATTTTTCCGGCGCTTTATGCCCTGATCAGGCAGAAAGCGCTCGATGTGCCTGTCATCGGCGTCGCATCGAGCCGCTGGAATCTTGACCAACTCCGCGAACGCGTGATCGAATCACTGAAAAAATGGGGAAAGATCGACGACCAGGATGCGCTCGATCGCCTTCTCAAGCTGTTTCGCTATGTGCCGGGAGACTACAACAATCCGGATACTTTCCAGGCGCTCAAGCGCGCGCTGAAGGACATCGGGCGGCCCACCTATTATCTCGCCATTCCCCCCTCGCTTTTCGAAACCGTCATCACCGCGCTGGGTTCCGTCGGGTTGGCGAAGGATGCGAGCGTGATCGTCGAAAAACCCTTCGGGCGGGATCTCGCCTCTGCTCAGGAACTCAATCGGGTTGCCCGCTCCGTGTTCCCGGATGAATCGATCTTCCGCATCGATCATTTTCTCGGAAAGGAGGCGATCATGAATATCCTCTATTTCCGCTTCGCCAATTCCTTCCTCGAGCCGATATGGAACCGTAATTATATAGCCAGCGTCCAGATCACCCTTGCCGAGAATTTTGGCGTGGAAGGACGCGGGGCGTTTTACGAATCGGCGGGTTGTCTGCGCGACGTGATCCAGAATCACCTGTTTCAGATCGTCGCTCTGCTTGCAATGGAACCGCCCTCTTACAAGGGCTTCCGAGCCGTCCAGGAGGAAAAGGCCGGCGTCTTCAAAGCCATGCGGCCAATCGATCCGGACGAAGTCGTGCGCGGCCAGTATGCAGGCTACCGCGAGGAGAAGGGTGTAAACCCGGACTCGGATGTGGAAACATTCTGCGCCTTGCGTCTTCATATCGACTCGTGGCGCTGGGAGGGAGTGCCGTGGTACTTGCGTTCCGGCAAGTTTCTCGCGGATACCGCCACTGAAGTTGTCGTTCAGTTGAAATCACCGCCGCAAAAGTTGTTTGCCGATTCGGCACGCGCGGCGTGCGACGCCAACTATTTTCGCTTTCGCCTTTCTCCTGTTTCCACTATCGCGCTGGCCGCTCGAGTCAAGCGCGGCGGGAAGGAATTCATTGGCGACCAGGAGGAACTCTGTCTGGTGGAGGAACACTTTGGTCAGGAATTGCCCTACGAAAGGCTGTTGCATGATGCGATGATCGGCGAGGGCGCATTGTTTGCCCGGGAAGAAGCAGTCGAAGCCGCCTGGGTGGCGGTGGATGACGTGCTAACCAGACACCATTCCGCGCTTCCCTATGAGCGCGGCAGTTGGGGGCCGGGAGCCGCCGACGCTCTGATCGAACCTGATGGCTGCTGGCATAATCCACAAACATAATCCACAAACGTGATGCGAAGCGGTCGGAAACAGTGTCTCCCGTTGGAGACACCGAGTGGCTCCCGGGGGAGCGCGGAAGATGGAAAACCGAAACAACCCAATGAAATTAATGATAAAAATAATAGGGAAAATAGCAACAAGCCATTCGGCTCCATTCCTCCGGCTTGACGAATTCTTTATATTTAAGACACTTTTTTTTCACATAGGCCATGCTAGATTTAAGCTGCATAATGCGATTTCCACCTTTCATACTTTTTCGTCATAAATTTTTATAAGGGACGTCACTATGGACAGATCACTGTTTCGACTGCTGCCTCTTGCAACGCTCGGCTCCGCTCTTTTCCTGGTCTCGCTGCCTGCGGCACACGCGGGTACTTTGGCGGAAAATCTGGCCACGATGGAGCAACAAAGCCCGATAGACATCACTTCGCAAGATACGAAGTTCCAGGCGCTGCCGCCGCTGCAGTTCAACCTGAGCTCGGATACCACGCTCAGCGTGATCAATAACGGCTCGCCTGATGTGTATGCAACCGCCGCCAGGGCAATCGTTCCCGCGGGTGCAGGATCGGTAACGCTGAACGGAGACACGTATAATCTGGCGCAGTTCCATTTTCACACGCCGGCCGAGAACCTGGAAAACGGCCATACCTATCCCATGGAAATGCACCTTGTATTCAGCGATGCCAGCAATAATCTACTCGTGGTAGGCCGATGGGTGGACGCATCCGATGCGCATAACCCCCCGCAGACGTCGCTGGACCCCATTTTTTCGGATCTGCCCAAAACCACGACAGAGACGCACGTCTTCAACCACTTCGATCTGAATACGCTCCTGCCAAGCAACCTGGAATCCTTCCGCTACGACGGCTCGCTGACAACCCCGCCGTTTTCGGAAGGGGTAAAATGGGTTGACCTGGCACAGCCGCTGTATATCTCCCAGGCCGACATCAATGCATATAGCTCCCTCTTTCCGAATGGCGATGCGCGGGAGATCCAAGATCTCAACGGGCGTATCGTGCTGACGGATGTGCCGGGATTTGCTTCCGCGGTTCCGGAGCCCGAAACCTATGCCATGCTGCTCGCCGGATTGGCCCTGATAGGCTTTGTAGCCGCCCGGAGAAGCAGGTCCAGGAGTTCGTTTGGATCGATGGGCTCCATTGCCTAGCTTGGCTAGCTGGTCATAGAAATTATATTTATATAGTATATAGATAAGGCCGCTCGTGTACGCCCTATATGCGAAAGCTTCCTTCTTCCTGCATTCCGCCATCTCGACCTCACAGCTGAAGGCAGGAAGAAGTTTCCAGAGGTTGTTGCTGCGATCTTGACCTCAGCCGGTTCCGCGGGCCCTGCCCCGCCCGCGGAACCGGCTTTTTATTCCTGCTGTTCTTGTCGCCTGAAAAAGGCTTTCCGGGCGCTTCCCTATATTCCCTCCATGCTCCCGCAACGAAAACCAACGGCGGCCGCTCTCTGCCAAGGAAGTGCGGGACAAAAAGGTTTTTTGGGTCTCTCTGTCGGAATGGATAAAAAAATGGAGTAGTATCATTTCCTTCATTCACCTTTTCCAACAGGAAACGTACCACGATGAAATTCACATTCAATAGCTTGACATCAATTGGCGCATTTTTTATCGCCCTGTTTTTTCTGGGGAACGGCATTGCGCACGCCCAGTCGAACTCAGGGCAGCACTCCGCTCCATGGGGAGATGCTGCAAAAAAACAAGGGGCGAGCCAGGGGAGCAATCAGACAAATACAGCGCCCAATGCGGAAAACCCGCCGCCACCGGCGCAGACTGCCAGCTTCGAGCCCAGCGCGACCTCTGAGAGAGATCCCGGGTCATGCGCCTACTCCACCCCGGAGGACGAGACTTTTCTTTGCAAGATGATCCGGATCTTTTACGGCCCCGATACGCCACGCGGACCCAACCGCGATGTGGAGGAAAATCTCTCCGCCGGAGGAGCCGGGGGCTGATATCGCGGCTTTGATATGAAAAAACCGCATGAAAGATTTGGCCTCAGGCAGATCCCTGTCAGCGCGGCGAGATACGGTAGCATGCTCGCCGCCTTGGGCTGCCTGAGCCATGCAGGCATTGCAATGGCGGAAAAGGAGCCTGCCAAACCGATAACCGTGGAAACGGCGTCCCCGTTCAAGGGAGAAGACAAGGGGGAAAAAGCGGACAAGCCGGACCAGAATACTTTCCCGCCGCCAAACCCGGCATCTTCCGAAGCATACGATGTGCAACCGGGCAACTCGTGGTGGGAGCATGCGGAGGGAGACAGCGTGCTTCGCAGATTCATAAAGCTTTTTTACGGACCAGACCGGCCGCCCGGACCGGATCCGGATGTGGATACCAATATATCCGCAGGCGGCGCCGGAGGCGGATAGGCTCCCCGGCAGCCAGAATCCGGTGCGGTAATGATGAATGGCTGAAATCTGTTCATTGATGAACACTGCCGTTCTAACCCACCCGGCCCATTCCGGAATCAGGTATGGAAAAGTGGGCGCCATCTCTTCAAATTCTCAAAAAAGTTCCACGCGATCTCCTGCATGCACCATTTCAAACGTGTTTTCGGCGGCCTCCATTCCCGCGGGTTTTGTATCGCCATAACGCCCATTGCTGCCTTCGCGCAAATTCCTTGCCCCGGAAATAAATTCGCTGTCATAATTAGCTTCCTGGCCACCACTTTCAGGAGATCAAAAACCATTCTTTTATCATGGTTTGGGATAGACCCTGCGATTCCTGGGCAGCACCGCCAGATTAACCAAATCTTCACTTTCACTTGACATTTAGTTGACGTCTGTTGTGCTAACTTCAGTTACAATCAGAAAATGAAAAAATAACGGAAACAGCATTGGGCAAAAGATTTCCGATATTCAAATAGAATAATCTTGACTTAATTTCAATCTTCAACGTGGGGGGAATCATTTAATGAAACCTAGTCTTTCATTAATAGCTGCTGCTTGTTGCCTTGTTTCGACTTCCTTATATGCGCAGGACAAGCAAACCGCGGGAGGCGCGGATGCTTCATCGTCAAAGGGCTATACCATAGACCTCTATGTCGATACCAAGACCAAGCAGATCTATGCAGAACCTGGAGAGGGGCGGGTACGCATGGGGTCTTTTGAAAAAGTATCGGATATGCCGAAAGCTCCCGCAAGCGCCGCTGGGGCTGTCCCGCCCGCTCCCACGAGCAGGGAGGGCGCGGTCGCCGCCACCGCAGCGGCAATTCCCGCGGGCACTGCCCCTGGTGCGCCAAAACCCGGTGGATTTGGATACTCGGATTGGGTGAAAGCAGACCCGTTCAAGCTGAACCTGAACGGCGATGGCAGCCAGTACATCAAACTCGGCATGCTTAACCAGGTTCAGTTGGCATACGAGCAGAACAACCCAGGATCGATGATTCAGAACCAGCCAGTGACCGACACAACCGAAGTCAGCTTGCGCCGGACCCGTCTGGTATTGCAGGGGCAGCTTACCGATAGAGTGTACTTTTACACGCAATACGGGATCAATAATTTCAACTTCATTGCTCAGCAGAATGACAACCGCCATATCGCGGCCATGCCCTACTTTCACGATGCCTTCACCGAGTTGCGCCTGACGCAGGGGCATCAGATGATTGCAGGCGGCGGCCTCTCGATGGCTAATGGACTATCGCGCTTCACTTCTCCCAGCGTCAGCACCATCATGACCCTGGATGTTCCTGTCGGGGCGCAGTACGCCACGGAAAGAACCCAACTCTTCAATAGAAACCTGGGAATCTGGCTTCGCGGCCAGATCAGCAAGTTCCGCTACCGGATAGCCGCGCAGGATTCGTTCCCCGTTACAACCGACGGACTAGCACAACCCGCTATTTCTCCAACAGTTTCGGATTTTGCCCAGGTTGGCCATAAGAAACAATATGGCGGCATGTTCTACTGGAACTTCTGGGATACGGAACCCATAACCAATGACTACATGCAAGGAACCTACCTGGGCAAGAAGGACATACTGAATCTCGAAGCCGGCTTCATCACCGAGAAAAATGCGATGTGGACCGGCACCAGTCCATCAACCGCCCAATATCACGACATGACCCACTGGTCGGTTGCCATGTTTCTGGACGCGGCGGTGGATAAGGTGAAGGAAACGGCGGTCTCCGCCTATATCGGTTACTTCGTTTATGATTATGGCCCGAATTATCTCCGGATGAACGGCAATGGCGCGAACACGGCCAATGGCCTTGGCGCAGGGGGAAGTTTCAATGGAGCAGGCAACACCTTCCCGATGTTCGGCACGGGGGAAGTGTGGTATGCCCAGTTCGGCTATCTGCTGCCCAAGGACCTGATCCCCGGGAATAACGGCCAGCTACAGATCTACACCTCCCTGTTGAGCGCAAACTACAAGCGGCTTCACGACCAGATGAATGTCTTCAACGGCGGCGTGAACTGGTTGCTGAAGGGCCACAACAGCAAGATCACCTTCGACTACCAGAACAGGCCTATTTTCAACTTCGACCCGATGGGCGACATCGTCAAAACCTCCAGCAGGGGACGTTTCGTACTCCAGTACCAAGTCGCCTTCTAGAAAGCTGACAGCAATCCCCTTCCACTGACCCCGAGCATGGCCTGACCTGGCCGTGCCGGGGTCAGGTTCTTTTTAGGCCTCCTTCCGCTTGAATTCGCAACAAACCTTGTTTCCTCTCTCCCGTATCTCCTCTTTACTTCCTTTGCGTTCGCGTCGCTATTCCTCCCTTCCAACCTATCTTTGCATGATTTTCGCACACTAAAGACTGACATGCGAACATGACCGATGGCCATAATCTTTGCCTCGCCGACCGAAAAGGAAAGTGACACTACTTATGGCGCCAAGCTTATCACACGAGACTGTTACTCAAACCTCCACACATATCTCACAGTTATTTCACCGATATCTTCCTTGCGTGAAAAAAATGTGAGTGCTCTTGCGAACAGAAACGGCTGAAGCAAAGCGTAGCATAAGCACAACGATTTTTTGCGCCAGCGGCGGACGAGATACGTGGAGTAAGCCGGCGATTGCCCCTCCGGCAGGAGATCACGCGATGAGCCAGAATGTCAGCGATTTTTTATTGCGGCGCCTGATGGAATGGGGAGTCCGGCGGATATTTGGTTATCCGGGGGATGGCATCAACGGCATCATGGGCGCGCTTAACCGCAAATCGCAAGAACTGGATTTCGTGCAGGTACGCCATGAGGAAATGGCCGCATTCATGGCCTGCGCGCACGCCAAGTTCACCGGGGAAGTAGGAGTTTGCCTCGCAACTTCGGGACCCGGCGCCATTCATTTGCTCAATGGCTTGTACGACGCAAAGCTCGACCACCAGCCAGTCGTTGCCATTGTAGGCCAGCAAAAACGTGCAGCGCTCGGCGGCAACTATCAACAGGAAATCGATCTCATTTCACTGTTCAGGGATGTAGCCCATGAATATGTGCATATGGTGACGACGCCCATGCAGATGCGCCACATCGTCGATCGCGCCATGCGCATTGCCCAGGCGGAGCGAAGCGTGTGCTGCATTATCATCCCGAACGATATTCAGGAGATGGAAGCGGAAAAACCTGGCCGCGAACACGGCACGGCGCATTCCGGCACCGGCTACGAGGCTCCCCGGATCGTGCCGAAAGCGGAGGATTTGCGCCATGCTGCCGATATATTGAATGCGGGCTCCAAGGTGGCGATGCTGGTCGGGGCAGGCGCGCTCAACGCCACCCGGCAGGTGCTCGAGGTTGCCGACCTTCTCGGCGCCGGCATTGCCAAGGCATTGCTGGGCAAAGCTGCCGTTCCCGACGAGCTGCCGTACGTGACTGGTTCCATTGGTCTGCTGGGTACCGAGCCCAGCTATGACATGATGATGGAATGCGATACGTTGTTGATGGTCGGTTCGAGCTTCCCGTATTCCGAATTCCTGCCGGAAGAAGGTCAAGCGCGCGGAGTTCAGATCGACATCAACGGACGCATGATGAGTATCCGCTATCCGATGGAAGTCAATCTCGTCGGAGATGCCGCGGAAACCCTGAACCAGCTTATCCCGCTATTGAAAAGAAAAGAAAATCGCCGTTGGCGCAGCGACATCGAAGAATATGTCCGCCACTGGTGGAAAACGATGGAGGCGCGCGCCATGGAGCCAGCTAATCCAATCAACCCGCAAAGGGTTTTCTGGGAACTGTCCCAGCGGTTGCCGGATAACTGTATTCTCACCTGCGACTCAGGCTCGTCAGCCAACTGGTATGCGCGCGACCTCAAGACCCGCCAGGGCATGATGGCTTCGCTCTCGGGAGGACTTGCGACCATGGGGCCCGGCGTCCCCTATGCCATCGCGGCAAAATTTGCCCATCCCGATCGCACGGCGATCGCGATGGTGGGTGACGGCGCCATGCAGATGAACGGGATGAACGAACTGATCACCATCGGCAAATACTGGCAGCGCTGGAGCAATCCCAATCTCGTCGTCATGGTTCTCAATAATCGGGATTTGAACCAGGTGACGTGGGAACAGCGGGCAATGGAAGGCGATCCGAAATTCCCGGCTTCGCAGGATGTGCCTAATTTCCCCTATGCCTCGTATGCGGAACTGATCGGCCTTCGCGGGCTTCGCGTCGATGAGCCGGAAAAAATTGGCGCTGCCTGGGACTACGCGATCCATGCTGACCGACCGGTAGTGCTTGAGGTCATTTCCGACCCCGATGTTCCACCGCTTCCGCCGCACATCACCTTCAAACAGGCGCGAGCCTATGCTTCGGCGATGCTCCATGGCGACCCCGACTCGGCAGGAATCATAAGGCAATCGATCAAACAGATTTTTGCGTGATCCCGCTAAACGGCAAACCGAATTCATCCTGCTTATGGAACAACGATTTCATCCTCGCATAGCCCCGGAAAACATGGGCCAAAGCCTTTCCGTCCTCCGGCCAGCTGCGGCACTGGCACTGGCATTGCCAAGCCCGGTGAATGCAGCGCAAGCAGCGGAAGCGCCCCTGAATTATTTCATGCGCAGCTATGGTCCAGCGTCCGAACCAACCATGTATCTTGGGTGGGTGCTCGCTGGCCTGTCAGTGATCATTATGCTGATTATCTCATTGCTCCTGATAGTGGCCTTGCTGCGCAATCGCCCTTCCATGGATATGCGAATGATCGGGCCCGAAAGTGGAGGATTAAGATGGATTTATATTGGTACCGGTATTTCAACGTTCATCCTCTTTGGGCTCGTCATCTATTCTCTGCTCGTACTCGATGCGGTCGCGAAACCTCCTTCGACCCCAGCCATCACCGTGACGGTAACCGGGTACGACTGGTGGTGGAGAATCGAGTATGAGCATGATGATCCCGAGCAGACTGTCACGACTGCCAACGAACTGCATATTCCCGTGGGCGAGCCTGTCCTCATCAGGCTCAAAAGCGCCGATGTCATCCACGCTTTTTGGGTGCCGACTCTCGCGGGGAAAACACAGATGATCCCAGGGCTGATAAACCAGCAATGGATTCAAGCCGACTCCCCTGGCATATATGCCGGCCAATGCGCGCAGTTTTGCGGTGCCGGCCATGCCCGCATGAGCCTCGAAGTGGTGGCAGAAAGTGCCGAGGATTTCGAAAGATGGCGAAACGCCCAGCGCCGCCCGGTTTCATCCCCTTTCAGGCCAGGCTCAACCGGCGAATTCGGACAGAGGCTGTTCATGGATCGCTGTGGGGGTTGCCATGCCGTCCGTGGTACCGATGCTGCGGGCCGGCATGCCCCGGATCTGACCCACCTCAATTCGCGCCGCTGGCTTGCAGCAGGACTGCTTCTCAATACGCCGGAAGATTTGATGAACTGGATCGTCAATGCGCAGCGGCTCAAGCCCGGATCGCGCATGCCGAGCATTGCATTATCGGAGACCGAGAAATCGGCTCTTTCCACTTATCTTTCAACCCTTGACTGAAAACACGCCCATGTCTGCCATAACACGTCCCCCCAGTGATAGCCGGCTGCGGCGTTCCCCGGACATCGGGCAAGCTCCTGTCGGCTCGGATGCGGAGATACGGCTTGCCGAAATATGGGAATCGCTCCCCGGATGGAAGGGTTGGCTTTCGACGGTGGATCATAAGGTCATCGGCCTGCGATATATCGTCACTGCTTTCGTTTTCCTGCTGATCGGCGGAATGGAAGCATTGATCATGCGTCTGCAACTGGCCGGCCCCAACCTGACGCTGTTGACTCCAGAGCAATACAATCAGCTCTTCACGATGCACGGCGTGACCATGATCTTTCTGTATGCGCTGCCCATATTATCCGGATTTTCGAATTATCTCTGGCCGCTGATGCTGGGCTCGCGCGATATGACTTTCCCGCGCCTCAATGCGCTCTCCTACTGGATTTTCTTGTTTGCCGGCATTTTCATGTATGCGAGCTTTCCGTTGGGACAGGCGCCGAATGCGGGATGGTTCAATTATGTACCTTATTCGGGCCCGATCTATAACACGGGCCCGAATATCGACGTTTTTGCGCTCGGCATGGTATTGCTTGGAGTATCCACGACGGTCGGATCGGTGAATTTCGTAGTGACCCTGTTCAAGATGCGGGCACCCGGAATGACCATCAACCGCGTGCCGATCCTGGTCTGGGGCACCCTGACCGCATCCGTAGCCAACCTGCTGGTCATTCCCTCGGTCAGCCTCGCATTCTTCCTGCTGTGGCTGGACCGCCAGGTCGGGACCCACTTTTTTGATGTGGCGAACGGCGGCAAGCCATTGTTGTGGCAACACCTGTTCTGGATTTTCGGCCACCCCTGGGTTTATGCCATCGTTCTCCCCGCGATGGGAATCGTGTCCGACGCATTGCCGACTTTCTGCCGCCGTCCGCTGGTAGGCTATGCATGGGTAGCGCTCGCCACCATGGCAACCATGCTGGTCGGTTTCGAAGTCTGGATCCACCACATGTTCGCCACCGGCCTGCCGGCGGTTGCCCTGTCGATCTTCGGCGCCGCCAGTTTCGTGATCTCCATCCCGAGCGCCGTGGCAGTGTTCGCCTGGATCGCGACGATCTGGCTCGGAACGCCCGTCTTCAAGACACCTTTTCTGTTTTTTGCGGGATTTGTCATCCTGTTTGTCATCGGGGGGCTGTCGGGAGTAATGACCGCCGCCGTACCGCTCGACTGGCAACTTAACGAAACCTATTTCATCGTCGCCCACCTGCACTACGTTTTGCTTGGAATCAATGTATTTCCAGTCGTAGGGGGCATCTATTACTGGTTCCCCAAATTCACCGGGCGCATGATGGATGAAAAAATAGGCAAGTGGAGCTTCTGGGTCATGTTCATCGGCTTCAATGCCGGATTTTTTCCCATGCATCTGGCGGGCCTGCTGGGCATGCCGCGAAGGATCTACACCTATTCATCCCGGATGGGGTGGGATACGGTAAATCTGATCACATCAATCGGCTCCTTCGTGTTCGCCATCGGCGTACTGATCTTCCTGGTCAATGTCGCGGTCAGTCTCCGGCGCGGTACCCGCGCGGGAAGCAATCCCTGGGATGCAGCTACCTTGGAGTGGTCCGTACCTTCCCCACCTCCAGCCTACAATTTTGCCGTGATTCCCCATATCGCCAGCAGGCATCCTCTTTGGGAGGATCGACTGAATGAGGGTGAAGGAACGGGTCAGTCCAGTCTGGAAAAAGGATACTTACTGATGGAAGGACGCGAAACGATCGGCACCTCCCCCATAGATGCCACTCCGGAGATCATCCTGAAAATGCCCGGCGATTCCGCCACTCCGTTCTTCGTCGGGCTATTTCTCTCACTCGCGTTCGCAGGCATGTTGCTCCACTGGTGGAGTTTTACGGGGCTGATGATACTTTCATGCATCATAGCGCTGATGGTATGGATGTGGCCGGAAAAAGCGCTGGCGCAACGAAGCCCGACGGATTCATCGCGAGAGGCCCATGTCTGAAGCAAGGCAATTGCTGGATCAGCCGCTGCCGGTAGGCAGCGAAGGTAAGCTTGCCGGCGGATGGTGGGGCATAGTGGCGCTGATCGTGACCGAAGGATCGCTTTTCGGATATCTCCTGTTCAGCTATTTTTACCTGTCCTCGCAAGCCGAGCGCCATTGGCCACCGGAAGGCCTGCCCAGCCTGCTTCTCCCCAGCATAAATACGGCGATTTTAATAGCAAGCAGTGTTTTTGTCTGGGCAAGCGAGTACTGCCTGGCACGCAAAAGAAAACGAGGAAGCGTGGTGATGATGTTAGTAGCAATCGTGCTGGGCGCCCTTTTTGTAGGAATTCAGCTTAAGGAATGGAGCAGCAAGACCTACGGCATGACTTCCGATCTCTACGGCTCGCTTTATTTCACAATCACGGGATTTCATATGCTCCATGTCGTGATCGGCCTCGTCATTCTTTTGCTCCTGCTTGCCTGGATTTCGTTCAGGTACTTTGACGAGAAACGCCATGCGGCCATCACTATAGGCGGAATTTACTGGCACTTTGTCGACGTGGTCTGGCTGTTCGTTTTTACAACCCTATACCTGTTCCCCTATATGTAGACACGGATCGGCATGGACAGGATTCATGAAATGAATGCTCGAAACACTTCCCCTATAACCGGGGAAAATCATGCTTAGAACCATTGTGAGCCTGTTTGGCGCGGCAGCGGCCTGGGTTGCTCAAATGTCCCTGAGCGAGCCCCTCGCAGCCTACGGATGCTATCCGCACGAAGCTCCGCTTCCCACTCCTCTCTGGGCCAGTCTTCCGGCTATCCTGATTACAATCAGCCTTGCCTGTCTGGCTGCCGGCCTGGTTTCCGGATATATCGCTCGGGGTTTATGGAAACAGGCCGGCACCGGGCATGCGATCGCTGCGGGGAGCGGTTCCTTCGATGGCGGCCAGGGACGATTCCTTGGGATACTGGGGCTGCTATCGAGTTTCGTCTTCATTATTGCAATCCTGTTTACCAGTTGCGCGGTTATCCTGGTATCGCCTTGCAGCCCCTGGGTTTAGCTTATGACAGTATGCAGCCCGCCAATGAATTCGTTTTACCGGGCCTTTGTCTGCCCGCTCGTCGCTACGCTGGCGCTCGCCTCAGCCTTTGCACAAGCTCAGGCAGCAGACCCGGAGACGATAGCGCGCGGCGCCTACCTGGCCAAGGCTGCAGACTGCGCGGGCTGCCATACAGCGGGACCAGGCCACCCGCCTTTCGCCGGCGGCCTGCCGATCAATTCCCCTTTTGGGGTCATCTATTCCACCAATATTACACCCGACCCGGTCACTGGCATCGGCCAATATAGTTATGCTGATTTCAGTCGCGCGGTACGCCAGGGCATCGCCAGGGATGGAAGGCGCCTTTACCCTGCCATGCCATTTGCATCGTTTGCAGCGGTGCTGGAAAGCGATATCGAGGCCCTATACGCATATTTCATGAGTGAGGTAAAACCTGTAAGGCACGCTCCACCGCAAACGAAACTGCCGTTTCCTTTCAACCAGCGCTGGACACTCTGGTTCTGGACGGCAGCGTTTGCGACGCAGGAACCATTCAAAGCCCGGCCCGACCGCAACAATCGATGGAATCGCGGTGCTTACCTGGTGCAAACTCTGGGCCACTGCGGAGCCTGCCACACTCCGCGCGGCCTGGCTTATCAGGAAAAAGCATACTCGGAAACCTCTCTGGATTACCTGAGCGGCGCGGTCGTTGATAACTGGTTCGCCGGGAACCTGACTGGCAACCAGGCATCCGGCCTGGGAAGATGGACCGAGAACGAAATCTCGGCCTTTCTCCAAACGGGCCACAATGAGCATACAGTGGCATTTGGCAGCATGGTTTTAGTGATCGGAAACAGTACTCAGCATCTCAGCGAGGAGGATTTGAATGCTATCGCGCACTATCTTAAATCGCTTCCGGCTAAAAAAGGACAAGCATCCTACAAGCCCCAGGCTCGGAAAACCGATATAGTTCTGGCGGGAACCGTGTCGGGTCCGTTTGAACCACCGGGCGCCGGACTTTATTCCGGTTTTTGCGCCAAATGCCATGAAAAGAGCGGTTTGGGCAAGGCTCCCAGGATTCCACGACTGGCTGGCAGCCCGATGGTGCTATCCGAAAATGGCACCTCTCTCATCCGTCTGGTATTGGAAGGGGGAAAAGGACCGGCAACCAGGCTAGGGCCGAAACCAAAAAAAATGCCGGGGTATGCAGCAGAATTGACTGATCGGGAGATTGCCGACGTACTGACGTTCATTCGCAACAACTGGGGTAACAATGCGTCGGCAATCACGGCTCGCGATGTATCCCTGCTCAGGGAAGAACTACGGCAATAAGTCATCGGCAATACGGCGCCCTAATATTTCCAGGGGATTTCCTCCTATATCTGCAACAAGGGATTCAGCCGTGCGATCGCGTCGCAAGCAGCCTTTCAGATACCAGTTCCTTGCGCACCACGATCAAAATTCCCATCATGCTCATCATCGCGCCATGAATCCAGAGGATTATTCCGCCGATTTGCTGATCCCCAACCGCGCTCAGCCCGTCTATTGCCCGGCCGCAAACCGTATAGACGGTATAGAGTTCCTGCGAGGCGAAAAAGATGATGGCCCCCAGTACAATCTGGGGTGGAACAACCGCCAGCATCATTGCAATCCGAGTCCACGGCGATAAATTCGGGGAAAACGGGGAGCGCCGGTTCAACACGAGACCCCAGAAAACCAAGCCGCTTACTATTACGCTCCAGTTCATGAAGCGATATAACCGCCAGTCGATCATCGCGGTGAAGTGAACTGGCGGCAGGAGCCAGAAGCCGATAACGCCGATGAAGAGCACGACTGCGACAAACGGATTGCATAAAACCCCTGCAGCAAAGGTAACCGGTTTCCACCGGGATGCCGCCACGAAAAACTTCCTCCCCTTTTCGGGCATGCCACTCGCAAGCAGAGGCAGGGGATGGCTCAATGCGATCAAAAAAGGCCCCAGATGATGCAATACGACATGCTGAAACCGATGAATGAAGAACTGATGCTCTGCATAATAATCGAGCTGGGTATGAGAAGCCAGATAGATCGCGGCAAGCCCGGCCCAGAAGGCGGCTTTTCGTCGAAATTCCGGTTCGTTTCTGGCACAACCTCTTGAAAATAGCACCGCCACGGCGCTGATCAGCACCACGAGGGCGGGCGATTCTTCCCAGGGAATGAACCAGTGCAGCAAGTCCATCGGTATGCCTTATAAGGATTTGCCTCTCCTGAAACTGCACAGGAAGCCCACGGCAACACTTCGGCTAATGCCCGGCCTTCAACAGGCGCCGGATATCTTCGGCCACGTCCTCGTCGGGATGAGATGATGTGGCGAGCAGACGTGCACGCCCTTGCGAATCGAAGATGTAGATAGCGTCTCCATGAGTAATGCCACCTCCGTTACCCGCTTTCGAGCGGGGGCGATAGGCAACCCGGTACCGCTTGGTAAGGCTCTGGATATCGGCCGGCGAACCCGTCAGTCCGACGGTCCGTTCCGCATCAAATTGCGTTATGTAACGACGTAATACCGGCGGACCATCATGCTCAGGATCAAGGGTGACAAACAGGATGCGGACACGATCGGCATTTTTTCCCAAAAGCTGCATTACATGCGCAAGGCGCGCCATCGAGACCGGGCATTCAGTCTTGCAACTCGTGAATCCGAAATACATGAGCAATGTGTAGCCGCCATAAGTTTTCGCCGTGGCGGCGCCCCCGTCATCAGCGGTCAACGTAAATTCCAGATCCGGCAGGTGCCCCGCGACCTCTTCCACGCGCCAATCTCCATGCGAAAAGCAACCGCTTATCAGGAATGCGGCCATCATCCCACAAATGCAGCGGCGAAGATGGAAGGCCTGTACACTGATCATCTGCTCGCGCTTGAACATAGTCCGTTTGCTTTGCAATCCGTTTTTTAGACATCTCGATTGCACCCGGGTTGCGAAAAGCCGCAGCGAGAAGAAAAATGAGCCGGGCGAACGCAATACCGGGGCTATTGCACAAATGGGGGAAACGCATTATATTTCTTTCATGAAGCAGACCAGCTGCATTTTCCCCTCGCGAGTTTCACGCAATCACATGCTTTCGGCACGTCCGCTGCTGCGCTTCGCGCGCTAACGACCTCATTTTTCCTTCTCCTCCGCTTGTTATTCCGCAGAATCTGCGTAGGTTCTGTATTTCAGTCTCACAGTTCGAGTATTCTTTCTCAAACGGAGAAACCAGTGAAAGACCATCTCATTATTTTCGATACGACCCTGCGCGATGGCGAGCAGAGTCCGGGCGCATCCATGACCAGGGAGGAAAAAGTCCGTATTGCGCGACAGCTGGAGCGCATGCACGTCGATGTCATCGAAGCCGGTTTTCCCGCCGCTTCCAATGGCGATTTCGAAGCGGTGAAAGCGGTGGCCGACGTAATCAAGGACAGCACGGTATGCGGCCTCGCGCGGGCGACAGAAGCGGATATCAGGCGCGCGGGCGAGGCGCTGCTGGGCGCGTCTTCATCCAGGATCCATACTTTTATCGCGACCTCGCCCATACACATGGAAAAAAAGCTGCGCATGACACCCGGCCAGGTAATAGAACAAGCGGTAAAGGCGGTAAACTGGGCTCGTGAGTACACGGATGATGTGGAATTTTCACCGGAAGATGCCGGCCGCTCGGACATCGCCTTCCTATGCCAGGTACTGGAAGCAGTCATTAATGCCGGCGCAACCACCCTGAATATACCCGACACCGTTGGCTACACCATGCCGGAGCAATTCGGCAGGCTTATCCATACCTTGCGCGAGCGCATCCCGAATGCCGACAAAGTGGTATTCTCGGTGCACTGCCACAATGATCTGGGACTGGCGGTCGCCAATTCTCTGTCCGCGGTGATGAATGGCGCACGGCAGGTGGAATGCACGATAAATGGTCTTGGGGAGCGGGCAGGCAATGCTGCGCTGGAAGAAATCGTGATGGCCGTCCGGACGCGCCAGGATTATTTCCATTGCGACAGCAAGGTCGATACTGTCCATATCGTTCCCGCCAGCAAACTCGTATCGGGCATTACCGGGTTTCCCGTGCAGCCGAACAAAGCCATCGTCGGCGCAAATGCCTTTGCCCATGAGTCCGGCATACACCAGGACGGCGTGCTGAAGCATCGCGAGACCTATGAAATCATGCGTGCAGAAGATGTCGGCTGGGGAGCGAACAAACTATTGCTCGGAAAACATTCCGGGCGCAACGCGTTTCGCACCCGCCTGGCGGAGCTTGGCGTCGAGCTGGACTCGGAAGAAATGCTGAATGTCACCTTCGCACGGTTCAAGGAACTGGCCGATAAGAAGCACGATATTTTCGATGAAGATCTGCACGCCCTGGTTTCCGATGATGCGGTAACGCTGCATGAACACTACAAGCTGGTTTCGCTGACGGCGCATAGCGAAACAGGCGAGACACCTGAGGCAATAATAGTCATCTCCGAGGAAGGCAGGGAGTCCAGAGCGGAATCCGAGGGAAGCGGCCCGGTAGATGCCGCGTTCCGGGCCATTGAAAAAATCGTGGTCAGCGGGGCCGAGTTGCAGTTGTTTTCGGTCAACGCCATTACCAGCGGTACCGATTCTCAAGGAGAAGTCACGGTCCGATTACAGAAATCCGGGCGGATCGTGAATGGCAGTGGCGCAGATACCGATATCGTGGTGGCTTCCGCCAAAGCTTATCTCAGCGCGCTCAACAAACTGCACAGCAAGCTGGAGCGAGCGCATCCTCAGGTATAGGAAACCTCGAAATCAATCCCCTGGGAACGGGAATCCTGGGGGTGCACGAAAGACGACGACGCGAATGTTGCGGGGAGGGGGGCCTCTTCCGAAGGAAGATGCAATTTGACGCGATCTGGTTTGCCCGGCGCCGCTCGATCCCGTGCCGACTGACAATGTAGCGACTCATGAAATCGTCCCAACCTCTTGATTTCCTGCGTTATCTTCTCGCACGCTTCCTTCAACACAACTGCGCGGAGGTCGCGGCCAGTCTTACCTTTACCACCCTGCTTTCGCTGGTGCCATTGATCGCCATCGGGCTATCCTTCGTAGCCGCGTTTCCCGCGTTCGCGGATTATTCCACCCAGATCAAAAACTTCATTCTCGACACCATGGTGCCCGAAGCGGCTAATAAGGTGATCGCGGTCTACGTGCAGCAGTTCGCCGACAACGCGATTCGCCTCACCGCCATCGGGACCGCCTTTCTGGGAGTGACTGCCCTGGCTTTGATGCTGACCATCGACAAGTCCCTCAATGCCATCTGGAGAGTAACGCGGCTGCGTCCGTTGCTGCATCGTTTGCTCATTTACTGGGCTACGCTCACGATAGGACCGCTGCTGATTGGCGCGAGCCTGTCTCTCACTTCATGGGTGATGAGAATGTCCATGGGGCTGACCCAGAACATTCCGGGGATAAATGGCGCGCTTCTGCAACTGGCTCCTCTGGTCCTGACAAGCATCGCATTCTCGATTCCCTATCTTATCGTACCCAACAGGCGGGTTTCCTGGCGCCACGCGCTAGCCGGAGGCGTTACCGCGGCAGTGGGATTCGAAGCAATGAAACGTGGATTCGCATTTTATATTACCCATTTTCCCACCTACCAGGCAGTGTACGGGGCATTCGCCACCATTCCGATCTTCCTGCTATGGATCTATCTCTCCTGGCTCATGGTTCTGCTGGGGGCGGTAATCGCTGCCTCGCTATCGAGCTGGCGATTTCAAAAATGGCAGCCGGACCCGACAGGCCCGGGCAGGCAGTTTATCGACGCCCTGCGACTGCTGGAAGTCCTCGGGGAAGCCTTCCGGAATGGCGCCGTGGAAACCTATGGCAGTTTGCATAAGCGCCTCTCTCTGACTTTCGAAGACATGGAGCAGATGCTGGATCTGATGAGTCGCGCCAATCTGGTCAGGCAGGTGAAGAGCGGAGGGTGGGTCCTGATACTTGATCCAGCAAGGATCACGGTGGCCGACATATTCCATCTGTTCACCTTCCGGTCGGCTGCGGCGCGCACGGCAGCCGAAGATAATGCGAAGCTCGAATTGCTGCTCGATGATATTGCGGCTGGAATCGATGAAAAAATGAACTTGCCACTGTCGCAGCTTTTCAGCGAAAACAATACTCCGGAATCGCCATTGCCGCCTCCGCCACCCGATGGGATAGAATTGAATCCACCCGCCAAGACTCCAGAAGTTGCTGAGACCGCCCATAGATAAAGCAAATGCTACGCCTGTTCGCTGTATCATCCTTGTTGCTATTGCTGTCTTTTGGTGCACAGGCACAGGGATTCACTTTCACCGATACTTCCGGCAAAAAACTCACCCTTTCCGCCTACAAGGGGAAATGGGTGCTGATCAATTTCTGGGCTACCTGGTGCCCTCCCTGCCTCAAGGAAATACCTGATCTGGTCTCGCTTTATGAAAGCCGGAGAGACGTGGTTGTGATTGGAATAGCGATGGATTATCGAGATCCGAAAACAGTCATGAAGTTTGTCAAATCTCTCTCCATCTCCTACCCGATCGTACTGGGCGACAGGAGAGTCGCTGCCCAGATCGGCCCCGTATCGATGCTTCCCACCACCTATCTATTCGACCCGCACGGGCAGCCCGCAGCCTATAAGGTGGGACTTGTTTCCCGCGCCGACCTGGAGGACTTCATGCGGGAGTATTCGCCTTCGCCGCGGAACGGCAGGCCGGACGGAACCCCGCAGGGAAAGGGAAAACAGAAATAAGGCGTGGATTACGCAGATGGGTACACTGCATCCCCAGGTGAAAACGGAAAAAGCTGAACGTATTCAGCTACTCAGGACTTCCTTTATGAATGCGACGATTTCCTCAACCGCAACGGCCTGGGATTGGCTATCCCGGCGCCCCCGGTATTCGACGTTGCCTTCCTTGAGGCCACGCTCCCCGACCACGATGCGATGCGGAATGCCAATCAATTCCATATCGGCAAACATGACGCCAGGACGATCATCACGGTCGTCCAGCAAAACTTCGATGCCTGCATCGGAAATATCCGTGTACAATTTTTCCACTTCGCTTCTCACCAGCGCGCTTTTCTTCATGCCTATCGGGATAAGCGCAACCTGAAACGGCGCCATTGCAGCGGGAAAAATAATGCCGCGCTCGTCATGATTTTGTTCGATGGCGGCTGCCACGATGCGTGACACGCCTATCCCGTAGCAACCCATTTCCATCGCTCGCGGCTGGCCGGATTCATCGAGAAAGGTTGCCTTCATTGTTTCCGAATATTTTCTGCGAAGCTGAAAAATGTGCCCCACCTCGATGCCGCGGCAGATTTCCAGCTCCCCTCTGCCGTCGGGCGAGATATCCCCTGGAATCACGTTCCGGATGTCGAAAACATGATTGGGTTCTTTTACATCACGACCGAAATTCACGTTGATGAGATGATAGCCTTCCTCATTCGCGCCACACACGAAATTACCCATCGGCGCCACGCTGCGGTCCGCAACGAGAGGAAGCCGCAATCCCGCGGGACCGATATACCCAGGGACACAGCCGAAATTGGCGAGAATTTCCTGTTCGTTCGCCAACCGGAAATCGGAAAGAAGCGAAATCTTGCGGGTTTTCGTTTCATTCAGGCAATGATCTCCCCGCAACAGCAAGAGAACCATTTTTCCATCCGCGATCACAGCCAGGGTCTTGACGGTTTTTTCCAGCGGAACCCGGAGAAAATGCGCGACTTCTTCGCAAGTTCTGGCGTCCGGCGTTGCCACCTTCTCCATCATGCCGTCCGCCATATCCCTTGCCTCTGCGGGTGGCTGCGCCTCGGCCATCTCGATATTGGCGGCGTAATCCGAGTCAGGGCAGAAGGCGATTGCATCTTCCCCCGATTCCGCCAGTACGTGGAACTCGTGGGAACCGGTTCCACCTATTGCCCCGGTATCGGCTGTGACCGCACGAAATCCCAGCCCCAGACGGCTAAATACCTCGCTATAGGCGCGGTGCATTTCCAGGTATGTTTCCTCCAGGCTGGAAATATCGGCATGGAATGAGTAAGCGTCCTTCATGATAAATTCGCGTGCGCGCATGACGCCGAAACGAGGCCGGATCTCATCGCGAAATTTGGTTTGTATCTGGTAGAAAGTCAAAGGCAACTGCCGGTAGCTCTTTATTTCCCTGCGAGCGATATCTGTTATGACCTCTTCATGCGTGGGGCCAAAACAGAAATCGCGGTCATGCCTGTCCTTGATCTTCAGCATCTGCGGACCAAACACATCCCAGCGGCCGCTTTCCTGCCACAATTCCGCGGGCTGGACGGCGGGCATCAGAAGCTCGACGGCTCCACTCCGGTCCATCTCCTCTCTGATGATGTTTTCCACCTTGCGCAGGACCCTCAAGCCCAGGGGCATCCAGGTATAGAGCCCGCTACCGAGCCGCTTGATAAGGCCGGCACGCAGCATCAGCTTGTGGCTGACCAGTTCCGCTTCGGCAGGCGCTTCCTTGAGAGTGGAAATAAAGAACTTTGATACGAGCATGATGTGTCCTGTTATGTCCTGTACTTGTCGATACTCCGCTGCTTCGAAAACGCGGTGGCTTGTTTTCCATGAAAAGATGATTTTATCCGTCGGCACAGAAAACCGCTTCCAAAAGGGGCGGCTGGTAGCGCCTTGCGGTGTCTTCCCGTCATATTATCGCTTATAAATCCACCGTACCTTAAGGAGGCGCTGAATAAATCCTCGCTGAGCACGTTGCTGGTAAAATCGGGATGATCATAAGGCGCGCGACGAAGGTCGTAGCCGGGACTACGATGCCAGGGAGTGCTGCGCCATGGCTCCCCGGAGCTTCGCCCGAGGGGCCCCGCAGAGCGGGGATCTGGCAGCGGCGGAGATGCCAGAGCGCGCCAAAATATACATGGGGAGCCAGCAGCCCGCTACGGGGTCGCATCTTCCTTCGGAAGACACTGCTTTGCCCTGCGCGGTCGCACCATTCGCGTCGTCGCCTTTCGCGCATCCCATCTCGCAAAGCCACCACCGCGCCAGCGGAGATTTGTTCAGCGCTTCCCCAGATCAAAACAGCCCCGAATCATTCAGCGTCACTCGAGTCGCGTGTCTGCCCGCGCAGGTATGCGCCTGCACCGCTGCGAACCGGGGACTGCGGGCAATGGTTCTGCCAGAAAACGGTCTTCCCCCGCGCATCGCTAAAATCTCATGTCAGCTTTCAATCTGGGATAAAATGTGGAAAAATTTATCCTGTGCTTATTAAGATAAGATCGGTTGAATGGGTGATTCGCATGATTGACCGTAGTGGATATCGCTCAAATGTCGGCATCATCCTGCTGAACTCGAAGAATGAGGTCTTCTGGGGGAAGCGCATCAAACAGGATTCCTGGCAGTTTCCCCAAGGCGGCATCAAGCCTGGCGAGAGCCCTGAACAGGCAATGTATCGGGAATTGACGGAAGAGGTCGGCTTACACCCATACCATGTTGAAATCATCGGGCGCACCAGGGACTGGTTGCGCTATGATGTCCCCGATCAATGGATCAGGCGCGACTGGCGAGGAAATTACAAGGGCCAGAAGCAAATATGGTATTTGCTGCGGTTGCTCGGGCGCGATTGCGACGTGTCGCTGCGAACCAGTGTCCGGCCTGAATTTGATGCATGGCGCTGGAATCAGTACTGGGTAGAGCTGGAATCCGTGGTGGAGTTCAAGCGCCAGGTCTACAAACAGGCTCTCACGGAATTGGCGCGCTTGCTCAACCGCCCGCCCTTCGGCAGGAATGGCTATGGCCAAACTGCTCACACTGACAAAGAACGGATTGCAGCAACTCCTACCAAGCAGGGAGAATAGCGGTGCCGAACTTCTTTTCGCCTATCGGCTGGTGGAAAATCCCCCCATTTCCGGCAAGATGCCATGGGCATGCCTAGATCCTGGATGGGGGGTGATCGGTTCGCTCACTGTATTCCGCCTGAAGTCCGGCTTTACGATTCCAAACCAGATTCCTGCGGCAGGAACTGCGTTCTGAACCGGATGATGCTTTTTCGTTTTGGTCGCGGGCAAAGGGAAACCTTCTCGTGTACCCTCCTTCAGATCGCCGCTTCCTTATGCAGATGTTATCAGGCGTAATCGGCTGCGCCATTACAGCCGTGTTTTTGGGGGATAAACAATGATAATGCGGGCATTAATCGTATCGCTGCTATCGGTGGGAGCGGTTGCCATTCCAACCGCAGCATTTGCTGAAGAACCCATTCAGCCCATCACAGCCGCCAAGCCGAAGAATGAAAAGATGGTGGAACTCGGCAAGATGCTCTTTTTTGATCCACGCCTTTCCAAATCAGGCTTTATATCGTGCAATTCATGCCACAACCTGAGCATGGGGGGTACGGATAATCTGCAAACTTCCATCGGACACAACTGGCATCAGGGTCCCATCAATGCGCCGACAGTCTTGAATTCCAGCATGAATCTCGCGCAATTCTGGGACGGCCGCGCCAAGGACCTGAAAGAGCAAGCTGGCGGCCCGATCGCCAACCCCGGAGAAATGGGCTTTACGCATGAACTCGCGGTAGGTGTCCTGCAGTCCATGCCGGAATACCGCACCCGCTTCAAACAATTATTCAATAAGGATAAAATCGATATCGGCATGGTAACCGACGCCATTGCGGCTTTCGAGGAAACTCTCGTCACGCCGGATTCCCGTTTCGACAAATGGCTGAAGGGTGACAAGCAGGCCATAAACCAGACCGAGCTTGATGGCTACAAATTGTTCAAGGAAAGCGGCTGCACAAGCTGCCACAACGGCGCGGCCGTGGGTGGCGGCTCCTTTCAGAAATTCGGCATCCATGAACCATACAAGACTACCAACAAGGCGGAAGGCCGGTTTGCCGTCACGGGGAAAGATGCAGACCGTTTCATGTTCAAGGTGCCCACGCTTAGAAACGTAGAACTGACCTATCCGTATTTTCATGATGGCGCCGCAGCAACCCTGGAAGAAGCGGTGGATACCATGGGCCGTCTACAGTTGGGACGCAAGTTCACGAAAGATGAGAATGCAAAGATCGTCGCGTTCCTGAAAACGCTGACGGGAAAGCAGCCTGAGATAACGCTGCCAATTCTCCCCCCGTCCGTGAAAGACACGCCCAAACCCAAGCCATTCGGATAATAATCAGCATGCCGCACCTGCTGGCTTGATCTCCGCCCGGATTGCCTGCCTTGCAATCCGGGCAGGTTTATGCCTGAATGGCGCAGCCAGCATTCCGCCAAGCATTAAGGGGGGAAAGGATCGGATGGTTTCCCTCCTGCTTTCAAAAATACCCTATCGCGTTTTTTACTCCCTCTGAGCCCCCACGCCAGCAAGGGATTTGTTCAGAGGTTCCTTAGTCCGAGAATATGGATTTACTCTTGAAAATCAAGTAGAGTTATCTTTTGAATAATTACAATGCGGAGCCACTTATGAGCGCAAAAGGGCAATTGTTACAAGACCCGTTTCTGAATACTTTGAGGAAAGAACATATTCCCGTATCGATTTACCTTGTCAATGGTATCAAGCTTCAGGGTCATATCGATTCCTTTGATCAGTATGTGGTACTGTTGAAAAATACCGTCACGCAGATGGTATACAAGCACGCAATCTCTACCGTGGTTCCCGCGAGAGCTGTCTCGATTCCATTTGAGGTGCCTGGCACAACTGATGCTTGATCACCCCACCGGCAACCTGGCCAGCGCGAACTCCGCCGTACTGGTCAATCTCGATTTCAGCAGTAGTGGGCATGCTGAAAGTCTGAACGAGTTGCGGCAGCTGGCCTCCAGCGATGCACTCGAAATTTCCGCCGTTGTTCACGGTAAACGGGTCCGGCCCGACCCGGCGCTATTTGCCGGAACCGGCAAGATCGATGAAATAGCCTGGACACTGGAACAAACCGGTGCGTCGCTGGTTATTTTTAATCATGATCTTTCTCCCGCGCAGCAGCGAAATCTGGAGCGGCGCCTTGAATGCCGGGTGATTGATCGCACCAGCCTGATCCTGGATATTTTTGCTCAACGCGCCAAAAGCCACGAAGGCAAGCTGCAGGTCGAATTGGCGCAACTCGAGCATCTCGCCACCCGGCTGGTGCGCGGATGGACTCACCTCGAACGTCAAAAAGGCGGTATCGGCTTAAGGGGGCCGGGCGAGACGCAACTGGAAACAGACCGCAGGCTGCTGGGGAAACGCGTCAAGCTCCTCAAGGAGAAGCTTTCCAAATTCGAGCGTCAGCGTGGGCTGCAGCGCCGCTCCCGCCAGCGGGCGGATGTCATGGCAGTCTCCATCGTCGGCTACACCAATGCGGGCAAGTCGACCCTCTTCAATAGCCTGACCCGTGCCCGGGCGTATGTGGCTGATCAGCTATTCGCAACGCTCGATGCTACAAGCCGCAAATTGTTCATTCCCGATCAGGGTCCAATAGTCATATCGGATACGGTGGGCTTCATCCGTGACTTGCCCCACACGCTGGTTGCCGCCTTTCGCGCCACCCTGGAAGAAACCGTGCAAGCCGATGTGTTGCTGCACGTGGTCGATGCGGGAAATCCGGACCGTGAGCAGCAGATTGAGGAAGTAAACAAGGTTTTAAGGGAAATCGGCGCTGATAACATCCCGCAAATACTGGTATTTAACAAGATCGACCTGGGCAATTTATCACCGGGAGGGGCGGGGTATCGGCGGGATGAATATGGTAGAATCGTGCAAATTCGGCTGAGTGCGAAAACCGGCGAAGGAGTGGAGCTTGTCAAGGTCGCGCTGTCGGAAACCATGAAACAGCGCAAGGACCGCTTAGCAGCAGTTGGCGAATATTCCTGACTTGGCCTTGAGCAGGTTCTCTACGATTCCTTATTCTGTCTCAATGATGATCTATAAGGTTTCCTTGCGCCACTTTCATGATTTGCACGGCCTGATGGCTGTGTCTATATAAACAGAAAATGGGATTATCATGGGCTTAAACGATCCCCAGTGGGGAAGAAAAAAAGGTAATTCCGGTCCACCTGATCTGGATCAATTGTGGCGCAACTTCAACAAGAAACTCAACAATCTTTTTAAACGCAAGATTGGCGGCAACCGCCCGGGCGGCACGGACGGACCCGAAAGCGGAAGTCCCAGGCGTTATGGAAGCAGCATCGGGCTGCTCGCCGGGCTGCTTCTGCTTATGTGGATTTCGAGCGGATTTTACATCGTGAACGAAGGCCAGCGGGGGATCGTCCTCCGTTTCGGAAAATACGTGGAAACCACCCAGGCGGGGCTGCGCTGGCATATGCCGTATCCCGTGGAAGTGGTGGAAACCGTCAATGTCAGCCAGGTGCGAACGGTGGAAATAGGCTATCGCAATAATGTGAGAAGCAAGGTATTGAAGGAATCGCTGATGCTGACTGACGATGAAAATATCATCGATATCCAGTTTGCCGTCCAATATATCCTCAAGAACCCGGAAGAATTCCTGTTTACCAACCGGGAGCCGGAAAACGCCGTCCTTCAGGCAGCCGAGACAGCCATACGTGAAATCATAGGTAAAAGCAAAATGGACTTCGTGCTCTATGAAGGCCGCGAGCAGGTAGCGGCAAAAGCAACTCAACTCATGCAGGAGATACTCGACCGCTACAAGATCGGCATTGCCATCAGCAAAGTAACCATGCAAAACGCCCAGCCCCCGGAACAGGTTCAAGCGGCATTCGATGATGCCGTCAAAGCAGGGCAGGACAGGGAACGGCAGAAAAACGAGGGGCAAGCCTATGCCAATGACGTCATTCCCAAGGCCAAGGGTAACGCGGCCCGCCTGCTGGAAGAGGCGGAAGGGTACAAGCAAAGGGTGGTAGCCAACTCGGAGGGTGATGCAAGCCGTTTCAAGCAGGTCCTTGTCGAGTATAACAAGGCTCCCGGCGTAACACGGGACCGGCTCTATCTCGACATGATGCAGCAGGTATTTTCGAGCACCAGCAAAATCGTTGTGGACCAGAAAAGCGGAAGCAATCTGCTCTACCTGCCGCTGGACAAGCTGATACACATGAGCGGCTCTTCATCGTCATCCGCACAGACACTTGACATGCCATCCGCACCCCCACAAGAGTCCCAGCCCGACACCGCGGCTCGCACGCGAGAAGCATTCAGGGGCCGTGAACGGGAGACAAGATAAGTGAAAAACTATACTTCAGGGATACTCGTTGCTCTCGTCGCAATTTTCCTTATCGCGAGTTCATCCCTCTACATCGTCGATCAGCGGCAACAGGCTATTCTGTTTCAACTCGGCGAGGTCGTCGATGTAAAGACCTCGCCAGGCCTGTATTTCAAGATTCCCCTGGCCCAGAACGTGCGCTATTTTGACTCCCGTATCCTGACAATGGATACCGCCGAGCCGGAGCGATTCATCACTTCCGAAAAGAAGAATGTGCTGGTGGATCTCTTCGTGAAGTGGCGTATTGTCGACGTGAAGCAATACTACATCAGCGTGCGTGGAGATGAGATGCTGGCGCAGACACGTCTTTCGCAGACGGTAAATTCCAGCCTGAGAGACGAGTTTGGTAATCGCACAGTACATGATGTCGTATCTGGCGAACGCGACAAAATAATGGAGATCATGCGCCAGAAGGCGGATGCGGACGCGCGCAAGATCGGCGTGGAGGTGGTGGATGTGCGGCTGAAGCGGGTAGACCTGCCGCAGGAAGTGAGCGAGTCGGTTTACCGTCGCATGGAGGCAGAGCGCAAACGTGTGGCAAATGAGCTACGCTCCACCGGCGCAGCGGAGTCCGAGAAAATTCGAGCCGATGCGGACCGGCAACGTGAGGTTATCCTGGCGGAAGCCTACCGGCAGGCACAGGAGATAAAGGGGGAAGGCGACGCCAAGGCTTCGGCGATCTATGCCGGCGCTTTCCAGCCTAATCCTGAATTCTATGCGTTTTATCGCAGCATGGAAGCTTACAAGCAGAGTTTCAAGAACAAGAGTGACATGATGGTTCTCGAACCCAACTCGGAATTTTTCAAGTATATGAAGAACCCAGGCCGGGGATCAAAGTAGCCCATAAGAGCGGGCTCTGGCTGGTCCGGCCGCTCGGTTCAACGCGGGGAAAGCTTGCATAGAAAAACAACAAAGCCGAGTGCCTGCCGAGATTGAATCTGATGTGGGACATTTTTTTCATGGCGTTTGCACTCATGCTCGTATTGGAAGGACTCCTTCCCTTCCTGATGCCGGGCGTATGGCGTGACACCTTCCAGAAACTGACCGAAATTGGCGACAACCATATACGCTTCATTGGCCTGACCTCCATGCTTGCGGGGCTGTTGCTGCTTTACCTTGTCAAGTAGTCACACTCGCGCGTTTCTCTCAGATTTAGCCAAAACACCCCGATATGCGTGAGTGGATTCTTCCCGAATACATAGAGGATATCCTCCCCGCCGAGGCGCTGCATATCGAGCACATGCGCCGCCGTGTCCTGGACTGCCTATTGGTTCATGGTTATGAACTGGTTGGCCCCCCGCTTCTGGAATTTGTCGAATCCTTGCTCACTGGCAGTGGAGGCGATAGTGATTTGCAAATGTTCAAGGTGGTGGATCAATCGAGTGGCCGCATGATGGGACTTCGCGCCGATATGACCCCCCAGGTGGCACGCATCGACGCGCACCTGCTTAACCGCAAGGGTGTTACCCGCCTTTGCTATGCAGGGAGTGTGCTCCACAGCATGCCTTCGGGGCTAACTCGAACCCGGGAACCACTGCAAATTGGAGCGGAACTTTACGGTCACAGTGGCCTTGAAAGCGATATGGAGATCCAGCGGCTCATGCTGGAGTCTCTCGCTATTGCCGGCGTGGGAAAAATTCATCTCGATCTCGGCCATGTAGCGGTATTCAGGGGCTTGGTCAAGGGAGCGGGCATACCGACTGAATCAGAGGCTGAATTATTTCGTGCGTTGCAGGCGAAAGATCACCATGCGCTCGGGAACCTTTGCGGCCGCCTGGATAACATCGACATGCAGGTGCGGCAAGGGCTGCTAATTTTGCCCGATCTCTACGGCGACGAGAAGATACTGGAACTCGCAAAAAAAGCGCTGCCTCCCTATCCCGACATCATCAAGGCGCTCGACGAGCTGCAGTTGATGGGTTCCCAACTGAAAGCTATCGTGGATACGCTGGCTTTTGATCTTTCGGATTTGCGTGGTTACCACTATCACAGCGGACTCGTATTTGCCGCATATACTCGCAATTGCTCGAATGCCATCGCCTTGGGCGGACGTTATGACGAGGTGGGTAAAGCGTTTGGGAGGGCGCGGCCGGCGACCGGCTTCAGCATGGATCTTCGGGAATTGTCGGGGCTGGTTCAGCGCGATCTTTGCCCTAAAGGCATTCTGGCGCCCTATCCCGCGGGGAACAGCGCGCTGGAGGGAAAAATCGAGCAGCTTCGGAGTGAAGGGAGCGTGGTGATAGTCGAACTACCCGGCCATGAGCAAACGCAGGAGACGTTCAACTACGATAGAAGGCTGGTATTGCGGGACGGCGAGTGGGTAATAACCGAGATTTAACGCTCGATGAAGATTAGCAGGAGGGATAGTTCACGATGAAAGTTTTTCCCGGTATTGTTTTCCGGAACAGCGCTGGTCCATTTTTGAATTGACAGATATGGCTAAAAATGTAGTGGTCGTGGGAACCCAATGGGGCGATGAAGGCAAGGGTAAGATCGTGGACTGGCTGACAGATCATGCCGGGGGGGTGGTGCGTTTCCAGGGCGGCCATAATGCCGGCCATACCCTGGTTATCGGTGGCAAGCAAACGGTGCTGCATCTTATCCCTTCCGGAATTCTGCGAGCCGACGTGGCATGTTATATCGGAAATGGCGTAGTCGTTTCTCCCCAGTCTTTGCTGGACGAGGTTGACATGCTGGAGCAGGCAGGGGTCGATGTGCGCCGCCGCATGAGCATAAGCGAGGCCTGTCCGCTTATTCTTCCTTGTCATGTGGCGCTCGACAATGCGCGTGAAACCGCCAGAGGGGCAGATAAAATCGGCACGACCGGCAGAGGTATCGGTCCCGCATACGAGGACAAGGTGGCGCGCCGGGCTGTTCGGCTGCAGGATTTATTTCATCGCGACCGGTTTGCGGCCAAGCTGGGCGAAATCTTGGACTACCATAACTTTGTACTGAAAAATTACTTTCAGGTACCCACAGTAGATTTTCAGGAGACCATGGATAGCACGTTGTCATTGGCGGAACGTATCAAGCCCATGGTCGCCGATGTGCCGCACCTGCTTTTCGAGGCGAACAGGAACGGCACCAACCTGCTATTTGAAGGTGCGCAGGGGACGCTGCTGGACATAGACCATGGAACCTATCCCTTTGTCACCTCGAGTAATTGCGTTGCGGGCGCGGCAACAACCGGCAGTGGCATAGGTCCCCAGATGCTGCATTACGTGCTGGGCATCACAAAAGCCTATACTACCCGCGTGGGGGCCGGTCCCTTCCCCACCGAGCTGGACAATGAAGTGGGAAGGCATCTTGCAAAGAGAGGGAATGAATTTGGTTCAACCACCGGACGCCCGCGGCGCTGCGGATGGTTTGATGCAGCGGCTTTGAAACGGTCCATTCAGATCAACGGTGTGTCCGGGCTTTGCATTACCAAGCTGGATGTGCTGGATGGAGTGGAAACATTAAGGATAGGTATCGGTTATCGATCGATGGGCAATAACCGGGAAGAAAGGCACAGCAGCATCCTCCCATTCGGTGCGGAAGAGTTGGCTGGTTGCGAGCCTGTTTACGAGGAAATGCCCGGATGGACAGGCAGTACCGTGGGAGTAAGGGATCTCAAGCAACTGCCTCAAGCCGCGCAAAGTTACCTGAGACGTATAGAAGAGGTATGCGAAGTGCCGGTGGATATGATATCCACCGGGGCTGACAGGGAAGAAACGATCGTACTCCGGCATCCTTTTGAATAGGTCTCCCATGCACCAGCAAAGCCAGTGGAACCTGAGAATTGCCAGCTGGCACACCGATAGGATGGCGTTGCATGCGGTACGTGAAGCCGTATTTATCCGGGAACAGCATGTCGCTCCCGAGCTGGAGTGGGATGAATTTGACACGCATTGCATACACGTGCTGGCAACGAATGCGGTGGAAGGCGCTATCGGCACTGGAAGATTGTTGGCGAATGGGACGATCGGCCGCATGGCGGTGCTGAAGGCATGGCGCGGCAAGGGGGTAGGGCGAGCGATCCTCCTCCGGCTGATGGGAGAAGCAAGAAAGCAGCACCTGCAGCAGGTCGCCTTACATGCACAGTTGCACGCCAGGGAATTTTATCGAAAGTTCGGCTTCGAAACCAAGGGAGAGGAATTCATGGAAGCGGGAATTCCTCATATCAGAATGATATTGAAGCTCTGCGGCAGAGTTGAATGAGCTGTTGCGCAAAATTAAAGGCGCGGGTTAACTCAACCTAAAATGGCAACATGAAATCGAGCGACAACACAACCTGGTCCTTGCGGCCCCCGAAAGGCCGGTATGTAGCGCCATGCATCGCGTCAACGTTATCGTACCGGACGTTCGGACGAACGTTGAACTGCTGTGCCGGTTTCCAGTCCAGCTTGAGTGTCTTTGCCGCTTTCCAGTTCATGCCTACCGTGATTGCATAATAATCTGCAGGGACCGCAGTGCTATTGCCGAGTTGCCCGGATCCCAGCGCGTAACTGAACCCCCGGTTATTGGTGGCCGCTGAGACACGCCCGGGTGAAAAAACGCGAAAACCATCCTGATCCCGAAACCATTCGGCACGCATGCCTACGGATAATTCAGGCGTCAGGTCATAGTATAAATGCGTGTTGATGCCATACCACTGAGCATTTTTATTGACGCCATTCAGCAAGACTCCGCTAGCGTAGCCGTGGTCGTGCTGGAATACAAAAAAAGTCTTTGGCGTAACCTGGTGCTTCATTACCAAGCTGTACATTCCCCAGGGCTCAGTGCTGCGCGTGGAAGTTTCGCCATAGGTACCGCTGAGATTGATTGAACTTCCCATGTCGTCGCTCGTCCAGGTTATACCAGCGATTCCGCCCCAGTTGCCCAGTTGTTTGTCAAAGCCGCCATCCCAGCCACCGGTCGCGCTACCCGTGGTAGTAGCCCCTACGAAAGACCAGTTCTTGTTGATCTTGTAGTTGCCCAATATGCCGGTATGCGTAAAGGGCTCGCCATATTGCATGGTATAGGCATGGGTATAGAAGAAGTTGTCCGGCGCGGGAACCGATTCGTATCCGATAGGAGTATAAAAATGGCCCATCTTGACATTCAGGCCATTGCCAACGGGAACATAAGCCTCCGCGTAGGCCTGTGGAAACGCAATGCCATAATACCGGGTTGAAGCGCAGCACACATCGAGATCCCAGTTGCTTCTCGCCAAGGGCTGGCCGGTATTCACGTCAAAGGAAGGGACACCGTAAGCCTGGGTAAATATGGCATCCGAGCCGAACATGAAATCGATTCGGCCTCCGATATCCCAGGTGCTACCTTCCGCCACAACCGCACGCTGCACAAATATATTGAACTGGTTTAGCTGTGCACGGTTGGAACGATCGGCGAATGTAACCGGCCCGTTGAACCCCGCGCTCTGGCTGGGATTGAAAGTTGCCCCGCCATTGATCCACCCTCCTACCCTTATTCCGCTATCCCTCAGCAGCTTCATTACGCTGTTGTCATCGGTGTCGGCGGCTGCGCCGGCTGCCGCAGCCAGCAGGCCGCTCGCGAGGGCAAATGTCATAAGGCTCCTGCATTTTTGCATGCCCATAGGATGATCCCTTTCCCCCCTCGGGTAAAGACACTACAATTGAAATGGTATTATGTCCACGAACGTATCACGGCATATATTAAATATATGTGAAGTTTATGTGAAACTTTTGTTAATTGTGAGAAATTTGTGAACTGAGCCGGACGCCAAACGTGTCTCGCCCCTGGAATAGATTCCAGAATACCGGTCGAGATAAATCCTGCTTTCAAAAGCTGAGGTATTCAGCAGGAAATGAACAATCATCCCCTCTCGATGCAAGCAAGAAAACGAGATTGACAGATGATTCGGGAATAGGGAAAAATCAAGGAAGGAAACGGGATCGGCGCTTGGGAATGCCTGAGGAAGATTATTCTGCTGGCACCGGCGGTTCTGTGCAAGAAAGTGCCCGAGGTGATTGTCCATGCACGAATTTTTATCTTATGCGCAAATCCGGATTTGGAATCCAGATCAGGATTAAATTGGCTGCAGCGGGATTATTCCTCTTTTGCCTTGAGCCTGAAGCGGCAAACATTGCCGCCACGGGCCATGCATTCGCTTTGCTCGACCTTGCTATCTGTAAAGGTTTCCATCAAACCCCGGTCAAGGTGGCAAATCTCCTGATCCCTTTTGGCCATGCTGTGGAAGACACAGTTGTCCGCTTCTATTACCGCTTCGCCCTGGGAATAAGTTGCCTTTCGCGCACTATATCCTAGCTGGTCCATTACTTCCGCCAACTTCTCGACCTTCTCCTCATGAGTGCTCAATCCTGGATATTGGCTTCTTATCTGCCTGGCGACATTGGCTCCAATCTCGTTCATGCGCTTGCCTATATTCTCCAGGCCTTCCTCCTGCTTTACGGAAGCCAAGACTAATTGCGCAAGCCATGAATACTGCCGCGGCGACATCTCCATGCCCGATTCCGTGAGTACATATAATTGTTGCGGCCGGCCTCCCCCTGACGGCCGCGTGGATCCTGCGGCAACCAATCCCGCCGCTTCCAGCGATGAAAGATGCTGTCTCACCGCGTTCCGTGTGATCTCCAGTCCTTTCGACAACTCTTCCACGCTGAGGCCATTTCTGCCGCTACGCAGTAACTTGAGCAATTGTTTCTGCCGCTCACCCATGATTATCCGCCTTTCCAGGTATCAGGCATCTAGCCGTACCTGATAATATGATAGCTCGTTAATAATGGAATTTAGTTATTTCTCCATCAGTTATAAATAATCTAAAGTTATAACATATATAACTTGACAAAGTGTTTCACCCTATTATATTATACTTTTGCTGCCCGTACGTTCAAATTCTTAAAAATAGGCTGGAAAAATCAACGCAGGGTGTCCCGGTTTTGGGTCAAATTTTGGCGATGGGAGGGCACAGAAAGGCGTTCATTCTGATTAGAAAGGAATAATTGCGTCCAAGGAAAAAAGGAATTGATGCTTGTGATTATTGAAGGGCCTGAACGGCTGATCGATTCCATCCGCTCTATCGTAACGAAAATTGGGACGTATATTCAGTTTCTGCACAGGTTTCCAATCCATTTTCAGCCGCTTTGCCGGCTTCCAGTTCATGCCCAGGGTAATCGCATAATAATCGGAAGGCGCACTGATAAAGGGAAAATTGCCAGCGAAGCTGGCCCCCGTGTTATCGGTCGCGGCGAGTACCCGAAAGGGAGAAACAACCCGGAAACCATCCCTGTCGCGGAACCATTCACCCCGGATACCGATAGTGAGATCGTTCAACAGATCGTAATAAACATGCGTGTTGATTCCATACCATTCCGCATTCTTGGGCGCTCCATTCAATAAGACGCCACCTGCATAACCGTGCACATGATGGAGTACCAGATGCGTCCTGGACGTGATCCGGTGTTGCAGCACAAGGCTGTACATGCCCCAGGGCTCGTGGCTGCGCGTGGACGTGGCACTATAGGTTCCCGTGATATTGGCTGAAGTTCTTCGGTCGTCGCTGACCCATGTAATACCTCCCAGGCCACCCCAGTTTCCCAGCTGCCTATCAAAAGTGCCATCCCAACCACCGGTACTGCTTCCAGTGATCGCCCCTCCCATCAAAGACCAATTTCCGGTCAATGCGTAATTCCCCACCACGCCGATATGAGTAAACGGCTCGCCATTCATGAAAGAATAGGCATGGGTATAGAAAAAATTATCGGGCGCGGCCACCGTCTCGTATCCCGTAGGCGAATAAAAATGACCCGCCTTGATGTTCAGTCCGTTGCCAATGGGCACATAGGCTTCCACATATGCCTGCGGAAGCGCGATGCCATAGGTGCGAGTGGATTTACAGCATATGTTGAGATCCCAATCTCCCCGCTTTAGAGGCTGGCCGGAGTTGACATCAAAGGGAGGAATGCCAAAGGTCTGCGTATAAATTGCATCGGTGCCGAACATGAAGTCGAAGCGCCCGCCTATGTCCCAGGACTTGCCCTCCGTTACTACGGTGCGCTGCAAAAATACATTGAATTGATTTAACTGGAATCTATTTGCGCGGTCTGCGAAAGTGACCGGCCCGTTATAGCCGTTGCCGGGATTACCTGGGTTATAAGTCGCACCGGCATTTATCCACCCCCCCACCTTGAAGCCGCTTTCCTCGAAGAGATTTCCTATACGATTTCCTATATCGCTTGCATTAACGCTGCCAGAACTCAGAATAACCAGCAAAAAACTACCCACGGCGAGAACAAGCTCGCCTCCGCGTTTCCGCACCCACTTCATTCGTGCATTTCCTCAAGTTCCACAGGCATGAGAACCGGGCAATGCACTGGTTCCTGGCTAAAGACAAGACCCAGATTCGCCGCTACTCCTTCTGCATCTCCAGTTTGTCCAAACAACCTCGCCCCCATACAGGCGGGACGGCCCCTGCCCATTATGCCCAGCTTCGCACTCATTGCTTCAAAATGGAATGGTAGCGTCCAGCGAAAACAGGAACTGATCCTTCTTGCCGTCAAAAGGACGAAATGCGACATCGATGCCTTCCGCTCTGTCATACCGGATATTGGGGCGAATATTGAGCTTCTGCACCGGCTTCCAGTCCATCTTGAGCCTCTTGGCAGGCTTCCAGTTCATTCCCAGTGTAATCTCGTAATAATTCGCAGGAGCGCTGACAAGATGATCCGGATCGCCAGCGAAACTGACACCCTTGTTATTGAGCGCCGACAATATTCGGTAGGGAGAAAAGACGCGCCAGCCATTCCGGTCATGAAAGCGCTCGAGACGAATGCCGATGGACAAATCCTTCAAGAGATCATAGGTCAAATGCGAATTGATGCTATACCATTCCGCATTCCTGATTCCGTCCTCGAGAAAAATCTTGCTGGCCCAGCCATGAGTATGGTGCAGGACGAAATGGGTTTTCGGGGTAATCCTATGCTGCAGCACGGTGCTGTACATGATCCACGGCTCATTGGTCGCGGTTTCTCCGTAAGTACCCCCTATGTTCAACGAGGTTCTTTTATCGTCGCTGGTCCAAATGATGCTGGCCAATCCTCCCCAATTCCTCAGTTGCTTGTCGAAACCGCCATCCCACCCACCAGTTGCGCTCCCGGTGGTGGCGCCGGCCAAAACGGACCAATTCGAGTTGACAGTATAGTTTCCGAGCAAACCGGTATGAGTAAACGGCTCGCCGCTATTCAGGATATAGGCGCGTGTATAAAAGAAGTTATCGGGCGCGGGAACCGTCTCATAGCCCAGGGGGGTATAAAAATGGCCAACCTTGACGTTGAGTCCGTTGCCAACAGGCACATAGGCTTCAAGATAAGCCTGTGGAAGCGCGATGCCATAGGTCCTGGTCGACTTACAGCACAGGTTAAGATCCCAGTTGCCCCTTTGGGAAGGCTGTCCGGTATTTTCGTCAAATGCGGAAATACCAAATGCCTGGGCATAAATCGCATCAGTCCCGAACAGAAAATCGAACCTCCCGCCGATATCCCACTCGGATCCTTCGGAAGGCACCGCACGCTGGATAAACACATTGAATTGATTCAACTGAAATCTGTTGGCGCGGTCGGCAAAGGTGACAGTCCCGTTAAAGCCATCGGCCGGATTGTTGGCGTTATAGGTAATTCCTCCATTGATCCAGCCGCCAACCTCCATTCCGCTTTCTTTCCATAGATTCCTTAGATTACTGGCATATACGTCGTCCGGATTCAGCACCGCCATCAGAATGACCGTTCCGGCGTTAGATATGATCGCTTTTGCCCGCCTGCAGATACGTTCCATTGGCAACCTTTCATTTGAATCTATCATTCTTGGATGGCAAGAAACCACTAATCCAATTTCATCCCAGGAATAATTTATAAGCGGGATTCTTGGTCTCATCCCAGTAATGGTTATCGAGCTTGTGGAGAAATTCATCGAACTCGGCCTTCTCTTCCGGAGGAACTTCCATGCCGACCAATACCCGGCCGTAATCGGCGCCGTGATTCCGGTAGTGGAACAAACTGATATTCCAGTGATGGCTCATGCTGTTGAGGAATTTCATCAGCGCCCCCGGCCGGTCCGGGAATTCGAAGCGATAAAGGAGCTCGTTCTTGACCTCGCGCGCGCGCCCACCGACGAGGTGGCGTATATGAAGTTTTGCCATTTCGTTGTCGCTCAGATCCACCGTCTGCAGACCGCTTTGCTGCAGGCTATGAATCAGCGCGGTCGCTTCGTCCCGATCGCGGACGGATACGGCCACAAATACATGCGCTTCTTTCGGATCGGCATAACGATAATTGAATTCCGTGATGCTTTTTGTTCCGAGCATCGAACAAAATTTCTTGAAGCTGCCTGGCTCTTCGGGAATGGTTACCGCCATCACCGCTTCCCGCTGCTCGCCCAGTTCTGCTCTTTCGGATACGTGGCGCAGCCGGTCAAAATTCATATTGGCGCCTGAAGCAACAGCAACAAAGTTTTTGCCGCGTATATTCTCTCGCCTGGCATAGATTTTCGCACCGGCCACAGACAGGGCGCCAGATGGTTCCAGGATGGCGCGTGTATCCTCGAATACGTCTTTTATCGCCGCGCAGATCGTGTCTGTATCGACCAGTATGATCTCATCGACCAGTTCACGGCACAAACGCAGCGGTTCTGCGCCCACCTGTTTGACAGCAACGCCATCGGCGAACAACCCGACCTGAGGAAGCCTGACCAGCCGGCCTTTCTGCAATGATTGAAACATCGAGTTCGCATCAACGGGCTCGACCCCGATCATCTTGATATCCGGATAAAGCCTTTTTACGTAGGCCGCAATGCCGGAAATGAGCCCCCCACCCCCTACGGGCGCAAATATTGCATGAATGGGGCCAGGATGCTGCCGCAAGATCTCCATTCCAATCGTCCCCTGACCCGCGATCACGTCGGGATCATCATACGGATGAATGAATGTTGCGCGCTCTTCCGACGCCAGTTTCAACGCAAAGGCATAGGCGTCATCATAAGTGTCCCCGTGTATTACCACTGTTGCGCCGCGTGCTTCGACCGCCCGCATTTTGATTTGCGGGGTGGTAACAGGCATGACGATGGTTGCCCGGCAGCCCAGCTTCTGCGCAGCAAGAGCAACCCCTTGCGCATGGTTGCCTGCGGAAGCGGTTATCACACCCCGCTCGAGAACCGCGGAATCCAGCTTGACCATCTTGTTATAAGCGCCCCGCACCTTGAATGAGAATACTTCCTGCACGTCTTCACGCTTCAGGTACAGCTGGTTGCCTATCCGTGCGGACAGGTTTGCAGCGAGCTCGAGTGGACTCTCCTTTGCCACGTCATAAACCTGGGCAGTGAGTATTCGTTCAAGATAATTATTTTTCATGCACCGACCGGATTGGTAGAAACGGAACGTGATTTTAACATGGCAGAGCGAGGTCTAAATACCCGACTTCGTTGTTAAAATCGATGGATAGGATTATTCTCACTACTTTCCACCCATAATTATCGACATGACGCAAGACGAACAAAAACGCGCCGCCGCCGAGGCGGCTATTCAGTATGTTCCCGAGAATTGCATCGTCGGTGTCGGAACTGGCTCAACCGCCAACTATTTCATAGATGCGCTAGCCAGGATCAAGCATAAAATCGAAGGCGCGGTAGCAAGTTCAGAGGCAACCAGCAGCCGGCTCGCGGCTCACGGGATAAGGGTATTCGACCTGAATGACATAGACTCGCTTACCGTATACATCGACGGCGCGGATGAAATCAACCGGGACTTACAGATGATTAAAGGGGGAGGCGGCGCGCTGACCCGGGAAAAAATTGTTGCGGCGGTGGCAGAAACATTTGTTTGTGTTGCCGACCAGAACAAGATTGTGCAGATTCTAGGAAAGTTTCCCCTGCCGGTAGAAGTCATTCCGATGGCGCGCAGCCATGTTGCACGCCAGATCATGCGGCTGGGCGGCCAGCCTGCGCTCCGCGAGGGCTTCATCACGGATAACGGCAATATCATCCTGGATGTGCGCGGGCTGCAGATTCATCATCCGGCAGAACTGGAAGCAAGCCTCGACGAAATCACCGGAATCGTGACGAACGGGTTATTCGCGAAGCGTGGTGCCGACGTGCTGCTGCTCGGCACCGATAAAGGTGTCGAGACGATTTCCCGCTGAATTGATGGGAAGTGCAACATCATTGTCATGCTGGCAATGTATTATCTTTTATTTTGACCCATTATTGGCAGATGCGCGATGATAAGCAGCGAGCACATATCCAAACAGTTTGACGCCGATCTCGAGGCTGTGCGTACACGCGTGCTGCATATGGGCGGGTTTGTGGAAGAGCAGATCGAAAAAGCAATTGAAGCGCTTACTTCCGGTAACGAAAACCTGATCGAGAGCATCATTACCGATGATCATCGCGTCAATGCGATGGAAGTGTCCATCGACGAAATCTGCAGTCAGATCATTGCGCGCCGCCAGCCCGCAGCGAGTGATTTGCGGATGATCATGACAGTCATTAAAACGATTACCGATCTGGAGCGCATTGGCGATGAGGCGGAAAAGATAGCCCGCATGGCAAAGCTGATCTATGCGACGGATCGTATGCATATGCCCCGCTTCGTCGAAATCAGGCATGTTGCCAATGTCGCTCTGGAGATGTTGCATAAATCGCTGGATGCCTTCGCGCGGCTGGATCTGGAATCTGCGGCGCAAGTCGTGCGCCAGGACGAGCAGGTGGACGAAGAATTCCGTTCCATCATGCGGCAGCTCATCACCTTTATGATGGAAGATCCGCGAAAAATTTCCACGGCACTGGAAATACTCTTTATTGCGAAAGCGATAGAGCGTATAGGAGATCATGCAAAAAATATGGCGGAGTATGTGGTCTACATGGTGAAGGGCAGGGATGTGCGCCACGTCACTGTTGAAGAGATCGAGCGCGAAGTAAGGGGGTAAGCGCCGCGACGACCTCCAAAGTCGGCCAGAAAGATCATGCTTGAATATTCCACCCTTGCTGCAGTAGATCTCGGTTCGAACAGCTTTCGTTTGCAGGTGGCAAGGGTGGAAGGCAAGCAGCTTTACCCGCTGGACAGCTTGCGTGAAATGGTTCGGCTCGCTGCCGGTCTTGGCGCGGACAAGCGGCTGGACGAGGATTCCCAGGCACGCGCGCTGGACTGTTTAAAACGCTTTGGCGAGCGTTTGCGGGGCTTTTCGCCTCACGCAGTTCGCGCAGTGGGAACAAATTCACTGCGCGTGGCCCGCAACGCCACGACTTTTCTCAAAAAAGCCGAAGCCGCCATAGGGTTTCCCATCGAAATCATCGCCGGACGCGAAGAGGCGCGGCTTATCTACCTGGGCGTGGCTCATGGCCTGCCTAATTCTGGAAGTCATCGGCTGGTGATGGATATCGGTGGCGGCTCCACCGAATTCATCATTGGCAGTCGTTTGAAGCCGGTGAAGATGGAAAGCCTTTATATGGGGTGCGTCAGTTACAGTCTGCGATTTTTTCCCGAAGGTAAAATTACGCGCGGTGCGATGAAGCGGGCTGAGCTCGCGGCGGGCAGTGAAATACAAACCATTGCCACTGAGTTTTCCCGGGATCAATGGGAAGAGGCATTCGGCTCATCCGGCACTGCCCGGGCACTGGGCGAAATAATCAAACTGAACAATTTCGACCTTGCCTCGATTAATGGAGACATCACTAGGGATGGCCTGGAAAATTTTCGCGAACACCTGCTCCGGGCAGGAGAGATAAAAAAACTGGAGATCCCCGGACTGCGCCCTGACCGCGCACCTGTAATCGTGGGAGGCTTCGCCATCATGTCGGCCGCCTTTTCCGAACTGGGTATCCCTAGGATGTCGCAAGCCATGGGAGCCCTGCGGCAAGGCGTGCTGTACGATTTGCTCGGGCGTTTCCATAAGCAGGATATGAGAGAGGTCACAGTAAAGCAGTTCATGCAGCGTTATCGAGTGGATGCTGCCCAGGCCGGGCGCGTGGAAGCATTGGCGCTATCGCTGGGAAAGCAGTTGCTTACAGTGAATCCGGACGAAACCGAAGAAATGCTTCAAATCCTCTCATGGGTGGCACGCCTCCACGAAGTAGGCATTTCAGTGGCCCATTCCGGCTATCATAAACACTCCGCATACATTCTTGGTAACGCAGATATGCCAGGGTTTTCCACGATGGAACAACAGCGCATGAGCATGCTCGCGCGTGCCCACAGAGGAACCTGCAGCAAAGCGCACGAGTTCATGGTCGAGGCACATGATATTCCCCTGCTGCTGGCGCTGCGTTTCGCCACGCTGTTCTATCGCAGCCGCAGCGATGTTCCGTTACCCGACATTGGAATTCGGCTCGACGATAGGGAGATCGGACTAGCCATCGACAGCGGATGGCTGGAACGTAACCCGTTGACACAAACCGCGCTGTCGGCAGAAATAGAGCAATGGGCGTGCCTTGGATTCGATCTCAGTATCGGGGATACCCCTGTATACGGCAATCCGGCGAACGGGATAGCCAGAAGCATGAAGGAAACGTGGATCCAGTAAGGCGATGGCAGCCCACTCCCGGAAGAGATCGAGAAAATCGGGATTGCCACCCGGCACTCTGGTGCATCTCGGCAAGACCAGGGCGACCGCACCCCTCATCACGCTGACGGAATATGACGAAAGCGATATCCGGGAATCGGTGGTTCCCGCCTCCGAACTGGCGCACAAGATCTGCTCAGCGCGGGGAACCATCTGGGTCAACCTGCATGGCTTGCACGACATCACCATACTTGAGCAAATGGGAGCGCTCTTCAACCTTCACCCCCTCGTTCTGGAGGACATACTCAATACGAACCAGCGGCCAAAGCTTGAGGATTACGGGAATTATCTCTACCTCGTGCTGAAGACCTTTGCTTATAAAAATACGGTAGCCGAAGAAACGCTGGATTCGGATCAAGTCAGCCTGGTGCTGGGAAAAAATTTTGTCCTCACCTTTCTGGAAGGGGATGACGCTCAATTCGACTCGGTTCGAGAGCGCCTGCATCTGGGCAAGGGGCAAATAAGGAAACTGGGAGCGGACTTCCTGATATACAGTTTGATCGATGCGATTGTCGACAGCTACTTCGTCATCCTGGAGCGGATTGATGAAAAAACCGAAGCACTGGAAGCGGAATTGATCGAGCGTCCTCAACCTTTCACCCTGCATTCGATTTATCGCCTCAAGCGCGAAGGCGTATTCCTGAGAAAATCACTCTGGCCGCTACGAGAAGTCATCAATTCGCTGCAAAGGGGGGATTCTCCGCTCATCGCCAGCAATACCCTGCTTTATATGAGGGATGTGTATGACCATACCATCCATATCATCGACTCGGTCGAGTCGCTGCGTGACCTGACGGCGGGGATGCTTGATATATATATGTCGAGCGTCAGTTATCGTATCAGCACAGTAATGAAAGTACTGACCGTCATCACAACCATATTCATGCCTTTGGGCCTGATAGCGAGCCTTTATGGCATGAATTTCAGATACCTGCCCGGGCTTGACTGGCATTGGGGATTTTTCGCGGTGCTGGGCGTGATGCTGACTATCAGCATCGGAATGCTGGCATTGTTTCGCTGGAAAAAATGGCTGTAGTGAGCCAGTGAACCGAATTGCCGGCAGCCTGCCAGGGAAGCGCAACAAATCCTCGCTGAGCGCGTTGTCGGTAAAATCGGGATGATCATAAGGCGCGCGACGAAGGTCGTGGCCGGGAGCGCCCGATTTTACCGTAACCCTTATGGGGCGGGGCTTTATTCAGCGCTTCCCTAGAATTCGAATACCTGCCCGCGTACCGCTCTCTCCATCTGGAAACCTTCAGCCGCCTTCCGGATTTCCGCCATCGTGGCATCTTCATTGCCGGGTTCCATATGGGTGATTAAAAAGTGGACTGATTTGTTCAGATGCTTTAATCCGAGCGCCAGCAGCTTTGGGCGCATATGGCCGGCAGCTCTGGCTGCAGCGGTATTGCAGTCAAGAAATGTCGCCTCGATCATCAGGTAGCGCAGATTGGTAATGGCGCTCAAGGCATGCCAGAATGGGGGGTGATACGTTGTATCCCCGCTGAAGACGAAACTCGCCTTCGGACCTTCGAACTGATAGGCCACGCCTGGCACGGCATGTCGAACCGGCAGCGGCGTAATTCTTCTTCCCGATATGTCCACGGTGCAGCCGACGGCGATTGTTCGAAAGACCAGGTAAGGATTGGCGAGCGTAGGCAAGGAAGTGTAATCCGGCCAGAGCCTGAAATTGAACATGTCCCGTTTCAGAATAGCGCAGGTTTCGGGCAAGGCATAAACAGTAAGAGGCTTGTCGCGGCGCGGTCCCACCATATCCGCAAGCATGGGCAGAAGCGCGGTATGGTCGAGATGGGAATGAGTGAGAAACACGGCGTCGATGCGCAGCATCTGTTCCATCGTCAGGTCGCCCACACCGGTGCCGGCATCCACAAGTATGTCATGATCGAGCATCAGGCAGGTGGTCCTTAGATCAGCCGCAATCCCGCCGGTACATCCCAGTATGGTTAATCGCATCGCGTCTCCAGACGAATACCGCGGATTGCACTATCCATTCCATACCTCGCATCCAGTTTCGTTTCGTACCTCTTAAGGAAGCGCTGAATAAATCCTCGCTGAGCGCGTTGCTGGTAAAATCGGGATGATCATAAGATGCGCGACGCAGGTCGTAGCCGGGACTACGATGCCAAGGAGCGCAACGCAGTGAGCGCCCGATTTTACCGCAACCCTTATGGGGCGGGGCTTTGCGAGCGTTCTGCCTTGTCAGGCTCCTAGCGAAGGGGGTCAACCATTCGCGTCGTCGCCTTTCGCGCATCCCATCCCGCAAACCCACCGCCGCGCCAGCGGAGATTTATTCAGCGCTTCCTTAACTCCATTTCCAAGACACTATCTTCACGCCCCTTGCGCGCGCGCAGAATGCAAACAAGGCGGTGAGCAAGCGCGGCGCATCCGGCAAGATCCAGATTTCCCTGAAGCATCTATGGGAATACCGGTTGTATATGAACAATCTTGCGAGGTCAACAAGAGGCAAGGAGCCAGCGCGCATCTGCAGACAGAGAAGCGGCCATGAGCGCCGCGGTGCAAGCCAATCCATATATCCCCCGTGCTGGAACACATTATCGACAGCATGCAATAACTCGGGGGGAAGCTGCGTAAGCGAACAGGTACCCGAGATCAATAGTATGTGGCGACCAGCATCTGGATAACGGGAAAGATACAGGTTCCGGTTATGGCGTGCCAGCTCCTTGAATGAGCGACCGCGGCCAAATGAACCTCCTCCCTTATGTTCTATGCGGGCCTCAGGATATACGCCGAGCCGCCAGCCTTGCAAGGCGAGCCTGCGGCCGAGATCCACATCCTCGTAATAGCCCCGTCCGAACAGAGAGTCGAAACCCCCGATTTCGCTGAAGACATTTCTCCTGATAAGGAACGCATAACCGCGAAGCCGGTGGGTTTGCACGTAGCCTCCCGGCAGGCGCCGATATTTTTCCCATTCGTATTTGGTATATTCGTTACCCGCGGGAATAATGACAGCAAGTTGCGGATCGGCCGAGAATACGGCACACAGCGCCGGCAGGAAATCCTCGCTGGCCACGATATCCGAATTGAGGATCAGGACATAGGCCGCATCCGAGCGCGCTACAGCGTCATTTACCGATTTTCCGAATCCCTGATTTTTCGGCGCGTGAAAGATACGCACGCTCTCATACGGTAGCTGGTCGAGCATTTCGCGGGTTTCGGCCTCGGACGCATCATCCTGGATATGGATATATCTTATGGAGCGGCCGAGGTGCGCAACAACGGAATCAACGCACCGGCGGGTTAACGCAGGGGCATTGAATACGGGAATGACTGCATCAATAATGGGTATGGCCGACATGAGGCTCCAGTACGCCCCTATGCTAACCTTCGGCCTGGTTCATCAGGCCGATGCGGGAGCCGATACGATATCCCGCTCATCGACCGATACCTCGCCGGACTTGGGTCGCACCTGTTCCTCGAGCAATGCAACGTATCGGGACAAGACATCCTTGCCTCCGACATCGATCATTTCCCTGATGAAACGCTGGCGGTGCTCTTCTATATAAAAAGAATTGCAGCCATGATCCAGAAATCCCTGTATATGCTTATACACATCATCCCGGCAACGCAATTCTGTCTCCGGCATAAACTCAGCCAGGGCAGAACGGCCTGCATGCAGATAATCCCCCGCCATGACGGGCTTCCCGCCCTTGACGGCCTCGAATACGACCGAAGTCGCGAGATCGATTATGACATCCGCCCAGTTCATGAGATAAATCGAATGAACGTTCCCAGCCACGCTCACGTTAGGCATGCGCCGAAGCGAGATATCCTTTGTGAGGGATTGTTGCCAGCCTCCACGAGTATGAGGCTTGATCACGAGCTCCACTCCAGGAAAGCTGGCGATAACACGCACGACTTCCCCCACTTCTTCCCAGAACGTGGAAAAATTGCTCTTCCGCAAAAACATCACGACCTTGAGCTGGCTGTCGGAACGAACCAGGGGAGACGGAGGCATGAACGTGGCCAGCTTTTCCAGCCACTCGTCACAGTATCGCGGCGAACCCAGAACCATCAGCTTGGTATTGTCCATGAAAGGACGAAACCGCACGGAGCATAACTCGTTCGGCACCACCACTTTCTCAAAAATGCCCGCGTTCGCAAACGTCGTGTCGGGTTCCAGCCGCAGTTCCCTGCGCCGGATCAACTGGCTCGCGTGCGGACTATCTCCATGAGGCAGCGATATCGTGCCAAGACCCATCTCCCGTGCATTGGCCAGCACGATCGAAACCCATTCGACGCAAATGGACGAATTCCTTTCTATCCAGTCGAACACGACCACGCCCTCGTCATGGCGGCCAAAACTTCTTGTCAGCAAGCGCCGGGCCGTACTCTGCCAGACCGGCTCGCGCCGCTTGGCATCAAAAATTCCCGCCAGGTACACCATGACGGGACCGATGAAAGGACGGCGCAAACTCCGGATCAATATCAGCGTTTGAAAAAACCACATGAAGAACTCGAATGGCGGCAGCACGTCTCCGATGTAATCCAGGCGTACCCCCTTCAGTTTCTTCAAAAACTGGATGCGATAGTCCCCACGAAACCGCGAATTGCCGATCAGCACGACGTCACAGGTATGTCCTGCACCGACCCATTTGTATATGACAGGGGTGATATGATCTATGTCGTTGTAATGACGAAGGAAGAAAAGCGCTTTCATACCTGGGCTCTTGGCCTTTGATCATTGCCTGAAGTCAGCATATCCATCATTCTGTCAATATCAGGCTGCCATTTATGACAGAAAAAGCGTGTGATTGTACATCGTAGCACCCCGGCTTACTAGGGAAGCGCTGAACAAATCCTCGTTGAGCGCGTTGCTGAAAAACCGGGGATGATTCATCGGAATGGTCATAAGGCACGCCTCGCCTGCTCCCAGCACAGCGGTATAGTGGTAATATGTCGGCCTGCGGCCTGCAACGGGCGCCGCGTAATGCAGAGCGCAGCCAATGATTGCTGCCGCATGAATTCGGTAACGACGATACGCTGGATATGATTCCCAAATGAAAACAATTGCTGTGATACCGGCACGCATGGGCTCGACACGCTTTCCCGGAAAACCGCTCGCCATGCTGCTGGGCCGAACCATGCTGGAGCATGTCTACAAACGGGTTGCCATGAGCAAAGTTCTCCATGCGACGTATATTGCGACATGCGATGAGGAAATCCAGAACGCGGCGCAGGGGTTTGGTGCGCCGGTAATCATGACGGCCGACACCCATGAAAGAGCAAGTGATCGGGTAGCGGAAGCGGTAGCCGGAACCGACGCCGACCTCATCGTGATGGTGCAGGGTGATGAGCCGATGACACATCCGGAAATGATCGATGCCGCAGTAGCCCCTTTTCAGTCCGATCCGCAACTGGGGTGCGTCAACCTGGTAAAAACCATCGAGTGCAAGGCTGAGTTCCTTGATCCAAACACGATCAAGGTCGTGATGAACCGGAAGGGGGATGCGATCTACATGTCGAGGCAACCGATCCCGACCGCCCCCCCATCGAATGCTCAGGAGTTTTTCCACCCCGCAGCCCATAAGCAGGTTTGCATCATTCCATTCAGACGGGAAACGCTGGCTGATTTTGCGCGATTGCCATCCACTCCGCTGGAACAACTGGAGTCGGTAGACATGCTACGGCTGCTGGAACATGGATACCGGATAAAAATGGTGGAGACGCAGTTCAGTACTCAAGCGGTGGATACCCAGGCCGACCTGGAAAAGGTAGCCAGGCTGATGATGGCCGATCCCTTGCTGGCTTCTTACTGAACGATGCCCTCCGACCGGGCAATGACGCTTTCCTGCTGGCATCTCGGATATCCATGGAATTGAAATCAAGACTGGCGGCAAATGAACTGACCATCGGATCATGGATCACGCTGGGACACCCGGCAATCGCAGAAATCATGGCTTCCGCGGGTTTCGACTGGCTGGTGCTGGATACCGAGCACAGCGTTCTGGAACTGAGCGAGGTTCAGATGCTGATCCAGGTGCTCGACAGTCTGCGATGCCCGGCTATCGTACGGCTCACCTCGAATCATCCCGATCAGATCAAACGTGTCATGGATGCCGGCGCCACAGGCGTAATGGTTCCCATGGTCAACAAGGCTTCCGACGCTGAAGCGGCGGTGCAGGCTGTATATTATCCGCCTCGAGGCCGGCGCGGCGTGGGCTTGGCTCGCGCGCAAGGCTA